>NZ_JAHXYM010000009.1:0-117808 GCF_019969975.1 Pantoea sp. OVA07A | reverse complement strand
CTGAAGGGACGTTGAAGACTACGACGTTGATAGGCCGGGTGTGTAAGCGCAGCGATGCGTTGAGCTAACCGGTACTAATGACCCGTGAGGCTTAACCTTACAACGCCAGAGGCGTTTTTGAGAGACACAATTTTCAGCCTGTACCGGATAAAAATTAGCGGAAACGAAAGATTTTGCGGCGTGACAAGGCGCAGAGCGAGGACGTCAGCGGGAGCATACTGAAGTATGTGACCGGTGTGGCTGAGCGATGGCAACGCGGTCATGGCGTGAAAGATTCGTTTCGTGCACCAAGATTTGCCTGGCGGCTTTAGCGCGGTGGTCCCACCTGACCCCATGCCGAACTCAGAAGTGAAACGCCGTAGCGCCGATGGTAGTGTGGGGTCTCCCCATGCGAGAGTAGGGAACTGCCAGGCATTAAATAAGTGAAGAAGCCCCGCACGGAAGTGCGGGGCTTTTTTACGTCTGCAGATCGTGAAAAACTGCATCACAACATCCATTTCAGCGTTTCTCAAGCCAGTCGGCAATGAAGTCTGCAACGCTGTCCGGACGATTTATATCCAGAACTGGCACGTTCAGCGTTAATTTCTGGTCGCTGGCGACAGCGATTACCTGCTCATCAAGCAGTTCCTCGATCCCACCCTTGATCCCGGCCCGCCATAAAACAATTTTAGGTACGGGTTCATCTTTGAAGCCTTCGACCAGCACGACCTCAAGCGTAGCGTGATCCATGCGGCTGAGCAGATAAGGCAGATTAATCGACTGCTTTTCCGGCGTCTCACACATCAATGCCCATCGCTCTGAACTGGCCACTATCACCTGACTGGCACCCGCTTTTCTGAGCAGATAGCTATCTTTGCCTGGCGTATCCACATCCATCTGATGATGGGTATGTTTAATCAATCCTGCGCGGATACCTTTATCGCCGAGAATCGGTATCACCTGCTGCAATAGCGTCGTTTTCCCGGTTCCACTCCAGCCCACAATGGCAAGTATAGGTAATGACATGTCAGCCTCTGTTGTTCAGGTCATCAGGCGTATTGATATTGCGGAAGGCAGCCTCATCCTCATCCATCCGGACAGCATGGCCACCGTGGTCGCGCAGAAAATGCATAAGACGTCGTTCTCCAGCCTGAAGATAGTCATAAAGAGGTGCAGCCATTTCCCGATGAATCAGCGCCAGCGTAGGATGATCGCGCGACTGTGAACGTACCCAGACTGCCGGCGCCTCACCGCGTTGATCGACCAGTTTTTCGACGAAGTAGAGAGGTATTGCAGGCGTATCGCAGGAGCAAAAAGCGGCCCATTCACCGTCGATGGCGAGCAACCCACTGTAGATACCGGCCAGCGGACCGGGATAATCATCAAAAACATCCTGAATAACCCGACATCCGCTTAACTGATAGCGATCAATATTACGATTCGCATTAATCATGACAATGTCGACTTGTGGCCTGAGCCGTTCAAGGACATGCTGATAAAGCGGCCTGCCATCCAGCTGTACTAACCCTTTGTCCTGACCACCCATACGGCGGCCCTGACCACCGGCCAGAATGATGCCGGTTAATATTGTCATGACTGTGCCCTCGCTGATGACGCACTGTGAAAGGAGAAATCTGAATGAAATGCCATCGTTTAAACGAGTTAATCGAGTTGCTGCAACCCGCCTGGCAAAAAGAGCCTGATCTTAATCTGGTCACATTTTTGCAGAAACTGGCTCAGGAATCTGGTTTCCGTGGCCCGTTAAGTGAATTAACCGATGATGTATTAATTTACCATCTCAAGATGCGTGACTCAGCCAGCGATGATGAGATCCCAGGCCTGAAAAAAGATTATGAAGTTGATTTCAAAACAGCACTGCTCCGCGCACGGGGTGTCATTAAACAGGACGAGTAGTGTTATCCTTGGCTGCTATTTGCAAGGGCAACTACAGGTAACATGATGAGCGACGCTGCTTTTAACTTCCAGACATTGAATCCCGACGTGTTGCTTGATGCGCTCTGGGAAACAGGAATTCGCGTCGAATCGGGTCTGACAGCCCTGAACAGCTACGAGAACAGGGTTTATCAATTCAGCGACGACGAAAAACGCCGCTATGTTGCGAAGTTTTATCGCCCACAGCGCTGGCGTGCCGAACAGATTGCTGAAGAACATCAGTACGCACTTGATCTGCTGGCTGACGAAGTGCCCATCGCGGCGCCACTGCGGTTAAAGGGTGAGACACTGCATAGTCACGCTGGCTTCTTCTTTGCCGTATTCCCCAGCCTGGGCGGACGGCAATATGAGACAGACAACGAAGATCAGATGGAGTGGGTAGGCCGCTTCCTGGGCCGCATTCATCAGACCGGGCGTAAAGCGCTGTTCAGGCATCGGCCTGCCATCGGTCTGGATGAATATTTGCATGAACCCCGGCAGGTGCTGGAGCACTCTCTGTTAGTGCCTGCATCGCTTAAAGTCGCACTGCTACAGGCTATCGATAAGCTGGGAAACACGCTGCAACAACAGTGGCACACCACGTGGCAGCCGCTACGATTACATGGCGACTGCCATCCGGGTAATATCCTGTGGCGTGACGGACCGCTGTTTGTCGATCTGGATGATGCCCGTAATGGCCCGGCCGTGCAGGATCTCTGGATGCTGATCAGCGGCGATCGTCAGGAACAGCGTATTCAATGGGATATACTGCTGGAGGCGTACAGTGAGTTCAGTGATTTTGATATTAATGAATTGTCACTGATTGAACCTTTACGCGCCATGCGCATGGTTTATTATCTGGCCTGGGTTGTCCGACGCTGGCAGGATCCCGCTTTTCCGCGCGCTTTCCCCTGGATGACAGATGAAGATTTCTGGCGCAGGCAAATTTCACTCTTTACCGAGCAGGAGAAGCTGTTGCAGGAACCTCCTCTGCAGCTGACACCGCAATATTAATGACGTAGTCAGGAGAATTTTTCACGATGAAAAAAATTTGGTTTGCACTGATGGGTTTAGTGCTGGCATTCAGCGCATCTGCTGCCCAGTTCACTGAAGGTAAACAATATGTGAGTCTGCCTAAACCTGTGGCCGGCGAACCTCAGGTGATGGAGTTCTTCTCCTTCTTCTGCCCGCACTGCTATCAGTTTGAACGTATTTATCACGTCAATGACGCGGTGAAAAAGAATCTGCCTGCTGACACTAAGATGGTGAAATACCACGTCGATTTTCTCGGTGGAGAACTGGGGCCGGTCGTGACCCATGCCTGGGCTGTCGCGATGGCGCTGGGCGTTGAAGATAAAGTGACAGCACCTATCTTCGATGGCATTCAGAAAACGCAGACCATCACCGATCCTGCCAGTCTGAAAGAGACCTTTGTCAAAGCGGCCGGTATCTCTGCGGCGGACTATGATGCAGCCTGGAACAGCTTCGCCGTAAAAGCGCTGGTTGCGCAGCAGCAAAAAGCCGCTGCTGATGTTGATCTGCGTGGTGTGCCTGCTATTTTCGTGAATGGCAAATACATGGTTAACAACGGCGGTCTTGATACCAGCTCTATGGATAATTTCGTCGCAGACTATGCGAACGTGGTTAAATTCCTGGTAAGCCAGAAGTAATCAGCCTCACACCCCCGTTAAACGCCAGCTCTGCTGGCGTTTTTTTTATGCCTTTGAACAACGGGCCAATTTTTGTCCATCTCCAGGGCATAAATTTAATATCCACACAAGGGATCGCGCTATTAAAAATAGCGATCGGGTCACGGAAATTAAATAAGCCAATGAAATTTATGGTTTTTATTCAAGTGTCGATTATTTATTTTCCTGAAAAACAGCGCGTTATAATTTTTACGCACAAAGTTATCCACAGAACGATCGTTGCGATCCTGTCCCCAAAAGCGTGAAAAACTCCAGACGTGGCACGCCTTAGTTCACCATTTCTGCCTGGTTGTGGCATCCTTATAGCCCAACTCATAGCAACGAAGACTACACAGACTTATGGCGCAAATAGCAGAAAATCCCCTGATTCTGGTCGATGGCTCATCCTATCTTTATCGCGCGTATCACGCGTTTCCGCCGCTGACCAATAGTGCAGGTGAACCCACTGGTGCCATGTACGGCGTGCTCAACATGCTGAAAAGCCTGCTGGCGCAATACAATCCGAGTCACGTTGCTGTGGTGTTCGATGCCAAAGGCAAAACCTTCAGGGACGAGCTGTTTGAGCATTACAAATCTCATCGTCCCCCGATGCCTGACGAGCTCCGTGCACAAATTGAACCACTGCATGAGATGGTGCGGGCGATGGGGCTGCCGTTGCTGGCTGTGAGCGGCGTCGAGGCTGATGATGTCATCGGTACGCTGGCGCTGGAAGCGGAGAAAAAGGGTCTCTCAGTGCTGATCAGCACCGGCGACAAAGATATGGCGCAGCTGGTCACGCCCGCCATCACGCTGATTAACACTATGAGCAACACCATTCTGGGACCAGAAGAGGTTGAGCAGAAATATGGTGTTCCACCCGCATTGATCATCGATTTCCTTGCCATGATGGGTGATAGCTCTGATAACATTCCTGGCGTGCCAGGCGTCGGTGAGAAAACGGCACAGGCGTTGCTGCAGGGGCTGGGCAGCATGCAGACGATCTATGACAATCTGGACAAAGTGGCCGATCTCGGCTTTCGTGGTGCCAAAACCATGGCGACCAAACTTGAGCAGAATCGTGATGTGGCGTTTCTCTCTTATCAGCTGGCGACCATTAAGACAGACGTTGAGCTGGCGCTGCCCTGTGAAGAGCTCACAGTCACTGAACCCGATACAGAGGCATTGCAGGCCCTGTTCAGTCGTTACGAGTTCAAACGCTGGCTGAGTGACCTGCAGGACGGTAAATGGCTGCAGGGTAAAAAGAGCACTACGCAGGCGCAAAAAGCGCAGGCCGATGAACCGGCCCCGGTGGCTGAAACCAGCAGCGTGTTACCGACCGAGGGTTATGTCACCATTCTGGATCAGGATCTCTTTGATAGCTGGCTGGAGAAGCTGAAAAACAGCGAAGTCTTTGCGTTTGATCTGGAGACCGACGCGCTGGATACCCTGAGCGCTAATATCGTCGGCATCAGCTTCGCGGTGGCGCCCGGTGAAGCCGCCTATCTGCCGGTTGCCCATGACTATCTTGATGCGCCTGATCAACTGGATCGCGCTACCGTTCTGGCACAGCTCAAGCCCTTGCTGGAAGATGAGAGCGCATGGAAAGTTGGCCAGAACCTGAAATACGATCGCGGCGTGCTGAAAAACTACGACATTGAACTGGCTGGTATCAAATTCGACACCATGCTTGAGTCCTATATCCTCAACAGCGTGGTGGGCAAACATGACATGGATAGCCTGGCCGCTCGCTGGCTTAACCATAAAACCGTGACCTTCCAGGAGATCGCCGGTAAAGGCAAAAATCAGCTGACGTTCAATCAAATCGCGTTAGAGCAGGCATCTCATTACGCTGCCGAAGATGCAGATGTGACCCTGCAGCTGCATCTGAAGATGTGGCCAGAGCTGGAGAAAGAAGCGGGCCCGAAAAAAGTCTTTGAACAGATTGAGATGCCGTTACTGACGGTGATTTCGCGCATAGAGCGCAACGGTGTGCTGATCGATCAGTCTATTCTGGCGCAGCATTCGAAAGAGCTGACGGCCCGACTGGCTGAGCTTGAGTTGAAAGCGCATGAGCTGGCGGGGGAACCCTTCAACCTCTCATCCACCAAGCAGCTTCAGGTGATCCTGTTTGAAAAACAGGGCATCAAACCCACGAAGAAAACACCAGGCGGCGCGCCCTCAACCAGCGAAGAGGTGTTAGCCGAGCTGGCACTTGATTATCCGTTGCCCAAAGTGATTCTGGAGCATCGCGGCTTATCCAAACTTAAGTCTACCTATACGGATAAATTACCGCTGATGATCAATCCGATCAGTGGCAGGGTACATACCTCTTATCATCAGGCCGTCACCGCAACCGGACGTTTATCCTCTGCCGATCCGAATCTGCAAAACATTCCGGTGCGTAATGATGAAGGACGCCGAATCCGTCAGGCATTTGTAGCGGCCAAAGGCCATCGCATTGTGGCGGCAGACTATTCACAAATCGAACTGCGTATCATGGCGCATCTCTCTCAGGACAAAGGATTGCTGGACGCTTTTGCCCAGGGCGAAGATATTCACCGCGCGACGGCATCCGAAGTGTTTGGCGTGGCGCTGGATAAGGTCAGCGGCGAACAGCGTCGCAGCGCCAAAGCGATTAACTTTGGTCTGATTTATGGTATGAGCGCCTTTGGCCTGTCGCGTCAGCTGAATATCGGTGCGGGTGAAGCGAAAAAGTATATGGATCTCTACTTTGAACGCTATCCGGGCGTCCTGCGCTATATGGAGAACACACGCCAGCTGGCGGCGAGTAAAGGCTATGTCGAAACGCTGGAAGGCCGTCGGCTGTGGCTGCCCGATATTAAATCCGGTAACGCCATTCGCCGGAAAGCCGCAGAACGTGCCGCGATCAATGCGCCGATGCAGGGAACGGCAGCGGATATCATCAAGCGGGCAATGATTGCCGTCGATAACTGGCTGGAACAGCAAAACGACAATGCCGTCAGAATGATCATGCAGGTTCACGATGAACTGGTGTTCGAAGTCAAAGCCGGGGCGGTTGAAGAGGCGAGCCAGAAAATCCGTGCGCTGATGGAAGGTAGCGTGCAGCTCGACGTACCTTTACTGGTTGAAGTCGGTGTGGGTGACAACTGGGATGAAGCCCACTGATTCGATGCGTGTGGTCGGTTCTGAAGAACAGAATCGGCCCTGAATCAGGTATAAGAAAATCGTTTAGTTGACCGGTTTAGCGTGGTCAACGCTGGCACTGAGAGAAAACGCTTTTCTAACTGCTTATCGTCTAAACACTTTTTTCGTCATTAAACTACATCACAACGCTATTTTTGTGACGTGCATGGTAAAAAAAGTCTGGTTTGATGTAAGTAAGCAACAAAAAAGCCTTTGTCACGCACAGAAAATCAGGTAAAGTTCGTCGCGTAGGGTACAGAGGTAAGATGTTCTATCTTTCAGACCTTTTACTTCACGTAATCGGATTTGGCTGAATTTAGCCGCCCCAGTCATTCTGTGACTGGGGCGTTTTTTATTGGGCTTTTTGTACCGTCAGCGTCACCGGCACAGGGTTGCCACTCACTCTTCCGCGTCCTGATCTTCAACCGCCGGTTCAAGCGTATTAAACCAGCTGTCCAGCTTCTGACGAACCTTATCCACGCCGATTTTCTTCAGCGATGAGAAGAGCTCTACCTGCACATCACCAACAAATTCGAGTGCGGCTTCACGCACGACATTGAGCTGCGCTTTACGGGCACCTGAGGCCAGTTTGTCTGCTTTAGTGAGAAGCAACAGCACCGGAATGCCACTTTCCACTGACCACTGAATCATCTGCCGGTCGAGATCTTTCAGCGGATGACGGATATCCATCAGGATAACCAGTCCTTTCAGCGCCTGACGTTTTTGCAGGTATTCACCTAACGCGCGCTGCCACTTCAGCTTCATCTCTTCCGGGACTTCGGCATAACCGTAACCGGGCAGGTCGACCAGACGCTTACCTTCTTTCACTTCAAACAGGTTAATCAGCTGCGTACGTCCCGGCGTTTTACTGGTACGCGCCAGACCCTTCTGATTGGTTAACGTATTCAGCGCACTCGATTTTCCCGCGTTCGAGCGGCCAGCGAAAGCCACCTCAATTCCGGTATCGGCAGGCAGATGGCGGATATCCGGCGCGCTCATGACAAAGTGGGTAACGTGGTAATTCAATTCAGACAAGGTGACACTCCAGAAAACGCATTAAGGCAATGCGGGCGATTATACGCGTTATGACGCGAAAGTGCTCAATCGCATCTCGGTAACAAACTTTGTAAGAGATTTGCCATTCACGGTGCGGGTTATTTCGCTTTTTACTTTAATTACTAAAAATAAAAAAATATGTAATTCAAACCCTTATCTTAAAACGTTCTTTTTTTGAACTAACTATTTTTGACACTGACTTGAGGCTTTTACCAGTTGGTCTACATTAGTGTGCAGTGCACGGCAGCACACATCAGGATGATGCGCTCAGGGATACCAGGAGGGTTATGAGCGATGGAATGGAACAGGGTCAGGGATGCGGCCAGACAGGGATAAGGAATAGCTCAGGAGTTGAGCAGGCGCGGGATTAACCGGGATGTTACGAGCCGAAAAGGATTTAAAACATGATTCCTTCTTATGAAGGTATGAAATAAGGCGACAGCTTGAGCTGTCGCCTTTTTTCTTTGTCTACTTTCTGCTAGATTTCGCCGCAATTCTATACTGAATAAAAAAAGCCGGGACCGAATACTATGAAGCAACCTGCACGAGCTGCTAACGGCAAACCTGCCGTCAAAGCCAAACGCAAATCGCGTGACGATATCAACCATGAAGCACGCGATCGCAAACGTGATAAAAAGCATCGCGGACATGCATCTGGCAGCCGTGCTAATCCGGCTGCGTCCGAAAACAATGGCGGACGTCAGGCGGACAGCGTGAAAGATCCGCGCATCGGGAGTAAAAAACCGGTGGCCCTGATCGCTGAAGGAAAAACCGCCGCCGTTAAACCAAAGAAAAGCGCAGAAAAACCGGCAGCAGAGAAGAAAGTGCGTCTGACACCAGAAGAAGAGCTGGCGAAGCTGGAAAATGACGAACGTCTGGATGCGCTGCTGGATCGGCTGGAAAATGGCGAAACGCTGTCGGCTGAAGATCAGGGCTGGCTGGATGCCTCGCTGGATCGTATCGACGAACTGATGGAGCAGTTAGGCATTGTGATGGATGATGCCGAAGATGAGCAGGCTGAAGAAGATATGTACCGTCTGCTGAAAGGCAACTAAGCAAATTTGATCGGCATGCGTTACCCGCATGCCGCGCTTAACAGGTAAACGACAATGTTTTGGCCTGGATCAATTTTCGCGCTGCTGGCGACATGTTATCTGCTGTGGTTATTGTTTAAACTACGACGCCTGTCGCGTCTGAAGCAACGTTTACGTCGGGTTTCATCCCGCTCACCTTTTATCTACTCTTCTTCGCGACCTTCTCTCAGACGACGTCACCGGAAGGAGTGAGCATGCCATCGCAGCAGATTGAGTGGGATCAGGCGTTAATTGAAAAGTACAATTATGCCGGCCCGCGTTACACCTCCTATCCCACTGCGCTGGAGTTCAGCGAGCAGTACGCGGAAAACGACTTCCAGCGTGCCGTGGCGCGTTACCCCGATCGTCCGCTGTCGCTCTATGTCCATATTCCCTTCTGCCATCGTCTCTGCTACTTCTGCGGCTGCAATAAGATAGTGACGCGTCAGCGTCACAAAGCGGACCGCTATCTGGATGTGCTTGAGCAGGAGATTATTCAGCGTGCGCCGCTGTTTCGTCAGCGTCAGGTCACGCAGCTTCACTGGGGCGGCGGCACGCCAACCTTCCTCGACAATGCGCAGATTTCCCGGCTGGTGGCTTTACTGAAGCAGCATTTCAGCGTGGCCGATGATGCCGAAATGTCGATCGAAGTGGATCCCCGGGAAATTGCGCTGGATGTGATTGATCACCTGCGATCGCTGGGATTCAATCGTCTGAGCATGGGGGTGCAGGACTTCAACAAATCGGTGCAGGAGCGGGTTAACCGGGTACAGGATGAAGAGGTGATTTTCGGGCTGATGGCGCGTGCCCGTGAACAGGGGTTCAGCTCGACCAGCATTGACCTGATCTATGGTTTACCCCTGCAGACGCCCGCCAGCTTCGCCTGGACGCTGGAGCGGGTACTGGCGCTGAGCCCGGATCGTCTTAGCGTCTTTAACTATGCGCATTTGCCGGCGATGTTCGCGGCACAGCGTAAAATCAAAGAGGGTGAACTGCCATCGGCTCAGCAAAAGCTGGATATTTTACAGCAGACCATCGCAACTCTGACTCAGCAGGGCTACCAGTTCATTGGAATGGATCACTTTGCGAAGCCGCAGGATGAACTGGCTATCGCGCAGCGCAAAGGCCAGCTGCATCGCAATTTCCAGGGATACACGACGCAGGGCGACAGCGATTTGCTGGGGCTTGGCGTCTCTGCCATCAGCATGATTGGCGACAGTTATGCGCAGAACCAGAAAGACCTTAATACCTGGTACAATTGTGTGGAACAGCAGGGAAATGGCCTGTGGCGTGGCATCGCCTTAACCGACGATGATTGCCTGCGTCGGGACGTGATAAAAACGCTGATTTGTAACTTCTCGCTGAATTTTGCCGCGACAGAAGCGCAATGGGGCATTCGCTTCAGCGACTATTTTGCTGAGGATCTGGCGCTGCTGAAACCGTTGATAGCTGATGGGCTGGTGGAACTAACCGCTACGGGGCTGGAGGTGACGGGAATTGGCCGGTTACTGATCCGCAATATCTGCATGTGCTTTGATCGCTATCTGCGTCAGAAAGCGCGTCAGCAGCAGTTCTCCCGCGTTATCTGAAGAAACGGGCTGGCAGACTTCACCAGCCCGTACTGAACCGCTTATTCCATGCCCAGCTCTTTGAGCTTGCGCGTCAGCGTGTTTCGTCCCCAGCCCAGCAAACGTGCCGCTTCCTGTTTGTGGCCCTGCGTATGACGCAGCGCAGTGGTGAGCAGCGTGCGCTCCATCTCCGGCTGGGCTTCTGACAGCAGATTCTGATGACCGGAACGCAGAGCGCGATCGGCCCACTGTGCCAGCAGCGTTGCCCAGCTGTCAGGCAGCGACTGCACCGGATTCTCCGGCGTACTGGATTCAAACAGTTCTCCGGGCAGGTCCTGAATCAGGACTTCCTGACCCGCAGCCATCACGGTCAGCCAGCGACAGGTGTTCTCCAGCTGACGCACGTTACCTGACCAGTGCAGTCGGGTTAACGCTGTCTCGGTTTCCGGATGCAGAATCTTCGCTTCCACACCCAGCTCACGCGCCGCCACCTGCAGGAAATAACGCGCCAGACGCGGGATATCCTCACGACGCTCACGCAGCGGTGGCAGATGCACACGAATCACGTTCAGGCGGTGAAACAGATCCTCACGGAACTTGCCTTCCTGTACGCGTAATTCCAGATTCTGGTGGGTCGCCGCGATAATACGCACATCCACTTTGACCGGCGCATAGCCACCAACGCGATAGAACTGGCCATCGGCCAGCACGCGCAGCAGACGGGTCTGCACATCCAGTGGCATATCACCGATCTCATCCAGAAACAGCGTGCCGCCATCCGCCTGCTCAAAACGGCCCTGACGGATCTGGTTCGCCCCGGTAAAGGCGCCTTTTTCGTGACCAAACAGTTCTGATTCAATTAAATCTTTGGGGATCGCCGCCATGTTGAGCGCGATAAAGGGCGCTTTGGTGCGCGGGCTGTGGCGATGCAGCGCATGGGCCACCAGCTCTTTACCGGTACCGGACTCGCCGTTGATCAGCACACTGATCGACGAGCGCGATAATCGTCCGATGATGCGGAACACATCCTGCATCGCGGGCGCTTCACCGATGATATCGGTGGTGGGTCCGCTGACCGGCTGATTACGTGGCTGCTGCTGCTCCTGATAGTGGCTGATAGCACGCTCGACCAGCGCAACCGCTTCATCGATATCGAACGGCTTAGGCAGGTAATCAAAGGCACCCTGCTGATAGGCGCTGACGGCAGCGTCCAGATCAGAATGCGCCGTCATTATGATGACCGGAAGCATCGGATGACGCTGCTTAATCTGTTTCAGCAGCGCCAGGCCATCCATACCGGGCATGCGAATGTCTGACAGTAAAACGTCCGGGGTCTTGGTTGAGAGGGCATCCAGCACCTCGCTTGCGCTGTCAAAAGTCGCACAGCTCAAACCGGCTCCAGTGAGCGCGCGTTCAAGCACCCAGCGGATGGAGCTATCGTCATCGACGATCCAGACTATCCCTCGTTGCATAGAAACCTCACTGGCGAATAGGCAGGTAAACCGAGAATTCGGTGTGTCCCGGCCAACTGTTAAATTCTATTTTTCCTGAATGTTGATCAATCAGGCTACGGGCGATGGAGAGGCCTAAACCGGTACCGCCTTCGCGTCCGCTGACCATCGGATAAAACAGCGTATCCTGCAGCTGGGCCGGAATGCCGGGGCCATCATCTTCAATATCAATACGTGCCACCAGCCGATAACGCGTGCCGTGCAGCGTCAGCTGGAAAGCCGTGCGGGTGCGGATAATAATGGTGCCGCCATCGTCGCCCAGCGCCTGAAGCGCATTGCGCACCACGTTAAGCAGCACCTGTTCAATCTGATCGGGATCGTGCGGCAGTTCCGGCAGGCTGGGATCATAATCCCGTACCAGCGAGACATTCTCCGGCAGCTCCATCGACACCAGATTAACCACCCGTTCGGCCACCTGATGAATGCTCTGCGTGATGTGCATGCCCGGCTGCTGCGGCCCCAGCAGACGATCAACCAGATTCCGCAACCGGTCGGCCTGTTCAATAATCACTTTGGTATATTCATTCAGCGAGGGATCGGGCAGGGCGCGGGATAAAAGCTGTGCCGCGCCGCGCAATCCTCCCAGCGGATTTTTAATCTCATGGGCCAGGCCGCGAACCAGATCGCGAGCGGCCACCTGCTGGGCGTGCTGTAACTGCTCCTGACTGAGACGACGCTGATTATCCATCGGCGCCATTTCCATCAGGATTAAGCCATCGGGTAACCGCTGGGCGGTCAGCGACATAATGTGCGCGCGACCATCTACCACCAGCGTGACCTCACTGTCAGTAAATCCCTGGCCAGCCTCAAGACTCTCGCGCATCACCTCGATATTCAGCGAAAAGTAGCCGGTTAATTCCGGTAACGGCGTGCCGAACAATTTGCGTGAGCTTTGCGCCAGTAATTGCTGCGCCGCCGGGTTGGCGTAATGAATAACCAGATCGTTATCCACCAACAAAATACTGTTGATTAACGCGTTGAGAATCTGCCCTGCATCGGGCAGAGAGCCAGTTGCCATACAACGTTCCTCTGCACTAAAGAGGTGCATTTTAGTCTTTAAGCCGAAAAGAGGGCGAATGAACGGTGAATTCGCGGAGAAAAAAGCCCATCCGAAGATGGGCTAAAAGTTTCCACGGCAACAAAAAACGTCTGACCAGTTAAACGCTGTAGTAGAGCTCGAACTCAACCGGGTGTGGCGTCATGCGAACGCGATCCATCTCTGCTTTACGCAGTTCGATGTAAGCATCGATCGATTCGTCAGTGAATACACCGCCGCGGGTCAGGAACTCGCGGTCTTCGTTCAGTGCATTCAGCGCTTCTTCCAGAGAGCCTGCAACTTTTGGAATCTCAGCTTCTTCTTCCGGTGGCAGGTCATACAGGTTTTTGTCCATCGCATCGCCAGGATGGATTTTGTTGATGATGCCATCCAGGCCAGCCATCAGCAGTGCGGTGAACGCCAGGTATGGGTTAGCCGCTGGATCCGGGAAGCGCGCTTCGATACGACGCGCTTTCGGGCTGGCAACAACCGGGATACGGATTGAGGCTGAACGGTTACGGGCAGAGTAAGCCAGCATAACCGGTGCTTCGTAACCCGGGACCAGACGCTTGTAAGAGTTGGTGGTCGGGTTCGCCAGGGCGTTGATCGCTTTAGCGTGCTTGATGATACCGCCGATGTAGAACAGCGCCATTTCAGACAGGCCGCCGTACTTATCGCCGGCAAACAGGTTCTGGCCACCTTTGGAGAGTGACATATGGCAGTGCATGCCTGAACCGTTGTCGCCAAACATAGGCTTCGGCATAAAGGTCGCGGTTTTGCCGTAAGCGTGCGCAACGTTGTGAACCACATATTTGTAAATCTGAATTTCGTCCGCTTTTTTGGTCATGGTATTGAAGCGGGTTGCCACTTCGTTCTGACCCGCGGTCGCCACTTCGTGGTGATGCGCTTCAACAACCAGGCCCATCTGCTCCATGGTCAGACACATGGCAGAACGGATGTCCTGTGATGAGTCAACCGGTGGAACCGGGAAGTAGCCGCCTTTCAGACCTGGACGGTGACCTTTGTTACCGCCTTCGTACTCTTTACCGGTGTTCCATGCCGCTTCGATATCGTCGATAGCAACGTGTGAACCGGACGTCGATGAGCCGAAACGGATGTCATCGAACAGGAAGAATTCTGGTTCTGGTCCAAACAGTACGGTATCAGCGATGCCGGAAGAGCGCAGGAAATCTTCAGCGCGCTTAGCGATAGAGCGTGGATCGCGGTCGTAGCCCTGCATGGTGCCTGGCTCGAGGATGTCACAACGGATGATCAGCGTAGAATCTTCGAAGAAAGGATCCATGACCGCCGTGGTGGCGTCAGGCATCAGCACCATGTCTGATTCGTTAATGCCTTTCCAGCCGCCGATAGACGAACCATCGAACATTTTGCCTTCTTCGAAGAAGTCAGCGTTAACCTGGTGAGCAGGGATCGTAACGTGCTGTTCTTTACCTTTGGTATCGGTAAAACGCAGGTCAACAAACTTAACTTCATGCTCGTTCATCATCGAGAGAACGTGTTCAGCGGACATACTCAACTCTCCTGGAAATGGTCTTTCATTATCTACATGGCGAGGAAACGTCGTTTCCGGAATACGTTGCGGGAAAACAACTCCCTGACCAACCTCTTCCGGCACGCTCTTCAACCGACATCTGTCTGGCGTTTACGCTTGATTTAGATAAAGCGAATTCTGTGCCAACTTTTTTGATGTTGCTTAAATCGCCTTGTGGTGCACCTTTTTGTCATAAAGCGGCTGCACCACGATCGTTTTATCGCACCAGTGTGGTGCTTAACGGTCGTCTGATGGCACTATTTTGGTGCATCAGACCAACTTAGTGCATTTTCTGCACCGGTAACAGGGCAAATTGGCCTCCATGCAATAAACTTTCAGTGAAAAGTGTGATCGTGTTCAGTCTTCCGCTTAATCAGTGTACAATAACGCGCTATTTCTAATGCCTGAGGCAAAGCTGTGATCGAAAATTTGCGTAACATCGCCATCATCGCGCACGTTGACCATGGAAAGACCACCCTGGTTGACAAACTGCTGCAACAATCCGGTACTTTTGATGCCCGTACCGAAGCAACAGAGCGCGTGATGGACTCCAATGATTTGGAGAAAGAGCGTGGGATTACCATCCTCGCAAAAAACACCGCCATTAAGTGGAATGACTACCGTATCAACATTGTTGATACCCCAGGACACGCCGACTTCGGTGGTGAAGTTGAGCGCGTCATGTCCATGGTGGACTCGGTGCTGCTGGTTGTAGATGCGATGGATGGCCCTATGCCGCAAACCCGCTTCGTGACCAAAAAAGCGTTCGCGCATGGTCTGAAGCCGATTGTGGTTATCAACAAAGTAGACCGCCCTGGTGCGCGTCCGGATTGGGTTGTTGATCAGGTCTTTGACCTGTTCGTTAACCTGGATGCTACTGATGAGCAGCTCGACTTCCCTATCATTTTCGCCTCTGCGCTGAATGGTATTGCTGGTCTTGAGCACACCGACATGGCTGACGATATGACCCCGCTGTATCAGGCGATCGTCGACCACGTTGCGCCTCCGCAGGTTGAGGCTGACGCCCCACTGCAGATGCAAATCTCTCAGCTGGACTACAACAACTACCTGGGCGTGATCGGCATCGGCCGTATCAAGCGCGGTAAAGTTAAGCCTAACCAGCAAGTCACTATCATCGATAGCGAAGGCAAAACCCGTAACGGTAAAGTCGGTAAAGTCCTGACTCACCTGGGTCTTGAGCGTATCGACAGCGACCTGGCAGAAGCGGGCGATATCATTGCTATCACCGGTCTGGGCGAGCTGAACATCTCTGACACCATCTGTGATCCACAGAACGTGCAGGCGCTGCCAGCACTGAGCGTTGATGAGCCAACCGTAACCATGTTCTTTAACGTCAACACCTCACCGTTCTGCGGTAAAGAAGGTAAGTACGTGACGTCACGTCAGATCCTTGAGCGTCTGAACAAAGAACTGGTTCACAACGTGGCACTGCGCGTTGAAGAAACCGAAGATGCTGACGCGTTCCGCGTATCAGGTCGTGGTGAGCTTCACCTGTCAGTTCTGATCGAAAACATGCGTCGTGAAGGTTTCGAACTGGCAGTATCCCGTCCGAAAGTTATCTTCCGCGAAATCGATGGCCGTAAACAGGAGCCATTCGAGAACGTTACGCTGGATATCGAAGAGAACAACCAGGGTTCAGTCATGCAAGCCATGGGTGAGCGTAAGGGCGATCTGAAAAACATGGATCCGGATGGCAAAGGCCGCGTACGTCTCGACTACGTGATCCCAAGCCGTGGCCTGATCGGCTTCCGTAACGAATTCATGACTATGACTTCCGGTACCGGTCTGCTCTACTCTACCTTCAGCCACTACGATGACATTCGTGCGGGCGAAGTGGGCCAGCGTCAGAACGGCGTACTGATCTCCAACGGTCAGGGTAAAGCAGTTGCGTTTGCACTGTTCAGCCTGCAGGACCGCGGTAAGCTGTTCCTGGGTCACGGTGCAGAAGTCTATGAAGGCCAGATCATCGGTATTCACAGCCGTTCTAACGACCTGACAGTTAACTGCCTGACCGGTAAGAAACTGACCAACATGCGTGCTTCAGGTACTGATGAAGCCACGACGCTGGTTCCGCCAATCAAGATGACCCTTGAGCAGGCGATCGAGTTCATCGATGATGACGAACTGGTAGAAGTTACACCACAGTCAGTGCGTATCCGTAAACGTCACCTGACTGAAAACGACCGTAAACGTGCATCACGTGGTCCTAAAGACGCATAATTGCGCCTTTAACTGATAAAGAGCCCCGCCTGCGGGGCTTTTTTTTTGCCTGAAATTCCTGCCTCTTCAGCCGGGCCAGCGAATATTTGTGGGATATGTCGCGCTTTTTACCTGCCCGCTGCCGTTTACGCTTTTCTCTCCGCGAGTGCCTGTTCAGCCTGCCCTTTTGCCGCTAGAGTGAATACTCCAGGGAACAGAAGGAGACACACCATGCTGTATATCTTTGATTTAGGCAATGTGATTATCGATATCGACTTTAACCGCGTGCTGGGTGTCTGGAGTGACCTTAGTCGTGTGCCGCTGGCCTCGCTGCAAAGCCATTTCCAGATGGATGAGGCGTTTGAACAACACGAACGTGGCGAGATCAGCGATGAAGATTTCGCGCTGGCGCTGTGTGAAAAGCTGGAAATCGCGCTGAGCTATGAACAGTTTGCCGCTGGCTGGCAGGCGGTATTCGTTGACGTACGTCCGGAAATCCTGGCGCTGATGAACCGGCTGCGGCTGGAAGGTCATCGGGTGGTGATCCTCTCTAACACCAACAAACTGCATTGCGAATTCTGGCCAACACAGTATCCGGACGTGCAGCAGGCAGCCGACAAGCTCTATCTCTCCCAGGAGCTGGGCATGCGTAAACCGGAAGCCCGGATATACCAGCATGTGCTGGACGCAGAAGGTGTGGCTGCCGATCAGGCGGTATTTTTTGACGATAATACACAAAACATTGAGGCGGCCCGCGCCCTGGGTATTGAAAGTGTACTGGTTACTGACAGTAAAACGGTACCCAACTGGTTTGCAGGTCAACAGTAATTCATGATGTCACGTAAATTTCGTCCCGGGCTGCATGCATTCTGGTTGTGGCTCAAACTGTTGTGGAAACGCATTGATGAGGATGGCATGACGACCCAGGCCGGTAATCTGGCTTATGTCTCATTGCTGGCGCTGGTGCCGCTGATTGCGGTGGTGTTTGCCCTGTTTGCGGCGTTTCCGGTCTTTTCAGATATCAGCGTGCAGTTGAAGCACTTTGTCTTTACCAATCTGATGCCGGCTGCAGGTAACACGCTGCAACGCTATCTTGAGCAGTTTGTGGCTAACGTAAACCGGATGACGGCGGTCGGAGCGGTCGGCCTGATCGTTACCGCCTTACTGCTGATGCATTCCGTCGATACCGCGTTAAACACCATCTGGCGCAGCAACAAGAAGCGGCCGATGGTCTATTCCTTTGCGGTCTACTGGATGATCCTGACACTAGGCCCGTTACTGGCCGGTGCCAGTCTGGCGATCAGCTCCTATCTGCTGTCGCTGCGCTGGATTAACGCGACAGGCGTCACCAGCCTGGTCGATCAGATGCTGCGTATTTTCCCGCTCCTGCTGTCGTGGCTCGCCTTCTGGTTGCTCTACAGCATCGTTCCTACCCAGCGAGTGCCGCCGCGCGATGCGCTGATTGGCGCGCTGGTTGCCGGTGCGCTGTTTGAGCTGGGCAAAAAGGGCTTTGCGCTCTATGTTACTATGTTCCCCTCTTATCAGCTGATCTACGGCGTACTGGCCGTGATCCCCATTCTGTTTCTCTGGGTCTACTGGACCTGGTGTATTGTGTTGTTAGGCGCTGAAATCACCGTTGCGTTAGCCGACTATCGGCAGTTAAAGCAGCAACACAAAGAGGAGCAACGCGAGGAAACATGATTGCATTGATTCAACGCGTACAGTGCGCCAGCGTCAGCGTCAATCAGGAAGTGGTCGGTGAAATCGATGCCGGTTTACTGGTTTTGCTGGGCGTGGAAAAGGGCGATGACAACGCGCGTGCGGAACGTCTCGCAGAACGCGTATTGGGCTATCGCATCTTTAGTGATGAGCAGGGCAAAATGAACCTGAGTGTTCGCCAGGCGGGCGGAAGCGTGCTGGTGGTGTCACAGTTTACGCTGGCCGCAGATACCCAAAAAGGGATGCGTCCTTCCTTTTCGGGTGGCGCCGAGCCCGCTGAAGCCGAGCGGCTGTATGAATATTTCAGCGACTGCTGTCGCAAGCAGGGCATCACCACGGCTAATGGCCGTTTTGCTGCGGATATGCAGGTCTCGCTGGTGAATGATGGTCCTGTGACGTTCTGGTTACAGGTGTGAGAACGTCAGCTGAGCGGCAGGGAACTGGCCACACATCCGAGCGGGAGAAACATTACATGTATCACCTTCGCGTGCCACAGACGGCGGAAGAGCTGGATATCTATTATCAGTTCCGCTGGGAGATGTTGCGTAAACCTCTGCGTCAGCCGCAGGGGTCGGAACGTGACGCCTGGGATGCACTGGCGCATCATCAGATGGTGGTTGATGAGCAGGGCAATCCGGTCGCCATCGGCCGTCTCTATATTAATGCCGACAATGAGGCTGCTATCCGCTTCATGGCCGTTCATCCTTCGGTTCAGGGCAAGGGACTGGGTACTCTGGTGGCGATGACGCTGGAATCCGTGGCGCGTCAGGAAGGGGCAAAGCGGGTAACCTGCAGCGCCCGCGAAGATGCTGTCGCTTTCTTCGCTAAACTCGGCTACATCAATCAGGGCGAGATTACCGCGCCGCAGACGACGCCGGTTCGTCACTTTCTGATGATCAAACCGGTCGTCACGCTTGACGATATCCTGCATCGCGCCGACTGGTGCGGTCAGCTGCAACAGGCCTGGTATGATCATATCCCGCTCAGCGAAAAGATGGGCGTCCGTATTCTGCAGTTTACCGGGCAAAAATTTATCACCACCATGCCGGAAGCGGGCAACCAGAATCCACACCAGACGCTGTTCGCTGGCAGCCTGTTTTCGCTGGCAACGCTGACCGGCTGGGGGTTGATTTGGTTGCTGCTGCGCGAGCGTCATCTGGGTGGCACCATTATTCTGGCGGATGCGCACATTCGCTACAGCCACCCCATCAGCGGACGGCCTGGCGCGATTGCCGACCTGGGCTCATTAAGCGGCGATCTCGACCGCCTGGCTCGCGGACGTAAAGCGCGTGTGCAGCTCGAAGTTGAGCTGTTTGGCAATGATGAGTGTGGCGCTGTGTTTGAAGGGGTCTATATCGTCCTGCCCGCCGATCCTGACGGGCCGCTGGAAGAAGGGGGTTCCGGCGCGCGTATCAACTAATCATCAGGGCCGCTTCAGCGGCCCTGATCTGTTGTTAACGTACCTCGCCAGCCTGCATGGTCTGCTGCAGTTGCTGACTGTCGGTTGTCACCGACAAACTGCCATTAACCGTCGGGCGCAGCGGCTGATTTGCTGTTAATGCACCGTTCAGCTGCAGCTGCATATTACTGTCACCGGTTAACGGCAACGCGGGCCATCCCCAGTTCTGCAACACATTCACCGGCACAGCACGACCTGTCAGTTGCAGCGTCAGCGGACGGGCTGGCTGCTGGCCTACGGTGGCCGTTCCTTCGAGCAGACCCTTATTACTGAACGCACTCAGCTCCGTAACCTGAATCTGCTGCTGGTCAGCGCTCAGCGCAATCGACGGATGACGCAGGTCGGTGCGATTAAAGGTTGATTCTGCCGCGTTCAGGCTGAGCTTACCCGACCAGATCCCCCACTGGTGCTGCTGCGCCAGCAGCAGGTTTTCACCGGATCCATCCAGTGAGGTCAGCTGGAAGGGAAAAGCCGGATTGATGTCGATTATCAGGTTGCGATTAGAGGTGAAGCGCGTCACCGCTACGCTATCCAGCCACGCGGGCAGTGTCGCCTGCCAGCGGTCGCGCCAGTCCTGCGGCAGGGTATATTCCAGTCCGGCCACCGCCAGGTTTTTCAGTGTCAGGCGTTTATCGCTACGCGACCAGTCACCGTCAGCCCGAATCACCCCATTCGCCCAGCGTGAACTGAACTGCGTCAGCGCCACGCCCTGCGGTGAGAAGTCCAGGTTAACGATGGGGTCATTTAGTTCGAATCCACCGTTGATAAAATTGCTGGCATTCAGCGCCAGCGAACCATCGTTACTCTGCCAGTCATCACCCTGCCAGTTAACGTTTCTCAGCGTCAGATCCAGATCCGTTACCGCCCAGTCAGGCCCCTGCAGGCGGGCATCGGTCATGTCGAGTCGCGTAATGGCAATGGAGGGGACAACCTGCAGGCTATGCAGGAAATCTTTCAGGCTGCTGGTGGTCTGCAGACGGATGTCGTTCAGGCGCAGCTGATTAATTTTCCAGTTGCCCTGGGCATCGCGCTCACCGTTGCCGGTCATAGAGCCACGCGCCAGGTCGGCACCAATATTGTCAAAGCGCATCCGACCCTGGGAGACACTGCCCTGGATCAGTACGTTTTCACCCGGCACATTATTCAGCGTCATGCTGCCTGCGCTCATCTGGAAGCGGGCATCGCGGCCCAGCATATCAAGGGCAGTGGGTTTCCACGGCAGAATGCCGCCATTAACCTGCTGAGCAAACAGCGGTAACGCGCTGTTGGGGCTGTCGATACGCATATTGTTGAGTTGCAGGCGATCGGCCTGAATCGGTAGCGCGCTGCCTGGCGCCAGATTGGCCAGATTCACTTCTCCGTCGCGCAGCTCAAGGCTGCTGAAATGCAGCGGATCGCTGAACTGAATCAGTGCCAGACCGAGATCGACCCGTTTCGCCACCAGAACTGCAGGCTGTCCATCGTGACCAAAGCTGAAGTCATCCAGAATGATGTGAGAGGGAGAGGAGAAATTGTGTTCAATTTTACTCAGGGAGAGATGCCATTCGGTTTTGTCACTCACCCAACGGCTAAACCAGCCTGCACCCCACTGTGTCTGCAACAGAACATAGATCACGACCAGGGTGAAAAGCAGCAGCAAAAGTAAGGTGAGGAAAAACTTTCCAATAAATTTCATAGCATCCTTCCCGAGTTAAATCCGGTGAGAGGTTGTTATGCCTGAATTACCGTTACAGCTCAACAGCCTGGATGTAAATCCGAATAATTAGCAGGCAGGCCGAAGCCTGCCCCTGGCCTTACTTCTCTGGCGGAAAAATCAGGTTGAGTACGATAGCGGTAATGCCGCCCGCCGCAATACCGGAAGAGAGCAGGGTTTTGAGCCAGTCAGGCGCAAACTGCAGGATCAGCGGCTGCTGGGAAACGCCCAGGCCCACCGCCAGCGACAGCGCAATAATCATGATGGCGCGGCGGTTAAGCGGCTCGCGTGACACAATGCGGACACCCGAAGCGGCGATGGTGCCGAACATCACAATGGTGGCGCCGCCGAGTACCGGTTCAGGGATCATCTGCACCAGTCCGCTGACCGCCGGGAACAGCCCCAGCACAATCAGCATCAGCGCGACAACAAAGCCGACGTAGCGGCTGGCAACACCGGTCAACTGGATCACGCCATTGTTCTGACCGAAGCAGGAGTTCGGGAAAGTATTAAACAGCGCGGAGACAAAGGAGTTGAGGCCATTCGCCAGCACGCCGCCTTTCAGGCGTTTCATATAGAGGGGTCCGCTGACCGGCTGCTCTGACACATCCGAGGTGGCGGTGATATCGCCGATGGTCTCCAGAGAGGTCACCATAAACACCAGCATCAGCGGGATGAGCAGATTCCAGTCGAAGCCCAGCCCGTAATAGAGCGGGGTCGGCACCACGATTAGCGGCTGATCGGTGGGGATGCCGGCGGCAGGCAGCATGCCCATCGCCCAGGCCAGCAGATAGCCTACCGCCATGGCAATGACCAGGGAGGCAACGCGCAGGTAGGGGTTCTTCTGCCGGTTAAGTAGCACGATCACCAGCAGCACAGCCCCTGCCAGCATCAGATTTTTCGGCGCACCAAAAGTATGATCGTTAATCGCGCTGAAACCGCCGCCAATGGAGGTCAGCCCTACCTGAATCAGCGACAGGCCGATAATCATCACCACGATACCGGAAACCAGCGGCGTAATGATCCGGCGCGCCAGGTGCAATACGCGTGACAGCACCATTTCGGTACAGGAGGCGACCATCAGCGTACCAAACAGCGCCGCCATCATGGTGGGCACGTCAGCGCCGCCATTTTTTAGCGCCATGCCGCCCATAATCAAGGGCGTAACGAAGTTGAAGCTGGTGCCCTGAATCGACAGCAGGCCCGAACCCACCGGCCCCCATGTTTTGATTTGCAGCAGTGATGCCACACCCGATGCAAACAGCGACATGCTGATCACGTGCCGGGTATCCTCTGCGGGCAGCCCTAACGCCTGACAAATCAGAATCGCGGGGGTAATGACCGCGACAAACATCGCCAGCAGATGCTGACCGGCGGCAAACAGCGTTTGCGGCAGAGGAGGACGATCTTCAAGACGATAAATCAGTTCGCTTTGCGTGGCGGAAGGCTGTTCTGGCTGCGGATTAGTGGACATCTTCTGTTCTTCCCAAAAAATAATGTGGCGATTGTAATCATCCGCAGGCTAAAAGCAATCGTTTGCCCGGCAGGGATAAAAAAGCCGAATCAGAGGGGGGCGTTCAGACGTTGGTATAACGGGTGTTCTCTGGCAGCCAGCGTTCAATTAATGCGCTGGCCTGCTCGGGATAGTGCTGGTGGATGTGGCGCGCCACACGCTGAACTTCGGGCACCATCGCCGCATCGCGCAGCAGGTCGGCCACTTTAAATTCGGCATTGCCGGTCTGACGCGTGCCCAGCAGTTCACCCGGCCCGCGAATCTCCAGATCAAACTGGGCAATGACGAAGCCGTCATTGCTGTCGCGCAGCACCTGTAAACGCTTCTGCGCTGTCTTGCTCAGCGGCGCTTTGTAGAGCAGTACACAGTGTGATGCCACGGCACCACGACCCACACGGCCCCGCAGCTGATGCAGCTGCGCCAGCCCTAACCGTTCCGGGTTTTCGATGATCATCAGGCTGGCATTCGGCACGTCCACACCAACCTCAATCACGGTCGTCGCCACCAGCAGCTGCAGTTCATTCGCTTTAAACGCCTGCATCACCGCCTGTTTTTCTGCGGGTTTCATGCGGCCATGCACCAGCCCGATGTTTAAGTCGGGCAGCGCCGTTTTCAGGGATTCCCAGCTGGCTTCTGCCGCCTGTGCTTCCAGCAATTCTGACTCTTCAATCAGGGTGCAGACCCAGTAGGCCTGACGCCCTTCGCGGCAGGCATGCTCAACCCGCGCCACAATCTCATCGCGTCGGGTATCGGGGATAGCCACGGTGGTCACCGGTGTACGTCCCGGCGGCAGCTCATCGATGGTTGAGGTATCGAGATCGGCATAAGCGGTCATCGCCAGGGTGCGCGGAATCGGTGTGGCGGTCATGATCAGCTGATGCGGGTGGAAGCCCTGCTCCTCACCTTTCTCCCACAGCGCCAGTCGCTGGTGGACGCCGAACCGGTGCTGCTCATCAATAATGACCAGTGCCAGACCGTTGAACTGCACCTGCTCCTGAAACAGGGCATGTGTGCCCACCACCATCGCCACCTGACCGCTGGCTATCGCTTCCTGCTGTGCCTGGCGGGCTTTGCCTTTCTGTTTTCCGGCCAGCCAGCCCACTTCAATGCCCAGCGGCGCAAACCACTGGCGGAAGTTACTGGCGTGCTGTTCAGCCAGCAGTTCGGTCGGCGCCATCAGGGCAACCTGCTTACCATGTGCGATAACGTTCAGCGCAGAGAGGGCGGCGACCAGTGTTTTACCCGAGCCGACGTCACCCTGCACCAGCCGCATCATCGGAAAGTCATTTGCCAGATCTTTCTCTATCTCCGCCACCACGCGTTTCTGCGCATTGGTCGGTGAAAAGGGCAGCGCAGCCAGCAGCTGGTCGCTAAGGTTGTGCCGGGGAAGCATCGGTAAAGCGTAATAGCGCTGAGCACCGGCGCGTACCGCCAGCATGCTGAGGTTGTGTGCCAGCAGCTCTTCCAGAATCAATCTGCGTTGTGCCGGATGACGACCACTCTCCAGCTCGCTGAGTTTTAGATCGGGTGGGGGACGATGCAGCGTGCGGAGCGCATCTGGCAGGCTGATTAAACCGCCGCTCAGTTCCTGCGGCAGCAGTTCGGCAATCGGGCAGCTCTCCAGCAGCGTCAGTGCCTGATCGGTGAGATTACGCAGCGTGGCCTGCCGAATACCTTCGGTGGTGGGATAAACCGGCGTTAAGGTCTCTTCCAGCGTCACATTGCTCTGTTCGCCCTGGATCCGGTATTCGGGATGGATAATCTCAGCGCCACGCTGACCGCGTTTAATTTCACCATACGCGGTGACGCGCCGGCCCGGCGACAAGTTGTTCTTCATTCCGGCATTGAAATTAAAGAAGCGCATCGTCAGTACACCGCTGCCATCGCTAATCTGGCACACCATCATCCGGCGGCGACCAAAGGTGATATCTGTGTGCAGCACTTCGCCTTCTACTGTGGCCCAGATACCGGGCAGCAGATCATCAATGGCATAAAGTTGGGTACGATCTTCGTAGCGTAGCGGGAGATGAAGCAGGAGATCCTGAATGGTATGCAGGTCAATTTTGGCCAGCTTTGCCGCCTGGCTGGCACCGACGCCGGTCAGGGTACTGAGCGGTATGGCATCCAGCAGACGGCCTTTCATCTTCTTTTACCGGTCGATTGCATGGTTGCCCACCAGCTGGGATCGGCGTCGACTTCGCCCTGCGCATTGATGCGCGGATAGGGTAAACCTTTCTGTTTTGCGACCCGCGCCAGTACCGGGAATCCGCCTTCGAACAACAGACGTTGCTGCTCATCTTCGTCCAGCAGGCTGTAGTCGCGCAGGTACAGACCCGCGTTCTGCCGCTGCCGCTGTGCTTCATACAGGATCAGCGCGCAGGCGACCGAGACATTCAGCGACTGCACCATACCCACCATCGGAATCACAATCTGCCGATCGGCCAGCGCCAGCGCTTCTTCGGTGATGCCGGTTTTTTCCTGGCCCATCAGGATGCAGGTCGGAAGGGTATAATCGATCTCACGGAAATCCACGGCATCGGCAGAGAGATGGGTCGCTAAAACCTGCATCTTCTGTTGTTTGAGCTTTTTTACAGCATCGCCGATGGTGGGATGGGTGACCACTTTAACCCAACTGTTGCTTCCGGCAGATGCGGAAGCCTGAGTGCGCATCCGCTGGCTCGGCCAGACGGCATGCACTTCGTGGATGCCGACGGCGTCCGCCGTGCGGATCACTGCGGAAACATTGTGCGGTTTATGCACCTGCTCCATACAGACCGTGAGATCGTGCTGGCGCAGTGCCAGCATCGCCTGAATCCGGGCAAATCGTTGATCGTTCATGCCTAATTACGGTTACGATGGACTTTGATCACATCCGGCATCACGCGAATTTTACGCATGATATTCGCCAGATGGACGCGATCACGTGCGGTCAGGCGGATAAAGGCGCTGTAAACGCGGCCATCACGCTCTTCGGTATTCAGGCTCTGAATATTGGAACCGGCCGTGTTGATTGCCGCCGTCAGGTTAGCCAGTGCGCCCTGATGGTTAAACATGTCGACTTTGATTTCCGCCACGAACTCCTGCTCGGTGACTTTATCCCACTCGACCGGCATGAATTTTTCAGGCTCTTTCTGGTAGCCGCGAATATTCCGACAGGATTCATGATGCACCACCAGCCCTTTGCCGGGACTGACATGGGCAACAATCGGGTCACCGGGAATCGGACGGCAGCATTTGGCGAAGGTAATCAACACGCCATCTGCACCTTTGATCGGCAGTTTACCGCGCTTGCTGTTGCTGCTGATGGCGTTGCTGTCAGCCTGCAACAGGTTCTTCGCCACCACCACGCTCATCGCATTGCCCAGACCGATTTCTGCCAGCAGATCGTCAAGCGAGGTCAGCTTCATACGATCCAGCTCCTGCCTGATATTCTCAGGCGGAATCTCAGCCAGTTTACGGCTGCCGCCCAGCGCATGGCTGAGCAGGCGGCGACCCAGATTGACGGAGTCTTCGCGCTTGAGGTTTTTCAGCAGCTGACGAATTTTTGCGCGGGCTTTGGAGCTGACGACAAAGTTGAGCCAGGCGGCGTTAGGACGGGCGCCTGGCGCGGTGATGATTTCAATCGTCTGACCGCTGGTCAGGGTTTGCGACAGCGGATAAGGCTGGCGGTCAACGCGTGCGCCAACGCAGGCATGGCCGATATCGGTGTGGACCGCATAAGCGAAATCCACCGGCGTCGCACCGGTTGGCAGCTCAACAATGCGGCCTTCAGGTGTAAAGACGTAGATCTCATCGGGAAAGAGATCGGACTTCACGCTTTCAATAAATTCAAACGAACTGCCCGCACTCTGTTGCAGCTCCAGCAGGCTTTGCAGCCAGCGCTGAGCGCGAATCTGTGCGGTGGTGCCACTTTCGCCCGCCTGTTTATAAGCCCAGTGCGCAGCGACCCCCATTTCCGCCATCTGATCCATATCCTCGGTGCGAATCTGTACTTCGACCGGCACGCCGTGCGGACCAATCATTGAGGTATGGAGCGATTGATAGCCGTTCGCTTTGGGGATGGCGATATAATCTTTGACGCGGCCCGGACGCGGTTTATACAAACTGTGCATCTGGCCCAGAACGCGATAGCAGGTATCCAGATCTTTCACGATGACGCGAAAGGCATAGATATCCATGATCGAGTGAAAACGCTGCTCTTTCAGCGTCATTTTGCGGTAAATCGAGTAAAGATGCTTTTCACGCCCGCTGACGCGGCAGGGAATGCCCGCTTCCTGCAAACGGCCGTCGATCTCAGAAAGAATCTTCTGGATCATCTCTTTACGATTACCGCGCGCGGCTTTCACCACCTCTTTAATGACCCGATAACGGTTCGGATAGAGGGCCTCAAAACCGAGCTCTTCCAGCTCTGTTTTAAGATGATGAATACCCAGGCGGTGCGCCAGCGGACTGTAAATTTCTAACGTTTCCAGCGCGATACGGCGACGTTTGTCCGGGCGTAATGCGCCGAGAGTGCGCATATTGTGGGTGCGGTCAGCCAGCTTGATGAGAATGACGCGGATATCCTGCACCATCGCCATAATCATCTTGCGGAAGTTCTCTGCCTGCGCTTCTTTCTTGTCGCGGAATTTCAGCTTATCCAGCTTGGAAACGCCTTCGACCAGTTCCGCCACGCTTTTACCGAACAGTTGTTCCATGTCCTGGTAAGTGGCAGGCGTATCTTCGATCACGTCATGCAGCAGCGCGGCCATGAGAGTTTCATGGTCGAGCTTCATTTCCGCCAGAATACAGGCCACGGCAACCGGGTGGGTGATATAAGGCTCACCGCTGGAGCGTGTCTGTCCCTCGTGGGCATCACGTGCGACAAGGTAGGCTTGCTGGAGGCGCTTGATCTGCTCCTCTGGCAAGTATTTTTCAATCAGTTGATTGAGACTTTCAAACAGATACAAGGGCGACCTGCAGGTGGCTGTTAACGACGACCTTCAGCGATAGCGGTAACGGCCTGTAACTCAGCGGCTTCCTGCTCTTGCTGTTCCTGACGATCACGCACATCTAAAATCTGATTGGTGACCAAACCTTCTTCGATTTCGCGCAGGGCGATAACGGTAGGTTTATCGTTCTCTTCCGGAACCAGTGGATCTTTGCCGCCTACCTGCATCTGACGTGCACGACGTGCAGCGACCAACACCAGGTCAAAACGATTACCAACTTTTTCTACTGCGTCCTGAACGGTTACGCGTGCCATAGGTGTGCTACTCCACAGATGAAGAAATGACTGCGCATCATACTGAAACTGTATTCAGACTGCCAACAGTTTGCTGATTAAAGCATCGTGACGCGCCTTCTGACGCGCCATACGCAGACGTTCTGCGCGAATAATGGTTTTCAGATCGGACAGCGCCAGATCGAAATCATCATTCACAATTAAATAGTCATACTCGGCGTAGTGGCTCATTTCCGCTACCGCCTGAGCCATGCGACGCGTGATCACCTCTTCGCTGTCCTGGCCACGACCGCGCAGACGGCGATCGAGCTCTTCTTTCGAAGGCGGCAAAACAAAGATGCTGCGTGCGCCAGGCATTTTGGTGCGAATTTGCTGCGCACCCTGCCAGTCGATGTCGAGAAACACGTCAACGCCGGTTGCCAGCACCTGCTCAATAGCATGGCGCGAGGTACCGTAATAGTTGTCGAAAACTTTGGCATGTTCGAGGAAAGCCTCTTCCGCGATCATCTGCTCAAATTCATGCTTCTCAACAAAAAAGTAATGTTCGCCATGGGTTTCACCCGGACGCATACCGCGCGTCGTGTGCGAAACAGAGACCTGCGTATCATACAACGGCTGGGTCTTTAACAGCGCCTGAATCAGGCTGGATTTACCTGCGCCGCTGGGAGCAGAAACAATATAGAGCGTGCCTTGAGCCATGGTTTTCTTGAATTGATTAAAAGCGGAGTCGATTTCCTGCACAGTATACACAGCTTCCCGCCGCCACGCAGCGTTTGCGCAGCGGCAACACCCAACTTTTGCGCATCTTCGCGCAAATCTCTGTCGGACGACTGTAATTATCCCCTGATTGCGACGGCATTCCTTCCATAGCTGAACATCACCTCTGGCTGACGCTGAAGCACCGGTATTGAATGCTGCAAAACGTCAGGAGAGAGATCATGAAAGGATTCGGCTGGCCGCTGTTTGCGGCTGCTCTGTGGATCGTCCTATGGCCTGCGCATAGCGCCCTTTGTCCCGTCTGGACACCCACCCGGGCGTCAGAAGAGATCCGTCGTCTGCAACAGCAGCTGCAGCACTGGGATGATGCTTACTATCGTCAGGGGCAGAGTCCGGTGGCTGATGCCGATTATGACAGTCTGCAGCAGCGACTGAATCACTGGCAGCACTGCTTTAACCTTCTGCAGCCCGCTTACGCACCGCAACTGCCGGGTGAGGGTGAGCACCTGCATCCGGTCGCCCACACGGGCGTAAAAAAGATGCGCGACAAGCTGGCCCTGGCTTACTGGATGCAGGGGCGGCACGATCTCTGGGTGCAGCCGAAAGTGGATGGCATTGCCGTTTCCCTGGTTTATCGCCACGGCAAACTGGTTTCACTGTTGAGTCGTGGTGATGGATTACGCGGTGAAGAGTGGCTGGCTAAAGCCGCCTGGATCCCTGCGATTCCGCTGCAGATCGAGACCGGACTTGAAGAGATTGTGCTGCAGGGTGAGCTGTTTCTGTCGATGACCGGTCATCAGCAGGCGGTTGATGGCGGCAGGAATGCGCGCTCACAGGTCGCTGGTGCCATGATGAGCAAGCAGCGGGTTCCTCTGCTGGATTCGCTCGATATTTTTATCTGGGCCTGGCCAGATGGCCCCGCCACGATGACGGAACGCCTTCAGCAACTCAGCCGCTGGGGACTGGGCGTTGCCGCAAAATGGAGCCACAGCGTTAAAGACGAAGAGGAGGTTGCAGCGTGGCGGGAGCGCTGGTTTCATGCTGAGCTGCCCTTTGTCACTGACGGTGTCGTCGTTCATCAGAGCCTGCGACCTGCGGGCAAAAACTGGCTGCCTGGAGAGGGAACATGGGCCGTTGCCTGGAAATATCAGCCTCCGGAAGTCAGCGCTGAAGTGCTCTCCGTCGATTTTCCAGTCGGCCGAACCGGGAAGATAGCCGCGGTACTTAATCTGCAGCCGGTACAGCTGGATGATAAGACGGTCAGGCGGGTCAATGTTGGATCGTTGCGTCGCTGGCAGGAGAGCGATATCGTGGCGGGAGATGTCATCACACTGAGTCTGGCAGGCCAGGGCATTCCCCGGCTGGAGCGGGTGATCTGGCGCGTGGCAGAGCGGCACTATCCTCAGCCTCCCGACGCGTCGCGCTACACGCCGCTGAGTTGTTACACCTTCAGCGCTGAATGCCAGAAGCAGCTACTGGCAAAATTACGCTGGCTCAGTCAGAAAACGGTACTGAATATTCCTGGCGTTGAGCGCAGCACCTGGCTGCACTTACTGGAAACCGGCAGTATGACGCACCTGTTCGGCTGGCTGACGTTAACACCGGAACAGATCGCCGCCGCAACGGGCCTCTCTCGGGAGCGGGCGGGTCAGCTCTGGCACCGTTTTAATCTCACCCGTCAGCAGCCGCTTCGTCGCTGGGTGGATGCCTTAGGTGTTTCACTGCCGCGGAAGGCCCTCAATGCGCTGCCCGATCAGCAGTGGGAGAGCTTAACGCAGCGGGATGTCAGGGACTGGCAAGCTTTACCGGGTGTCGGGGCGGCGCTGGCAAAGCGCCTGGTTACGCAGTTCCATGATGCCCGCCTGCAGACGCTGATCGCTTTTCTGAGACAGCAGGGAATTCCCGCATCCTCAATGCTCGGGATGGGGATAGTTGAAAATCGGCAAACCAAGACGGAAGCGCAGCGCCAGTAAACGGGCGAAGAATCCGAACAACAGGGTAATGATAATCACCGCTTCATGCGCCAGTGTGGTTTTCAGCAGCAGGATATACATCCAGCCAGAGGCGAAAGCGATACCGGCGTAGAGTTCCTTCTGAAACACCAGCGGAATGCGATTACAGAACATGTCACGCAGTACGCCGCCAAAGACGCCGGTAATGACCGCACTTATCGCGGCAATAATCATGGCGTGTCCTGAATCGAGCGCAACCTGCGCGCCGATAATAGAAAAGACCACCAGTCCTAACGCATCGAGCACCAGAAACACTTTGCGCAGATGCGTCATCAGGGGTGCCAGGAAAGTGGTCACTACCGCCGCCGCTGCAACAATCATGATGTATTCGGGATGTTTCACCCAGCCCAGCGGATAGTGACCCAGCAGGATGTCGCGCACCGAACCGCCACCAATGGCGGTCACGGACGCGATAATGATGACACCGAACAGATCCATTTTGCGACGCCCCGCCGCCAGCGCACCCGTCATGGCTTCAGCAGTAATACCAATAATGTAGAGAACGGTCAGTAACATAGCAGACTCCAGTAAGACGGCGGCAAGACTACGGCATTGCTTGAGAGACGGCGCCGAAGATTTTCTGGCGATCGGCGTCCGGGATGAGCGCAGTTTATACCAGCCAGCGCTGGCGTCATCATAGAAAGACTTTTTTGCGAAGGGACTGCGGCAGGTGATTGAAAAAGTTGAGAGGAAACAACGTACAGAGGGTTTGCGCGTTCCGGCGCGGGGTTTTCCGACCCAGGGCGGGCGGTAAACTGACGACGATCGCCAGATAGCCGCTGGTCGAAAACCAGTTTATACAGGAGATAAAAAAGGGCTGGATGCTGCGGGAAAAGAATCGATCAGGTAAATATTGTGACAGACTAAATAAAAAGAAAAGGCGTGCTGGTTAACAGCACGCCAACGCATCGTTTCGGATGCTCAGAGCCCACCATACAGACTTATTTTATTATTTGTTTCTTGCACGAATTTTAGAAAATGCATTCAGGCTAAAACGGTATTCCGGCTGGAACCATGAACGACCATAGTAGCAGTAAATCAGCATACGAATGGATGCCATCGCCAGATAACCCCAGATCGCACACAACACTGAAGGGGTCAGCCAGACGGTAAATAAGGTGACGGCAAGTCCGGCTAATACCGAGGAGGATTCAGCAAAAGCGATACGGGTATATTGTTTTTCGCGCTGTAATATCGCACGGTAATGCTGACCCTGTGGGATGATAATAAACACCACTGAGACCATCTGCAGCATTAATGCCAGTTCAGGTTGATCAAAAAGGCTGGTCAGCAGGTGGCTGCCAGTAAATAACAGACCAAACACCGCGACCCCCATCAACATATTACCCCAGTAGATCGTGGAGAGGTCATTGATAGAGAGAATCGAGCGGCGGATCAGCGTATTTGAGAAGCCCCGATCGGCCAGAGTATCGATAGCCAGTAAAGCTATCACGGCGATCGCCAGCAGATTGAGCTCATTCGCCTGCAGAATCTGCGCCAGCAACGAGAGTTGTAATACGCCGATGCCAATAATTTTGATTGAAGAGAGCAGAGACCATTTTGCGCCATTCAGACTGCTTTCACGTATTGCCATAATATACTCGTTAGAGTCCATCGACTCTGTGAGAATTAAATAGTTGTGTAACGGCAAGGAGAGGTTGCTGTAACACCGTTAGTTAGTGCAATTTTTCCGGCCGAAGTCCTGAAAACGCTTTACAGGCTTGCCATGTTATTATGGGTTCAATCAAATGATGCCTGGATAAAAAAGATATCCCTGGTAAAATCGCTGTTTCGTGTCATGGCGGAATTCCCTTCAGCGAATAAGAATTCCGCCAGATCACGAATAAATCCTGTTGTAGTTTTATATTCTCCTGCCAGCATCCTTGCGGCAATCTCAACGCATTCTTTTTCTGATAACAAAGGATACGTTGAGCGGTCCATGACTTTTTTCCTGTTTTATCATTATGGGTATTGCTGTGTGTGGAATGATTTATACATTGTTTTATTTAATTTAACACCATAAGAAAAGTCTGATTACGTGACTACAGAAATAAATGGTTTCACTTTATGCATGATAAATATTAAATCCCCAGCAGATTGCTAATAAACGATTGTTAATGATTAATGTATGGGTCAGTCAGAAATTGTTTGTGCGGCAAACCAGGAGGCCCGAAATCAGAGGGGGTCGCCTGCCTTTCAGAGGATTTTGCCAGGATTTTTCCTGGCAGTGATGCTTAAGCAGGGTTGGTGATAAATGCGTAAGGATGATGAGTAATCAGATAAGCGCTTTATGCTTTATCGTCGAAAGTTTTTCTATTTTTTTTCATTAACGGCCAGTGATAAATGCAGAGAAAAAGGCGCGCTAAGTCATTGATTTATTGTGTAAGAAGCTGGTTGAGTTTCTCAAGATCGTTGCTAACCCATTCAATATCCTGCTTAAATTTCTCATCTGAAGTAAATGGCTGGCGATAAACCGTTACCATCACCTCGGCGCCCTGTTCGTTTGCTATCACGCGCATCGGTACGTAGATCTCCTTTCCCGAGCCGCTATCAATCCAGTGATCCATTACCCCAAACGGATTATGTGGCGAGAACCGGATCTTCACATTGCCCTGGGGGCCTTTAGCACGCCAGCGATTGCCATCGGGTTCTAACGCGCTGTGCGTCAGCCCGGAAGCCCACTTTGGGAAAAACTCCGGTTTCCAGATGGTTTCATAAAGATCTAACCAGTGACGTGGAATCGTCAGGCTCAGAGTGCGAGAGGAGAGCATGTAACCTCCGGTGAATAAGCTAAAAAAGCATTAAAGCATGGGGCCAGGCTTGTTAAAACGTTGTAACAGCAGAAGTGTGGTGTTGAAAGGGTTTCGTACAAATGGCAGACAACGGATGATGCTGTCTGCCACTGACTCAGATGAAATTGCCGCGCGCAGAAACCACATGATCTTCGCTATGGCCGTTAGCGTGCCGCAGAACAAAGCCGTCCGACTGCGCCATCACGGCACAACTGTGATTAGGGAAGATACGCAGCAGCGTGCCGACTTCAGGGCGGCGATCCTGATAAAGCAGAAAACCGTGCTCCTCAGATAATTTTGTCACTTCATAAGTCTGACCCGCTTCGTCGGCTGCCACACCAAAGCCGCTGGCATTGGTGCCGTGTGGCCCTTTATCCGAACTCAGCATTTTTGACCCGGCATCCACAATCGCGAAATGATCGTTCACCGCCACGACACGGGTAATGACGCTCATTGCCAGCTGATCGACGTGAGTTAATCCGAGACGGCAGGCGGTTAGGTCCAGTAGTGCATAGTTTCCGGGCCGGATTTCATTAATGCAGGGTGCAATCTCTGCTGCCAGCGCCGTAGGCGTTGAACCTACAGAGAGAGGGCAGTCGGTAAAACCAGCCGCCTGCAGTTTTGCCTGTACTCGCTGCATCAATGCCGTTTCCTGCCGGGCGACATCCGCAATGGCCGCGGCATTACCGGCACCATAAGCGTGGCCAGCATGTGACACTAATCCGGCAAAGCGTAACCCTTTGTCCTGCAGCGCCTGAGCAATCAGCACCGCTTCATCTGTATCAGGATTGACACCTATCCGATGTAATCCAACATCAACCTTAATCGCTACCGCCAGGTCGCATTCCGGTTGCTGCTGGCAGGCATCAGCAATAGCCGCCACGCCCTGCAGCCTGTCCGCAATCAGGGTGAGCTTTGCCTGATGAAGCACGGCGTGGCGCAGCAATTCAGCTACGCTTTGCGGTTGCACAATCGGATAGGCTAATAGCAGATCACGAACACCGCCCTGAATAAAGCTGATGCCTTCGCTGGGCTTAGAGACGGTAACACCCTGAGCACCGGACGCGATCTGACGCTGCGCAATCCAGACGCTTTTATGCGTTTTGATATGGGGTCGCAACGCGACGCCTGCCGCACTGGCTTTGCGCTGCATATGCTGCAGGTTCTGCTCCATGCGCTCTGCATCCACTTCAATATAGGGCGTAAGGCGATCATCAATCAGCGGACGCTGCCACTGCTGTGTATCGTTGATATCCATAAGATTGTCCGGCATTGACGAGGTAAGAGGATTCATCATTCCTTAATTATCTCTTTGATACCAGCCTGCCGGACGCAGACAGGTGTGCTGAACAGCAGAAACTGTAGAGGTAGCTATAACGGCAGAGGCAGTATGAGAGCACAGCAAACGAGGATGAGAGAGTGGACGTAAAGCAGATGTCGTTCAGAAGATTAAAACAACAAAGCAGGCACGAGGCCTGCTTTATCAGTTAACTCAGACGTAGAGCGACTTTTCACCCGGTGGCCGGGTTTTGAAGCGACGATGCAGCCAAAGGTACTGTTCGGGTGCGCGAAGGATCTGATTTTCGATTACTTTGTTCATATAAGCTGCAGCAGCAGCCTCGTCCGTATGAGGATAATTTTCCAGCATCGGTTCGATGATCAAATGGTAGCCATCATTTCCTGGATTACGAATCAGCATAATCGGCACCATCGCTGGCTTCGCCAGACGCGACAGAACAAAAGTCCCGTTAGTCGTGGCGGCTTTTTCCACCGCAAACAGCGGCGCAAAGGTGCTGCCTTTAGGGCCGTAATCCTGGTCAGGCGCAAACCAGACCGATTCACCCTGTTTCAGGGCATTAACCATACCGCGTAGATCACGACGGTCGATCATCGCTTTATTTGAGCGCATCCGCCCTTTGGTCTGCACATACTCCATCGCCTGGTTATTGTGTGGGCGATACATCGCCATCATTGGCTGACAGAGTCCGCTGATGCGGCCGCCCAACTCCAGTGACATGAAATGCACACCAATCAGCATCACGCCTCGCTTTTCTTTCTGCGCGGCATGCAGGTTTTCCATTCCCGACACTTTAAACAGACGTCTTACCGCACGGTCAGACCAGAACCAGGCAATACCGGTTTCAGCCAGCGCCATCCCAAGCGACGCGAAATTGCCAGCAATCATATGTTCTGTTTTTTCTTCGCTGATGCCCGGAAAGCAGAGTTCGATGTTACGACGGGTAATACGCTCGCGGCGCTGCAGGAAATGGCGAGAGATTTTGCCGGCACCGGCACCGAGACGCATAAGAACAGGATAGGGGAGCTGGACCAGCAGCCAGAGTACGCCAAGGCCAAACCAGGTAAACCAATAACGCGGATGCAGCAGCGAACTGCTAAATTTTCCGGTGTTTTTCATTAACAACCTTCATGGGATAGAGGGATGCATCGCACAAAGAGCACTTCCATGAGTCTTAAGGCGGTACAGCTGTACTGATTTCGACCAACATTTTATCAAAAAGTGCCTTCAAAGAAAGGGAAACTCCGGCATCTACAGGATTGACCTGTTTCATGGAGAAGCGTTAATACCGGCTATAAAAGTACATTAACCTGATAAAATCATTATTTTTCAAATAATTAATCTAAGCCTGAAAGAAGCTTTAATTGTAAGCGAGGCCGTTTCAGGAACAGTCTGGAAATGATTATTTATTTATCTTTACCTGATTCTGATGCTGGCCGCGCTGAAAAAGCGATCAATTGACGGAAGGAGCTAACTCTTTAAGTGCTGACAGCGCCTGAGAGGGGAACAAAGCGCCACTGCGAGCGCTTTGTTGAGTGGAAATTACTCGATATTCTGAATCTGCTTTTTTATTTTTAGATAATCTTTTGTTTTTTAAAGATTTTTAAGCTTTTATTGCATTGGTACAATCCGTGGTACAAAAGTAGCACGTTTAGATATTCTCTAAGAAGAGGTGGCTCGTTTTAATGCGAAACAGTTACTCTCGTAATGGTTTTTGCGTTGTTTCGAGTCCTGGAACTGTGTAGCATCTGAACCCGATTGTTTCCAAGCTGGCCAGTCAGAAACGGTTTTGCTGGCTTCTGTAAGAAACTCAAACAAATCTTGGTGGTTATCGTGTGACATTTAAATTCTCCTTAACTATTTTGTTTAGGCTGTCTGCCGCTTTAAGTTCTTTTTCTATATAGGACGAGGGTAGCATCTGTACACGAAGTCTACCATTTTTTCTTTCCCATTTTACGGCCGTTCCATCATCATATTTCCGTACTACTTTGTAACCAGTGCCTAAGTTTATTGAAAAGAGGTTGAAGAAACATCTTGGACCAACACCGACAAAAGGTTCAAATATAACCTTTTTGACTTCTTGAGCACTCTTGCTTATTTCTGAAGACTCGATGGAATCCTTATGGAATAAAAATGCTTTACTTTTAGGGTAGGGTTCTATGTAAAAGACTTTTTCAATACCGCTTGCAACTATATGCTTAGCACAGTTGTGGCATGGGAATGTTGTGCAGTAAAGTGTTGCTTTATGAGTATTTATTTCACTTCTTGCACAAGAGAGGATAGCTTCCATTTCAGCATGCACAACCCTGCCATATTCGGTAATATCCTTTATTTTACTATTGTTTAAAGCCCTAAAAATCAATTCTGATAACTTATTTTTGTTTTTTCTGATTGTTTTATCATCAGTATCATCGATTTCGGTTTTAAATTTATCAATGATGTCGTTTATAATGTTCTGTTTTTCATCTGTGTTAGAATCATATCCTATTGTATAATCCCTACCACCTTCGATGTCTTGTATCTTATCGTCTATCATTTCAGGCCAATATAAACCACCGCCAAAGGTAGGAATATCGTTCGCCCCAGTAGTTAATATCATTTTATTTTTAGTTAAAACTGCTCCAACCTGTCTAGACAGGTCAGCTGATCTTAAAGATGCAGAATATGCCATAGACATAGCATACTCATCGAAAGTTGGGCTAATGTTTGGCTTTCCAAAAATTAAGTCAAAAAAACGCCAAAGATGATTTGTTACTCTATCATAATTATTTTCAGAGCTTACAAAAAAGTCAGCAAGTTCATATGTGTCCCGAGTGTGTTGCCCCCACTTATCTCCTTCATGTGCATCTCTTTTTATTAATTCTGCTGCTTCTTTCTCAGAAACTGATTTATGATTTACTAGGTAACTTTTCCTTCTATCCTCATCAGAATAGACTCCAATTAAGTAAAACCCATTAGTATATATATCTCTGAGAAGGTTTACCTCTGCTGGATGCTTCAGAGAGTGTATTATATATGCTTTTTTACTTTTAGGTTTAGGTAGGCCTGAGACTTCCAAGTCTCTATGACTACTTATTAATGCTGAGGCAGCCATAGAAAGAATTGCATTATTTTTACTCTTTTCTCTGAGTTCGTTCCCTGCTGTCATAAGATTGTTTATATTTACATAGTTCTCTTCCGATCTATCCATTGGTTTAAATTTTTTTATTATCTCTGATGATATTCTTATATCCATAACATCATATGAATATGTGGCGAACATCTCCTTGATAGTGACTTTTATTTGATCAAGGTTTGTGCCAATTGCTCCAACTAAACCAATAACAACCTCAGGACTATCATCTTGCTCTGTGATTATTTCAACACTTTTTACTTCCATTTCAATAGTCACTCCATATCTGAAAAGTAGTATTTGATCTACCCCACCATATCTTCTTGGGTACAACATTTGTGGGAAATCCATAAATCCTCTTCACGCACAATGCTATCCCCGCCACGCCTGCCCGCTTTATGCGTTGCTTTTCATGCACCTGCATCTAAAGGCTCAGGCCGCGCTAGTACTGGCCCCGTTTGTGCTTCTGACCCGTATCTTTTGCATGCATCACTATTTATATATTTATACTCGTCACCGTGCAGGAAATCTTTAGCTTTGCGCACAAAAATCCCCGCCGGTTGGCAGGGAGAGTGTGAGGTTTTCTGTTAGTGCCTGAAGGCGCCTCCGTAGCGACCTAAGGTCTGCGACTGGCGCTGAGGCGGCGGCGGGGGCGGCATCTTGCAGATTTCCGGCTGCGACGGTACGGTTATCACTTTCGTAGTACTCTCGTTGGTCTTGAACGCGCAGGAACAGTCTAGGCTGGTGCACTGATGATAACGTTCCTTAACCTGTTCGGACATATAGCGGCTCGATTTAACATGCGCCGGGCTTTTGCAGTACGGGCAGTACATCATGACCGGTTCTCCTTCTGCTGTTTTCCTTGATGCTTTTCCTTACGCTCCTGCATCAGCTGCTGGATGGTCGCCGGGCTGTTATACAAATGCATATCCACACCAGTCAGCGCGGGACGATAAATACTAATCTCCGAGAGCACCGGCTCAGCATTCATATCCAGTCACGCGCCTTTTTCCTCCGTAACTATAGCGAAAGCACCATTTAGGTATTGAAAACTCTTTCCAGTAATAAAGGTACAATCCGTTTCCGTTAGAGCGTCAGTCAAAGCGTTCCTGAGACTCTAACTAGGCTTAAATCTGTGTATCTGATAGCTTTCCCTTTCTGCCTGCTTGTACCAAAACAATAATGGTCAAAGGGGTAATTGGGACATTAGGTGGTATTGTAATAGCAGGAGGTTTTGCGAGAAGGGATGATTCCTGATGAGATAATAAAACCCGTAACTTACGGGTTTTATGGCATTTCATTAAAGTGGGTGGAAATTACTCGATATTCTGAATCTGCTCGCGCATCTGCTCAATCAGCACCTTCAGTTCAATAGCTGAAGTCGTGATTTCGGCGTTGATCGACTTCGAAGCCAGCGTGTTCGACTCACGATTGAACTCCTGCATCATAAAGTCGAGACGGCGGCCAACTGCTTCTTTCTTTTTCAGGATGTTGTAAGTCTCTTTAACGTGCGCATCCAGACGATCCAGCTCTTCAGAAACATCAACACGCTGCGCCATCATCACCAGTTCCTGCTCAAGGCGATTGTTTTCCAGCTGGACTTCAGCATCTTCCAGTTTGGCGACCAGCCGCTCACGCTGCCATTTGATCACCTCAGGCATCTGCGCGCGCACTTTGCTGACTTCCTGCGAGACGCCTTCCAGACGCTGCTCAATCATCGCTTTCAGGGCGGTACCTTCGCTTTCACGTGCCGCAATAAAGTCATCAAGCGCACCATCCAGTGCCTGCAACAACTGGGTGTTGATGGCATCCAGATCCTGTTCCTGCGCAGACATCACACCCGGCCAGCGCAGAATATCCAGCGGATTAATCGCGCCTTCGTCGCTCTGCATTTTTACCCAGTTGGCAGCCTGCACCAGCTGTTTCGCCAGCGTTTCGTTGAGCATCAGTTCGCCCTGTGCGCTGGGATCGGCATCAAAACGGAGGTTGCACTCAATTTTACCGCGCGTCAGACGCTGGCGAATGCGCTCGCGGATAACCGGCTCCAGCCCACGAAACTGTTCCGGCAGGCGGATGTAGGTTTCCAGATAACGCTGGTTCACGGAACGCAGCTCCCAGGCGGCGCTGCCCCATTCGCCTTTGGCTTCGCTGCGGGCATAAGCGGTCATACTGCGGATCATAAGCGGTACTCATTTGCGGAAAGATGGGTGAAGTATAGCGAGGCGAGCCACGGCATAACAGGCATAAGCGTCGCACAGGAAAATAACGAACCATTTCCGCTTTCAGCGACAGCCACTTATGATGACCATTGACCCTTTGTGAGGATGACTGATCTATGTCTCGCGTTATTGCCCTTCCTGTTGTGATGGCTCTGCTGCTGGCAGGTTGCCAGGCACGCCACTCGCCGCCCACTAAACCGCAACCCATCTGTGCGGGTGGCGACATGATGATGCAGACCACGTTGTGGTTTGGACTGAGCAAGCCTGATGGCGGCAGGGTGAGTTCACTCGACTGGATGAACTTCGTGGATAATGAGGTCACGCCACGGTTTAAAGCGGGCCTGTCGGTCTATGATGCCAAAGGGCAATGGCTGGGCGAGAACGGTCAGCTGGCACGGGAGAACAGTAAGGCGTTGATGCTGATCCACGGGATCGACCCCGCCACCAACGTTGATATTGAGGCGTTACGCAGCCTCTATAAAAAACGGTTTGGTCAGGAGTCGGTTATGCGGGTGGATGCACCCGTCTGCGTCGGATTCTAAGGCGAAAGCGGGCGGCAGAATTGCCGCCCGTTGAATAATCAGATAAACAGACCGGCAAAGGCTGCGGAGAGCAGACTGACCAGCGTGGAGCCATAGACCAGCTTCCAGCCAAAACGGGAAACCACATTTCCCTGTTTCTCATTCAGGCCTTTTATTGCGCCCGCCACAATGCCGATAGAGGCAAAGTTAGCGAACGAGACCAGGAACACCGACAGAATACCCAGTCCACGCGCACTCATGCCTGCCGCGACTTTCTGCAGTTCAATCATCGCCACAAACTCATTCGCCACCAGTTTGGTTGCCATGATGCTGGCCGCCTGCAGGGCATCGGCTTTGGGAATGCCAATCAGCCAGGCCAGAGGATAGAACAGGTAGCCGAGCAGTTGCTGGAAGCTGTAGCCGAACACCGCCGCAAACAGCGCGTTGACGGCAGCAATCAGCGCAATAAAGCCAATCAGCATGGCCAGAATAATCATCGCGACTTTGAAGCCTGCCAGGATGTATTCGCCCAGCATCTCAAAGAAGCTCTGCTCTTCATGCAGTTTATCCAGCGCGATAGGCTGCTCATCCTGGCTTTTCATCGGGTTGATGATCGACAGGATAATAAAGGTGCTGAACATGTTAAGCAGCAGTGCCGCAACCACATACTTCGGTTCGATCATCGACATATAAGCACCGACAATCGACAGCGAAACGGTAGACATCGCGGTCGCCGCCATGGTGTAGAGCCGGCGTGGCGGGATATCACCCAGAATCCCTTTATAAGCGATGAAGTTTTCCGACTGCCCAAGAATCAGCGTGCTGACGGCGTTGAACGACTCCAGCTTGCCCATGCCGTTAATCTTCGACAGCAGCGTCCCGAAAATACGGATCAGCAGCGGCAGGATGCGCCAGTGCTGCAATATGCCGATCAGTGCCGAAATAAAGACAATCGGGCAGAGCACGCCAAGGAAGATAAATGCCAGCCCCTGTTTGCTCATTCCGCCAAACACGAACTCCGTGCCCTGTGCGGCAAAACCCAGCAGCGTTTCAAAGAAACCGGCGAACGAACCGACCAGCGCCAGACCCCCGGCAGAGTGAAGGAAGAACCAACCCAGCGCGGCTTCCACCACAATCAGTTGAACAATAAAGCGCAGACGAATCTGTTTACGGTCATGACTGACCAGCAGCGCAAGGGCAAAAATCACCACCAGCGCCAGCAGGAAATGAAGAATGGCGGCCATATGTCTTTTTTATCAGAGAGAAAGGAACGCGCATTTAGCCACAGCTGGCGGGGAATTTCATCTGATGCCTGCGTCAGACCAGCGCAAGAGACAGCGGGCAAGGAAGTCCGTATAATGCGCAGCCAATCATTAGCAAGCCGGAGAATACCCATGCGTCCAGCAGGCCGTAGCGCACAACAGGTGCGTCCAGTCACATTGACCCGCAATTACACCAAACACGCAGAGGGTTCCGTTCTGGTGGAATTCGGCGAAACGAAAGTGCTTTGCACTGCCTCGGTAGACGAAGGGGTTCCGCGTTTCCTCAAAGGCCAGGGCCAGGGTTGGGTAACGGCCGAATATGGCATGCTGCCGCGTTCGACCCACAGCCGTATGGCGCGTGAAGCTGCAAAAGGCAAGCAGGGCGGACGTACGCTGGAGATTCAGCGTCTGATCGCCCGTTCACTGCGCGCCGCGGTTGATCTTAAAGCGCTGGGTGAATTTACCATTACGCTCGACTGTGACGTAATTCAGGCTGATGGCGGCACTCGCACCGCATCAATCACCGGAGCCTGTGTGGCGCTGGCTGATGCGCTGAACAAGCTGGTGGCGAGCGGCAAACTGAAAGCGAACCCGATGAAGGGCATGGTCGCGGCGATTTCAGTGGGCATCGTCAAAGGCGAAGCGCTGTGCGATCTGGAGTATGTTGAAGACTCAGCCGCAGAAACCGACATGAACGTCGTGATGCTGGAAGATGGCCGCATGATCGAGGTGCAGGGCACTGCCGAAGGCGAACCGTTCAGCCATGAAGAGTTGCTGACGCTACTGGCGCTGGCACGCGGCGGAATTGAGGAATTAATTCAGGCGCAGAAAGCAGCGCTGGAAAATTGATGTAACAGGCGACCTCAGAGTCGCCTTTTCTTTATTTGAGGAGTGAGAAATGAAAGCCTGGCAGCGTCAGTTTATTGAATTTGCCCTGAACAAGCAGGTGCTGAAGTTCGGTGAGTTCACTTTGAAGTCCGGGCGTAAAAGCCCCTATTTCTTTAATGCTGGTCTGTTTAACAGCGGACGGGATTTAGCGCTGCTGGGACGCTTCTACGCGCAGGCGCTGGTGGATGGCGCTGTTGATTTTGATCTGCTGTTCGGCCCGGCCTATAAAGGCATTCCGATTGCCACCACCACGGCGGTGGCGCTGGCGGATCATCATGACCGCGATGTGCCTTACTGCTTTAACCGTAAAGAAGCGAAAGATCACGGCGAAGGTGGCCTGCTGGTTGGCAGTCCGCTGCAGGGCAAAGTGATGCTGGTGGACGATGTGATCACCGCAGGCACCGCGATTCGTGAGTCGATGGATATTATCGGTGCGCACAACGCCACTCTGGCAGGCGTGCTGGTCTCGCTTGATCGTCAGGAGCGTGGACGCGGAGAAATGTCGGCGATTCAGGAAGTGGAACGTGATTACGGCTGCAAAGTGACCGCAATTATTACGCTGGCAGACCTGATTGCCTGGCTGGAAGAGAAGCCTGAGATGGCCGATCATCTGGCTCAGGTACGTGCCTATCAGAAAGCGTACGGGATTTAACAGAGGCGGGCGCAATGCCCGCCTTCTTTTACGCTTTACGCCAGCTGCGCGGCAATCAGCGGCCAGCGAGCCTCAAAGTCTGCGGTAGGACTGAAACGAAACTCAGAACGGACATACCGTGACAGTAAACCCTCACAGAATGCCAGCAACTGACTTGCCAGCAGCGCCTCATCAGCCTGAAAGGCTTCGCCCTCGCGCATTTTCCGTTCCCGCATCACCTGTCGCAGCTGCACTTCAATCCGCTCAAACAGCTGATTGATGCGTCCCTGCAGTCGGTCCTGCTCAAACATCAATGCATGGCCGGTCAGAATGCGCGTCAGTCCCGGATTACGCTCACCAAATCCCAGAATCAGTTGCACGATCAGACGCAGACGCGTCATGGTCTCTTTTTCATCCTTGAGGATCAGATTGATGCGGGTAATCAGACTGTCTTCGATAAACTCAATCAGGCTATCGAACATTCGTGTTTTACTCGGGAAGTGACGATACAGCGCCGCTTCGGAAACGCCCACCGTGGCTGCCAGTTTGGCTGTGGTAATGCGCTGACTGCCATCACCCGACTCCAGCATCTGCGCCAGCGCCTGCAAAATCTCTTCGCGACGATTCCGCTTCGCGACTTTTTTTTCTGCCATGACCTTAAAGACCCCTGAAATTCACCTAAAAACAGGCAACACCTACGCATCTGCCACAGGAACGCGTCCTGTGGCGATGAGGAAAAAATAACGGGCGTAAGTGAAAGTCGGTAATGCGGGTTACTGGCGACCGGAGTGGCCGAAGCCGCCTTCGCCGCGCAGGCTGGCGTCGAAATCTTCGACCAGGTTAAATTCCGCCTGCACCACCGGTACAAAGACCAGTTGTGCCATGCGATCGCCGGGTTGCAGCGAGAAGCTTTCCTGGCCGCGATTCCAGACCGAGACCATCAGCTGTCCCTGATAGTCGGAGTCAATCAGCCCCACCAGGTTGCCCAGCACGATGCCATGTTTATGGCCAAGGCCTGAGCGCGGCAGGATCACAGCGGCCAGGTCGGGGTCGGCAATATGAATCGCCAGGCCGGTCGGAACCAGCGTTGTGGTGCCTGGTGCGATGTCGAGAACATCATCAATGCAGGCGCGTAAATCTAACCCAGCGGAACCTGAAGTCGCGTAGGTCGGCAGTGGAAACTCTTTGCCGACGCGCGGATCCAGAATTTTAACGTCTATTTTTTTCATCATAACGGCTGACAATCTCGTCTATTAATTGTTGGCCAAGGAGAGACTTATCGCTGAGCGGTAAGCGTTTTTCTCCATCCTGCCAAAAAAGGTGAAGAGCATTGGTGTCGCTATTAAACCCCTGTCCGGCTTTAGCGACGTCGTTAGCGCAGATCAGATCCAGATTCTTGCGCACCCGTTTTTGCCGGGCGTATTCTTCCACATTCTGTGTTTCAGCAGCAAATCCAACGACGAACGGCCGGTTTTCCTGAAGTGCAGCGACGCCGGCAACAATATCGGGATTCTTTACCAGGTTCAGCGTGACGTTATCATCGCCGCCCTGTTTCTTGATTTTATCGGCCGCAATATCGGCTGCCCGGTAGTCTGCCACGGCTGCGCTTGCAATGAAAATATGTTGTTTATCTATCTCACTCATGACGGCGGCCTGCATCTCCAGTGCGCTGGTCACATCAATTCGCCGCACACCCGCTGGCGCAGACAGGGTGACCGGGCCGCTGACCAGCGTGACCTGTGCACCGCGTCTGGCGGCGGCGTCGGCAATAGCAAAGCCCATTTTGCCGGAGCTGTGGTTAGTGATGTAGCGCACCGGGTCCAGCGCCTCACGGGTAGGGCCGGCGGTAATCATAATGTTGAGATGTTGCAGATCGTTGACGGGCGTAGCCCACTGCACCGCATGGTCAACAATCACCAGCGGGTCGAGCATCCGGCCCGGCCCGACATCGCCGCAGGCCTGGCTGCCGCTGTCCGGTCCCCAAATCAGCACGCCACGCGCCTGCAGGCTCTGCAGATTATGCTGGGTCACCGCCGCACGATACATCTGCTGATTCATAGCGGGCACCACTGCCACGGGTGAGGCCGTCGCTAACACGGCGGTCGTCACCAGATCGTTTGCCATACCGGCAGTAATACGGGCAATCAGGTCAGCAGTGGCCGGTGCCAGCACAATAAGGTCGGCCCATTTTGCCAGTTCAATATGACCCATCGCCGCCTCCGCTGCCGGATCAAGCAGATCGTCAAATACCGGATAGCCGGAGACAGCCTGCAGGCTGAGCGGAGTAATAAATGCTTTCGCACCCTCTGTCATCATCACGCGGACATCAGCACCGCGATCGCGCAGGCGGCGCACCAGCTCAGGTGCTTTATAAGCAGCAATACCGCCGCTCACGCCAAGAAGAATTTTTTTGCCGGCTAATCCCATCATGATGTTGGCCTCACTAAGCTCTCTGCCGCTCGCGGCGGCGAATGCACGGACTTTATCACAAAAGCGTGGATGCGCCTTTTCACTGACTGCGTTTGCGAGCCGTCTCGTAGATTGCAGCTTCACTGATAGCTGCACTCTTCATGATGGGCCATGCTAAGGCTCATCTCAGGGAGAGCGGATATGAAAATAAAGGGACCACGGGAAAAACTCCGGAAGCTGGGTGCGCATGCCCTCAGCGATACCGAACTACTGGCCATTTTTCTCCGTACCGGATCGCCTGGACAGAACGTCCTGGAGCTGGCCGGACAGATGCTGGACGGTTTTGGCTCGCTTTATCAGCTCATGACGTCAGACAAAGCGGCATTCGGTGAAATCAAAGGGGTCGGCGATGCCAAGCTGGCACAACTTCATGCGATTGCCGAACTGGCGAAGCGTTTTTTCGCCAGTAAGCTGGCCCGCGAAAGCGCAATGGAAAATCCACAAATCACGCGCCAGTATCTGCAAAGTCTGTTAGCCCATCAGGAGCGTGAGATCTTTATGGCACTGTTTCTGGATAATCAGCATCGGGTGCTGCGGGCACAAAATATGTTCTCTGGTTCCATTAACAGCGTGGAAGTTCACCCCCGCGAGATCGTCCGGGAAGCGCTGAAGCTCAATGCTGCCGCTCTGATACTGGCGCATAATCACCCGTCGGGCATGGCGGAGCCGAGCCGTGCAGACCGTGAAGTGACCCATAAAGTCAGCGAAGCCTGCCAGCTACTCGACATCCGTCTGCTCGATCATCTGGTGATTGGGCATGGCGAATATGTCTCCTTTGCCGAGCGGGGATGGCTCTGACAGGGGGGAATTTCACGCCAGGTGGCGGCTTTTTGCCCGATCATTCGGGATCTTTATCTGTTCGGGACTTGAGCACTTGGGCTGAGCGGCGTATACTACGCCACCTTTGAGAATCTCGGGTTTGGCGGTTAGGCCAGCTTAGCGGGTTCCATGGAATTCGCCTGGCGGGCTGCAAGCCTGACGAGGCGGCCCAAACCTAATTTTTAAAGCTCGAGCTGATTTGATTTTTGGAGATATTGACATGTCACGAGTCTGCCAGGTAACTGGAAAGCGTCCGGTGACGGGTAACAACCGTTCCCACGCAATGAACGCGACGAAACGCCGTTTCCTTCCGAACCTGCACTCACACCGTTTTTGGGTTGAGAGCGAGAAGCGCTTCGTTACTCTGCGTGTATCTGTTAAAGGTATGCGTATTATTGATAAAAAGGGCATTGATACGGTGTTAGCCGATATGCGTGCCCGTGGTGAGAAGTACTAAGGTACTAAGGAACTGAATCATGGCTAAAGGTATTCGTGAGAAGATCAAGCTGGTTTCCTCTGCTGGTACAGGTCACTTCTATACCACCACGAAGAACAAACGTACTAAACCAGAGAAGCTGGAACTGAAAAAGTTCGATCCGGTTTTACGTCAGCATGTGCTCTACAAAGAAGCTAAAATTAAGTAATTTTAGTGTTCTGCTAAAAACCCGGCTCCGGCCGGGTTTTTTGTTTGTGTAAAACGCTGAGGAGAGGGTATGCCAGAGTTGCCAGAGGTTGAAACCAGCCGTCGCGGTATCGAACCGCATTTGGTCGGTGAAACCATCCTTCACGCCGTGGTGCGTAATTCACGTTTGCGCTGGCCTGTTTCGCAGGAGATCCTGGCGCTGAGCGATCAGCCGGTGCTCAGTGTGCAGCGCCGGGCGAAATATCTGCTGCTGGAGCTGCCGCATGGCTGGATCATTATCCACCTTGGCATGTCCGGTAGCCTGCGCGTGCTGTCAGAAGAGCTGCCAGCGGCGAAGCATGACCATGTTGATCTGGTCATGAGCAACGGCAAAGTGCTGCGCTACACCGACCCGCGCCGCTTTGGCGCCTGGCTCTGGAGCAGCGATCTGGCGGGCAGCAGCGTGCTGGCACATCTCGGGCCGGAGCCGCTTAGCGAGGAGTTTGACGGCACTTACCTGTTTGAGAAGTCACGCGGCAAGCGGACGCTCATCAAGCAGTGGCTTATGGATAACAAAGTGGTGGTGGGCGTGGGCAACATTTACGCCAGCGAGTCACTGTTTACCGCCGGGATCATTCCCGATCGTGCTGCCGGCAGTCTGTCGCAGGCCGAAGCGGAACTGCTGGTCAATACCATCAAAGCGGTGCTGTTACGCTCCATTGAGCAGGGCGGAACCACACTGCGTGACTTCTTACAGACCGACGGTAAACCCGGCTATTTTGCACAGCAGTTACAGGTTTATGGGCGGGCAGGCGAACCCTGCCGGGCATGCGGTACGCCGATTGTCAGCGGCAGACACGGGCAGCGCAGCACCTACTGGTGCCCGAACTGCCAGCATTAAGCCAGTTTAGCCAGCAATGCCTGATGCACCGGCGCGGGCAGGAAGGCGGTCACATCGCCGCCGTGACGCGCCACCTCTTTGACCAGCGAAGATGAGATAAACGAGAAGCCTTCGGACGGCATCAGGAAAACACTCTCCAGCGTTGGCAGCAGGTGACGATTCATCTGCGCCAGCTGCATTTCATATTCAAAGTCTGACACCGCACGCAAGCCACGAACCAGCACATTCGCCTGCTGGTCACGGGCAAAATTCGCCATCAGGTCGCTGAATCCGACCACCTCAACGTTGGGCAGATGGGCTATCACTTCACCAGCCAGCGCCACGCGCTCATCCAGACTAAACATCGGTTTTTTACTGGGGCTGGCGGCAACGGCCAGAATGACCTGATCAAACATCTGCGCTGCCCGCGTCACGATGTCGAGATGGCCGAGCGTCACAGGATCGAACGTTCCGGGATAGATGGCTTTCGTGATCATACTCGCCCTTTTGCCGAAGCATGATTCAGCGCCCAGAGGGCTGAATATTTATTGAAGGTATATTGCGCATTGACCACCGCCAGAATCCAGCCCTGCTTTCCGTCGAGAAAACCGGCACGCAGCAGCAGGGTTTTCATAAACGCGCCCAGCGTATGGCTGAACAGAGAAAACAGGCTGCAACGCTTACCGCACCGATGGCGTTCCGTAGCCCAGGCTTCGGCATAAGCCAGCTGCTTGCGCTGAAAGGCGATTAAATCGCGGCAGGTCAGATGCTGCAGATCGCCGGGTAATGCCACCACCGGCGCGCCGTCACTTTGCAGTGATTCATGCACCAGATTGTCATTGTAGCGGAAGGTGCGTGGGTAGAGTCGCATGACGCGGTCAGGATACCAGCCGCTATGGCGCATAAAGCGGCCGAGAAACAGATTACTGCGGCCCAGGCTATAAACCGTACGGCTGGGTGGCGCGACCAGCACCTGCTCAATCGCGGCGCGCAGTTCAGGTGTCACGCGTTCATCCGCATCGATCATCAGAATCATGTCGCCGGTGGCATAGTGCTGCGCGCGCTGGCGCTGGATACCATAGCCCTGCCAGTCACCATTGTGGTAGACCTTCGCCCCAGCCTGTGAGGCGATCTCGACACTGTTGTCATGGCTGCCTGAGTCCAGCACGATAATTTCATCGGCCCAGCTGACCGAGGCCAGGCAGTCAGGCAGCAGTTCCGCTTCGTTTTTGGCGATCATCACCACGGAAAGACGTTGGCGTGCTGACATTAGTGGGCCCGTGGTGGCAGATGCGGTTCGAGTAACTGTAGCAGACGCTGTAGCGCACCCTGATTCTGGTGCAGCACGTCTACCGCATGACGTCCGTAATAACGGCGGTAATCATCATCCTGTAACAGGTTGGTGACCTCTTTTTCCAGCGAAATCACGTCGGTGACGGTGATCAGCCCCTGGCCTTCCTGCAACTTGCTGCAGATATCTTTGAAGTTCCAGATATGGGGTCCCATCAGAACCGGAAGCGCATGGGCAGCAGGCTCCAGCGGGTTGTGTCCACCCCGTTCAACCAGGCTGCCGCCGACAAAGGCCAGATCGGCAATGCCGTATAGCAGCATAAGTTCGCCCATTGAGTCTCCGATGACCACCTGCGTTGAGCCAGACGGGATCTCGCCGCTGCTGCGCAGGATAAAACTGAAGCCGCGTTCCTGCGTCAGTTCACGGGCATCGTTAAAACGCTCGGGATGGCGGGGCACCAGAATCAGCAGCAGATCCGGGAAGGTCTGCAGCAGGCGGCGATGGGCATCCAGCACAATGGCCTCTTCACCTTCGTGCGTGCTGGTGGCGATCCACACCGGACGGCGCGGCGCCCACTGACGACGCAGCGTCACCGCTCTGGCGGCCAGTTCTGGCGTCACGGAAATATCAAACTTCAGGCTGCCGGTAATCGTTAGTTGAGAACGTTTCAGGCCCAGGCTCAGGAAACGGTCGCCATCTTCCGCATTCTGCGCCGCGATAAGCGTGATGCTCTGCAACAGCCGGCGCATGAATTTACCCAGCTTGCGGTAGCCTTTGGCCGATCGGGCCGAGAGGCGGGCATTGGCGATCACCAGCGGAATATTACGCTGGTGCAGAATGCGGATAATATTCGGCCACAGCTCGGTTTCCATGATGATCACCAGGCGTGGGTTGACCGTATCCAGAAAACGATTAATCGAACCCGGCAGATCATAAGGCAGATAGACGTGATGCACATCTTTGCCAAATGCAGATTGCGCGCGTTCAGAGCCGGTAGGCGTCATGGTGGTGACGGTAATCGGCAGGGTCGGGTAACGATGACGCAGAGCACGCACCAGCGGGATCGCGGCCAGGGTTTCACCCACAGAGACCGAGTGCAGCACAATGCCGTCGGGCTTAACTTTGCCGACACAATAGCCATAGCGTTCTGCCCAGCGTTTGCGATAGGCAGGCGCTTTACGACCGCGCAGCCACAGGCGCAGCCAAATCAGTGGCTGAATTAAGTAGAGCAATGCGGTGTAAAAGGTCGTCATAGTTACCGTTACAGCAAATTCGCGTCTAAAAGCAGATTAAAATCAGATGGCGGCATGTTATCAGAAACCCCGCATGCACTCATCCCACATTGTCAGTTGCTGCTCAGGACCTGCTGATAAAGCGAAGTCAGCGCCTGCGCCAGCCGTTGTGGACCATAAGGTTCAATTTTGCGCCGCGCCGCGTCACCCATTCGTGAATCGACGGAAAGCGCCGGTAATGCATTAACAGCCTGATTTAACCCGTTGATATCCAACGCATCACAGACGAAGCCTTCCTGACCAGCGGTAATAAATTCTGCGCCACCGCAGCCAGTGCTGGTAATCACCGGTAAGCCGCAGGCCATCGCCTCCAGTACCACATTAGGAAAAGGATCGTAGAGGGTGGGCAGCAGCAGGCCATCAGCCGCGTGATAGAACGGCTGCACATCCTGCTGTACGCCGACAAAGCGCAGGCGGTCCAGACAGTTAAGCTGATTTGCCAGCTGCTGATACCGCTGCAGTTGCTTATCCTGACCCACCACAATCAGATAACGGTCGCTGGCAGCCAGCGCCTGTATCGCCGCTTTCAAGCCCTTGCGTTCGAAGCCGGAGCCGACATAAATCAGTACGGTGGCCGCATCGGGCAGCGCCAGCTGCTGACGGGTGGCGCGACGTGCTGCTTCCGTGGCGGGCTGGAAACGGCTGGCGTCGATAGCATTATGAATAACGTGGATTTTTCCGGCGTCGAGCGAGAAACAGCGCAGGATATCGCGCTTTACCATCTCAGAATTACAGATCACCGCTTTCAGCGTCGGAGAGTTAAACATCTCCGCTTCCGCCTGCAGGACATAGCGATGATAAGGGCTGAGCACAGCACTCAGTCGTTGCCACGATGAGACGATGCGGGCGCGCTGTTCCAGCCAGACGCGATGAACACCATCACCCGCGCGAAAAATATCACAGCCCGCGATGCGCTCGTGGCTTTGCACAATATCGAACTTTTCGCGCTCCCAGCAGGCGCGTGCTGCACGGGCAAAACCGCGCTCACGGGATACCCGGCCCAGCTTTGCAGGATTACAGATATGCAGATGCCAGTCAGGATTGGGTGTGCCCTGCCAGCTGCGGGTAATGATGTTGAGATCGAGCTGCTCGCTGCCCAGCGCTTCCAGCGCGCGTGAGATAAAACGCTCGGCACCGCCATCCGGACGATATTTCTGCCGGACAATCGCCAGCCGTAACTTACTCATTCAGATAGCTCCTCGCTGCCGCGACCACATCCTTCACCGGAATGGCCGACAGATAACGCTGGTCTGTTTTGGTGTCGATGGAATCGGGTGAGGGCAGCGGGCCATAATCCCCCGCCCAGATGACATGATTATTGTCGCCCCATGGCCGCCAGTGCTGCAGCTTGGTCGGGCCAAACAGCGCAATACAGGGCGTTTCAAGTGCGGCGGCCATGTGCATTGGTGCAGAGTCGACACCAATAAACAGCCGGGCATGATCGATAAGCGCCGCCAGCTGCGGCAGAGTAAACTGACCGGCCAGCGAAACCACATCCGGCGATGCACACAGTGCCCGAATGCGGTTGATCATTGCCAGCTCCTGTTTGTCCGGCCCGGCGGTCAGCACCACTTTGCGGCCCGGCTGCGCCAGCTGATCGAGCGTGGCGGCAACACTCTCCTCTTCCCAGCATTTAAAGCCCCAGCGTGAGGTCGGCTGCACCACAATATAGGGCGCGGTGACCTGGTGTTCTGCCAGTCGGGTCAGCACAATTTGCTGGTCAGCGTCGCTGTAGTGCATTGAGACCCGTGCGCCGTCGCTGCTGATGCCGAGGGGTGCCAGCGCCGACATATTCTGCTCAACGGTATGCAGCTTGCTGTGATTGTGTGTGGAGACCAGCTGGTTGTGACACCATCGCCACAGGACGTTATCACGTTTTTTAAAAGCGAAACCGATACGTACTGGCGCCGCGGAGAGACGCGTAATCAGGGCAGCCCGCCACTGATCGGCCAGATTAATCACCAGATCATAATGTGCGTCACGTATGGCGCGAATTAATGCACGCTCATGGCCCAGCTTGCGCCAGGTGCCCTCCTGCTTCCATTTACGATCGATGACGTGCAAATGGCGGATAGCCGGATGCGCTTCCAGCATCGGACGCGTCTCCTGATAGAGCAACACGTCGATGCTGGCCTGCGGATAACGCTCATGAAGCGCATTGATGGCGGGTGTTGTGAGCAGCATGTCACCATGATGGCGCAGCTTAATCAGTAATATATTTTTTGGAGAGATGTTTGCTGGAGTCAGGCTGGCCATAAACAAGAGTTCTCAGAATTCAGTGAACCGATTGTAGGGCAAACCCTTTTTAGGATAAAGCCAGCCTCAAAGGTTATTTATCACGCCAGCGATAGAGCCGGGCCAGCCACAACAGCAACTGATACCACTGCTTAATTCCCCGGGCGTTGCGTAACATGCGCAGGTGTGTCCGGGTGGCGAACAGCTCGGCAATGATTGCCTGGCGTGCGCGGGCGTCAGGCTCACGTCTTACACTGTGGCAAACACTGAGCGCTTCATGGGTCACCTGATAGTGAAACGACGGGTAGATCTTCACGCGGTCACGATAGCGGTCATTGAGCTCTTCCAGCAGTCGCGCAATCTTCATGTAGTGACGCTGATACTCTACGTTGCGCTCGCCGGTACGTTTGCGATTGCTGATTGAGGCGTCGTGCATATAGTAGCGATAGAGTACCGCCTCGGTATAACGCACGCGTTTTGCCAGCAGCATAAACTCGGTAGTCCAGGGAATATCCTGATGATGCAGGCCGGGTTCAAACTGCAACTGATGCTGCTCAATCAGTTCCCGGCGATAGATGCCCAGCCAGACCACATGCATATAACGATGGGTTTTTAGCGCGGTATTCAGCCAGTCGGCACCGCTCAGTACCGGCGTGCTGCGCAGGCGATCCAGCGGAATCAGCGGCTTTACCCGCTGGCTGTGTTTGAAAAACCACTCGGCGTTGCACTGTGCCGCATCCAGATTATCTGCCTCCGCCAGTGTCACCAGCGTCTGATACATATCGGGTTGCATGGTGTCATCCGCATCAGGGAAGGTGACATATTTCCCGCGGGCAATCGCCAGTCCGGCGTTGCGGGCGCGCGAGACGCCGCCATTTTCCTGATGTATCACACGAATGTGAGAATGCTGCTGTGCATACTGATCGGCGCGCTCGCCTGAGCCATCGGTTGAACCGTCATCGACGATAATGATCTCAAGCAGAGTCAGCGTCTGCGCCAGCAGTGACTGCATGAACTCATCAAACATGCTGCCCGCATTGTACATCGGGGTAATGATACTCAGCAGAGGAGAAGTACTCATGACAATATCTGCACCAGCATTGTATTCACTGCGAAAAGGCGTTGCCTCGTCATAAATCATTTCCAAATCAGCAGAGTGAAATCAGGGAGTTCACAATTATAAAACGATGTTGCATCCCTGCTTTACTAAAAACCACGCCCGACAATAATAATGCGCTATATGCGCTTTTTTTACGCAATGTGGTCGCGCAGGTAAACAGATTATTATGCTGGCTTGCTGTCAGCGTCGTTATTACAGAGGTCGTGGCAAACAGCCGGCGGGATAAGTGACGGGAAAGTCAGGCGCTGAAATAACAGCGCCCGCATCAATCTGATAAACCTGAGTGTGCTATTGCTCACTCTGCTTAAAAAACTTGAGACTGACATACTTCATCATCCAGCTCAGGCTTTCAGCATACTGTTTCTGATGCCATTTTACGCGGGCGAATCGCTTCATTTCTTTATAATGCTTTGGCGTATCAAGCGGTTGTGAAGCCCAGGGTGAGCGCTGGTAATAGCTATAGTAGCGCTGGGAAAGATCGCTGCCAGCCCATGCATGCCAGGGTTTGCATTTACCGGTGTAGTGAATCATTACCGTCTCTTCAGGCACGCCCGAGTGATCCCAGACTTTATTGGCGATGATGTCGTAAATGTGGTTATAGCGGTCTGGCAGGATCAGGACCTCATCCTCCAGCACGATATTCAGCGCATCCTGATCGGGAAAACCAAACTCTGCGCCCCGCGTTACCAGCACGTCGGTAATGCGCGCGGTGGTCTGCCTTTCGAGCCAGCGTGGAATATTAATCAGCATAAAGCCGGAGTTGAAATAGTGGTGGTGCTTCAGCCCCAGCCTTGCGCACTGGTTATGTCGCGCTCGCGGTGTGTCATTACAGGCCGCCAGCGTGTAATCAGTGATATCCAGCGTGAACAGGGGAGAGTAGTCGCCCACCACCAGGGTGTCAGCATCAATATAGATCACCCGATCGCTGTAGCTCGCCACGGTTTCCGGGATCAGGAAACGGTAGTGGATACTTTTGGGATAGCGTCCGACCGCAGGCAGCTGATCAACCCAGGCACGGTTAAAGATATGCAGCGTGATCGCCAGACGATGGCCCGTGGCCAGTGAACGCAGTTTTTCCACATCCTCTTCGCAAAGCGAGTCTGAAAAAACATGGGCGTGGAAAGCGGTATCAGGATGATGGCTGAGAAGTGAAAACAACGTAATGCCCAGGCCACGCGCGTAGGCGTAGTTGATGCCAAACGCAACATGAACCGGATTCTCATCCGTGTCAGCAAGCGTGTTAACCAGCAGCTGACTTTGCTGAACGGCCTCAGCAAGAGGGGTTATTGCCATTACGCTTCACTATTCCAGATTATGAGTAATAAATGCTTGTATTCTAGTCAGTTTATCGTGATCCAGCCCGAATAATTTTTCAGCAGGCTGATCAAACTGAAAACGGGTGGCAAAAACGAACGTCGACGCAGCAATATTATCCGGTCCGATAAACAAAACGTTATTGACCGGACGCTGTTCCCGGACTTCACACGGGCCATAAAGCATGATCACCGGTATCTGCTGCGCATCCGCAATATAGGCATTGCCAGAGTCAGAGGAGATGTAGAAATCCATCTGTGCAATGGCCCACGGAACCTCTTCCAGTTTTAGCTCACCAATCAGACTGACGATATTGTCTTTCGGGCCGGTCAGGCTCAGTAACTCATCCAGCCACGGCTGCTCAGCCGGTGGGCCAAACACATAAAAGGTGCAGGGCAGGTCAGCCAGCGACGCCATCAGCTGCTGCCAGATGCTGGCCGGAATGGTTTTAGCCCGGTTACCGGCAGAAATACTGATGCCAATTTTAATACCGCTGCGCGGATTAACCAGCGCGGCGGGCGGCGCAGGCGGCTGCCAGAGCGGTGAGGTCGCATGCTTAGGGAAATCGGTGTAGCGGTAGTCACGATTAATCAGCTTCAGGTAGCTGTCGAGCGTTAAATCCGTTTTGGTGTGGTCGACAATACCGCTGGCGCTGCGATAGAAGGTCTTATGGTAGGACTTACGCACATAGGTGCGCAGAAACTGCTTGTTCGGTGCGTTGCAGAGCGCAGCGAAAAACAGGTTCACGCTGTTTGGCTGCACCAGATAGACGTTGTCATAGCGGTTCATCAGCGTGAACGCGAGCTTCAGTTTGGCAAAAAAGCTGCGCTTCGCCTCTTCAATCAGGAAATAGCGGCTGACCGTGTCATCGTGACGCGCCAGCGGCTCCACCGCTTTGCTGATCAGCAACTCAGACTGACCCAGTGCGCGCAGCATCGGGGTGATATTAATAAAATCACCAATCTTTGCCGTCTGGATGATCAGGCTGCGTCCGGTTGGACGGTAAAACAGCCGCATTATGGCCCGGAAAGGCAGCAGAAGCAGGTAGATCAGCACATAGTTCATGGCATGTTTTCCGTAATAACGGCTCGCAGTTTCTCTGCCACCGTGTCAGCAGTCAGCTCTGCCAGATTATGATTCGGGGCGCTCAGTGCCTGTTGGTTCTGCCCGTAACCGCCAATCAGTCCAGGATCGGTCGGACCATACAGCGTGAGGTTGGGGCGATCCAGTGCCGCCGTCAGATGGCTCAATCCGGTATCCACTGAGACCACCGCCCGTGCGCCCGCCAGCTGTTGTGCTATCGCTTCCAGCGTCAGCTTAGGCAGTACATCGACATGCTCAAATCCTTCTGCAAGGCGCTGCGCACGCTGATGCTCATGTTCAGCACCCCAGGGCAATTTCACCCGCAACCCGCTGGGCTGCATCTGCTCAATCAGCTGTCGCCAGTGTGATTCCGGCCAGTGCTTGTTGTCACGCGTTGTGGCATGCAGAAAGACCAGGTAATGATGTGCGTCAGCGGGCAGATGATGCAGAAAGTGTCCGGCAATCGCGTAGTCACCCTGACTTTGCGGTTTTTCATAGCCCAGGCTTTTGGCGAACAGTTCGCGCGTCCGCTCAACCGCGTGCTGTCGCTTACTGACCTCATGGCGGATGTCATACCACCAGCTGGCGAACGGCTCACGCGCGCTGCGGCTGTCCTGCCCATGTTTCACCCCTTTCGATAAGCGGGTGACCAGCGCGGCACTTTTAATCAGGCCCTGTGCATCAATCACGATATCGTACTCACGTGACTGTAACGCGCGCTTAAACAGCACGCGCTCTTCACGCTGCTGACTGCCAAACCAGTGTTTGCGCCAGCGGCGAATCGCAACCGGTAACACCTTATCTACTGCGGGATGCCAGCCAGGGATCTGTGCGAAATTCTCTTCCACTACCCAGTCGAAACGGATGCCGGGAATGGCATGCATTGCATCGGTCAGTGCCGGGAGCGAATGCAGCACATCGCCCATTGATGAGGTTTTAACAATCAGGACGTGCATGGCACCTCCTGTGGCGCGAGCAGTTCGCTCAGCGTCTGATGTACACGTTCAGGCTGAATATCGATCAGGCTCTGGTGATAGCCCTGTTCGGCATCGCCTTTGCGCACTTTGTGATAGCCGGTAATCAGGCGAATAATTCGCGCCTGCTTTGCCAGCGGCGGCGTAAAGTCAGGGCTGCTTGGTCCATAGAGCGCCACCAGTGGACGATCCAGCGCCGCGGCGATATGCATCAGGCCGGAGTCGTTGCTGACCACGGCACGGCATTGCGCCAGCAAAATCACCGCCTGTTCCAGCTGAGTTTCACCCGCCAGATTACGGCAGTGGCCGCGAGCCTCTTCGGGCAGCGCCGCGATAATCTCTTCGCCGGTCGGGCGATCTTTGGCGGAGCCAAACAGCACGATCTGAAAGCCTTCAGCAATCAACTGGCGGGCCAGCGTGGCGTAGTGATAGTGCGGCCAGCGTTTGGCCGGACCAAATTCAGCACCCGGACAAAAACCGATGACCGGACGGGTCGCGGCGAGCTGAAACTGTGCGGCCGTTTCAATTTTTTCCTGCTCTTCAACCTGCAGTTTTGGCCACAACAGCGGCTGTGGCAGCTGCGCCGCCGACGCAACAGGTGTGTCGTAGCCCAGCGCAACGTAGCGCTCAACCATCAGCGGAAACGCGGCTTTATCCAGCACGCGCAAATCATTCAGCAGGCCATAGCGCATTTCACCGCGCCAGCCGACGCGGCGTTTTATTCCGGCAAAGAAGGGGACCAGCGCCGACTTGAAGGAGTTAGGCAGCACATAAGCACGGTCGTAGTGACTGGCGCGCAGCACTTTGCCCAACCGGCGACGCTCACCGATTTCCAGCGCGCCATGCCCAAGTGGCATCGCCAGCGCCTGATTCACCTCCGGCATGCGTGACAACAACGGACGGCACCATGCAGGTGCCATCACGTCAATCACCGCATCGGGATGTTCGGCCTTGAGGGTGCGATAGAGACTTTGCGACATCATCATATCGCCGACCCACGACGGGCCGATTACCAGAATTTTCATCGCCGGAGCAGCTTCCTTTATGCGTTACGGTTCAGCCAGACCATATAGTCAGCGACGCCCTGCGCCACCGTTTTAAATGGCTTGTCGTAGCCGGCGGCACGCAGCTTAGTGAGATCGGCCTGAGTATAGGCCTGGTACCGTCCTTTGAGTTTTTCCGGGAACGGGATGTACTCGATCTGACCTTTCTGGTGGAACTTCAGTACTGCGTCAGCCACTTCCTGGAAGGACTCGGCGCGGCCTGTGCCACAGTTGTAAATCCCGGAGACGCCATTTTCCCAGCACCACAGGTTCACTTCCGCAACATCATCAACGTGGATGAAATCACGTTTAAAGCCGTCGCTGCCTTCAAACAGTTTTGGATTTTCATCGTTGCTGATCTGCGTGTTCAGATGGAAGGCCACGCTTGCCATGCTGCCCTTGTGGCCTTCACGCGGTCCATAGACGTTGAAATAGCGGAAGCCGCATACCGGCGAGTTCGCTTCCGGCAGCATCTGACGGACGTAATGGTCGAACAGCATCTTAGAGTAGCCATAAACATTAAGCGGCTGCTCATACTGACGCTCTTCAATGAAATTCTCGTTGCGTCCGCCGTAGGTCGCTGCGGAAGAGGCGTAGAGGAACGGGATCTCGCGCTCAAGACAGAAGTGCAGCAGCTCTTTGGAGTACTGATAGTTGTTCTCCATCATGTACTTGCCATCCCACTCGGTGGTGGAGGAGCAGGCGCCCTGATGGAACACCGCTTCGATCGGGCCTAAATCATCGCCCGCCATCACGCTCATCAGGAACTCTTCTTTGTCCATGTAATCGACGATATCCAGGTCGACTAAATTGGCAAACTTGGTGCCATCCTTCAGATTATCCACCACCAGAATGTCGGTGTGACCGCGATCGTTCAGCGCTTTGACGATGTTGCTGCCAATCATTCCTGCGCCGCCAGTTACGATAATCATGTTGTTACCTTCAACGTTGTGGGGTGAAACAGGAGGTTTCACACACGAATACCTCACATCATAACATTTCATCAGGGTGCAGACAGCCAGATGACTCTGTAACGCTTTGTGCGTACATCCTTGCGGCGTGAACTATGCTGCAAAAATGACATTCTGTTGGGCGATTTATCGTGAAGAAGCGGCCTGTTCAGTAAGATATGCCAGATTTTTGCCATCTGAGGAGAGCAATGATGCCTGCGCAATTTTATCAACAACTTCGTCAGCAACTTGATGATGCACGTCAGGAAGGACTGTTTAAACAGGAGCGGATCATCACCTCTGCCCAGCAGACGGAGATCGCGGTTGGCGATAACCCGGCGGTGATTAACTTCTGTGCCAATAACTACTTAGGTTTAGCGAACCATCCGGCGCTGATTCAGGCGGCGAAAGAGGGGATGGATTCGCATGGTTTTGGTATGGCGTCGGTGCGCTTTATTTGCGGCACGCAGGATAGTCATAAGCAGCTGGAAAAGCGGCTGGCAGACTTTCTCGGCATGGAGGATGCCATTCTTTACTCCTCCTGTTTCGATGCCAATGGCGGCCTGTTTGAAACCCTGCTTGATGCGCAGGATGCCGTCATCTCTGATGCGCTGAACCACGCTTCCATTATCGATGGCGTCCGGCTGTGCAAAGCGCAGCGTTACCGCTATGCCAATAACGATATGGCGCAGCTGCGCGCCTGCTTGCAGGAAGCGCGCGCTAAAGGCGCGCGTCATATTCTGATCGCCACCGATGGGGTCTTCTCAATGGATGGGGTAATTGCGAATCTGCCCGCTATCTGCGATCTGGCCGACGAGTTCTCTGCGCTGGTGATGGTGGATGATTCCCATGCGGTGGGCTTTGTCGGGAACGCCGGACGCGGAACCCATGAATATTGCGATGTGATGGGCCGGGTCGACATCATTACCGGCACGCTGGGTAAAGCGCTGGGTGGCGCCTCCGGTGGCTACACCGCAGCAAAAGCAGAAGTGGTGGAGTGGCTGCGCCAGCGTTCCCGTCCCTATCTGTTCTCTAACTCGCTGGCCCCGGCCATTGTTGCCGCCTCGCTGCGGGTGCTGGATCTGCTCAGCGAAGGCGACGGGCTGCGTCAGCGTCTGTGGGACAACGCCCGTTACTTTCGGGAGCAGATGACGGCGGCGGGCTTTACGCTGGCGGGAGCCGATCACGCCATTATCCCGGTGATGCTGGGTGAAGCCAGCGTCGCCCAGGAGTTCGCCCGCCTGCTGCAACAGGAAGGCATCTACGTTACCGGCTTCTTCTATCCGGTGGTGCCAAAAGGTCAGGCACGCATTCGCACCCAAATCTCTGCGGCGCATACCCAGCAACAGCTGGAACGTGCGGTGGCGGCCTTTACCCGTATCGGCAAACAACTGGGCGTTATCGCCTGAGGAGTCCGTCATGAAAGCACTCGCCAAACTGAAGAAGGAAACGGGCATCTGGATGGTGATCGATGCGCCGGTTCCGGAGCCGGGCCACAACGATTTGCTGATTAAGATTCGCAAAACCGCTATCTGCGGTACCGATGTCCATATCTACAACTGGGATGACTGGTCGCGCAAAACCATTCCGGTACCGATGATTGTCGGTCATGAATATGTGGGGGAAGTGGTTGCGATAGGACAGGAAGTGAAAGGCTTTACGATTGGCGATCGGGTCTCGGGCGAAGGGCACATCACCTGCGGACATTGCCGTAATTGCCGTGCCGGGCGAACGCATTTATGCCGTAACACAATGGGTGTAGGCGTTAACCGCCAGGGCTGCTTTGCGGAGTATCTGGTTATCCCGGCCTTCAATGCGTTCAAAATTCCCGACAACATTTCCGATGAGCTGGCGGCAATCTTTGATCCGTTCGGCAACGCCGTGCATACCGCGCTATCGTTCGATCTGGTGGGTGAGGATGTGCTGATATCCGGCGCGGGTCCTATCGGCATCATGGCCGCCGCGGTCTGTCGCCATGTCGGCGCACGTAACGTGGTGATCACAGACATCAATGAGTATCGTCTGGCACTGGCGCGCAAAATGGGCGTCACGCGCGCGGTCAATGTGGCGAATGAGGATCTGCGAGACGTGATGCACTCGCTGGGCATGACGGAGGGATTCGATGTCGGACTGGAGATGTCTGGTGCACCGCCTGCCTTCCGTTCATTGCTGGAGGTAATGAATCACGGAGGGCGGATTGCACTGCTGGGCATCCCGCCGGGTGAAATGGCGATCGACTGGAATCAGGTGATCTTCAAAGGGCTTTTTATCAAGGGCATTTATGGCCGGGAGATGTTTGAAACCTGGTATAAAATGGCGGCGCTGATCCAGTCCGGGCTTGATTTAACGCCGGTTATTACCCATCACTATGGAATCGACGATTTCCAGCAGGGCTTTGATGAGATGCGTTCTGGACGCTCGGGAAAGGTGATACTGAGCTGGGATTAAAACAACGGCCGCCAGGGCGGCCGCATGATTAGCTTTGTTTTTTCTCTTCATCGGTCAGGTAGCGCACTTTGCGCGTGTAGTCCTGGCCTTTAAAGTTCAGCGGTTGTTGCGGATCGGCGAGGTATTTTTGCCATTCCGACAGCGGAAAGCCGCCATGTGCGCCTACCACTTCAGGCGGGATCACCGCCGACTGACCGCCAATTTTCTTTGAGACCGGCCAGTTAGCCCATTCGCCCAGATTGACGGTTTTAATATCCAGCATGTCCAGCAACACCGCGAGCGGCAGCTGGTCAGTAGGCGGCTGGCTGTCGTTCATTAAATTCCATGTATCATTAAACAGCGTCAGCCACAGCGGCGAAATGCGCTGCCAGACTTCACGGGTGGCAGCCAGGTAAGCCCCATTCACGTGATCCACCAGCCAGGGCCGGATACTGTGCGGGTAGTAGGCGGGAATCGCCTCTTCCGGCGCATCAGCCAGCTTGGCAATCATTTTCCCCTGACGAAAACTGGAATAGAGATGGCCGGGCTTCATCATAATCTCGGGCATCTTAAGCAGATTGAGGTCGGAATCGATCATCAGAATACCGTCGCCTTTAGCCTGTAAGGGCGCCTGCAATTTAATCAAACGACTGCGATAGATCTGCTTGTAGCGATAACTCTCTTCCCGATGCGGGACATCCAGCGTTGCCACGCGGGTTTTTACTGGCAGGCTGCCAAAGGCGTGAGCCGGCTGATCGCTGACAATCACGATCTCTTCAGCCTCTGTCGCAAAGCGCGCCGCAAAATCGGCACTGAGCAGGGCTTCTTCGATATAGTCCGCGCCGGTGCAGGGGATCACGACAGAAGTGACCGGTACAGTGCCCTGAACCTCTTTATGCGAATAAGGCAGGTTATGATTCGCCCTGATATGGCGATAACGGGGATTTAAAAAATTAAGCATGAGGTTTCTTTTTCACGACGCTTTGCAAAATATTCTCGACGCCGCTGATATAAGTTTCAATAGCGTACTGTTCACGTACGCGTTTCGCTGCCGCATTGATCAGGCGTTGACGTAAATCCGCATCCTGCCACAGCGCGGTCAGATGCTGGGTCAGTTGCACCACGTTGCCATAGTCAAACAGCAGCCCGGTTTCGTCATGACTGATCAATTCGGCAGTGCCGACCACGCGGGATCCCACTACGGCGGTATTCACCAGCATCGCCTCCAGCACAACCCTTGGTAAGCCCTCACTGCGTGAGGCAAGAATAAACGCATCAAAGGCGGTGAGGTAATCCAGCGCGTTGTTCTGAAAGCCCGTAAAGACCACATGCTGCTGGATGTTCTCTGCGGTAGCGAGTTGCAGCAGATGCTGAAGTTCCGGACCCGCTCCGACCACCACCATCTTCCAGTCGGCATCGGGATTAGCGCGTTTAAAACGGCCCAGTGCCTGCAGAATATGGTGATTAGATTTACGCAATATCAGCGAGCCGATCGTGCCAAACACAAAGGTCGAAGGGGAGAGTTTAAAGCGCTGGCGTACTTCAAGGCGGTCGGGCAGAGGCTGGTGGATGTCGATAGCGTTATTGACGGTAAAACAGCGTTCCGCATCAACACCGTGGCTGCGCAGGGTGTTATTCACGCCCTGTGACACGGCAATGATCGCCTGGCAATCCTGATTGACCATGCTGACCAGCCGCGGTTCCAGAACCGGATCGATACGGCAGTGTTGCACTACCGCAACATCCAGGCTGCGCGCCGCCAGATAACCTTCCACATTGGTGCTGGGCTGGTTATTCATATAGAGCGTGTCAAACTTTCCCAGCTGCAGCAGTGAATTGATTTTGCTGGCATTGGGCATAATGCGCCAGTGAGTATCAATCTGATCGATGGCGCGCTTCTTGAGCTTTTTATTAAAAAACAGCAGTGCCCGCGCGACTTCTTTAACAAACTTTGCCCAGCGTGGCTGCCTGATTTGCGGAATAAAAAAGACCGGGATAGCCAGCGCATTCAGCGTGGCCTCAATGGTTTCGTCGTTGCCACGGCTGTAGTTGTGATAGAAGCAGCAGGTGATATCAAACTTTTGACGATCGATACGCTTCAACAGCTCCAGCATACTGTTGGTGCCGCCGCCCCACTCTCTGCCGTTATCCAGCAGCAGGATTTTTTGTTTAATAATCGTCATCCCTATCACTGTTCCCGCACAGCACGTTATCGCCCGACCCAGGATTATAGTAATTTCTGCGTATAAATGAACGCTAAGCTGAACACTTAGCATTCATAGCAAATTCAGAACAGATTTTTTAGCGTGTTAAACAGCGGACTGTTATTCACGCTTTCCGCTATTACCGCTAAGGCTCGGGTGGCAGGAACCGGCGCCAGCGGCTGTTTCGGTTTACACAGGTCTGCAGGCTGGAAGCGCGGTGTCACCGGTTTTGCCGGCGCCACAGGCGGCCGTGAGCCGCTGTGCAGTGATTCGTTCAGCAGCTGACTGGGACGAACCAGCGTAACGTCGGCTGGCAATGTGGGTAACATCTGCTGCAGCACCCGCACGGTGTTAGGGTGGGGATGACCAATGGCAATGGCGTAACCGTCGCGCTGCGCCAGTTTCACCGCCCGACTGAACTGCTGGCGGATGGCATTAATATCCTGGCTGTCATCCAGAAATACCCGGCGTTTTAATACCCTGACCTGGGTGCCCTGTGCGGCAGGAACAGCCTGACTGTTAGCGATGGTCATGCTATCCAGAAAGTAGAGATTGTAGTGGTTCAGCGCCTGCATCACTTTCTGCATGCCGGGCAGGCTGGAGGTCATCCTGCTGCCCATATGGTTGTTCAGACCTACGGCATAAGGCACGTTGTTAACCGCATTGCGCATGATGCGGGTAACTTCTTCGCTGCTCATCTCCGGCGTTAAGGTATCTTTTTCCAGCGGCTGCTTGCTCAGCGGCGCCATGGGCAGATGGATCAACACTTCGTGACCACTCTGGTGCGCTTTGGTGGCCATTTCACGGGCATGTGGCGCGTTGGGCAAAACCGCCACTGAAATGGCCTGCGGCATCTGCAGGACCTTGTTCTCTTCGGCAGGGCGATAGCCTACGTCATCGATGACAATGGCCAGTTTGCCCGCCTGCGCAGCGTAGCTCAACAGCAGGGCGCTCAACAGAACGGGGATTTTTCGAAGTTGCAGCAAAACCTATTTTCCTAACCACGGGAGTGGATTGACGGCCTGTCCCTGACGTCGGATTTCAAAATAGAGCGACGGAGTACCGCGGCCACCACTGGTGCCCACCAGTGCGATAGGCTGTCCTGCCTTCACCTGCGTACCCACGCTCACCAGCGCACTTTGGTTGTAGCCATACAGGCTCATATCGCCTTTACCATGTTCCAGCACGACCACCAGGCCGTAGCCCTGTAACCAGTCGGCCATCAGCACGCGGCCATCGGCGATAGCTTTCACCTCGGTACCTTCGCGCGCATCAATCACCAGTCCTTTCCAGCGCAGTTCACCCTGCAGCTGTTCACCAAAACGATGTTCAATGCGTCCGCGTACCGGCCACAAGGCCTGCCCGCCCGCGCGACCGAGTCCACCGGTGCGCGCCACCAGTTCGCGTTCGCTCTGGGTCGGCTGATAGCTGGAGCCTTTGGCTTTCGCCTGCGCCTGACGCTGACGCACTTTTTCCGCCTCACGCGCTTCACGGGCGGCGCGCTCGCGCGCCTCGCGTTCCGCACGGGCGATCTTATCCTGCAGACGGCTTTCGTTCTGACGCATCTCGACCAGATCGGCCTGATCTTTTTCCAGCGCGCTTTCCAGTGTCGTCAGGGTTTTTTTCCGCGCTTCGCTCGCCTGTTGCAGCTTCTGCTGCTGGCCCTGCTGCTGCGCTAATAAGCCTTTCTGCTGCTGTTGCTTCTGCTCCAGCGTGGCGCGTTGCTGAGCCAAATCCTGACGCGTCTGTTGCAGCGATTCGATACTTTTCTGGCGCGCCGCATTCAGATAGCCGAAATAGGCCAGAATACGCTCGCTGCGCTGGCTCTCTTCACCGCCCATCAACAGCTGTACACCGTTGTGCTTACCCTGACGAAACGCCGCATCAAGCTGCTCTGAAAGCAGGTTTTCCTGTTGGGTTTGCTGTTTTTCAAGGCGGGCGATGGAGGTGGCAAGCTGTTTGATTTCGTCATTCAGGGCGTTGAGGCTATTGCGGGTGTCACGCAACTGACGGCTCGCCTGAGCGATGATTTTTTCCTGGCTCTGCAACTGATCCAGTAATTTGCTGCGCTGAAGCTTTTGCGCTTTAACGCTTTTCTCTTTTTCAGCGATGTTTTGCTGAATAGATTGCAGCTGAGATTTGCTGTCTTCTGCACTAACGGCGGCGGCAGGCAATAACAGTGCCCCCGCACAAAGCAGGCTAAGGGAGAGGCTGGACAAGTGTGTGAACAACGGCAGGTTATCGCCGTTGGGACGGGTCCTTGTGTGCGAAACGGTTGTTTTTCCCTTCATAGGCCAATGATTATTCCACGATGAACCGCCGCTTACCAGTGCTCCCCACTGGCATTTGCTTTTCCAGTTATGTCCACTTTCACAATGACATGGATTAAGCCTTACGCCATTTTTGCTATTCAGCCACTTTTTTTGGAAAATGAAGCACAAATCGATACTCTGGCCGCATAGCATCTGTACATGCGAAGTGGCGCAGGTATACTCAGAACCCTTGTTTTAGCTTATTAGCCCGGTCTGGAGTCGTTACCCCTCATGCAAGAAATTATGCAGTTTGCAAGCAATCACCCCATCCTGAGTCTGGCATGGGTCGTTTTACTCGTTCTGGTGATTGTGACTACCGTTAAAGGAATGTTCTCTAAGGTAAAAACGATCAGTCGCGGTGAAGCAACCCGCCTGATTAACAAAGAGGACGCGGTAGTTGTAGACGTGCGTTCGCGCGACGATTTCCGCAGAGGCCATATTTCAGGTGCGCTGAATGTCGCAGCCGCTGAGATTAAAAAAGGCAACATTGACGAACTGGCAAAGCATAAAGCGCAGCCCATAATTGTGGTGTGTGCAACCGGACAAAGCGCGGGTGATTCTGCTGCGCATCTCAGCGCGGCCGGCTTTGAGCGGGTTTCAGTGCTGAAAGATGGTATCAGTGGCTGGAGCGGCGAAAATCTGCCGTTAGTTCGCGGCAAATAATCTTACAGAGGTGCTGATCATGGCAAATGTTGAAGTGTATACCAAGGCGACCTGTCCATACTGCCATCGGGCGAAGGCGCTGTTAACGCAAAAAGGCGTATCGTTTCAGGAGATCCCCATTGATGGAGACATGGCGAAACGCGAAGAGATGATCAAGCGTAGCGGCCGCACCACCGTGCCTCAGATTTTTATTGATGCGCAGCACATTGGTGGCTGCGACGACTTATTCGCACTCGATAATCGCGAAGGTTTAGATCCCTTACTGCAGGCGTAATTTTACGCCGGACAATCTCATACATAGGATTTGGTCACATGTCAGAACATAACACCAACGAAATGCAATTCCAGATTCAGCGCGTATTCACCAAAGACATCTCTTTTGAAGCGCCAAATGCACCACAGGTTTTCCAGAAAGAGTGGGAACCGGACGTTAAACTGGATCTGGACACTGCATCTTCTCAGCTGGCTGACGAAGTTTACGAAGTGGTACTTCGTGTGACTGTAACCGCCACCGTGGGCGAAGAAACCGCTTTCCTGTGTGAAGTTCAGCAGGCCGGTATTTTCACCATCAGCGGTATCGAAGGAACGCAGATGGCACATTGCCTGGGCGCATACTGCCCGAACATCCTGTTCCCGTACGCACGCGAATGCATTACCAGCCTGGTATCACGTGGTACCTTCCCGCAGCTGAACCTGGCACCGGTTAACTTTGATGCGCTGTTCATGAACTACCTGCAGCAGCAGCAAGGTGAAGAAGGTGCTGAACCACATCAGGATGCCTGATGACAACTCACGCTTCGATTAGCGTCATCGGTGCCGGTTCATACGGCACCGCTTTGGCGATTACGCTGGCCCGCAACGGCCATCCGGTGCTGTTGTGGGGACATAACCCGGCGCATCTGGCGCAGCTTCAGAGTGACCGTTGCAACACCGCTTTCCTGCCTGATGTCCCGTTCCCCGACCATCTTTCTCTTGAACCTGATCTGACTAAAGCTATTGCTGCCAGCCGCGATTTATTAGTTGTGGTGCCGAGTCATGTCTTTGGCGAGGTGCTGCAGCAGATCAAGCCTCATCTGCGGTCAGACTCGCGTATTGTCTGGGCGACCAAAGGGCTGGAAAAAGAGACCGGACGTCTGCTGCAGGATGTGGCGCGGGAAATTGTCGGCGATGCTATTCCGCTGGCCGTGATCTCAGGACCGACCTTTGCGAAAGAGCTGGCAGCCGGATTACCGACGGCTATCGCGCTGGCCGCAACGGATGCGCAGTTTGCTGAGGATCTGCAGCAGAAGCTGCACTGCGGTAAGAGCTTCCGCGTTTATAACAACCCTGACTTCATCGGCGTACAGCTGGGCGGCGCGGTAAAAAACGTGATTGCTATCGGTGCCGGGATCTCTGACGGGATTGGTTTTGGCGCGAATGCACGTACCGCACTGATCACCCGTGGTCTGGCTGAAATGAGCCGGCTGGGCGCCGCGCTGGGTGCCGATCCCACCACCTTTATGGGGATGGCGGGTCTGGGCGATCTGGTGCTGACCTGTACCGATAATCAGTCACGTAACCGTCGTTTTGGCATGATGCTGGGCCAGGGCGAGGATGTAGATAGCGCGCAACGCATTATCGGACAAGTTGTAGAAGGCTACAGAAACACCAAAGAAGTCAAAGCATTGGCTGCCCGTTTTGGTGTGGAAATGCCGATCACCGAGCAGATTTATCAGGTGCTGTATTGCGAAAAACCGGCGAGAGATGCAGCATTGAGTCTGCTGGGACGAACAAGGAAGGACGAAAACAGCACTGGCTAACGCAGGACGCGTAGCATAATCACCTGCAGCGCCCATTCAGGCGCTTTTTTTATCGGGAGAAAACAGCAATGTCGTCTGATGAGTTAGAACTGGTCTGGAATAATATCAAAGCAGAAGCGCGCGCCCTGGCTGATTGTGAGCCGATGCTGGCCAGCTTCTTCCACGCGACATTGCTCAAGCATGAAAATCTCGGTAGTGCACTGAGTTATATGCTGGCCAACAAGCTGGCTAACCCGATTATGCCCGCCATCGCCATTCGTGAAATCGTTGAAGAAGCCTACCGTGAAGATCCGTCGATGATTATGTCAGCGGCGTACGATATTCAGGCGGTGCGTCAGCGTGACCCGGCAGTCGATAAATACTCCACGCCGCTGCTCTACCTCAAAGGTTTTCACGCCTTACAGGCCTACCGCATTGGTCACTGGCTGTGGAATGAAGGCCGGCGCGCGCTGGCGGTTTATCTGCAGAATGAAATTTCCGTCTCCTTTGCCGTCGATATTCATCCCGCCGCCAACATCGGCCACGGCATCATGCTCGACCATGCCACAGGCATTGTGATTGGTGAAACCGCCGTGGTTGAGAATGATGTCTCGATCCTGCAATCGGTTACGCTGGGCGGAACCGGCAAAACCAGCGGCGATCGTCACCCGAAAATCCGTGAAGGGGTGATGATTGGTGCCGGTGCGAAAGTCCTGGGCAATATTGAAGTTGGCAAGGGAGCCAAAATCGGTGCCGGATCCGTAGTGTTACAGCCCGTGCCGCCGCACACCACTGCAGCAGGCGTACCCGCGCGAATCGTTGGTAAGCCAGGCAGTGAAAAGCCGTCGATGGATATGGATCAGCACTTTAATGGCAGCCTGGCGGGTTTTCAGTTTGGCGACGGCATCTAGTCTTTAATCAGCGCGCCCGCATAATCAAGCTGGCGCCACGCTTCATAGACCACCACCGAGACGGCGTTCGACAAATTCATACTGCGGCTTTCCGCTTTCATCGGGATACGGATTTTCTGCTGAGCCGGTAACGCCGCTAAGATCTCAGCCGGAAGTCCACGGCTCTCCGGGCCAAACAGCAGATAATCGCCAGCCTGGTACGCTACGGCACTGTGTGCGGGCGTACCTTTGGTCGTCAGCGCAAACAGACGCTCAGGCGACTCTGAGGCGATAAACGCCTGATAGTCGGCGTGGAATTTAATGGCAGTAAATTCGTGGTAATCCAGCCCGGCGCGGCGTAAACGCTTGTCATCCCAGGCAAAACCAAGCGGCTGAATCAGATGAAGCTGAAAGCCAGTATTGGCACACAGGCGGATGATATTGCCGGTATTCGGCGGAATTTCTGGTTCAAACAAGACAATGTTAAGCATAAGGCCCCCGATGACAGGGGCCGAAGCATAACAAATTATTGACGAGCGGAGGAGTAGAGCGGCAACCAGAGGGTCAGACGCAGGCCGCCCAATGGGCTGTCATCCGCTTTAACCCAGCCGCGATGTTGCTGCACTGCCGTTTCAACAATCGCCAGGCCAAGACCGGTGCCGCCTGATTCGCGATCGCGTGCTTCATCGGTACGGTAGAAAGGCCGGAAAATCTGTTCACGATCTTCCGGACTCACGCCTGGACCATCGTCATCAACGTGTACCGTGATGCCGGAAATATCGACGGAGAAGCTGACGCTGATATGGGTGTGGGAATAGCGCAGCGCATTGCGTACGATATTTTCCAGCGCACTCTCCAGCGCATGGGGATTACCATAAAGCGGCCACGGGCCAGGCGGATAGGGAATATCCATCTTCTTGCCCATCTGCTCCGCTTCGAAGCGGGCATCTTCCAGCACCCCATTCCACAACTGATTCGCCTTCATCGCTTCGCTGACCAGCGCATTTTTATGCTGGGTGCGCGACAGCACCAGCAGATCGTTAATCATGCCATCAAGACGCTGTGCTTCCATCTCAATGCGGCCCAGCTCTTTGCCTTCACCCTGGCGCCGACGCAGCAGCGCGGTAGCCAGTTGCAGACGGGTGAGCGGGGTACGAAGCTCATGGCTGATATCTGATAACAGACGTTGCTGACCGGTCATCATCCGCTCCAGCGCACTGACCATCTGGTTAAAGCTGGAACCCGCCGCCAGAAACTCCTGTGGGCCCGATTCCAGTTCCGGATGCTGACGCAGGTTTCCGCTTGCGACTTCGTCGGCAGCATATTTCAGCTTACGTGCCGGACGAGCCAGGCTCCAGGCGAGCCAGAGCAGCAGCGGGGAGCTGATGAGCATGGTGACGATAAGCAGTAACAGGGGACGGTCAAACAGCAGATTCACGAAATCGAGCTGGGAACTGTTGGCGGGACGAATCATGTAAAGCTGGTAGTTATCTTCGCCATCCCGAACGGCGAAAGGCCCTACCAGCTCAACACGACCATATTTCTTTTTCTGCGGATGATCGGCATTGTCAGACTGGCCGATAAAATTGCGGATAACCTGCATTTCGTTATGTTGCGCGCCGATCACCCGACCTTCACTCGTCACTAACAGCAGCCGCTGACCCGGCGGTGCCCACTTTTCCACTGCCCGAAACAGACGACGCCACCACATCAGATCGTTAGGGGGATCCTGTGACAGCTCTGCTTCGACGTGTTGCTCAATCATGATGCCCTGCCGCTGTTCACTTTCCAGCAGCGAGGTCATCTGTCGTGAATCGAGCTTGGGCACCATTAGCACCAGCATCAACACCAGCGCCAGCGTCAACCAGAAGATGGCGAAGATACGGGTGGTCAGACTTCCAATCATGATGCCGAAACCATCAGATAGCCGCGGCCACGTAAAGTTTTGAACCAGGGATGACCGTCACGGCGTTCAGGCAGCTTGCGACGCAGATTGGAGATATGCATATCAATAGCGCGGTCAAAAGGCGTCAGGCGTTTGCCCAGCACTTCCTGACTCAGGTGCTCACGCGACACCACCTGGCCCAGATGCTGCGCCAGCAGATAGAGCAGGGTGAACTCCGTGCCGGTCAAATCCAGCGTCACATCATCAAAACTGGCCTCCTGACGGCCGGGATTGAGACGCAGGCAGTCCACTTCCAGCGTGGGCGAGCTATTATCGTGTTGCTGCTGCTGTTCACTCCAGTTTGAGCGCCGCAGAATAGCGCGGATACGCGCCACCAGTTCACGATCGTTAAACGGCTTAGGCAGATAGTCATCTGCGCCCAGTTCGAGGCCCAGTACGCGATCCAGCTCGCTGCCGCGCGCCGTTAGCATGATGACGGGGGTTTGATGTTGCTGACGCAGTTCTTTCAGGGTGTCGATACCGTTTTTCTTCGGCATCATGACATCCAGTAAAAGCAGATCAATTGAGTTATCGAGCAGGTTCAGCGCTTGTTCACCATCGCTGGCTACCACCACTTCAAACCCTTCCATTTCTAACAGTTCTTTTAAAAGCGAAGTTAATTCGCGATCGTCATCTACCAACAGGATTTTATTCATTTTTGTAGCCCTCCGCAGGCAAAATACCGTGTTCCTGGCGCACCTATCCATCGCTTTACGTAGTTTTACACCCCCTGACGGATGTTTGCAGCTGTCGCCGTACACTGGCTCTCGTTGAATCGCAAAACGGAACAAACTGGAGTACACGATGCGCAAATTAACCGCCGTCGTCCTTGCCTCAGCGATGGCTCTGAGTGTCGCCAGCGCAGGTGCTAAAGATGCGACGACGATTGACGAGATGCATCATGGCGGATTGCCGACAGGCAGTATGACGCAAAATCCGCAAAGCCACATGTTCGATGGCATCGAGCTGACTGAAGAGCAACGTCAGCAGATGCGTGACCTGATGCAACAGGCCCGACATGAGCGCCCGGTTGTCCATATTGACGATATCGCAGCACTACATGAGTTAGTGACTGCAGACCAGTTTAACGAAGCGGCCATCCGCGAGAAGGCGGAAGTGATCGCCAGAGTTCAGGTTGAACAGCAGGTCGAGATGGCGCGCGTACAGAATCAAATGTTCCAGCTGTTAACGCCAGCCCAGCAGTCGACGTTACAGCAGAATTACCAGCGGCGACTTAATGAGCTGCGACAGTTTTCGAATTTGCAGTCAGCGTCATCGCTGCAGGCAGTGAGTAGTACCAGCAGTAACCAGTAACATAGTATCCCTGTTTTCCTTGCCATAGACACATCCCTGTCTTCCCCCGCCATGATGGTGGGGGTTTTTTTTATCTTTTTTTCACTTTTTTTATTTTGACTGGAATCATCACCCCGCAATAAAACCCCTGTTTGATTAGCGCTTGTTGAGCTTTTATGGGTAAGCCTCACCGATTCCTTACTATTCAGGTCATGACTTAAATTTAAGCGTACCGGTAAGGGTTTTACCGCCTGTTAAATATTATAACTCACTGAAAGTGAATGAATTACAGGCAGGCATAGAAAGATTTAATTATATTTTTCAATGAGATAAATCCCCCGCGTTACGCTTGCCGGTTCAGGCGCACCCTCTACACTTAATCCTGTCACTGCAGGGAAGTTAAGTGTCTTTGCGAAGTCTCAGGGAGCAGCAACCACATTATGTAGTCCTGAATGAATCTATTAACGGAGTAAGTTATGGCAGAGCATCGTGGTGGTTCAGGTAATTTCGCAGATAATCCGCAAAAAGCGTCTGAAGCCGGTAAGAAAGGCGGCCAGAGTAGCGGCGGCGGAAATTTCAAAAACGATCGTGAAAAAGCATCAGAAGCCGGGAAAAAAGGCGGCAAAAAGTAGTCGCCGCCCCTTTCTCAGCCCAGACCTGGGCCTGAATGTGGCCTGGTACTGATGTGTATGACACTTTGCCCCGACCTCCCACAGAGGCCGGGGCTTGTTTTTTTGTACCTGTCGCGCCTTCCCAAAAAAGCCTGATCCGTTGATCGACCCGCTAAGCAGTGCCCGCCTCCCGATGTTAAACTTGAGCCATTCATTCATTTTGGTGCGCATCATCACTGATGCCGCACAGGGAACCTGGCATGCAACCCTCTTATGGCCGACTGGTAAAGCGTGCTGCGCTCGGCGCGACCATTCTTGCGTCTTTGCTGTTGCTCGTGAAAATTTTTGCCTGGTGGTACACCGGTTCGGTGAGTTTACTGGCCTCTCTGGTGGATTCACTGGTGGATATCGCCGCCTCGCTGACCAATCTGCTGGTGGTGCGTTATGCTCTGCAGCCCGCTGACGAAGATCATACTTTCGGGCACGGCAAAGCGGAGTCGCTGGCAGCGCTGGCGCAAAGTATGTTTATTTCCGGGTCGGCGCTGTTTCTGTTTCTGACCGGCCTGCAGCATCTGGCGACGCCCAATGAGTTGCGGGCGCCCGGCGTCGGTATTGTAGTGACCGTGGTGGCGCTGAGCTCAACGCTGGTGCTGGTGGCCTTTCAGCGCTGGGTGGTTCGTAAAACCCGCAGCCAGGCGATCCGGGCTGACATGCTGCACTATCAGTCCGACGTCATCATGAATGGCGCTATTTTGGTTGCGCTGGTGCTGAGCAGCTATGGCTTTGCCCGGGCGGATGCCCTGTTTGCGCTGGGCATTGGTATTTTTATTCTCTACAGCGCACTGCGTATGGGCTACGAGGCGGTTCAGTCATTGCTGGATCGCGCGTTACCGGAAGAGGAACGGCAGCAAATCCTGACGCTTGCGACAAACTGGCCGCAGGTGCAGGGCGTTCACGATCTGCGAACCCGTCAGTCCGGGCCGACCAAATTTATTCAGCTGCATCTGGAACTGGAAGATCAGCTGCCACTGGTGCAGGCGCATCGGGTAGCCGATCAGGTTGAGAAGGCGTTACGCAAAGAATTTCCCGGCTCAGACGTAATTATCCATCAGGATCCCTGTTCTGTGGTACCGTTCGAGAGAGAGGATTCTTTAGGTTTTTAACTTAAATGAATCAAATCGATACGGCAGGGATGACGTAACGCTAACATTGCTGCAAAAAATAGTGAAAAGTTGTCTGACCTGAATCAATTCAGCAGCAAGCCTTTGATATACTATCTGCCATCACGTGTCGCGCGAGTCGTAAAATGAGCTTCAGCAGCGATCGACAGGCAGGATTAACCCTTAGTTTTGAACAATCCAGAGGTTGTCATGATCAAAAAAATTGGTGTATTAACCAGCGGCGGTGACGCCCCAGGCATGAACGCAGCTATTCGTGGCGTGGTGCGTTCCGCGCTGAGTGAAGGACTGGAAGTTTTTGGGATCTATGACGGTTACCTGGGATTGTACGAAGATCGCATGATCAATCTTGATCGCTACAGCGTTTCAGACATGATTAACCGCGGCGGCACTTTCCTGGGCTCAGCACGCTTCCCTGAATTCCGTAATGAAGATGTGCGTCAGGTTGCCATTGAGAACATGAAAAAGCGCGGCATTGATGCGCTGGTTGTTATTGGTGGTGACGGTTCCTACATGGGGGCTAAGCGCCTGACTGAAATGGGCTTCCCGTGCATTGGTCTGCCAGGCACCATCGATAACGACGTTGCCGGAACGGATTACACTATCGGTTATTTCACTGCACTGGAAACCGTGGTTGAAGCGATTGACCGCCTGCGTGATACCTCTTCATCGCATCAGCGTATTTCGATTGTGGAAGTGATGGGTCGCTACTGTGGCGATCTGACACTGGCAGCCGCCATTGCGGGTGGCTGTGAGTTCATCGTACTGCCGGAGTTCCCGTATACCCGTGAAGAGCTGGTAGCGGAAATCAAAGCGGGCATCGCCAAAGGTAAAAAGCACGCTATCGTGGCGATTACCGAGCACATCTGCGATATCGACGATCTGGCGCGTTTCATCGAAACAGAAACCAAGCGTGAAACCCGTTCTACCGTTCTGGGCCACATTCAGCGTGGCGGTGCACCTTGTGCGTATGACCGTATTCTGGCCTCACGCATGGGGGCCTACTCTATTGAACTGCTGATGCAGGGCTACGGCGGCCGTTGCGTCGGTATTCAGAACGAGAAGATGGTGCATCACGACATCGTCGACGCCATTGAAAATATGAAGCGTCCGTTCAAACGCGACTGGCTCGACACCGCGAAAAAACTCTATTAATTCCTCTGCGGGGTGTGCGACCTGGCGCGCCCCGGCATCCCGCCTCTATATTCCCCATGGTTATAACAGCTTATTTTTAATTCTTTTAGCTCTGTATTGGTTTATGTCACGCTTAGCCCATAACGACATTGGGAGAGTGCGTAATGAACAAGTGGAGTATCGGCGTTACCCTGTTGCTGGCCTCAACCAGCGTTCTGGCGAAAGACATTCAGCTGTTAAACGTTTCCTACGATCCAACGCGTGAGCTGTACGAACAGTACAACAAAGCGTTCAGTGCGCACTACAAACAGGAAACCGGCGATAATGTCGTGGTCCGTCAGTCGCATGGCGGTTCCGGTAAGCAGGCAACCTCCGTGATTAACGGCATTCGGGCGGATGTAGTCACACTGGCGTTGCAATCGGATGTTGATGCCATTGCAGAACGCGGTCGTATTGATAAAAACTGGATTCAGCGTCTGCCGGACAACTCTGCGCCCTACACCTCGACCATTGTCTTCCTGGTTCGTAAAGATAACCCTAAAGGCATCCATGACTGGAGCGACCTGACGAAGCCAGGCGTATCTGTTATTACCCCTAACCCGAAAACGTCCGGCGGCGCACGCTGGAACTATCTGGCGGCCTGGGGCTGGGCGCTGGATCATAACAACGGCGATCAGGCTAAAGCGCTGGCTTACGTCAGAGCGCTGTTTAAAAACGTTGAAGTGCAGGATTCCGGCGCACGCGGCGCAACCAACACCTTCGTTGAGCGCGGGATTGGTGATGTGCTGATCGCCTGGGAAAACGAAGCCTATCTGGCGGTTAACAAGCTGGGCAAAGACAAGTTCGAGATTGTCACTCCGAGCGAATCGATTCTGGCGGAACCGACCGTGTCGGTGGTCGATAAAGTGGTAGATGAAAAGGGGACGCGTAAAGTCGCCGACGCTTATCTGAAATACCTCTACTCGCCAGAAGGCCAGACTATCGCTGCACAGAACTACTACCGTCCGCGTGATGCTGAAGTCGCGAAGAAATTCGCCAGCACCTTTGCGCCAGTGAAGCTGTTTACCATTCAGGACAAGTTTGGTGGCTGGACACAGGCTCAGAAAGCCCACTTCGCCGATGGCGGCAGCTATGACCAGGTCATGAAACCGTAATGCGTTGCGGTCAGCGCATTCCTGCGCTGACCGCTTATCCCCCACAACCACGCCTTTTCTCCTTCTCCGCCCAGCCGCTGGGTTATCTGCCAGAATTCCCCGTGACATTTTTTTCTCGCCAGGCGAGGATGCAGGCTGCTAAGCCATTCAGGAAGCGTTGTTATGCCGACACATCGTCGTGCAACCCGCCTGGTTGCGGTTCTGCTGGTACTGGTCATTGCGGGGATGTTGGCTGCCGCACTGCATTTCAAAAAGAACAGTGATGCGCTGTGGCAGATCGTCAGCGAGAAATGTCTGCCTCACCAGCAGAGTGGTGGAGAACCTGCGCCCTGTCAGCGCGTCGATCAGCGGCATCGCTATGCCATGCTGAAAGATATGCACGGGCCGTTGCAGTATCTGCTGATCCCGCTCGACAGGATCACCGGCATCGAAAGCCCGCGGTTACTGCAATCCGCTACGCCCAACTACTTTGCCCTTGCATGGGATGAGCGGACTCTGCTTGCGCAGCGACGCGGCTCACCTATTGATGATCGGGTCCTGTCACTGGCTATCAATTCACAATATGGCCGCACGCAGAATCAGCTCCATATTCATATCTCCTGCCTGCGACCCGATGTGCGTCAGCAGCTTGATCAGCTGACGCCGCAGCTTAGCGGGCGGTGGCAGAGCATCACGCTGCGTAAGCACCGCTACTGGCTGCGTGCATTGACCCCGGACGAGCTGACCCGGCAGAGTGCGTTTATCCGACTGGCCGATGAGCGGCCAGAGGCGCGCAGTGAGATGGGGAAATATGGGCTGGCACTGGCTGAATTAAGTGATGGACGACTGGTGCTGATGGCGATAGAGCGAAACTGGCTGCTGCTGAACAGCGGTTCGGCGGAGGAGGTACAGGATCACGCCTGTCAGCTGATAGCGCCCATAAAAAAGGCGGCTTAAGCCGCCTTTAATCGGTACGTTTACTGCTTAGGCGCTTTTTGCAGCCGCAGCAGCTTTAACGATCACAGCGAAAGCGTCCGCTTTCAGTGAGGCACCGCCAACCAGCGCGCCATCGATGTCAGGCTGGGTGAAGAGCTCAGCCGCATTTTTATCGTTAACTGAGCCGCCGTACTGGATGATGACCTGTTCTGCGATAGCCGCATCTTTCTTCGCGATATGGTCACGAATGAATTTGTGAACGGCCTGAGCCTGAGCAGGGGTGGCAGATTTGCCGGTACCGATGGCCCAGACTGGCTCATACGCGATGACCGCATCTTTAAACGCTTCGGCGCCCTGAGTTTCCAGAACGGCATCCAGCTGACGAGCGCAGACTTCTTCGGTTTTACCCGCTTCGTTTTCCGCTTCGGTTTCACCAATGCACAGCACCGGTACCAGGCCCACTGACTTCAGCACCGCGTATTTCTTCGCGATGAATTCGTCGCTCTCTTTGTGGTAAGTGCGGCGCTCTGAGTGACCGATAATGATATATTTCGCGCCGATATCTTTCAGCATCTCTGCGGAAACTTCACCGGTAAACGCACCAGACAGGTTAACGTCTACGTTCTGCGCACCCAGTGCGATGTGGCTACCGGAGATGGCGTGTTTTGCCTGCTCGAGATAGAGAGCTGGCGGTGCAATGGCGACGCCACAACCCTCAACGCCAGACAGTTCCTTGCGCAGACCGGCGATCAGTTCAGCTGTGATCTGCTTGCTGCCATTCAACTTCCAGTTACCCATAACCAGTGGATGTCGCATTCTATCCTCCGCATAAAGCGATACATGAAAAATCGCTGCCAGCTGGCAGCGTTGTCTGCCAGACAGTATAGAGATCAAATGTAGCGATGGCTTTGCTTTTCGTCATTTTCGGCCTCATCATCAGGGGCTGGCGAGCGCCAGTTTGACCGGCTCAACGGCGAAGGTCAGCCCCTTGTCGCCGTTGTCAGCCACCACAAAACGCAACGCGCCCTCGACCTGCGCAAAGTAGGGTAAATCCTTACCTTGCTTCAGCAAACCCTCCAGCTTTTTACGTCCCTCATCGGCGCTCAGTCCCGGTACAAAGAAGCGCAACATGGCGCTCATGTAGGCCAGCGCTTTTTGCTGTGAGGCGTTCTGATCCGGACCTGGCAACGGTAGCCAGGTAATCTGCAGCGTCTTAATTTTGCCGGTACCGGGCTCCAGCGCGGTAGACGCATAGAGAGTTTCATTGATTTTGCTGGCGGCGCGCGTCAGGGTGCTTTTGTCACCCCGATTATCAATGGCGCGATATTCCGGCAGCATCAGCGCCCCGTTGGCCTGATTATACTTTTCGCGGAACTGGCCGATAGTCATATCAAAGGTGGGAGCGCCCGCCAGCAGATAGGGGGCGGTGGGCAACGCATCGGCCCGATCCTGCGGTGGCGGATCGGCGGCAAAGACCGGAACCGTCAGCGCAAACGATAACAGCAGTGCGCCAGGCAAATTCTTCATTTTGTCGATCCTAACCCGTAAACTCAGGCGCAAATTAAAACGGTTTTTATCCGCAAGGTCAAAACCGCAGCGGTTCTCTTCTCTCTGGATGATAATGCATGACGTTACAACAATGGTGTTTTTCCTGGCGCGGCCGGCTGGGACGACGTGATTTCTGGATCTGGCAGGCGGTCTGGTTGCTGACAACAACCCTGTTATTCGCGTTAGCGGCTAACGACTGGCTTGATACTCAGATGGCGGCCTTTGGCGTGGTCTGCCTGCTGTGGCCCGCCAGCGCGGTTATCGTTAAACGGTTGCACGATCGTAATCGCCGCGGCTACTGGGGATTTCTGGTGATTGTTGCCTGGCTGTTGGTGGCAGGGAACTGGAGCATGCTGGACGGCATACTGCCCTGGCTGTTGGGTCGCGCCATTCCGTTTGTGTTACTGGCTGGCCTGCTACTCGATCTCGGTCTCTTTCGCGGTACCCCCGGCGCTAACCGGTTTGGTACCGCGACTCAGCCGGTGCGATACCGGCAAACGGCTCACCAGTAATGTTCGCTGGTGATATGGCCCGGCTTACGCTTCAGGTGCTTGCGCATCTCGCGCGTCTCTTTCAGTAATTGCTGAGTGTCACGCACCATCTGCGGGTTGCCGCACAGCATCACATGGCTGCTGTCGGCATCCAGGCTTAACCCGGTGGCGCGCTCCAGCTCACCGTTTTCGATCAACGCCGGGACCCGGCCAGTCAGCGAACCGGCGATCTCTTCGCGACTCACCACCGTCTGGATGTGCAGCTTGCCTTGATAATGTTGTTGCAGCTGCTGCATCAACGGCAAAAAGCTCAGGTCGGCCGCATAGCGTGCAGCATGGACCAGCACGATGTTTTCAAAGCGATCCAGCCCTTCGCCCTGCTGTAGCATCGACAGGTAGGGGCCAATAGCGGTGCCGGTTGCCAGCATCCATAAGGTTTTGCATTCAGGGACCTCATCCAGCACAAAGAATCCTGCCGCTTCTTTGGTGACCATCACCTGATCGCCAGGCCGAAGTGCCTGCAGATGTGGACTCAGTTTGCCCTCTGGCACGGTGACCAGGTAGAACTCCAGCAGATCATCTTTCGGCGCATTGACGTAAGAGTAAGCGCGCTGTACCCGCTCACCGTCGATTTCCAGTGCCAGCTTGGCAAATTGCCCGGCGATAAAGGGATCGATGGGCGCTTTTACCCGGAGACTGAACAGCGCATCCGTCCAGTTTTTCACTTCCTTTACTTCAGCATTGACCCACTCAGCCATAATCACTCCCTGGTTGTTGATTATTCAGGCAGGTCACTATTTTCGCGGCTGCCCGGTGAGATTGCCAGCCTGCGCCGGGGCAAAGGCTCTAATCGACAAACTGTTACTTTGTCTTTACAGGCTGGCTCATAAACTTGACAGGCGCAAGCCGTGACCTTTTCGCTTACCTCTCGCTTTGTCATCTAATCCTGATATTTTGCCCGCCATAACAAGATGACTGGCGGGTGAACCGCTGTTTTAACCTCCTTTCACAGAAAGAAATTTTGCATAATCATGATGACTAAACTCGAAAATCGCCCGCTGCTGGTGATGCTCATTGTGCTGGTGGCAGTAGGGCAGATGGCACAGACTATCTACGTCCCGGCGATGTCGGTGATGGCGGATGCTCTGAATGTGCGGGATGGCGCGCTGCAGCGTGTGATGGCGGCCTATCTGATGACCTATGGCGGATCCCAGCTGATCTATGGCCCGCTGTCAGACAGCATCGGTCGTCGTCCGGTGATTCTGGCGGGCATGATGATCTTTATGATCGGCGCAATCACGGCACTGATGGCGACGTCGCTCGATATGCTGGTGTTCGGCAGCGCTGTTCAGGGACTGGGCACCGGCGTAGCTGGCGTGATGGCCCGCACCATGCCGCGCGATCTCTACGAGGGGCACGCACTGCGCCGCGCTAACAGCCTGCTTAATATGGGCATTCTGGTCAGCCCGCTGCTGGCGCCGGTGATTGGTGCACTGCTGACGCAGCTCTTTGGCTGGCACGCCTGCTTTGCCTTTCTGCTGCTGCTTTGTCTGGCGGTAACCGTTTCAATGGCACGCTGGCTGCCGGAGACCCGACCGCAGAGTGCGGAAGTGACCCCTTTCTTTAAACGCTACGCCCGCCTGCTCAGTGACGCGAATTTCGTTCGCTACATTGTGCTGCTGATTGGCGCGCTGGCCGGGATTGCGGTATTTGAGTCGAGCTGTGGCGTTCTGCTGGGCGGCGTGCTCGGCCTGCACAGCCTGACCGTCAGCATCCTGTTCATCCTGCCGATTCCGGCAGCATTTTTTGGTGCCTGGTTTGCCGGTCGCGAGCAGGGTTCATGGCACAGTCTGATGTGGTTGGGCGTAAATAGCTGCCTGCTGGCGGGCATCCTGATGTGGATCCCGGCATGGTTCGGCGTGATGAATATCTGGACGCTGCTGGTCCCGGCTGCGCTGTTCTTCTTTGGGGCTGGCATGCTGTTCCCGCTGGCGACTTCAGGCGCGATGGAGCCTTATGCCTGGCTGGCGGGTAGCGCGGGCGCGCTGATTGGCGGGATGCAGAACCTGGGATCGGGCCTGGTGGCGTGGCTGTCAGCCATAATGCCGCAGCGCGATCAGTTCAGCCTTGGCATGCTGATGTTCTTCACGGCGCTGGTGATGCTGCTCTGCTGGTTGCCGCTCTCACGTCAGCCGGAGCGCGGCAACCAGCCGGTTACAGGATAAAGGGATGGAGCGCCGGATCTTTACGGTCGAGATAGTGAATCGACTGAATACGGCGGATGGTGCGTGATTTACCGCGAATCAGCAGGGTCTCGCTGGTGGCGATATTGCCCTGACGCGTAATGCCTTTCAGGAGTTCGCCACTGGTAATGCCGGTGGCGGCAAACACCACATTGTCATTGCGAGCCATCTCATTCAGCGTCAGCTTTTTGCCCGCTTCAATCCCCATCTCTGCACAGCGCTGCAGCTCCTGCTCACCCAGCAGACGGTTTTCAGCGCTGTCGCCTTTCACGTGGTGACGCGCCAGCAACCGGCCCTGCATATCCCCATCCAGCGCGCGGATCACCGCCGCAGAGACCACGCCTTCCGGTGCGCCGCCGATGCCATACATCACATCGACTTCGCTGTCCGGCATACAGGTCAGAATGGAGGCGGCGACATCGCCATCCGGGAAGGTAAACACCCGCACGCCCAGCTGCTGCAACTGGCCGATCACTGCGTCATGACGCGGCTTTGCCAGAATCGACACGGTTAGCTGCGACAGCGGCTTATTCATCGCGATGGCGATGTTACGCAGGTTGGTTTCCAGCGGCAGGTCGAGATCGATCTCTCCACGCGCTGTGGGGCCAACAATCAGTTTTTCCATGTACATGTCGGGTGCGTGCAGAAAGCTGCCCTTATCGCCCACGGCCATCACCGCCAGCGCATTAGCCTGGCCAAGCGCCGTCATGCGGGTGCCTTCAATCGGATCGACCGCAATGTCGACCGCATCGCCGCGGCCGGTACCGACTTTTTCACCGATATAGAGCATCGGAGCTTCGTCGATTTCGCCTTCACCGATCACAATCTGACCGTCGATTTCAATGGAGTTCAGGACATGACGCATGGCATGGACAGCCGCGCCGTCAGCCGCATTTTTGTCGCCGCGTCCTAACCAGTGATAGCCTGCCAGGGCGGCAGCTTCGGTTACGCGGGAAAATTCAATGGCAAGTTCTCGTTTCATGGCATCTACCTGACAAAAAACAGGCAGGCAGTGTAACACAGCGGGGGAGTGGAGCGGGGAAAAGGCCCGCGACAGCAACGGTCGCGGGCATTGATATTACTCTTGTTCTTCCCACGCCTGGGCGCGGGCTACAGCTTTTTTCCAGCCAGCATAACGGAAGTTACGCTCGGTGGTTTCCAGGCTTGGACGGAATTCACGCTCAATAACTGCTTTAGAGCGGACTTCATCCAGATCCTGCCAGAAGCCGACGGCCAGACCTGCCAGATAAGCAGAACCCAGCGCGGTGACTTCACGCACTTCCGGACGCTCAACACGGGTGCCGAGGATGTCTGACTGGAACTGCATCAGGAAGTTGTTGGAAACCGCGCCACCATCCACACGCAGCGCCTGCAGGCGGGTGTTGGCATCGTTCTGCATCGCTTCCAGCACGTCGCGCGTCTGATAAGCGATTGACTCCAGCGTCGCACGGATGATGTGGTTAGCATTAGCACCACGGGTCAGGCCGAAGATAGCACCACGGGCATACGGGTCCCAGTAAGGGGCGCCCAGGCCGGTGAAAGCAGGCACCATGTAAACGCCGTTGGTGTCTTTCACCTTCATCGCGAAGTATTCAGAGTCAGCAGCTTCACTGATCAGCTTCATCTCATCGCGCAGCCACTGAATAGAGGCGCCACCGATAAATACAGCCCCTTCCAGTGCATAGTTCACTTCACCGCGCGGGCCACAGGCGATAGTGGTCAGCAGACCGTGCGTTGAGGTTACCGCTTCAGTACCGGTGTTCATCAGCATAAAGCAGCCGGTGCCGTAGGTGTTTTTCGCCATGCCAGGCTGAACACAGAGCTGGCCATACAGCGCAGCCTGCTGGTCACCGGCAATACCGGCGATTGGAATACGTGTACCGCCTTTACCGCCGATGTTGGTCTGACCATAGACTTCAGAAGAGGACTTCACTTCTGGCAGCATTTCACGCGGGATATCCAGGATATCCAGCATACGCTGATCCCACTCCAGCTTATGGATGTTAAACATCATGGTACGGGAGGCGTTGGTATAGTCGGTGATATGCACGCGGCCCTGGGTCATTTTCCAGACCAGCCAGGTATCGACGGTACCAAACAGCAGCTCGCCACGTTTTGCACGCTCACGAGAGCCTTCAACGTGATCCAGAATCCACTTCACTTTGGTTCCGGAGAAGTAGGGGTTAATCACCAGACCAGTGGTGTGCTGGATATACTCTTCCAGACCCTCTTTCTTCAGTTTGTGACAGTAGTCGGCGGTGCGGGGATCCTGCCAGACGATGGCGTTGTAGATCGGCTTACCGGTCTCTTTTTCCCAGACGATAGCGGTTTCGCGCTGGTTGGTGATACCGATTGCCGCAATCTCATCAGAGCGGATGTCGGCATGGGCCAGCACTTCAACCAGCGTTGAGCTTTGTGAAGCCCAGATATCCATTGGATCATGTTCAACCCAGCCCGCTTTCGGGTAGATCTGGGTGAATTCGCGCTGTGATACCGCGACGATATTAGAGTCGTGGTCGAGAACGACGGCGCGGGAGCTGGTTGTGCCCTGATCGAGCGCGACAATATATTTTTTATCTGTGGTAGTCATAAATTCTGTCCTGATGATAAAAGGTGAAACTTACGCTTTACGCTGCTGAGCGCGTGCAACCGGTTTGTCTGCTGGAACGCTTGCAGGTTCCTGGGCGGTACCTGGCAGGTAGCGACCAATCAGTGTGCGATAACCTACTGCACCCAGGCAGGCACCGACCAGCGGGCCAAAAATCGGCACGAGGAAGTAAGGGATGTCACGACCACCGGTAAAGGCAACGTTACCCCAGCCTGCCAGCCATGCGAAGATCTTCGGTCCGAAATCACGAGCCGGGTTAAGGGCGAAGCCGGTCAGAGGACCCATTGAGCCACCGATAACCGCAACCAGCAGGCCAATCAGCAGTGGAGCCAGTGGGCCACGTGGAATGCCGTTGCCGTCATCCGTCAGACCCATAATGACCGCCATTAATACTGCAGTGATGACCATCTCAACCAGGAAGGCCTGGCCGACACCGATATGTGGATTAGGGTAGGTTGAGAAGATGCCTGCCAGGTCGAGACTTTCAACCGTGCCGCGCACCATCTGGTGGCTCTGCTCATAATCAAAAAACAGGCTGTAGTAGAGACCGTATACCAGCGCCGCGGCACAAAAGGCACCGGCAATCTGCGATACGATATAAGGCAGAACTTTACGTCCTTCAAAATTAGCAAACAGGCAGAGTGCAACAGTGATTGCCGGGTTCAGGTGCGCGCCCGAAATGCCTGCGGTGAGGTAGGCGGCCATGGAAACGCCAAGACCCCAGATGATGCAGATTTCCCACTGACCGAAGGCGGCACCGGCGAGTTTCAGTGCAGCCACACAGCCTGCGCCAAAGAAAATAATCAAGCCTGTCCCCAGAAATTCGGCAATACACTGACCTTTGAGCGTGTTAGTTGTCTGACTCATAATAGTGGTTCCTGAAGCGAGGTTAAATTTTATCAGTTTTTGTTCTCATTCCATGAGGCACCCAGCTTTAATGTAGGGCTGGTGTGAATTTATCGTTAACGAACATAAACGAGAAATAGCGAAATCGTTTTTTGTGTACTGCGTCATAAAAATGCGCGTTTTCGCGTATTCTGGCTTTCCTTAGCCAATATTCGCGCCTGAGGACGGGGATAACGCACCCGTACCAGAAAGCCGTCGCAGTCAGCGCAGCGTAAATTCAGGGATTGGCTGAAAAGTGTTACAGACTACGCCCGCAGCGGCCGCGTTGCTGGACTTGCGGGGTGAGGCTACATACAATCGGGACAACGTTGCTGGCTTAAGCTGGCATCATCAACGCCTTGCAGGAATTTAGGAGAGGTCAGAAAGATGTCATTTGAAGTGTTTGAGAAACTGGAAGCGAAAGTACAGCAGGCGATTGATACCATCACCCTGTTGCAGATGGAAATCGAAGAGCTGAAAGAGCAGAACAACTCACTGCGTAACGATGCGCAACAAGTCGCGGGCAACCACGATGCGCTGATGCGTGAAAATCAGCACCTGAAAGAAGAGCAACACGTGTGGCAGGAACGTCTGCGTGCATTGCTGGGAAAAATGGAAGAGGTTTGAAGCCTCAGCTGATGTGAAAAATGGGTGCTCAGGCACCCGTTTTCATGTCTGGCCTATTCGAGGTCCAGCGCATCCTCTGACAGAATGATACCGGTGTTGTCGGCATAGAGATGGTCGCCGGAGAAGAAGGTGACGCCGCCGAAATTAACGCGCACATCGCTTTCGCCAATCCCTTCACCCGCAGCGCCTGCCGGAATCGCGGCAATCGCCTGAATGCCAATCTCCAGCTCTTCCAGCTCATCAACCTGGCGTACCGAACCGTAAATCACCAGACCTTCCCACTCGTTGGTTGCCGCCAGACGTGCCAGCTGCGCATCCACCAGTGCACGGCGCACTGAGCCGCCGCCATCAATCACCAGTACCCGACCCCGGCCATTCTCTTCCAGCAGATCGTAGAGTAAGCCGTTGTCTTCAAAGCATTTCACTGTGGTAATCTGACCACCGAATGAAGTGCGCCCACCAAAATTTGAAAAAAGCGGTTCAACAACATTCACTTCTTCATGGTAGATATCGCAGAGTTCAGATGTATCGTATTTCATAAGGGTTTCGTCTGTTTGCCACAGGAAGGGTAAGTATATCGCTATATGCAGATTGTTGGCAAAATCATCAGTATGAAAAAAGCATCGTTCGATCAAGAACATGCATAAAAAAGCCCAGCCGGGTGGGCTGGGCTTCTGAAAAGCGCTGAATCAGTGGATCAGAGAATGAAGCGGCTAAGGTCTTCGTCAGCCACCAGTTCATCCAGATGTTTACCGACATAGTCAGCATCGATGGTAACGGATTCACCATGACGATCGCTGGCGTCATACGAAATATCTTCCATCAGACGCTCCAGCACAGTGTGCAGACGGCGCGCACCGATGTTTTCGGTGGTTTCGTTGACCTGCCATGCGGCTTCAGCGATCCGGCGAATACCCTCTTCGGTGAACTCAATGTTCACGCCCTCGGTATTCATCAGGGCTTTGTACTGCACGGTAATCGAGGCATTCGGCTCGGTCAGGATGCGCTGGAAATCGTTCACGGTCAGCGCCTGCAGCTCAACACGGATGGGCAGACGACCCTGCAGTTCCGGGATTAGATCGGAAGGGCTGGCAACCTGGAACGCGCCTGAGGCGATAAACAGAATGTGGTCCGTTTTCACCATACCATGCTTGGTGGAGACGGTGCAGCCTTCCACCAGCGGCAGCAGGTCGCGCTGAACGCCTTCGCGTGAGACATCCGGGCCGCCGGCATTCTGGCCGCCGCGCTTACAGATTTTGTCGATCTCATCGATAAACACGATACCGTGCTGCTCAACGGCATCAATCGCGTCCTGCTTAAGCTCTTCCGGGTTAACCAGTTTGGCCGCTTCTTCTTCGATCAGCAGCTTCATCGCTTCTTTGATCTTCAGCTTGCGGGCTTTCTGTTTCTGGCCGCCGAGGTTCTGGAACATCGACTGCAGCTGGCTGGTCATCTCTTCCATGCCCGGAGGGGCCATGATTTCGACGCCAGGGCTGCTGGCGGCCAGGTCGATCTCAATCTCTTTATCGTCCAGCTGGCCTTCGCGCAGCTTCTTGCGGAACGACTGGCGTGCTGCAGAGGGTTCAGCGCTCTGCTCTGACTGGCCCCAGTTGTTTTTTGCTGGTGGAATCAGCACATCAAGAATGCGCTCTTCCGCCATCTCTTCGGCACGATATTTGTTCTTTTCAATCGCCTGACTGCGCACCATCTTAATGGCCGAATCGGTCAGGTCACGAATGATAGAGTCAACTTCCTTACCGACATAACCGACTTCGGTAAATTTGGTCGCCTCTACTTTGATAAACGGCGCATTGGCCAGCTTAGCCAGACGACGCGCGATCTCGGTTTTACCGACACCGGTCGGACCGATCATCAGGATATTTTTAGGGGTCACTTCATGGCGCAGCTCTTCGTCGAGCTGCATGCGGCGCCAGCGGTTACGCAGTGCAATAGCCACGGCGCGCTTAGCGCTGTCCTGGCCGATGATAAAGCGGTTCAGTTCGCTGACGATTTCGCGAGGAGTCATCTCAGACATATTTATACCCTTACGACTTAGACGTTAATTCTTCGAAATTAACGTTGTGGTTAGTGTAGATGCAGATATCACCCGCGATATTCAGCGACTTTTCGACGATGTCGCGCGCGCCCATCTCGGTATTCTCCAGCAGCGCACGTGCCGCTGCCTGGGCGAAAGGCCCACCGGAGCCGATGGCGATCAGATCGTTTTCAGGCTGGATGACGTCACCGTTACCGCTGATGATCAGTGAAGCTGATTCATCCGCGACGGCCAGTAAGGCTTCAAGGCGACGCAGCATACGGTCAGTACGCCAGTCTTTAGCCAGTTCCACCGCAGCTTTCACCAGATGGCCCTGATGCATTTCCAGTTTACGTTCGAAAAGTTCAAACAGGGTGAAGGCGTCTGCGGTGCCGCCAGCAAATCCGGCAATCACTTTATCGTTGTATAAACGACGCACTTTTTTAACGTTGCCTTTCATCACGGTATTGCCGAGCGTAGCCTGGCCATCACCGCCAATCACTACCTGGCCGTTGCGTCGTACACTTACTATTGTTGTCACGGGCAGACCCCTTGTTGCAGTCGGAAAAGGACTCCGCGCACCGGGCGCGGAGTATCATGCAACAGATATGGGGCGGGTTTGACGGGTTTCAACCCCCGACGGAGAGCGGAATACAGCTGGAGTGTCCGGAACTGCGCAGGCGCTTCAGGGTGCTGTCAGCGGAGGCGCGGTCTTTATAAGGACCGATAACCACACGATTCCAGCCGCCACCGGTGGTAATACGGCTTTCAAATCCTTCAAAGGCTAAGCCAGCGCGCACCGATTCAGCCTGGTCAGTGCCCTTAAACGAACCACACTGCACCATCCAGCGCTGCGAAGAGGCTTTCTCCGCCGGTTTCGCTTTCGCGGTCTCCTGCGGTTTTGGCTGCACTTCCGGTTCACGCGTAACAGGTGCTGGCTGCGTCTGGCGCTGTACGTTTTGCTGCTGCTGCTGCTGCTGCTGCTGCTGACGTTGCTGTTGTTGTAATTGCTGCTGTTGCTGGCGCTGTTGTTGTTGCTGCAACTGCTGCTGGCGTTGCTGTTGCTGCTGAGCCTGCAACTGCTGACGTTGCTGCTGAACCTGTTGCTGCTGCTGTTGTTGCTGAACCTGCTGCTGCTGACGTTGCAGTTGTTGCAACTGCTGCTGATGCTGCAGTGTCTGCTGACGTTGCGCCGGCGTCTGTTCGTTCCACGGCACTTCGTTGAGCTGCGTCGGCTGCTGACGCATATCCGCCTGCATCTGCTCCAGCAACTGGCGCTGCTCGTCGGTCAGCTGTGTCTGCGACTTCACTTCGCCACCCGAAGAGGGTTCGATAGGTGTCGGCACAGTGACCTGACGGTTCTCCAGCTCTTTAATATATTTCCAGCGCTCTTCTGGCTTCGGCGGCAGGCCATTGCCGTTGGCTTTATGATCCGTAATGACCGGCACGTCCTCTTTTTTGTGATGCGCCAGGAACCATAAACCACCGGCAAAGGTCACCAACACTGCGACCGCCAGTACAATCATCAATTTAGATGTTCCCGAACCGCCTTTGCTCTTCTTGCCACGGCTGGGGCTTTTTTTGCGACGCGTCCCTGTTGAACGCCCGCGGCCTACGTAATCTTTTTGTGCCACTCTCGTTCTTATACCCTTCAAAAATAGTGCCAGATGGGCGAAATGATGATTTTTACGCGCCCGGCAAGGAGTCCGCCATGTTACTTAAGGGTCGGAACTTTGACCAGCAGTGTTCGCCTTAAGAATCTACTGAAAAAATCAGACAAATACGCTTATTTTTCACGCTTTTTTGCTCGCGCCGTGCTGCCACGAATGGTTAAACCGGCATCCAGCAGCCGCGATCCGCTGATGACTCGTTTGCCATTTAACTCATCCAGCAGCAGAAGCATCGCTTCCCGGCCTATCTGGTAACGTGGCTGCGTGACCGTGGTCAGCGGCGGCTCGCAGTAACGTGATAGCTCAATGTCATCGAATCCGACCACAGAGAGGTCCTCCGGTATCCGCAGTCCGCAGCGCCGGGCCTGATTCATCGCCCCAAGTGCCATAATATCGCTGTGGCAGAAGAGCGCACGCGGAGGTTGCGGCAGGGTCATCAGCTGATTCATGGCGGCAACGCCCGCTTCAAATGTGAAGTCACCGCGCACAATATAGGTAGGATCGACCGTCAGCCCGCTGCGACGCATCGCCTGGACATACCCCTGCAAACGATACTGGCAGAGCGGCATCTCTTCCGGCCCGGCGATACAGGCGATATGTGTGTGACCCAACTGCAGTAAATGATTTACCGCTTCAAATGCGGCGGTCAGGTTATCGATGTGGACAGTGGGCAGTGACATTTCCGGCGCAAACTCATTCGCCATTACCATAGGCGGCAAGTTGCGTTGCTCATCAATGCTGGCATCAAAAGGCAACTTTGAGCCGAGCAGCACCATGCCATCGATCTGTCGCGTCACCATCAGGTTGAGAAAAGTTCTCTCCTGCTGATTCTGATGCGCGCAGTCACCAATCAGCACCAGATAGCCCTCTTCGGCTGCCGTAACTTCAACGCCTCGGATGATTTCACTAAAGAAGGGATCGCAGATGTCAGGGACAATGACCAGGATGGTACGCGTCTCATTACGACGGGCGTTGCGCGTGGGGCCATGTGCCGCGTAGCCGACGGCGGCAACCGCCTGCTCGACTTTCTGGCGGGTGACCGCAGAAACCTTCTCCGGATTCATCAGCGCACGCGATACGGTGGCGGTTGAGACGCCCGCATGTTCCGCAACATCTTTCATCGTGGCGGCGGGCGGTTGTTGATTCTGCTCCAACACATGCTCCTGACGCGTTATGGCGCGTTCAATTCTGTTTCTGCCTGACCTGAAGGCAAACCGGGCAACATTGTTAACGATTGCCCGGCTGGTTGTTACTTAATTTGCATAAAAATTGTGACTTATGCGACATTTTTCGATCTGGCTCGCAGTGTCAGCTTAAATCAGCTCTCGGTAGGGTCGATATCCAGCGTCCATTTCACTTTGCGCGCCGCGGGCAGTGTTGAAACCAACGGCAACGAACTGCTCAGCAACTGTTGCAGACGCTGCCGGGAAGGATGCTGCAGCAGCAGTTGCCAGCGCCAGCGTCCACTGCGTTTTGGCTGCAGGGCAGGCAACGGACCCATAAACCACATCGCCTTATCGTTCAGCGGGCTTGCCTCCAGCAAATTACGGAGTTGTTGCAGGAATTCCGCTGCCTGCTGGTTATCCATATCTTCAGCGCGGAACAGCGCATGGCGGCTCCAGGGCGGCAGATGGACTGCCTGTCGCTCCAGCAAGGCCTGCTGGGCGAACGCCGAATAGCCCTGGTGCAACAGCGTCTGCAGCAGCGGATGTTCCGGATGGTGAGTCTGCAGCAACACCTCGCCCTGTTTGCCGGCACGGCCAGCACGACCGGCGACCTGGGTGTAGAGCTGAGCAAAGCGTTCCGCCGCACGAAAATCGGCTGAGAACAGCGCACCATCGACATCCAGCAGCGACACCAGCGTAACATCGGGGAAGTGGTGGCCTTTGGCCAGCATCTGGGTGCCGACAAGGATTCGTGCACCGCCGCGATGAACGTCAGCCAGATGCTGCTCCAGCGCACCTTTGCGGCTGGTGGTATCACGATCGATTCGCGACACCGGCACGCCAGGGAAAAGTGTGCCGAGCTGCTGCTCCAGTTGCTCAGTCCCGACGCCTACCGGCAGCAAATGGGTTGAACCACACTGCGGGCATTGATTAGGCAGCGGACGCTGGCTGTCGCAATGGTGGCAGCGTAGCTGGCGATGGTGCTGATGCAGCGTGTAGTAGCGGTCACAGCGGGTACACTCAGCAATCCAGCCGCAATCATGACAGAGCAGGGCGGGCGAAAAGCCGCGGCGGTTAAGAAACAACAGCACCTGATTATCGGCCTGCAGATGCTGGCGCATTTTACCAATCAGGCCCGGTGCCAGACCGCCGATCAACTGCACGCCTTTTAAGTCGATAAGCTGTTGCAGTGCCGGTCTGGCATTGCCGGCGCGTTTTGTCAGGTCGAGCTGGCGATACTTGCCGCTGCGGACATTGTGCAGTGTCTCCAGAGCAGGGGTCGCCGATCCCATAACAATCGGGATATCCTCTTCATGTGCGCGGAAGACGGCCAGATCGCGCGCCTGATAGCGCCAGCCCTCCTGCTGTTTATAGGAGCTGTCATGCTCTTCATCGATAATAATTACGCCAGGACGGGCCAGTGGCGTAAACAGCGCCGATCGGGTGCCAATCACAATCGCCGTTTCGCCGCGCCGCGCACGTAACCAGACCGCCAGCCGCTCACTGTCATTTAATGCGGAGTGCAGCACATCAATGGGCGCATCAAAACGTTCGCGAAAACGGGCGATAGTTTGCGGGGTCAGGCCAATCTCCGGTACCAGCACCAGCGCCTGTTTACCGCGTGCCAGCACATTTTCCAGTACGCTGAGGTAAACCTCGGTTTTGCCTGAACCCGTGATGCCCGCCAGCAGCCAGGCTGCATAATGTTCATCATCTGCCCGAATCGCACCCACGGCCATCGCCTGATCGGTATTCAGCCGCAGACGTTCGCCTTTTACGGCATAAGTGGTACGCCAGTCGTGCATCTGCGGCTGATGCTCATGCAGTTCGCATAACCCTTTGGCACGTAGCGCCTGCAGCGTCGCATCCGTGAGGTCATGTTCACTGACCTGATGACGATAGAGCGGTTGCTGCCGCAGTGCAGCCAGCGCCTGCTGCTGTTTCGGTGCCCGCTTTAAACTTTCCGGCGCAGTCGCCCGACCCTGCTCGGTGATTTCCCAGCGCCATAAGGGATTGTCCTGCGCCGCTTTGCCCTGACGCAGCAGTACCGGAATAGCGTGACTCAGTACCTCTCCCTGCGGCGAATGATAATAGCTGGCGGCCCAGTTAAGGATGCGCCACAGCGATGCTGGATAGAGGGATTCACTATCCAGTACCTCGATCACGCGCTTGAGTTGTGCTTCCGGCAGATCGCTGCTGTCACGAAAGGCGACCACAATCCCGATCATCCTGCGATTGCCAAAGGGCACACTCACGCGACCACCAATGACCGGCTGCGCGCCCTGTGGCGGCAGATAATCAAACAGGCGGGGCAAGGGGACGGGCAGGGCGACCTGGACTACGGGCATAACTCTCTCTTTCCGGCTCAATGATCGGGGAAGCTAGTGTACACGCTGACCCTGATGGCGGGTATCTCAGCAGATATTTGCAGCAATCGAAACTTACCTGTATAATATGCCGCCTTCGGTGAGAAATATCTGGCCGGAGTACACCCTATAATGTTCAATCGCGTGTGGTGCTGTGCAGGTTAAAGCCTGGCACGGAGAGCGACACGGCCTTCAATGAGGTTTCCCATGAAACAAGGTATTCACCCGAAATACGAAGCAGTTACTATCAAATGTACCTGCGGCAACGAGATCCACACCCGTTCAACACTGACTCACGAACTGAACCTGGACGTTTGTGGCAAATGCCACCCGTTCTATACCGGTAAGCAGCGTGAAGTGGCAACTGGTGGCCGTGTTGACCGCTTTAACAAGCGTTTCAGCGTGCCAGGCGCTAAAAAATAAGATTAAAAGGCACCTGAACCTGCGGGTTCGGCGGCAAGAAAAAACCCAGCTTCGGCTGGGTTTTTTTATGGCTGAAAGATCAATACTCCCAGGTATCCGGATCGACACCCATCTGGCGCATGATTGCTTTTGCTTCTTCCGGAATCTCATCACTACGCTCTTTGCGCAGGTCGACGTCATCCGGCAGCGGTTGGCCCGTAAAGGCATGTAAAAAGGCTTCGCAAAGCAGCTCGCTGTTGGTGGCGTGACGCAGGTTGTTCACCTGACGACGGGTACGCTCATCCGTTAAAATCTTCAGCACGCTCAATGGGATTGATACTGTGATCTTCTTGACCTGCTCGCTCTTCTTACCGTGCTCAGCGTACGGGCTGATATATTCGCCGTTCCATTCAGCCATGGGTTACCTTAATTAATAAACGTTAAATGTTAGGAAATCAGCGGATTATGCCTGATTTTTTCCTGCCTGACCCCTGATATGGCGGGTTTTCTTCGCTCACTGCCTCTGTCTCACAGAGGGGAACGCCAGGCGATGACGCATAATTTTAGCGGTTATTGCGGTTTTGCTCAATCTATACGCAAAGACATTTAGATGTCCAGATGTATTGACGTCTAATTAGAGGGTGATATCCTGTGGCCTACATTTTATTCACTCTTCAGGAACAATTCGCTCATGACGCGTAAACCGGCAACCATCGCAGTGCGCAGCGGTTTGAATGATGACGAGCAATATGGCTGCGTTGTCCCGCCAATCCACCTCTCTACGACCTATAACTTCCTGGATTTCAATGAGCCTCGTGCGCATGACTACTCCCGTCGTGGCAACCCCACTCGTGATGTCGTACAGCGTACGCTGGCAGAACTGGAAGGGGGAGCGGGCGCGGTATTAACCAATACCGGGATGTCGGCGATTCACCTGGTCACGACGGTGTTTCTGAAGCCTGGCGATCTGCTGGTCGCGCCACATGACTGTTATGGCGGCAGCTATCGGCTGTTTGACAGCCTGAGCAAGCGCGGCGCCTATCGGGTGAAATTTGTCGATCAGGGTGATCCAGCAGCGCTGCAGGCCGCTCTGGATGAAAACCCAAAACTGGTGCTGATTGAAAGCCCCAGCAATCCGCTGTTGCGCGTGGTAGATATCAGCGCAATTTGCGCCGCTGCGCGTGCTGCGGGTGCCATCAGCGTGGTGGACAATACCTTTATGAGTCCGGCGCTGCAGAATCCTCTGGCGCTGGGTGCGGACCTGGTGATCCACTCCTGTACCAAATACCTCAATGGCCACTCCGATGTCGTGGCGGGCGCGGTCATCGCCAAAGATCCGCAACTCGCTACCGACCTGGCCTGGTGGGCAAATAACATTGGTGTGACAGGAGCAGCGTTTGACAGTTATCTGCTGCTGCGCGGAATCCGTACGCTTTCACCGCGGATTGCAGCCGCACAACGCAACGCACTCGCGATTGTAGAGTATCTGAAGCAGCAGAAACTGGTGAAAAAGTTGTATCATCCTTCGCTGCCGGAAAACGCCGGACACGAACATGCCGTACGTCAGCAGCGCGGCTTTGGCGCGATGCTGAGTTTCGAGGTCGACGGTGATGAGGCGCTGCTGCGTCGCTTCCTGAAAGCACTGCAGCTATTTACGCTGGCGGAATCGCTGGGCGGAGTAGAGAGTCTGATCTCCCATACCGCCACCATGACGCACGCGGGGATGTCGGCAGAAGCACGCGCGGCAGCGGGCATTTCCGATACGCTGCTACGGGTTTCTGTCGGTATTGAAGATCACGAAGATTTAATTGCCGATCTGGATAATGCATTCCGGGTCGCAGCCGAGGGTTAAGCATGACGATTTCAGCAGGCGCGGGAACGCCGAACATCAGGCAGTTGCATAAGTTTGGCGGCAGCAGCCTGGCCGATGCGCGCTGCTATCAGCGCGTTGCCGGTATTATGGCGGACTACAGCCAGCCGGGCGACCTGATGGTGGTCTCTGCGGCAGGCTCAACTACCAACCAGCTGATTAGCTGGCTGAAGCTGAGCCAGAGCGATCGGCTCTCTGCGCATCAGGTGCAACAGGCTTTACGGCGCTACCAGAGCGAACTGATCAGTGCGCTGCTGCCTGCTGAGGTCGCAGAACCTTTAATCACCGCGTTTATCCGCGACCTGGAAAAGCTGGCCGCACTGCTGGATGCGCCGATTACCGATGCGGTCTATGCCGAAGTGGTCGGTCATGGTGAAGTCTGGTCGGCACGCCTGATGTCAGCGGTACTGAGCCAGCGTGACCTTCAGGCCTGCTGGCTGGATGCGCGTGAGTTTCTGCGCGCTGAACGTGCGGCACAACCGCAGGTAGATGAAGGGAAGTCCTGGCCACTGCTACAGACTCTACTGGCGCAGCATCCGCATAAGCGCATCGTGGTGACCGGATTTATCAGCCGCAACGACGCCGGTGAAACCGTCCTGCTTGGCCGCAACGGCTCCGACTATTCTGCCACGCAGATTGGCGCACTGGCGGGTGTCGGGCGGGTGACCATCTGGAGCGATGTGGCGGGTGTCTACAGTGCCGACCCCCGCAAAGTCTCTGATGCCTGTCTGCTGCCGCTGTTAAGGCTGGATGAAGCCAGCGAGCTGGCGCGCCTGGCGGCACCGGTTCTCCACACCCGTACTCTGCAGCCGGTTTCAGGCAGCGATATCGACCTGCAACTGCGCTGCAGTTATCAGCCGGAGCAGGGCTCAACCCGCATTGAGCGCGTGCTGGCCTCCGGGACGGGCGCGCGTATCGTCACCAGCCATGATGATGTTTGCCTGATTGAGATTCAGCTGCCAGAGCAGCATGACTTCGCCATCCTGCACAAAGAGATAGACCTGTTGCTGAAGCGCGCGCAGCTGCGTCCGCTGGCGTTTGGCGTTCATCCCGATCGTCAATTGCTGCAGCTCTGTTACACCGCCGAAGTGGTAAACAGCGCCTTTACGCTGCTACAGGATGCCGGTTTACCGGGCCATCTGCAGCTGCGCGACGGCCTGGCGCTGGTGGCGCTGGTTGGCGCAGGCGTTACCCGCAATCCGCTGCATACCCATCGCTTCTGGCAGCAGTTAAAGGATCAGCCAATTGAGTTCATCTGGCAGTCAGAAGAGCACATCAGCGTGGTCGCAGTGCTGCGCGTCGGCCCGACTCAGCATCTGATTCAGGGATTGCATCAGTCGCTGTTCCGGGCAGAAAAGCGCATCGGTCTGATGCTGTTTGGCAAAGGCAATATTGGTTCACGCTGGCTGGAGCTGTTTGCCCGCGATCAGGAAACGCTGTCAGCGCGTACCGGCTTTGAATTTGTGCTGGCGGGCGTCGCGGACAGCCGTCGCAGCCTGCTGAGCTATGACGGGCTGGAAGCCAGCCGGGCACTCGCCTTCTTTGATGATGAAGCGGTAGAGCGCGATGAAGAGTCGCTGTTCCTGTGGATGCGTGCTCACCCGTTTGATGACCTGGTGGTGCTGGATGTCACTGCCAGCACACCGCTGGCGCAGCAGTATCTCGACTTCGCCAGTCACGGTTTTCACGTTATCAGCGCCAATAAAGTCGCGGGAGCGTCTGACAGTCAGACCTGGCGCCAGATCCGCGATGCCTTTACCAAAACCGGACGTCACTGGCTCTATAACGCCACCGTTGGCGCAGGTCTGCCGATCAACTATACGGTGCGCGATCTGCGCGACAGCGGCGATACCATCCTGGCGATCAGCGGGATCTTCTCCGGCACGCTGTCGTGGCTGTTCCTGCAGTTTGATGGCACGGTGCCCTTTACCGAGCTGGTGGATCAGGCCTGGCAGCAGGGTTTAACCGAGCCCGACCCGCGCGCCGATCTCTCGGGTCAGGATGTGATGCGCAAGCTGGTTATCCTGGCGCGTGAGGCAGGCTACAACATCGAGCCGGATCAGGTGCGGGTGGAATCGCTGGTGCCCAGTAACTGTCAGCAGGGATCTGTCGACCACTTCTTTGAAAATGGCGAAGAGCTGAATGAGCAGATGCTGCAGCGGCTCGAAGCGGCGCAGGAGATGGACCTGGTGCTGCGTTACGTTGCCCGGTTTGATGCTAACGGCAAGGCGCGCGTGGGTGTTGAAGCGGTGCGTCCGGAACATCCGCTGGCCTCACTGCTGCCGTGCGACAACGTCTTTGCGATTGAGAGCCGCTGGTACCGCGATAATCCGCTGGTGATCCGCGGACCGGGCGCAGGCCGGGATGTCACCGCAGGCGCTATCCAGTCAGATATTAATCGCCTCGCACAACTGCTGTAACTCCTCCTCCTCAGGCGCTTCGGCGCCTGTTTTCAATGCGTTATCGCTCCCCTGTTGAATCTCCTTCATGTTGATTGAAAATTGATCACGACTGTCGACCATTTTTAAGTTGACGGCACAGTCAGATTACGTCATTTTGAACATCTGGACGTCTAAACGTGTAGATGTTCACAGGCCGATTGTTAATCGATGAGGGTGCAGGATGAGTTTCTTTCATGCCAATCAGCGCGAAGCGCTAAACCAGAGCCTGGCTGAGCTGAACGGGCAAATTAATGTTTCATTTGAGTTCTTCCCGCCTCGTACCAGCGACATGGAAGAGACCCTGTGGACCTCTATCGACCGCCTGAGCAGTCTGAAACCGAAATTCGTTTCTGTGACCTACGGTGCGAACTCAGGTGAACGTGATCGCACCCATAGCATTATCAAAGGCATTAAAGATCGCACCGGTCTGGAAGCTGCTCCCCATCTGACCTGTGTCGATGCCACGCGCGATGAACTGCGTACCATCGCTCAGGATTACTGGAACAACGGCATCCGTCACATTGTGGCGCTGCGCGGCGATCTGCCCCCAGGCAGCGGTAAGCCAGAAATGTACGGCAGCGATCTGGTTTCGCTGCTGAAAGAGGTGGGTGATTTTGATATTTCGGTTGCGGCCTATCCGGAAGTCCATCCCGAAGCGAAAAGCGCCCAGGCCGATCTGATTAACCTGAAGCGAAAAATCGATGCAGGTGCCAACCGGGCTATTACCCAGTTTTTCTTCGACGTTGAAAGTTATCTGCGTTTCCGCGATCGCTGTGTCGCGACCGGCATTGACTTGGAAATTGTGCCGGGCATTCTGCCGGTCTCTAACTTTAAACAGCTGCAACGCTTTGCCACGCTGACCAATGTGCGCGTGCCGGGCTGGATGAGCGCGATGTTCGCCGGTCTGGATGATGATCCGGAAACGCGGAAAATGGTGGGAGCCAATATCGCGATGGATATGGTGAAAATCCTGTCACGCGAAGGGGTGAAGGATTTCCATTTCTACACGCTGAACCGTGCCGAAATGAGTTACGCCATTTGTCACACCCTGGGCGTGCGACCTGCTGCTGCTGCGGCTTAACCGCTCTGCTTCAGCCAATAAAAAAGTCGGGAGAGTCCCGACTTTTTTTGTTTTTACTGCAGGGCGGCGCTGGCGATCGTCAGCACCTCACCACCATTAACCGGTATTGCGCATGCCTGCCGCGACACCAGCAATGGTCACCATCAGCGCCTGCTCAACGCGGGCATCCGGTTCATCGCCATTCGCTTCCCGCGCGCGCGAACGATGCAGCAGTTCGGCCTGGAGTACGTTGAGCGGATCGGTATAGACGTTACGCAGTGCAATTGACTCGGCAATCCACGGCTGATCGGCCATCAGGTGTGAGTCATTGGCAATGGTCAGTACCGCTTTGATATCCGCATCAAGCTGATCGCGCAGCTGTTTGCCCAGCGGCCAGAGTGATTTCTCGACCAGACGCTGATCGTAATATTCCGCCAGCCACAGGTCCGCTTTTGAGAATACCATCTCCAGCATACCCAGACGGGTAGAGAAGAATGGCCAGTCGCGGCACATCGCTTCCAGCTGATCCTGATGACCGGCGGCCATCGCCTGTTGCAGGGCCGCACCGGCACCCAGCCACGCAGGCAGCATCAGACGGTTCTGCGTCCAGGCGAAAATCCATGGAATCGCACGCAGCGACTCTACGCCGCCGGTAGGTCGGCGCTTGGCGGGACGTGAGCCCAGCGGTAATTTACCCAGCTCCTGCTCTGGTGTCGCTGAGCGGAAATAGGGCACGAAGTCAGCATTTTCACGCACATAACCGCGATACATCGCACAGGAGTCGGCGGAGAGCTGATCCATAATGTCGCGCCATTCGCGTTTTGGCTCCGGCGGCGGCATCAGGTTCGCTTCCAGAATTGCGCCGGTGTAGAGCGACAGGCTGGCGATGGTGACGGCGGGTAAACCATATTTAAAGCGGATCATCTCGCCCTGTTCGGTCACGCGCAGACCGCCGCGCAGGCTGCCTGGTGGTTGCGACAGCAGCGCTGCATGGGCGGGTGCGCCACCACGGCCAATGCTGCCGCCGCGTCCGTGGAACAGTGTCAGTGAAATCCCGGCCTTCTCACAGGTTTTAATCAGGGCATCCTGTGCCTGATATTGCGCCCAGCTGGCGGCCATCACACCGGCGTCTTTCGCCGAGTCAGAATAGCCAATCATCACCATCTGTTTGCCCTGAATTAAGCCGCGATACCAGTCGATGCTCAGCAGCTGGCTCATTACGTCATTGGCATTATTCAGGTCATCAAGCGTTTCAAACAGCGGTGCAACCGGCATGGCATAGCCGATGCCTGCTTCTTTCAGCAGCAGATGCACTGCCAGCACGTCAGAAGGGGTTTTCGCCATGGAAATAACATAGGCGGCGATAGAACCCTGTGGCGCTTCAGCCGCGACGCGACAGGTCTCCAGCACTTCACGCGTTTCATCGCTGGGCTCCCAGCTGCGAGGCAGCAGCGGACGCTTGGAGTTCAGTTCACGGATCAGGAAGGCCTGCTTGTCCGCTTCGGACCAGCTTTCATAATCGCCGAGGCCCAGATAGCGGGTCACTTCAGCAATCGCTTCGGTGTGACGGGTACTCTCCTGACGCAGATCGATACGCACCAGCGGCACGCCGAAACATTTCACGCGGCGCAGCGTATCAAGCAACTGACCGTTGGCGATAATGCCCATGCCGCACTTTTGCAGTGACTGATAGATGGTAAACAGCGGATCCCACAGCTGATCGTTGGAGACCAGCAGATCGGCCGGGCGCGGCAGACGTTCACCTTTCAGGCGGCGTTCCAGGAATGACTGGGTAGTCATTAACTGGCTGCGCAGGCGTTTCAGGATCATACGATAAGGTTCAAGTGCTTCCGGATCGCCGCTGAGTTCCCGGATCTCTTCAGTGCACTCTGACATCGACAACTCAGAGATCAGTACGCCGATATCGCGCAGGAACAGGTCAGTGGCTTTCCAGCGACTCAGCTGCATAACGTGGCGGGTAATCGCCGCCGTAACGTTAGGGTTACCGTCGCGGTCGCCACCCATCCATGAGGTGAACTGAACCGGCACGAAATCGACCGGCAGCTTAATGCCGAACGCCTCTTCTACCTGCTCGTTCAGCTCACGCAGGAAAGCGGGTACGCCTTCCCACAGGCTGTTTTCCACCACGGCAAAGCCCCATTTGGCTTCGTCGATAGGGGTCGGACGATATTTGCGGATCTCATCGGTGTGCCACGCCTGTGCCACCAGCTGACGCAGACGGCGCATAATCTGGTTACGTTCGTAGTCGGAGACGTCGCTGTGATCGAGCTGTTTCAGGCAGCTGTTAACTTCGACCAGCTTGTGAATCAGCGTACGGCGGGTGATTTCAGTCGGGTGAGCCGTCAGCACCAGTTCCAGCGACAGCGACTCAATGGCCGCAAGGATGTCGCTTTCGCTGATATCTTTCTGCTGCTTCAGGGTATCAAAGGTCTTTTTCAGCAGTTCGGGATGGTTCTCACCCTCGCCACTTTGCGAGATGGTCTGATACTGCTCAGCTACGTTGGTGAGGTTCAGAAACTGGCTAAAAGCGCGTGCAACCGGCAGAAGCTCCTCGTTGGAGAGGTTCTGCAGCGTATTGAGCAGTTCTTTACGATGAGTGTCATTTCCTGCACGGGATGACTTGGAGAGCTTACGGATGGTTTCCACCTGGTCGAGGATGTTCTCTCCCAGTGCATCCTTAATCGTATCCCCGAGCAGTTTGCCGAGCATACTGACATTACTTCGCATTGCGGAATATTGTTCGTTCATTGGACCCTGACACCCTTATCGTCTTGAAAAACTTCTACACCCGACCTTTCAGGCAGCAGAAAAATCAGCAACGCCATGTTCCCCCTAATCTACAGGGAACCGGCTCCGTTGCCGCCTGTCCACATTCTGAAACGCTCTGGATAATCACCCGGTGGGCATAACATCGTCTTTTATCTAGCCACGTAATGTTGCGTTCGTCAAATGCGTTAAAGTGCGCTGAAGGTGTGGCTAAATAACGGAAATTCGTAGAATTTATCGGGAACAAAGCGGGATAAGTTATTCTTATTGCTAAATCCCGCAGAATGAAGGGGCATTTTACTGTTAATGCAGTGAAATGCCCCATTTGCTGTTAATCAGTGGCAAAAATGCTGCACAACCTGAGTGATAAGCGCCCTTGTCGGCTTAATAAATGCAGTATCAATAAATTCGTCTGGCTGATGTGCCTGCTCAATCGACCCCGGGCCCAGTACCAGCGTTGGGCAGAGCTGCTGAATAAAAGGCGCTTCGGTGCAGTAGTTCACCACCTCAGTGGGTATACCCAGCAATTTCTCGACCACACTGACCAGTTCATGATCTGCCGGACATTCGTAGCCAGGAATCGGCGGATGCAGTTCAGCCACCGTGACACGGCCCGGCCAGCGCGCACTGACCGGTGCCAGCGCCTCGTTCAGTAGCCCATCGAGATCGTTCAGCGACAGACCCGGCAGCGGACGGATATCCATATGCAGTTCACAGCAGGCACAGATACGGTTAGCGGCGTCACCGCCATGAATATGGCCAAAATTCATGGTGGGATAGGGGATGGCAAAGCCGTCATGGTGATAACGCTCCTGCAGTGTATTGCGCAGTTGCATCAGATGGGTGATCGACTCATGCATCAGTTCAATGGCGTTAACGCCACGCGCGGGATCGCTGGAGTGGCCCGATTTTCCCTCGATACGGATCACATTCGACAGGTGACCTTTGTGCGCACGTACCGGTTTAAGTGAGGTTGGTTCACCGATGATGGCGCAGTCGGGACGCAGCTGCGTCGATTCAGAAAAATATTTGGCGCCAGCCATGGTGGTCTCTTCATCGGCCGTAGCGAGGATATAGAGCGGCTTGCTCAGCGTGCTGACATCCACATCGCGCAGCGTATCGAGAATAAAGGCGAAGAAGCCTTTCATGTCTGCCGTGCCCAGGCCATAGAGCTTGTTGTCGTGCTCGGTCAGGGTAAAGGGATCGCGTGTCCAGCGGCCATCGTCAAAAGGAACGGTATCGGTATGACCTGCTAGCAGCAGGCCGCCCGCACCGCTTCCGGTACGCGCCAGCATATTAAATTTATTGCGGGTGCCGGGCACCGGCTGCACTTCAACGCTGAAGCCGAGGTCGCGGAACCAGCCGGCCAGCAAATTGATTAAAGTTTCATTACTCTGATCCAGTGCGGCATCGGTTGCGCTGATCGACGGTGTGGCGATTAACTGGCGGTACAGTTCAATAAAAGGCGGTAATTTTGTCTTCACTGTTGGCGGTCCTTGGGTTAGGATGTATCCATATTCATGCAGTAATAGTGAATAAAAATACATTAACGTCCTCTGCAAGGGAACCTTAAATCACTGCAGATGACAGGGCGGGTAACGGGGCAAGGCCGCGACCCGGAACGTGCGACTGTAAAAAGGGTTACAGCCTGATGTTGAATACGCTGATCGTTGGTGCCAGTGGTTATGCTGGTACAGAGCTTGCCACCTTCCTGAATCGCCATCCACATATCAACATAACCGCTTTGGCGGTTTCGGCGCAAAGCCCTGATGCCGGCAAGCGCCTCTCCGATCTCCATCCGCAGCTGAAAGGTGTGGTGGATTTGCCGCTGCAGCCGCTGAGCAGCGCGGCCGAGTGGGCAGACAAGGTGGATGTGGTGTTCCTGGCGACGGCCCACGAAGTCAGCCACGATCTGGCGCCGGAATTTCTCAAGGCTGGCTGTGTGGTGTTCGACCTGTCGGGTGCGTTCCGCGTGAATGACGCTGATTTTTATACCCGCTTTTATGGCTTCACCCATCAGCATAGCGACTGGCTGGACAAAGCCGTTTACGGCCTTGCCGAATATCAGCATGAGAAAATCCAGCAGGCGCAGCTGGTGGCTGTGCCAGGTTGTTACCCGACCGCTGCGCAGCTGGCGCTGAAGCCCCTGGTGGATGCCGGACTGTTAAACGAGGCGCAGTGGCCGGTAATCAACGCCACCAGCGGCGTGAGCGGTGCCGGACGTAAAGCCAATGTCGGCACCAGCTTCTGCGAAGTGAGCCTGCAGCCTTACGGCCTGTTCAATCATCGTCATCACCCGGAAATCGTCGCGCACCTTGGTACGCCGGTGATCTTCACTCCGCATCTGGGTAACTTCCCGCGCGGTATCCTGGCGACGATTACCTGCCGTCTGAAAGCGGGTGTCAGCCGTGAAGATATCGCCGCAGTTTTCCATCGCGCCTATGACAACAAGCCACTGGTGCGGCTCTACGAACAGGGCGTACCGGCGCTGAAAGCCGTTGTAGGTCTGCCTTACTGCGATATCGGTTTTGAAGTGCAGGGCGAGCATCTGATTGTCGTGGCAGCCGAAGATAATCTGCTGAAAGGCGCGGCATCGCAGGCGGTACAGTGCCTGAACATCCGGTTCGGCTTCCCTGAAACGCAGTCACTGATTTAACGGACAAATATACCATGACCAATCCATTAATTATCAAGCTGGGCGGTGTGTTGTTAGACAGCGAAGAAGCGCTGGCCCGCCTGTTTGAAGCGCTGCTGACCTACCGTAGCGCCCATCAGCGTCCGCTGATTATTGTCCACGGCGGCGGTTGCCTGGTGGATGAACTGATGAAAAAGCTGGCGCTGCCGGTGAAGAAGAAAAATGGCCTGCGTGTCACGCCAGCCGATCAGATCGACATTATTACCGGTGCGCTGGCGGGAACCGCGAATAAAACGCTGCTGGCCTGGGCAAAAAAATCGGGCATCAACGCGGTAGGCCTCTGCCTGGGCGATGCGGGCATCGTGAATGTCACACCGTTTGATGAAGAACTCGGCCACGTTGGCCACGCAATGCCGGGCGATCCGGCATTGCTGAACACCCTGCTGGCGGCCGGCTATATGCCGGTGGTGAGCTCAATTGGTATAACTGACAGCGGCGACCTGATGAACGTCAACGCTGACCAGGCGGCGACCGCACTGGCCTCGACGCTGGGCGCTGATCTGGTCCTGTTATCAGACGTCAGTGGTATTCTCGACGGCAAAGGTCAGCGCATCGAAGAGATGACCGCCGACAAAGCTGAGCAGCTGATTACCCAGGGCATTATTACCGACGGCATGATTGTGAAAGTGCACGCTGCGCTTGATGCAGCGCGTACCCTGGGCCGCCCGGTGGATATTGCCAGCTGGCGTCACGCTGAGCGGCTGCCTGACCTGTTTAACGGCGTGTCGATTGGCACCCGGATTCTCGCTTAACGACTCTGATTCAAGGATTACGAAATGCAAACGCAAAACATCAAAAAAATCGTTCTGGCTTACTCCGGTGGTCTTGATACTTCGGCCATCATTCCATGGCTGAAAGAGAACTACGGCGGCTGTGAAGTCGTCGCTTTTGTCGCAGATATCGGTCAGGAGCGCGGCGATCTGGAAGGTGTAGAGAAGAAAGCCCTGCAGTCCGGCGCATCTGAATGCCACGTGGTTGACCTGCGTGAAGAGTTCATCAGCGACTATGTCTATCCGGTGCTGCAGACTGGCGCCCTCTATGAAGGCACTTATCTGCTGGGCACTTCAATGGCGCGTCCTATCATCGCTAAAGCACAGGTTGAGCTGGCGCTGAAAGTGGGTGCGGATGCGCTGTGTCACGGCGCTACCGGTAAAGGGAATGACCAGGTGCGTTTCGAAACCACCTACACCGCGCTGGCACCGCAGCTGAAAGTGGTGGCTCCGTGGCGTGAATGGAACCTGCGTTCACGTGAAGCGCTGCTGGACTACCTGAAAGAGCGCAACATTCCGACCACCGCGTCACTGGAGAAAATCTACAGCCGTGACGAGAACGCCTGGCACATCTCCACCGAAGGTGGCGTGCTGGAAAGCCCGGCCAATGCACCGAATAAAGATTGCTGGGTCTGGACTGTCGATCCGCTGGAAGCGCCTGACCAGCCTGAAGAAGTGACCGTAACCGTGGAAAAAGGTCGGGTCGTGGCGGTTAACGGCGAAAAACTGAGTCCGTTCCAGTGCCTGGAAAAACTTAACGTGCTGGGCGCAAAACATGGCGTCGGCCGTATCGATATCGTTGAAAACCGTCTGGTAGGGATTAAATCGCGCGGCTGCTACGAAACCCCTGGCGGCACCATCATGGTCAATGCGCTGCGTGCGGTTGAGCAGCTGGTGCTGGATCGCGATAGCTTCAAATGGCGTGAGCAGCTCGGCCACGAGATGTCCTATGTGGTTTATGACGGTCGCTGGTTCGCCCCGCTGCGTAAGTCGATTCAGGCCGCTGCCGAATCGCTGGCGGAAGAGGTTAACGGTGAAGTGGTACTGCAGCTCTACAAAGGCCAGGCGACAGCCACCCAGAAGCGTTCCGCGAACAGCCTCTACTCGGAAGAGTTCGCCACCTTTGGTGAAGATGAAGTGTACGATCACCGTCATGCGGGCGGCTTTATCCGTCTGTTCTCGCTCTCTTCGCGTATCCGCGCCCTGAACGAGCAGAAGAAGTAATTTTCAGGCGAGGTGCGCCTCGCCTCACAGTTTCATTTCAGGGGCGGCATTTATGCCGCCCCTTGTTTAACGATTCAGAGGAGTTTTCACATGGCACTTTGGGGTGGACGGTTTACTCAGGCAGCGGATCAACGTTTTAAACAGTTCAATGACTCGCTGCGCTTCGATTACCGCCTGGCAGAGCAGGACATCATTGGCTCTGTTGCCTGGTCCAAAGCGCTGGTGACGGTAAATGTCCTGACTCAGGATGAGCAGCAGCAGCTGGAAGCGGCCCTGAATACATTACTGGATGAAGTCCGTGAGGATCCTGAGCAGATTCTGCAGAGCGACGCCGAAGATATCCACAGCTGGGTTGAAGGCCAGCTGATCGACAAGGTGGGCGCGCTGGGCAAAAAACTGCACACCGGACGTAGCCGTAACGATCAGGTCGCGACCGATCTTAAGCTGTGGTGCAAGGTGCAGATTGAAGCGCTGCTGGGTGCCACCCGTGATCTGCAGCAGGCGCTGGTCGTCACTGCCGAAGTCAATCAGGATGCGGTGATGCCGGGCTACACGCATCTGCAGCGTGCGCAGCCGGTGACGTTTGCGCACTGGTGCCTGGCCTACGTTGAAATGCTGGCGCGTGACGAGAGCCGTCTGCAGGATACGCTGAAGCGGCTCGATGTTAGCCCGCTGGGCTGTGGCGCACTGGCCGGTACCGCGTATGAGATCGATCGTCAGCAGCTGGCTGGCTGGCTGGGCTTTGCTTCTGCCACGCGCAACAGTCTGGATACCGTATCAGACCGCGATCACGTGCTGGAGCTGCTTTCTGACGCTGCCATCGGCATGGTGCATCTGTCGCGCTTCGCCGAAGATATGATCTTCTTCAACACCGGTGAAGCGGGCTTTATCGAACTGTCAGATAAAGTGACCTCCGGCTCATCGCTGATGCCGCAGAAGAAAAATCCGGATGCGCTGGAGCTGATTCGCGGCAAGTGTGGCCGGGTGCAGGGCGCGCTGACCGGCATGATGATGACGCTGAAAGGTCTGCCGCTGGCCTACAACAAAGATATGCAGGAAGACAAAGAGGGGCTGTTTGACGCGCTCGACACCTGGCTCGACTGTCTGCATATGTCAGTTCTGGTGCTGGATGGCCTGCAGGTTAAACGCCCGCGCTGCCAGGAAGCGGCTGAACAGGGTTACGCAAACTCCACTGAACTGGCTGACTATCTGGTCGCCAAAGGCGTGCCGTTCCGTGAAGCACACCATATCGTCGGGGAAGTAGTGGTTGCCGCCATCGGGCAGGGTGTGGCGCTGGAAGCGCTGTCGCTGGCACAGCTGCAGCAGTTCAGTGCGGTGATTGGCGAGGATGTCTATCCCATTCTGGCGCTGCAATCCTGTCTGGATAAGCGTAATGCACAGGGCGGCGTCTCGCCACAGCAGGTTGCGCGTGCCATCGGTGACGCAAAGCAGCGTCTGGCGTAATTAACAGGTAAAAAAAAGCGGGCACATTAAATGCCCGCCAACCTCTAGCTTCAGAATTACTCATTTTTATAGGCACATCATCAAAGCGCCTGCTCTCCCGGCCGACGCTCAGATTCTCTTACGCTGACAGCAAATATTGCTGCAGATCCTCACTGCCGCCAATGTGACGACCCCCCATGAAGATCTGCGGTACCGTCGCCCGGCCTGAAACGGCGCGCAGACTCACGGTTGTCGCATCCTGTCCCAGCACGATCTCTTCGTACTGAATACCATGATCCATCAGCATCTGTTTTGCCTGGGTGCAGAAGGTGCAGCCAGGTTTGGTGAAGATTGAGACCGACTCCTGAGCTTTACACTCCGGCGCCAGATAGCGCAGCATGGTGTCGGCATCAGAGACCTCAAATGGGTCGCCCGGCTTGTTTGGCTCAACAAACATTTTCTCTACCACGCCGTTACGCACCAGCATCGAGTAGCGCCATGAACGTGGGCCAAAGCCGAGATCGGCTTTCTCAACCAGCATTTCCATGCCACGGGTAAACTCGCCGTTGCCATCAGGGATAAAGGTAATGTTGTCTGCGCGCTGTTCTGCTTTCCAGGCGTTCATCACAAACGTGTCATTCACCGAGACGCACAGAATGCTGTCCACACCCTGCTGGGCAAACAGACCCGCTAATTCGTTGTAACGCGGCAGATGGCTGGAGGAGCAGGTCGGTGTGAATGCACCCGGCAGTGAAAAAACGATGACCGTTTTGTCTTTAAACAGCGCTTCAGTGGTGACATCGACCCAGCGATCGCCCTGACGTGTGTGAAAAGTCACTGACGGAATAGCTTTACCTTCCTGACTTGCAAACATTTTTTTCTCCTGACATACCGCGTTCCATTTGATGTGCGCATTATTCCCAACCACCCTTGATAGGGCCAATCGTTCATTGCTATTCTATCTATCGCCACGGGCTATCGTGGCTTGGAGGGTAATAATGAATATTCGTGATCTTGAATATCTGGTTTCGCTTGCTGAACACCGTCATTTCCGCCGTGCTGCGGATGCGTGTCATGTCAGTCAGCCGACGTTAAGCGGGCAGATCCGTAAGCTGGAAGATGAGCTGGGTGTGATGCTGCTGGAGCGCACCAGCCGTAAAGTGCTGTTCACCCAGGCAGGTTTGCTGCTGGTGGATCAGGCGCGTACGGTGCTGCGTGAAGTGAAAGTGCTGAAAGAGATGGCCAGTCAGCAAGGGGAAGCGATGTCAGGTCCGCTGCATATCGGCCTCATCCCGACCACCGCGCCCTACTTATTGCCACAGATTATCCCGACGCTGCACCAGACATTCCCGAAACTGGAGATGTATCTGCACGAAGCGCAGACGCAGCAACTGCTGGCACAGCTCGATAGTGGCAAGCTGGACTGCGCGATTATCGCGCTGGTCAAAGAGAGTCAGGCCTTTATCGAAGTGCCGTTGTTTGATGAGCCGATGAAGCTGGCAGTCTATGCCGATCATCCCTGGTGCGATCGCGACCGGGTACCTATGTCCGATCTGGCAGGCGAGAAGCTGCTGATGCTGGAAGATGGGCACTGTCTGCGTGACCAGGCGATGGGGTTCTGCTTTGAGGCGGGCGCCGATGAAGATACCCATTTTCGCGCGACCAGTCTTGAGACGCTGCGCAATATGGTGGCGGCAGGCAGCGGGATTACGCTGTTACCGGCGCTGGCAGTCCCACCGGAGCGTATCCGCGACGGCGTCTGCTATCTCACCTGCTACAAACCGGTGCCACAGCGTACAATTGCGCTGGTCTATCGACCGGGTTCACCACTGCGCAGCCGTTATGAACAGCTGGCAGAGGCGATTAAAACCCACATGCAGCACTATTTCGACGCTGCGTTAAAACAGGCGGTTTAAGCCGTTTAACGCCGCAACGCGATAGGCTTCGGCCATGGTCGGATAGTTAAAGGTGGTATTCACGAAGTACTCAATCGTGTTGCCACCGTTTTTCTGCTCCATGATCGCCTGACCGATGTGAATAATCTCGGCGGCACGTTCACCAAAGCAGTGAATTCCCAGAATCTCTTTGGTTTCCCGATGGAACAGAATCTTCAGGCTGCCAACGTTCATGCCAACGATCTGCGCTCGCGCCAGATGTTTGAACTGCGCGCGGCCCACTTCGTAAGGCACCTTCATTGCCGTCAGCTGCTGCTCGGTTTTACCCACGGAGCTGATTTCCGGAATGGTGTAAATCCCGGTTGGGATATCTTCAATCAGGTGCGCTGACGCTTCCCCTTTGATAATCGCCTGAGCGGCAATACGGCCCTGATCGTAGGCGGCAGAGGCCAGGCTTGGATAGCCAATCACGTCTCCGACGGCATAAATGTGCGGCTGAGCCGTCTGATACATGCTGTTCACTTTCAGCAGGCCACGACCATCCGCTTCCAGACCCACATTTTCCAGCGACAGCGAATCGGTGTTGCCGGTACGGCCGTTAGCGTAAAGCAGACAGTCGGCTTTCACTTTCTTACCCGACTTCAGATGCATGATGACGCCATCTTCCACCCCTTCGATCTTCTCAAACTCTTCGTTGTGACGAATCACCACGCCGCTGTTCCAGAAGTGGTAAGAGAGAGAGTCAGACATCTCCTGATCAAGAAACGCCAGCAGGCGATCGCGGGTGTTAATCAGGTCAACTTTGACGTTCAGTCCACGGAAAATCGACGCATATTCACAGCCAATCACGCCCGCGCCATAAATAATAACGTGGCCCGGTTCGTGGTGCAGATTGAGAATAGAGTCGGAGTCATAAACGCGTGGATGAGTAAAGTCGACATTGTCAGGATGGTAAGGTCGTGAACCACAGGCGATAACAAACTTCTCTGCCGTCAGCGTCTCACGCGTGCCATCCGGTTGCTCAATCTCAATGGTGTTGGCATCAACAAAATGCGCATCGCCCTGATAAAGTTCACAACGGTTACGCTCGTAGAAGCCCTGACGCATGGCTGTCTGCTGGCTGATCACGTTTTCAGTGTGATTGAGAATGTCGGCAAAAGAGGAGCGAAGCAGTCGGGTATGATCGCTGTAGAGCGGATTTTGGTTGAATTCAATAATGCGACTGACGGCGTGGCGAAGGGCTTTAGAAGGGATGGTGCCCCAGTGCGTACAACCGCCGCCGATGTTGTGGTAGCGTTCGATCACGGCGATGCGCGCTCCCTGTTTTACCAGCCCCATCGCCGCCCCTTCACCGCCGGGCCCTGAGCCAATCACAATGGCATCGTAATCGTAAGACTTTTGCATACCGATACGTCCTATTATTTATACATTTTTACAACGAGATTCTAACATCTCGTCGCGCACTTCTGAATTCTATCAGCGATTTTCATCACATTTTGACAAAGAGTGAGGTTCACAGGCGGTGACAAAGATTGCCAATCTGTACGCTGAAAATTTTGATATAGTGCCTGCTTAACACCGCTAAAGGCAGAGATAATGGGCGTCAGAGCGCAACAAAAAGAACGTACACGACGTACACTGATTGAAGCCGCCTTCAGTCAGCTCAGCGCCGAGCGCAGTTTTGCCAGTCTGAGTTTGCGGGAGGTTGCCCGTGAAGCAGGGATTGCACCTACCTCCTTTTATCGTCATTTCAAGGATGTTGATGAGCTTGGCCTGACGATGGTAGATGAAAGCGGGCTGATGTTGCGACAGCTGATGCGCCAGGCGCGCCAGCGTATTGCCAAAGGCGGCAGCATCATTAAAACGTCGGTGTCGACCTTTATGGAGTTTATCGGCAACAATCCCAACGCTTTCCGCCTGTTACTGCGTGAACGTTCCGGCACCTCTGCCGCTTTTCGTGCCGCCGTGGCGCGTGAAATTCAGCACTTTATCGCTGAACTGGCCGATTATCTTGAGGTCGAAAATCGCATGCCGCGCAGTTTTACCGAAGCGCAGGCTGAAGCGATGGTGACCATTGTTTTCAGCGCCGGTGCAGAAGCACTGGATGTTGATGCTGAGCAGCGACGTAAGCTTGAGGATCGGCTGGTGTTACAGCTGCGTATGATCGCCAAAGGCGCTTATTACTGGTACCGCCGGGAGCAAGAGCGACTGGCGGCCACCCTGGAAAAACCCGAAGAGCAATGAGTAAGGATCAGTCCATGACCCACCCAGGTACTCGCGATAAAAGCACACTGGTACTGGCTTTTATTACCGGCTTAGCAATTAACGGCTCGTTTTCTGTGCTGTTCAGCGCCTTTGTTCCATTTTCGATTTTCCCGCTGATTGCGCTGGGTCTGGCGGCCTGGTGTCTGCATCAGCGCTACCTCAACACCAATATGCCGGACGGTATGCCAGGACTGGCAGCGGCGTTTTTCCTGCTGGGGATTCTGGTTTATAGCGCGCTGGTGCGGGCAGAATACCCGGATATTGGCTCCAACTTCGTTCCCACCGTTCTGATGGTAGCGCTGGTGTTCTGGATTGCGACGCGTTTTAAGCGCAAGCGTAATCAGTAGTGATAAAAAAACGGGAACCTCAGGGTTCCCGTTTTTGTTTACGCTTTACGTGTCAGCAGGACACCGCATTCCATATGGTGGGTATAGGGGAACTGATCAAACAGCGCCAGCCGCGTCACATCGTGCGTTTCCGCCAGCGTCTGCAGATTGTCGCTGAGGGTCTGCGGATTGCAGGAGATATAAAGGATGCGCGGATAAGCCTGCACCATTTTCACCGTCTCTTCATCCAGTCCGCTGCGCGGCGGATCGACAAAAATCGTCTCGCATTCGTAGCTGGTCAGGTCAATTCCTTCCAGACGATTAAAGCTGCGCACGCCATTCATCGCCTGGGTAAACTCTTCCGCCGCCATACGAATGATCTGCACGTTATCAATCTGGTTCACGGCAATATTGTATTGTGCTGACGCAACAGAGGGCTTGGCGATTTCAGTTGCCAGAACGCGGCGGAAATTGCGTGCCAGCGCCAGCGAGAAGTTGCCATTACCGCAGTAGAGTTCCAGCAGGTCGCCCTGTGAATCCTGCGTCACATCCAGCGCCCACTCCAGCATCTGAATATTCATCGCCGCATTAGGCTGGGTAAAACTGTTTTCGACCTGACGATAGATAATCTCGCGACCCGCTACCGGCAGACACTCATCAACGTAGTCGCGATCCAGACAGATTTTGGTTTTGGTGGCGCGACCAATCAACTGCACATCCAGCCCTTCTGCGCGAAGCTGGTCACGCAGCGCCATGGCTGCCTGCTGCCACTCATCATCCAGTTTGCGGTGATAGAGCAGCGAAATCACAATCTGATTGCTCAGGGTCGACAGATAGTCGATCTGGAACAGTTTATGACGCAGGGTACGATTATCACGGATCGCGGCGATCATCTTTGGCATCAGCTGATTGATCAGCTGGCTGGCCGCCGGGAACTGATCAACACGGATCCGCTCGCGTGTCTGCTGATCAAAGATGATGTGATAGATATCATCGCCGTCGTGCCACAGGCGGAATTCGGCGCGCATCCGATAGTGGCTGACCGGTGAACGGAACACCTCCACGTCGGGCGCAGCAAACGGCGTCATCATCGTCTCTAAACGACTGACTTTTTCCGCCAGCTGTGCGTCATAGTCTTCAATGGGGAGATGTTCGGGTGTCATGAGCAATCCTGATTAATAGCTTACCAGCGGGCGATTGTAGGCATTCACTTGCTGATGTCCAGTCCTGCGGCGAGAAGATGTTTGGCAGTCTGGACTTCCGTATCTCCACTCCGTAGACTGCAGACGCCGGCCTCAAGCCCGAGTTAATAGGGAATCCAGTGTGAATCTGGAGCTGACGCGCAGCGGTAAGGAATGTCGTGATGAGTGCAATTGCAGACACTGTCCTGTGGGATGGGAAGTCATCATCACTTATGGTTCCCAGCCCGAAGACCTGCCGGTGTAACGTCGCTACTCGTACAATCATCGCGTGCTATTGATTGTCGGCCTGCGGCATCCTGCTTCGTCTTATGGATGCGATAAAAATGACAAAAAAAACTGCTTCGCTGTTCGCTCTGAGCGCAACGGCGATTTCTCTCTGGGCGCAATACGGTTTTGCTCAGGGGAATGATGATACGCAAATAGTCACCGCCAACCGTTTTGCTGAACCTGTTTCAGGTGTGCTGGCACCCACCACCGTTGTCACACGTGATGAGATTGATCGCTGGCAGGCCAAAAGCCTGACGGATGTGATGCGCCGCCTGCCGGGTGTCGATGTTGCGCAAAGTGGCGGGTTAGGGCAGCAGAGTTCGCTGTTTATTCGGGGCACCGAATCGAGACATGTACTGATCCTGATTGATGGTATCCGGCTTAATCAGGCGGGCATCACCGGTTCGTCTGACCTCAGCCAGATCCCGCTGTCACTGGTGCAGCGCATCGAATATATTCGCGGCGCGCGTTCTGCAGTCTACGGTTCCGATGCGATTGGCGGCGTGGTGAATATCATTACGGGCCGATCGCAACCTGGCACCACGCTGACGGCGGGCGTCGGGTCCAACGGCTATCAATCCTACGACGGCTCAACCCAGCAGATGCTGGGCGATGCGACAAAGCTCACCCTGGCAGGCAACTACACCTATACCAAAGGGTATGACGTGGTGGCGGGTTATCCCAATGACTATGGCCCGGCGCAGCACGATCGCGACGGCTTCATGAGCAAAACCCTGTATGGCAACCTTGAGCATCAGTTCAGCGATGAGCTCAGTGGTTTTGTGCGCGGCTACGGGTTTGATAACCGCACCGCCTACGACGGTTCATATACCTACGATAATAATTTCAATATTATTGGGCTGGCGGATACCCGCCAGCTCTACAGCCAGACCTGGGACACCGGGTTACGCTTCAATCGTGACTTCTACTCTACCCAGCTCATCGCCAGTTATGGCCATACCAAAGACATCAACTACGATCCACGCAATGGCCGCTACGGTGCCGCGTCCACCTTTGATGATGTCACCCAGTACAATCTGCAGTGGGGCAACACCGTGCAGGTGGGGCAGGGGGCGATCAGCGCGGGTGTCGACTGGCAGAAAGAGACGACCGAGCCGGGCACGAACACTTTGTCAGATAGTTATGAGCAGCGTAATACCGGTCTCTACCTGACCGGCCAGCAGCAGTTTGGCAGCGTCATCCTTGAAGGTGCGGTACGCGGTGACGACAATAATCAGTTTGGCTGGCATAACACCTGGCAGACGGCGGCCTCATGGGAGTTTATCTCCGGCTACCGCGCGTTCGCCTCTTATGGCACCGCTTTTAAAGCACCTAACCTGTCGCAGGTTTACAGCCCGGTTTATGGCAATCGCGACCTCGATCCTGAAAAAAGTAAGCAGTGGGAAGGCGGTTTTGAAGGGCTGAGCGGACCGGTGAACTGGCGTGTGTCGGGCTATCGCAACGACATCGATAATCTGATTGATAATGACCCGGCGACTTTCCGTTACTACAACATTAAGCAGGCTCGCATTAAAGGCGTTGAAGCGACCGCAGGATTCGACACCGGGCCGCTGGCGCATCAGCTCTCTTATGATTATGTCGACGCGCGGGATGGCAGCACCGATCAGCCGCTCGTACGCCGGGCTAAGCAGCAGGTGAAATATCAGCTCGACTGGACGCTGTATGAGTTTGACTGGTCAGTTACCTACCATTATCTGGGTGACCGTTATGATACGGACTTTAACAGCTCTCCCAGCCGTCGCGTGAAGTTAGGTGGCGTCAGCCTGTGGGATCTCGCCGTCTCATATCCTGTCACTTCACAACTCACGGTTCGTGGTAGAATTGCCAACCTGTTCGATAAAGATTACGAGACAGTGTATGGCTATCAGACACCAGGACGAGAGTATTACCTCAGCGGCAGCTACAACTTCTGATTTGCGTCCCACCGTGCTGGTGTTTGATTCCGGCGTCGGTGGGCTTTCTGTCTATGATGAGGTCCGTCAGCTGTTGCCGGATCTTCATTATCTTTACGCCTTCGATAACGCTGGCTTCCCTTACGGTGAGAAAAGCGAGACCTTCATTGTGGATCGGGTGGTCGCTATCGTTGAGGCCATTACCCGCAGCTATCCTCTCTCGTTAGTGATCATCGCCTGTAATACGGCCAGCACCGTTTCATTGCCCGCTTTACGTGAACGTTTTGCCTTTCCTGTCGTGGGGGTGGTTCCGGCGATTAAACCGGCCGCGCGCCTGACGCGAAATGGTGTAGTGGGCTTGCTGGCGACGCGTGCCACGGTGCGCCGTCCTTATACCCATGAGCTGGTGTCGCAGTTTGCCGGTTCCTGCAAGATAGAGATGCTGGGATCAGCGGAGCTGGTTGAACTGGCAGAAGCGAAGCTCCATGGTGCGGAAGTTGCTCTGGATGAAGTGCGCCGTATTGTTCAGCCGTGGCTGCGGATGGCGGAGCCACCGGATACGGTCGTTTTAGGCTGTACGCACTTTCCTTTACTGCGCGAAGAGTTGCAGCAGGTGTTACCGGAAGGGACGCGTCTGATTGATTCCGGTGCGGCAATTGCACGACGCACAGCCTGGCTGCTGGAGCATGAAGCACCTGAAGTGCATTCATCGCAGCAGAACGTTGCATTTTGTACGGAGCTGGATGGCGAAGCGGTACAATTATCACCCGTTTTACGGCGTTATGGCTTCCCGTTGCTGGAAAAACTGGCGCTTTAGCGGCTTTTAGCTGAAAAAATCAGCACTCGGAATTTTATTTGAAATTAGCACTTGTCACCCTCCGAGAACTCCCTATAATGCGCCTCCACTGACACGGCACAACGGCTTACGAAGCGCCGGGTTGAGTAGGTTCGAAATCATACGAACCAGTGAGTTAAGCGAAAATAAATGCTTGACTGACAATGCGGAAAGCGTAATATACGCAGCCCGCGCCGCAGTAAATCGCGGCATGCTCTTTAACAATTTATCAGACAATCTGTGTGGGCACTCGCAGGATTGATATCAGCGTCTCCGGACGTAAAAAATATCAAGCCTCACGAGTGAACACATAATGAAATTCATTATGACGTTTTACAG
>NZ_JAHXYM010000008.1:0-181236 GCF_019969975.1 Pantoea sp. OVA07A | reverse complement strand
AGCAGCACGGCAAACAGCAGCGGCGTATGGACGTTCGCGGTGGCGGAGCTGGCTGATGGTGAGCACGTCTTTACGGCATCGGTAACCAATGCGGCGGGCAACAGCAGCGAGGCGAAATTTACCCTGACCGTTGACACCATCGCACCTGTCCTGCCGACCATCACCGGGATGATTGACGATGTAGGCACTGTACAGGGCACGTCTACGACCAGTGGTGGCGTAACGGACGATCCGTCGCCGACCTTTACCGGCAAGGCGGAAAAAGGTTCGCTGGTTACGCTGTATGACGGCGACAGCGTGCTGGGCAGCGTTCGGGCGGATGCGCAGGGCAACTGGAGCTATACGTCGACCACCAATATGGTAGACGGCGATCATAGTATCAAAGCCGTTAGCACGGACGCGGCAGGAAACATCTCCGCGCCTGGCGCAGAATGGCCGTTTAAGCTGGATACCAGCACGGCGGCTCCGGAAGTCACGAACAACACCGAAGACGAGCTGGCCGGTAACGCCGAGCCGGGCGCGGTGATCGTAATCACCGATCCGGTCAGCGACAGCGTGACCAGCACGGTGGCAGATGCTGACGGTCACTGGAGCATCCAGCCGAATCCGGCGGGCGTGGACGCCAAAGACGTCGTGGTGGAAGCCACCGACGAGGCGGGCAACAGCAACAGCGTTGTGATCGACGGCCCGGCAGACAGCACGCCGCCGGATAACCAGACCTCGGGCCTGGTCATCGACAGCATCACCCTGACCGACGACGTCGGTGCGATTACCGGCGAGATCCTGGATGGCAGCGTCACCGACGACGCACGGCCGACCTTCTCCGGCGACGCAACCGCCGACATCGATCACGTCAATATCTATGACAACGGCCAGCTTATCGGCAGCGCAGCGGTGGGCGCGGACGGCAAGTGGAGCTGGACGCCGGAGCAGGATATGGCGGACGGATCCTCACACGACCTGACGGTTGCGGCGGTGGACGCGGCGGGTAACGAAGGCCCGCAGGTGAGCGGCACTGATGACGATGGCTGGAGCTTTACCGTCGACACCACTGCGCCGGATATCGACGCCTTTACAGACAGCAGCATCACGCTGACCGATGACGTCGGTCCGGTACGGGGCGAGATCGCCGACGGTGCAACGACTGATGATGCACGCCCGACCTACAGCGGTAGCGTGAGCACGGCAGGAATAGCGCAGGGTGTGGTCAGCGTCAATATCTATGACAGTGGCAAGCTGATCGGCAGCGCAGCGGTGGAGGCGGACGGCAAATGGAGCTGGACGCCGGACAGCGCGATGAGCAGCGGGGCGCACGCCCTGACGGTCGCGGCGGTGGACGCGGCGGGCAATGAAGGCCCGCAGGTAAGCGGCACGGCGGATGCGGCGTGGGACTTCAGCGTCCTGACCAGCGCCCCGGCGCAGCCGGCGATTGAAAACGTGGTGGACGACTACAGCCAGGGCGAGGATGCGGACAGCGGCTTCCTGCAGAAGGGCCAGTTCACCAACGACGGCACGCTGACGCTGAACGGCACCGCGGGCGCGGGACTGACGGTCATCGTGTGGGCCACGGATGCGGACGGCAACCGGGTAAACGCGGGGTCGGGCGTGGCGGATGACAACGGCCGCTGGAGCATTACCACGGCGGCGCTGGGCGAGGACGGCCGCTATGACCTGACGGCGACGGCGGTGAACGCGGCGGGGGTTTCCTCGGCGGAGACCGGCGCGTTTAACGTGGTGCTGGACACCGTGGCACCGGAGGCGGCCGTGGCGGCGCTGATGGACGCCCAGGGTGAGGTGCAGGGCGAAGTTGCCAGCGGCGGGGTAACCGACGACCGCGCGCCGGTGCTGAAGGGCACGGCGGAAGCGGGCGCGACGGTGACGGTATATCTGGACGACAGCAGCACGCCGGCAGGCAGCACGGTGGCGGACGCGGACGGCAACTGGACACTGGCGCTGGGCACGCTGACGGACCGCGATTACAGCTGGCAGGTGAAGGTGACGGACGCGGCGGGGAACGAAACCCGCGGCGAGCGCGCAACCTTCAGGCTGGACAGCAGCAGCGTGGAGCTGAGCATTGACCAGGCGAACGACGATGCGGGAAGCATCACCGGCGCGGTACTGAACGGCGGCCTGACCGACGACAACACGCCGGAGCTGAAGGGCACGGCGGCAGCGGGCGCGGTGGTGACCATCAGCGACCAATCGGGCGCGGTGCTGGGCAGCAGCACGGCAAACAGCAGCGGCGTATGGACGTTCGCGGTGGCGGAGCTGGCTGATGGTGAGCACGTCTTTACGGCATCGGTAACCAATGCGGCGGGCAACAGCAGCGAGGCGAAATTTACCCTGAATGTGGATACCACACCGCCAGAACCAGTGATCATCCAGTCATTACAGGATGACGTCGGTACATTGCAGTTCACCTCACCAGTGGCAGGTAATGTCATTGACGATCCGGCACCGACCTTTACCGGCAAGGCGGAAAAAGGCTCGCTGGTTACGCTTTATGACAATGGCATCCTGCTTGCGACAGTGACGGCAGATGAACTGGGTGAGTGGAGCTATACGCCGACCACTAACCTGCTGGAAGGGACACACGGTATTACGGCGACGGCAACGGATGCTGCAGGTAACGTCAGTGAAATCAGCAGTAGCTGGGATTTTATTATCGATATCACAGCGCCTAACGTTGGGATTTCAGGAAACTCAGAGGAGTCACTGAGCGGTGTTACTGAGCCTGGCGTTGTGGTTGTCATTATCGATAAGAACGGCACGGAATATAGCGTAGTAGCCGATCAGCAGGGTAAGTGGGTGATAGCACCTAACCCAATCTCACCTGGCGAGTCAGGAGAGATCTACGCTATCGATCCAGCAGGGAACAAGGGCGATACAGTGGCCTTCCAGGGATCTGCACTGGCTACGTATAGCTTGCTGAATGAAAGTATGCAGGTGAACACTACTACCACTGGAGACCAGCTTAACCCGTCGACGACCCGGCTGGCGGACGGCCGCATCGTGGTGACGTGGCAGGGCGCAGGTGTCTCCGGCACCGAGGTTTACATGCAGCTCTTTGAGGCCGACGGTATACGTAAAATCGGCACCGAGCAGCAGGTGAACCAGCGTACGGCCAACAATCAGGACAGCCCGCAGGTGATCGCGCTGACCGACGGCGGCTTTCTGATCGTCTACGAGTCCAACGTTAACGGACTGGACAACAGCGGCGACGGCGTGATGGCGCGCCGCTACGGCGCCGACGGCCAGGCGGTGACCGACGAGTTCCAGGTGAACACCACCTACAGCGGTGCGCAGAACCGTCCGGGTGCGATGGCAACCGCCGACGGCGGCTACATCATCAGCTGGGAAGACCAGGGCACAGGCATCGTGCAGCGCAGCTACGGGGCGGATAACCAGCCGGTGACGGGCGAAGTGACGGTGGCAACCGGCAAGGGCATGGGCAGCTCCGGCGGGCCGGAAATGGCGGCCTTTACCGATGCGGCGCACGGCGGCATGTACGTGACCGTGTGGAACGCCACCAGCGGTCCGGGTGACACCAGCGGCAGCGGGGTTGTCGGGCAGATTTTTGCCGCAGATGGCACGCCACTGGGGGGTAACTTCCAGGTGAACACCACCACGGACAGCTCCCAGAACTATCCGGACGTTATCACCCTGAACGACGGCAGCATCGTGGTGTTCTGGGACAGCAGCGACAGCGGCACCAGCGGCTCTGACATCCGCGCAGTGCACTACCGCGTGGATGCCGCCACCGGAACGCTGACGCTGGTCGGCAGCGGTGACTTCATCGTCAACAGCTACACCAGCGGCAAGCAGTATAAGCCGGTCGGCGTGGCGCTGGATGATGGCGGCTACCTGCTTATCTGGGGCTCCGAAGGCGGCGACGGGGATGGCTCGGCCATCTACGCACAGCGCTTTGATGCGAACGATAACAGGGTGGGACGCGAGTTCCTGGTGAACACCACCACGAGCGGCAACCAGGGTACCGGTGGCGACTCGGTGGATGCAACGCACATCTTTGACGCCGTGCTGACCGCGGACGGCAGCGTATACGTGACGTGGCAGTCGGACAACGTGGACGGCTCGGGAACCGGCATTGAAGGTATCGTGATTGACGTGGATGCGGCGTTCTACTCCGAGTACACGGTGAACACCACCACCACGGGAGCGCAGACGGTCTCGTCGGTAGCCAGCCTGCCGGACGGCGGCGCCATCGTGGTGTGGCAGTCGGCGAGCGGAGACGGCTCCGGCAGCTGCGTCAAGGGCCAGCTGCTGGATGCGAAAGGCCAGCCGGTCGGGGCGGAGTTCACGGTGAACACCACCACAGCGGGCGACCAGATCACGCCGCAGGTTACGGTCCTGACGAACGGCCATATCGAAGTGGTGTGGAGCACGGATTCCGGTGCGCATATCAAGGGTCAGGGTTATACCTACAGCTATGACGGTGCGGGTAACGTAAATGGTCTGGTGGCTGATGGCACAGAGTTCAGCGTTAACACCGGTACCACGGCAAGTAAACTGACTGAACCAGCCATTACCTCGCTGGAAGATGGCGGCTATCTGGTTGTATGGCAGGCAAGCCTGAACGGTAACTGGGCGATTTACAGCCGCCAGTATGATGCAAACGGCACGCCGGTCACGGCGGAGACTGTGCTGATTACGACTTCGCTGAGCGTAAACGGCGTGCTGGGCTTTGGCGCTGACTGGGAGCCGCTGCCGTCTGTTACGTTACTGAAAAACGGCCAGGTCGCTATCGCCTATACCGTTAAAGGTACCGGGTATGACGCTGGCGTATCGATCTACGATCCTTCACTGCATGAGGTAACCGGCAGCTTCGTAGCGAACCAGACCCTGACTAATAATCAGGCATCACCTGCAGTAAGCGCGCTGGATAACGGCAACTACGTGGTGACCTGGGACTCTAACGATACCAGCGGACCGGATCAGAACGGTTACAGCGTCTGGGGCCGCATTTATGCGGCAGACGGTACGGCGCTGACCAGCGAGTTCCTGATCAACACGGCAACAGCAGGCGATCAACATCTGGCGAAAGTCGTGAGCCGTCCTGATGGCAGTTTCGTTGCGCTCTTTATGTCTGCAACAGATACGGCACCGGGTGCAGGTACCAGCGGCATCTACGCGCAGTACTTTGATGCAGCAGGTAACAAAGTGGGCCAGCAGATGCAGATCCATCAGCTGACCTATGGCGAGCAGGTTGAAGTCGATGCGACCTTCCTTGCGGGCGGTCAGCTCTACGTGACCTGGACTGACAAAGGTGTGGGTGACGGCGAAGGCTCGGCGATTAAAGGACGCGTTGTGGATCTGGTTGAAACGCTGGGACTGGAGCAAATGACGCCGGACAACAACGATCCGACGACCATTGACTATCAGCCTGCGACGACACCAGCGTCGAGCGACACCGATGTACTGCCGCCGAACGTGGGCCTCTCTACCAATACTAAGGAGACTCTGGGTGGCCAGACCGAAGCAGGCGCTACTGTTATCGTAACGAATGCGGCTGGAACGGTTTACTCCACGGTGGCAGATGCTGAGGGTGTATGGAGTATTGTACCTAACCCACTCAGTGTCGGTGAAAACGGAACGCTCTCGGCTATTGACGCGGCAGGTAACCAGAGCCAGCCAGTATTGATCTCCGGAGCCGCACTGAGTGCTTACGATCTGCTGAATGAAAGCGCGCAGGTGAATACCACTACCACAGGCGATCAGCTCAACCCGTCGACGACCCGGCTGGCGGACGGCCGCATCGTGGTGACGTGGCAGGGTGACGGCACCTCCGGCACCGAGGTTTACATGCAGCTGTACGAGGCAGACGGTGTGCATAAAATCGGCACCGAGCAGCAGGTGAACCAGCGCACGGCCAACAATCAGGACAGCCCGCAGGTGATCGCGCTGACCGACGGCGGCTTTCTGATTGTCTACGAGTCCAACGTTAACGGACTGGACAACAGCGGCGACGGCGTGATGGCGCGCCGCTACGGCGCCGACGGCCAGGCGGTGACCGACGAGTTCCAGGTGAACACCACCTACAGCGGTGCGCAGAACCGTCCGGGTGCGATGGCAACCGCCGACGGCGGCTACATCATCAGCTGGGAAGACCAGGGCACAGGCATCGTGCAGCGCAGCTACGGGGCGGATAACCAGCCGGTGACGGGCGAAGTGACGGTGGCAACCGGCAAGGGCATGGGCAGCTCCGGCGGGCCGGAAATGGCGGCCTTTACCGATGCGGCGCACGGCGGCATGTACGTGACCGTGTGGAACGCCACCAGCGGTCCGGGTGACACCAGCGGCAGCGGGGTTGTCGGGCAGATTTTTGCCGCAGATGGCACGCCACTGGGGGGTAACTTCCAGGTGAACACCACCACGGACAGCTCCCAGAACTATCCGGACGTTATCACCCTGAACGACGGCAGCATCGTGGTGTTCTGGGACAGCAGCGACAGCGGCACCAGCGGCTCTGACATCCGCGCAGTGCACTACCGCGTGGATGCCGCCACCGGAACGCTGACGCTGGTCGGCAGCGGTGACTTCATCGTCAACAGCTACACCAGCGGCAAGCAGTATAAGCCGGTCGGCGTGGCGCTGGATGATGGCGGCTACCTGCTTATCTGGGGCTCCGAAGGCGGCGACGGGGATGGCTCGGCCATCTACGCACAGCGCTTTGATGCGAACGATAACAGGGTGGGACGCGAGTTCCTGGTGAACACCACCACGAGCGGCAACCAGGGTACCGGTGGCGACTCGGTGGATGCAACGCACATCTTTGACGCCGTGCTGACCGCGGACGGCAGCGTATACGTGACGTGGCAGTCGGACAACGTGGACGGCTCGGGAACCGGCATTGAAGGTATCGTGATTGACGTGGATGCGGCGTTCTACTCCGAGTACACGGTGAACACCACCACCACGGGAGCGCAGACGGTCTCGTCGGTAGCCAGCCTGCCGGACGGCGGCGCCATCGTGGTGTGGCAGTCGGCGAGCGGAGACGGCTCCGGCAGCTGCGTCAAGGGTCAGCTGCTGGATGCGAAAGGTCAGCCGGTCGGGGCGGAGTTCACGGTGAACACCACCACAGCGGGCGACCAGATCACGCCGCAGGTTACCGTGCTGTCAGATGGCACTTTCCAGGTGGTGTGGAGCACGGATTCCGGTGCGCATATCAAGGGTCAGGGTTATACCTATAGCTACGACGGTGCGGGTAACGTGAACGGCGTCGTGACTAATGGCGCAGAGTACAATGTGGACTCCAGCACCGCCGCCAGCAAAATGCGCGTTCCGGTGATCACTTCGCTGGAAGACGGCGGTTATCTGGTGGTTTGGGAAGCGAGCCTGAACGGCAACTGGACGGTTTATGGCCGTCAGTATGACGCAAACGGCACGCCGGTCACGGCGGAGACCGTGCTGGCAACCACGACCCTGAACGCAAATGCCATCATTCCTGAATGGGAGCCGTTACCATCTGTTACAACGCTGGAAAATGGCCAGGTTGCGATTACTTATGCGATTAAAGCCACCGGATATGATGTTGGTGTGTCAGTTTATGATCCGTCAACGCATGCTGTAACAGGCAGCTTCGTAGCGAACCAGACCCTGACTAACAATCAGGCGTCATCCGCAGTCAGTGCGCTGCAAAACGGCAACTACGTGGTGACCTGGGACTCTAACGATACCAGCGGACCGGATCAGAACGGTTACAGCGTCTGGGGCCGCATCTACGCGGCAGACGGTACGGCGCTGACCAGCGAGTTCCTGATCAACACCACGACGGCTGGCGATCAGCACATGGCGAGGGTGGTCAGTCAGGCTGACGGCAGCTTTATTGCCGTTTTCCTGTCAACAACCGACATCGCGCCGGGTGCAGGTACCAGCGGTATCTACGCACAGTACTTTGATGCTGCGGGTAATAAAGTGGGCCAGCAGATCCAGATCAACCAGCTGACCTATGGTGAGCAGGTTGAAGTCGATGCGACCTTCCTGGCGGGCGGTCAGCTCTACGTGACCTGGACCGATCAGGGCGTGGGCGACGGCGATGGCTCAGCAATCAAAGGCCGCTTAGTTGATCTGAACGAGACACTGGGACTGACGTCTGAAACGGGATCGACGCATATTGAGTATCAACCTGCTCAGTACGATCTTAATGGCACTTCAGGTAATGATGTACTGGATGCACGCGGCGCGAATTCCGTCGATGCAAAAGAGGGCGATGATACTATCGTCATTAACAGTACTCATTTTAGCAGTGTGAAAGGAGGAGAAGGTCACGATACGCTGGTCTGGGATTCTAATAACGATTTAGAACTCGGAACGGTATCAGGCAAAATTAGTGGAATTGAAGCTATCCATCTGGGTAATAACACGGCGCAGACATTATTTATCAGCGCCAGCGATGTGCTCGAAATTACTAAAGATAATGGTAGTGAAGCGAACACATTACATATTACGGGAGATGTGGGAAGTTCAAATAATAGTAATGCAACTGATACCGTTAATATTGGAAAATCAGAATGGACGGCTTCAGCCGCACAAACTGAAAATGGCGTTAATTATGACGTCTATACCAATAATGATGACACCACTGTCAAGCTGTTAATCCAGAATGGCTTAAACGTTATCTGATAGAACTGGCGATGACTTCGGTCATCGCCAGCTTTTTTTCACATCAAACTCACCTGATGGGCCTGTTTAAGGCAGGCCCATCAGGTGAGCCCCAGATCTGATTGCACAGATGAAAAGAATAAATAAAGGCATGTGAGCAGCATGTAAAACCTAAATATTTCTTTTTAGCAGAATTAACGTTGCCATATGACATGTCGGACGGTTAAAACAGTTCCGGTCGCAGGATTGAATTAGCGACAGAGAAAATTAGCCATCCCACTTTATTTGTTATTTTGAGTTAACTATGAAAAAAAACTTGTTTACTACAAAATCCAGATGTTCGCTGCATGGTTTAATTGCGGGATTGCTATTTTTTAATCCCCTGTTAAATGCCCATGCAACGGACTTTATTGAAATGATTCGTATGACAGCCGACCATCCGTCGGTAAAGTCTGCTTTATCAAACAGCACCGGTGCTATGTATGATATCGATCAGGCAAAAGCCGCTGATGGTTTTCAGGTCAGCACGGGTATCAGCGCATCAGGATATTCAGGTCAACCCGGTTATGAGAATAACCCGGTCTCCCCGCATATCACTGTAAGTAAATTACTTTACGATCACGGACGTACTGATGCGAGCGTTGCTGGAAAGCAGGCTGCTTATTCCATGCAGCAGGCTCAGGTAAATGTCACGCGCGAAAATCTCAACGAGCAGGTGCTTTCTCTTTTTACCTCTGCAGCCACTAATGCCACAGTTGTCGCTGTGCTGGATAAAGAAATTAACGCACTGCAGGATCTGCTTAATCGGGTAAAGAATATTGCCAGTATTGATAGCGGCAGAGCTTCTGAGATCAATCAGGTTGCGACTCGCCTCAATTCGGTGATTGCCAGTCGTGAAATGAGCTACACCACCTATATACAAGCGCAGCAGCAACTCAGCTCGCTGCTGAACCACGAGATTGTTATCACCAGAGGCCTGCCCGATCTGAAAAAAGCGGGTCTGTTGCCCGCGTCACTGGCACAGGCACAACAGGTACTGAAAGAAAATCCCAACTGGGCGGTCTCACGCGAGCGTAAAGAGGAGGCGAGAGCCGCAGTGGATCTGGCCTCTAAGTGGAACAGGCCGAAATGGAGTGTGCAACTGAGTATGGACAGTCCAAAGCGCAACGGTGAAATGGAACCGTTTAAAGCGGTGACGTTACAGGTGAGCAGCGATATCAATCTTTGGGATGGTGGGGCTGGCAGGGCAAATGCCAAAGCTGAAACTCAGCGACTCATTGCCGCAGAGGCGGATCAGGATGCAACACTCCGGACATTGAAACAGCAGCTGGATCAGCTGTGGGTCTCCTTACCGCTTCGTGAACGCCAGCTCAATGCATTACAGAGACAGTCAGAAACCGCGTTGAAAACCTGGAAAGCGGGGGAAGTGCAGTTCTTCGCGGGGCAGCGCCCGTTAACGGATTTAATCTCGTTTGCTACCGACTATTACACCAGTCTCGCAAGTTATCAGGAGCAGCAGATGCAGTATCTGGCTGCGCAATGGAACATCGTTGCGGCACTGGGTAAAACCAGCCAACTGGTGCAGAAGGTTAACGCTTTACCAGCGAATACCATCGAAGCGGTGCACTAATCACGCTGACGTAAAAAACGAGTATTTCTGGCCGCTGTCATGCTTTGCCGCCAGACCAGAATGAATTAGTTGTCCAGGGGACGCCATTGTGACTGATATACAATTTGAGCCTGCTGGCTCTGAACTGAATGCCGAAAACAGAGTGTTATCCAGATCGCCATCAGATACGCAGGAGACTTTGCTGGTTGCACTGCAAAGCGCACTGCGCCTGTTTGACGTCCGGCTTACGCTAAATGCTTTACGTGTGGGTATGCCTGCATTTCCACCAGACGCTGATATCAGCGCCCAGAATGACTGGGCATTGCGCACGCTGCAGAGCCGCGGCATGAGTGCTGCCTGGCAGAAAATTGACCTGACGGATGTGAAAAGCTTTGTTCTCCCCGCCATCATGCGTCTGGAAACGGGCTACTGCGTGCTGACACAGTGTAGCGAAAAGAAGTGCGCCATTATCGATCCCGCACTGGGCAGCCAGCCTGTTGAGGTCGATTTCGCTCGCCTGGCTCAGCACTATAGCGGCGAGTTGCTGCTGCTGCGACCTAAGTCTTATCTTGATCATCGTGCCGATGACATTGTCCATGTCGGTAAAGGGCACTGGTTCTGGAATACTTTGTGGGGATTCAAACGTTATATCTTTGAAGCCGCCGCATTGTCAGTCGTTATTAACCTGCTCGTTCTGGCGATGTCCGTATTCACCATGACGGTTTATAACCGGGTACTGCCTAACCAGACCTACGTAACACTCTGGACGATGGCTATCGGCGTGAGTCTGGCGTTGTTGTTTGAACTGGCTGCACGGCTGGGTCGGGCCTGGATTACCGATCGCGCCGGTAAAAAGATCGATCTGGTGTTGGGCGCACAACTTTTTCGTCACGTGCTGAACGGCAAAATGTCGGGTCGAGCCCAATCCAGCGGTGCATTTGGCAATGTCATGCAAAGCTTTGACAGCGTCCGCGAGCTTACTACGTCAGCCGCTTTAACGACGGTTGCTGACTTACCCTTTGTTTTACTCTTCCTGGTTGTAATCCATCTGGTTGCCGGGCCACTGGTCTGGTGTGTGATCCTGATATTAGTGGTCATCGTGGCGATGGTGCTGCTGATGCAGATCCCTTTGAAACGCCACGCTGAAGAGTCAATGAAAATAGGCAGTAACCGTTACGGTCTGGTTATTGAATCACTGGATAATCTTGAGACCATCAAAGTTCTGCGTGCTGAAAACCTGGTCGCCTCTAAACACGATGTTGCCAGCGTAAAACTCTCTGCAGTGAATATGAAATCGCGGTTCCTTGCCACTATGGGCTCAAGCGTCATTCAGACGACCCAGCAGTTTGGTACCGTTATTCTGCTGGTCTGGGGTGCTTATCTGGTCGGTGATGGTGATATCTCAATGGGAGGCATCATTGCCACTATGACCCTGATGGGGCGCGCCATAATGCCCATAGCAACGCTTGCCGCGCTGGGATTGCGTATTCAGCAGGCAAAAACCTCGCTGGCCATCCTCAATAAAGTGATGCAGGCCCCTGCTGAACGCGATAATGAGAAGGTTTATGTGCAGCTTCCCCAGGGCAGCCAGACCGGGATTGTCTGTCAGGGCGTTTCATTACGTTATAAAGACGATTTACCGGCCATCGTTGAGCAGCTTGATGTCCGGTTCTGTCAGGGCGAGCGGGTTGCCATACTGGGCAAAATGGGCAGCGGTAAATCTTCGCTGCTGCGCATGCTGGTTGGGCTATATCCACCCACAACAGGCACGATCACCGTTGCTGGCGTAGATATAGGCCAGGTCGAGCCGGTGGAATTACGGACGCGTATCGCGCTGGTCAATCAGGAACCACGTTTTATGTATGGTTCGCTGCGTGACAACCTGGTGATGGGAGCACCCTACGCCAGCGACGAAGAACTGATGGCCGCTGCAAAAATGACCGGGGTGAGTGATATTGTCGCGGCCCATCCCATGGGCTTTGGTATGCCTGTCAGTGAGCGTGGTGAAAACTTTTCCGGCGGACAAAAGCAGGCGATAGCCCTGGCTCGCGCCATTCTGTCGAATCCGGATGTTCTGCTACTGGACGAACCTACATCGGGGATGGATATGGGGTCGGAACGCACTATCCTGCAGGCGCTCATCCCGGCAATGGAAGGCCGAACCGTGATTATCGTGACCCACCGTCCGGCAGTGCTGAAATACGTTGATCGGGTGATTGTGATGGATGAAGGCATCAAAGTAGCTGATGGGCCGCGTGAAGAGATTATCGGTTTATTAAACAGCGGGAAGATCCCGGCCGCATCGGTGCTGCGTAACGCAGCGAAACATGCTGGCGTTGAGATAAGCACAGAGCGTCAGCCACAATCTGGCGAGGTAACAGTATGAGCAGCCTGTCCCCTGATAAAAACGTTGATCAAAAGCGCCTGACCGAACATACAGCCAGTGACATGGTGAGGGCCGCCCGTCAGGATCGCTGGGAAGGCTGGCTATTTATTGCCTGGGGCAGCGTGGCGTTAATGGTGCTGGTAATCGTCTGGGCCGCCAATTTCAACATCGAAGAGGTGACAACCGGGTCAGCCAAAATTGTTCCCAGTTCCCGCGAACAGGTTTTGCAAAGCCTTGAGGGCGGTATTTTGCAGGAGTTAATGGTGCATGAAGGCGATACGGTTGAAAAAGGTCAGGTTGTGGCCAAAATCGATCCCACGCGCGCCGAAGCCTCCTTCCGCGAAAGCGCTAACCGCCTGCTGGCACTGAAAGCCCAGGCCGCGCGTCTTGAAGCAGAAGCGACCGGCAGCGAGCTTGTGTTCCCGCCAGAGGTCATGAAAGTACCTGAACTGGTTACCCGTGAAACCGATGCCTGGAAACTACGTAAAAGGGCGGTAAATGAGTCAATTGAAGGCTATCTGAAGTCAAAAACATTGCTGCAGAAAGAGCTTGAAATGGCGCGACAGCTCTCAGCCAGATCGCTGCTGTCAAAAACTGAGGTTCTGAAACTTGAGCGTCAGATGAATGATGCCGAATTGCAAATTACCGAGCGAAAAAACCGCTACCGTAACGAGGCTAACGATGAACTGTCCAAAGTCGATGTTGAGATGACAAGCCTGCAGGAAACTGCCCATGGCCGCCATGATACGCTTGAGCGTACTGAAGTTCGCACGCCAGTACGAGGCATTGTTAACAGTATTAAAATCAATACGCTTGGCGGTGTGATCCAGCCTGGTGCCGCAATAATGGAGGTGACACCATTGGATGACCAGCTGCTGGTGGAAACCCGTATCCGGCCCTCTGATGTGGCTTTTCTGGCACCCGGTCAGGAAGCTGTGGTAAAAATTTCTGCCTATGACTATTCGATTTATGGCGGCCTGACCGGACATGTTCAAAGTATCAGTTCGGGCGCGCTAAAAGATGAGGAGAGTAAAGCTGCCCGCAGGCCAGGCGTCGATGATACTTATTACCGGGTAATGGTATTAACGGAAAATAATACGCTGACGAAAAGCGGCAGTCAGGAACTACGGGTGATTCCCGGTATGACGGCCACCGTTGATATTCGTACGGGCGAGAAGAGCCTGCTGCAATATCTGTTGCGTCCTCTGTTGCGCGTACAGGAAGCGTTTCGCGAAAAGTAAAACCTGCCCTGAATGTAAAAAAGCCAGCGTTATAGCTGGCTTTTTTACACAGAAGTCCGGAATTACTTCAGAATGAAGAGCCGATCAACATCGATTTCGCTATGCCCGTCATCGCGATCTACCTCACCCGTTATCCGTACCTTTTTACCAATAAGGAAGCCGTCGTCGTCTTCGTCATCCTCGTCGACATCAATACGGATACGACCCGTTGAGTCCTGTAACCAGTAGTGGTCATCGTCAGCCCGTCCACTAATCGTACCGGTAAGGGTAACATGACGTTCGTCTCGCATGTTTTTTGCTTCTGCGATGGTGGACTCCTGCCGTGCGAAAGCGGATCCTGAGCAGATCAAGGCCAGCAGCATCCATAATGTTTTTTTCATTAACACCTCCTGTTATACGAGCGCTTGCTGCACGCTGATTCTAAAAACTAAAACGGTAGCCAGCATTAACCTGACGTTGGTTAAAACGTTTTCCGTCTACCATATCGGCCTCCAGGAAGAGCGTATGGCTGCTGATTTGGGCACTCAGGCCGACGCCGTTATTCCAGCCATTTCCTTTAAAGGAAAGACGTTCATTTGATCCGTTCAGAGCATAAGCAGCATCCCCGGCATACTCGCGCATTACACCCGTTTTTACATAGGTGTTGAGTTTGTAATTGCTCTGATTGATTTCATACCCTGCCAGCACGCTTGCCCGGCTCATCAGCGATTTGTAGCTTGAAAGTGTGATATTGAGACCATTAGACGCACCTACGGAAGCACCATCCTGATGACCTGCTGTCAGCTGTAGTTGCGGTTCAAGATAAAAACCTGCCAGCCGATCAGAGAAGCTGAACTTTTTGCCCGCCTCAAGCGATCCGCTCAGACCTGAAGAGACACCGTTACCGGATACCTGGTTATTCTGTGTATCGTGAACATTGAACTGATTCCTCAGCCGGTTGACTTTCACAACGCCATCAACATAGAAACCGGCATCATTTACCCAGGTGGTGTAGAAGCCATAATGCTCAGAACGGATGTTGCCGTTACCATTTTGGTAATGAGGCGATCCTTCAGTTACCCCCATGAACAGGCCCAGATAGATCGGAATTTCATCGGACAAACGTTTATCGACCCCAAACTGATAACCGGTGTAGTTCAGGCTGAAACGGCTCAGCTTGCCATTATCAAAGCCGCTGAACCGTCCATCTATAGCGCGCAGCCAGACATTTCCGGCTGTCTTCCCCTGACGAACATCACCCATACGCTGCATCAGCGTCTGCATTTCGGCATAGTTCATCAGATAGCCAGTGTTGAGGAAGTTAGCCCCTGCGTTGGCCGTGCTGGTAATGGGGGAAGTTGCGTTGTCTTGCCCGGCAGGCGCCGTGCCACCGTTATCGGCTGGAGTCGCGGCAGGCTCATTGGCAGGAGTCGCGGCAGGCTCATTAGCAGGAGTCGCGGCAGGCTCATCCGCAGGGATAACGGCCGGATCATCTGCTTCAGGGGTTTCTGGTGCTTTAGGTGAGGAGAGTACCCAGTTGTTGCCTTGCTTATTGACCGAGTAAACATAGCCACCAAGTTCCACGTCGGCGTTACCTTTAAAGGTGGCGATGCCATCAGTCGTTTCAACCACAGTCAGTACTTCGTTGCCAGTGGTGACGGCACTGCCGCGGTTCTGTATGGTCAGACCGTAATCACCGGAACTACTCTCTGTCACCACAACTTTATCGCCAATGTTATTCACGCCAGCACCATCGCCTGCCAGATTGGTGCGCAAGGCGAAGTCGCCGCTGCCGCTGAGGTTGGCGATAGTCAATGTTGAATAGGTTGCGTCATCCGAGGCTGCAGAGAGGTCAACCAGCGAGTTACTCAATGTCAGATTATCGACATTGGATGTTCGCGATACATTCCAGGTGCTGTCGGTCAGATTAACGTTCAGATGGCCATTATTGACGTTATCGCTGCTGGCGCTGCCAGACCAGAGTGAACCCGATGTCAGATTGAGGTCGATGAGTCCGGCCCGGGATAAAACGCTACCAACGATCTGCGCTTTTCCGTCGGTGGTAATGACACCTGCTGCATAACCATCATCATATTGCGTAGCCATGGCTATCCCATCCGGGGAGCCCATATCAATGGTCAAATCACCCGTAAGATTCGCTTTACCACCAGCCATGGCGTAGACACCTGTAGCATTCTCCGGGCCGGTAATGGTCACTGCATCACCGTTAACTGTGCCACCGCTTGTGGACCAAATACCCAGGGTCATGGTATCCACATTTTTCATCATAATATCGGTGTTCTGCAGATTAATGGTTGCGCCGGTTGACTGTGCGGATACGCCATAAAAACCTGCTGAATAGACCGTATTGCGTTCTTCTTCACTGCCAATGAAGTTAACGATGGCATTGTCGCCCATAGCCACAATGCCGCCAGTCTGATCAGAGGAGATCACGCTACCGGCACCAATGTTTGACAGGCTGTTGTCACGGCCTGACAGACCTGCAGAGGTCTCACCCGCAGTACTGATTGTCAGATGATCGGCCTTCAGCTCACCCCAGCTCCAGATGCCAGCAGAAAGATCCCCAGTGGTAATAATGGTCGAGTTGCTGCCCAGATCAACCGAACCATTATCCTGGATATTAATACCCTGCGAATTATTGCCAAGGGTGTTGATCGTCAATGCATTTGCTTTCAACGTGGCCACGCCATTAATCGACTCACCGGTCAGGTTATCAACCTGAACGGCATTACTGTTAAGACCATTCGTCTGTAAATTACTGTCGTCGCCCAGACTGGCGTGACTTCCGTAACCGCTGACGCGCAGAGCCGTTCCGCCAGTGCCCTGGGTGCTTATTTGCAGGTTGTTTGCCTGCAGCGAGGAACTATTGCTGACAACGACGCCCTCTGCGAAAGAATCACCTGATGCTACCGTGGTGACCGAGGAACCTGATCCTAAACTGGCGGTTACATTTTTTCCGCCGAACTCAATGCCGACCGCTGTTTTACCGGAAACGTTGAGGGTTAACTTATCTGCAGTAAATTCACTGTTTGCCGCTTCAATAAAAATCCCTTTTGCATAACGTTCAGCATCTGTCACGCGAACTGTGCTGCCGCTGCCGATGGTAACCGTTGCGGCAGTAGCGCCATTAACCAGGATGCCATAATAACCGTCGCCAGATGACTGGTCGGCAATCAGCGTGGTGCCATCAGTTAAGATGATCTCATTGCCTGTCTGGCTTCCGATGACTGCAGCATAGCTAATCAGAGGCACAACCCCCATCCCACTTGCCAGCATTAATGCTTTTGCGATTTTATTTCGCGGGAATTTATTATTCATCTCAGTCACTCTTCCTTAAGATTTTATTGATAGTGTGATCGTTAAATGGCACCTGAATCATGAGTTGTTATTCAGGTGTTAAGCAGCAGCGATATTTAAGCGATACCAATAAGTTGTAGGTTTTATTAATCCCATTAATGGCAGTGCGCATACAAATGTTGCGGGATTATGCAGCGGGAAAAGGATTTATGTAAAGGCATCGCAAGTGTGCCTGTTTTAAGTAAACGTTAAAGGCGATGCCCTATTCGCGAGGAATTTCCATTAAAAATTAAGATAATGCATCGATTGTAATAATGGGGTTTTTGTTAATTATCTTCACATGCATTCTAATTTTGGCTTTATTCATTTTTTAATCACTGCATTAAAGGTCTGTCTGCTTATGTGTCGCGTGAGGTTGTTAAGCGCGGGTTTAGTGGCAGCACGCTATAATTATGCATCGATACCCATAGTGGTGAGTGCAGAGTGGACGGCAGAATGGAAACATGATGATTGTCACCCCTGAGGTTAACATGTGGCCGGAGAAAGGAGGATTCCTGATAAAGTCGTTGTTGTGCTATCAGATTTAATTACACCACTGGAGAGTAAATGCTTAATTCACAAAAATAAGGTTAAGAGAGGTTTTATGTTCGTCACAAACAGGTTAGCAGGAGTTTCACTGATGTTACTGGCTTCACTACTTATCGCCTGCACACCGCACAGCAAGGAACCGCAGCGTTTAACAATGCGTAATCCAGCCAGTGAATATTGCGTTAATCGCGGTGGTCAGCAGGTCCAGGAAAAATCTTCGGCAGGTATAACAACCTATTGCCTGCTACCCTCTGGAGAAAGGATTGAGCAGTGGGCTCTGTATCATCGTGACCATCTGAAATGAATTCCCGTTTTGTTCGCCTGCATGCTCCCTGTTCGGGCGAACAACATTTAAAAGTAATGGTATTGCATCATCTGAATCAGCTTAATACACCCTTGCTTAACGACTGAGCAGCTTTTTTATCATCCTGACACGATTTGCCGTATCGGGTCGGTGCTGGTGGATCATGAGCTATATTGGCAGCATATCGCCTGAACAGATAATCATTATCGTAGTCGTGTGAGTCCGGAAGGTAGTATTTGTACGAGCTTTTCTGAATACAATAGACGAAGCCAGTTTTGGCGTCATATTTAAAACGGTTTACAGTGGCCTGGCAGGTTTGTCTTACTATTTCTTACAGCGCTTTATGTCGTGCGTTTGTTGAGAATGACAGAGCATCACAGCACTAAAGGTGATGCTCTGATTTATCTGTTCACCGATTCTGCCCGACGGAGATCAAAATGCATCGCGCCAGGATTATCAGGAATTGATGATCTGCAGGGTGATCAGCCCTCAGCAGATAATGGGTTATGAGTGATCATGCCCTCCTTTTTACGCCTCAGCACACCAGTCTCCATACTTCTGAAGGAACTTCACTGTAGGTTTCATTCATTATTAGTTCGGCTTTACGATGATCGTAAGCGCCTTCAAATGAAGAGAGGTCGTCACCAGGAAGTTTTTTCCGCATATAGCTTGTTACGATATCCAGAATATCGGTTGACGGGCAGTTCCTTAACTTATTCAGATAGTAGACTTTGTCCATAATATTCTTGCTGATTTAACCTGTGAAATGAGCTTATACGCAGTCTGAACTTAATTTATGCAGACGCGCCGTTATATCAATGCTGCCAGGCGAGAGTAAGCGGCTCCTGACACCAGATATACTTGTTTCCTTACGCATCGGATACATTCGGGCGCGATCACTCGCACGCGCAGTTCCATTAGTCGGCTAAGCGAAAGGTTAATTTCTGAAAGTAAATTTTAATGGCATGATACATTAATTTAATATCTTCATTGATTTTGCTGATCTTCCCCAATCCCATAACAAATTGAACAGAAAAGCATAGGTCAGAAAAAATAGCACCAGTCCGGATTCAAGTCTCAACGCTGAGAATAGCGTAATATCCAGCCACCATGCTGCAAAGGGGATTAACACTAATAACAGACCCGCCTCAAACAGAACGGCATGGAGGCATCTCATTCGCAAGTTCTTTTTAAATCCTGTTCTTAGCTGAACACTGTCAAACATCAGGTTGAACAGGTAGTTCCATCCCATAGCCAGAGTCGATGAGACCAATGTAAGCAACAACGACTGCGATGGTGCTGCGGAGGTAAAAATAATCAGGATAAAGAAAACCAGCACATTAGCGACAACTTCGAATACCACCGCGTGCAGCACTCTCTCAGTTCTGGTACGCACCGGATATAAACACTTTTCCAAATCATACGCTCATTAATTAGTCAGGCACCGAACTGGCGCAGGAAAAATTCAGGGTGGCCGTAATATCAGTGAAACGGTTCTTCATACTGCCCTGTTTTAAACCGACGAGAACTTAGCATCAACCTGGCAGAAAGTGAAACCCAATAGGAATATGACGATAAAAACCCATTAAGTTTTGATATTGATCAACTCTGCAAAGTACGCTTTTAATGGCTAACCGTTCAGGACTGCGAGTGTTATTCCTGCTCTGTTTCCGCACCTCTGTCGCACATTAATTCACCCGTTTCACTTCGCTGTTTGTTCAGTCGGATACGATATTAACGTCATCAGCCTGCATCTGAATATTAAAACCATAAAAAATGCATATATAGATTTATCTTTTAATATTTAGATGATAGTTAGATTTTTTATCTGACATAAAGGGGCGGTTTCAGCTTGTCACTGCGATCAGATTATCTGTGGCAGGCTATTTTCTATGCACTTCTGAGCCAGTGAGCCACTTTCCCGGGCACTGTCTCGCGCGGGAAATAGTGCTGAATGCAATGATCGACGGCAGGTAAAGCATATTTCTTTACCGGTGGATATGACACAACGGGCAATCTTTACAGACAGTTTTCTGCCGTATAAATGATGAAATCCACTTTTCCGTTAATGTAGATATCGGGTCTCTCTCCCTGCTCCAGATAATTCAGCATCAGCTGCAGCGCGAGCTGGGCATGCTGCCCGGTGTTTTGATCCAGTGTCAGCGCAACGCTCTGCTGCGCCATCAGCGTGCGGGTGGTGGCGTAAAGCTCATGAGTGATCCAGATGCACTGATTCAGCCGACGATGTCGTGCCAGCGCCTGCCCGATCTCGGTATTCCCCAGCCCGGTGTTATAAATGCCCTGCAGATGACCGCTCTGTACCAGCTGCTTCTCCAGCAACTTACTGAGGGTGTCGCGATTTTCCTGGGCGGCCAGAACTTCACGTAACTGAAGATGGGGAAACCGACTGGTTATCAGGTCACGAAACCCTTCAATACGCTGACGATGCGCACTGTAATCCCGGTGCCCACTGACCATCAACACCTCACCGGGCTGATGCAGCATTTTGCCCATCAGCTGAGCGGCTGTACGTCCTGCCTGCAACTGATTGATCCCCACATGACAGAGTCGGGCGGCACCGGGTAAATCGGTGACCAGCGAGATCACCGGTACGCCACGCGCCTGGCAATGGTCCAGCGCCTCATATATTGCCGGATGTTCATGGGCAAAAACGATCAGACCATCTCGCGTCTCACCGCCCTGCCTGATTAGCTTTGCCAGTCGTTCTGGCTGAGCCTCGGGGACAAAAGTGCGGCGCAGCGTTAACCGGCGATAGCCCAGATGCGAGGCAACCTCAGTAAAATCCTGTGCCAGCTGCTTAAAGAAAAACGAATCGTTGCTGCTCAGCAGCAGTTCTATCTGCCACGGATGACGATGCTCCTCCGGCAGGATCCGCTTCAGCCCGACTTCACGTGCTGCCTGCAGCACCCTGTGAACCGTCTCCGGCGCGACGCCGCCACGTTCATTGAGCACCCGATCCACGGTTGCCAGTCCCACACCTGCCCGTCGGGCGACCTCTTTCAGCGACATGCCGCTCTCCTGTGAGGTAAACACCTCAAAACACCGTGCCGCCAGTGTAAAACGCAGCGTTATCCTGCAGATGCATCTTTCTGCCGGACTATGATGGAGTTCAAAAAAATGAATAAAAAGCAACGTGTTGCCCTGCTGGGGTGTGGCTTTATTGGTGAAGTTCATGCCGCGAATCTTCAGGCGCACCCCGGAGTTGAGTTGGTATGGGTCGCGGATGCGGATCCCGCGCGCGCCGCCGCCTTTGCGACCCGCTTTGGTGCCCGGGCCGCGTCTGTCACTGAGGCGATAAATGATGAGCAGATTGATATGGTGCTGATCGCCAGCGCGACGCCGACCCATGCTGACTTACTGGAAGCCGCAGCCCGCGCCGGTAAAGCCATCTACTGTGAAAAACCGGTCGATCTCTCTCTTGAGCGGGCCCGCTCTGCCGTGGCTAATGTTCTCCCCTACAACGTGCCGGTCACAGTAGGGTTTAATCGGCGTTTTGATGTCAGCCATCAGCAGCTGAAGCAACAACTCCGCCAGGGGCGGATCGGCCCGGCGGAACTGATTCAGATGGTCTGCCGCTCCTCAGCCATGCCGCCGCTGGCCTATCTTCAGGCGTCCGGGGGACAGATGCGCGATCAGGCTATCCACTTTTTTGACCTGCTGCGCTGGCTGACTGAAGAGGAGGTGACAGAGGTGGCAGCGATGGGTGCAGCGCTGGCTCTGCCCTCGATCAGCGAATTTGACGACGTGGACACCAGCACGCTGCTATTGCGGCTGCAGGGCGGGGCGCTGGCACAGCTCGATAATGCCCGCCGCACCGGCTATGGCTACGATGAACGCATCACTGTGATGGGACCGCACGGGATGCTGGAATCAGCCTCTCAGCCACAGCGCGGCGTCAGCTGCTATCAGGGTGCGCAGATTCAGCAGCCAGGCTTGTTGCCCGACTGGTTCAGCCGGGTGCAGCCAACTTACTATGCTCATCTGGATGCGTTTATCCGATCGCTGAACGGTGAGCAGGTTGACGATCTTCCTGGCCTTGAGGATGGACTGAAAGCCCAGGCGATTGCGGAAGCTGCGGTGATCTCCCTGGCGGAACGGCGTTTCTGTGCGGTGGAAAAACTACCGTTCTGATTCAGCGTGGCACCCTGGCAAAAAAATAATTTTATTTTTATCGAATAGAAACCGGCGCTGAGCTGTTTACCGTACAGCGCCGCGCTAGCGGACTGCATCCGGCGGGCTTTATCGCCTGTCTCACAGACCCGATAAGGATAAATTATGACAACGCGTTCTGGTTTTTCTCTGCTTGCCGTTCCGGCACTGCTGCTGATGCTGCACTCTCCGCTGAGTATGGCGATGGGCGACAATGACAGTGATAAAAAGACGCCTGACTGCCCCAAAGGTCAGGTCTATGACAGTCACACTAAAAGTTGTGTACCTGAGAAGACCAGCAAGCTGAGTGACGACGATAAAACCCGCTATGCCTGGCATCTGGCGAAAAAGGGCGAATATCAGGCGGCGCTGAACGTGCTGGATACGCTGAAAAATCAGGATACCCGTGAAGCCTGGAACTATCGTGGTTACGCCACCCGTAAACTGGGCCGCACGGACGAGGGCATTGGCTATTATCAGCGCGCCATTGCACTTGATCCCCGTTACGCTAAAGTGCGTGAATATCTGGGCGAAGCCTGGATGATCAAAGGGCGTCCGGATCTGGCGCGTGAACAGTTAAAAACCATTGCCGGGATTTGTGGCACAGACTGCGAGGAATATCGCGATCTGCAGGCCGCAATCAATGGCCACCCCGAGGTCTGATGCGGAAGGGAGGAGCGAAAAATCACTCACAGTGACATCCGTCAGCACCTTGCGGAACATCTGACGCGGCTCTGGCGTTACGGCTATGTGCTGTCACACAACCGTGACATGGCAGAAGAGCTGGTGCAGTCAACCTGCGTACGCGCGCTGGAACGCAGCGCGCAGTTCACGCCGGGCACACGCATTGATCGATGGCTTTTTTCGATCCTTCACTCCATCTGGGCCAGTGATTTACGGGCGCGAAAGGTCCGGCAGGGACAGGGATTCGTGGATCCCGATGCGCTGCTGGCCGCAGACAACCACACCACCAGCGACGACAACCGCCATTTCCAGCGCATTATGCTACAGGTTAACGCCTTACCCGAGGCGCAGCGTAATGCACTGTTTCTGGTGTATGTCGAAGGTCTGACCTATCAGGAGGCGGCAGAAACGCTCTCCGTTCCGATTGGCACTATTATGAGCCGTCTGGCCGCCGCACGTGCCACGCTGGCCAGACAGCCGGCGACCTCGCCCGCACCGCAGGAGAAACGGAGATGAACAGGGAAACTTTTACGCCACCGTGGCGCGATGAGGCAATCGTTGCCTGGCTGGATGGTGAGATGACGCCACAGGAAGCCGTGCAGTTTGAGCAGGCGATGGCAGGGGATCCTGAACTGGTGGCACGGGTTGAGCATTTACAGCAAAGTAATCTCGATTTTGAACAGGCTTTTGCGCCGCTGTTAGAACAGGCACCGCAGGCCAGAATGGCACAGCAACTGGCAGCCATCACGGCACCAGAGTCAATGCCAGCCAAAGGCTACAGCCGTCGGGCACTGATTGCTGCGTCTGTCAGCTTTTTGCTGGTGGGCAGTGGCATCGGTTTCCTGGCAAGACCGGAAGATGATGAGAAAGATGAAAGCCAGAATATCCGCGATCTGGAGGCGCGTTATATGTCGCTCTACAGTGCTGAAACGCTGGCCGATACGCCTGATGACGCCGCCATGCTGCAAAGGGGGCTGGAACGTACCCGACTCGATTTAGGATTGCAGCTGCATCCACAGCAACTCAGCCTGCCAGGGGCTGAACTGAAAATGGTGCGGATCCTGCGCTACGAACGGACGTCGATTGCACAAATCGCCTGGCTGCATGCTGATTATGGCCCGATGGCGCTCTGTATCTCGCCTGAGCCGGACAGCGCGAATCCCATCGCCCATGAAAAGCGCCATGGCATGCAGCTGGCCTGGTGGAAGCGTGACGGCTATCAGTATGTGCTGATTGGCCGCAACCCACCGGCTCAACTGGCTGCCACAGCGGAAACATTGCAGACAGCACTCAGTTAATCCGGCGGACCCTTCAGCGGTTACCGCTACAGCGGCTTTCTGCCCTGCGCGGCAATGGCCAGCGCAATGTTGACGCGATCATCAACCACCCCGACCAGCCGATCCATTCCGAAGGCTGAGCGGGAGATGGCGGTGGAGGCATGTAGCGCCAGCGAACCTGAAGCCGGATCAATTGTCTTTCCGCTGTCCAGCGAGGCCAGCATCACGACTTGCCGGCTGACATTTTTAACCGTCAGCGCACCAAAAATACGGTAATTGCCGCCACCCAGTGAGGCCACGCGACTACTGACAAAGTGAATGTTTGGGTAACGCTCTGCATCAAAAAACAGGTTACTTTTCAGTTGCCAGGTTAACAGGCTGTTCGAGGCCACCAGCGTCCCTACCGGAATAGTCACTTCAATATGATCGTCACGGTCTTCATCAGGATTGAGTGTCACCGTGCCGCTCACACCCTGCAGTCTGGCCTGCGAAAATTGGTGACCAAAGGCGCGCCATGAAAGGCCTATCGACGTTTTATCGGGGGTAATGGCATAGGTTACCGGCGCGGCGTAAAGCACCGGGCTGAGCAGGGCTAACAGAGTGCATAAACAGGCGGCACGCATCATCACTATTTTCTCTTTTTTAGGCAGACCCAACGTTAACGCCTGAAACCGCGATCCTATTCACTTTTTTTAGCACTGTTTTTACCTTACAGGCACAGATAATCTGACAGATATTAACTGACTGTCACCTGAGAATCACCAAAGTGTAATGATTATTGCAAGGGCAGAACATTAATAACGAAAAATATTAAGAATACATTAAGACGGCTTTATTAATCTGTGATTCACCCTGAGATGAGCGGAGCGCTATTTTTTTTCGATGTGATACTGTAAGTAGCAGGCTGAATTTAGCCCAGCAATATCAGCGTGTTAATTTTTCTCTCCAGAAGTGACTTCATCCGGATGAGCTGAGCCCTGCTCTGGTGACTGACAGAGCCTGCTGATTTTAAACAAAATATCAATAAATCAAAAAGAGTTGAGGCCAGAGCTATTATTAGCCATTTAATAGTGAACTTTTTCTGAAATCCTTAACTTGCTCTCCCTTGATTTTATTTCAATTCACACTCTTCATTTAATGTTCAGTTAACTTTCATACGGTAGTTTGTATTAGCAGTCCGGTAACCTTAATTCCAGAACGGGAAATCGTGGTGTCGATAACACCCTGGCCGACTGTGAGTCATTCACTATTTAAATTATTTTCCGGCGTTGTGCCTGATTAACAACGCGCGACAGCTTATGGGTTTGATCTGCAGGAGTTTTAGCATGGATTTTTTGCCATTTTCCCGGCCTTCATTCGGTGATGAAGAGCTGGCTGCTGTTAAAGCGGTATTTGACTCTGGCTGGATAACGACCGGCGCAAAATGCGCCGAACTGGAGCAGGCCTTTGTTCAGATGACCGGCAACCAGCACGCCATTGCAGTAAGCTCTGCCACTGCCGGAATGCATGTCACGCTGATGGCGATGGGGATCGGGCCTGGCGATGAGGTGATCACGCCGTCCATGACCTGGGTCTCTACCCTGAACCTGATCACGCTTCTGGGGGCCACGCCGGTGATGATTGATGTGGATCCCGACAACCTGATGGTCACGCCGGACCGGATAGCGCAGGCGATTACGCCCCGCACCCGCGCCATTATTCCGGTGCATTACGCTGGTGCACCTGCCGATCTCGCGCCAATCTATCAACTGGCTCAACAGAATGGCATCGCCATCATTGAAGATGCGGCTCACGCGGTGGGCACCACTTATTGCCAAAAGCCGGTCGGGCAGCGCGGTACGGCGATTTTCTCTTTCCACGCCATCAAGAATATCACCTGCGCGGAAGGGGGCCTGGTGGTGACCGATGACGCCACTCTCGCCGATCGTATACGCAGCCTGAAGTTTCATGGCCTGGCAGTAGATGCGTTTGATCGTCAGACCCAGGGACGTCTGCCGCAGGCGGAAGTCATGATGCCGGGCTTTAAATACAATCTGCCCGATATCAGCGCGGCGATTGCGCTGGTGCAGTTACAGAAACTGCCGGGCTTTATTGCCCGCCGCCGTGAGATTGCCGAACGCTATCTTGAAGCGCTGCGCACGCTGCCGTTCACGCCGCTGTCACTGCCCGCCTGGCCACATCATCATGCGTGGCACCTGTTTATTATTCGCATTGATGAACAGCGCTGCGGTCTGTCGCGCGATGCCTTTATGCAGGCACTGAAGACGCGGGATATCGGCAGCGGATTGCATTTCCGTGCGGCGCATACCCATAAATATTATCGCGAGCACTATCCCGATTTACGTCTTCCCGCCAGTGAACTTAACAGCCAGCAGATGTGTTCGATTCCACTGTTTCCGTCAATGACGGATCAGGATATCGAACGTGTGATTCAGGCTTTACATGACATTGCCGGAGCCTGAGATGCGCGATATCAAACCGATCAACATGCTCTCCGTGGTCATCCCGGTCTATAACGAGCAGGAGAGTCTGCCAGAGTTGCTTCAGCGCACCTGCGCTGCCTGTGACTCAATTAAGATTGAGTATGAAATTCTGCTGGTGGATGACGGCAGCAGCGATCGTTCTGCCGAACTGATTGAACAGGCCGCCACCGTTCCCGGCAGCCGGATAACCGGCGTGCTGCTCAACCGCAACTACGGTCAGCATTCCGCCATCATGGCCGGATTCAGCCAGGTTCGTGGCGATCTGATTATTACGCTGGATGCCGATCTGCAGAACCCGCCGGAAGAGATCCCGCGGCTGGTAGACGCCGCACGTCAGGGTTATGACGTGGTGGGTACCGTCCGTCAGCAGCGCCAGGACAGCTGGTTCCGTCGGAAGGCCTCGCGCACGCTCAACCGGCTGATTCAGCGGGTCACCGGTAAGGCGATGGGCGATTACGGCTGCATGCTGCGCGCCTATCGTCGCCACATCGTCGAGGCGATGCTCAACTGTCACGAACGCAGCACTTTTATTCCGATCCTGGCCAACACCTTTGCCCGACACACCATTGAGCTGCCGGTGATCCATGCCGAGCGCGCTTTTGGCGATTCGAAATACAGCTTTATGCGGCTGATTAACCTGATGTACGACCTGGTGACCTGTCTGACCACCACGCCGCTGCGATTGCTCAGCGTGGTCGGCAGCCTGATAGCGCTCTCCGGCTTCGCCTTCTCTTTGGTGTTGATCGTGTTGCGACTCTTTTTTGGTGCGGCCTGGGCGGGTGACGGCGTCTTCGTGTTGTTCGCCGTGCTGTTCATGTTTATCGGCGCCCAGTTTGTGGGTATGGGACTGCTCGGGGAGTACATCGGGCGCATTTACAACGACGTTCGGGCGCGTCCGCGCTATTTCGTTCAACGCATTGTTCACGCTCCAGAAGAGCCTTCAGTACAGGATATTCAATCATGAAGACCGTTGTTTTCGCCTATCACGACATGGGCTGTGTCGGCATCAATGCGCTGCTAAGTGCAGGCTATGAGATCACCGCCATTTTTACTCACAACGATGTGGCGACCGAAAACCACTTTTTCGGCTCAGTAGCCCGTCTGGCGGCAGAGCATGGCATTCCGGTCTATGCACCTGACGAGGCGAATCACCCGATCTGGCTTGACCGCATCCGTACCATGGCACCAGAGATGATCTTCTCCTTCTACTATCGCCATCTGCTGAGTGATGAGATCCTGCAATGCGCTCAAAAGGGTGCTTTTAACCTGCACGGCTCGCTGCTGCCAAAATATCGCGGCCGGGCACCGCTGAACTGGGCGCTGGTCAACGGCGAAACTGAAACGGGCGTTACGCTACATCGCATGGTAAAGCGCGCGGATGCCGGTAATATTCTGGCGCAGCAGAAGGTCGCTATTGAGGATCAGGACAACGCGCTGACACTGCATCGTAAACTGACCCAGGCTGCAGAGCAGTTGCTCGGCGACGTTTTACCTCGTCTGCGCGAGGGTGAGGTGAGTGAATGGCCACAGGATGAAAGTCAGGCGACACGGGTTGACCGCCGCACGGCCGAGGATGGCCGCATTGACTGGAATCAGCCTGCTCAGACGATTCACAATCTGGTCAGAGCGGTTACCGATCCCTGGCCTGGCGCATTCGCCTTTGCCGGTTCGGTTAAATTTATCGTCTGGAAGAGCCGGGTTCATCCGCAGCAGCATCAGGCAAAGCCAGGGACGGTACTTTCTAAGCAGCCATTCCTGATCGCCTGTGGCGAAGGCGCGCTGGAAATCCAGACCGGCCAGTCCGAGCATGGCGTTTACATGAATGGCAGCCAGTTGGCGCAGAGTCTGGGCATCGTCCCTGGCGCACTGCTCTATTCAAAACCGCAGTCAGCGCTGCAACGTCGTACCCGCGTGCTGATCCTTGGCGTTAACGGCTTTATCGGTAATCATCTCACTGAGCGTTTGTTACAGGATGAGCATTTCGAGGTCTATGGCCTGGATATCAGTTCAGACGCGATCAGCCGCTTCCTGGATCATCCGCGCTTCCATTTCGTCGAAGGGGATATCGCTATCCATTCCGAATGGATTGAGTATCACATCAAAAAATGCGACGTCATCCTGCCGCTGGTAGCCATCGCCACGCCAATTGAGTACACCCGCAATCCACTGCGCGTGTTTGAGCTCGATTTCGAAGAGAACCTGAAAATCATTCGCGACTGTGTGAAGTATCAGAAGCGCATCATTTTCCCATCCACTTCAGAAGTTTACGGCATGTGTACCGATGCCAGCTTCGATGAGGATTGCTCTAATCTGGTCGTCGGGCCGATCAACAAACAGCGCTGGATCTACTCGGTATCCAAACAGCTGCTGGACCGCGTTATCTGGGCCTACGGCGAAAAAGAGGGGCTGCGTTTTACCCTGTTCCGTCCGTTCAACTGGATGGGACCGCGTCTGGATAACCTTAATGCAGCGCGCATCGGCAGTTCCCGCGCGATCACTCAGCTCATTCTTAACCTGGTAGAAGGTTCGCCCATTAAGCTGATCGACGGCGGTAAACAGAAGCGCTGCTTTACCGATATTCAGGATGGCGTTGAGGCGCTATTCCGCATTATCGAAAACAAACAGCTGAATTGTGATGGTCAGATCATCAATATCGGTAATCCGGACAACGAAGCCAGTATCAAAGAGCTGGCCGAGCAGCTGCTGGCCAGCTTTGAACGTCATCCGCTGCGCAGTCAGTTCCCGCCGTTTGCTGGTTTCCGTGAGGTAGAAAGCAGCAGCTACTATGGCAAAGGCTATCAGGATGTGGAGCACCGTAAACCGGCTATCCGCAATGCACGTCGCCTGCTCGGCTGGACACCGACCGTGACGATGGATGTCACTATCGACAACACGCTCGACTTCTTCCTGCGCACCGTTGAGCCACAGGCTGATAAGTGATGAAGAAGATCGGTCTGCGGATTGACGTAGATACCTGGCGCGGCACGAAGCAGGGCGTGCCGGCGCTGCTTGAGCTGTTCCGGCGTCATGCGGTGCGGGGCAGCTTTTTCTTCAGCGTGGGACCAGACAACATGGGCCGCCATCTCTGGCGGCTGGTGAAACCGGCGTTTCTTATGAAGATGCTGCGCTCCCGTGCCGCGTCGCTCTATGGCTGGGACATCCTGCTCGCCGGAACGGCCTGGCCGGGAAAGCAGATGGGACGGAGATTGCGGCACATCATGCAGGACGCCACTCGTCAGCACGAAGTCGGTCTGCACGCCTGGGACCATTTTGCCTGGCAGACCTGGGCCGGCGTCTGGCCGCAGGATAAGCTGGTTGAGCAGATAGCACGCGGCACCGAAACGCTGAGTGAGATACTCGGTCATCCTGTCAGCTGTTCGGCCGCCGCGGGCTGGCGAGCCGATGGCCGGGTGATCGCCGCCAAACAGGACTTTGGCTTTCACTACAACAGCGACTGTCGCGGCAGCGGCCCGTTCCGGCCCATGCTGCCGGATGGACAGATCGGTACCGTACAGATTCCGGTGACGTTGCCCACATGGGATGAAGTGGTTGGCCGCGAGGTCAGCGCAGAAGGCTATAACGACTACATTCTGGCGAAAATGCTCTCTTCTGATGATGGGGCGGTCTACACCGTGCATGCCGAAGTCGAAGGGATTATCGGCTACCCGGACTTTGACCAGCTGCTGGCTGCTGCGGCCCGTCACGGCATTCAGTTCTGTCCGTTAAGCGAGCTGCTGCCCGACGATCTAAGTACCTTGCCGGTGGGCAGGGTGGTCAGAGGCGAAATCCCCGGACGGGAAGGGTGGCTGGGCTGCCAGAAACTGACTGAAGAGGCGAACTAGTGCGGATACGTAACAACACGAAGTGGCTACTTTTTTTCAGCTTTTTTATTCTCTATTACCTGCTTCCGCCGATGTTCCGCGATCTCTGGCAGCCGGATGAGACCCGTTATGCGGAGATCAGCCGGGAGATGCTGGCAACCGGTAACTGGGTGACGCCACACTTCTTCGGTGTGCGCTATTTTGAAAAACCAATTGCGGGTTACTGGGTCAACTCGCTGGGTCAGTGGCTGTTTGGCCACAACAACTTTGGCGTGCGGGCGGGATCGATATTCTCCACGGCGATGACCGCCGTGCTGATCTACTGGCTCGGCAGGCGGTTGTTTGGTTCGGTACGCACGGCTGCCGTCGGCACGATTATTTTCCTTAGTTCGCTGCTGGTCTATGGCGTTGGCACCTATGCGGTGCTCGATCCGATGCTGATGCTCTGGCTGGCGGCCGCGATGTGCAGCTTCTGGCTGGCGACGGAGGCCAGCGGACGCGCCGGGCGGGCGGGCGGCTATCTGCTGCTGGGTCTCGCCTGCGGCATGGGGTTTATGACCAAAGGCTTTCTGGCGCTGGCAGTGCCGGTGCTGGCGATTCTGCCTTGGACGATCTGGCGGCAGCGACTGCGCGAACTGCTCTGCTTCGGTCCGCTGGCGCTGCTCTCAGCCGCGGCGATCAGCGCACCCTGGGCGCTGGCGATCTATCATCAGGCACCGGATTTCTGGCACTACTTCTTCTGGGTTGAGCATATCCAGCGCTTTGCCGAGGACAATGCCCAGCACAAAGCGCCTTTCTGGTATTACCTGCCGGTTCTGCTGCTGGGAACGCTGCCGTGGCTGGCGCTGTTACCGGGCGCATTGATGACCGGCTGGCGCGAGCGTCAGCAGCATCCCGGTGCGCTCTATCTGCTGAGCTGGACGGTGATGCCGCTGCTGTTTTTCAGCCTGGCGAAAGGCAAGCTGCCAACCTATATCCTGCCCTGTTTTGTGCCGCTGTCGCTGCTGATGGCGCACTATGGCCTGAACGCCGCACAGCGGGCAGGGCGCGCATTAACAGTCAATGGCTGGCTCAACCTGATTTTCGGCATCATTACTCTGGCAACGGTCGTGCTGGTGCTCGCTCCCTGGAGTGTGACGCATCATCCGCTGTTCGCCACGCACGAGATGCTGAAGCTTGCGCTGGGGGCACTGGCATTTCTCATCTGGGGGCTGGTGGGCGCATATAGCTGCCGCTCTGCACAGCGCCGCTGGCTGGCGGCCGCGCTTTGCCCGCTGGGCGTCGCCCTGTTTATTGGCACGGCAATCCCGGATAAAATCCGCGACGCCAAACAGCCGCAGCGCTTTGTCTCGACGATTAGCCAGCGTCTGGCCTCAAGTCACTTTATCCTGGCGGACAATCCCGGCGTGGCATCTGCCGTAGCCTGGCATCTGCAACGTAGCGATATCGGCTTCTATGACACCAAAGGCGAGCTGGAATATGGGCTGAGTTACCCGGATGCGCAATCCCGCTTTGTCTCTCAGGCGGACTTCGGCGGCTGGCTTGCCGATCATCGCCGTACGGGAAGCGTATCACTGCTGTTGCTGGTTGATTCAGTACACAGTGATATCGGCGAGGATGTTCCGGTGCCGGACGCCGTCTATCGCCAGGGCAGGCTGGTCTGCCTCTATTACAGTCAGATGAAGTGATGCTGCTGCTGATTGTACTGGTCAGTCTGCTCAGTTGCAGCGCGCAACTGTGCCAGAAACAGGCGACTCACGCGGCATCGCGCCGGGTCCGCTTAAGCTGGATTGGGGTGAGCGTGCTGTTGCTGGGTGTCGCGATGCTTCTCTGGCTGCTGGTGCTGCAGCGGGTGCCTGTCAGCCAGGCCTATCCGATGCTGAGCCTTAACTTTATTTTCGTTGCGCTGGCAGGACGCATCCTCTGGCGCGAGCGCCTGACGCTGCGCCAGATCTTCGGCACGCTACTGGTGGTGACGGGTGTGGCGCTGATGGCGAGCCAGCTATGAAAGGGTATGGATGGGTCGCATGCAGCGTGCTGCTGGTCTCAGCGGCACAGCTGATGATGCGCTGGGCGATGCCGCGTCTGCCCGATGTCAGCAGCATAACGTCGCTGCCTGCTGTTGCCCTGCTGCCCGCCTTGCTGCTGCTGGCCGGGCTGGGCGCTTATGGTGTTTCAATGCTCTGCTGGATTCGGGCGCTGCGCTATTTTCCGCTGAACCGCGTCTATCCGCTGCTCAGCCTCAGTTATGTGCTGGTGTGGCTGGTGGCTGTCTGTCTGCCGGTATTCCATGAGGCGTTCAGCTGGCACAGCCTGGCGGGCGTAGTGATTATTGTCATCGGCCTGCTGTGTATCGTGGTTAAGCCCTGATTTAAGAATATTGTTAGTGTTTTCGCATCAACTACGCCTTTTATTAGCGTTTTTGGGCAGCGAGTAACTCTCGCGGCATTAAAGTATTTGCGGTAAACGGCGGGTCAGCAAAGCGGTTTTATCTTTGCAGTCAGCTCGCCAATATCGCTGACGATCAGATCAGGCACAGGCGCCAGCGGATACAGTGCCTGCCCTTTGCGGGTAACAAATGCAGTTTTCATGCCTGCACGTTTTGCTCCACCCACATCCCAGCCATGCGCAGCCACCATCATGCACTCTGAGACGGGCTTGCCCATCTCTTTCATCGCTTACTGATGCGCTGGGGAGACTCTATCCGCTGAAACAGGCATGCAATGAGAACGGGGACTGTGAAACGTTCATGTTTGCAGAAATGTACTGCGGCGGGATAACGGACATTTATGCCCGTATCGGTGTGCGTTACTTCCGCCTGCTTAATTACACCCACATAACCGATGCTACCTTATGCAGATTGCCTGATTGAAGTCGGATTTAATCCATCAGTTCAGATGTCCGTCAGTTGATTTGATATTGATCCTGTCACGGTGGATATGGCGTTTATACAGCTTTCCCTGCTGGGCATTGCAGCTGAGGTTGTCACCGGTAATACGCTGACGCTGGATTTTATCAGGGCAATGTAGGCCATGGACAAAACAGCAGGAAACTACATGGTAGGGAAGCAGTGGTTACGGGTTTGTATGGGGTGCATGAGTAATGCAGAAATTGCACAATATACGAAATTTCGTATAATGAGGTGATGATGCGTAAGAAAATCAGTTTTATTGACAGCAGTCTTGAGGATCTACGGGCTTTCCCGGAAGAGGCCCGGACCGCATCAGGGTATCAGCTTGACCTGATCCAGCAGGGACTGGAGCCGGACGACTGGAAGCATTTTGCTACGGTAGGTCAGGGAGCACGTGAAATCCGAATCCGGGGTAATGACGGCATTTTCCGGATCATGTATGTCGCCAAATTTGAAGAAGCCGTGTATGTGCTGCACTGTTTCCAGAAAAAGACACAAAAGACCAGCCAGAGTGACGTAGAACTTGCCCGAAATCGTTATCGCCGATTGGTTGAGGAGCGTAAAAAATGAATATTCAGACTTTTGATAATGTGTGGGACGCTCTTAGCGAAACGCCAGAGCAGGCGGAAAATATGAAACTCCGCGCCGAGTTAGTAGGCCGCCTGAATAGCTGGATTAAACGTAATGGCCTGAATCAGGCCACTGCTGCTGCTGCGCTGGGCGTTTCACAGCCCAGAGTGTCCGAGCTGGCAGGAGGTCGGATCAACTGCTTTTCAATTGATAAGCTGGTCAGCATGATGTCACATGCCGGACTGCACATAACCAGTATTGAGATAAGCGAACCAGAGGAAGCTTGAGCTGCCTTTTTGCATCGCGCGAACTGCCAGGACGGTAGCCCCTTCGGGGCAGGATAAACCCGGTGCTGATGCACCGGCTATACCCTTTCACCTGACCGTCTTCATCCCTTCTCATCTGACGCTGATAGCTTGCCGTTTCTGCTATCAAGTGACACTACCAAATTGGCCATCTGCAGAAGTGCGCATAATACTAATTATGTTAAATAAAGTGTCTGATTATCAATATCGCTTGAATTACGTCAATACTCATCGGACACAGCCCTCCCTCCCTACCGCATCCTCTCACTGGCAAGATGATAAACATCGCTGCGCTCGCGTTTACCCACAGCAACAACGGCAATCACCAGCTGGTCGTCTATTACCTGATAAACCAGGCGAAACCCGGACGCTCTGAGTTTGATTTTATAGCAGTCTTTAATCCCACGTAGTCTGGCAGAAGGAATATGGGGATTGTCACAACATTTCTTCAGTTTTTTGGCAAACTGCTGCTGGAGAGATTTGTCCAGCTTCTGCCATTCTTTAAATGCCTCTTCCCTGAATTTGACGGTATAACTCACAAAAGCGCATCCAAATCGACATCAAGCAGACGCTGGCCGCTGCGCTCACTGACCAGCTTAACCAGTTCCTGATCGTCAAGGGCATCAAGCATCTGTTCATAAAGCTCAGCCGGGACGCAATAGAATGCAGGCTGGTTGCGGTTAAGAATGGCGACAGGATAACCGTCACCTGCATTAACCGTGGCCATTGGATTTTTCTTCAGTTCGCTTACGCTGGCACTGGTATCGCTTAAAATAATGTTTGGCATAGAGCCTCCAGGACTGCTTAACAGGTCTTTATAGTAGCAGCCTCAAGACCTGATAACCAGTCTCTTTCGGTAGATACAAATGGCTATGTTTGATGAACTGCAAAGGCTGAATGAGCCATTTGAAATGCCGGAAGATGGGATTATTTTTCATTTCTCTTTTTCGCGCCGACAGGAACAGGATCGTCAGTTGCAGCATCATGAATAATCAGCGCGTTGCTTTTATTATCTAAGGTCTTGAGAAGCGGCTGCAATTCTCTGAGCACAAGGTCCAGACGCTGCATATCCCCCGTCAATTTTTGATATACGGGCGAACCAGGCTGAATACCTTTTATGCTACGGCTGAGCTGTTGCAGGCTTTGCTGCATATCCTCAGACAGTGTTTTCATTGCAGGGCTGCTGATAAACCCATCAATATGCCTGAGCGATTTTTGTATTTCTGTCATGGTGCGCTGACTTTGTTTTAGCGTACCGGTCGCAACTGAAATCAGTGGCCGAAGCGGAAGGCTGTTAATCTTATCCACTATAGCCACAATCTTTTGCTGTATCTGGTTTAAACCACCAGGCGTTGTGGGGATGACTTTGTAACCCGCGACGATATCCGGTCCTTTGTCGGGTGCAACATTTGCATAATAGTCTAAGTCGATAAACAGCGAACCGGAAAGCAGACTGCCTGTTTTCAGGGAGCCTCTTAACCCCTGTTTTTTACCCAGCTGTAGCTTTTTCTCCAGGTCAAAGTCTTCCCTCATACCGCTCATGAATCTCTGGGGTTCAATGTGAATCAGTACGGGAACCTCATAATGGCTGCGAAAATTCTGGGTTATCTCTGGCGAGTTAAAAGGAACCTGAGCAACCGTCCCCAGGCGTATTCCACGAAACTCGACAGGCGCGCCTGCCTGAAGTCCGCGAACAGAATCGGAAAAGAACATCAAGAAGTCGAGGTGTTCGGTATAACGAGAATTCGCGATGCTTCGCAGATCGTCATAAAGAGTATAAGTTGCTACGCCCTTAACCGGCTGACCCAGGGCCACGCCTTCAGGCAGGTCAAAACTGACCCCGCCACTTAATAATGTGGTGATGGACCCCATCTCCACGTGCATCCCGGATGAGGATAAATCCACAGCAATCCCACTATTCTTCCAGAAACGAACGTTTGAGGTGACAAGCTGATCAAAGGGCGAAGCGATAAAAACCTGATAACGCATCATTCTTTTTTCCATATCAAACCGGCTGTTCTCGACTGACCCGACACGCAGGCCGCGAAACAGAACCGGGTAGCCCGGCATGAGTTGCCCCGCTTCACGACTATTAAGCGTGATTCTGATCCCCTTTGCATTCGGTGAGGCCTGGGGAGGCGCATCTGACAGCCGATAGCGTTCCGGCGCTGGCCCCGGAGAACCTGGCTGTAAAGCTATATAGGCGCCTGAGAACAAGGTACTTAAGCCCGTTATCCCTTCGAATCCAATTTCAGGCCTGACCACCCAAAAAGCGCTATTGCCGTGCAATAGTTTTTGCATACCAGTGTGCATGCGAACCTTGATCTCGACGTGCTTAAGATCGTCAGTAAGCTCGGTACTTTCAACGACACCCACATCAATGTTGCGGTTTTTTATTACGGTTTTACCTGCCTTAATCCCCTGTGCGTTTTCGGTCATCAGAATCACCAGAGGTCCCTGCTGGCTTTTATGGTAATACAATAAAAAGGCACCAATGAGCAGCGTGACAAAGGGAATGATCCAGACAGAAGACCATCTTTTGTTGGGGTTTACATGAGCACTATCCGGCTTATCCGACAAAGTATGGACTCGTGTAAGAACAGAGTAACCTGAACTTTTCAGGGCGTTCTGTTGAAGCAGGATTCGATCCCAGGGCTATGTATTCGCTCGTCTTTCCTGAGGCCATGATAGTTAATCTCATCATTAAGCGTTAAATTTAGATAAGTCAGGATCATAAAATCTACTATCAAACGGAGATCCATTATTTTCCAGTAAATAATGGATCGGATAGTATGTAACAACTTCGGAACAGGAGGGTTAATAAGTATAAAGATATTTTTTAAATAAAGCTTAAAAAATACAAATCTGTGATCAATGTGTCATGTTATTTTAATAAAACCAAATTAAGCAGTTACCCATACCAGGGAAGTTAAAGACTCAAAATAAAGAGGAATAATTCTGCGTTTAAAGTGTAATAAATCCACTAAAATCATCACTAATGAACAGGATTGTTTATCCCCGTCATTGCTGGAGTGCCTCAAATCCCTGAGCACAGCATGATTTTCTGGTATTGCGTCTGTCACCGAGGTATGTCAGGTTAACTCTTTTACGAATTGAAATATTCTTGCAGCCGATCTATTTTTACTTCGCATTCCAATTTAGCAGAGGCACCTATGTTCCTTAACTATTTTGCTTTGGGTATGCTGATCTTCGTTTTCATAATTATTTTTTATGGAATTATCGTTCTTCATGATATTCCCTATTTAATCGCAAAGTCCCGTAATCATCCTCATGCCGATGCCATTCACGTTGCAGGTTGGGTAAGTTTGTTTACACTGCATGTCATATGGCCTTTCCTGTGGATCTGGGCCACTCTTTATCGTCCTGAGCGCGGCTGGGGGATGCAGAGTCAATACACTTCATTACTGGAACTGCAGCAGCGCGTAGCAGAACTGGAGCGTTTACAGGCTGATTCGAAACCGCTGCGACCGGAGCGATGATATGGATCTGCTCATTATTTTAAGCTACGTTGCGATAGCCTGGGCTGTTTTTAAAATATTTCGCATACCCGTCAATAAATGGACAGTGCCAACAGCTGCACTTGGTGGCGTTTTTCTGGTCAGCGCGCTAATTCTGCTAATGAATTATAACCATCCCTATACGTCACTGGCACAAAAAGCGGTTGTCGCGATTCCTGTTACCCCACAAGTGACCGGCGTCGTAAATGAAGTTACTGATAAAAAAGAAGTGCTTATTAAAAAGGGAGAAATGCTCTTCACCCTGGATCAGACACGTTATAAGGTCCGCGTCGAAAGATTACAAGCCGACCTGAGCACCGCTATTAACAATATTGAAGCGATGAAAGGACAATTAAGCGAAGCCGTTGCCTACACAACCCATGTATCTGCTGAGCGGGATAGATTATTTCTGGACTATCAACGCTATCTCAAAGGCAGTAAGGCGAAAGTCAATCCATTCTCCGAACGTGACATTGATAATGCCAGGCAGGCATTTCTGGCGCAGGATGCCCTGGTAAAAGGTTCACTGGCGGAACAGGAGCAGCTCAGAAGCCAGTTGACCAGTGTATCAGGAGGAGAACAATCCCAGATAGCCAGTCTGCGCGCGCAATTAGCAGAAGCCCGGTATAACCTGGATCAGACGGTTGTTCGCGCACCCAGTGATGGTTATGTCACTCAGGTCTTAATCCGTCCCGGAAGCTACGCAGCCGCCCTGCCGCTGCGTCCGGTCATGATATTCATTCCTGTACAAAAGCGTCAGATCATTGCTCAGTTCAGACAAAATTCCCTGCTTCGCCTGACGGCGGGAGATGAAGCAGAGGTCGTTTTTAATGCCCTTCCGGGACAGGTATTCTCAGGAAAACTGCTCAGAGTTTTGCCAGTGGTTCCAGGCGGAGCTTATCAGGCACAGGGAACGGTGCAATCACTGAGCCTTGCTTCAGGTTCTGACGGCGTATTAGCCATAATTGAATTAAACCCAAATCAGGACGTTGATGCATTGCCAGACGGCATATTTGCTCAGGTTGCGGTCTATTCTGACCACTTCACGCATGTTTCGGTCATGCGTAAAATTTTGCTGAGAATGACCAGCTGGGTGCATTACCTCTACCTGGATCACTGATGATGATAAATATATCCTTAACTTTCCATCGATTAACCGTTTGCCCCCTTTCAGATGAAGTTAATCAGAACAGTTATGAGCGGCCTGACTTTGTAATAAGCCCTGATTTGAAATCACCCTGAAAACACGATGGGTGGTTAATTAAATTACTGATCGGTTATCACAAAACAGGATCGTAAATAAGCTTTTGAAATAGCTGTTTGCATTGAATATGCTATGTTTTAAATGTAGTTACGAATTCTAATCGTCTTTTATAACATTCCGAGGATACGCATATGAAAAAATTAATTTTTGGTGTGGTTATTTGCTCCTTATCGTTTGGCTCATTTGCTGCCGAAATGATGTCAAAGAATGATTTTATGAAAGTGAAGGATCAGTATGAAAAGATAGGCGATATCTCAACATCAGGTGAGACCAGCCCTTCAGATGCAAAAGCGGAGCTATCAGAAATGGCCGATAAAAAAGGCGGCGATGTGTTCGTGCTGACCTCAGCTAATACGAATAACAAAATTAAAGGTACCGCTGATGTATACAAGAAAAAATAGTGAAGTAACGAAGCTATCTGTCTGAAATACAGACTGAAATAGATGATTTTTTCGGAGCCTCAGGAAATATGTTCTTAATACAGGTTAATCGATGCCCTTTACGTTAGTAAAGGGCATCTTTCTTACAGCACCATCAGGACTTTAAACCGTTTTCAGCGAGGATGAGCTGAACGTCGGTGACAGGACCTTATCTGCCCAGGCTGATGCGCGGATAACACGTCACGCTAATCCGCCTGCACTTGATTAACTCCAGGCGATTACGTTATCAACCGTCAGGCGAAGGTTCCCCTAATCAGCCGCCGCCCGCCTCACCCTATTTCTTATCCAGCGACCAGGTTGCACTGCGGATATCGACCTTCACTGGTAACAGACCAATCTGGGTAAACTTATCGGCCAGAGCCTGCTGCTGCGTGAAGACTTCAGGTGTCATCCGCTCAGCCCCGAACGGCATCCTTGCCAGCGCCCGTTGCCAGATCGGCTGCGGCAGACCGGTTGAGGTGGACATGATTTTTGCCGCCTCTTCCTGATGTTGATTGGCCCAGGTACTTAGCGACCCAAGCTCATCCACCACCTGGCTGGCGATTTGCGGCCAGGTTTCCGCAAACTTACGGCTGGCAAGATAGAAGGTGTAGTGTGGCACCAGGCCTTCGGCATTTTTAATCAGCCGCGCGTGGGCGTTGGTTTCAACTTCTGCGTAGTAAGGATCCCAGATTACCCAGGCATCCACTGCACCGCGCTGGAAAGCGGCACGCGCATCCGCGGGTGGCAGATAGACCGGTGTAATGTCTTTATAGCTCAGCCCCGCCTGCTCCAGCGCAGTGACCAGCAGATAGTTAACGTCAGAGCCTTTATTCAGCGCCACGCGTTTGCCTTTGAGATCCGCCACGCTTTTAATGGGGGAGTCGGCGGGCACCACAATCGCCTCAGTTTTGGGGTTGGCGGGAGAATGTGCCAGATAAACCAGATCGGCCTGTGCGGCCTGAGCAAAAGTCGGTGGCGCGTCGCCGGTTGCGGCCAGATCGATACTGCCGATGTTAAGGCCTTCCAGCATCTGCGGCCCGGCCGGGAACTCAATCCAGTGAACCGCAATCCCCTGTTTCTTAAATTCCTGATCCAGCGTGCCGCGATATTTCAGCAGGGCGAAGATATTGGCTTTCTGAAAACCAATGTTAACTGTTTCGGGCTTCTCTGCTGCAGCCTGGGTGTTGAACGCTAATCCCGCCTGGGCGGCAATAATCATTGCGCTAAGCAAAACTCTTTTCATCTCTCATTCCTGAGTCTGGTTGTTGTCAGCGCAACATAACAAACGCAGGTTGAAGCGCTTAGCGATCAAATGTTCGATGCTTAGCGAAAAAAACGCTATGGATGCCAGACCGACTCACGTACCCGAATGGCGCGACTCAATAGCCCCAGTGCATAGAAGCGGTCAGCGATGGTCTGCTGTTCCCGAATGATGGCTAAGTTCATGCGCTGGGTCTGGTGGCTGCGCCGCGCTAAGGCATGCATCAGTGAAGGCGCTGATATCCCGAGTTCGGTTGAGAGCAACGCAGCGGCTTCAGCACGGTGTGCATCGATGTAGCGGCCAGTCTGCTCCAGCGCGGTGAGCAGAACCTGCAGCAGATCGCCCGACTGCGCGGCGAACCCGCGTTCGGCAAGGTAAAACTGATGATTATTGACCCGGCCGGTGCCATCAGCGATCACCCTGAACTGTCCGCTGTTCTCTGCATCGCTGAGCAGCGGATCCCACATCATCCAGGCATCCACTGCGTTGAGATCGCTGGGCGTCAGCGGATATTTGGGCGGTGCATAGACGATGCGCACATCATCCAGCCCTAAACCCGCTTCATCCAGAATCTGCAGCAGCAGATAGTGAACGTTGGAACCACGATTTACGGCGATGCGTTTTCCTCTGAGATCGCCAATCTGCTGAACCGGGCTGCTGTTCGGTACCAGCAGTGCAACGCTCTGCGGCGCAGCGGGTTCCCAGGCAACATAAACCATCGGGCTGTTGCTGGCCTGCGCAAACAAGGGGGGAACTTCACCGGTCGTGCCGAAATCGATCTCCTGTTGGCTCAGCGCATGCAGAAGCTGCGGACCCGCAGGAAACTCACTCCACAGCACGCTGACGCCTCTATCGGCCAGCTGCTGTTCCAGTGACTGGCGCGCTTTCAGGATGCCGAGGTTGCCAAATTTCTGATAACCGATGCGCAGTTCCCGCTCCCGTTCGGGCTGCTGATTCAGAGAAGTGTCGCGCTGACGCAGTGAAGTGCGGCGCGGTTTAATCACTCCCAGATGGCCCAGTTGGGTGCGCAGCGTATGACGACTGATGCCAAGCAGCGCGGCGGCCTGCAGTTGATTGCCCTGAGTGAGTTCCAGCGCATTCTTTATCAGCGCCTCAATCACCCGGGGATAGAGCGGTGTTTCGCTCTGCTGCATCTGCTGCCGTAAAAACTGATCCAGCGCCTCCTCTCCCGGTGGTAACTCGCTACCCGTGAGGTTATTCAGCCGGAGCTGCTGCGGCGTGACCAGCGAGGTTTTGCTGAGCAGGACGGCATTATGCAGGGTGTTCTCCAGCTCGCGGATGTTGCCCGGCCAGCTGTAGTCCATCAGCGTGGCGACAGCATCTTCACTGAGACGTAACTGAGGTCGGCCCAGACGGCGCGCATAGAGCTGCAGGAAGTGAGTGGCCAGCACCGGGATATCTTCGCAGCGCTGGCGCAGCGGCGGCAGCGTGACGCTGGCCACATTCAGCCGGTAGTAGAGGTCTTCCCGGAAGCGCCGTTCACGAATCGCCACCGCCAGGTCGCGGTTGGTGGCCGCAATGACCCGCACATTGACCTTTAAAGCCCGGGAGGAACCCACACGGGTAATCTCGCGCTCCTGCAAGACGCGCAGCAGCTTCACCTGCAGCGACGCACTCAGTTCACCGACTTCATCCAGCAGCAGCGTCCCGCCCTCTGCCGCCTCAAACCAGCCGCGATGCCGATCCTGTGCACCGGTAAATGCCCCTTTCTCATGACCAAAGAGCTCCGACTCCGCCAGACTCTCAGTGAGGGCACCACAGTTGATCGCCAGAAAGGGCTGTCTGCTGCGGGCGCTGTGATGATGCAGATAGCGCGCCATCACCTCTTTGCCGGTGCCGGTTTCACCAATGATCAGCACCGTCGCGTCGGTAGGCGCAAGCTGATCCAGCACGCTTTTAAAGGCGCGCGATGCGGGGTCAATCAACTCAGGGCTGGTAATCTGCATCTCATTTACCGGGTTAACTGGAAAGCCATGACCATACCGCGTGGCTAAGGCGGAAACGAGAGGCTAACCGGACCGGATTGTTGCCAATGCAGCAGACTGTAACTTTACCTGTCGCAAATGCAGCAATATTCAGCAAGAGGAAATATAAATATGTTATTGAATAGATGAGATAAATTTTAATAAACAGACTGGCACGCATCCTGCTAACAGCTATATAACTAAAGAATTTATGCCTATGTATTAAATTCAAATATCGTTATAAAGGAATCTGCTAATGAGTCATGCGACACAGGAAAACCTCAACCTCTTCTGGTTTCTGCCCACCCATGGCGATGGGCGCTATCTTGGCACCACCGAAGGCGGCAGAGCAGTCGATTTACCCTATTTACAGCAGGTTGCGCTGGCAGCAGATAATCTGGGCTACTACGGTGTATTAATCCCGACCGGTAAGAGCTGCGAGGATTCCTGGCTGGTCGCCTCTGCGCTGGCACCGATCACCAAAAAGCTGCGCTATTTAGTGGCCGTACGTCCTGGCCTGCAACCGCCAAGCCTGGCGGCGCGTATGGCGGCTACGCTGGATCGGCTTTCTGGCGGACGTTTACTGATTAACGTGGTCACGGGTGGCGATCCGGTGGAGAACAAAGGTGACGGCATCTTTCTGAGTCATGAAGAGCGCTATCAGGTGACCAGAGAGTTTCTTGAGGTCTACTCCCGCCTGCTGAAAGGCGAGAAGGTCGATTTTTCGGGTGATCACATCCGCGTGGAAGGCGCTGAGATCCTCTTTCCGCCGGTGCAGGAAAATGGCCCACCACTCTATTTTGGTGGCTCGTCTGATGCCGCTATCGACGTTGCGGCGAATCAGATCGACACTTATCTGACGTGGGGCGAGCCGGTTGAACAGGTAGCGGAAAAACTGGCGGTGGTTCGTCAGCGGGCGCAGGAGAGTGGCCGTAGCCTCTCCTACGGCATCCGGTTGCATGTCATTGTCCGTGAAACCGAAGAGGAAGCCTGGGCGGCGGCCGAGCGGCTGATTTCTCATCTGGATGAAGAGACCATTGCCGCCGCACAGAAGATCTTTGCCCGCATGGACTCAGCCGGACAGGCGCGGATGAGCGCGCTGCATCAGGGCTCGCGAGACAGCCTGCGCATTGGTCCCAATCTCTGGGCAGGCGTCGGCCTGGTGCGCGGCGGTGCGGGTACTGCGCTGGTGGGGAGTCCGCAGCAGGTAGCCGATCGCATCCGGGAGTATCAGGCGCTGGGGATCGAGAACTTTATTTTCTCCGGCTATCCGCACCTTGAAGAGGCGCACCGCTTCGCTGAACTGGTGATGCCGCTGTTACCGCTGGCTGCCAACGCCGAAAAGAGACAGCGCAGCGTGAACACCGGTCCTTTTGGTGAAACCATTGGCGGCGACCGTCGTCCTGATAAACAGGCCAGCGCCAGTTAACAGAAGAGAAGGTTCGCTTATGTCACAGCAGCAGATAGTCATTATCGGTGGTGGTTTTACCGGCACCGCGCTGGCGATCCATCTGGCCCGGGCTGGCCAGGCAGGGTTGCATGTGACGGTGATTGAACCACGAGCGCAGCTTGCTCAGGGTGTGGCATACGGCACCACCGATCCGGCCCACCGCATCAATGTGCCAGCCGCCAGAATGCAGCTCGCTGGGGATGAGGAGGGCATATTTGACCGCGACTATCGCGCATCGCCCGCCTTTCAGGCCGACCCGGACGCGTTGTGGCGTGACGGCAATGTCTACCCGCAACGCGGGGAGTTTAGTCGCTGGGTCAATGCGCAGTTTGTGCATCAGCAGCAGCATTCGCCGGTAAAACTTAGTCATCTGCGTGACAGCGCAGTTGCGCTGCAGGATGGCGTAGTCACCACAGCCTCAGGGCAGAAGATCCGGGCCGATCAGGTGGTGCTGGCCATCAGCCATCCACCGCCGGACCTGCCTGCGCTGCTGAAGCCCTTACAGGGGCATCCGGGGTTGATTGCCAATCCCTGGCAGAATGGCGCGCTGGCACAGGTCGCACCTGACGATCGGGTAGCGATTATCGGTTCAGGGCTGACCATGTCCGATGTGGTGGCATCGCTGCATCGCCAGCAGCATCGCGGAGAGATTACCGCCTTCTCACGCCGTGGACAGCTGCCGCGAGCCAACCTGAGCGGCAGCGATGAGAGCTACACCCTGGATTACAGTCAGCCACAGCCCGCCAGCGCACGTGGCTGGTTACATCGGGTGCGTCAGGAGGTAAAACAGGCAGCCGCGTTAAATCTGCCCTGGCAGCTGGTGCTGGATGATATCCGCCGTAACGGCCAGCGTATCTGGCAGAGCCTTTCACTGCATGAGCAGCAGCGTTTTCTGCACCATCTTCGCCCCTGGTGGGATGTTCACCGCTACCGGATTGCCCCGCAGGTAAGTCAGATTCTCAACCAGCAGCAGGCGAGCGGTCAGTTGTCACTGCTGGCGGCGCGGCTGATGGGCGCGGAAGCGATGGGAAACAATCTTCAGCTGACGCTGCGCCGGCGTGGAGCGCAATCAGAAATCCGGGGGGTGGATAAAGTGATTGTCACCACCGGGCCAGCGCACAACGCACTGCTTAAAAGTAACGCGCTGCTGCGCCAGCTCCACGGCGACGGCGTGATTCAGCCCGACCCGCTGGCGCTGGGCATCCAGGTTAACGCGCTGTCACAGACGCTGAATGCGCAGGGTGATGCCAATCCTCATCTCTATGTAGCCGGGCCTGCCGCGCGTGGTCGCTTTGGCGAACTCATGGGATTACCGCAGGTTGCAGAACACGCTGAGTCCGTAGCACGGCAGCTACTCTCCACCACGCCGCTGCCCCTCAGCGAGCGATGTCCCGGCTCACTCATCTACTGAATCACCCTTCCGGAACAATCACTAAAAGGTGGGCGGCAAGCGATTGCCGCATCCGCCCAGGAGTCGCTATGTCATCGCAACGTGAAATTCGCCTGAATGCTTTCGATATGAACTGTGTCGGTCATCAATCGCCCGGCTTATGGGCGCATCCCCGGGATCGTTCCTGGCAGTACAAAGATCTGGAGTACTGGACCGACTTAGCACGCCTGCTGGAGCGCGGCAGGTTTGATGGACTGTTTATTGCTGATGTGCTTGGGGTATACGACGTGCTCAATGGCAATAACCAGGCCGCGATTCGGCACGCCACGCAGGTGCCGGTAAACGATCCGCTGGCGTTAATCACGCCAATGGCGCTGGTGACGGAACATCTGGGCTTTGGCCTGACCGCCTCACTGTCGTTTGAACACCCCTACCCGTTTGCGCGGCGGATCTCGACGCTGGATCATCTGACCAAAGGCCGCATTGGCTGGAATATTGTAACCTCCTATCTGGAAAGCGGTGCGCGTAATATCGGACATCAGGCTCAGACCGACCACGATGCGCGCTACGACTATGCCGATGAATATCTGCAGGTTATCTATAAGCTGCTGGAGGGAAGCTGGGAAGATGGCGCGGTCCTGCGCGATCGTGAACGCCATATTTTCAGCGACCCGAATAAAATCCATCCGATTAATCATCAGGGTAAATTCTTCCAGGTGCCCGGCATCCATCTGTGCGAACCTTCGCCGCAGCGCACGCCGGTACTTTACCAGGCAGGCGCCTCCAGCCGCGGTAAAGCGTTTGCGGCGGAGCATGCCGAATGCGTGTTCGTAGCGGCCCCTTCAAAAGTGCTGCTGAAGAAAACCGTGGCGGATATTCGCCGGAGAGCCGCTGAAGCGGGACGCGATCCCCGCTCCATACTGATCTTCAACCTGCAGACAGTCATTGTGGGTGAAACCGACCTGGCGGCGCAGGCCAAATGGCAGGAGTACAAACGCTATGTCAGTTACGAAGGCGCGCTGGCGCTGATCTCAGGCTGGACCGGCATTGATTTCGGGCAGTATCAGCCGGATCAGGTACTGAAACATCTGCACACCAATGCGATTCAGTCGGCGGTTGAGACATTCTCCACTGCCGATCCCAACCGCCAGTGGACGGTGCAGGGCCTGGCAGACTGGGTGGGCATTGGCGGATTTGGTCCGCTGCTGGTGGGCAGCGCCGAAACGGTGGCCGATGAGCTGCAAAGCTGGGTCGAAGAGACAGATGTCGATGGTTTTAACCTCGCCTACGCCGTGACGCACGAAACCTTTACTGACGTGGTGGAACTGCTGGTGCCTGAACTGCAAAAGCGTGGCGTCTACAAGCAGGAGTATCAGCCCGGTACGCTGCGTGAAAAGTTATTTGGCCAGGGGCCACGGCTGGCGTTGCCGCATCCGGGTGCCGGTTATCGCCGGAGTGCTGATGTGGAACAGCGAGCAGCAAGGGTGGAAGTTTCATAACAGAGACGGCTGGCTGTCCGGCATGAATAACCGGCGCATAGCAAAGTGCAAAGAGATAAGAGTACGTCTTGTCGCCGGTTGATGACAGGCATTACCGGACCGGTCATTGCTGTTAACCGTTGCTAAACAGGTCTGCCATATACTGCTGAAACTTCACCCGTTTCAGCAGTATAAAAAACAACATTTCGCTGAACGCTACCGGATGAATTTTATATTTCATGCGGGGTCTGGTGTGGGTGAAATATAATCCTATCTTATTGAATTAATTATAATAGTTATCTGATTTTGTTGGTTGTTAACTATGCCAGTAATTCATATAAAACCTTCGTTACCTGCTGAATATAATAACGAGGATACGATGAGTACATTAGAAATTGACAACACCTTAACTGCGCCACCGCCTCACTCTCAACCGGTTCGATCGGTGAGTGATGTGGCCCGGCTGATTAACAGTAACACCGAAAAAAACAGCTATGCGCGCTGGATTGTTTTCCTGGCGCTGGGCGGCGTGTTTCTTGATGCCTACGATCTCACTACCCTCTCCTACGGCATTGATGATGTGGTGAAGGAGTTTGGTTTAACCCCGGTACTCACGGGCCTGGTGACGTCGTCAATCATGATCGGCACCATTGTGGGTAATCTGGTCGGCGGCTGGCTGACCGATAAATATGGCCGTTACTCAGTGTTTATGGCGGACATGCTGTTTTTTGTCGTCTCCGCCATTGCGGCAGGTCTGGCCCCCAACGTCTGGGTGTTGATTGGTGCCCGTTTTCTGATGGGCGTCGGCGTCGGGATCGATCTGCCGGTTGCCATGGCCTATCTGGCAGAATTCTCTAAGTTCTCCGGCAAGGGCAATAAAGCATCGCGCCTCGCAGCCTGGTGCCCGATGTGGTATGCCGCTTCGTCGGCCTGCTTCTTTATTATTTTTGCGCTCTATTTCCTGCTGCCCGCCGAACATATCGACTGGCTGTGGCGCGCCTCGCTGCTGTTTGGCGCCGTACCGGCGCTGCTGATTATTGCGGTGCGCAGTAAGTTTATGAATGAGTCACCGCTGTGGGCGGCGAATCAGGGCGACCTGAGCGGTGCGGTGCGTATTCTGCGTGACTCTTACGGCATTGTTGCGCATGAGGAGCCGCCCGCTCAAACCGATGCGGTGAAAGCGACGCCGAAAGTGCATTTCCGCGTACTGTTTCAGAAGCCTTATCTGGAGCGAACGGTCGTCAGTGCGGTGATGAACGTCTGTATTTCGTTTGAATACACCGCCATCGCTTTCTTCCTGCCCTCTATCCTGGCGCAATTTCTCGGCGCGGGCGTATTTGAAACTATCTCTGCCTCGCTGGGACTGAATGCGTTGTTCGCCTTTACCGGCGGGCTGTTGGGGATGCGACTGGCGTGGAAATTTCCCTCACGGCATGTCGCAATCGCCGGATTTGCGCTGCAGTTTATCGCGCTGATTTCGCTGGCATTGATTGGTCATCCCCAGGCGACAGCTGGCGTGGTGTTTGCGGTGCTGATGCTGGGTTTGTGGCTCTTTGCAGAGGGATTCGGACCCGGCGCGCAGTTGATGATCTATCCGGCGCTCTCCTACCCGACCCACATACGCGCCACCGGTGTCGGCTTTAGTCGTTCGCTCTCCGGTGTGGGCAGCGCGCTGGCGCTGTTTATTCTGCCAATTTTGCAGGCGCGTTACGGCACCAATATGTTCTGGATTTTCTCGCTGGCCGCCCTTATCCCGATTATTTTCCTGTTAATCATTCGTTTTGAACCGACCCGACAGGACATCGATGAACAACCCGACTCAGGAGAGGATCATGTCTGAATTAAATCGTACCGAATTTGACGAACTGGTTCAGCATTTCAGGCCGCTGTTCGCCCGCATCGCTGAGGGGGCAAGTGCCCGTGAAACCGAACGCACACTGTTGTATGAACCGATTCGCTGGCTGAAAGCGGCGCGCTTTGGCACCCTGCGTATCCCTAAAGAAGAAGGCGGCTTTGGGGTTTCGCTGCCGCAGCTATTTGCTCTGCTGACCGAACTGGCTGAGGCAGATTCGAACCTGCCACAGGCGCTGCGTGCGCACTTCGCATTTATTGAGGATCGCCTGAACCAGCCAGCCAGTGAGGATCGGCGTCGCTGGTTCCGCCGCTTTGTGGACGGTGAGCTGGTGGGCAGCGGCTGGAGCGAGATCGGCGCGGTTAAGCTGGGTGAGGTCAACACTCAGGTTTCTCCCGATGAGGGGGGATGGCGGATCAGCGGTGAGAAGTTCTACAGCACCGGCACGCTCTATGCAGACTGGATTGATGTCTATGCTCAGCGCGCAGATAACGGTCGTGACGTGATTGCACTGGTGAACACCCACCAGAATGAGGTGGAGCGCGATGATGACTGGGATGGCTTCGGGCAGCGACTGACCGGCAGTGGTACGACGCGCTTTCATCAGGCCCGGGTTGAACTGCCCCATGTCTATGATTTCAGTGAGCGTTTCCGCTATCAGACGGCATTCTATCAGCATGTCTTACTGGCCACGCTGGCGGGCATCGGGCGGGCGGTGGTGCGCGATGCTGCTCAGGGCGTGGCGCAGCGTAAGCGTATTTACAGCCACGGTAATGCGCCGCAGGTGAAGCAGGATGTTCAGGTGTTGCAGGTGGTCGGTCAGATAAGCAGCTGGGCATGGGCAGCCGAAGCCGCCGTCGACCGGGCGACCCACTCGTTGCAGCAAGCATTTGAGCTGCAACTGAGTGGCGCAGATGAGGCACAGCTTCATGCGGCAAACGTGCTGGCCGAAGTAGAGTCCGCTCAGGCACAGGCGGTGGCCGTTGAGCTGGTGACGCGTGCGGCAACAGAATTCTTCAATGCGCTGGGTGCATCTGATACCCGAGTCAGCAAGGCACTTGACCGGCACTGGCGTAATGCACGAACGGTGTCGTCGCACAATCCGGTGATCTACAAGCTACGTAATGTGGGTGACTGGGAGGTGAACGGCACCGATCCAACCTTTATCTGGCAGATAGGCAATGGAAATGGAATATAAAACCGCTGTTTCATGGGCAGATATTTGCGTTTGGGAAATGATCAGCCTGCAATGGAAGCACCAAACCGACAGATTTCATTTTATTCGGATGGGAAACTGACACTGGCCATTTAATAGCACTTATACTGTCCGTGATACAGGAAAGAGGCACGCTAAATGCGAAGAATATTAATTGCCATTTCTTAAGTATGAGCCAGGCGTTATTATCTTCAAGCCCGAGCGTTTATTTTCGCGCAAAGGGAAAAGAGCCAGTATCACATCATGACGCTGGCTCTTTTTTCATCAGTGCGTCTGTTAAGGCTTGCTTACAGGCTCTGGCATAGCTGAAGAGTGATGGGTTGAGATTTTCCAGCCCTTACCATCCCAGACATAAGTGAAGGTGTAACGTGCTGTGACGTGCGTGTTATCTTTAAAAGTAAATGTATAAACGCCGGTATCAATCGCTTTATTACAACCAATTCTGATAGTCCGGGAATCAATTTTACCGCTCGGCCCTTTTTTCAGGAAATCTTTAAAATAATTGATACGTTCCTGATCGGTCAGACGTACCTGATTTGAAATGGTCGGCAGCAAAACGGCATCGCTGACATATAATTCAGAGACTTTTGTTGCATCACCGGTTGCCAGAGAGTCATTCCAGGCGTCAAACAGGTTGGCCACATCCTGCTCTGAGGCTCTGACACAGGTCACAGACTGTTGTGCCTGCGTAACAACTGGGGCGCAGGAGAGACCTAAAAGGCACAGCGATAATAACGTTTTTTTCATGAAAACATCCTCATATTTACCCTGGGTGAAGCCGACGTTCTGTGCGTTCTTCCAGACGCCGCCATAAAATGTGTATAACTCGTTAATACGTTTTAATCCGGCTGATCAGCCAGAATAAGACTGCTGCGATATATACATTAGCCGCTTTATTCGATTAAAAAGCTGATGCATATACTTATCGACGCTTTTGATATGCAGGGGAACAAGATAAATGAAAGGAAGTGCTGTCTGGTATTTAAATCGGCGATAAGCTGGTATTTAGTTTTTTGTTCTGAGGGTTAATGCCTGGATCTCTTTTGGTAGCGTAAATGACATGTCGCCTGTTCAGAGCTATGAACGTAATATCGGGAAGTAGTGTTTAATTTATGTACTCTATAAAAACTTTCAAAGGGTATTGCCTTTGAGCAGTGTTATATGGAATCTTTTTATGAGTTATTAATTTAACTGACTAACTAATTAACGTCGTCTGCCATTTTTCAACATCTCTATTTTGATGCTCCTGTTCATTATTGCGCTGGAAAAATAAAGCATCGTGATGCGCTGATTTATTTAAATAATGATTAAATCGTTCATACCCTGGTTTAAACGCGCCTTAGTTTGAGACATTTTTTTGCATCGTGGTTTCACTTAAACAACTCGCAGTGAGTTACGTTCAGCTACCGATAAAGCGTGTGACCTATACCTTCCCTGACTGACTGCGATGAGCGTCAATCCGTTAAAAGCCAGACGGGATCGGTTACGCCATACTAACTTCTTATAATAGTTCTTATACGAAGTCATGACATAGGGAAGGTGCCGGGTTAAGATGGATAGCAGTAGAGTTCGTCCTGAAAATGACAACGCTACGTAAATTCTGCCCGGTTATCCCCCTGCTTAGTTCTCAGAATTAACGTAGCGCGATCATCGGCGTTTTTGGTTGATAAGTGAGCAAATATGAGTGAGTTAGTACCGTTAACCTCTCTGACGGTTGACCGGAATAGCGATATCACCGAGCGGCTCCGGCAGTTCGTTCAGGATAAAGAGGCTTTCTCACCTAACACCTGGCGACAGCTGCTTAGCGTGATGCGAATCTGCAATCGCTGGTCGGAAGATAACCAGCGCAGCTTCCTGCCGATGAGTGCAGACGATTTGCGTGACTATCTCTCTTTTCTGGCTGAAAGCGGCCGGGCCTCCTCAACCGTCACTTCACACGCGGCGTTAATTTCGATGTTACACCGTAACGCCGGGTTGCCGGTGCCCAATGTCTCTCCGCTGGTTTTCCGGACGATGAAAAAGATAAATCGTGTGGCGGTGATCAACGGAGAGCGTGCAGGCCAGGCTGTGCCCTTCAGGCTGAGTGACCTGCTGGCGCTGGATAAAGAATGGTCAGGTTCTGATAACCTTCAGGCGCTTCGCGATCTGGCTTTTTTACATGTGGCTTATGCAACGCTATTGCGTATCAGTGAACTGTCGCGTTTGCGGGTGCGGGATGTGATGCGTGCCGGTGATGGTCGCATCATTCTGGATGTGGCATGGACAAAAACTATTGTGCAGACCGGCGGATTGATTAAGGCGCTCAGCGCCCGTTCAACTCAGCGACTGGAAGAGTGGATTGAAGCGTCCGGGCTATCCAGCCAGCCTGATGCCTGGCTGTTTACTGCAGTACATCGGTCTGGCCGGCCACTGATTGCCGAAAAGCCGATGAGCACAAGGGCACTGGAACAGATTTTTAGTCGGGCATGGCGCACTGCCGGAAAAGAGGGCGCAGTAAAGGCCAACAAAAATCGCTACACCGGCTGGAGTGGCCACAGCGCCAGGGTGGGTGCTGCGCAGGATATGGCAGATAAAGGCTATCCGATTGCCAGGATCATGCAGGAAGGCACGTGGAAAAAACCAGAAACACTGATGCGCTATATCCGCCATGTGGATGCACACAAAGGTGCCATGGTGGAGTTTATGGAGCAATATAGTGACCCTGATTATCCTGGCTGATGGCTCCTGAAAAGAGAATAAAGCCCCTTTTTCAGGCTGAAGTTATCCACAGAAAAAGTGGACAGCCTGTGTGTAAGCCGGTACGGATAAACGCTGCGTCGAGCATCCACAGCGTTCATCCGGCTGATTTAATTGATTTATCCTTACTGCCATACCGCATGCTGCGAATCTGTCTGCAAAACAGGAGCTGCTATCCATAATAAGGGCATGCTGCAGTGCATGGTCAGACCTGCTTTGGTAAGTATCCGCCTTAGCGGGAAGGATAATGCTTCTGGCGGGGTTAATTGTCATGCTGCCTTTGTCACTGCTCATACGCTAATCATCCCACCATTCTGGCTTCAAATTCGTAAGAACAATCAACAGGGCAATCCTCACCTGTCCGCTGCGGCCAGGAATCGCCGGCAGCGGAAAGAGTGAATGTCATCAGTACTTATTTTTACCGGGCAAAGCCTTTCTGCTTATCACAGCCGCCGTGGCAGCCGCTGCAACTCCCCTTTTCCTCCCTGAGCATGACCGGTATTGACTGCACCCGGCTTCCCGCTTTTCGCAATGCCAGCAGGATGATTCCGTTCAGCACCAGCACAATTATCAGGCAGGTCGCACTAAATGCAGGATGGTCGGCAAAAGTGACGGTCTGGTAAAACAGCGTGGCGGTGGCGTAGGCAATATTGAGTCCCCAGAAGAAGGAGAACATCATCCATTTTTTACCGGCTTCCCGCGCAATAGCCCCCATGACCGAGACGCAGGGAACATAAAGCAGGACAAAAATTAAGTAACTGTAAGCGGCAAAGCCACTGCCAAATTTGGCTGACATCACGCCCATCGAACCAGTCGCCATCTCACCATCGCCTTTACTGGCATCGATGGGATGGGCCAGCGCATCAATTCTGAAGGCAGCCGTTAACCCCGCCCAGGTCTCTGTCAGCGCCTCTTTAAGCTCACCAGGCAGGTCAAAAGCCTGCGGATCAAATGGACTACTCTGGATTGCCTCTGTGGTGTAAAGGCTGTTGAGCGTGCCGACCACGACCTCTTTCGCCATGATGCCGCTCACCAGCCCCACTGTTGCCTGCCAGTTATCCTGAGTGACACCAATCGGCAACAGCACGGGGGTGATTGCTTTGCTGGTCGCCGCCAGCGCAGAGTGGTTAATGTCATTAACCATCTGGCCATTAAAGGCAAAACTGCTCAGTACGCCAATCAGCATGCTCACCAGGATAATCACCTGTCCGGCTCGCACCACAAACATTTTCAGCCGTTGCCAGGTCTGCAACAGCAGGCTTTTGAGGTGAGGCCGGTGATAGACCGGCAACTCCATGATAAACGGCGAGGCTTCTCCGCCCAGCAGGGTATGCTTAAGCACCAGCCCGGTCGCGATGGCCACCACAATGCCCAGCAGATAGAGGGAGAAAACCAGGCTGGAACTGTGGGTGTTAAAGAATGCCGCAGCGAAAACCGAAAAAATCGCCAGCCGTGCGCCACATGACATAAAAGGCGCAATCAACACCGTCAGCAGACGCTCACGCGGTGTATCCAGCGTCCGTGTCCCCATGACCGACGGGACATTACAGCCAAAGCCGACAATCAGCGGCACAAAGGATTTTCCCGGCAGGCCCAGTGACTGCATCAGACGATCCATCACAAAAGCGGCGCGCGCCATGTAGCCGGAGTCTTCAAGGAAAGCGAGGAACAGGAACATCAGGCCAATCTGCGGAATGATCGGCAGCACGGTATTGATACCGGCACCGATACCCTGCGCCAGGAAAACCGTCAGCCAGTCAGGGAAGTGGCAGACATAGCCCAGCCATTGCGCACCATGAATGAATATCGCCACCGAACTGCTGTCGAACAGTGGCTGTAGCGCAGCACCAATGTTAATTGAAAGCACGAACATTACATACATCACTGCCAGGAATATCGGAATGCCCAGCCAGCGGTTCAGCACAATTTTATCGATCCTGCGGGTCAGACCGGCGGGCATTGCTTGATGAATGTTACTCACTGCCGCGCAAAGCGCATTGATGGTGCGATAGCGGTAATCGGCAATCTGTACGCCGGTCTCTCCTCCGGCCTGCTGCATAATCTCGGGCAAATGCGGAACCAGTGCCGGACAAAGTTTCTGACTGTTGATATCCCCTTCCAGCAGTTGCAAGGCCAGCCAATAGCGTTTTTGTGGGGCTATGGCGGCGGGCATCTGTTGGCAGAGCTGCTCAATGGCCGTTTCAATCGCGGCCGGATAACGTACCCGTTCAGTTGCGCGGTAAATATGGGGCTGGTCAATCAGCGCTTTGAGCTGGGCAATGCCATCACCTTTGGTTGAGGTCAGTGAAATGACCGGACATCCCAGATGAGCTGACAGTGCTGCGACATCAATAGTGATGTTCTGGCTGGCGGCAATATCCTGCATGTTCAGGGCGACAATGCAGGGTACGCCCAGTTCCAGCAGCTGAAAGGTCAGGAACAGATTACTTTCCAGACTGGAGGCATCGACGACGTTAATCACCACATCGGCGTGATCCTGATAGAGATACTGGCAGGCGATGCTCTCATCTATCGAACTTTCAGCAGATAGCGTTGTCAGCGATCGGGTGCCTGGCAGATCAATAAGCCTGACATCTGACTGCGCGGTAAAAAATTGACCCTCTTTGCGCTCAACTGTGACGCCAGCCCAGTTCCCGACCCGCTGTCGGGCACCGGTGAGCTGGTTAAACAGCGTGGTTTTGCCGGTATTAGGATTACCAATCAGCCCGATGGTTATCTTCTTCATCAGACGATTTCCTCCAGGATGATGTCGTCCAGGTCACGCTGCCGCACCGCCAGGCTGACACGGCGGGTAGAGATCTGCACCGGATCGCCCATTGGCGCCACGCGAATGACCTCAATAACTGCGCCGGGAAGCATGCCCATTGTCAGTAATTTCTGGCGCCAGGCGGAATTTACCGATGGCTGATAGCCAAGGATCCGGTAGGTGCTGCCCATATTCATTGCCATATCACGCCCTGCCTAAAAGTAAGAAGCACTCATTCTATAAATGATACTCGTTTCGGTTTTTGATCTGGCATCAGGCAGGCAGAAGAAAACTGCCGTCAGGGTCAACGGCAGGTCAACAGCGCATTAAATGGGGGTTCTTCGAGGCGCGCGTTCAACAGTTAAAGGCGGATATGGAGAATGTTGAATCATTCCCGCACTCTACATTTAGTTACATCATTCAATGTACCGTAAATAACTATTACGGCCCTTCGGGCCGTGCGGGGCGGCTGGTCAATGAGCACTCGGATTCACAGAACGGCTCCGTTCAGGTTTAATTAAAAAAACCAATCTGACAGGATAGCGCCGGTAACATAATCTGCTCAAATAGGGTGTTGTAACTAATTTGCGGCCGCTGTAATGAAAGAAAGGCGTCCTGGAAGGATCATTTTCACAATGGCAGTGCCCTGATTTTCAGGCCACCGCCAGATGATGAGCGAATAAAAATTACTTAAGAACCCGAACCGTTTTTACATCAATCTCAACACTGTTCCAGTCTTTATCAACTTCACCTTCAAGACGGACTTTATCACTCGGTGATAACGATTGTCCCATCCAGCGCTTGTCATCAATATCGACATTAATCGTTCCGGTAGCATCTTTGAACTCATAAAGTTCATGCCCCACTTGTCTGATGATGTTACCTTCCAGCACGACCCATGCGTCATCACGCAGCGTCTTAACCTGAGCGACAGAAGAGACGCCGGGTGTCGGACCTTTAAATCCGCCCTGAGAATACCCCTGCCCTGCTGGATTAACAAAACCTTCCTGTGCAGAAACTCCAAAACTCATACCGGCAAACAATGCTGCTAAAAGAATCTTTTTCATATTTATCTCCGTTAAAATTGTCGGGCTAATTTACGATGCAGATCTTAACGGGATCTTAAGAAAAGTGATTACCTCCATGTGTTTTAAAAATGTAATGAGCATGATGAGCACGATAAATCCGCATCAGAAAAACAATCAAAGTTTAATCCATGTTGTTAAAAAAATAAATTAATCGATAAACAGTTACGTGAGTGGTGAATTTTTAACATTCAGTGTATTATGGTCATTGTTACGCTTTCACTTTGCATCATTTCATATAAATCCCATAGCTAACATGTCTGTTAACGGATATTATTTCCTGGCATAGATATATCCCAGTATTAAAACATTATGTATCGCAGTTTTGCTCATTAACTATTTTTTTCTTTTTACAACCACTCAACTGAGTGGTTTTTTTTATGCCTGGTTCCCGATGATATTAACAGAACCCAGTAACGCTGAGTATGCAGTGTATCGACAACGGCTCCCATTCGGAATGCAGCCCTTTCTGGCATTAAAAGGGTAAGAATGTTGCCTGATACTGTCTGAAAATGCATAAAAAGAAGAGGAGAGTGGTGATAGCCTGATGCCCACCCAAACTGACAAGAGATAAAGGAACATGCGGAATTTACCGATGTTCGGAGATTCGCCAGCGTGAGCCTACGAGTAAATCAGTTTAATTCAGTCTTTGAGCATCAGCCTGTCCTTCTTTCAGATTCATTTTTGCGGATTCGAGCTTAAGTTTCTTTTCCTCTACCTTGCTGGTTTTCTTCCTGATTCTCTCAGTACAACCTTCTGCCTTCGCTTCCGCAAGTACTGGTCGCAAAACAATCAATACCCGCCATGGTTGCATACTCCTGAGCAACCCATGATATTGATCCAGATCATTATCATCCTGATAAAGAGGCAAACAGCCGGATTGTTAGCATGTCGTTTAACAATCACAGCGAATAATGCCGCATCTTCTTAAAAAGAAACGACAGGAAAGTAAAATGACATCTTTTAATTCTGGCAAGAAATTCGCTTTTGCTATTGCGATGATAACTTCTGTTATGTCCCTTTCCGCCTGCTCAAGCAATTATGTGATCTCCACCAACGATGGGCACATGATTACGACTCATGGCAAACCCGCAAAAGATAAAGAAACAGGCATGATCTCTTATAAAGACACGGATGGAAACATGCATCAGTTACAACAGCACGATGTTAAAGAGATTGTGCAAAAGTAAACCTGCTTTAATAGCAATCTTAATCATTATCCTGAAAATCTGATTCTGTGGGAAAACTGAGCAATGAAAATTTCTGTAATTGGCTTTGGCTTATTATTGTGTGCATCCTCCTCTGCCATGGCCATTGGCCTGAATGCCGAACAAAGTAAAAACACCTCGGTGCTGGACGCAGAAATCGGCCGTTCATCCGGCGGGCTTTATGTTGATGGTCAGTGGATCAAAAATACGGCGGATGGTGTTCAGATTGGTCAGGCGGGTACCGGTTATAACCTTGAAATTGGACCTGTGATGCTGACGGCTGGCGTTAAAGCCGCTTACATCGGCGGCAAAAAAGGAGATAACGGCGTTGCGTTTCCTGTTGGCGGCGGTGTGAAAATCAATCTGCCCGCTAATTTTGCGTTGTATGGAGAAGGTTATTCCGCCCCGGAACAGCTGACCAACAGCGTTAAGAATTTCGTTGAGGCCAATGGCGGTGTCAGCTGGTCACCTGTGGATCCACTGGTTTTAAAAGTGGGCTATCGCTATGCGGGTGTTGATGGCAAAGATGGACGTCCGGGTCATACCCTGATCGATGGTCCCTATATCGGTGGCGGCCTGACATTTTAACGTCGGATGACTCTTCCCTTTTTTTGTGGTGAGGAAACCCTGCCGATCGGTTTCCTTACTCAATCACTCGTCTCAACTCAGGCGGGGAGCACTGAGAAACAGATTATGAAACCTCTTATGCTGATGTTATTTACTCTCTGTCTGACCGGATGTGTGCAGTATAAATGGGTCAAGCCTGATGCATCTGAACAGCAGGAAACAATAGCGGAAACAGCCTGTCGGGCCCAGGCACTGCGGGATTTACCCCCTGACAATGTTGTTAGCGGTAAATACACCTCAAAAGACAGTAAATATAAAACCACTGACACCGATTACTCCACCAGCGACGCCAATGAAAGCCAGCGAGAGATACTGGTTAAAGATTGTATGTTTAAAAGAGGCTGGCAACAGATCGAGGTACAGCAATAGTCCCATTCCCCTGACTGAGGCCAGGTCAATCCCTGGCCAGCTCTAGTCAGCGTCAGAGGTCAGGTTCAGGTTTTATTTCTGTATCATCCTCTTGCCGATCAGTACGCTGCCGCCGGCACCGTTCCGAGCAATACAACACCTCGTCCCAGCATCGTTCCCACTTTTTTCGCCATGACATCGGTTTATTACACGTTTTGCAGTAGCGAACCGGTAATGACTTTTTATTGCCTTTGAACACGCCAGTCTCTCCTGAAAACCCCTTATAACGCTGACAATAGCGTCTCTTATACAGTTTAGCTTGCTTGTGAGTAAGTATTGAGGGCAATTGAGATCGCACTGTTTACCGCTTCATCGGCGCATAAGGCAATATGGTACCCGGATGATGTGGCTCAGGTTTCCTTGATTAGCGGACAGCCTCTCTGGCCCCATACGGCGGCTAAAAAGTCATTACGCCCGTAAATAATCAATCCAGGGTCATACAGGTCACGCGTGATTCTGACTGTTTTATCCCCCTTTACTGGGGTTTGTCTCTCCAGGCTTTTAAAACAAAGCCATAACCCGTCTGGTGATGATCGCCTTAACCAGAACGTTAATTAAGTGATAAATTAATCTGATTTCATGACCTTACATATAGTCTGAATAAATCAGCCGCCTGATGGTTATTTTTTAGTAATTTTGCTATGCGTCCTTTACAACCCTATTATGGTGGCCTCATGGACATATCCAGCTTTATCTGGAGAAGTATGCACGGTGACTGCCTCTCGGAACAAAGCAGCTCCGTGATTAGCGAAGCGATTCCGCTGGAAAAGCGGCGTGAAAGCCCGGTTTATCCATAACGTAACTAAATTATTGAACATCATCAGATGAGGCACCTTTTTGACATTTTGAGCGAAGAGTGTAAAAAAAAGAGTAACTTTACTTTTGTTTAAGGGTCTTACGTTAATTACAGTTTAAACTCTTTGAGAAAGCGATTAATATGTTGGCGTTGAACTATCGGTTCTGTATTTTGATTCTTCGAAGGCAAGCATCTTAAAAAAGCAGGTCTGACGAAAAGCATCAGCGTGAACCCGCTCTGTATTTTATTATCTGAACATGACTATGGTGACTTTGATGAGTGACACTCTCAACAGCTTGAATAATATCCGTACCCTTCGCGCAAACGCTCGCGAGCTTGACCTTGCTGCCCTGGAAGAAATGCTGGAAAAACTGTCGGTTGTGGTGAGTGAGCGACGTGAAGAAGCACAGGCTTCTGAAGCAGCTAATCGTGAAAAAGCTGAGAAACTGGCAAAATACCGTGAATTACTGTTGCAGGAAGGTATCGATCCTAACGAACTGTTAAATGGTATGCCGACTGCACCAGCCGTGAAGAAAAAACGCGCGCCTCGTCCGGCTAAATATCAGTACACCGACGAAAATGGTGAGGTTAAGCAGTGGACTGGCCAGGGCCGTACCCCATCTGCTATTAAATCTGCCATTGATGCAGGTAAATCGCTGGATGATTTCCTGATTTAATTCAGTATGCATAATGAAACACCGCCTGCGTCAGGCAGGCGGTTTTTTCACCATAAATCGTCAGGCTCAAGCATCTCAATTACCGGCCAGCCTGTACCCTTTCCTTTCTCATCTTGATATTGTCTCTCCATCCATAATCCTGCTCAGGCGTTACCCTGAACTCAATAACTGAAAAGCTTTACGCAGTCACGCAACAGATAATGGGATTCATTCTGTTCTCTCAACCGCTTTATTTATTCAGCGATTGTGTGTTGCGGGCTGTGATAATTTCCAGTCCGATCTGCTGACCATAAGAGAGCTCAAGCGTATTGCCATCAGGATCGGCAAAAAATGCCCAGTAGCCGACTGGCACACCAGATTGCTGCGCGTCGCGTCGCAACACACCTTCGAGCCGTGCGAGTGCCACTTTTTCATCTATCTCTTCACGGCTGCTACAGGCCACGCCTATATGACCAAATGGACCCAGCGGTGTATCTTCACTGTTGTCAGATTGCACCAGCACCAGCGCAAAAGGTCGGGTTAAATCCGACAGCCATGCCACTTTCTGTGCTTCAGGAATGCCAGGTTCACGCTGATGTATCACCTGCATCCCGGCATAACGCTGATAAAAATCTACGCTCTTCTCTAAATCCCGTACCTGTAAAGCAAGATGAGTGAAACCGGTATCGTTTGACATGGCCGCTCCCTGTTTAAGTTGAGCTGTCACCATGCCACAGGCAGGATTCAGGATTTGATCACGGATGCTCAGCCGCTACGTTCTTCACACATGGCCTGGTTACGCCCTGCCCGTTTCGCGTGATACAAAGCCTCATCCGCGCGCGCTATCAGCGATTCTTTTTCCTGTTGTGAGCCTGAAGCAAGATAGACGGCGCAGCCTGCACTCAGGGTGACGTGCTTTTGCGGCAGTTCCGTGGTGAGATGCGGAATATCGAGCCTGTTAACAGCATCGATGATCGATTCAGCGAAGTTCAACGCGGCTGACAACGGCTGTCCGGGCAGAATAATGGCAAACTCTTCGCCGCCATATCGGGCCGTAAGTTCGTTTTTGCGGCGGGCGGCGTTCTTCAGAACAGTAGCCACTTTTTTCAGACAGTCGTCACCCGACACATGGCCGTAGGTATCGTTGAAACGTTTAAAATAATCGATATCGAGCAGGATTAATGACACCGGCTGGCCACTGCGCTCCGCGTTCTGCAGGCATTCAGTCAGGATGTGATCAAAATGGCGCCGGTTGGCAACACCCGTCAGCCCGTCACTCTGTGCCAGATTTTCCAGTGCGCGATTAGCCGCGGTCAGATCATCGCGTAATCGGGTCAGCTCAAGCTGATAACGCAGTGTATGCCGTGCCTGACGCAGTACAAATGCACCCAGTAAAAGAATAACAATCAGCAGCGCCAGGCTCAGAATCAGATCATGTACCCAGCTCTTGAGCCAGTGGTTAAACAGCGCGCGCTTGTCATATCCCGCGGCCACCACCAGCGGGTATCGCTGTGAGCGGACAAAGCCAAAGATGCGTTTTTTACCATCAAGCGCAGCGGTCCACTGACCGCTGCCTTTATCCGCATGGGCAAGCATCCTGAGGAAAAGCGGACTCACTGAGAGGTTTTTGCCGATGTAGCTATCCGGCATCGGACGGGCGTAAAGCACGGTACTGTCTGCCAGCATCAGTACCAGTACATCGCCTTCGCTAAGTTCATAATAGCTGTAGAAACGGCGGAAATAGTCCACTTTGATGGTGGCGAGTAAGACACCCCGAAAGCCGTTAAAGGCATCGTTCACACGCAGCGTAACCGGGATCACCAGCTCGTGAGTGGTGCGGCTGCGAAGCACCGGGCCGACGTGCAGGGTATCGCGCGGGCTGGTGCGGTGATAATCGAAATATTCACGATCGGAATTATTGATGTCAGGCGGTATCCGGCTCATAGAAGTGGCTATCCATTTCCCCTGCGCATCATAGTAGAACAAACCGTGTAGTTGTGGCAGGTGGCTCTGCAACAGGCGCATCGTCTGGCTCAGCGCCTCGCCATCTACACCGGTTGTGGCAATCTGCTTTTCGAGCTCGCGTTGCACCTCGCGCAAAGAGAGCTCGGTCTGCAAAAATGTATCGTCCGCCTGGCGCGCCTGTGACAGTGACAGATTAACCGCCGTATCTTCAGCTTTATCGACGGTTTCATTCCAGTCTTCCCGCAGCGTCCACACATTTAAGCCAATCACCGCCACGCTGAGCAATACGCCTGAAAGGATAATACTTCTTAGCAGCGGCGAGATTTTTGGCGCTGAACCCTCATTTTTTTGGCGAAACTTCATGCCTGTCCTTAATAAACCCTGTTGACTGATTTAAGCACAGTTAATCAAAAGCAAAAATGCAAATCCCACAATCCTGTTTCAACAATGATAATCCGCAATTAACCAGCAGATTTCGCTTAAAATTTCTTCTTTGTTGGTTCAACCAGCACCCTTAATAGAGGATTAATAGCGAATAAGGCTACACTAGCGCTTCAAATATCACGTGGGTAAATGTTACCCTTGCCAGCTGAATAATTTGCACTTCATTGATTAAGTTGAGTATTTGAGGATTTGTTATGAGTAAGAACCTGAGCAGCCTGAACAATATCCGCACGCTTCGTGCAGAGGCGCGCAATATGGCTTTAGATATGCTGGAAGAGTTACGCCAGAAATTAGAGACCGTGGTAAATGAACGTCGTGAAGAGGAAAACGCGCGGGCAGCGGAAGCCCGTGAGAAAGCAGAAAAACTGGCGTTCTACCAGGAGCTGTTAATGGAAGAAGGGATTAACCCGGCGGAGCTGGTGAATAGCGCATCCCCCTCGGTAACCGGCAAAAAGAAACGCGCAAAGCGTCCGGCGAAATACCGTTACAATGACGAAAATGGTCAGGTTCGTTACTGGACGGGTCAGGGCCGAACGCCCTCCGTAATTAAGGCGGCCATTGAAAACGGCCAGTCGCTGGATGATTTCCTGCTGTAGTCGCATTTATTTCTGCCGGAATAGTGACCGTCATTACGCGGGAATATTCCGGCAGGCAAAGTCACAGGCGCAGAAATTCATCCGGGCCTGGTCACTCATCGTCCTGTCGTAATGTCTCATCACTCATCACCGGATGCGGCCCCCGAAATGTCCGGCGCCACTCACTGGGAGAGACGCCAAACCGGGATTTAAAACGCTGACGAAATGACACGGGCGAATCAAAACCCGCCTTTTCTGCCACACATTCAATGCTGATGCCGGTGGTTTCGAGTAATAGCTGGCTGCGTTGCAGACGCTCTGCTGTCAGCCACTCTCCCAGGGACATGCCTGTCGCCTGGTGAAAATGACGCGTCAGCGTTCGCCTGCTCATGCTGAGCGTCCGCGAAAGTGAGTCAAGATCCTGTGGCTGATCCAGATTCTGTCGCAGGGACGCCAGCAACGCGTTGATCTTACTGTCACGCGTTGTTTCCGGAACCGGTCGCTCAATGAACTGCGCCTGACCGCCTTCACGGTAAGGCGGCACCACCATGCGTCTGGCTACCCGATTAGCCATGGCGCTGCCATAGTGGTGACGGATGATATCCAGACAGCAGTCGATGCCCGCCGCGGTGCCGGCAGAGGTGATCAGACGAGTGTCACGGGTATAAAGAGCATTACTGTCGAGGTGAACCTGCGGAAAGCGCTCGCTGAAGTCACGCTCAAATTCCCAGTGAGTGGCAGCACGATGCTTATCGAGCAAACCTGCATAAGCCAGTACGTAAGTGCCCAGACATAGTCCAACGATCTCTGCGCCGCGCTGCCAGGCTGCCACCAGCTTATCAAGCAGCGCCTGCGCAGGTTTTTCAGCCGGATTATGCCAGTAGGGCACGATAATAATGTCCGCCTGATCAAGCGGGTCAAGACCCTGTTCCACCGTAATTGACAACCCCATCTCTGAGATGACCGGGCCTGGTTTCAGTGCGCAGATATCGACATGAAACAGATCCTGCTGCGGCAGGGCTGAGCCGAACAGAATACAGGGAACTGAAAAATGAAACGGACTAAAACCGGCCGTTGCCAGCACCGCGACTCTCAGAGCAGCCATCCTCTCCCCCTTATTGTGTGACAGCGTAGTGTTGAGAACTCACGGCACAATTGTGCCGGTTTAGTGCCACGACGCTCAGAACGTCATTGTTTCACCATCTTCCGGGATCAGCACCTGGTCAGCAATACCCTGTTCGGTAGTCCAGGCTCGCAGCTCCGCGCGCGTCAGCAAACAGTGGTTGATCGCCTCCATGTGTGAGGCAACCAGCGTTGCGTCAGGCAGGATATTCAGCGTGCGCTGGGTATCCTCTTTTCCCATGATAATCGGGCCATAGAGATCGTTGGTTGCATTGCCAATATTCATTACCACCACCTGCGGCTGAAAACGTTGCAGCGCTCTGACATAAGGTTTAACCCACACGGTATCGCCAGCAATGTAGAGGGTTTTTTCTGCCGGATGGGTAAAGACCAGACCACAGGCGTCACCCAGAATATCGCCCATCACTTTGTCGGCATATAACGCATTGCTGCCGTGCTGACCGTCGGTTTTATAGATTGTCAGGCCATCAACAAATGGATTCTCATCCTGCAGCACGCGAACATTTTCAAAACCCTGCGAACGAATCAGCGCTGCATCCGTTTCGTTCTGGCTGTAGATTATCATCGTCTTCGGCACTAACTGCTGCGCAGCCTCATCCCAGTGATCCATATGCGTGTGAGTGATAATCACCGCATCGACTGCCAGCAGTGCAGCGACCGGAACAGGCAGCTCAACCATCGGATTTCTCAGATGGGGACGGGCATTTCCGGCAAATCCGGGCCAGGCCTCTTTTTCGGCTAGCATCGGATCGATCAGGAATTTTTTGCCTGTATAGTCCAGTAGCAGTGTGGCATTACGAATCTGGGTCAGCTTCATTTTGGCTCCGTAAACAGTTTCAGTGAAATCAGCCAGGCTTACTGGCTACCATGAGGTCACTTTACGGTACTGTTTACCTGCGCGTAACAGGCTCAAAGGACAGTGTTCGATGGAATCGGGCCAAACTGCACTATTTTCTTGTGGCAGGGTATCTATCGGTGCTGGCGTCGCGACGAAACAGCCCTGAATGTTCAGTAATGGCAGGAGTTCCCGAAGTTGCTTTTAACTCTTTACCGACAACGATAACGCTCTCTGCCGATGTCTGTTTAAAGCATTGCCGGTTAAGGTATTAGTAGCCTTGGCGGGTCCCGGACCTGTGTTCTGATTATCAACCTTTGACAGGAGAGTCTGTGAACGACTTATGGAAATTGCACTGGCTGGAGGCATCGGGTGATGTTGGGCCTTATAAATCGTCAATAGTCAGGGCCGCTGAGCTCGCCTGCGAGCACCTCTCCTCCGTGACACGTGTCCCTCGTCTGGATATTCTGGTTCAGTGCATGCCGGAGGCAGTAATACCTGAAACCGGTTTTGCAGGCCGGGCTTACGGGCCCACCCTGTTCGGCCTGGCCATTGACCCGGCAAATCCGAATCTGCCCGGGATGCTGGAAAATGGCACGCTGGTGCGGCATATCGTGCATGAAGTTCATCACTGTTTGCGAATGCGCGGGCCGGGATATGGCTGGACGCTGGGTGAAGCGCTGGTCAGCGAAGGTCTGGCGGGTCAGTTCGTCTGCTGGCTGCTTAAAACGGCAGCAGAGCCCTGGGAACGAGCCATAGAGCTAAGCGAATTACAGGCTAGTCCAGTGCCGCTGACCACGCTGCAAAGTCCTCATTATGATCATTCTGCCTGGTTCTTCGGCACGGGTGACTTTCGCCGATGGTATGGCTATACGCTGGGCTACCAGATGGTTGCCGCATGGCGCCGTGATAACGCGGAATGCGCTACAGAGAAATGGTTCAGCGTGACAGCCGATGAGGTGATTGCCGCAGGGCTGGCTAAGGGACTGCTGACAAATTGAGGATAAAAAAATGCCGCAGCAGGCTGCGGCATTTCATTTCAGATTCGCATCAGAAATCGGCTTTCAGAACCACACGATAATTGGCTTTACCGGCGCGGACGTGATCCAGCGCTTTATTGATGTCAGACATCGGGAAGAACTCAACCTGTGGCGCAATATCCGCACGCGAGGCGAGTCGCAGCAGCGAACGCAGCTGGCCTGGTGAGCCGGTTGATGAACCGGTCACCGCTTTATCGCCCAGGATCAGATCAAAAGCACTCACTTCAATCGGCTTCATCACGGCACCCACGGTGTGGAATTTACCCTGAGGTGCCAGCGCAGCGAAATAAGGTTTCCAGTCCAGGTCGACCGCCACAGTACTCAGGATCAGGTCAAAACGGCCTGCCTGCTTTTTCAGAGCTTCTGGATCACGGCTGTTAACCACTTCATCCGCGCCCATATCCAGGATCGACTGCTTCTTATCTGGCGTTGAGCTGAATGCCACCACTTCGGCACCCATCGCGTGCAGGATCTTGATTGCGATATGGCCCAGTCCGCCGATACCAATCACACCCACACGGCTGGTTGCCGTGATGTTGCTCATCAGCAGCGGTTTAAACACGGTGATACCGCCACACAGCAGCGGACCGGCGCTCGCCACATCCAGTTTTTCCGGCAGCGGAATAACCCATTGCCAGTCAGCACGCAGCTTCTCGGCAAAACCACCTTTGTTCATGATGGTCGGGATGCTGCCCTGCTGACAGTTAACCTGCTCGCCGTTAATACAGGCATCGCAGTGCTGACAGCTTTTTGCTGTCCAGCCGATTCCTACACGCTGGCCGACTGAAAGACCTTTGTTCTTAGCCGCTTCGCCCAGGGCAGAAACCCGGCCAATCACTTCATGTCCTGCAATCACCGGGAACTGAGAGATGCCCCACTCGTTGTCGATCATCGACAGATCTGAGTGGCAGACGCCACAATATTCGACCTGGACTTCGACTTCTTCGGCTGCCAGTTCGGCGGCATCGTACTCATAGAGTTCAAGGGCCTGGCCAGCCTGCATGGCTGCATAACTTTTAATTTTCATTCATACCTCTGCGTGGTTAATCACCGACAAGTGTAACAACTGAAAGCCCGCCCTGCCTGGTCGTTACGCTTACACCGCACTTTTTTGTCTTTTATGCTGATAAATCAGGCCTTAACCTGCGCACCGGAAAGAGTTTGTAACACCTTGAGCTGCGCGACGGCTTCCTGCATTGCATCCATCCCCTGCGTCAGTTCACGCAGGCTGCCAAGATGCTTCGCAATATCAGCGCGCTCATGTCGCGTCTGTTGATTCATGGCCGCCAGCGTATCGGCTGCACTGATACTGCGCTCTGCCATCTGGGCGGCGGTCTGCGCCGAATCACTGGCCACCAGCCGGATACGTGAGATGGTGCTGACTGCCTCACCGATGTTACTGGCCGTAGCTTCAGCCTGCTCTTTTGAGGAGTGCGCCAGACGACGAACTTCGCCCGCGACCACAGCAAATCCCCGCCCAGCCTCGCCTGCACGAGCCGCTTCTACTGCGGCATTCAGCGCCAGGATGTTGGTCTGGAAAGCAATATTGCTGATGCCATGCGTAATCTCATTGATGCCGTTGGAAATTTTCTCCAGATCGTCCAGACCATCATCCAGCCGGCCCTGCGCCTGCTGACTCTCGGTGGCGATATTACTGATGTTACGGATACTGCTCTCTGCCAGGCTCAGGGTTTCTCCCTGGCTCTGAGTGGCTGTTTCCAGCACCGGCAGCGCCTCCATCAGCGGCGTCAGCGCCTGCTGATAAGTGATAACCCGATCCAGCACCCGCGTCTGGATGCTGTTCAGCGCTTCCCAGCGGCGCAACGCTCGCTGCGCGTAGTGTGCCGCATAGCCGGCGTACTCTACCGGGAACTGGCTCATCGCTTTGACGTCATGATTAAAGAACACCAGCGCGGAGAGCGTCTGATTGATGGGCACACCCAGGATTTCGCCGAAGCTGGAAAAACCGGCGGCGGCAATGCCTTTGAAGAAATGGGCATTATGCAGCTTATCGGCATTACCGACACGGCGCAGGATACAGTCGTTCATCAGGATCGCCGCGGGTTTGCCATGCTGAGCGGTAAATGCCTGCCACTCCTGCTGCGTCGTCTGTTTAAAGTCTTTCTCTTCCATCAGGAACAGTCGATCGCCAAACTCAAGATCGCAGAAAAAGTGTACGCCGCCCGATTCAATTTTGGCGATTGAGCGAATAAAGTACTCGCCGCCAACTTTAACGCCGAAAGTGAGTCCCTTCAGCCGTTCGCTCAGTTGCGCTTCGTTGCAGTTGAGATGTTCACACAGCGCCGCAACAAACGGCTGCTGCTGCCCCTGACGGTTAAATACTGACGTCACAGTACGCGCTATCGGATCGGCTTCAGCAATCAGCCAGCTCTGATCGCGTGGCGTAAAGTTCTGGCTTTTAAAAGGAGCAAATGATTTTCCTGGCGCCATCTGGCAGAACACAATAACCGCCTTGCCCTGCAACACCTTGCCACCTGTACCAATCCAGGTGCCATCAAAGGTGATTTTACCCCCGGCAGAACCGCCAATCGCCAGGCAGGGAAAGCGCCCGCTGTTATACCAGGCCTGCATCAGAAAGCCTTCGGATGCAGACAATCCGTCACAGTAAATCATGGCGAAAGTACGATCGGCCGAGAGCGGCATCCGCACCTGCAAGCGCGCCAGCTCCTGCTGGATGGCGGTGATGCGCTGGCTGGCAGTCTGCGTGTCGGCGACATGCAGATCAACAATATGCGTCTCATGGCGTGCGATCAGTGTGTCCGGCAGCCAGAGGTAGCTTCCCTCCGGGCCATTGCCATCACAGTAGGTGCTTTGCGATCTGCTGCTGCTCAGCGCGCCGTTGGAAGAGAGCGTCAACACCGTCAGGTCGGCGGAATTGAATCGCTGCCAGGCCTGACTGACCCGCTGAAAATCGGCTTCAGGCGGAACGAAGGTCATCAGGATGCCGCCCGCCCGCGAGCTTAAACCCACGGAGGCCAGTGAATCTGGCAACGCACGACAATCGTAGGTGCCATTGGCAGGCTGACTGCTACGCCTAAGACGGGCAACAGGCAGGTGTCTTTTGATCGTCTTAATGATCGACATATTATTATTTTCGCTTTTATTTGAGTAATTTGCGCTTAAATCAGCGCTTTCTGGTGTGTATAAAAGGAGGGCTAAAAGCAGGTCCGTTCGCGTTCAGAACTCGTCGCGGAGTGCCGGGTTCATCAATGATCGGCGCGCTCAACGCCTGTTGGTTATCGCCAGTAGCGGGAAAACCTTTAACGATTGCTGCAGTTGGTTTAATGGATGAAGATGTTATATTTTCGTAGCATAAAATAAGCTTTAGCGTGATTTTACCGGGAAGATATAAGGCTGTGCGGGTGACTGATGTTTACTGTTTGCGATACAGACTCATCAGTGCGACAATTGTAATGTCAAGTGTAAATACAAAGGAACTCGCTATGGGCACAATTAACATTCGAATCGATGATGACCTGAAGACACGATCCTATGCTGCGCTCGAAAAAATGGGTGTGACTCCTTCTGATGCGCTGCGCCTGATGCTTGAATATATTGCAGATAATGAACGTCTTCCCTTTAAGCAAACGTTACTCAGTGACGAAGATGCGGCGTTAGTAGACATAGTTAAAGAACGCCTGCGAAACCCTGAGCCTGTCCGGGTCACACTGGATGACCTTTAATGACCTGGCAACTGGAGTTCGATCAGAGGGCACTGAAAGAGTGGCGCAAGCTGGGCCCGACAGTACGTGAACAGCTTAAAAAGAAGCTGGCTGAGTGTCTTGAGTCACCCAGAATTGAAGCGAACAAACTCAGCGGGATGCCTGACTGCTATAAGATCAAGCTAAAGTCATCCGGTTATCGACTTGTATACCAGGTTATTGACGACCGGGTGGTGGTTTTTGTGGTGGCTGTCGGGAAAAGAGAGCGCTCAGAGGTTTATTCTGCCGCTTCCAGGCGTCTCTCTTAAACAGGAGACTTCACCGCTAACAAACAAAGCGGCGCTATTCCTGTTTACCTGTCACTCTGCTGGTTCCAGTGCTGTTCGCAGCGCTCCCGAGCTTCGGCAGGCAGGTCGCGTAAATCTGGCAGCGTGTCGCCGGAACCGTAGCCCATTGATTCCCTCGCTTCCTGCTGTTCATCCTGCGCGGCGAACGTGATTTTCTCATCCAGCTGCTGCCAGCTATCGCCCTGCTGCCGGTAGATCACAGCAAAAGTGGGCGTCTGTGCATCATCGCCGTAAATTTCATATTTCTGCTTCTGCTCGTCAGAGCCCAGCTCAAGCGTGTCGATTAAGGTCGCATTACTCATAGCACTCTCCTTTTTCGTCAGGTCTGTAAGCGTAGTTCATCACCTACGGCCCTGCCGACACTATCCCCTGCGAAAATTAAAATTATATATATCAATAAGTTAATTCCATGCATTTGCATAAACGAAGCGGGCGACTATGCTTGCAGGTGTGACTAGCTAGTCCTTTTTATCTAATGGAACATTGATATGAGGTCTTCCTATGACACAACAGAAATACAGAGGTGGTGCCGGCAATTTTGCCAACGATCCAGAACGGGCGAGTGAAGCTGGCAGTGCAGGAGGCAAGGCCAGTGGGGGCAATTTCAAAAACGATCCTGAAAAAGCCAGGGAAGCCGGTCGGAAAGGAGGCAAAATTAGTCGCCGTCCTTCTAAGTAATTCTGAATAAAGCGCTTTAGGACGTATTACGCCATGGAATGGCATCTATTCCAATCAGGTTCATCATGCCCCCTCTTTTAGCCTTAATGCCTCTCTGACCAGGGTAAAAGCGGGTGAATGTTGCTTGCGGCTGGGATAGTAGAGGTAATAGCCGGGAAACGGCTCGCACCAGCGCTCCAGCACGCGGATCAAGGTGCCCTGCTCCAGCCCTTCTGCGACTTCCTGCTCAGGCAGGAAAGCGATCCCCAGCCCGGCGAGAGCCGCTTCTGCAATGTGTGCCGAAGTGTTGAACGTTAGCTGTCCATCCACCCGTACATTTAACGGCCCCTCTTCACCGTCAAACTCCCAGACGTACAACCCACCCGCTGTCGCCTGCCGCATATTAATGCAGTTGTGATGCAGCAGATCCTGCGGAACCTGCGGCGCAACATGACGACGAAAGTAGTCGGGCGTGGCCACCGCAGCCATCCGTAATGGCGGGCTTATCGGCATCGCCACCATGTCTTTATCAATGGTGTCTCCCATCCTGACCCCTGCATCAAATCGATCGGCCACGATATTGCGTAAGCCATGATTAGCATCGAACTCAAGCCGGATATCAGGATAAGCCGCCAGCAATGGCGTCAGCTTTGGCATCAGGAGTGAGCTCAGAATATGCGGCCCGCAGGTGATCCGTACCGTGCCGGCTGGCTTGTCCCGCATCGCGGTCAGCATATCCAGTTCCGCCTCAATTTCATCGAACCGGTTGCCAATCGCCTGGATTAACCGTTCACCCGCCGCAGTCGGTGAAACGTTACGGGTCGTGCGGGTAAGCAGCCGAATCTCCATCCGGTTTTCCAGCGCGGTAATGGTCTGACTCAACGCGGGCTGCGTCACGCCCAGCAGCGCTGCCGCGCGGGTAAAGCTGCCCTCACGCGCCACGGTAATAAAAGCCTGCAGGTCGTTCATGTTGCGCTTCATACTGCACTCCCGCCGATAGATTTATAAGTTCTGGTTATAACCCCATTAAGGATTCATTAGCTAGTCAATATAAAGCGAAACAGTAAAATTTCCTGAGTTCATCAGCACCGCAAACAATGAAACAGGACACAACATGACTTCCACGGAAACAACTGACTGTTCCCCCCGGCATAAAGAAGCGCACTGGGGTGGTGTTTGGGCAATGACGCTGTGTGTATTCGCGCTCATCGCCTCTGAATTCATGCCGGTCAGCCTGTTATCGCCGTTATCACAAGATCTGGCGGTCAGCGAAGGTCTGGTCGGACAGGGCATCGCTATCTCCGGCGCACTGGCAGTGATCACCAGCCTCTCAATAACCCGCATCGCAGGGAACCTCGACCGCAAAATTCTGTTGCTGGCGCTCACGCTGGTAATGTCACTATCCGGATTGATGGTGGCGATGGCACCCAACTATCTGACTTACATGACTGGCCGGGCATTGATTGGCGTGGTGATTGGCGGTTTCTGGTCGATGTCAGCGGCGGTCGCTATCCGGCTGGTCCCCACCGGGCAGGTGCCGCGCGCGCTGGCCATTTTCAACGGCGGCAATGCGCTGGCGACGGTTATCGCTGCACCGCTGGGCAGCTATCTCGGTTCTGTCATTGGCTGGCGCGGGGCTTTTTTCAGCCTGGTGCCGGTAGCCTTGATCGCCCTGATCTGGCAGGCGTTCACGCTGCCATCGATGCCGGTCAACTCGGCCCGGCAGCGCAGAGGAAAAATTCTGCAGCTGCTGCGTTCGCCACTGGTTACGGTGGGTATGACCGCCTGCGGCCTGCTCTTTATGGGCCAGTTCACCCTGTTTACCTATCTCCGCCCGTTTCTGGAAACCGTGACACAGGTTGACGTTTCTGCGCTGTCGCTGGTGCTGCTGACCATTGGCGTCGCCGGCTTTATCGGCACGCTGATTATCGGTGCTGTTTTGCAGCGCGGATTCTATCTGACCCTGATGATCATCCCGTTGATTATGGCGCTGGTTGCGGTGCTGCTCATGGTGTTTGGTCATCACCTGTGGCTGGTGGCGCCACTGCTTGGCATCTGGGGACTGGTGGCAACAGCGGCACCAACCGGATGGTGGGCCTGGATCGCCAGAACCTTTCCGGAAAATGCCGAGACCGGCGGCGGATTAATGGTGGCCATCGTACAGCTGTCGATTGCTTTGGGGTCGACGCTGGGTGGCCTGGCCTTTGACCATGCAGGCTGGCAGACCACCTTTGCCATCAGCGCCACATTACTGGTCACTGCCGCCGGACTGGCGATGATCACCGCCCGTAAGGAAAGCGCTGCCTGATAGCAGATGCGTTGTTTAACCGGGCAACCCGTTGCCCTCACGTCGTCAACCCCGATAAGGATCTTCTTATGAGAGCATTAACCCTGATGTTTGGACTGTTGATCAGTTCATTTGCGGCCAGCGCTGCCGATATGTCACGCGGCGCCGATAACTTTTATCAAAGCGATAAAGTCACCCGCGAGAAAGTCACCTTTAAAAACCAGTATCAGATGGGTGTGACCGGCACGCTGTACAGACCGAAAGAGGCCGGTAAAACGGCGCGCCTTCCGGCGATTGTGGTAGGTCATCCGATGGGCGCAGTCAAAGAGCAGAGCGCCAGCCTCTATGCGCAGAAAATGGCTGAGCAGGGTTTTGTTACCCTGGCAATTGATCTTTCATTCTGGGGCGAAAGTGAAGGTCAGCCACGCAACGCGGTCTCTCCGGATATCTATGCCGAAGACTTCAGCGCCGCCGTGGATTACCTGGGTACCCGCGAATTTGTCGATCGCGACAGGATTGGTGTGCTGGGTATCTGTGGCAGTGGCAGTTTTGTCATCAGCGCAGCGAAGATTGATCCCCGCATGAAAGCCATTGCTACCGTCAGCATGTATGACATGGGGTCAGCCAACCGTAATGCGCTGAATAAAAGCCAGACACTGGCACAGCGCAAGCAAATCATTGAAGCGGCGGCACAGCAACGCTATGTAGAGTTCACCGGGGGTAAAACTGAGTACACCAGTGGTACACCACATAAAATTGATGCTGATTCGCCTCCGATAGCCAAAGAGTTCTATGATTTTTACCGGACGCCTCGCGGTGAGTTCACCCCGAAAAACAGTTCAGCTGCGCTGACCACGCACCCGACGCTCACCAGCAACGTGAAATTCATGAACTTCTATCCGTTTAATGACATTGAGACCATCTCACCGCGCCCGATGCTCTTCATCACGGGTGATAAAGCGCATTCACGCGAGTTCAGCGAAGATGCGTTCCAGCGTGCGGCACAGCCCAAAGAGCTCTATATCGTGCCTGATGCAGGCCATGTGGACCTTTATGACCGCACTGACCTGATCCCGTTTGCGAAGCTGACCGCCTTCTTTAAACAGCATTTGTAATCTTCCGCTAATCATTGATCCCAGCCCGTCTGCAGCCGCCTGCAGACGGGCTTTCTGCGTTATTGGCCTTTGCGATGGCGGGTCAGGTAGTGCTTCACCAGCACAAAGAAGAGCGGAACAAAGAACAGCGCCAGTACCGTGCCTGCCAGCGTACCGCCGATGATACCGGTGCCGATGGCGATGCGGCTGTTAGCACCGGCGCCCGTCGCCACCGCCAGCGGGGTCACCCCGGCGATAAAGGCCAGCGACGTCATCATAATCGGCCGCAGACGGGTTCGCGCTGCCTGCAACGCAGCCGCACTCAGCGAACTTCCCCGACGAACCGCATCCTCCGCAAATTCGATGATCAGTATCGCGTTTTTGGAGGTGAGTCCGACCGTGGTCAGCAACGCCACCTGGAAGTAGATATCGTTGCTTAATCCGCGCAGTGCCACCGCCAGCACGGTACCCAGCACGCCGAGCGGCACCGCTAACAGCACGGAGAAAGGTACCGACCAGCTCTCATACAGCGCAGCAAGACAGAGGAAAACCACCAGAATCGAGATCGCATACAGCGTGGTTGACTGCCCGCCCGCCTGCTTCTCCTGCAGCGAAAGACCGCTCCATGCTCCTGTGGTCCCTGCCGGGAGTTCATTGGCCAGTCGTTCAATGGTGTTCATGGCATCGCCGGAGCTGAACCCTTCGGCGTTCTGCCCCTGTATTTCGTAGGAGGCAGAACCGTTGTAGCGGTTAAGGCTTTCGGGTCCCATGGTCCATCGGGTCGAGGCAAACGCCGAGAATGGCGTCATGGTGCCCTCACTGTTACGGATGTACCATTTATCCAGATCCGAAGGTGATGAACGATACTGACCGTCGCCCTGCACATAGACCCGCTTTACCCGACCCCGGTCGATGAAGTCATTGATATAGGCACCGCCCCAGGCGCTGGTCAGCGTATCGGTCACGTCATCCAGCTGCAGTCCTAGTGCCACCGCTTTGCTGGTATCAATATCGACCTGCAACTGCGGCGTTTGCGGCAGGATATTGGCCCGCACGCCGAGCAGTTCCGGACTTTGCGCTGCGCTTTGTAGCAGCTGATCGCGCAGGTTGCCCAGTTGCTCACGCGTGGTGCCACCACTGGCCAGCAGCTCATAAGTAAAGCCGTTGTTCTGTCCCAGACCCGGCACCGACGGCGGCGTCAGCGCAAAGATCTGCGCATCCCGAATCGACGCCAGCGCGTAGGTGGCGCGCCCGGCAATCGCTTCGGCAGAGTTTTCACTACCCGGTCGCTGATCCCAGTTCTTAAGCTTGATAAATGCCATACCGGCATTCTGCGCAGCACCGCTGAAGTTAAAACCATTGATGGTGAAGACCACATCAATATTCTGTTTCTCTTCAGTCAGGAACCAGTCAACAATCTGCTGATTGACTGCCTCAGTGCGGCTGGCCGTGGCACCCGCTGGCAATGTCGCCTGAAGCATAATGCTGCCCTGATCTTCAGTCGGCAGGAAGCTACCCGGCAAGCGGGTAAACATCACAAACAGCACCACGCCCATAGCCGCATAAAGCGATACCATGATCAGCGGACGGCGCAGAGTGCTCACCACTTTGTGACGATACTGGCGCTCGGTGGCGGCATAAAAGCGGTTAAAACCGCCAAAGAAGCCTTTACGATGGGGTGAGGTCGGCCGCAGCAACATGCCACACAGTGCAGGCGTCAGGGTCAGTGCCACCACCACGGAGAAGGTCATGGCGGCGATGATGGTGATGGAGAACTGCCGGTAAATCACACCGGTCGACCCGGCGAAAAAGGCCATAGGCAGAAATACTGCGGAGAGCACCAGCGCGATAGCCACCAGCGCGCCGGAGATCTCTTTCATCGACTTTTCCGTTGCCTCACGCGCCGGCAGACCTTCGTCATGCATAATGCGTTCGACGTTTTCGACGACCACGATGGCATCATCCACCAGCAGCCCGATGGCCAGCACCATAGCAAACAGCGTCAGGGTATTGATGGTGTAGCCGCACAGCGCCAGTACGCCAAAGGTTCCGAGCAGTACCACCGGCACCGCCAGCGCCGGGATCAGCGTCGCACGGATATTCTGCAGGAACAGGTACATCACCACTACCACCAGCGCAATCGCTTCGATCAGGGTGATCACCACATCCTCAACGGAGATTTTGATGAAGTCAGTGCTGTCGAGCGCATAAGCCACCTCATAACCTTCCGGCATTGAGTGGCGATACTCTTCAACTTTGTTTTTCACCAGCGTCGCGGTGGCCAGCGCATTCGCGCCCGGCGCCAGCATCACACCGACACCCGCCGCAGGATGCCCGTTGAGTCGGGTGGTCATGTCATAGGATTCGCCGCCCAGCTCCACCCGCGCCACATCACCCACACGCACGATGGCACCGCTTTTGTCGCTTTTAACGATGATGTTTCGGAACTGATCCGGCGTCTGCAGTCGCGACTGCGCTCTGACCGTGGCGGTAAGCTGCTGGTTGTCGGGCGATGGCAGGCCGCCGATTTTACCGGCTGAAACCTGAATGTTCTGCGAGCGTATCGCCGCCGACACATCGGAGGGCTGCAATGCAAAGGAGTTTAGTTTGAAGGGATCGAGCCAGATGCGCATCGCGTACTGACCGCCGAACACCTGGATGTCACCTACCCCTTCGGTCCTGGCCAGCGGCTCCTGCATATTACTGACCAGCCAGTCACCGATATCCGTGCTGTTGCTTTTGCCCGTGGTGTCATACAACCCCATCACCAGCAGGAAGTTTGACTGCGATTTGGTGACGGTAACACCAAGCTGCTGCACTTCGCTGGGCAGACGGGAGAGCGCCTGCTGCACCTTGTTCTGCACCTGCACCTGAGCCGTGTCCGGATCGGTGCCCTGACTGAAGGTGACGGTAACCGACACATTCCCCTGTGAACTGCTGCTGGAGGTAAAATAGAGCAGATTATCCAGCCCGGTAAGCTGCTGCTCGATCACCTGCGTGACGCTGTTCTCCAGCGTCTCAGCAGAAGCACCGGTATACGTTGCGCTGATATTCACCGAAGGTGGCGCAACATCGGGATATTGTTCAACCGGCAACAGGGTAATGGAGAGCGCGCCAAGCAACATGATTAAAATGGCAACAACCCATGCGAAAACGGGACGATAAATAAAAAAACGAGAAAACATCAGCGGGATCTCTTCCTTTTGGGCGGGTGCAAAACCTGCATTCCTGCAGGCTAACAAACAGCGTTGATTATAGGGTGTAACCTCAGGCTGAACATCCTGACGTGATCTTTTCTTAAGGCTGGCTGATCGTACCGTGACGCTGCATTTTCGATTTATCGCGGATTTAACTGTGCTGACATCCGATGTGGGCATCAAAGAGAAAGCCGATCCATAACGAATCTGCTGATGCATTAAGCAAAATGGTGAGCCCTGACTATTCTCAAATAAAGGATATTGATCAGGAGAAAACCATGAAATTTTTCTACTTCGTTTCGCTTATCGCCTCTGCCCTCTATTTACTGGCCTTCCTGCCTAAACTCCGCACCCGTCGTGAACCCATAGCCTACTGGGGATGCTGGACTTATCTAGGTGCTAACGCCATTTTCTGGGCCGTTTATGGTGTCATGCATTACATTTGATGTCATTTTTTAAGCAAAGCGGTAAACAGGGATGTTTTGGGCGCTATCCTGCTGATTAATTGGGTTAGCGTGAGCGGGAGCTTAGAGATATATCATTTTTGAGTTTTCATCACAGCGACAGGATTTTGTGCCTTCTCACAGGCCCGGCAGTTATTCAGGATTGCGAGACGTGCTGGAAAAATCATATAAGGCGGCTACGCGGATTTTCATCTAACCCTCTGGATTTTAAAGCCTCCCGTCCCGCGGAACACGATGATTTCTTCTTCTGTGCCGTTATGGGATATATTGGCATCACTATCGTGAAATTTTCTCTGCATAACAGGTTATCCCGGCAATGGCTCTGATCCCTAAAAACTATACGCGGCTGGAAAGCGGCTACCGTGAGAAAGCACTTAAAATCTATCCGTGGGTGTGTGGACGCTGCTCACGCGAGTTTGTTTATTCAAACCTGCGCGAACTGACGGTTCACCATATCGATCACGACCATACCAACAACCCGGAAGATGGCAGTAACTGGGAGTTGTTGTGTCTCTATTGTCATGACCACGAACACTCAAAGTATACCGAGGCTGACCAGTATGGCACCCGTGTAGTGGCTGGCGAGGACGCACAAAAAGATGTCGGTGAAGCTACCTACAATCCCTTTGCTGACCTGAAGTCGATGCTGAATAAGAAGAAGTAATGGCTGAACTGTCAGGCTGGCCGACCCGCCTGACAGTGTCGCTTCCCGAAGAGAATCACAATGTCTGGCCACGGCCAGAACATAACGTAGTCCGTCATGCCAGATGCCACCCTGGCCAGACTCAGCGCGATATGAATCCTTTACCAGCCGGTTATTTCAGATTTTGATATCAGTTATGGCCGGGAGAACCGTACGTCAATCCCCCCCTCACCGACACGCTTTTTGAGGCTATCTGTCGACAGCACCTTTCCTATTGGCGTGTAGCTATAGGAGGTCTGGAATGTCTCGTAAAAAAGAACCAGCGTCTTATTGCCATACAGCATCACATCGCCCTGCTGGATCGTGCCGGGTTTATGCGGATCGCTATTAAGAGCAGCAGGCAGGTCTGCAAACTTCTCATTGCCGTTCAGCTCTTCCATCGTCATGGTCAGCGGGAGTTGCTGTACAAATGCTTCCGCGGTGGCGTTATCCGCCAGCGCAATCTCATACGACTGATGGTTGATCGTCATAATAATCTTCATGGGACGCAGCTCTCCTGCCCGAACCGGGCCACTGGCTTTAGCGGGTATCAGACTATAGGTGGAAAGTAAGATCAGAAAAAGTAAGGCTCTTTTCATAAGGTTGCTCTCCGGATTATGGCGCATCTGTTCAGACATGGAGTGCGTTACTGCGATCGCCGTCCAGCCCTGAATAAACTGGCTCACTTACCCGCCGTTATCTGATGGTAAAGATTTATCCTTCACCCTTTCCCTGCATCATCACCCTGTCGGCGGAACTCGCGCGCCGCTTATTCTGCAACAGTCCGGATGCGCTGCGCTTCATCTGATGTGCTGAACTGATTTGCGGCTTACGTTTCGGACTGTCGAAACATTTTGAGAAATAATTTCCCTGAATAACAGCCAGTTTCCACGTTGTTGCAACTATTTCTGTACCAGGCTTAACAAATAACAACAGAGACAATGTGGAGCATTATGAAAGAGCAAAATCGCACAAATGGCATCGCTCCTTATGGGGGTGCCGCCGGAGGCTGGGGCGCACTGAAGGCGGTTGCCGATGCTATCCGCGGCCAGATGTCTGTGAAACAGGATGTGATCGCCCTGTTTAAAGTCAACCAGCCGCAGGGCTTTGACTGTCCGGGCTGCGCCTGGCCCGACCCGCAACATGCCTCATCTTTTGAGTTCTGCGAAAACGGCGCAAAAGCCGTCTCCTGGGAAGCCACCAGCAAGCGCACTACACCGGAATTTTTTGCCGCTCATACCGTGACTGAACTGTGGGAGCGCAGCGCACTGCATCTGGAGGGCGAAGGCCGCCTGACCCATCCGATGAAGTACGATGCCGCTACAGATACCTATCAGCCCATCGAATGGGAGACGGCATTCCGGGAGATTGGAGAGCATCTGCGCAGCTACGACGATCCGGACAGCGTAGAGTTTTATACCTCGGGACGCGCCTCCAATGAAGCGGCGTTTCTTTGGCAACTTTTCGCCCGCGAGTATGGCACCAATAACTTCCCCGACTGCTCAAACATGTGCCACGAACCGACCAGTGTCGGGCTGCCGGAGTCAATTGGCGTCGGCAAAGGAACGGTAGAGCTGGAAGATTTTGATCACTGCGACCTGGTGCTTTGTATCGGTCACAATCCAGGTACCAACCATCCGCGCATGCTGGGCACGCTACGGGAAGTGTCGAAACGCGGTGCCACTATTGTGGCGATCAATCCGCTGCGTGAACGTGGGCTGGAGCGCTTTACTTCGCCGCAGAGCCCGATTGAGATGCTGTCAATGAGCTCCACTGAGCTGGCATCGACCTACTACAAGGTCAGGGTTGGCGGTGACGCAGCGATGTTGAAAGGGGTGATGAAGATCCTGCTCACTATGCACGAGGAGGCGCTGAGCAAAGGCGAACCCGGCGTGATTGATGAAGCATTTATTACTGAGCACACTGAAGGCTTTGACGCCCTGAAAGCCGACCTGGAAAGCACGGACTGGGAGCATATCCTGAAAGTCTCGGGCATGGCGCGTGAGGAGATCCAGCATATCGCCCGGCTCTACGCCAGCGCTGAACGTACCATCATCTGTTATGGTATGGGAATTACCCAGCACCAGTACGGCACTCAGAACGTGCAGCAAATCGCTAACCTGCTGCTGATGCGCGGCAATATCGGCAAGCCGGGTGCAGGTATCTGTCCGTTACGCGGTCACTCCAATGTGCAGGGCGATCGCACGGTGGGCATCACAGAGATCCCGCCGCAGTCGCTGCTGGATGGCATAGAGAGGGTGTTTGGTTTCCGCCCGCCGCAGAAGCATGGTCACGGCGCCATTGAGGCAATAAAGGCGATGCGCGACGGCAAAGCCAAAGCGTTGCTGTGTCTGGGCGGCAACCTGGCGGAAGCGATTTCCGATCCACAGGTCACGTTCCCGGCGATGCGCAATCTTGATCTGGTGGTGCATATGGCGACCAAACTGAACCGCTCGCACCTGTTACTGGGTAAACATAATTATCTGCTGCCGGTGCTGGGCCGAACAGAGACCGATGTTCAGGCAACCGGCGCGCAGAGCGTCACCGTGGAAGATTCGATGTCGATGGTGCATGCCTCACGCGGTTCGCTGGATCCCGCCTCACCCCATCTGAAGTCTGAACCGGCGCTGGTCGCCTCACTGGCGAAGGCAACGCTGCCGGACAGCGTGGTTGACTGGTCGGCCATGGCAGCCGATTACAGCCGCATCCGCGATGCCATTGAAGCGGTGTTCCCGGCGTTTGAAAACTTCAATGAGAGGATTAAGCATCCGGGAGGTTTCCGGCTCTATAACGCCGCCTCAGAGCGCGTATGGCTGACGCCATCTGGCCGTGCGCAGTTTAAAGTGATGCAGGGCATCAATGAAGATCCCCGGTCACTGAAGTGCCATGATCTGGTGCTCACTACCCTGCGCAGTCACGATCAGTACAACACCACGCTTTACGGGCTGAATGACCGCTATCGTGGCGTGACAGGCCGCCGCGATGTGCTGTTTATCAATGCAGAAGAAGCGGAGAAGCGACAGTTACGGGTCGGTGACCGTGTCGATCTGATGGCGCTGGACCCGGATGGCAATCCCACTTCGCGCCAGATGAAAAACCTGACCATCGTGATTATTGATATGGCCCCAGGTTCGGTCGGCGCTTACTACCCGGAGGCCAATGTGATGGTTCCGCTTGACAGCCACGATACCAAAAGCGGCATTCCCGCCTATAAAAGCATTCCGATATCCATGAAACGTGTAACTGACGAGACCCGGACGACCTCAGGCGTTTTACGCTAGTCAGGCGTCTCAATACGTGAATGTTGCCAGCGTGGCCGGTGCTCCGGTCACGCTGTTTTCATTGTTGCGCCCTGAAGTTTTATCAATCCTCTCTGCCTGCTTTACCGCCTGTAAAGCACCCGACGTGAAGCAAGCCTGACGGTAACATCATATACACTACAGTCCTGAAAACGGCTCTATAAACGATCGACTCTTTTTTGCCTGCGCAGATGTTCAGCGCCCTACCGGAAAAATGCCATGTTTCACCTGATTTTCAGCTTACCCAGCTGGTATGTAATTGCGCGCGTCATTATTCCTTTGTCCCTGCCACTTGTCGTAAAGATCCTGCTCTCCGCTCTGGTGCTGCTGGCGTCACAATATCTTCTGGTGAGCCGTTTTACCTCGGGCGGGATCTTCTCCGCTGAAATGCCCCGCATCATCATCATTCTTTTTAACTGGGCGTACAGCACCGTGCTGCTGCTGGCGCTGCTTCAGATGCTGATGGATGCGGTCATGCTGATTGCCCTGCTGTTGCGTCATCCGCTGGAGCTGGTTCCCGGTGTTCGCTATCTGGCCGTAGTGCTGGCGATGGGGCTGGCTGCCTTTGGCGTTCAGCAGGCGATACGCGTGCCGCCAGTCAAAGAGGTGACCCTTACGCTGCCCAATCTGCCCGCTGAATTCGATGGCTATCAGCTGCTGCAGCTGACCGATCTGCATATCACCCGGTTGTTTAATGCGGCCTGGACCGCCGCAATGGTTGAACGGGCAATGTCTCTCAAAGCCGATCTGATTGTGGTCACGGGCGATGTGATCGATGGCAGCCTGGCGCATCGGCGGCAGGACGTTGCGCCGCTGCGCGGGCTGGCAGCGCCTGACGGCGTATGGGCTATCACCGGCAACCATGAATATTTCTTCCATCAGGCAATCTGGACGGCGCATCTGGCCTCACTGGGTCTGCAACCTCTGCTCAACAGCCATACCGTGATCCAGCGCGGAACCGCAAAGCTGGTGATTGCCGGCCTGCCGGACGCCTCCGCACCCGGCAGAAACGCGGTCGGCCCGGATCTGGGCCGCGCGCTGGAACAGGCACCTGAAAACGCGCCGGTAATCCTGCTGGATCACCAGCCACGCAATGCACGCCAGAACGCAGCGCAGGGCGTGGATGTGCAGCTCTCAGGACATACACATGGCGGCCTGATTATCGGGCTGGACAGACTGTTTGCTAAACCCAACGCCGGGTTTGTTTCCGGGCTTTATCAGGTCGGCGGAATGCAGCTCTATGTGAATAACGGCACGGCACTCTGGCCAGGCATGGCGGTGAGGCTGGGTCGTCCCTCAGAACTCACCCGGATTACCCTTCGTCGCCAGCCGTAGTTGCGTGAAGAAATAGCCTCAGGAAAGTGCGGTTTTCGCAGGTGTGCATAAGATTGAGTGAGACAAAGGAGATCACCATGACGATGTTATGTACCGCCTGCGGAACGGCTTATCCCGCTCATTCCACTCATCAGCACTGTAAAATCTGTGATGATGAACGCCAGTACGTTCCAGCCGCCGGTCAGCGCTGGATCGCGTTTGATGAACTGCGCGCCAGCCACGCCAATAAGTGGACGGCTCACAGCGATGCGCTGTTAAGTCTTAAAACCGTGCCTGAGTTTGCCATCAACCAGCGCGCTTTTCTGCTGCGCACGCCGCACGGCAACGTGCTGTGGGACTGCATTGCCAACCTTGATGATGCCACCTATACGCTGATCGCGGCGCTGGGCGGCATTGATGCTATCGCCATTTCACATCCGCACTACTACACCACCATGCAGGAGTGGGCTGAAGCGTTTAATGCGCCCATTCATCTGCACGCCCGCGATCGTCAATGGATTGTGCGGAAGAGTCCACATATCCAGTTATGGCAGGGCGAGTCGCTGACGCTGATGCCCTCTGTGACGCTGTTACGGCTGGGCGGTCATTTTCCCGGCGGCAGCGTGCTGCACTGGGACGAAGGAGAAGGGATGATTCTGGCGGGTGATATTATCCAGGTCACGCCGGGTGCGCATGGCGTGTCGTTTATGTGGAGCTACCCGAATATGCTGCCGCTGTCAGCCGCTACGGTAGGCGACATACTGCATAGGCTCTCCGGCGTGACATTCGGGCAACTGTATGGCGCGTTTGAAGGGCAGGATATCCATCAGCAGGCAAAAGAGAAGGTGATGCGGTCGGGCGAGAAGTATCTGGCCTGTCTGCAGGATCATCAGGCGTAGCGCGGAATAAACGCTGAGAAGAGAACAGCCACCCACAGGCGGCTGTTTAACACCATTATGCAGTCTGGAACACCGCAACCATCGTACGTAACTGCCCTGCGCGCGCGGCGAGCTCATCAGCTGAGGAGGCCGACTCTTCAACCAGCACGGCGTTCTGCTGCGTCACCTGATCCATCTGGTTCACCGCAATATTGACCTGCGAGATACCACTGCTCTGCTCTTCGGATGAAGAAGTGATGTCGCGCATCAGCTGAGAGGTCTGTTCAATGGCGCTGACGCTCTGTTTCACCTTATCGCCTGCGTTCTGCGCCATGGCGATCCCTTCCTGCGCGTGGCCGACTGACTGCTCAATCAGACCCTTGATCTCTTTAGCTGCACTGGCTGAACGTTGTGCCAGTGCCCGCACTTCCGACGCGACGACCGCAAAACCTTTACCCTGCTCACCAGCGCGTGCCGCTTCAACGGCCGCATTCAGTGCCAGAATGTTGGTCTGGAAGGCGATACTGTCGATCACCGATGTAATCTCTTCAATTTTACCTGAGCTGCCACGAATTTTGTGCATGGTCTCCATCACCGAATCCATTGCTGCACCACTGGAGAGTGCAGCCTGCGTGGCAGATTCTGCACGGGCAGAGGCAAAGCGCGTGTTATCCGCGTTCTGCTGAATGATTGCCGCCAGCTGCTCCATGCTGGCAGCCGTTTCAGCCAGTGAAGCCGCCTGTTGCTCGGTGCGCGACGACAGATCGCCATTGCCACGGGCAATCTCTTCTGAGGAGTTGGCGATGGTAGCCGCGTTACCTTTGATATCCGACACCAGCTGAGCAAGACGCTGCTGCATCCGCATCAGTGCATTCAGCAGCTCAGCCATCTCATTGCTGCCGGAAACGTTCAGCTGTGCCGTCAGATCGCCCGCCGCGACGCGGCTGGCAACTTCGACCGCTTCTTTAACCGGCCGGGTAACAGAACGGGTGATCATCACGGCCAGCAGAATGGCCAGCAGCGCGACGGCAAACAGACCTGCCAGTAACAGATATTGCGCATAGCGGCGTTCCTGGATCTGCGTCTGCATCATTCCTTCCAGACGATGGCTGGTTTGTTCACCCAGCTCGCCGTAACGGTTAATCGCCTGGGTAAAGACCCGCACATAGTCAACCGGCGTCACGCTGGCGTGACCGCTGACAAAGACACTATCAGCCAGATTCAGCGCACTCAGCGCCTGCTGGTTCGCATCCTGTGCCAGATTGCCAAAGGTAGTTTTAAGCTCTGGCTCAATGGAAAATACTTTATCCATATTGCCGCTAAACTGCCTCAGCGCCGTTTTGCCATAATCAAGCTGAAATGCCATGCGGCTGCGATCGGCATCCGACACATTCCCACCTGCAATCAGCGACGTGCCGCTAGCACGAATCTGTCCCAGCGTTTCAGTTAGCTGCGGCAGGCGACTAAAGATGCTGACAATCAGCTGGTAGGTATTCAGATCGGCATCCAGCGATAGCTGATAGAAATCAAGCACATCCTGGTTCGTATCGAGCAGCGACTGAATCAGCTGAGCATGTCGCGTCAGGCTGGTTGCCAGGGTCAGTTTGCCCGCGTTAATATCGTTCTGCAGCTGGCTCCACTCCTGATTAACCCGCTCCAGCCGTTTCAGCGGCTGCGCCTGCTCATTATTCTGACGTAATTCGTCAGCAATCGTCTGAGATAAGCGATTAACCTCACTGACCAACGCCATACGTGGCGCGTTATCTGGCTTGTTCAGCGAGATAGCGATCGCGCTTTCCGCACGGTGCCGCTGCAGCAGGTTCAGCAACTTGAGCACCTTTCTTTCAACCGGTATACCGGTCAGTTCCACATTCTTTGTATCGATAAGCTGATTGCCCGTCTGAATAAACAGAAAGGTGGGTAAAATAAACAGCACCAGCGCAAAGGATCCGAGTAACAGGAATTTCGCTGGCAAATTAATCCGGTCGAGTATTTTTTTCATTCTTTTCCGCTCTGATGTGTGAGACGTGCAGGTGTGTAGCGCACGAAATAGCTTTCGTAATATTATTTTTACCGTTTCTTTGACATAGCCAGAGATGCCTCATGCAGCACAATGTCGCTATGAAGAAAGGAGTTTCGTAAAAAATCAGAAGTACATATAACACGGAAGGGAGTATAGATTGCGCTGCGTTATTTTACAGTGAATAAAATGACAATATTTACTTCAATATTCACCTAAGCCAAACTTGAAAAATACCCTTAAAAATCATAAGATTGAAATAAAAACACCTGGCAAAAATCATTAAGCCACAAGCCTGACTTCAGCGTTATTGTTTTGAAGATAAAGAAATTCAAGTTGCGTCATGAATAGCCGATAACTGACACCCTGCCTGTATCTGACTCATTATCACCAGACTGTCAAAACAAATATCTACGCCCGGCCAATTTCAATTTAAACCTTATAACCCTAAAGAGTTATTTGCGATTTTAAAAATGAAATCGATTTCATATTATATTTATTTCAGGAAAAGCCGCTTTATTTATTTTGATTTAAGATAAAAAAAAGCCCCCACATTGTGGAGGCCCTTAAGTTACTGCTCAACTATTAAAAACTTTCCCAGTTCGCCTTAGTCAGGTCGATGGTCTGGTGCTCAGGCTGCTTTGTGTGTAATACCGGACGCCGTACTGCAGCGGTCTGCTGCGACTGTACTGCACGGTGATTGCTTTCCAGCTTAAAGGTCGCCACCAGCCCCGACAGCGTTTCTGCCTGCTCCTGCAGCGACTTAGAGGCGGATGAGGCCTCTTCCACCAGTGAGGCGTTCTGTTGCGTCACTTCATCCATCTGGCCAATGGCCTGATGAACCTGTTCAATGCCTTTACTCTGCTCAGAGGTAGCCGCCGCAATCTCATTGACCAGATCGGCCACCTGCTGAATCGCCTGACGGACATTTTCACTGTTAGATCCAACGCCGCTGGCCTGCTCTAAACCGTGCTCGACCTGTGAAACCGATGTTGAGATAAGATCCTTAATTTCACGGGCGGCAGAAGAGGAGCGCTGCGCCAGATTGCGCACTTCAGAGGCAACAACGGCGAAGCCGCGACCATGCTCGCCCGCACGCGCTGCCTCGACTGCCGCATTCAGCGCCAGAATATTGGTCTGAAACGCGATGCCTTCAATCAGTCCGGTAATTTCAGAGATTTTGGCAGAGCTGGCGCGGATTTCATCCATGGTACTGAGCATCTGCTTCACCGCCGTCCCATTCTGGATTGACATGTGATTCGCGTTATTTGCCAGGCTGCTGGCCTGTTGCGCACCCTCTGAGTTCTGTCGCACCGTTTCGCTCAGTGTCGCCATGCTGGCTGAGGTTTGCTCCAGTGAAGCCGCCTGTTCTTCCGTGCGTGCAGAGAGATCTTCGTTGCCCGCCGCTATCTGCGTTGATCCGGTACTCACCGATTGCGCGGCGTGACTGACGGAAAGCAACGTGCCGGAGACGCGTGCCAGCAGCTGATTAAATGCCATCGCCGTTTTGCCGATCTCATCCTTACTGCGGACCTCCGCGGTATGAGTCAGGTCGAGGGTATGACTCACCTGCGTCATGGTATTGACCATGCCTGAGAGGCTCTTTTTGATGCCGAGAATCACCTTAGTGGAGAAACCGGCCAGTATCAGAATAAGCAGCAGCGATCCGCCAGACATCGCCCACAGGGTCTGGCTATAAACGCGCTTGTTCTCCGCCCTGAGCTGTTCGCCAATATCGATATTCAGCTGAATCTGACGGGTGAAATCCGCTTCCATCTTACGGGATGCGGCACCAATACCGCCCTCACTCTGCAATAATGGCAGCGTGACCGCATCATTATGGGCGCGTGACGCGGCAAGGAATGCCGGCAATGCGCTGCGGACCGCATCCAGATTTTTATAGGCCTGTTCCGTCATCGCCTTATCTTCATCGCTGGAGATGTCGTTAGCCATGTAGTAATCATTGAGCGACTTAATCTGCGTAAGCAGATTCTCAATGCGCTCTTCCGCAGCAGGGAATTTTGCCGCATCGCTGGTGCTGTGGTGGCGATAAAGCGCAATACCCAACTGATTGGTCACGCTGATCGATTTATTGAGATCGCGAATGCTGGGTATTGCGTTCATCTGTACATATTCAAAGCGGGATTGAAAGCCCGAAATCACTGATAAAGAGATAATCACCAGCGCAATCAGTGACATTGCAAGCAGTGAGAAAATCAATACCAGACGTTGTGTAATAGTCATACTTGCCCCGGCAAAAAAGAATAATCTGGACATAATTCAAAGTTGGATCGTTCTTATCGGCTTTTGTCTGCAGGGCTTTAATTAAGCATGGCGAATATATTTTTTTATTTTTCCTTGCGAATGGTACAGAGTGAACTAGCCAGAACACTACTCTGCCATTTATTCATTTTTATTTTGACACACCTTTTTACATCTCATCATCTGAGATAAATTTGCCACATCTCCTGTCAGAAGATTTCCACTGCCGGATGGTCACAATGAAGCGGAAGCAGGCATTCATTTGGATCTGATAATTAGCCCACTAATTCAACAGCGATGCTGACGATAATTGTTAAGGAGAAGGCGATTTAAATTCGTGGGATACCGTCGCAGACGCAGCAAAGGCAGGGCTTGTAAAGCTGAAGAGCTGAAGGGGTGAAAAACCAGCATGACAGTCTGTCATCAGATTTTCTGATAAGAGGATGACTGGCTACCTGTCAGATAACAGGCGACGGTGGGAGATTTTAGCCTTTTGTGTCAGGGCCAGATTAAATCAGTGAAATCGCTGGCGGAATGCTGAATCTGGTCTATGCTCACTGGCCCGACCAGGCTTTAGTCTGTTGGGTAGCAATAACGCTTAAAATAAAAAAAAGGTAGTCGTCATGGATTTAGCCACATTTGAAACCAGAACCGGTCTTTGGCCACACATGCAGTTTACGGATGTTGAATATGAAGTGTGCAGCGCAGGTGTAGAGATCTATGCCATTGATGTCAGTCGTCAGACCAAGAGCAAGCTATTTATCTGTCGTGTCACCAACGAGCAGCAGGCAGCGTCGCTAACGGCACAGTTCAAAGAGTGGTTGCCGAAGTTAAAGCTTAAAAAACGCAAAGTCGCATTGAATCTGGCGCGCATGGCGTGCGAGAAGAGCTTCCCCGCGAATCCTAAATTCCAGGATCGGTCTGACATGCGTCGGAACACATCCAGGCTCTGATGCCTGCTTCAGCCTGTATCTGTTACAGCAGTCAGGCTGAAACCCTTTCTTATCCTGTCTGCGCTGCGGCACGTTTTAATCACGCGCCGCAGGCACACGGAACAGTCGACATTCCCCGGGCTCAATTGAGATATCACTGAAAGTCGTGATATGCATCTCTATCCAGGTATTCGCGGCCCGAAGCGTGTGAGGTGAGTTGCGTTGTTCCAGTTCAGCCACAAAATCCCGGGTACTCACTGTGCACTGACCGGTATCATCCCGCCTCATCGCCTCTCTGAATGCTGACCAGACCTCATCATCCTGTGACATCTCTACCCCACACCGGCTCTCAATCGATAATAAACTGTATATATAAACAGTACAATTATTCTCTTATACGGTCAAGTCTGCTCTGTGTACCTGTCTCAGATCGCTAAGCAATGGCTTAATTGTGGCCATTTATAGCAGAAGCAGCAGGCGAAACAGGACTTTAATCCTAATCTTAGAAATCGTTTTCATATCTGATTAAACTATTGATTTAAATAGCCATTAAATATTGTTAGTTTTTTAATTGTTTGATATCTAATTAAAAAAAGAGTTAACCGTAGCGGCATAAACATCGTTTTTGCCCTATCTTTGAATGGCTCTGTAATGAAATCCACTTCTTTTGCAGAGTGATCTGACTCCTACCCTTGCCCCCTTTTACAGGGGGCACTTTTTTAAGATAACGCAGATATCAACATCTGATTGTCTCTGCAGACCGGCAACGTTCATGCGTTCCGGGCTGATCTGCTGATGACGTTAAGGGAGTGTCTGGAAAAGTGGTTGATTTGTAACCTGATAATTCATTGGTTGTGCTGACATCGCCTGAAGCCTGAAACAGTGGATTGAATCTGAAAACAATTTTCCGAAATAGCAAATAAACGGATCTTTACCCGCTTAAAAGCCTCGCCAGAATGACGAAGTAAGGAGAGTAAAAAGTGCGTAATAATCTGGCAATATCAGATTGACCAGCGCCTCACCAGGGATGCTGTAACGTTATAATAATGCGCTATATCTGCTGTTCGCCCCCGATTTTAGGGGGTTTTTCTTTTCCCTTCATTACTATGCCCGGTTATTGCCGCACTGCGATCTGATGTCCTGATTGTCGAATCCTTTAGTACTACCTGAATCTACGATTAAATTAATGCTGCAAATATAACGGCATAATGGTCGTAGTTGTGCCCTTAACCAGCAATATTTCTGTGATATGTTTAATCAGTAACTTTCTGCCACGTGAGTCTGATTATGCTCTCCACCCTTATTTACCGTAGCCAGCTTGCGGGTTCTGTCTCGCCAGAGAGATTGAAAGCGCTGGTGGAGCGCGCCAGTATCAAAAATGCTGAGGCTGAAGTCACCGGGATACTGCTCTATGACGGACAGCACTTTTTTCAGGTGCTGGAGGGTAGCGTCGACAACGTTCACACGGTTTTCCAGCGTATCAGTCAGGATGAGCGGCATTTTAACCTGATTGAGCTGATGCGGGATTACGCCCCTGCGCGTCGCTTCGGTCATGCCGGTATGGCCTTATTTGATTTACGTGATTATCAGAAACACACCGTAGTGGATGCCCTGCTTAAGCGGGTTACCCTGAGTGATGAACGGATCAGAGATGACCGGGTGGTGAAGTTCCTGCGTTCTTTCGTCGAGGGGCGGGATAAAGAGACGTTTATCAAAATTGATCCTGCCAGTCAGTGGACGCTGACAACACCCGTCACCTCCGAATCTCAGCCAGCCTGGCAACCGGCACCGGGTCAGCGTTGTGAATTTGCGCTACAGCCTATCGTGGATACAGCGAATCGCCGGATTGTCTCTTGTGAAGCCTTGATACGAGGTCAGCACGGCGCATCACCCGCTGATTACTTTTCACAGTTGCCAGAAAGCGAGCGTTATCAGGGCGATCTGCACTCTAAAACCTACGCTTTCCAGCTGGCCAGACATCTGGGGTTGCGCGAGCAAACGCTCTCCGTCAACCTGCTGCCCATGTCGCTGGTGGTCATTGACGACGCTGTTGAACATCTTATCCAGCAGATCAGGCAGCAGGGATTGCGACCAGAGCAGGTGGTGGTTGAGGTGACCGAAGATGAGATCATCTCGCGCTTCGACGCATTCCAGTTTGCTGTCCAGCAGCTGAAAGCGGCCGGGATCAGCCTGGCGCTCGATGATTTTGGCGCCGGTTTCGCCGGCCTGTCGCTGTTAGCCGATTTCCAGCCCGACAAAGTTAAAATCGATCGCAAGCTGATCACCGATATCCACCGCAGTGGCCCGCGTCAGGCGATTGTGATGGCCATCATTAAATGCTGTCAGGCGCTGGAAATTACGGTTATTGCTGAAGGGGTTGAAAAAATTGAAGAGTGGCTCTGGCTGGAAGGTGCCGGGGTGCGCTATTACCAGGGCTTTCTGTTTGCCCGTCCAGCCCTCAATGCCCTGCCTGCAGTAAGCTGGCCAGCACGACGCCCGGAATAGACCCCGCCGTGATAATCCCCTTTCCTCCCCTTTTGCCCATAATTTGATGCGGCTCACACCGCTTCGCTGCAAAAGGCAAAAGCTGTGCCATGCTTGATTCATCTGACAGCCTTCAGGCAACACAGATATTCATCAGGTCACTGGACAACAACCGGAAATGGGAGAGTCACCATGAACGAAGATCGCATTGGCGGTAACTGGAAGCAGTTCAAAGGTAAAGTTAAGGAAAAATGGGGTGATCTTACGGATGACGATATGACCGTTGTAGAAGGGAAGCGCGATCAGCTGGTCGGTAAAATTCAGGAACGCTACGGCTACGAGAAAGATCGTGCCGAAAAAGAAGTGAAAGAGTGGGAAGATTCCAACAAGTACCACTGGTAACGTGTGCTTAATCGCCGGGCGTCTCTGCGTCCGGCATCTGCCCTGTACCCCTGTTTAATCCCCCTCACCCACTGCCATCTCAGCACCCGATACACCAGCAGATTTTGGAAATGATTGTTTCTTTATTTATTCCTGACGCGCATACTGCGTCATCTTCCCTGTTCATGGGATCTCAATGCCTTTCGGATATCAATTATGCCCCAGCACTCTACCGACACCGTATGTGGTCTCGTCGGTGTTCTTCCTGAAACTCTGCGCCGCTGGCGCCGTGCCGGGCTGATAACGCCGCCTGGCCCTGCTGGTTACTCAGATAATCAGCTTACGCGTGCGCTCTGTGTGCGTGAAATGACCTCAGGGGGTCATACGCTCTTTGATATCCATACTGCATTTAACTGGCCCAGCGTTGCGCTGCCTGGCGGCTGGGCCTGCCGGGAAGAGGATATGTTGCATCTGCTGGCGCATAATACGGACGCAGATGTTGATCGCGAACTACAGATGATGAATACCGACTATTGTGGTGATGATTATGTTAATCGCTACCTGCGGCCGCTCAACCTCTGGCTGCGCACTGACCTCAGCGAAGGTGCGGCGCGGCGCCAGCAGCGCTTTCATTCAGCGGTAGTCAGTCAGTGGGAGCGCCTGGCGCTGGCCTCACAACGACGCAGCACCGTACCGTTGTTTCTTGAAGCAGTCAGCGTCACAGATGAAACCGAGATCTGGATGGAAGCGATACGGCTTAACGGACAGGGCTTTCGGGTTGAAGTTGCAGCAGATGCGTCAGGTATCCCCGCCGTGGCGCAACGCCGCTTTGAGCATCATCTGATGTGGTGTGGTGATGGTATCAGTGCATCGATGAAGGCTGCATTTCACTCCAGTCTTGAGGCGGGTGAACCGATCATGCTGATCGGAACGAATACCGGCTTACCGTCGCAAATCAGCCTTATGGCAGCCAGCGCCTGAACTCTTTTGACTTTCTTACCTGCCAGTGAATAAAAAGGCGGAAACAGCCTGTGCCGTTTCCGCCCTGTTCATATTACTGATGTTCAAGAGTACGTTGACCGCCGATCGCAATCGGGATACGGCGCGGTTTCTCGCTCTCCGGTATTTCCTGGATCAGATCAATGCTAAGCAGACCTTCCGCCAGGCTGGCTCCGGTGACCTTCATGTGCTCTGGAATGGAAAAGCTCAGCTGGAAATCGTGTCGGGAAATGCCGCGGTGGATCCAGCTGGTGTTCTCTTCCCGGGCCTCGCCAGACGCTTCCTGTGACGGTTTCTCTCTGTGACCGGCCACTGAAAGCCGTCCGCCTCGTAACTCGATCTCCAGTTCATGCTCTTTCCAGCCAGGTACACTGACGGTCAACGCATAGCGATTATCCTCTACCCGCTGCAGATCGTAAGCGGGAACCGACGTTACCGGGCTGTCGCCAGTAAGCTGACTGAACAATTTATCGATGCGGTTAAAGCGGTCTGAAAAGACTGAATCAGACAGCGAAGGGAACACTGAAAATTGTTGTACTGACATGGTGATAATCTCCTGAACAGGTTCATCCAAAAGTTCATCTGATCGGGCTCATATTTCCGATCATCTCCATAAATAGGGATCAGTAGTCAGTTTTCAAGTTGGTAAATATAATTTTTTTACCGTTATCAGACAGCCGGTTACCACAGAAATAAATTTCAGGGTATTAACGCAGCCGTTACTTTTTGCTCTGAGGTGCAAGAGCAAAATGGGGATGACAGCCAGCCAGTAATAACAGCAACTCATATTCTCCCTGACTTAATAGTGTCGGGTTACCTGCGGCTTCTTTGGTTTGCCAGACGCGCAGGCTAAGGTCAAAACGCTCAGCAGCGCTCTGCTGTGAGAGCCCGGCGGCAAGACGAAGTTCACGCACATTACTCTGGACGACCACAGGCGGCCTGGGGGGACGATTCACCAAACAAAGACTCCTTCAACATGATTAAACCGCAAAGGCACAGTGCTTCGCCATCAATAAAAGCGAAGCGACCTGAGAGCGGCCATAACGAAAAGACCACAGAATAATTGACTATTTTAAATAAATGTCAAATTTCAGGTTTAAAAATCATGCATGCTTTTTTATAAGCGAAGCGGCATATTTCGCCCTGACGGAGACTTTTCTATTTCCATAGAGTGCTTTATTCCTCCTGCCAGGAATTATCCTGTTATTTGCCTTAAGGGCCATTCAGGGATTAATCCGCTACCTCAATCTTCCTTTTTTCATCAGGATAGAGGTATAGCCTGAGAGTCATGTTCAGGCTGCATCATTGAAAAAGAGGAGGATAATGAATGAAAAATCCTATCCAGCGTCGCTCGCCCGACGATCTGTCGCAGGTGGAAATTCGTGAACAGTGGCAAATCACCTACTGGACCCAGGAACTGAGGACAACACAGGAAAGGCTGACACGCGCGATCCGCGAGCGAGGGCCGCGGACCGAACAGGTTCGTGATTGGCTGGAGCAAAACCCGCCGCCACGTCGTCCGACACAATTCACACACGGCATGAAAGGTTAAACTGATTACTGTCTGAAGCGACACGTTACTGGCAGTCTTGCGGTGGATTGACCTATAGCAGTCAGGAGTACACTGACAGGTCATATCTGCCGGTCTTCATTTTTTCAGGCTTTTACCTGTATTTTTAATAGGTTATCTTCCTGAGCAACCAGCGGATAGCGATCCGTCTCTGGCTGCAGACCTGTTTAATTGTAAAACTGACTTAGAAATAACATTAACCACCCTGAATGCTTATTCATCTCCTGACGGAAAATAAACATTAACAACCGTAAAAACCCTCTCCTGGCTATATAAAATGTACAAATGTAAATAATCAGGCGCATCTTCGATTAAATTTTCGAATCGTAACAACCCCTTTAATGCGTTAAAGAAAATATTAAGAGACACCCGCTGCATAGTCCCTTATTATCCAGTTGAAAATAAAAAATCACGCCATAATTCCTGCCGCCCGAATCACATTTCGCTCCGGACAGTTTTCTTTTTTCGCTCCGTAATCAGCCGGTGCGGGGGTTCTACACACATGTTAAACAATTTAAACGGCGACAATGAGCGCCGCAGCCGCGCCTTACAGGCGTTGCGCGACCCTGATGAAAGCCGCGATGAAGTTCTCCGGAAGTTTGTCCGGTTAGCCAGTCAGGCCCTGGGTATCCCGGGCAGCTTTATATCGGTGCTGGATGATGAGTTCCAGACCGTTCGGGCATCACACAATTTTGAACTGCAACGCTCAACGCGTGCGGATTCACTTTGTCGTCACGTGGTTGATAGCGACAGTGCGGTGATCGTCCCTGATACTTATTACGATGCGCGTTTTGTCACGCATCCCCTGATCACTGGCTCACCCTTTATCCGCTTTTATGTCGGTGTGCCACTGAAAACACGCGATGGTATTATTCTGGGCACACTATGTGTGACCGACACCGAACCGCATGCGTTTCCCAGTGACCAGGTGACGACCTTAACGCTGCTCTCTACGCTGGTAATGTCTTTTCTTGAAGCCTGGCACTCGGCGGGTTTTACCGATCCGGTGACCGGGCTACCTAACCGTCAGCGCCTGATACGTGATTTGCAATATCTTGCCGTTGCCGGCGATACCACGCCACGCCGTCTGGTTCTGATTGATTGCATCGATATGTCGCGTGCTTATGAACTGGCCCGCACCATGGGAATGAGCCCGGTTGAGAGCCTGCTGAAAGATATGGCCACTCTGCTGCCGCTGCGCCTGCGTCCGGCGGTTGGGGAGATGATCTATACGGTGGCCACCGGCCGCTTTGCTATCCTGACCCGAGCGGATAGCCGACTCAGTGCCGCGTGGGTAGCCGGTCGTCTGGAAGGTATCAGTGCGGACATGGATGAAGGTCTGTCGGTCGCGCTGACTCCCCATACCGGTGAGGCTGACTTTGTCGCTGGCAGCATGCCAGCATCTGAAATATTAGGCCGTGCGGTCAGTGCGTTGCATGAAGCGGTCGGCCGCGGACTGCCCTCTCAGCGCTTTGACGCTGAGGCTGAAACGCAGCGTTCAGAAGATTTCCTGCTGATGACCGATCTTAAAACGGCATTACGCGAGAACACCGGGCTATATATGGTCTATCAGCCGAAAATTTGCCTGCAAAGTGGTAAACCCGTGGGTCTGGAAGCGCTTATCCGCTGGCAACATCCCAGCCGGGGCGAGCTTTCACCTGCCGCCTTTATCCCGCTGGCTGAGCAGACCGATCTGCTCTCTGTGCTGACAGCCTGGATTATCGATCGGGCGGTTGAGCGCCTCAGCCGGCTGAGGAACAACTGCATCCAGCTGCCGCTAACGATAAACGTCAGCGTACGTGACTTTGCGCGCGAGGGGTTCGCTTCAGCGCTGGAAAGTAAGATGGTCAAATCTAAGCTCCCGACCTCTCTGCTGGGAATCGAATGTCTGGAAACCGAACGTATCCTTGAAAGCCCGACCGCCCTGCGCGGGCTGGAGATGCTCAGAGCACGAGGATTCACTATTTCACTCGATGATTTCGGTTCCGGCTACAGCAATATCAGTTATCTGCGTCGCATGCCGCTTGATGTGATTAAGCTGGATCGTTCCCTGATCAGTGAGCTTTCCTCTGACACGGCTTCACGCATCATTGCACGCAGCATCATCGCCATGCTTAAAGAGCTGGATTATACCGTGGTGGCAGAAGGGGTTGAGTGTCCGGATGCAGTAACATCCCTGACCGAGTATGGCTGCGATCAGGCTCAGGGCTATTTCTATTCGAAGCCGTTGAACGAAGAAGCATTGGATCACTGGCTGCACTGGAAGCTGCGTGGCGAGTGTCATTAATCTGGAGCTGGCGCAATCTGATATCAGATTGCGTTTTCAGCGATCTGAACGATCTCTGATATCCCCCATGGTAATAATTCAAAATATTTGATCAATATGAGCAAAAGTTAGCTATATCAGTCTGGCGATATCGCGCCTATCATTCATTCCATCGAGGCAAAACGCCTCTCCCTGACTGAAATACGCTAAGGAATTGACCATGAAATCCATCAAAACTTTCGTTGCTGTTACTGCACTCTCTCTGATTTCATTCGGTAGTTTTGCCCAGACTATTACCGCTACCGCGTCTACCCTGGATGCTGCTGAAGCGAAAGTCGCGGCACAGGCCAAAGATGCAGGCGCATCCTATAAAATTACCGGCGCACGCGTTGATAATCGTGCTTATGTCTCTGCTGAACTGATCAAATAACATTTCCCCCTTCAATACGATGAGGCTGCCACTACGGCGGCCTTTTTTATTATGCAGGAAGCATGAGTTCGTCTGCTCAGGTTCAGCGTCTCTGATCCCATTACGATTGTTGGAACCGTGCCCCACAATTTGCCGTTTCGCTTATTGTCACCTGCCGTGGTGCAGTCTGTGCGACTGTGAATAAGGAGAGATGAAACATTTTTTGAACAATGCTAGCGTGTGCGCAACAATCTTATAAAACGGAGCTGCACATGCTGACTACCATAATATACCGCAGCCATATTTCAGATGACTTTCCCATCAGAACCCTGCCCGCGATGGTCGACAACGCCAGCAAAATAAATGCGGCTCACGACGTGACCGGCATATTATTATTTAACGGTACCCATTTTTTTCAATTGCTTGAGGGTCCGGAAGCAGGCATTCAGGCAGTCTATCAGAGGATTTGTGCAGATCGACGGCACCACAATGTGGTGGAGCTGATGCGCGACTATGCGCCTTACCGCCGCTTTGGTAATGCGGGCATGGCACTCTTTGACCTGCGTGAACACGATCGCTCATCGCTCCTGCAGGCCGTGCTGGATAAAGGGACGTCAAAATATCGTCTGACCTATGATGATCGGGCACTGCAATTCCTGCGCACGTTTGTAGAGTCTCGTGAGAAAGAGAACTATTACGAGGTCCTCCCGCCGGGTTACTGGGAGTTTATTTCTGAGCACAATGATGTGCCGGACTCCCGTCCGGAGACAGAAGGCGTCAGCTTTCGCCCGGTGGTGGATCCCCTCGCTCGTCAGGTCACAGCGATTGAGGCGACCACTCTGCGACCTGCTCCCGCCGACGACACCTCAGGCGATCAGCTTTATGTTAACGATCTGGAAACCGTGAAAAAGACGTTTGCCCATGCTGGCCTGGTCTGCCCGGACGGTATGACACTGTACGTCAGCCTGCTGCCTATGACGCTGGTGGTGATACCCAATGCCGTCGATCATATTATGGCCGCTATTCAGCAGGCGGGACTGGTTCCTGAGCAGGTTGTAGTTGGCGTAAGCGAAACCGCAGTGATCTCGCAGCTGGAAGCGTTCTCTGAAGCCGTACGCGCACTAAAAGCGGTCGGAATCAGTCTGTCGATCGACAATTTTGGTGACGGCTCCGCGGGATTGTCCTTGCTGACTCACATTCAGCCCGACCGCATTCGTATTGATGCCGGTATCACCCGCGATGTTCATCGCAGTGGGCCAAAGCAGGCGGTGGTTCAGGCGATTATTAAATGCTGTTCCGCGCTGGAAATTACCGTCATCGCGGCAGGGATCGTACAGGCAGAAGAGTGGATGTGGCTGGAGGCTGCAGGTGTGATCAACTTCCAGGGCACGCTGTTCGCAGCCGCAGGGCGTTATGAAGCACAATCCGTTGCCTGGCCGGAATACCGGGAGGCGATGTAACACTCTCTGTCCCAACGGTGATAAAGCGGTACGTCAGCGCGAGTCCGCTTTCTTCACCGATGTCCTGCAGAGCAGTATCAAAGCCGCATCGGCCCCGCTAAACACCTCCCCTCCCCCGCGCCCCCATCGGACCCGTTCTTGTGACAGGGATAACGGCAGCGCCTTCCTGATGGTTCCGGCCATGCCTCAATCTCTGTACTCATTCTGGCTTAGTTCTATTTGATAACCACTGTAGCGAGTAAAGTTACCTGTTTAACTCTTCCAGTAAGCAAATCAGTGGCGGATCCTTTTTAGGATCGAACTTCATCGCCTATCCACTGTAGCGAGTAAAGTAACGATATTCAGGGTTCGGAAACCACTGTAGCGAGTAAGCAGAGCAAGTAAATCGTCATCCGTCCTTCTAAATTGCAGCGCGAAGGCGCATTAGCCTTTGTTTCAGGTACTCCAGGTACGGTTTCATTCAGTCATAACCACTATAGCGAGTAAAAAACCGATCTCCCTCTCAACAATGAATTTTGACCCTTGATTGCAGAATCCGCCCTGTGTGGGTCCTCGCAAAGGTGCTTTTATGAATGCAGCTAAGCTCTTTAACTGCAAAAATCTGAAGCACGGCACACCGTTTAACGGCTGTGGCGAGTAACCATTTTTAGGTGTGGGAATTTGGCAATTTAACAGGAAGTCTTTTACTGACAGTGCAATAAATGATAGTGAGTGCTTACTCTATTTAAGGTAACCACTATATCGAGCATAGGCCAGTGACAATAACAACCACTATAGCGAGTAAGCTCCTCATTTCTGCTCCCAATTAACAACCACTGTAGCGAGAATATCGCATTCATCAGCGCCAGTATCTGATCATTAACTGAACGCTTTAGCGATAAAACAACCTGATAACCACTGTAGCGAGTAGTTTACCCGCCCTGGATGGACAAAAGGGAGATGAAAAAGCGCGGTAACGGAGGAGATAACCACTATAGCGAGTAGAGTAATGACACCGATTCCCCTGCACAGCCTGCGTGAATACTTCATGACGGGCGTACTTTCTGTGCTGTGATCAGGTGAGTAACCACTAAAGCGAGTGAACATTGGGTCTCATTCTGGCTATTACGTTTTTTGAGACAGCTCTTCCGGGAGAGACTAACCACTATAGAGAGTAAACACAGCACCGGGCTCAATTCAGGTCCTGCCGATGGAGAGTGATGAATAGCGCGATTAGCCCTGTTCAGACAGGCGTTACGTATGTTGCTGTAGTGCTGGTAACCACTATAGTGAGTAACGTTACTCGCTACAGTGGTTATTGCGTTTCAGCCCGGCGTTCCCGATAAGAGATTGAAAGCGGAGTAGCATGCTAGCAGAAAGCGTGTCATTGCTTCTTCTGCTTCCTGATTTTGTTCAGTAGCTCTTTTTCTTCACGCGAGACCATCACCAGCTCACTGCTATCCTCTTCAATCACCGGTTCAGGCAGGCTGACGTCAATTACGTCGGAATCGATATCAAGATCGTCAAACTCATCCATCTCATCATCGATCAGGCCTGACTTACTGAGCGGCAGTTCGGCCGGGCGCAGCTTAGGATGACGATAATGAACCCAGAAGTAGACTGATGAGCCACGTCGGGTTTCGGTGTAGTCGAGATAACCGATCTCTTTTAACTGCTCCATGGCCTTTCTGACGGTGGCATTCTGGGTAATCACACGCGATGTCAGGTTAAGTCTTGCGCGCAGACGCGCCATAGATATCGGCGCAGGCTTCGGCGGAAGGCTTTCAATGAAGGTGTAGAGCGCCTGAGCAGACTCTTTGCGTGCCAGCTCATTGATGGCTTTAAGCTGCAGCAGAACCTTTCTGTCGAACTGATACAGCTCAAAGATCTTGGGATCGGCCTGCAGCGTTACCGTGTCCTTCTTGATGCTGTATTTCGCAGACTGCACCAGGTGCGTCGTGTAGTTCTCTCCGCCCTTGCTGGTAAAAGTCAGGGTGTTAGAGGCAATACGCGTCAGCGAAGCATCCAGACGGCTCCTGAGCTTCGAGGAGAGACGCACTGAGGGTATGCCGCATAGCTTGGCAAATTCAACGAAAGAGAGCGTTACCGTGTCTCCCAGACACTCATGCGTAGCGAATGCACGAATGATCCCGACCCAGGTTTTGAAATCATTATCCATATCCAGGCGGGCACCCAGAATCTTAATGTTGTCATAGCCTTCTGACCTGACCAGGGATAACTGTTTAAGATCCTGGGTCACATCCATGGCGTTCATCTGGTTTTTCTGACTGCGCGCTGTGGATTTTAACGTCGGAACAAATAAACCGAGTCGCATCAATGCTACCGGCTGGACGGTGTTGTTACTGTTGGGGGTAAGAGTAACAACTTCACCTGTACGTTTATCTGTTTCGCTAAACGCATCAGCTATGTTCAGGATATCTGGTTCTTTTCTTGGCATTAGGAAGATCCGTGATGTGAACAGGCGAGAGCCGCTGTTACTCGATACAGTGGATACTATCACTCACTACAGCGGTTAATCTACTTACCATAGTGGTTATTTCTCTCGATATAGTGGTTGTTTTACTCGTTATAGTGGTTAGCGACCCGGCTTTAACGTTGTCATACCGTGGCCTGAGGCGATGCTGGGATCTTTAAGGAACTTAATAAGGATCTTAAATGGATCTGTTATTGGATCTATTCAGTGGATAACCTGAGAAAACTAACTGAAAAAGAGTCGAGCCACCGCCCTCCCCCTTTACTGGATCTCACTCTTTCATCGCAAGCACCCTGGAAGAAGCCGTCATCTACGCATAATCAGGGTTATACACACCGATTCAGGCCAATTACTCGCTATAGTGGTTGTTGAGTACTCGCCAGCGCGGTTGCTTTTCTCGCTATAGTGGTTGTTATACTCGTTATAGTGGTTATTCTTCTCGCTACAGTGGTTACTGACCCCCTTCCAGGCCTTGTGTCACAAGGCTTCAGACGCTGCAGGGATCTGTTAAGGATCTCAATTTGATCTATTGAGGATCGACCAATTGGATCTGGCCTGTGGATAACGGGGATAAAACACACAAAACAAAGAATTAGTTGAGAGTCCCAGTCAGAAGTGATTTTCACCTTCAGTTCTGAATGTGCGGTTTATCAGAAGCACGACTGAGAAGGTCTTTTACTGCTAAAACGATCTAACGCTGAGCATAGGTAAGACTGGAATGTTGCATACACCTATAACCATTAAATCTTTAAGGTTATAAGTTTAAATCAGGCCTCAGAAAATCGGTCAGTGAAAATACAGAAAACTCACCATGACATTAATCGCCTATCTATTTGATAAATAATGAATTATTTTTCATTTTCATGATGAAAACACCATGCGATTTTTACTTAACGTAATATCTTTGTTTTGTCAGTACTCAGAATTTGTCAGACATACTAAAAAAGCACTTAAAATAACGTTCCCGGAAGAAATTAATAAGGCGCCAGTGAAGGAACAACAGGAAGAACAGGAAGAACAGGAAGAACGACAGTAAGAAAAATGCGTTCGGCATAATAACTTAAACTAATAAATAGGCTTAGCGTGAATGAAGTAATTTCAGGAATGTAAGAATGATATGAAGATGAAAAGATTGTATCGGGAGCTGAATCAAGCACAGTAGAGCGTTAATTCTGACTGTCCGGCATAGCTACATTATGGTGACTTGCCCCAATTAATATTGCTCTAAGCCTTGCCGCATTAAGCCTGTTCTCTACTCCTACTCATGCTCTTAAATCGGCAGTCTTAACTCTTCGATGATTTTGATTCGTGACATCACATAATGATGAAGGGAATTAAATCCCTCTCTTTTCTGGATTAAGCCTTGCAATAAAAACCCTATGCGGAAAACGCCTGACATTATGTTGACAGACAGCAACACAGATTATGAACGATACATAATGACAAGGCATAAAAGGTATAGATTTGGAAGCAGTGATCTTAAGTTAGCAATGATAACGGTAACGATTACTTGCGCACTTTACCGTTATGCCTACTCCTTCAGGTTCAAAAGCACTGTAATAGCTTCTGAGTAAAACTCTACGTCAGCAGTAAATGTTGAGTGAAAGTGCATTAATCTTGGAAATTTTTCACCAGGCTATTCCACGCTTAATTAAATGATTTATAATAACTTTTATTGAATTTTCATGCTGAAAACACCATTAAAAAAACACGAAAATAATTTAACGAGCAACCTGCAGACTGGCAGATGATTTATCAGAATCGGAATGCACCGCTCCGAATCATTAGTCCTTAAAATATTCGTTTAATGTCGCCATTTTAAGTTATCTGTCTCAACCAGCCTGTAAGACAAAAAAGCAGAGCGATTCACTTTCCAGTGATTCACAAAAGTAATGCTGCTTGCATCTCACCATCGCGGAGAAAAAAATCCAGGTTTTTGGCATTTTTCTAAAAAATTGGCAGATATGTGCTTTTTGTGTAGTATGCAAAAAACATTAACGCAGAGGGGCTTATGAAGCGTGATTATGGTGGAGTGCTGGAAATGGCCACACGTGCCAATTCCATGTTACATGGACTGAGTAACCATATTGAGCAGCAGCGTCAGGAATTTAACCAGACCGGTTTTTACCAGACCTTCTCCCGGAATGCTGTCGCCAACATGCCATTGCTGAGTAAGCATGCTGTTGTCGCCGCAATTGGTGATATGGAAGCAGCAGGTTATCAGTTTGGGAAAAAACAGACCGGCAGCACCTCACAATATGCCCTGACTATCCAGAATGTGGTCGACATCTATCAGCATCGTAAAGTACCGAAATATCGCGATCGGCACGATGGCCCCTTTGTCGTATTCGTTGTCAGCCTTAAAGGTGGTGTCTCAAAAACAGTGAGCACAGTCACGCTGGCCCACGGTATGCGTGCACATCCTTCTATGTTACATAATGACCTGCGTATTCTGGTTATCGACCTGGATCCACAGGCATCAAGCACGATGTTCCTGAGCCATACCAACAGTGTCGGTTCAGTTCTGGAGACGGCAGCGCAGGCGATGCTGAACGATCTGGATGCAGACCAGCTTCGTAAGCAATTCATTAAACCTACTGTCATGCCCGGCGTTGATGTGATCCCAGCCTCTATCGACGATGGTTTTGTTGCAAGCGACTGGGAAGAGCTGGTTGCTGAGCATCTGCCAGGCGTTGCGCCTTCGGAAGTACTACGCCGCAACGTGATTGATCGTCTGGCGGGTGACTACGATTTTATCTTCCTTGATACCGGACCTCACCTTGATTCATTCATGCTGAATGCAATTGCGGCCAGTGATGTACTGCTGACGCCGACGCCCCCGGCACAGGTCGATTTCCACTCCACCATGAAGTATCTGACGCGTCTGCCTGAAATGCTGGAGCGTATTGAGTCCGAAGGCATTGAGCCACGGCTTAAAGCCAATATCGGCTTTATGTCCAAAATGACCTCTAAACACGATCACCTGACTTCGCAAAGCTATGCCCGGGAAGTGTTTACTAAATCGATGCTGGACTGCAGCCTGCCGCGACTGGATGGATTTGAACGCTGCGGCGAATCCTTTGATACGGTGATCAGTGCCAATCCCTCCTCTTATCCGGGCAGTGCGGACGCTCTGCGCAAAGCTAAATATGAAGCCGAGCAGTTCTCAAGGGCTGTGTTTGACCGCATTGAATATATCAGGAGTACCTTGTGAGCAAACCTATACAGCGCATCGGGCGCAAGTTTGGTGATTCTGCTATCGCAAACATGATCGACAGCAGCAGCCAGTCGCGCACATTTACGCTGAAGTCGGGCGCGAAGGCCACCTTTGTGCGCCAGCTAATCCTGCATGATGATATTGAAACCAGAACCAGCGTTGACCCAAAAATCAACGGACGTGACCAGAGCACGCTGACGCCGGAATCGCTTCAGGAGATCACCCGTACTATTACGCTGCAGCAATTTTTTCCGGCTATTGGTCGTGTCAACGGTGACCGGATTGAAATCATGGATGGTTCGCGCCGCCGCGCCGCATGCATTCTTACCGGTGCCAGTCTGGAAGTACTGGTCACCGCTGATGAACTGAGCCTTAGTGATGCGCGTCAGCTGGCTGCGGACATTCAGACAGCAAAAGAGCATAACCTGCGTGAATTAGGCCTGCGCTTTATGCTGATGAACGAAAATGGCATGAGCAAAACAGAGATTGCTAAAGCCGAAGGCATCTCAAACGCAAAGGTCTCACGAGCGTTCCAGGCCGCAGCCGTACCCGCTGAATTTATTGAACTCTTTCCGGTTGTATCAGAGCTGACACTTCAGGATTACCAGCTACTGCTCGATGTCTGGGAAGAGGCGAAAGCGGAAGCGGTTGATGTCACCGCGCTGGTCAGCGATATTAAGCAAACGCTAAAGGCCGATGATTCCCTGCTAAGCGCCAATGCGGATGAGAAGAAGAGCGCGATTCTTAACGGCTTTAAAAGCGCCCGTCGTCAGTTAAAAAAACCTGCACCCGTCAGCAAGACGGTGACGGAAAAGCTGGCTACCTTTACCACAGCTAATACCTATGCGCGTCGTAAAACTAATGATGAGAAGCGCACTGTGCAGTATGAATTCAGCCGTCTGCCAAAAGAGATTGCTGAACAGATCGACGCGTCAATCAGACAGATACTCTCCACATTAAAATAATCCTCTTCACGTTTTTGATACCAGAACCGGCCTCTGTGCCGGTTTTTTAATTCTTTCCTCCACCAGCCTCCCGATAGCGCAATCCGCATTATATTGCTTCGGCTGATAACGACTTCTGTTAATTACGCATCATTTCCGCAGGGTAATGCTTGAACTCAGCACGGTTTATCGCTATAGCTAAAACGGTTTAGCTATCAGGTTTAATCAGAGGAGTTTTTTATGTCTGTACGCGTTTGGTGCCTCGGGGATGCCGTGGTTGATTTGCTTCCCGAAATGCCGGGTCGCCTGATGCAGTGTCCGGGTGGGGCGCCCGCCAATGTCGCCGTTGGAGTTGCCCGTCTGCAGGGAAACAGCGCTTTTATCGGGCGGGTAGGGGATGATCCCTTTGGTGAGTTTATGCGGCAGACGCTCATTGAAGAGAAGGTTGATACCCGCTACATGATCGCTGATACGCAGCACCGCACTTCAACCGTAGTGGTCGGACTGGATGACCATGGCGAACGTTCTTTTACCTTTATGGTGAGGCCGAGTGCTGACCTGTTTCTTGAGGCGCAAGACCTGCCCGTATTCCGGCACGGGGAGTGGTTGCACTGCTGTTCGATCGCCTTATCAGCTGAACCTTCACGCACGGCGACCCTGACTGCCATGGAGCAGATCCGGGCAGCAGGCGGGCATGTCAGTTTCGATTTAAATCTGCGTCACGACCTCTGGCCCGATCCGGAACTGCTGCATGCGGTGGTGAACGAGGCGCTGAGCCATGCGGACGTGGTTAAACTGTCCGATGAGGAACTCTATTTTCTCTGTCCGGATCAGGAACCGGCTATCACCATACCGCAGCTGGCAGTGCGATTCAGCATAAAACTATTGCTGGTCACGCGGGGCAGGGAAGGTGTGATCGCCTGCTATCAGGGCCAGCTATACCACTATGCTACTTCGCCCGTGGCCAGCATCGACACCACTGGCGCAGGTGATGCCTTCGTGGCCGGATTACTCTGGGGGCTGGCTAAGTCGGGTCTTCCTGCCGATGAATCGCAGCTGGCCATCTGCCTTACCAGTGCACAACGCTGCGGTGCACTGGCAACCACGGCTAAAGGGGCCATGACAGCACTTCCGCGGCTCCACCAGCTGGACGACCTGCCAGGCTGATTATCTTATTGCCCCTGTTTTGGGAGCTATCTCACAATCACTAAACCGGTTTAGCAATTTTCATTGCGCAGGGAAATTACCCGTGGCTATGATTTGCGCCTAAACCGGTTTAGCAAAAAATCCGGTGATGATAGCCTCTCTTCAGGGACATAAAAAATGAAAAAAAGCACGTTAGCAGTGAGTCTCTCAACGATATTACTTTCCACATCAGTCTGGGCCGACTCCAGTATGAGCAGCATTGAAGCACGCCTTGCGGCCATGGAGCAGCGACTGCAGGCAGCCGAGCAGCGAGCGAATGCAGCGGAAACCCGCGCACAGGTCGCGGAGAAACAGGCACAGATGGCTGAGAAGCAGGCACAGCAGCTGGCTGCCGTGCAACAACAGACCCAAAACTCCACCGCTGAGGTCGCGCAGCGCACCGCGAAACTGGAACAAAAATCAGCCGATGAAGGTGGCTTCGAGTTCCACGGTTATGCCCGTTCAGGATTGCTGATGAACAGCTCGGCCGCCAAAACTCAGGGTGGCCCGACCGTTACCCCTGCCGGGGAAACCGGCGGTCACGTTGGTCGCCTTGGTAATGAACCGGATACCTACGTTGAGCTCAACCTCGAACATAAACAGACGCTGGACAACGGCGCCACCACCCGTTTCAAAGCGATGCTGGCCGATGGACAACGCACCTACAACGACTGGACAGCCGCCAGCAGCGATCTCAACCTGCGTCAGGCGTTTGTCGAGCTCGGGCAGCTTCCCACCTTCAGCGGCGCATTCGATAACGCCACGGTCTGGGCCGGTAAGCGTTTTGATCGCGATAACTTTGATATTCACTGGATCGACTCCGATGTGGTGTTCCTTGCCGGTACCGGTGCCGGTATTTACGACATGAAATGGAGCGATCAGGCGCGCAGTAACATTTCCCTTTATGGTCGTACCTTTGGCGACATTGAAAACAATGAAAACACTGCGCAGAACTACATCCTGTCGCTGAATAACTTTGTCGGGCCGGTACAGCTGATGGTCAGCGGTATGCGGGCAAAGGATAACGACGATCGCCGTGACATCGACGGCCTCAGAGTCAAAAGCGATGCGGCAGAAACCGGCGTACATGCGCTGCTTGGCCTGCATAACGACAGCTTTTATGGGCTGAGAGAAGGCACGTCGAAAACTGCACTGCTCTATGGTCATGGACTGGGCGCAGAGGTGAAGTCGATTGGTTCTGATGGCGCACTGTTGCCGGAAGCGGACACCTGGCGTCTGGCGAGTTACGGTATTACCCCGCTGGGCGGTGGCTGGCACATTGCACCTGCTTTACTGGCTCAGCGTAGTGACGATCGTTACGTCAAAGGTGACAGCTATGACTGGGCGACAGTCAACCTGCGGCTGATTCAGGAAATCACCCAGAACTTTGAGATGCAGTATGAAGGCTCTTATCAGTACATGGATCTGCGTCCCCAAGGCTACAACAACCGTAATGCGGTCAGCGGCAGCTTTACCAAATTCACTGTTGCGCCAACCCTGAAAGCCGGTGATGTCGGTGACTTCCTCAAACGTCCGGAAATTCGTCTCTTTGCAACCTGGATGAACTGGGATCACCGTCTGGATAACTATGCCAGTGACGACGCTTTCGGCAGTAAAGGATTCGATGCCGGTGGCGAATGGAACTTCGGCGTACAGATGGAAACCTGGTTCTGACCGGGCGGCCCCGGATGCCGGGGCCAGAGATCAGGATGGATAAAAACATAACAAGATTGAGGTGTGTATGGACTATGTAAAAATATCGCGGGCATTGCTGCCCCTGCTGGGTGGTAAAGAGAACATCGCCAGCGCTGCTCACTGTGCCACCCGGCTGCGGCTGGTGCTGGCCGATGATGAAAAAGCGGATACCACCGCGATTGGCCGGATTGAGGGCGTTAAAGGCTGCTTCCGCAATGCGGGCCAGCTTCAGGTTATCTTCGGCACCGGCGTGGTGAACAAGGTCTACGCTGCCTTTATCGCCGAGGCGGGCATCAGTGAATCGAGCAAATCTGAGGCCGCTGATATAGCCGCACGTAAGCTCAACCCTTTCCAGCGCATCGCTCGCCTGTTGTCGAACATCTTTGTGCCGATCATTCCGGCGATTGTGGCATCAGGTCTGCTGATGGGCCTGCTGGGGATGGTCAAAACTTACGGCTGGGTCAATCCGGAAAATGCGCTCTACATCATGCTGGATATGTGCAGCTCGGCGGCCTTTATTATCCTGCCGATCCTGATTGGCTTTACGGCTGCCCGCGAGTTTGGTGGTAACCCGTTTCTTGGTGCGACGCTGGGCGGCATTCTCACTCATCCGGCGCTGACCAACGCCTGGGGCGTCGCCGCCGGTTTCCACACCATGAACTTCTTCGGCATTGAAGTGGCGATGATTGGCTATCAGGGCACGGTGTTCCCGGTGCTGCTGGCGGTCTGGTTTATGAGCATGCTGGAAAAGCAGCTGCGCCGGGTTATCCCGGATGCGCTGGATCTGATCCTGACCCCGTTCCTGACGGTAATTATCTCCGGCTTTATTGCGCTGCTGATTATCGGTCCGGCGGGTCGTATGCTGGGTGATGGCATCTCCTTTATTCTCAGTACGCTGATTGCGCACGCCGGCTGGCTGGCAGGACTGGTGTTTGGTGGACTCTATTCGGTGATTGTGATTACCGGCGTCCATCACAGCTTTCACGCTATCGAAGCCGGACTGCTGGGCAATCCTTCCATCGGCGTGAACTTCCTGCTGCCTATCTGGGCGATGGCGAACGTGGCTCAGGGCGGTGCCTGTCTGGCCGTATGGTTTAAAACCCGCGATGCGAAGATCAAAGCGATTTCGCTGCCTTCAGCGTTTTCCGCGCTGCTGGGGATTACCGAGGCGGCTATCTTTGGTATTAACCTGCGCTTTATGAAACCCTTTATAGCGGGTCTGGTGGGTGGTGCGCTGGGTGGTGCCTGGGTGGTGTCAGTTCATGTTTATATGACTGCGGTCGGGCTGACCGGTCTGCCGGGCATGGCGATTGTCCAGGCTGGCTCTCTGCTTAACTATGTCATCGGCATCGCAATCGCGTTCACCACTGCGTTTGTGATCTCTTACCTGCTTAAATACAAAACGGATTCTGAATAATGGCCTCATCAACACGTCTTGCCGCCATTCTGCAGGCGGTGATGCAGGGTATGCCAAAGGCGCTCAGCGACAGTCACTATCCTGGCTGGCATCTGGCACCGGTAACCGGCCTGCTAAACGATCCCAACGGCTTTATCCATTTCGACGGTGAATATCATCTCTTCTATCAGTGGAACGCCCTGGAGTGCGCGCATCAGCAAAAATGCTGGGGACACTGGCGCTCAGCCGATCTGCTGCACTGGCAACATCAGCCCATCGCCCTGATGCCGGACGAGGAGTATGACCGCAGCGGTTGTTACTCGGGCAGTGCGGTAGAGGATAACGGTGTACTGACGCTGATCTACACCGGCAATGTGAAGTTTGATGATGGTTCGCGCACCGCGTGGCAGTGTCTGGCGCAGCAGAACAGCGCCGGCGGTTTTGACAAACTCGGTCCGGTTATCGCCGTACCGGAGGGCTACACCGGCCACGTTCGCGATCCCAAAGTGTGGCGTCATGAAGATCACTGGTACATGGTGCTGGCCGCGCAGAATACCCAGCTGCAGGGCAGGGTGCTGCTGTTGCGTTCTGATAATCTGCGCGAATGGCAGAATCTCGGCGAGATTGCGGGCAGCGAACTGGGCGGGCTGGACGCCGCTGGCTACATGTGGGAGTGCCCGGATATGTTCATGCTCGGCGACAGCACGTATCTGATCTGTTGTCCGCAGGGTGTTATGCCTGAAGAGAAACGCTACCTGAACAGTCACGCCTGCGCCTGGCTCAGTGGCTCGCTGGATTATCAGCAGGCTGCCTACCTGCATGGCCCGCTGAACGAAATGGATGCCGGGTTTGAATTCTATGCACCACAAACCACGCTGACCGCTGACGGCCGGCGTCTGCTGGTGGGCTGGATGGGAACGCCAGACGGTGAAGAGATGGCCCAGCCAACCGTGGCGCATCACTGGATCCATCAGATGACCTGTCTGCGCGAGCTGAGCTCCCGCAATGGCCGGCTCTGTCAGCAGCCGATTGCAGAACTGCAGGCGCTGCGGGAGAGGGAGCTGCATTATCAGGGCCGCGCCGATGACGCGCCGCCGATCGCCGCGCAGCGGCTGGAGCTTGAGCTGGAGAGCCTGGGCGATATAGAACTCAATTTCGCCGATACGCTGATCCTGACGTGGCAGCAGAATGAACTGCGGCTTGCCCGTCGCAGCCTGGTATCGGATCAATGGACCTATCGTTACTGGACAGGGGCTGCACGCCGGTTGCAGATCCTGTGTGACCACTCCAGCGTTGAGATCTTCATCAACGACGGGGAAGGGGTGATGAGCAGCCGTTATTTTCCGGACCATCCGGCGATGCTAACCCTGCGCGGTCGCGCAGAACTGCAGGCCCGCTACTGGTCGTTACGTCGCTGCATGGTAGAATAAGCCCTTGTTTCACTAACCGATGCCTTGCCGTGAGAAAAACCAAACGCGTTACCATCAGTGACATCGCCGGGCTGGCTGGGGTTTCTAAAGCCACTGCCAGCCTGGTGCTCAACGGCCGTGGCGAAGAGTTACGGGTGGCGAAGGAGACGCGTGAGCGGGTTCTGACACTGGCCCGGGAACACCATTATCAGCCCAGCATACACGCCCGTATGCTACATGACGCCCGCAGTCATACGCTGGGGCTGGTGGTGCCGGAGATCACCAACCACGGCTTTGCGGCCTTTTCCCATGCGCTGGAAAATCTCTGTCGCGCCGCCGGTCTGCAACTGCTGATCTCCTGCACCGATGAAAATGCCGGTCAGGAGATGGCCGTGGTCAATAACCTGGTGGCGCGTCAGGTCGACGGGTTGATTGTCGCCTCCAGTATGCTGAGCGACAGCGACTATGTCAGCCTCAGCGAACAGCTGCCGGTGCTGCTGTTTGACCGCCACATGAACAATACCAGGCTGCCCTGGGTCATCACCGACTCTGTGACGCCCACCGCTGAGCTGGTCGAAAAGCTGGCGCGCACCTGTCCGGAGGAGATCTACTTTCTTGGCGGACAGTCTGACCTCTCCCCGACCCAGGATCGTCTGGCGGGATTCAATGAGGGACTGATGCGGGCGGGTGTGACGCTGCGGCCGGAGTGGATAATTCAGGGTAACTACCATCCCGGCAGTGGCTATGAGATGTTTGCCGCGCTCTGTTGCCGGCTGGGACGCCCACCTAAAGCGATGTTCACCGCCGCCTGCGGTCTGCTGGAGGGAGTACTGCGCTACATGAGCGAGCATAACCTGCTGACCAGCGACATCCGCATTGCCAGTTTCGACGATCACTATCTCTATGATTCACTCTCCATTCCGATCGACACGGTTGAGCAGAATGTCCCGGCACTGGCGCAGGCCTGCTTTTCTATGCTGACCACGATGATCGCTGGTGAGGATCCCGCTGACAGTCAGCTTATCCTGCCCGCCACGCTGCGGCTGCGCGGTTAACTGCCGGGCGCTTCAGGGCAGTGCTTTACCATTCGACTGGCAGGGCGCTGACGCCGCGCAGGTTGGCTCTGTGGTTGCGGCGAACGCCAGCGGCCACGGGCCGCATCTCTGGCAATCGGGTCAGTAATACTTCCAGCGCCACCTCCATTTCTGCCAGTGCCAGCCGGTAGCCCATACAGTGATGTATACCGCCACCGAATGCCAGACAGCGCCCCTCATGCCGCCGGATATTCAGCCGTTCCGGAGAGGTAAATACCAGCGGGTCGTGATTGGCTGCACCAAGGCTAAGGAAGAAGCGGGTTCCGGGCGGGATGAGCTCTCCTGCCAGCTCAATCTCTTCCAGAGTCGTGCGGTAAAGCATCTGGACCGAACTGTCGTAGCGCAGACATTCCTCTATGGCATCGGGTATCAGCGCATGATTCTGTTTCAGGCTCGCAAGTTCCTGCGGATGAGCATGCAGGGCCAGAATGGTGTTGCACAGCATGTTTGACGTAGTTTCATGACCGGCAAGAAACAGCAGTATCACATTGGCGATGATCTCATCGTGATCCAGCCGGTCGCCGTCACTGCCGCTGCGCAGAAAAAGCGACACCAGATCGCTGGCGGTGCTATCACGTCGGGATACGATCACGGCACTGAAGTAACTTTCCAGTACGGCAAAAGCTTCAGCGGCTTTCAGCAAATCTGGCGGACTGATTTGAGGATCGAAAACCCTGACCAGTGCAGAGGTAAGGCGACCCAGTTCTGGTGCATCAGATTCTGAAACATCCAGCATCCGGCAGATAATGCGCACCGGTAGCGGAAAAGCGAATGCCTGAGCCAGATCGCAGGCACGACGCCCTTCCAGTTCATCAACCAGTTCATTGGCTATCGTCAGCGCCATCTCCCGAAGAGATTTAATCTCCCGGCCGCTGAACGCCTTCATAACCAGTCCTCTTAACCGGTTATGATCGGGTGGGTTCAGCACCAGAAACATTCTGCTGATACCCTGAAACAGCGGCAGTCCGGCTGCATCATCACCAAATCTTACTCTGACACTTTCCATATAATTTTTACCGACCCGCCGGTCGTTCAGCAGGGCGTCCACCACCGCGTGACTGCCGCTGATGATGATCTTATCTCCGGCAGGGATAAGCGGTCCTTGCTGATGCAGTTTTCGATAAAGGGGAAAGGGATTGTCAGAGTAGTCGGGGTCCATGAGTTCATGAAGCTGCATAGCGTTCTCCGCTGATAGAGGATTAGTGCTGGCGCTGAATGCGGGAGAGGGAAGCGAACAGGCTGTTTTTATCACTTTCACTGAGGTGAGGTGCCGTGAGGTGTGACATCAGAAATTCTTTGTCCTCCTGCGAGAAGGCGCCAGTCATCAGGCGCTGGCTGATCGCCGTCAGGAGCTGGGTATCCAGCTGTTGTATCTGCTGTCTGGTCTCGGTCAGATCCCTGACAGGAACAGCGCTGTCTGGTGATGAGAGCCAGTCAGCCCGATAGCGATACTGGATCGCCTTGCTGGCGTTCATCAAAGCGTGAACAAACGGCTCCACGGAGTGGGGTTCAAGCCCGGCCTGTTGTGCGTTTTGCAGCATATGATCCAGCACCACCTGCTCCCGTGGCAGATCCTCAATAGGTAAATGATGCAGTGCTTTATAACCCGCCACCGCTTTCATCACCTGCATCCGTTCATTGAGCGCAGAAGAGAGTGATCCAAGAGAAACAGATGAAACCGAACCTGCAAAAACGTTACTGCACATAAACAGTGAAGAGAAAAAAATTGCCACAAAGTGCGTCATTTGCCTGCTCCATAAATGAAAATTGGCACTAATTTAGGCATGAAAAAATAACTAAGTGTGATTATTTTGTTTTCAAAATGTGAATCACAAGGCGGGTCAGTATAATGAGAACAGGTCATTAATTTTAAAGTTATTTTTTATCTTTATGGTCATTAAAACTTCACATTAATTTGCAATGCTGGCGGGTTGATTGGATATGACGTCTGAATGGATTCCTTCTGATGCAGGTGGCGTTGCGCCATTTACGTCATCTCTGTGATGCTAGAATGAGTTTACGAGGCATGCCGGGTAGTGCGCACAGGAAAGCGCCATGCCGATCAGGGTTCAGGTATAATATGTTCCGCGAGTGTGGCCGTTTTTTAGCAGCAAAACGAGGTAGGTATGTCTGTATCCGAAGCTACTACCGGTGGTAAAAGTGTCGCGGCGTTAGTTGAGAGCCTGGAAAAACAGGCGGCAAAACGTTCAGACGCGAACTGGCACGAAGGTCTGAAAAGCAGCACCAAAATCGCACTGGAAAAAATTAATGGTGCGTTTGCTGCAAAATGGATCAGCGCAGACGAGAGCCTGAGCCTTAAGCAGCGCGTTTACAGTGTGCAGGATAAGTTGATTGAGCTGGCTTTATGGTGATTTAAATTGCCCGTCGGCTCGCACGTAAATCGGCAGGGGTAAAAAACTGATATTTCAGCACGCAGCGTCGCCCGGCATTTTGCGCGCTGCGCAGTGAAGGGGTGTTACCGGGCAGAATGGTACCGGTCAGCAGTGCCTTCTCACCATAATGATGATGAAGCTGCTGCAGCAAACGCTGCTGAGCGCGCGCGGCGAGTCCACGGCCCTGATAAGCGGGCATAATCACCTCATCCATAATCTGAAACCCCTCAATAAAGGTCAGTCGCCGGGGGACACAAATCATCAGCCCTGCCACTATGCCCTGCCAGATAATCAGAAACACATGTCCCGCGGCGATATCCTCCCGTAATTCCTGCCTGCTGGTTGCCAGTAGCTGATCGCGCAGATGCGGCAGCGTGTGCCAGCTGGCACGATAGGCGCGGTTAATCGCCGTGATACAGGCGGGATAATCCTTCCGGCGGGCTGTCACCAGTGAAATATCTTCGTCGACAGGAACAGAGAGTGAAGCCAGGTCGCTGAGGAAAAGCAGTTGATCGGTTATACCGATGTCAGGATAAGTCGCAGGCAACAGGATGCGCAGCTTCAGAGGTTTCAGCGGCTGCCATGCCTGCATAATGGCGCTAGCGACCCTGTAATCGATGATGCCGTCACGCGCAACAACCTCAATAAAGGGCTGTGCAGGATCGCCACCCAGATAGCGCGGCCCGGTGAGATAACGCTGGCCGTTTATCGTCAGTTCTCGCTGCAAAAAGGCGTGCTGGGGCAGACCGGTTTCACGCCATGGAAAGGCGGAAGAAAAATGGTGATCGTGGCATCGTGTCTGCTGCTGCGCCAGCCAGCTGGCAAGCCAGTCGCTGAGACGTTCAGATGAGACAGGAACAGTACGGTAGAGCGACACCATATAATCCAGCATAAGATTCCTTATTGCCCGCCGTCAGTGATCTCCTGCCTCGCTCCGCGATACATCTGTACCGTTACCGGATTGCAGATGAGGCTGATGAGAGTGTAAACGATGTGCTCTGTTTATGACCATCTCAACCTCTCAGCCAGCACCATTACATCCCCTCTGCATGACGGCTCTGGACCTGCCAGACGGTGCAATGCTGACAATGTGAGCAGGTATACGTCATCTTCTGCGATCGCTTATCGTCGCCACCCTCTGAGCTGCATTAAACATGGGTTACGACCTATTCGGGTCTGGCTGGATTTCGTATACATGGTCAAATTAATTGATGAAATAAGGCAGGGTTGCCCAAAAATTTAAATGGGAAATAGATGCGAAATTTTTACGTAAATAATACGGAATCAGATAATCGGCAGCCGATAAATGGATTATGATAAAGAGGATTTTCAATAATTATAAAATGTTCGATCTTTTTAACACCCGGGGGTTACATGGTTCATATTGATTTATGCACCCAGGAGGGCGTGATGAAAGCTTATGCTTTTCAGACGCCGATGCAGGCAATGACCCTGCTGGAAAAAATTAAAAATGATGAATTTCAGTGGTTTAATCTGGAGTGGGAAGGGCGCCGCTATACCTGTCCGCATCATTTTATTAAAAGGCTCAGCAGCCGCTCTTATATTAAATCGTTCTGGCGTTAATTCGCTTAAAAGATAAGGCTGATGCACAATTACTTATTATTGATGCAGGTTTTATTTAACTGTTCTACGCATATTTTTAACGTAATGATAAACGGGGCAGAGCCTGCCCCGTTATTTTCAGCGACCATATGGCGTTGTTATCACGGTCAGCGGTAATAATAGTGCGTCATCTGCACAGATACCGGCCTGCTCAGTATCATTATTACCGCTTAATCATTTTCTGCTGTTGCTTATCAGGGCTATCGAAACGCTAAACAATCCTTTATGCAGGGCTGGACGGTTGTGTGCTGCGCCCGGCAATGCGCCGTGATCCTGTGTAAATCATCTTCTGTTCGGCCCTTGACGTGAAACGTCTACTGTTACACTCAGATGACACTTAATCCGGATCCCGACTGCAATGCCCCATGAAAAAATGCGCCTTCGCTCGCTGCTGACTTTGCTTTCCATCGGGGGCGTCATTCTGACCTCCGGTCTGCTGCTGAGTGCGCTGCTGCTCTTTCAGAAGGCCAACATCGAAGACAGTCTGCTTGAGGGGAACATTGCCTATGCCCGCAAGCTGGCTGATACCACCGATCGTTACCTGGCGACAGCACAACGTGAACTGGCCTGGAGTGCGTCGCAGATCAAGGAGCTTAGCGATATTAAACGACTGGAAGGAGAGAGCGATCGCCTGCGAATGCAGTCGGGCTTTTTCAACTCGGTGGTGGTGGTAAATCATGATGCCATTATTGCAGCAACCTCACCTGATAGTCTGAATCTCATTGGCGTGAAGCTGCACTCACTTGCCAGCCTGCAGGCCATAGCGACCCAAAAGCCTTTTATCTCTGCTCCTTTTACCTCTGCGGCCGGTAACTATGTGGTGTTTTTATCACAACCTCTGTTCAGCGAAGATGGCCGCTATCTGGGCTACATTGGCGGGACTATTTATCTCAAGAAACAGAGCATGCTGAGCGAAATCCTGAGCCAGCATTTCTATTCCAATGGTTCAACGGTCAGCGTGGTCAGCAATGAAGGGCTGATTATTTTCAGTCATGACGCAGCGCGCGTCGGAACAAAGATGCTGCTGAGTCTGGCACTGCAGAAACGGCTCGCCACGACAGAAAGCGGGCATTTCACGCTGGAGAGTGAGGGACAGCACTATCTGACTGGCTATGGCACACTGCATAAAACCGGCTGGAACGTTTTTATTACCGGCACCTCTGAAACGGTCAGGCATATTCTGATGCGCACGGCAGAAAGCGCCGTCTGGTTCGTTCTGGGCATTATTGCCGTAACAGCGGCCATTATTGCCTTTATGGCCGGTCGAATCGCCTCTCCACTGGAAAAGCTGGCGGACAGAGTGCGCGATGGCGGCAGCGAAGCCCAGGCGGAATCTCTCGCCACGGTCAAAACCTGGTATTACGAGGCTGATCGGCTCAAAGAAGCCGTGCAGGCGCATCGGCACGCCGTTGCGGGTCATCTTGCCGCGCTAAACGATGAAGCGATGACCGATCCGCTGACCGGGCTCTGCAACCGACGCGGATTTTCGGCGCTGGCGGCGCAGTCAGACAGTGAGCATGAACAGTGTGCCATCGCCATTGATATTGACCATTTTAAGAAGATAAACGACTGGTACGGGCATGACGCGGGCGATGCGGTTCTGGTGAGCCTGGCAGCGTTGCTGCGTCAGGCTTGTCGTACCGGCGATATCGTCAGCCGGTTTGGCGGCGAGGAGTTTATTCTGTTGCTGCCGCATACCACGCTGGCTGATGCCGTCCGCACCGCGGAGCGCATCCGTGAGACCGTCAGCGCCACCACCTTTCCGTTTGCCGGAACGATGACCATCTCAGCCGGGGTGGCTTTGCGGAGCGATCAGGATAGCGATCGCGACTCTCTGCTGCGGCGTGCCGATGAAGCGCTTTACGAAGCAAAAGCCGCCGGGCGTAATACCGTCATCATTGCCGGAGCTGAGGGGTCCAGCGTGTCTGGGTCGGCCGGGTAAGATTCCGGGGTGTGTGGGACAGGCTCAGCACTTACTGCGTAATCGCCAGCCGAGCCACTCATCCAGTGCCGCTTCCGGCAGCGGCCTGGAGTAGAAAAAGCCCTGTGCCTGGTCGCAGCCAAACTCGGTCAGCGCCGTAACGGTTTCCGCATTCTCCACGCCCTCAGCCAGCACCATATAATCGAGATCTTTAAGCATCGCAATAATACTGCGGGCGATGACGCGCGATGCGGTGTCAGATGAAATTTCGCTGATCAGTGAACGGTCCAGCTTGATCACATCCAGCGGAATGCGCCGCAGATAACTGATGTTGCTGTAGCCGGTACCAAAGTCATCCAGTGAAATACCGAATCCACGAAGTTTCAGCATCTCAAGCCCCCGCATTGCGGTCGCGCTCTCCAGAATCCGTTCCGTCTCCAGACACTCAATGCCCAGCAGCGAAACCGGGAGCTTCGCTCTGATCATCTGCTCTTCCAGCTCGTCGGCAAAACCGTCACGTGAAAAATCGCTGCTGCTGACGTTAATGGTGATGGGCAGCTGAATATAGCTGTTGCGCAGCCGGGAGAGCCGGGCGATGGCGTGCTCTGTCACCCAGGTGGTCAGTTCGCTGAGCAGCTCGGTTTGCACGGCAAAGGGTAAAAACTGTGCAGGAGACAGTTCGCCGCGCTGCGGATGCTGCCAGCGGATCAGGGCCTCAAGGCCAATTGGCTTGCCGCTGTGCAGACAGATTTTAGGCTGATACGCCAGCCATAACCCCTTATCCTGGCGTATCGCGATGGCCAGGTCATGCATCAGGGTGAAGTCCTGCGTATGGCGCGTATCAGTGGCCTCGCTGAAAGGCATCGAGGCGACGTCGCGTGTGATGGCCTCGTGCAGCGCGCTGACCGCACGCCGCAGGATCTCCTGGGCAGGCATCTCCCCGGTATTGAAACTCGCCTCACCGGTGTGGGTCATCAGTGCAACCGACAGCCCATCGCCGAGATCCGCGCTGATCCCGGCCAGCTTATTTGCCACCCAGTTGGCAGTGAGTCTGCTCTCCTGACGTGTCAGCAGGGCAAAGCGCCCGGTGGCTACGGTGTAGAGCATCTCTCCTGGCGCAGGCCTCAGGCGCAGCGGCAGCAGTGTCGCCACATCTTTCAACAGGCTTTCAACCGGTCCCATGCCCATTGAGCGCGCAAGCTCGTAGGCGCGCGGCATATCGATACAGTCAATCAGCACCAGCCGCCGTGGCGTGGTGTCACCGGAGGCGGCCAGAAACTGCAGATCGCGAATCAGACGCTGGCGGTTGGGCAGACCGGTTACCGGGTCGGCAAAGCCAGCCGAGTACCAGGCCTCAAGAAATGACATCACCAGTGCCGCCAGCATCTTCAGCATGGCGACCTGATCCGCATTAAAGGGATGAGGCGCGGTGTCAGTCACGCACAGCGTACCCAGTATCAGACCTGTGCTGCTTTTAAGCGGTACGCCGGCATAAAAGCGAATAAAAGGCGCGCCAACAATCAGCGGATGCTCAGCAAAGCGGGTATCCAGCAACGTATCGGGTACTACCACGGTGCTGTCACTGTCCACTGCATGCCGGCAGAGCGAGTCCTGCCGGGAGGATTGAGTGAGTGTGAAATTTTGCGCAGCCTTAACATGCTGCATCTCATCATCCAGTACGGAGATAAAGCTGCCGGGTATACCGAGTGCCTGGCTGGCCAGTCGGACGAACTGTCGCAACACATCGTCACGACTTTCGTCGTTACTGCGCAGCGCGTGCAGGGTTCGCGTGCGGCAATCGTCGCCGCCGCTGAGACTCATAAGCATGGATTCCTCCGCACCGGCTGGTTACGGCGCGAAATTAAACAGAAAAATTGAAGGGTGTGATGTCATGACTACAGGCAAATTCTGCAAAAAGAAAGAGTCATGACCATTTATTTTTTATCCCACTGCACGCCATTGCTGGTCAGAATAGCAAATCACTTTTCTTTAACGAAATATTTTAGTAATCACGATTCTATTATTTTGTCGTTAAAAACTTTTAATTTCTTAAATATCCTGCCAGTATACAGAGTATAAACATAGTGCACTATATAATAACGCACTAAAGTAGATGACATAACTTATTTTTGTTTAATTTTAACTACACCAATGACAACATCGGGGAAACCTCATGAATTCACTCAGGCATTTCACTATCCGCCGCGTTGTGCTGTGGATGATGATCGTCTCACTGGGCATCGTCGTGCTGGCCGGTGGCTACAGCAGCCAGGTCGTGCGCGATATCTTTCGTCAAACCGATCGTTCAGCCGTTCTGACGCAGCAACTGAGCTTTCTGGCGCACAGCGCTATCGTCATGCAGAGCGGTACGTCAGCCGATAAAAACGCGCTCGTCGCCTCAACCCCGGCCGATGCTGACTGGGATAACGTCCGCGCGGCACTTACGACAATCCCCTCAGAATACGCAACGGTTGCACGTGCGCAGCTGGACAAGGTGACGCAGCAGCTGGCACGGAATCAGGCACCCCTGAAGGCTGACCGGCATCGGCTTGAGGGCGTATTGCTGGCAGCACTGCTGGCGGCAGTGGCGTTGCTGCTGTTTTGTGACCGCTATCTGGTCGTTCATCTGGTGCGTCCGGTGGGTAAAATTCGCGGTCATTTAAAAATTATTGCCGATGGCGATCTGACGCGCGAGCCGGAAGATCTGGGGCGCAACTGTGTCGGGCAACTGGTGCCGCTGGTCAAAGAGATGCAGCACAGTCTGTTGCAGACGGTCAGCGCTATCCGAGACAACGCAGCCATTCTTCATCGTGAAGCGGGGGACATCGCAGCGGGTAACGCCGATCTCTCCGACCGGACATCCACTCAGGCTGCTGCGCTGGAGCAGACCGCAGCCAGCATGGAGGAGATTACCGTCACCGTGCGTCACAATGCACAGAATGCCCGCGAGGCACGTGAACTGGCTGCCAGCACCACGGATACGACTCAGCAGGGCGTGGAACTCGTTCAGTTGGTATCGGCAGCCATCACCAGCATCGCTCAGGGATCAGAAAAAATCCGGCAGTTCACCACCACTATTAATGGTATTGCGTTTCAGACCAACATTCTGGCGTTAAACGCCGCTGTAGAAGCTGCCCGTGCGGGTGAGCAGGGCCGCGGCTTCGCGGTGGTCGCCAGTGAGGTACGTTCACTGGCACAGCGAAGTGCTGCTGCCTCTAAAGAGATCGAAGAGCTGATTGCCGATACCGTGGCACGCGTTGACGATGGACGGCGGGCGGCTGAGAGCGCAGGAACCACCATGGAAGCCGTGCTGCGCGGCGTCGGCGGCGTGAATGAACTGATCGGACAGATTGCGCTGGCTTCGGATGAACAGAGTAAAGGGATTGCCCAGGTCACGGTCGCCGTTGCAGAACTTGACCGCGTAACGCAGCAGAATGCGACGCTGGTTCAGCAGGTTTCGGCGACAGCAGACAGTCTCAGTGGACAGACTGAAACGCTGGGCAGCGTGATTACGCGCTTTACCCTGCCGCATCACCCTCTTGCCGTAGAGCCTAAACGCGTCACGCCTGATGAAAAAGGCGGCTGGGCAACGTTTGCGCGGGCATAGCCTGAACGTATTTTTTCTGAACTGTAGATAATGTCTGTCCGGCACGGAATAACGATTAATATTCACTCTTTTTAAAAGAGGGATGAAACGGTCATTTTTTGTGACTGTGATTGACGTTGATCATCATTCGATCAACGCCACCATTCAGAATGGCAATTACTATTCTCAGCGGTGCAAAAATTATCCGGGCAGCGATTTGAATATAATTCAGGTTATTTTCTCTGTTTTTACTGGTGCGTTACGCTTTCCTGATAAGTGTAAAACGCCGGGCTGTTAAAACTTAACTCAAATTTATGTTTTGGCCGCAGGCGTGTACTTCCGCCCGGCCATCTCGCCGGGGCACCGTATGCGGAGCGTTTATATGGGAAATCAGATTTTACAGCGGCCTGTCGCCGTCCAGCACAACGTGCGTGAGCTGCGCCTTGCGGCCGGTCTCTCTCAGGAGATTGCAGCCGAGCGTTTCGATCTTAGCCAGCGTGTCTGGCAGACGAAAGAAGCATCGAAAAATCCTGCGCTGCTCAGTCAGGGAGAGTATGAACTGCTGATGCTGCTCGCCGGAGAGCATCCGCACTATCAACTGGTACCAAAGCTGAAAAAGTAAGGCGTTCATCCTCTGTTTTCTCTTAAGTAAAGTCATGTCGGGCCGATATAGAGAGCTAAGCGAGGCGCATTACCGCCTGTCTGATCTGCTCTGGCCAGATAATCCTGGGCGGTCCGCCGCACTCTCTCTGGCAGGCATAACGTGTTAACTGATGCCTCGCTGTCTGCGGTGTCAGCTTTATCGGACTCAGCGCGGCAACCTGTTGCTGCCGGGTTTACTGACGGGCCTTTCTTCCGGCAACGGATCGGCAGCGAACTCTGCGCGTTCTGTCTGATTGAACGTGTCCTCTTTATGCTGTGTCAGGCCAGCCACAGCAGATAACACCAGAGGAGAGTTACGCTGAAACGTCCAGTTTATCATGATGCCGAGGCGGCTCGCCTCGACGCACTTAAGCAGTATCATCTGATGGATTCACCGCCGACCGATGCGCTGGATCGCCTTACTACGCTTGCCGCACGGCTGTTTCGGGTGCCGGTCGCTTTTGTCTCGCTTATCGACGAAAAGCGGCAGTTCTTCGCCTCCCGGTACGGTTTAAATATTTCAGGTACGGCACGCAACGTCGCCTTCTGCCACCATACGCTGGCGCAGGGCGATATCCTCTGCGTGCCCGATACGCTGAAAGATCCGCGCTTCCGCGACAGTCCGCTGGTTCACGGCTACCCCTTTATCCGCTTTTACGCGGGGATCCCGCTTTCGACCCCGGATGGGCATCATATTGGCACGGTCTGCCTGACCGACAGCCATCCTCGTGAGCCGTTAACTGCAGAGGATCGAAAGCATCTGAACGATATTGCTGCCCTGGTGATGGATCGCATGGAGATGCATCGTCTGGAGTTATTGCGCTACACCAGCCAGCAGCGACTCGAGGCGATCTCATCCACTTCGCCTGACGCCATTGTCTGCACCGACCTTCGGCGTGGCATAACCTTCTGGAACCCGGCCGCCACCGCGCTGTTCGGCTACAGCGCAGAGGAGATGCGCGGCCAGTATATCAGCGAGCTGATCCCTGCTCGCTGTCAGACTGACTACCGTAATGAACTGGTCCGGATTACCTCTGACGAAGCAGCTATCTCGCACCCACGCTCTTTGCAGATATGGGGTGTTACGCGTGAAGGTCGTGAATTTCCGGCAGAGGTCTCTTTTTCGGGCTGGCGTGAAGAGGGCGAACGGCTGGTGGGCATGATCATCCGCGATGTCACGGCCCGCTATGAGAGTGAGGCGCGGCTCTGTGAGCTGGCCTCACTGGATATGCTGACACGTCTCGCCAGCCGCAGCGCGTTTATGGATCAGGTCGGCCAGCTGACCAGGGCGGGCGTCCCCTATACGTTACTGATGACCGATCTCGATGGTTTTAAAGAGGTTAACGATACGCTGGGGCATGCTGCAGGCGATGCGTTATTGTGCCACGTTGCCGAACAGATTCGTGCGGTGTGCGCCAGTGCCGTGACGGCTGCGCGCCTGGGCGGTGATGAATTTGTGATCCTGTTAGCGGGCGGCAGCGCAGAGGCGGCGATCACGGCGGAGAAACTGATTGCGGCCGTTCAGACGCCGTTCCGCTATCACGACTCACCGGTGGTGGTCGGTGCCAGCACCGGCATCGCCTCCTATCCGGAGCACGGCAGGGATCCCTCTTCGGTGATGTCCGCCGCTGATCTGGCGCTCTATCGCGCCAAAGCGTCGGGTAAAGGCTGCAGCATGCTGTTTATGCCCGCGTTTCGTGAAGCGGAGCAGCAGCGGCGCCGTTTTGAGCGCGAACTGGAAACGGCGGTGCGGCAGCAGCAGTTCACTCTTTACTATCAGCCCCGCTACGACGTTGAAAGCGGAAAGCTTATTGGCTGCGAGACACTGGTGCGCTGGCAGCATCCGACGCGCGGGCTGCTGTTGCCGGCTGAATTTATCGGCATGCTGGTTAAAAGTCCGCTTTCAGTCACGCTGGGTGAATGGATCATCCGCAGTGCTCTGGCACAGGTCCGGCAGTGGCAGGTTCGCTCTCCTCAGCTTCGCGTCAGCATTAACCTGTTTCCGCGCCAGCTTGCAGGGAACAGCCTGGAGACGGTAATACGTGAGAGTGCCGGAGGCGATGCCGGTTTTGTTGAGCTGGAAGTGGATGAGCCACTGCTGGCCGTGCTGATGCAGGATATGCCGGTCCAGGTTGACGCCGTACGCCGAACGGGAGCTTCGTTCGTTATCGATCATTACGGGCGTACGCTGGGGGCGATTAACCTGCTGCGCTACAGTGTTGTGACGGGTTTTAAAATCGATAAGTCGATGACGCACGAGCTGGATTCCAGCATGCGGGTGCGTATGATGTTCCGGGCCATTACCGCGCTCGGCAAAAGCCTGGGTATCCGGGTGGCCGCCGAAGGCGTGGAAGATAAAGAGCAGATCGCTTTTGTTACGGCCGCCGGATGCGACATTATGCAGGGCAATGGCCTGTGCCAGCCACTGACGCCGGCGGACTTTGAGGCGATGCTGTGCGGAGAGGAGTACTGTGCGCCCGCTATCGCTATCGCCAGCGGTTATGACGTTACGCCACGCTAATCGGTCTGATTGTGGCGAACGGAGCGGAGGATGCCCGACGCTGATGGTCTGCGCCTCAGGGTGAGTGTGCGGGCTGGTATTCCTGTTTCAGCAAGCCGAAGATCCAGTCATCCTGCCACTGGCCGTTGAGGAAAAAGTTCTGCCGCAACGTCCCCTCCTGCACAAAGCCCGCTGAAATCAGGGTCCGGCGTGAGGCCGCATTGCCTGCCGTCACCGTCGCGATCAGTTTGCGGTATTCCTGTTGCTCAAAGCAGAAGGTGATAATGGCATGCAGAGACTCGCTGCCGTAGCCTTTGCCCTGCGCATCTGCGGCCAGAATAAAGCCAAACTCCGCAATACCCTCTCCACGATCGATAAACCCGCAAAAGCCAGCCGGAGCACCGGATGTTTTTTCTCCGATAACCAGACAGAGCCAGTGCCTGCAGCCCTTGTACCAGGCGGGCAGGCGGACATCAAATGAGTGGGTTCTGATCTCTTCAGCGCTGCGCGGATCGCTGATGTACTGCATCACCGATCTATCCTGACTGACTGCCAGATAGAAGGGCCAGTCTTCCTGCCGAAGTGGCCGATAAGTCAGGCGCGGCGAGGTGACTTTCAGCGGTATTTCAGCCGGTACTTTAGCAGACTCTTCAGTTGTCATCGTGCAACTCCCTGCGGATCGGATCTCTGTGGCGATGGCGCAAAATAACACAGAGTGGCTGACTGGCGGGACGCGCTTTTGCCGCTCTGCGAGGTATCCCGCAATCCCGACGCTATTTCACCAGCTCCTGCTCTCGTGCATTGTCCAGCTCCCGCTGCCACATTTGCTCTTATCGCTGCGCTGTCAGGCCTTCTGCCCACTTCATTGCTACGCTTTTAGCCAGATGGCTGAAAATTGATCCTGATGAGAGTAATCCCCATGGAATTGAAAACGTTTGAAACTGGAGCCTGGGCTGCGCTGCAGGAATCTGCAACCGATCCACAGGGTGGATTTCGTTATCTGATGCTCTGTACGGTCGATGCTCTGCTACAACCTCAGGCGCGCACCGTGGTTCTGCGCAAGTGTGCCGACGACCGCCGGATGCTGACATTTCATACGGATGTTCGCAGCCCGAAGTGGCAGGAGATGGCGGCGAATCCGCAGGTCACCGTGCTGGGATATTGCCATCAGCGTCGCCTGCAGTTACGGCTGGCAGGGCGGGTTGCGTGTTATGCGGCGGGAAGTGATGTTGCCCGGGCAGCCTGGCGTGCGTTACCGCAGCACACGCGGCAGACTTACACCGGCGGACCTCCTGGGGAAGCGCGGACAACGGCTAACGAGACGTCTGACGCGACGGCAGCGGAAACCGGGGAATCCCGTTTTGGCGTGGTGATTTTGCAGGCCAGTGTGCTGGACGCCTATCAGCTTCAGCGAAACGAAAATCAGCGCGCCCTGTTTCGCTATTCGGCTAACGGCGAGTTGCAGGAAAGCGAATGGCTCAACCCCTGACCCGATATGCCTGATTCACTTCAGGTCGGGTTAACACCTGATTGATCCTCTTTTTGCGTATGCGATAAAAGAGATTTCACTGTCTGCCGCTTCGTTATCTGATTTTTATCTGCCGTACCGCTTATCCGATTTTAGCACCACGTTATCTTCTTATAATGGCTTTTTTCTGCTTTTTACTGTCTTTTGGCATTGTTTGTGCCAGGCTTTAACTAACCGAAAAGCAGTGACTTATGCTCAAGGTAAAGAAAAGTACAAATGATCGCTCTGTATCACAGGCAGGTTAAACATGAACAATCAACCTCCTGAAAAACCAGGGTCAGAGGGTAGCGACCAGGTGCTAAGCCTGGCGGAGGAAACCGTTGAGGTCTCGAAACAGCGGGTCATCGACGGTCATGTCAGGGTTACCCGACAGGTCACTGAGCATCAGCAGAAGATTGCGCTGATGCTCCGGCATCAGACGGCGGAAATAGAACGCATTCCTAAATCGGAACGGCTGGCTGAGATGCCGGAGATCCGTGAAGAAAATGGCGTTCTGATCATTCCTGTCGTTGAAGAGGAAATCGAGATCGTTCGTCATCTGGTGCTGAAAGAGGAGTGGCATATCCGCAAAGTTGTCAGTGAAGAAGCGACAGAACAGGTTGTTTCCCTGCGCAAACAGCATGCTCACCTGACCCGAACACCCTATTCAGAGCCGTCCGAATCCATCACCGAGGAACACAACATGGCGCGTGAAACAATCGTAACAATGTTCAGCAATATCTCACTGGCAGAGGGTGCAAAGCGTAACCTGATCAAGGCCGGGTTCCTGGATGATGACATTGATATCATCTCCGGTGATCGTTTGCGTACCGAAGGTCAGGAGGCCCGCCACCCTGGCTTCTGGCAACGCCTGTTCGGCAATACGCTGGAGGAGGATCAGGCCGAAGTGTATGAAGACGCGATGCGAACCGGCGGAGTAGTGCTGTCGCTGCGGGCCGATGAAGATGAGTTACCTCGCGCCCTGGGCATCCTTGATGCACATGAAGAACTTACCGAGCGCAGTGCGGCGCTGCCCGATGATTACGCGCCCGGTTACGCGACCAGTGATGGTCTGACTGCACCTGCCAGTGGAACGCTTCAGGATAATGCCGCCGTCGATCCGCTCTCTACCGATCCTGCCCATCGTGGCGCTGCCCGTACTGCCCTGACCGGTGACGAAAGTGACGAGGATGTACTGCGTCTGGCCGAGGAGCGACTGGAAGTGGGTAAACGTCTGGTCAGTGAAGGTTCAACCCGCGTTCGTCGCTACACTGTCACCGATCAGGTCTCAGAAAATGTCTCGCTGCATGAGCAGCACGCCGCAATCTTCCGTCGTCCGGTGAATGAATCAGGTTCACCCACCCATGTTGACTGGTCTGAAAAAACTGTCGAAGTGGAAGAGACGCATGAGCAGCCCGTGATTAATAAGACCGCGGAGATCATTGAAGAGGTGGTGTTACGCAAAGAGACAAGCGATCGGGTTGAAACTATCAACGATTCGGTACGCCGTCAGGAAGTGGATATTGACCATGCCAGTACAGATCCTCTCGGCGCAGACCGGCTGACCGGGAATCGTACTGTGGCCGATCCGTTGCTTGAAAGCACACGTCAGGCCCGCGCTGACCACGACACCCGTCCGGTAACGCCAGGCAGCGAGCCAGCGCATAAAGAGGGTTTCGCGGAAAAGGCCGGTGATAAAATCGCGGAAGCGAAAGAGAAAGTCGAAGACAAGTTTAAAAAGCCGTAATACCGGAGCGGTGATTGTCGCCTTCTATGCCTGAAAACCCGTCGCAGACGGGTTTTTTTCATAAATCACACTGAAATTCTGTAGGCAATTTAATGGCATCACTTAGACCTGACACCCGTTGACGGAGAATGGCCACATTGAAAGTTGTATAGAGCTCTCGTCTTAAGTGTGTGTACGTTATTCGTGACCTGCCCCTAGTATTAGATACAACGATCAGTTAGTAATGTCGGTTTGTTCACCTTCTGATTTTCCATTTCTCCAGCCTGCTGCAAATTCAGACGGCGTCTGGTAATTCAGCGATGAATGAGGTCTGGACTCGTTATAGTCCTGCCGCCAGTCATTAATGATTTTCCGGGCATGAACAATATCGCTGAACCAGTGTTCATTCAGGCATTCATCGCGAAAGCGTCACTTAAAACTCTCAATAAATCCGTTCTGTGTCGGTTTACCGGGCTGAATAAGCCGCAGCTCCACGCAATGCTCAAAGGCCCATTGGTCAAGTGCTCTACAGTTAAACTCCGGCCCCTGGTCAGTTCTTATCGTAGCCGGATATCCGCGAAACAGCGCAATACTGTCCAGAATATGCGTGACCTGCACGCCTGAAATCCCAAAGGCAACAGTGACAGTCAGGCATTCCTTTGTGAAGTCATCGACGCAGTTAAGGCACTTGATCCTGCGACCGGTGGCCAGTTCATCCATGACGAAATCCATTGACCAGGTCAGATTGGGCGCATCCGGGCGAAGCAGCGGAAGCCGCTCAGTCGCCAGACCCTTACGACGTCGTCTGCGCTTCACACTCAGGCCGTTAAGGTGATAAATGCGGTATACCCGCTTGTGGTTGACGTGAAGGCCCTCACGACGCAATAACTGCCAGATCCGCCGGTAACCAAAGCGACGGCGTTCAGGTGCCAGCTCTGTGATGCGTAGAGATAGCTGCGCGTCAGCAGCCGGACGCTGAGCTGAATAACGGCAGGTTGAAAGAGACAGACCTGCCAGCCTGCAGGCACGACGTTGCGACAGACCCGTTGCATCACATATGACTTCCACGGCTTCCCGCTTCTGGTCTGTCGTCAGAACTTTCGACCCAAAGCCACCTGAAGCGCCTCCTTATCCAGCATGGCTTCGGCGAGCAGCTTCTTAAGGCGGACGTTCTCCTCTTCAAGTAACTTAAGCCGCTTTACCTCAGGGACTTCCATGCCGCCAAACTTCTTGCGCCAGGTGTAGAAAGTAGCGTCTGAAATAGCATACTTACGGCAGAGTTCCCGTGCAGAAACCCCGGCTTCGGCCTCGCGGAGGATACTGATGATCTGTTCGTAGGAAAACGCTTCTTCATGGGGATGCCCTCATGTGGCTTATGAAGACATTACTAACATCGGGGTGTACTAATCAACGGGGAGCAGGTCATATCAGTCATAGCACCATCGCCTGGCACGGGCTGACTCGATTACCATCCCGATAGTAAGAGGGATGGCCTCGCGCGGGTTTTTTGGATAGTAGAGGCTGAAAGTCACCAGATCAGAATCCATTCCAAACGCATCGAAGACGTTCTGAAGGCATTCCGCAGCGTCCTCCGGGTCAAGCTTCATGTCCTGATTAAGCGACATCTCTGGCGTGAGTGTTTTTTTCCGGAACGTAAGCAGCGATCGGCCGTTCCACGGCTCAATGAGTGCCATTACGCGTGCCTGTGTGTCATCTACCATAACTTATCCTCCCCGCGAGCGATGGCATTGTACAGTCTGACCGAATTGAAACTGATATCGGCAACGTCTCTTGCCAGAATCACCCAGCCCACGACGGGTATCGCCCGACCAACAAAGGTGCTGAGCTTATGCGTAAAAAGGATACGCGCGGTCCGGGGCGGGTATCCCCCTACGATGGTGGGGAGCTGTATGCCGAAAGGAAACTTGGCGTTAGGGAATACTCTGCGTGCTGCCCGTGAGGCATAGGAGGTACCCTTGAGAGCATCGCGCGGTTTGGTGCGGGTAGTCAGGACATTACGTCCAGACAGGATGGCCACGATCGCTCCGAAGTCATCAATGCCCAGCTGTTCAGCGACTTCTTCACAGAAAATCATGAAAAAGAGCTCACCAGCGGTGAGGTTCGGTCTACCTGCGTAGAAATAGGTGTTATTGAGTTCTTCAGTCGTATCCACTGCCAGCTCCCACAAGTTCACTTCATTCATCATCCTGATGCTTTTTAAACAATACCTCGCGCGTTCATGCTTGACAACCTGACGGTCTGGGACAGGATAATAAAAAACGGTAATTTCACCTCATCTCCATGCACGCACTCGCGGCATCATTTCAGAAATGGGCATGGTTTCGCTATCCTTATGTCTTAAATGATTTTTTATGCCGTCAGCGCGCTGAATAACGGGAGCGGGGCGTCATCAGGCACTCTGGGGTGCATACCTGGCCATAGAGAGATAAAGGTTATAGAAAGGTTCCTGGGGTATTAAACATTTCCCATTGTCTATATCCATACCTTACATAGACCTGCATTTATCGATACCACAGGAATCTACATCAGAGTCACATAAGCGATTTGCTAGTGATGGCTTTGCCTTATTTAAGTTTGCTCCAGGGTTTTCTTAAGAGATAAGAAGGCTTCCTGTACATGCTGGTTACCAGTCTGTGCTGCCACGAAGCGATGAACCCCCCTCGCGTTGTGCAGACCGCGATCCCTGACTACCCTTGCTGTTGTTTCTATTCCCAAAGCGGGCCGGATAGCCTGAACGCCGGATTAGCATCTGCAATTTTTAGTCATTAACGGCAGGCGATCGTGAATCTGCCGTGCATTATCAATCAGGGAAATCATGACAGAACAACGCAACGCCGATCATTACCTCGCTGATGAGCACATTGATCCTTATATCTCGGTACAGGGTGCAAGAACACATAATCTCAAAGATGTTTCGTTGCGATTTCCCCGCAACGCCATGGTGGTGTTCACCGGGGTTTCAGGCTCCGGTAAATCGTCCCTCGCCTTTGATACCCTCTATGCGGAAGCCCAGCGCCGGTTTATCGAGTCGGTGTCGCCACATGCGCGTCGTCTGATCGATCAGGCTGCTGCACCGGATGTGGATAATATTGACGGACTTCCACCCGCGGTGGCGCTTCAGCAGAGCCGGGCTGGCGCGCAGGAGCGTTCAACGGTGGGCAGCCTCACCCGGATTTCTGTCACGCTGCGTCTGCTGTTTTCCCGTGCGGGCGTAAGGCCTGAAGGCGTTCCCTTTATGACCGCCGATTTTTTCTCGCCTAACAATCCTGAAGGTGCCTGTCCGCATTGCCAGGGACTGGGAAGAGTGCACACCGTTAAAACCGAGTCGATGGTGCCGGATAGCTCACTGAGCATCCGCCAGGGAGCTATCGCTTCCTGGCCCAGAGGCTGGCATAACAAAAATCTGCGCAGCATCCTTGAGACGCTCGGCTACGATGTTGATGCGCCCTGGAATACGCTTTCAGCCCGTGATCAGCAGTGGATACTGCTGACTGACGAACAGCCATCGGTGCCGATTTTTGTCGGTCTGAATGCTGAGCAGCGCGAAAACGCGCTGGCGGCGGGCGAAGAGCCGGCTTATACCGGCACGTACACCAGTGCAGCAAAAATCGTGCTGCAGAGTTATTCGGGTGGCAGCGAGACGACGAAGAAACGGCTGGCGCGCTTTGTGACGGTCACTCCCTGTTCTGAATGCCACGGTAAAAGGCTAAACCGGGATGCGCTGTCCGTGACCTTTGCCGGTCATGACATTGCCAGCCTGAGTGAGCTGTCGGTCTCTGAGCTCGCTGAACTGCTGAAGCCTTATGCGCGTGGCGCATCACCGGACCTGCCGGCAGAGGCGGCACTGCGTGAGGCGGTCATCCGGATGGCGTCGGATATCTGTATGCGGCTTGAGCAGCTGGAAACGCTGGGTCTGGGTCATCTGGCGCCGGGACGCCGTACCACCGTACTCTCATCCGGCGAGCTGCAGCGCGTGCGTCTGGCCACCCAGCTGATATCGCGGCTGTTTGGCGTGCTTTATGTGCTGGATGAGCCGTCAGCCGGGCTGCATCCCGATGATGTCAAATCGCTGCTCGCATCCCTGAAGAACCTGGTGCGTGCCGGTAATTCGCTGGTGGTCGTCGAACATAATATTGACCTCATCGCCGAGGCAGACTGGCTCATTGAGGTCGGCCCCGGCCCGGGAACGCATGGCGGCGAGATCGTCTATAACGGCGAACCAGCAGGGCTTGAAGAAGTCAGTGCGTCACCCACCTCGGGCTATCTTTTCTCACGAAACTATACCGGGCTGCGCCAGCGCCGGCCCGCAGAGAGCTGGCTCTGCTTTGAACAGGTCTATTGCAACAATATTGCCGGAGTGGATATCGCCATCCCTCTGGGGAGAATGACGGCCGTCACCGGCGTGTCCGGCTCCGGAAAATCGACGTTGCTGAATCGCGTGCTTCCGGAAATGCTCGGACGTTTTGACAAAACGCCTGACATCGAGGAGGGCGAGGAAGAGGATCTGGTGCCGCACGTTAAGGGTCAGGTTGTCAGCGGAAGTGACGCCATCGGCCGATTGGTCAGAATCGATCAGCGTCCTATCGGCCGGACACCACGCTCAAATCTGGCCACTTACACCGGATTTTTCGATATCGTCCGCAGGCTGTTTGCAGACACCGACGCGGCGAAAGCCAAAGGCTTCAGCGCCAGCCGGTTTTCCTTTAATCTGCCAGCCGGACGCTGTCCTGCCTGTGAAGGGCAGGGACAGATTTCGATTGAGCTGCTCTTCATGCCGAGCGCTACCGCAACCTGTTCCGTCTGCGCGGGTAGCCGTTATAACCCCGAAACGCTGGAGGTAAAGTGGAACAACCTGACGATAGCGGATGTGCTTGATCTGACCGTGGACGACGCCACTGAGGTGTTTCATGGGCATGACGGGATCCAGCGTTCGCTTAAGGCACTAACGTCGCTGGGGCTGGGATATCTGACGCTGGGTCAGCCCGCCACTGAACTCTCTGGCGGCGAGTGCCAGCGTATCAAGCTTGCCTGGGAGCTGCAGCGGGTCCAGCGTACGCCCACGCTTTATCTGCTTGATGAACCGTCGACAGGATTGCACCCGTCTGACATGGATAAGCTGCTGGTAGTGCTGGATGAACTGGTGAAGCGTGGTCATACCGTAATTATGGCGGAACACAACATGCGCATAGTGGCAGAGGCGGACTGGGTGATTGATCTGGGTCCCGGCTCGGGTCTTAAAGGAGGAAGGGTTGTCTCCTGCGGCTCACCGGAAGAGGTCAGCGCATCTGAAGAGAGTCTGACTGCACCCTGGCTTTCCGCACAGCTGAAAAAGAGGGCGGGCGATCCGGAGTAAGCGGGCGGTAGAGATATCTTCCGCTGAAGGTGATGTAGTCTGAGGGCTCAGGGGCTGGCTTCAAAGCCCGTCAAATCTCAACCTTGAGGATTATCACTGATGGCAATGTTTAATCCGCCACACCCTGGTGGCCTGATAGCGGAATATCTCGAAGATAACGACATCAGCCTGCGCAGTCTGGCTAAACAGCTGGGCGTTTCCGCAGCTTCGCTTAGCAAAGTGGCTAGCGGTAAAGCCTCCGTCAGCCCGGAAATGGCTGTACGGCTGGAGGCGGGCCTGGGTATGCGGCACGGCTCTGGTTATCCATGCAGGCCGCATGTGATCTGCATAAGGCGCGAGAAACTACAGATGTTTCCGGCGTTCCTCTGCATCCAGGGATCGTAGCATCATTATTGCGGGACGAGACGGTATAGTTCTCGCCCCGAAGCGGCTTTCCTCATCGCCAAAACAAACCTTTTATCTCATCAGCGCAGCGGCGCATTAACCTGTAATGCATCCAGCTCACGGGCATCATGACTGCAAAAAAAGGTGATTTCGCCGCCGCGCTGGCAGGAGAGCTCACGCAGTCGCTGCTGATTGTGTCGTCTGGCCACGTTATCCATGCCCATCATCCACTGGTAAAAGCGCAGTCCCGGCGTGCAGTGTCGCGTCTGCTGCCGCATTTCGCCGCGGTAAAACCAGGCATCGCCGCCGTGCAGCAGCCAGCCATCGGGTTGCTGAATCGCGATACCCGCGTGACCCGGCGTATGGCCCGCCAGCGGCACCAGCAAAATCTCCGGCGGTAAGTCACGCAGGCGATTAACCGCCTCAAAACCAAACCACTTTTCTCCCTGCGGCTGATAGGTCTCCCAGTTGCTGATCCCACCCCATTGTCCGGGCCGGTAACGTTCCCGTGACAGCCAGCTATGACGCTGATGCGCGGTATCAACCTCCTGCTGCAACAGATGGATTCGCGCCTGCGGAAAATCGGTCAGTCCGCCAGCATGATCAAAGTCGAGATGGGTCAGAATAATATGCCGCACATCCTCAGCCCGGAAACCCAGTGACGTAACCTGTGACAGTGCGGTGAGATCATCACGGCGCTGAATATTGTTTAATGCGCGGAAAAAGCCGGACAGGCGGCTGCCGGGCGCATGGATATCCAGGCGACCAAAGCCGGTATCCACCAGCACCAGCCCGTCGCGATCCGTCTCAATCAACAGACAGTGACAGACCAGATGTGCTTTCAGGTCTTTACTGAATCCATCATAGAACGCGCCGCCCAGCGGACACATACAGCCACAGTTAAGGTGGTGAATTTTCATCGGGCCTCCATAGGGGCAATGGGGATATCTCTGAGAGACTACGGCCTGTCCGGCGCGTAGCACATCAGCCTGGCTATAGAGTGTAGAGAGGGATGACGCAGTAGGCGGAGCGGTGAAGCGGATAACCGGGCAAAATTGCCGGTTATCCGCCAGAAAGCATAGGATTATCAGGTGTGGAACAGCGGGAAAGCACCGGTCAGCAGACCGCCTGCCATCAGCACCAGACTGACCAGAATCCCCCACTTAATTGCAAAGCGCTGGTGGTCGCCGATGTCGACTTTCGCCAGACCCACCAGCAGGTAGACTGACGGCACCAGCGGACTCAGCAGGTGGAATGGCTGGCCGACAATAGAAGCGCGGGCAATCTCTTCTGCGGTAATGCCGTAGCTGGCCGCCGTCTGGGCGATAACCGGCAGAATGCCGAAGTAAAAGGCATCATTCGACATAAAGAAGGTAAACGGCAGACTGACCAACGCGGTGAACACCGCCAGGAAAGGGCCGAAGCTGGGCGGGATCACAGCCAGCAGACTCTTCGCCATGGCGTCAACCATGCCGGTGCCGGAGAGAATGCCGGTGAAAATACCGGCGGCAAAAATTAATGCGGTCACCGCCAGCACGTTACCGGCATGGGAGCTGATGCGGGCTTTCTGCTCCTCCAGCGTGGGATAGTTGAGCATCACCGCAATCGCAAACGCCAGCATAAACAGGATCTGAATCGGCATTAAACCAATCACCAGCAGCACCAGCAGCACGGTGGTCAGGATGAAGTTAGGCCAGAACATTTTCGGACGGCGATTGGCTGCGCACTCTTCGGCATCGCCCAGCCCCAGCTCAATGTTGTCGAGATGGTGATCTTTCATGGTCATCACGCCAAGACGCTTACGCTCACGCAGGCCAAACAGCACCGCCATTGCCACCAGGCTGGCACAGGCCAGCAGCATGGCTGGCAGCATCGGAATAAAGATATCGAGGGCGTCAATGCGCAGTGCCGCCGCGGCACGGGCTGTCGGGCCACCCCAAGGGGAGAGGTTCATGATGCCGCTGGCAAGGTTCACCAGACAGGTCATCATCAGCACGTTCATGCCCAGCCGGTGATAGAGCGGCAGGAATGCGGCAATGGCAATCATGTAAGTGGTAGAGCTGTCACCATCCAGAGAAACCAGCAGCGTTAGTACCGCCGTTCCGACCAGCACTTTCAGGGGGTCACCGCGCACCATCCGAAGAATAAAGCGCACCAGTGGGTCAAACAATCCGGCATCGATCATCAGACCGAAATAGAGAATGGAGAAGGTCAGCATCACGCCGGTAGGGGCCAGCTTTTTGACGCCGTCCAGCATCATGGCGCCCAGACCTGCGTAAAAACCGCCAATCAGCGCAAATATGGTTGGTATCAGGATCAGCGCAATCAAGGCTGACATGCGTTTGGTCATGATCAGATACATGAAGCAAACAACCATGGAAAAACCCAGTATCGTCAGCAAATTAACAGCCCTCGCAATGGCGGAAAAGTAATGAAAAAGTTACATACCGGCAGGAAAATTCAGGTAATTACTTAGCGTGGTAATGATTAACCTGTTGTTTTAATTAACCCTGCATTCAAAGATGATAATAAATAGTTGTCAGTATTTAGCATTTCTTTAACAAAGAAGGGTGATCATGATCATCTTTAAACGGTTCTTAAACGAGATTGTGTGACTGAGATCAAAGGGTGTCGAAGTGTAACCGGGGTTTCGAGCCAGCTGAGGCTGAATCAGGCGGGTAGTAGAGTGGTGGAGAAACAGGGTAACCGGCTGAGCCATGATGCTCAGCCAGTTAACGTTATTAGCTGCCTAACAGCTGAATAATCATCTCAGGGGTTTTATTCGCCATTTTGCTGACGGCCGTCTGACCCTGCTGAATAATCTGGCTGCGTGCCAGCTGGCTTGCTTCTTCAGCATAGTCCGCATCCTGTATGCGGCTGCGAGCCGCTGAGGTATCCACGCCCTGCTGCGATAACACATTACGGTTCGATTCGTAACGGTTGATCTTTGCGCCATAGGTCGACTGATAACCGCTGATCTTCTCGAGCGCGCTATCCAGTGCTTTCATGGTGGTTGAGATATCGCCCTCTGTAAGCAGCGTTGTGTTGTTCAGCCCCAGCGTTTTGGTATCCGATGGCGTTGCCGGAATAGTATCCGACTGGATCGGCTGACCGTAATCGGCGCTGGTGACCACCTCCATAGGTTCGCTCTTCTTCGGCGGCGTCGCAGGCACACCTTTGGGTTCCGGCAGATTTCCCCAGGTCAGATTACCGGTGAAGGAGCCATTGCCCACCACCACCACAATCAAATCCTCGCTGACGGTATCCAGCGTGATGCGCTCAAGCCGGTTACTGGTGATGGTGCCGTTGTTGAAATCGCCGCTGGCGACATCCTCATAGCGATCGCCGTCACCGCTGTAAGTGATGTTCATACCGTTGTAGGTGCTGCTGTTACTGCCCGCCAGCGTCCAGCTCGGGCCGCCCTCCAGCAACTGCGAGCTGTCATAAGCCGCACCGCTGGCAAATCCGTTACTGCTGGTCAGCAGGCGACTATCCGCGGTAGCCGCATTAGTGATGCTTTTGCTGGCCCAGGTGTAATCAGGCGCACTGCCGTCCAGTGGTGTACCGACCAGGTGCTTACCGTCGCGGGTAAAGAGCTGGAGATCGTCATCCATACCCAGCGAATCAATCGTGATGCTTATCGCTGTCGAGCCTGCCGGGATATAGGCCAGCGGGATCACGCCAGAGGTAAAGGAGTAATTCTTGCCCGGCACCGGAAACTTCGTGTTGATAGGGTCAACGTTACCCAGCTTCGCAGGCGGTAGATCGGGATTATTCGTCGCCAGTGGATAGCGGCCAAAAATCTCAGTGTGGTCTGCCACTTCATTGATGCCTGCCATAATCTGCTGATACTGGCCGTTGATGCTCTGTCGATCGGCGTCCGACAGCGTGCCGTTGGCTGCCTGGACCGACAGGGTGCGCGCCTGGATCAGCAGATCGACGATGCTGCCAAGGCCGCCACTGGCGGTCTGGGAATAGCTGATGGCGTCATTGAGGCCACGCGCTACCACCGCATCGGCATTAATATTGGCCGTCATGCGGTTGGCAATCGCCTGACCTGCCGCGTCATCTTTGGCACTGTTAATTCTCATCCCTGATGATAACCGTTCAACCGTTCGTCCCAGAACAGAGTCAGTGCTGTACCGCGTTTTGTTCGTAATCGCGGCGGTTTCGTTATGGTTGATCGTTAACATGGTCGCTTCGAACAGGGAGAGGAGTCTCTGTTTTATCGGCAGGGTGATAAGCAGCTTTAATCTCTGTGGCGACAAAAAGGCAGGAAATACGGGGGCAGACGGTCAAGAGGCTGATGGTTAACCGCTTTTCAGATAAAAAAAATTAACGGTTCAACCCGGTCAGGAAAAACGCCTGCCACGCGATGACGCAGCAGGCGAACGAAGATCAGTTAAACACCATGCCGCCATCAATCAACAGCGACTGACCGGTCATGTAATCGGAATCGGGACTGGCCAGGTAGGCGACGCAGGCAGCCACATCTTCCGGTTCAGAAAGACGTCCCAGCGTAATGCGTTTCGCAAATTCCTCGGTGCCGTAGCCGGCGGGCTTGCCGGCTGCTTCAGAGATCTGGCGGTCGATCTCTTCCCACATCGGTGTTCTGACAATGCCAGGGCAGAAGGCGTTAACCGTGATGCCGGCAGGTGCCAGATCGCGCGCAGCGGTCTGCGTCAGGCCGCGCACGGCAAACTTACTGGAGCTGTAAACTGCCAGCTCCGGATTACCGACATGACCCGCCTGAGAACAGGCGTTGATGATTTTGCCGCCGTGACCTTCTGCAGCAAACGCTTTAATCGCGGCCTGCATGCCCCAGATCACTCCTTTGACATTGACGTTGTAGACCTTGTCGACCACCGCTTCGGTGATCTCAGCAATCGGCGTGGAGGGCGCAATACCGGCATTATTGACGATGACGTCAAAGCCGCCCAGCGTGCGGCGCGCCTCTTCTACCGCTTCTATCACCTGATCACGTTGCGAGACATCGACTTTCAGCGCAATCGCTTTGCCACCCTGCTGGTTGATCTTCTCCGCGACCTGGCGTGCGGTCTCCTGATTAAAATCGGCTACTGCAACCGCCAGTCCATCTTTCGCCAGACGCAGGGCGATCGCTTCACCAATGCCCTGGCCTGCGCCGGTCACAAATGCCACTCTGTTTTTCATCATGATTTCCTTTTTGAGAAATTAAAGAAGCTGGCTCAGATGCAGCTGACCCATCAGCAGCGGGTTGTCGGTGTAATCGACCGGCACCGCGACCACGGCGGGCCCCTGAACATCCATCGCTTTACGCAGCGTCGGCTCCAGCTCTGCCGCACTGGTCACCGCAAAGCCCGCTGCCCCAAACGCTTCGGCATAGGCTTTGAAATCGACCGGCCCAAAATTGACGCCCGAGACGCGGTGATATTTTTTCTCTTCCTGCATCGCCACCATGTTGTAGGCGTTATCGACCCAGACGATGTGCAGAATGTTGGCTTTTAAGCGGACGGCAGTTTCCAGCTCCATGCTGGATTGCAGGAAACCACCATCGCCGGAAACTGAAACCACTTTGCGCTGCGGCTCGACCAGCCAGGCACCAATCGCCCACGGCAGGGCCACACCCATCGTCTGCTGACCGTTGGAGATCATGATCTGACGGGCGCGGAAGCTGTAGAGGTAGCGGGCGATCCAGATGTGGAAGCTGCCCATATCGACGGTAAGGCTGACGTCACTGTTAATAATGTCCTGCATGGCGCGGACAATGCGCAGCGGATGCAGAGCAAACTGATTGAGGCTGGCACCCTGCATCGCCAGCAATTTGCGCTGCTGCTGACGATCCTCAAGGATGGTGGCGGCTTCCGGGGTCAGCTGGAGTGGGGCAGTGATGCGCGCGGCGAGTTTACGCACTGTGGCCGCGATATCACCCACCAGTTCTGCGTCCGGCAGATAGCGGTTGTCGGTCTCAGCGGGTATTACGTCGATATGAATCAGGGTGGCGTTACCGCTGTTCCACATCGCCGGTTCATATTCCACCGGGCTGTAGCCGATGGTGACGATCAGGTCAGCCTGTTGCAGCAGCCTGTCGCCCGCCTGGTTGTTAAACAGCCCGACGCGCCCGGCGAAGCGTGAGAAGTGATCCTGTCTGACCGCTCCTGCTGCCTGATAGGTGCTGGTAACCGGAATGTGACTGCGTGTCAGCAGCTCATGAATCGCTTCGCTGTTCTCTGTCTGGCTCGCCATTAATCCCAGCAGGATGACCGGATTTTTAGCCCCGGCGATGGCCTCGCTGACGGCGTCGATCATTGAGTCAGGTGCGGCGCCCAGTACAGGGCGGCCTTTGCTGCTCAACGCTTTGCCGGTAACCGGCTGATCGACAATATCCTGTGGCAGGCTGATAAAGGCACCGCCGCCCCGGCCATGTTCGGCGTGGCGAAACGCATTCGACAGGCATTCAGAAAGTGCAGCGGGGTCGGTGACCTCAACCGCATATTTAGTGATTGGGCGAAACATTGAAACCGTGTCCATGCTCTGATGAACCTGCTTGGCGCTGTCGGAGCGCTTCACCTGACCGCCGATAGCCACCACCGGATCGCCTTCGCTGGTGGCGGTGGCCATGCCGGTGATCAGGTTGGAGCAGCCCGGCCCGGAGGTGACCAGCGCCACGCCCGCATTGCCGGTAAGGCGGCCCACTGCGGCGGCCATAAATGCAGCGTTAGCTTCGTGGCGAACCGGGATGGTCTGGATGGAGGAATCCAGCAGTGAGTCGAAGACTTTATCAATTTTTGCGCCAGGAATGCCAAAGACGTGGCGGACGCCCTGTGCCTCAAGTTGCGCCACCACCAGGTCAGCGCCACAAGTCCAGAGTGTGGTATCGGTTGGAGTTTTCATCGTCATTCCTCTGATTAGCTTTCTACCGCACGAATCGCGGCGTCAAGATTGGCGGGGTTCAGGTCGGCATTGAGAAAATCGCTGTCCTGCGGCAAATCCACGACCAGCTTGCTGATGGCACCAAAGGTCAGGGTGCCCTGTTCCAGCGCATAGTCGAGAATGTGGCCGCCGCCTTCGCGGTCGTCGGTAATAAAATGTTCGTGATAGCCCGCAACGTTAATGCCCTGCATATATTGCGGTGTACGGAATCCGATCAGTTCGCCCGCGCGCTGGCTGAAGGCAAAGGTCGGCTGATCGCCCAGCACTTCCGGCATTGAGCGATAGGGACGACACTGGCATGGCACGGTGCGGGTCTCGACGCGACTGAAACGACCGCTGATGCGCAGCGCGCAGAACTGGTTATCGGAGGTGATTTCGTTGTCGATCACCTGATGGATCGCCTCACGCGACATCGGCCGGTCAAATTCATACATATGCTGCGGTTTAAAAAAGGTCATCACGGCGAACGGAGTTTTCTGCGCCGGATCGGCCGGGTGCGCGCTGCCGTCGGCGTGCAGCTGATAGACCTTGCTGTCAAACGCGATCATCTCGCCATCCAGCCGGTTAAAGGTACCCAGGCCGAAATCCCCTTTACGCAGCAGGTCGGCAATACGGACATTGCCGTCGTAAACGCCGCTCAGCAGCGCACTCATTAAAGAGGTCTGATAGATAACGCTTTCTGGTGCATCCTGTGAAAGCTTCAGGACAGTATGTTTTAGTTGATCCTCACAGGAACAATCAGTTACACAATTGCTCATTTGATGCCTCATCGATTAACCGTTAAGCCGTGTTAACCTAATGGTGAACCGATTCAGTCGGTGGGTCCAATAGCGAAACCTGTTAACTTTGAGACGTTTTTGATATGGAACTTCGCCACCTGCGTTATTTTGTTGCCGTAGCCGAGACGCTTCACTTCACTCGTGCCGCCGAGATACTGGGCATATCGCAGCCGCCGCTGAGTCAGCAGATACTGCGGCTGGAGCAGGAAATTGGCACACCGTTGCTGAAGCGCCTGACGCGCGGAGTGGAACTCACCGAAGCGGGCGAAGCGTTTCTGGCGGATGCCCGGCAGATTGTGCAACTGGCCGATCAGGCGCTGGAGAACGCACGCGGTATTGCGCGCGGGATCAGTGGTCAGCTGTCGCTGGGCTTTGCCAGCTCGGTGGCGTTTAATCCACGCATCTTCACCCTGATCCGCCAGTTTAAAGAACGTTATCCGGCGATGGAGCTTCTGACCCGCGAAGAGAATATGTCTCTGCTGATGCAGGATTTACAGGAGGGATTACTGGATGCCGCTTTTATCCGGCTGCCGTGTGAAAGCAGCAAGTCATTTAATCTGCGCGTCATCTCCACCGAGAAAATGCTGATTGCGCTGCCGCGCTGCCATCCCCTCAGCGGCACACCCACCGTGGCACTATCCGCGCTGGCGGAAGAAACCCTGGTGATCTTCCCGCGCGACGTCTCGCCCAGCCTGTATGAGTTGATTGTCACTGCCTGTCTGCGGGCGGGCTTTTCGCGCCACACTTTTCAGCAGGCTCCACAGATCACTACGTCGCTGGGCATGGTGGCGGCGGGCTGCGGGATTGCGCTGGTGCCGGAGTCGATGCGCTGCGTCGATAACCCCGGGGTCAGCTTCTGCGATATCGAAAACAACACGCTATTTACGGATGTTGCCTTTGCCTGGCGTCGGCTTCACCCGTCAAAAGCAGTACTGCACCTGCTGGCGCTGCTGGCAGAACAGCCTGCCGCACCAGGCGAAGCGGGTTGATAAGCGCCAGCTATTGAACTGAAAACAATAACCAACTGGCGGCCAGGGACCGGGATGCCAATAATCGGTGCATGACTACATACCGCGTAAGAGTCGGGTTTCACAACCCGTCAGCCCTGACATTCAGGCAACTGGATGAAATTCTGGAGCCGCAGCGATTCTGGAGAACAGATTCTGCGGGCGGCCAGTTCCGCTATTTCATGGAGTATGAGTACCAGTCTGACGTGCGCGATCTCTGCTCGGTCTGCTCGCTAGCCTACAGTCAGGCCTGCAAAGTCAGAAAGTGCCCGCTGATTCTGGTCGAGGTGATGAACTGATCCTTTCCGGCGATCCCGCCGTTCTCAGCACGGGATCGCCGGGTGTTGTTTTAACGTGAGCCGCGCTGCATCAACAGACTTAACGCGGCGGGCAGCACCGTGAGCGTTACCAGCGTACCGCTGATCAGACCGCCAATAATCGCCAGTGCCATGGGCCCCCAGAAAACCTGATGGGCGATGGGGATCATGCCGAGTATTGCCGCACAGGCAGTCAGCAGAATGGGACGTGCACGGTGATGGGCAGCCTGCCGGATTGCCTCACCCGCGGACAGTCCGGCCCGGCTATTCGCATCGACTTCACTGATCATGATTACCGCGTTGCGGATGATGATTCCCGCCAGGGCAATAATCCCCAGCAGCGCCACGAACCCCAGCGGTGTGCCAGCCGGCAGCATTGCGGATACGATGCCGGGCAGGCCAAACGGTGCCATGCTCAGCGCCAGCAGCATGCCGGAGAAGCGTTGCAGCTGAATCATCAGCAAGACCAGCATGACGCAGATTGTTACCGGCAGCAGAGCAAACACTGAACCGTTGCCTTTGTCCGATTCGGCCGCCACGCCACCTTCTTCAATACCGTATCCGGCCGGCAGCGAGGCGCGCAGGGCGGCGACGGCTGGTGCGAGCTGCTGCGAGACCTGTTCAGCCCGCTGACCGGGCGCAATATCGGTCTGTACGGTGATGTAAGCCAGCCGCTGACGTCGCCATATCACCGGGTCATCCACTCCCCAGTTCAGGGTTGCCACCTGTCGCAGCGGGATTTTCTGTCCGCTGGCATTGGTGATCATCAATCCTGCCAGTGTGTCAGTGTCCTGCCGCTCCGGGTCATTGCTGCGCAGCACGACGTCGATCAGGCGGTTACGATCGCGCAGGGTGGTCACCACGCTGCCGGACATCAGAGTATTCAGCGAGGTGGCTATTGTTTCGGAAGAGAGTCCGGCTGCGCGGGCTGCGGTCTGGTTCACCGCCAGCGTCATGACCCGTTCTGGCTCTCCGGCGGTAAGATTGACCTCGCGTGTCAGCGATGAGCGGGCGATCAGCGCCGCCAGCCGATCGGCCGCCTGACGCACCCTGGCATTATCCGGGCCGGTGATGCGATATTTCAGCGGCCAGCCGACCGGTGGCCCCAGCTCCAGCGGCGATACCCGGGTAGTGATATCACTGAAATCCACCGCCAGCTTCTGCTCCAGCCTGCTGCGCAGCCGATCGCGTGCCGCCAGATCTTTCGCCACCACCACCAGCTGCGCGATGTTTTCATTGTCCAGCAGCACATCCATCGGCAGATAAAAGCGTATTGCGCCCGAGCCAACGTAGCTGGTGTAGTTCGCCACATCCCGATCGTTGCGCAGCATCTGTTCCAGCTGTGCGGTACGGCGGGTGGTTTCAGCCTGGGCTGCACTGGCGGGAAGCGTCAGGCTGACCAGCAGCTCGGGGCGATCCGATGCAGGGAAAAACTCACCCTGCATAAAAGTGGTGGCGTAAAGGCTGACCAGCAGCACCGCCATCGCTGTGCCAATCGTCACCAGCCGGTGACGCAGAATCACCTCCAGCAGCCGGTGATAGCTGCGCGTCAGCACGCCCGGCGGCTTATCGGCCTTGATGTGCCTGGCCGACAGCAGCCAGCAGCCGGTGAGCGGAGAGAAGATGACCGCGACGACCCACGAGCAGAGCAGCGCCAGGGCGATCACCACAAACAATGAGTAGCAATACTCTCCGGCACTGGAGGCGGCGAACCCGACCGGAATGAACCCGGCGATCATTACCAGCGTACCGGTCAGCATCGGAAAGGCGGTGGTTTTAAACGCATAGGTGGCGGCCTGCCACTTGCTGTCGCCCGCTTCCAGTCGCGCCACCATTGCCTCGACGGTGATCATGGCATCATCCACCAGCAGCCCCAGCGCGATGATTAGCGCGCCAAGCGAGATGCGCTGGAGTCCGATGCCTGCCATTAACATGCCGGTAAAGGTCATTGCCAGTACCAGCGGGATCGCCGCCGCAACGACCAGACCGGCACGCAGTCCCAGCGAGACAAAGGAGACGGCTAACACGATGACGACTGCTTCGCCCAGTATCCGGACAAAGCCGCTGACCGCGTTTTTCACCACGGAAGACTGGTCGGCCACGCGGGTCATAGTAATACCGTGCGGTAACTGACTGGCCAGCATCTGCATGCGCTGACTGAGCTGCTGACCGAAATCGATCATGTTGCCGCTGCCGGCCATGGAGATCGCCAGCCCGATAGCCGGAACGCCGTTAACTCTAAACGTCGGCGCCGGAGGTTCGGCAGGTTGCAGGCTGATGGTGGCCAGATCGGTCAGCGGAATAAAACGCTCACCGATATGCAGGGTAATCGCCCGCAGATTTTCAACCGAAGTCAGGGTGCCGCTGACCCGCAGCGCAATATTCTCGCGGTCGGTACGCAGGCTGCCCGCCGGGACGACATCGTTCTGAGCTTTAATGGCGTCGCTGACCTGCTGTAAATCGAGACCCATGCCGTTCAGCTTGCGCGGCGAAAAGGCGATAACCACCTGCTGCTCCTGTACACCTAACAGGCTGGTTTTACCGATGTCGGGCAGACTGGCCAGATTGCGACGCAGGTTATCGACCCGGTCGCGTAGCTCTCTGGCGGTAAAACCCTCCGCCGTGAAGCCATAAATGGTGCCGAAGGTGTCATCAAATTCGTCGTTAACGGCCGGACCCTGCACGCCCTGCGGCAGTGAAGGGGCAACATCCTGCATCTTTTTACGCAGCTGGTACCAGATGCCGGCCACCTGAGAGGGCGGCGTGTCATCGCGCAGGTTGACATAGATGACGGTTTGTCCGGCGCGGGTTTCGCTCTCAACCGCATCCAGCGACGGGATCTCCTGCACTTTCTGTTCCAGTACGTCAGTGAGCAGTTGCACCGTGGTGTTCACATCAGCGCCTGGCCATTGGGCTGATATTACGGCGGTTTTGATAGTAAACGCCGGGTCTTCATTGCGTGACAGATGTTCATAGCTCAGCACACCCGCCGCCATGACCAGCAGCATGAAAAAGATCACCAGTTGCTGATGCGCCAGCGCCCAGCCGGAGAGGTTAAAGCCAGACGTTTTTTTCATGGAGCCTCCTGCGAAAGCGCTACTTTTTCGCCAGGTTGCAGGGTGCTGACTCCGGCGGTGACGACGCGCTCTCCCGGCTTGATCCCGGCAGTGACGAAGATTTGCTGCGCGTTAAAGCGGGCCAGCACTACCGGACGAAGCTGCAGGCGTGACGCCGCATCAACGACCAGCAGCGCGGGTTTGTCTGCGGAGCGGGTCAGGGCGCTGGCGGGCAGGGCGATGACCGGCGGCTGCGCATCGGGAAGGGTGACAATGACTGTGGCACCGGGTGCCATCGCCTCAGGCGGCTGATTCAGTGAGATGCGCAGCCGCCATGTGCGGGTCTGTGGATCGGCCTGCGGGCTGATGTCACGCACTGTGCCACTGGCCTGCACGCCGGGATCGGCGAGCAGCGTCACTTTCAGCGGTGTCCGATCATCAGGATGCAGCAGCGCAGGCGTTGTCAGGTCAAACACCGCATCGCGTGCATCCCCTGCTGCCAGCGTCATCACATTTTGTCCGGCGCTGACCACCTGACCTGGCTGAACCGTGATGGCGGTGATCCGGCCTGCTGCAGGCGCAGTCAGCTGAGTCCAGCTGAGGTTATCCTGGGCATTTTTCAGAGCCGCTTCGCTGCTGAGACGGCGGGACTGTGCGCTCTGCCAGTCCGCCTGGGCGCTGTCCAGCTGGCTGCGGGCGATGGCCCCTCCGGGCATCAGCAGCCGCATCCGATGCAGGTTAAGCGCGGCGACCCGTTCGGCGGCGCATGCGCTGTCGAGATCGGCCCGTGCGCTGCTTAGCTGATTGCGTGACTGATCATTTTCCAGCGCTGCCAGCGATTGCCCGGCGCTGACGCGATCGCCCAGCTCAACCGCACGGCTCACCACCCGGCCATCCAGTCTGAAGGCTAGCGCGACCTCTTCATGAGTGCGGATTTCGCCAGTCAGCACCAGCGATGCATCACTGCTGAGCGGTGGAGTAATCACCGATTTAACCGGGCGGAGCGGGGCGGTAGGCGGAGCAGAACTATTGTCCCGGCAACCGGTCATGATGAATACCCCGAGCAGCACGAAGATGATCGGCGCAAAGATGTGAATACCGAAGAGATGACGCCACACCTGGCGGGCAGCATCCGATAAGAAGTCTGTCATAACCGGGTTCCTTTAATGAGTTGTGCTCATTGAACCCGGCATGTGTCCAGAAACGTTCCATGAACCATCAAGAAATGGTCAAGCCAGAACAATTTATCTCGTCGGCAGCGTTATCCCGATCAGCAGACCGCCGTCGGCGGGCAGTGTGGCGTGAAGCGACCCGCCGTGCGCCTCGACAATCGCTTTGGCAATCGACAGTCCCAGACCGCTGCCGCCGGAGTGGCGGGCGCGTGAGGAGTCAGCGCGGGTAAAGCGGTCAAACAATTGCGGCAGGAAGTCCGGCTCCACACCCTGACCATAATCGCGGAAGGTCATTATGATCGCCTGATCGTTCTGGCTGGCCGTGATCAGCAACGCGCCACCGTCGGCAGCGTAGCGCATTGCATTCTCACAGATGATGGTCACTACCTGGCCCAGCCGGAAGGTATCGGCATACAGCCGCAGATCGTTGGGTGATGTCACGCTGATGGCAATCCCCGCCTGTTCTGCCTGCGGCAGAAGCCAGCCGGAGCGCTCGCGCAGTAACTCGCTGAGATTAAACCACTCGCGGTTCAGGGTAAGCTGCCCGGCATCCGCAAGCGACAAGAGATGCAGTTCGTCTGTCAGGCGACTGAGCTGCGTCAGTTGCTTCATGATCATTGCCAGCTGTTGCGGTTCGGCAGGAAAGACGCCATCCAGAATCCCCTGCAGGCGGCCCATCGCCGCCGTAAGTGGCGAGCGAAGCTCATGCGCCATCGCCACATGCGAGGTGCGCAGCTCACGCTCGTAACGCGCCAGCTGCTGCGTCATCTGATTAAAATCTTCAGTAAAACGTACCAGCTCCTGTGGGGCTTCTTTTACGATTACCGCCGATCGGCCAAATTCGCCTTTTGAAACCGCTCGCGCCGCGGTAGCCAGCTGGCTGAACTGCGCCGACAGCGGACGGGCGAAACGCAGCGCCATCAGCACCATAAACGGAATCGTTACCACGACCAGCACGATCACGGTAAGCCAGTCCGACGAGGCCAGCGACGGATCGGAGAAGTTGATGCCCCACCACTGGTCCATAATCTGATGAAAGCGCACAGGATCGCTGGCAGGGTGGTGGCGCAACCGGGTGAACTCATCCAGCAGCGCGGGCGGCATCCGGTAATAGACCCAGTACGCCTGCACTGCGAAGCGCAGCCACATACAGATGGCAATGAGCACCACGCTGCCAATCGCCAGAAACAGCACCCGGATGCAGATCCAGCGCCACAATGAAGTATGCGTATCGTTATTCATGGCTGTCTGAACCGGTAACCGACGCTGCGCACTGCCGGTAAGACATCAGAGATGCCCGCGGCTTCCAGTTTGCGACGCAGGTTATAGACGTGGGTATCGACCACCCGCTCAAGCGCATCGCTTTCCGGCAGACAGTGCTCCAGCAGAAACAGGCGGGTAAACGGACGCGTCGGAGCGCGCATCAGGGTGACCAACAGGGAAAATTCGGTCGGTGTCAGATCGAGGCGGCGCGGTGAAGCACTGTCGCTATCGACCACTGCGGTGAGCGCCACCGGGTCCACCACTAAACCCGCCCAGCGCAGGGTTTCTGCAGCGGGTACCTGACTCTGCTGGCTACGGCGCAGTACTGCCTGAACGCGCGCCACCACTTCGCCCGGATGATAGGGTTTGACCACGTAGTCATCCGCGCCATAGCGCAGTGCGCCGATGCGGTCCGGCGCATCACCCATCGCGGTTACCATGATCACCGGGGTATCGTCACGACGTCGCAGCGCTGCCAGCACTTCAGTGCCGTTCATGCCGGGCAGCATGATATCCAGCAGGATCAGATCGGGCTGCCAGCGTCTGGCGACATCCAGCCCGCCTGGCCCATCACCGGCAATCATGACCTCATAATGTTCACGTTTCAGGTAGGCCTCAAGTACGCCCGCCGCATCAGCATCATCTTCAATAATCAGTACACGTTTTGACTGCATTTTCGGATCACCTTGACTGTTTCTTCATAAATCCCTGGTCGTTAATTGACACTCGCCTCGCATACTCCGGCCATTGACGCGGCTCTGAACCCCTCAGCTCCGCACCTGATGTGATAATGAGGAAACGTGATGATAACCGGAAAAATAACGCTGCACATGGTCTGTTTTTCGCTGGGATTCAGTGCCGCGACTGCCATGGCTGATGAGACTACGCCGCCGCCAAGCGTCACGCTGGGTATTGCAGGTATCAATGCACCACGCTATAGCGGCGCAGATAAGCAGCACTGGCAGCTGATGCCGGTGATCCAGGCACGCGATGGGGCCTTCTTTTTAGACTCACAGAAAGGCATTGGCTATGACCTGCAGGCAGATAATGGACTGTATCTGGAACATACGCTGGGCTACGGGCTGGGCCGTTCTGACCAGAATTCATCCTGGCGTGATGGGGATGACCGGCTCAGAGGCATGGGGAACATCGACGCAACGATGAACACCGCGCTGGCGCTGGGATGGTCGGTAACGCCGTGGCTGGTGCTGGAGGGCAAAGCGACGCTGCCATTAAGTGATAGTCAGGGCGTGCAGTACCGGACTTCCGTGACCCTGATCCCCTGGCAGACCAGCAGCGATACTGTGGCACTGCAGGTGGCGGGACTGTTTGGCGACGGGCGTTATATGAATACCTGGTATGGCGTTAACCGCAAGCAAAGTGCGCGCAGTGGTTTTGAACGCTATGACGCCGCGGGTGGATTTTATGGCACCGACGCCAGCCTGACCTGGAGCCATCAGTTCACACCCGCCTGGGCGGCCAGTGTGATCGGTGACTACAGCTGGCTGGATAAGCATGCTTCAGATAGCCCCATCGTTGCACGGCACAACGGCGCATCGGCCACCCTGGCATTGAGCTACACCTTCTGAATGGCACCATGAAGAAAAGTGAGATGCGCAGCCACCGTCTTTTGCTTGCGGCACTGATTCTGTTGTATGTAGTGGTCTATACCCTGACAGGCGTGGCGCTTAGCCTGTTGGATGCGCCGGGACGGGGATAGGGAGAGGGCTAAATGTATGTCGGTAGCATTACAGCGCTGATCCTGACGCTCAACACGCGTGTCTGTGTCTGGGCATGATGACCGCCCGGTGTTAACGCGATTGTTGCGGTATAAACAGCGTGATCGGGCTGGTTATGCCGTAACTTAATTAGAAAATTAACTTTTCGTAAAGCGGTTCAGACATTAATGGTCAGCGTAAGAAATTTCGGGTGCATCCGGATGTTTTAATTATCGCTATATAAATTAATCAAGGTGGTTAATTTAGATTGCGTCGTAATCCATCTTGCTAATAAATTTTTTAAAAGAGCATTGGTGTAGTTAATCTATATAGATTGGGCAAGATTTAAATATTATAAATTAAAATCTGATCTATTAAGATAGCCTCTTCGCTGTGGTAGCAGCGCATGGAATTTACAGGGGCTAAAGTGATGAAAAATAAAAATAGTGCTACACCTCATGATGCTACTTTTCGACAGTTTCTTACGCATCCGGATGTTGCCAGAGATTTTATGCAGATCCACCTTCCGGAGAAATTGCTTAAAATCTGCGATCTCACCACACTGAAGCTTGAGTCCGGATCATTTGTTGAAGACGATTTGCGTCAATACTTCAGTGACGTTTTGTATAGTCTCAGAACCTCAACCGGTGACGGATATATTCATGTTCTGATAGAACACCAATCCACCCCTGACAGGCATATGGCATTCCGCCTGATACGTTATGCGGTAGCTGCTATGCAGCGCCACCTTGAAGCTGGCCATAAAAAGCTGCCTTTAGTCATACCTGTGCTGTTCTATACCGGTAAGCGCACTCCCTATCCGTGGTCGACCCGCTGGTTCGACGAATTTGATGATCCGGTAGTGGCGGAAAGTCTTTATAGAGGCGCCTTCCCGCTGGTGGACATTACGGTCATCCCTGATGACGAGATCATGACTCATCGCAGTATGGCCGCCCTGACGCTTTTGCAGAAACATATTCATCAACGCGACATTGCAAGCCTGACTGACCATCTGGTCACGCTACTCATGGCCGATTATCTTTCTTCACCCCAGGTGATGACGCTGATACACTATTTACTGCAGGCTGGTGAGTCAGTTGACTACGAAGCTTTCGTTCGCGAACTGGCACAGCGGGTGCCACAACACGGAGACGCACTGATGACCATCGCACAGCAGCTTGAACAAAAAGGGATCGAAAAAGGGCGCGCAGAAGGTATCGAGCTTGGTGAGCGCCGTGGTATTGAGAAAGGTCGCAGTGAAGGTCGTACTGAAGGACAGCGTGAAGCTACCCTGAAAATTGCGCGCACTATGCTACAAAACGGCCTTGATCGTAAAACTGTCATAGAAATGACCGGCCTGACGTCAGACGATTTGGCGCAAATACGACACTAATATAAACAAGAGTAAACCCGGTCATGACCGGGTTATCGTTTTGAATACTGCACCAGATAAATCATCATAATTATCAGAAAGGTGTAACCTGCATACGTCCTGAACTACAAGTCATTATTTGTCTGGCTGACGCTGCAGGAAATTCCAGGTTGCGCCCAACATGCCGGAGTCGTTGCCGTAGGTCGCGGTATCAATGCGGATATCAAGATCATATTTTGCCAGCTGCTCTGCCAGTTCCTCGAGGAACGGCTCCCGCTCGGTAATTCCACCACCGATAAATATCATCTGCGGATCGAACACGCTGAAGAGGTTATATAAGCAGGCTGCAAGATCCTGGTAGAATTTATTCACCACCTGCTGCGCGGCTTCTTCTTTGCGATCGTATGCGTCAAAGACATCTTTACCCGTGACGTCGTCGGAAGATTTTTCGATGAGCTGGCTGTAATTCTCCCGAAGCGCCGTCATGGTACAGCTCTGGCTCATTGTGTGGCGTTCAATATTGCTGCTGGTGGGGCGCGAAGTCAGCAGGCAACCAAACTCGCCCGCGCGATTACGACCGCCCCGGATCAGCGCGCCGTTGCAGAAGGCCGCTCCGCCTAATCCTGTGCCGATAGTTAACATCAGAAAATCACTGAGCTTTTTTGCTTTGCCCAGCCACTGTTCAGCCAGTAAGGCGCAATGGGCGTCATTTTCGACCGTGGCAGGCAGTGAGGTTTTTTCCGTCAGCCACTGGCTCAGATGAAACTGGTCAAAGTCCCGAATGGTGCCACCCATGGCGATATATCCGGCTTCTGCATCAATATAACCGGGCGTGCTGACGGCGATGCCAGCACAGCCGGGGTTTTTCTCCAGCCAGGCCAGGATCTCATCAAGTATTTTGTCGCGTGAATTATGGGAAATATCAGCACTCTCACTGGTCAGAATATTTCCCTGCTCATCAATCACGCCCATTTTTAAAGAGGTACCACCAATATCGAAAGCTGCAATCTTCATTAACGTTCTCTGAGGTTGTTTTCATCCGATTAATTGTAGTGCTGAAAGAAAAAGGGCAGGAGGTCTGGCGGAGGCAATTTTGTCAGGAAAGGTACAGATTTATAAAGCGAGTGTTGTACAGAGGGTGTTTTGATAAACCCCGGCACACAGGGAACAGCTGTGCATGATTTTTCAGGACGTCCGATGTATTACCCGCGCTGAGAGGGTGTCTGGCAGCGCGGGCTTAATCGTCACTCTGCAGTCATTGCCACTTACGCAACAGGAGACTGGCGTTGACGCCGCCAAAACCAAAACCGTTCGACATGGCATAAGTCAGCGCTGTGGAACGTGCATTGAGCGCCACCAGGTTCAGATTGCCTGCGGCTTCATCGGGATGATGGAGGTTCAGCGTCGGCGGAATAAGCTGCTGCCGCAGCGCCATCAGGGTGAATATCGCCTCAACGCCGCCTGCCGCACCCAGCAGATGGCCGGTGGCGGATTTAGTTGAGGCGATCGCGACCTGCGAATCATCGCCAAACACTGCACGAATAGCCGCCAGCTCACCGTGATCGCCAACCTGAGTTGAGGTTGCGTGTGCGTTGATATGCTGGACGTCTTCCGGGCTGATGCCCGCCTGACGCAGGGCGGTTCTCATCGCCCGCGCAGCCCCGCTGCCATCCTCCGGACCCGCGGTTAAGTGGTATGCATCGGCGCTGGTGCCATAGCCGACAATCTCCGCCAGCGGCGTCGCACCGCGTGCTTCGGCATGAGCCAGCGACTCAATCACCAGCAGGCCTGCACCTTCGGCCATCACAAAGCCGTTTCTGTCACGATCAAACGGACGTGAGGCATGGTGCGGCTGATCTTCATAGCCCACACATAGCGCACGTGCAGCCGCGAAACAGCCCAGCGTGACGCGATCCAGCGCCGCTTCTGTGCCGCCACAGATAGCAATGTCCGCTTCACCGCTTCTTATTAACCTTGCGGCGTCACCAATCGCCTGAACTCCCGCCGCACAGGCGGTAACGGGCGCACCCAGCGGGCCGGTGAAGCCGTGTTTGATCGAGACATGACCCGCGGCCATGTTGGCCAGAAACGAAGGTGCTGTAAAGGGTGAGAGCCTGCGCGGGCCGCGTGCATCGGTGGTGCGCACCGCGTCGGCAATGGCACCAAAGCCGCCGACGCCTGAAGCAATAATCGTCGCAGTACGTTCACGCGCTGCCTCATTCTCAGGATGCCAGGCCGCCTGATTCAGCGCTTCTTCTGCTGCCAGCAGCGCGAATTCTATAAAGCGCGACATCTTTTTACGCTCTTTCGGCGCAATGAACGCCTCGGGGTCGTAACCTGCCAGCGGATCTTCATCGATGCCCGGCACGCTGCCACCTACTGAAATACCGGTGCCAGCAGTAAGCGTATCGGGAAGGGTACGTATACCTGATTCTCCTGCTGTTAATCGCCGCCAGACGGTTTCAATGCCACAACCCAGTGGCGAGACGATGCCCGCGCCGGTAATGACAATGCGTTGTGATGAGGCTAAGTGACTCATAATTTTGCTCCCGTAGAGAGTCCGGACAGTGATTGAATTGCTACCGCAGACAATGGATATAAGCCTTGAGTGCGGAAGGTGAGACCCTGCGTAGAATAGTGCGATGGACGAACGCAGGGATGGAATAGAGCAGAGAGAGATAAGCTTAGCAGCATCAGAATCCTGAGCGATAACCAGACAGAGTGCTATCGTTGCTCTTGTGACTAAATAAGTCAATAGTCACATCATGCGCAATGTTCAGGGCGCAAGGCTACGTAACACCAGCGCTGCCAGTTGTGCAGAGGCTTCTTCAGCGTCATCAAGGCTGTACTGCAGCAGTACCGGACTGGCGTAGGGTTTGATCACCCGATAGATTGCCTCCGCCGCTTCGTCAGCCGGGGTTTTACGCTCAAACTCACCTGCTTCACGCCCCCGGCGCAGGATCTGCTGAATCAGGCTGAGCAGTCGTTCTTCATGCGCCATCGCCGACGGCCAGCGGTCACGCGACGCGACGGCAGCAATATCATAGAGTTTACGTTCGTGAAAAAAGAGTTCAGTGCCGGTGACGGAAAGCGTGCGGAACAGTCGCCGCAGTTGTTCCGATGCTCCAGGCGCATCGGCGATAGCGACTTCGACGTGCTGCATAATCATCGCAAGCCGGGTGGAGCAGATCACTTCGCCAATCGCCTGTTTTGATTCAAAAAATTTGTAGATATACGCTTTGGAAAAGCCGATAGCACGGGCGAGATCGGAGACGGTGGTTTTTTCGTAACCATAATGCGCGAAGTGCTGCATGGCAGCATCGACAATCTGGTCACGCACATTGTGCCCGGCCGGGCCGCGTGTGCCATTTTCCGTTACGGATTGAGTCATTGTCAGAACCTGGCAGATCAAAGGTGGGTGAAAAAAATTCAGTGACCACTGTTAAGGGTGGTCACATTTTAGGCCCTGTTGCGATCAAAAGCCATATTTTGAACGGGCTGAATGTATGCTGGTGTTGCTGAGTGCCACCAGCCGGTTATTGGCGCAGCGTATCTATAGAGATATTCCACTGATTGAGCTTGTTATAGAGCGCCGTGCGAGAAATGCCCAGCAGCTTAGCGGACTGCCGCAGATTACCCCCCTGCGCGCGAAGGGTCTGCAGGATGCAGGCTCGTTCATTATCCTGCAACAGGCTGCTGGCCGCTGGTCTGTTTTCGGCTGCGCGCGTCACCATCGCTGGCGGCAAATCGGCAAGGTCGATGATGCTGCTCTGGCAAAGATTAACGATCCGCTCGACCAGATTTTCCAGCTCGCGCACGTTGCCGGGCCAGTGCCATGCCTGCAGGGCGTTCATTGCTTCAATGCTCACCTGCGGAGGCGTTTTATTCAGCCGCTGACACAGGGCGTGAATGAAGGTATTCACCAGATCAGGAATGTCGCTCTGGCGTTCACGCAGGGCAGGGATGGTCAGGGAGATAACATTGAGGCGATAGAACAGGTCACGGCGGAAAGCACCCTGTTCCACTGCACTGAGCAGATCGCAATGGGTTGCCGCCACGATGCGGACATCCACTTTCAGCGGATGCGCCGCTCCGATGCGCAGCACCTCACTCTCCTGCAGCACGCGTAGCAGGCTGGTCTGTGCCTCCAGTGGCATTTCGCCAATCTCATCCAGAAACAGCGTGCCACCGTCGGCCAGCTCAAATTTACCTGCCGAACCGCCGCGCCGTGAGCCGGTGAACGCGCCATCGACGTAGCCGAATAGCTCACTCTGCACCAGGTCACGCGGCAGTGCGCCGCAGTTAACCGCGACAAAGGACTCATGCGCCCGGCTGCTGGCATTGTGGATCGCCTGAGCAAACAGCTCTTTACCGGTTCCGCTTTCACCGGTCAGCAGAACGGTACTGTCACTGCGACTGCTGGCGCGGGCATCCTGAAGAGCCTTCTGCAGCGTGGGTGCCTGACCACGAATCATCTCAAAGGTATAGCTGGCGCTGACGCCGAGCACACGACGGGTAATGGCACGGATGCGCTGATTTTCCCGCAGCGACAGGATGCGACCGCCGTCCGGTGCCGGCATCAGCGAGACCAGGCATGAAACACTGGGTCTGCCATCGGGGCGGAACACCATCTCGCGGTCATTACAGCAGGGCAGTGTGAGCAATGAACCGGACTGGGGCTGCAGCACCTGATCGATCAGGGCGTTGTCGGTATCAATACCGGCAAAGATCTGACGAGCGTAGCGGTTCAGGGTTTTGATGCGCCCGTCGCGGTCGCAGACCACAACGCCCTCATTCAGGGTCTCCAGTATCGACTGCTGCTCGGCCAGCAGACGGCGTAAGGTGAGTTGCTGGCCAATTGCCTCTGCTGCAGCCTGCACGGTGCCCAGCGTATGGGCACTGAAATTGTCAGGCGTGGCGGTCAGCGTCAGTACGCCGGTCATACGACCGCTGGCATCACGGATAGGAGCTGCGGCGCACTGCCGGTTACGTTCACGCAGCGCGATTTTCCAGTTTTCTCCGCTGAGTACATAGACCAGCCGCTGCTCTCGCAGGCAGCGCGCGGTGCAGTTGGTGCCGAGCACCTCCTCACGCAGGATGCTGCCGACCGGAGTCAGGTCGCTGCCGCAAAAACTCAGTACGATGCCTTGCGCATCTGTAAGATTGATATGACCGTCGGGATTGTAAGCCAGCAGGTTCTCCATCACGCTATGCGCCACAGTAATCAGCTCACTGTTATGACGCAGAACGGCGGCCAGCTCCGTTGGATCGGAGGCACTGTACTCAAAAGATACCGGATCGATGCCATGTTCGTGCGAGCGGTTCCATGACTGCAAAATACTGCGGCGTATCCAGCGCGGCTGTTCACCCTGGCTAAATGCCTGCCAGCCCTGGGCAAACCGAGCTTCCCACTGTGCCGCATCACCGCCTTCCGGCAGGCTGAATATGGCATCGCTCTCTTCTTTATTAGGCAGCAAATCATGCAGAGATTGCATTTCACTCTCCCGTGGTCGATGGAATGTCCATTTTAATGACATGTTAAGTTGACATGTAAATTTTATTTTCAATCAGGACGCGCCATCTGCGAGCGCGTTCACATAAAAGCCCGCTTTAAAACTGGCATCCACTTTGCAACGCTGACATTAACTCTCACCTGTCAAAAACAATGGGAAAGTTAAGGTGTTATGCGTAAACATAATCTGAAGTTGTTGCTGTTCATCTGTTCCATCGCCTCCTTGAGCGGGGTGATCCTCGGTTATGACGCCTCAGTGATTTCCGGCGTTATTGAGCCATTAACGGAACACCTTGCGCTAACGCCGTGGCAAAGTGGATGGGCTGTTTCAAATGTCATTCTCGGCTGTATCGTCGGCGCTGGCTGTGTCGGCGCGATCTCAGATCGGATCGGGCGTAAACCTACACTGGTGATCACCGCGCTGTTGTTTGCCGTGTCTGCGGTGGGTTCTGCGCTGGCAGATTCACTAACCGGGTTTGTGATTTACCGGCTGGTGGGTGGCCTGGCGGTCGGGATGGCGTCGGCAATTACGCCGCTCTATATCGCAGAGGTCTCACCTAAGGACTGGCGAGGGCGCATGCTTGGGCTGCAGCAGATGCTGATGGTTGGCGGTCAGGTCACGGTCTATGTGGTGAATTACCTGATTGCACGCGGTATGCCCCATGCCTGGATAGTCAGTGAAGGCTGGCGCTGGATGCTGGCGTCGGGTGTGGTGCCTTGCCTGCTGTTTCTGGCACTGGTGCCCTTTATGCCGGAATCACCACGCTGGCTGGCGTTAAACGGCAAGCGTGAACGCGCGCTGGCAGTGCTGACCCGGCTTTCGACGCCTGAACATGCGCGGCGTCTGCTGGCAGAAATCAGTGCGCCGGACGCGGATTCTGTTACCCGTCAGCAGGGAACCCGTCTGCTCCGCGACGCCAGAATGCGTTACATCCTGTTGATCGGCTGCGCGATTGCAATTCTGCAGCAGGTTTCGGGCATCAACATCCTGCTGTATTACGCACCGTCGCTGCTGCAGAACATCTCACCGGATACACAGACCTCCCTCTATCACAGCATTTTCCTCGGACTGGCGCTGCTGGTCGGAGTAGCGTTTTGTCTGAACGCAGTGGATCGCTGGGGACGGACGCGTCTGCTGCGCTGGGGAGCGCTGGGTTGCGCTGTCAGCCTGGTGATTACCGCCTGGGCTTTTATAGCGCAGATCGGTGGCCTGCTGCCGGTCGTGGGCCTGGTGGCGTTCGTACTGATTTTTGGTATGTCATGGAGTCTGGGTGCCTGGCTACTGATCTCTGAAATATTTCCCAACCGGATTCGTGCCGTCGCGATGGGCTACGCCTTTTCTTCGATGTATCTCGCCAATTTCATCGTTACTCAGACTTTCCCGATGATGAACCGTAGCCGTTTGCTGATGGATCACTTCCATGGTGCTTTTCCACTGATGCTCTGCGCCGCTGGCTGCCTGGTGGCCTTCTGGTTTGTAAAACGTTTTCTGCCTGAAACCCGAGGCATCTCACTGGAGCACATCGAGCCGCTGATGCTTTCAAAATCCCGTCGTTTTGCCGCCAAAGCGCAGGCGACATCCGGACACCCTATTCAGCCTGACTGGGCTGACAACAAAAAACAGGAGCAGTTATGAACCTTAAAACAGTACGAGTGGGATTGATCGGTGCTGGCCGCATGGGCAGTTTTCATGCAGAGAATCTGGCGCTGCGGGTGCCTGGGGCACGGCTGACAGCGGTCGCCGACCTGCAACCCGGCGCAGCGCAGAAACTGGCAGACCGGCTGGGGGTGGAGAAAGCCTATACCGATATCCAGGCGTTACTCAATGACAGCGAAATCGATGCCGTTGCTATTGCTACGCCGGCTCGCACTCACGCCGAACTGGTGATCGCTGCAGCCCGGGCTGGCAAGCACGTGTTCTGCGAAAAACCGATGGCGGTAACGCTGGATGAGGCAGATCGGGCTATTGCCGCCGCACAGGATGCGGGCGTTGTGTTGCAGGTCGGCTTCAATCGTCGATTCAGTGCAGGCTTCGCCGCAGCTATTGAAGCTGTCAGAGCAGGCACCAATGGCACCACCCAGCTAAGCCGTTCAGTGACACGCGACCCTGGCCTGCGCGATCCGGCCCCGATCCCGCAGTGGACCATCTTCCTTGAAACCTTAATCCATGACTTCGACACCCTGCTGCACTTCAATCCGGGTTCCCGGCCGGTTGAGGTCTATGCGCTGGCTGATGCGCTGGTGCGTCCCGATTTTAAAGATAAGGGATTACTTGATACCGCGGTGGTGACCATCCGCTTTGATAACGGTGCCATTGCCACTGCGGAAGCCAACTTCCAGGCAGTTTACGGTTATGACGTTCGCGGTGAGGTCTTTGGCAGTAAAGGTATGCTGCAGGCGGGCAACATCAATCAGGACAACTGTGTGCGCTATCATGCCGAGGGTATTGCCATCGCAACGTCTCGAATGGATACCGATCTGCTGCGTGAGGCCTATGTTGCTGAAATGGCAGAATTCGCCCGCGCGATTCTGCACGGTGACACGCCGCGCGCTACTGGCACTGATGCGCGTAACGCGCTGGAAATTGCGCTGGCCTGTATTGAATCGGTGCAGCAACGCAAACCCATTCTGTTGGGAGAACGCTAATGGCCGGTTATCAGCTTTCAGTCTGTGCGGAGATGGTGTTTCTCGAACTGCCTTTTATCGCGCGTGTTGAGCGGATTCATGCGCTGGGATTTGGCGTGGAGATCTGGAACTGGGCCAACAAAGATATCGACGCGTTGGTGGCGACAGGTGCGCGTTTTACCTCCATGACCGGCTACCTCAACGGTAACCTGACTGATGATGATGAGATTGCAGAGTTGCTGCATAGCGCAGAAACCTCACTGGCGATTGCAGATCGTCTGAACTGCCCGAGCCTGAATCTGCATGGCACCGGGCTGGATGCTCACGGCCAGGCGGTTCGTCCGGTTGAGGTGGTCACTGGTGAGATGTGGCTTAAAGCGGCCGACACCCTGCGGCGTGTCGCTGCGCTCGGCGAGCAGGCCGGGCGAGTATTTACTCTCGAAAACCTGAATCTGGCGGTTGATCATCCGGGTACGCCGTTCGCACGGGCTGCCGATACGCTGGCGCTGGTCGAAGCGGTCAACAGCCCGGCACTGAAGATGAATCTGGACCTCTATCACGCCCAGATTGGAGAGGGCAACCTGATAGAGCTGATACGACGCTGCGGCCCCGCTATCGGTGAAATCCAGGTGGCTGATGTGCCGGGCCGCATGCAGCCTGGCACCGGGGAAATTAACTATCGCGCTATTGCCCGTGCGCTGGAGCAGGTCGGCTATTGCGGCGTCGTTGCGCTGGAGGGCTGGGCCGAAGGCGACAGCGAAACAGCCCTGGCACAGTTCCGCGATCACTTTACGTTGTGAGCTCTGCCGCCGGGTATTTGCCTGTTGCCCGGCGGTTCTATCAATAATAAACCCTACAGGATTACGCGATGAAAACCAAAATGTTAGCACTGCTGCTCAGCCTGATGATCAGCGTTACCGCCTGGGCTAAAACACCTAAAATTGGTGTCGCACTGGCTAATTTCGATCTTAACTTCGTATCGATTCTGCGGACGCAGATGGTGGATGAGATAAAAGCGCTGAAAATGGATGGGCAGTTCGTCGATGCCAAAGGGGATGTAGCTCTTCAGGTACAGCAGGTTGAAGACTTTATCAATCAGGGCGTGGATGCCATTATTCTCAACCCGGTCGATACACAGGGCGTACTGCCGATGGTGAAAGCGGCAGAAGCGGCGGGCATTCCGCTGGTGTTTGTTAACCGTAAACCGGAAGTGAAATTACCGTCCAGTATGGCCTATGTCGGTTCTGACTCTGCCCTGGGGGGTGAGATGCAGATGGAAGCGCTGGCAAAACAGATGAACTATCGGGGCAATGTCGCCATTTTAATGGGCGCATTATCAAATGAAGAAGCGCGGGAACGGACGCGTGCCGTTGAAGCGGTGATCGCTAAATATAAGCAGATGGCGGTAATCGAAAAACAGACTGCACGCTGGCAGCGTAATGAAGCGGTAGACGTAGTTTCGGGCTGGCTGCTTAATCAGCGACCGATCGATGCAATCGCCGCCAATAATGATGAAATGGCTATCGGGGCTATTATGGCGCTGAATCAGGCGAAAAACAGCCACATTCTGGTTGCCGGGATCGATGGCACGCCTGATGGTCAGCAGTTCGTCAAAAATGGAAAGATGACGCTGACTATTTTCCAGGATGCGAAAGGGCAGGCGACAGGCGCTGTGAAAGTCGTGAAAGCGTTACTGGATAAACAGAAAGTCGAATCACTGAACTGGATCCCCTATAAAACCATTACACAAAGTAATTATGCGGAGTTTGCTGCCGCTAATCAGCCATAAAAATTGCCGCTAACTTTATGATTCTTCGTCGTTTCTTAAATTATTAGCCAGCTGCCGGGCAGTGACGCACTCTGCACGGCCTGTTTTGCTGGCTAATCTGTAAAAATTTCCTTAATCGCCTGATTAACGCGTCTGTAGTGCTTCTTCATATAAGCTGAATTATACTGTCGATAAATGAGCGGAAATTCAGTGATTTCTTAATGATTTACATAATCGATGATCAGGTTTCTTACAATTCTGATGACTGCACGCTTAGCCACATTCCTACTCAGGAGTCGCTGAGCCTCAGTATTTCTTCAGGTCGGCTTTTTGAGCAGTTACTGAATTCCGGGGGAGAAATACTGGCGCGTGATACGTTGCTGACCGAGGTCTGGGATAAATATGGCCTGCGTGGATCGAATAGTAATCTGAATCAATATCTGAGTATTGTGCGCAGGGCGCTCGCGGCTTATGGCTGTGAAAATCTGATTATCACCATCCCGAAAATTGGTATACGCCTGAATACCGATATTAAAATTGAACGTCAATCAGCCCCGGTCATGGGGGTGACGGAAGTTTTAACTGATGACATATCGGAAGGAAGTATAACTGAAGGGTCTGCTGAAAACGTTGTCCTGCCTGCCACTCCGCCCGGTAATCAGCTGCCAGCTACGTCCGTTAACGTCACCCGGCGATACTGGTTTGCTTCTGTTGCTCTGATAGTGCTGGGCATGGTGCTCTGGTATTTCACGGTATCGCGTCCTGACGAGCAAATTATTCCAATGAGTTCAATAAAACTTGAAGGTGGCTGCGAAGCAGTATTATTGCAGGGTCTGGATGAGGTTGAACGACAGGCATTGGGTAAGCAAATAGTGCAAATTCTAAGGGAAAATAATCAAACCTGCGATGCGGGTCACCGGATTATTTTTGATAAAAACACCTCTTTTACTACTAAGAATTTCGGAAGAACGATTCTTTCATCGTGTAAAATTAATAGCGATGGTCATATCATCTCATGCGACAATTTTTATTATCTTGACTGGAGAATGGGATGAAGCGGAGCATTGGTATTAATATTATCTTCATGCTGGCTGCGCTATTAATGGTGACTTTTGCAGGGGTTTATTACTTAACACATCAGGCCAAAGATTTTCCTTTTCGCTGCTCAGCGTTTAGCCGTTACGATCTCAGTCGTAATGATGATAAACGAAATGAGTTCGCTGTTGCCCAGGATTTACGTTTTGATAAAAAGGATTCAGGCTATCTTTTGCTGAATGGGCAGGCAACGAGCAATGACGGTGTTACTATTCTTAACAGAAGGATTGCATTAATCAATGGCGCTAAAATTTCCGATGATACTTACCGGTATCAGATCAGCAAAGTTGTCACTTCGAATACTGATACTACTCCTGATGTCATCTTTAATAAGTTGTTAGCAGAGATCACGCTGGATCCAACGCATCTGCAGTTGGATGTCGATAAGATTGATAAAAATACCTATATTATCGGTGGGCCGATCTCCTATCTCTTTACCTGTCAGCGTTACTAAGCTCTGTAAACGGCTAATTTAGCGGTGTTCAGAATGCATGAAACCGGGAAGGGTTTATCCTGCCCGGTTTTTCTTTTAGCGTTATGTCGTCAGGCTTTGCTGAGGAAAAGCATCAGGGCCAGCTCTGGAAACTCTTCAGGATATTATTAAACAGCTGAATTTCTTCATCGGTCAGGGGGGCAGCCTTTGACAAAGAGAAAATTAATACATCCTCCAGGTTTAAGGTGAAAATCGCCTGTTTTTGATAAAGCCGGATATTATCCGGGCGCAGAAAATCATAAGTAATCATGATGCCTGTGCTCAGATTATCGCCCAACACCACGGGTTGATTTTCTTGCTGTTGCCAGTCTTTCATTTGTCTCTGCAGAATAGCGAGCTGGCTGCTGATATATTCTTCTGGATTGTTGTGATTGGCCAGTTTATCACGAGAAATAGTGACGGGTGGCATCGCTGAACGGGGATCCGCCAGCGTGTTCAGGGTTCGCTCGCAGTAGCCTTCCGGTAAAGTAATCATACCTTCGCTAAACCGGCAAATATTTTTATCCATGTGTAATCTCCATTTTTTTAGTTTTTTCTGTCTGGCCAAATAACTGCTCTGCGGTAACTTCACTGAGCGTACCGTTATTTAACAGGACGATTTTATCTGCACTTCTTATGGTTTCCGGGCGATGTGCAATCATGATTCGGGTGATTTTCATTTGCTTTATTGCATTGTTGATCTGCGCTTCGTTATAGATATCCAGATGACTGGTTGCTTCGTCCAGTACCAGTATTTTTGGTTCGCGGTAGAGGGCGCGAGCTAGCAGAATACGCTGCAGCTGCCCGCCAGAGAGAAACGATCCCATATCACCGACAAGGCTTTGATAGTTCATCGGCATTTTCATGATATCGCCGTGAATTTGCGCCAGGCGTGCTACACGGGTAATTTTTGCGTGGTCAGGATTATTATCAAAGAAGCTAATATTTTCACTGATCGAGCCTGAGAACAGGATGTCATCCTGCATAACACAGCCGATGCGGTTACGATGGTGTTCAAGTCCTGTCTGGGTAATGTCCATTCCGCCCACGGTGATTGTTCCACCTTCCGGGTGCAGCAGACCCAGAATGATTTTGGCCATGGTGGTCTTTCCCTGACCTGAAGGGCCGACAATCGCAACGCTTTCGCCAGCCTTAATTTCCAGACTGGCACCATTTACTACCCAGGGTTCGGTAGGTGCATAGCGGAAGCGGATATCCGTTAGTTTGATATCCTGCGGCGTTTCTGTCTCATCATGCGTATCTTTACTCACCAGTACCGGACTGGCTTCTGAGCTGACTTCAGTTTCTGACAACACGATATCGGCCAGTCGTTCACCATGCATACGCAGCATTCTGAAGTCGATTACGGCGTTGATCAGACCTGCACCGCGGCTCATAAACTGATCGGAGAAGCTAATAAAGGCGGTAAGCATACCTGCAGAGAAGTTGCCATCCAGTACTTGCAGCGCAGCCAGCCAGACCAGTACTACCCTGCCTACAGAAGTGAGCAATCCCTGGGCGGAACCAAACAAAATGTTAAGCTTCTGAATCACAATGCCTTTGTTGGTCGTATCCACCAGGAAATTCATATAGGCGGAGAGACGAGGCACCTGCTTGTTATTGGTTTTTACTGCCTGGATACCGCGAAGCGTTTCCAGTAATGAAGATTGCGTGCGGGCTGAACTGATGATTTGCTCTTCGTTGGCGCGGCGAACAGGATCATAAGCCATGAAGCGTAACAGTGCATAGGCGACAAAAAGGCCAATTACCAGCCAGGCAAGCTTAGCGTTATAGATAAACAGCATCACTACTGTCACGATCGACATTACCCCATCCAGCACAGTACTAATGAAGCGGCTGGTCAGCGTACTTTGGATGGTGTTCAGCGAGCCATAGCGGGACAGGATGTCACCAACGTGACGGGATTCGAACCATTCAAGTGGCAGCTTTAACATATGGTGACAGACATTGACCGTCCACTGCACGCTGAGCTGGCTTGAGAACCAGCTCATCACCCATGAGCGCAGCGCTGTAATCATGGTCTGAAACAACGCAATCATGATAAAGCCGATCCCGAGCAAGGAGAGTAGCGAGTAATCTGCGGAGACCAGCACCATATCCATCACCCACTGCATAAAGAAGGGGGAGAGTACGCCGAAAAGTTCCAGAGCGATGGACAGGATAAGCACCTGAGCAAAGGCAGATTTCACCCCTGTCACACTGCCCACCAGCTTCATCATCGAGATGCTTTCTTTTTCTTTTTTGACCTCAAAAGTGGAGGAGGGAACCAGCTCCAGTGCAACGCCGGTGAACGCCGGTGATGCTTCTTTAAATGTCAGTTCCCGAATGCCGCGTGCAGGATCGTGAAGCGTGATCTTATTGCCACGCACTTTTTTTAGCACAACGAAATGGTTCAATTCCCAGTGCAGAATGCAGGGCATGCGTAATTTAGACAGCTCTTCCATATCAACGCGTAACGCACGGGAACTCATATTGAGTTGTTGTGCCATGGCAATGACATCACTAAGTGTTGCACCCTTAAGCGACGTTGCGAACCTGCGACGCAGGGTGATCATGTCGATTTCATGACCGTGATAATTGGCAATCATCCCCAGACAAGCAAGACCACATTCCGTCGCCTGTGACTGACGAATCATCGGCAGGCGGTTAAACCATTTAAAATTGAGTTTCTCTAATAACAACACAGAACAGACCTTTTAATCAGAGAGAGATTTTGTGTCCAAGCGCAAAAATTGGCTCCAGCACCCATTCATAAAGACGACGTTTGTCGACGATAAAATCAGCATCCAGCGCCATACCCGGCTTGAGTTTTTCATTCTGCGCATAAGCAGTAATTGATTGTTTGTCCAGGGAGACCAGCACGCGGTACTGCTGTTCCTGAATATTGTTTTTGCCGGTTAACGTAGTGACTTCCTGAGGAGACAGAGCGGTGCGTGAAACCTCGATAACTTTTCCATACTGTTGACCAAACTTTTGATAAGGAAACGCTTTATAGCGCAGCACCACCCGCTGTCCCGGTTGGATAAAACCAATGGACTGCGTGTTTACCATGATGCGGGCGACCAGTTCAGTATTGCTTGGCAAAACTGCTATGGCTGACTGACCGGCGGTGAGCATCTGTCCATTTTTGACCATAATCATGCCGACATACCCGCTTTTAGGCGCACGTAATTCAAACGAGCGGCGCGCTTCATTTTCAGCCATCGACTGACGGTTATCAGCCAGTTGGCGCTCGATATCGTTACGCTTTTTCTCGTCATCCAGCGGTTTTTCATGCAGCTGTTGCTCGGTCTGAACAATTTTTTGCGAGATGTCCAACAGCTGACGTTGATATTCCTGGTAGCGCGCCTGGCTATCGAGCAGATTAGACTCCTGCTCTTCCATCTGACGGCTTGAGGCATACCCTTCGTTGTGCATGGCTTCCAGCTTGTCCAACTGCATTTTCGCCAGGGAAACCTGTTTCCGACGGTGTGTCAATTGCAGCTTCAGCTGCTCCTGTTGCAGTTTCAGGCTGGCGATAGTGTCGGTCAGGCCCTTCATTTCAACCTGATGAAGCTTTTCAAGCGTCACCAGATCCTGTTGAAGCCTTTCACGCTGGCCTTTCAGATTCTCGGCAATAACCTGACGAGTCTGACCTAACTGCGTTGAAACCTCTGATGACAACACCATCAGCACATCGTCTTTTTCAACATGCTGGCCCTCTTTTACCGGAATATCGACCACCGTAGCGCTTACGGGGGGCGGAATGATCAGCATGCCATTTTTAGGCAGCAGTTCTCCGGTAGAGGATTCATATTTTGTATAACTGCCAAATATAAAAAACAGCGCTGTCGCGGCAGTGATCAGCACTACAACGGAAATAACTAACCAGCGATAAGGTGGGCAATAGAGTGCCACAATGCCCAGGTTTCCACGGTTGGCTGCATCAAGTGCCTCCTGACGGAATAGTGACTGTTCCATTTATATAATCATCATGAGTAAGGGATTAACGGCACTGAAAAAAATTCAGCATGTCGATTGATAGTGATCCGGTACTTTGTGCCAGATTAATGAGGGCGTTCAGGTAATTGAAGCGAGCTTCAGCCTGATCTTTAAGCGCACTAAAATATTTTTGCTGGGCATCAAGCTCATCATTTACCGTACGGAAACCCATTTCCCGGCCATATTGAACAGACACCACTTTTTCGCGTGAAGACTCGACGGCATTTTTCTGCGCGTTGATTAACGCTTTTCCATTCGTAAGACTAAGCCATGCTGAACGTGTATCTGTAGTCGCTTTGCGTTGTGCTTCCATGGTGGAATATTTCGCTGCCTGACGGCGATAGGCTGCTTCATAAGATTGTGAAATCTGGCTGCCACCCGCGAATAATGGAATAGAAACGTTAACGCCATACTGCAGATTATTACTTTTAGAGTTAGTGCCAAAAATAGCATCATAAAGTAAATTGTCGTCGTTATCGTTACGGCTCCAGTTTTTGCCATATCTGGCGTAAAGTGACACGACAGGCATATGTGCGCCATCTGCAGCCAATACATCAGCATCGGCCTGATCATTCTGAAACAGGGCAATTTTGATTTCAGTGTTACGTTGCTGGCTGGCATTAATCGCATCAGTTAAAGAAGCGTAGGGCGAAGCGTTAAGGCACTGAAAGTTTACCGGCTCGACAGTGTCCGGGCTGACACCCGATAAGCGACGAAATGCTTCTCCAGCCAGCAATAACTGACTACTCGCCTCTATTTCTTTGGCCTGAGCAAGAGCGTAATTGGCCTTAGCTTCATCCAGCTCTGTACGAGTGTTTTGTCCATTCAGAATACCGGCCTGCAGTTTTTGCTGCTGTTGTTTGAAGTTGTGACTGGCAGCTTTCGCAGCCTGTAAAACTTCCTGCTGATAGAGCACCGAAAAGTAGGCATTACTGATCGCATTTAATAACTTTTCTTCAGCTTTTTTTGACTGGGCTTCAGCGGTATTGGCAATAGCAACGCCTTTACGCCAGCCAGCATATTTACTCATATCAAACAGGGGTTGTCTGACACTGAGATCGTAACTGTGATTTGTTACACCACTTTGATATTTTTTATCCGGCTGTTCCTGACGATCCCAGTTTCCTTCGAGCGTCAATGTGGGCAACATTCCGGCCATACCCTGCCAGTATTTTTGCTGATCGGCTTCACTGGTCATCTGGCTGGATTGCAATGCAGAGTCATAGGTTAATGCGGCTCGGGCAGCCTGCTGTAAGCTGGTCGCATAAGATCCAAATGGCACGCAGGACAGTACAATAAATGCAATTTTAAAATTATAAAATTTCATGATGCTCGCTGTTTCTTAAAAATTAAGCCCGAAATTAAATGAGTTGCTGGGCAAAGACATATTTAATCAAATCAGTATTAGACTGCAGCTGAAGTTTACGCATGGCGTTATATTTCTGCGTTGCAACCGTACTGATACTACGTTTACGTGCTTTAGCTATCTCCATTAAACTGTACCCGATAGCAAAAAGTCTGATTACTTCAACTTCTGCGGGTGATAAAAGAGTCTGTGCGGGCTCCTCTGAAGCAGAATGCGCCAGATCTTTCATCTTTTCTGAATAAAATATTTCAGAATTCGATGAGCAAACCCAGTGCAAAGCTTCTACCAGATCCCGTATATCATCACGTTTGCTCACTATTGCATTTACCGGAATTTGCAATATTCTTTTCAAAATGGCCGGGCTATTCTGTGCCGTAAAGATAATGATTTTAAGGTTAGCATTATGGTTGTAAATTTCTTCTAGTTTTCTAACGCCGTTCAAATCATTACGTTCAAAGTTAAAGCAAAAATCAGTAATTAATATATCAGGAGGATCGCTATTAAGTTTTACAAAAAGGTTTTCTGCTTCTACCGGGTATGCTGCAATGTCCAGGTTGTGAAATCCGGTTGAGAGTATTTTTTGTATTGAATAAAAAATAAAAGGACTCTCATCAGAGACACCAACTTTAAACCTCCTTCCTTTTAATGGCCTATCCACTGATAAAATCCTTTCTCAGTTTATAAAGTCTGGTAAAGGGCTCCGAAGAGCCCATATGGTTACTGATAACTAATGGTATAGGTAGCAACTGCGTTAGCACTACCAGGAGTTATTGTGGCAGCAGTCTGGTAATAACGTGCATATAAGGGCACTGTTATCAATGCAGACGACAGTGGATAAGCTGCAACTCTGTATGGTGCTGCCAGTGCAACAGGTTGCTGGCTTTCATTCAGAATCTGAACACCCACTCCGCTGGCAGTTGAGGTCGAATTCAGAGAAACTACGCCGACATCCGATAGCCCATCAGCCGCATCCCCATCCAACTGCATCATAACGTCAAAGGTACCTGAAAGAAGTGCCTCACAGTTAAGCTGAAGATTAAAAGCGGTAGATGGGCTGGTTTGTCCAATACCGGAACCCAACCCACTACTGGTATTCGCTGTGTAACTCCCTAATGACACCTTCGGGTTAACATCGCCTGCTGCTGAGCAGGTTTGATCCCTCACAGTGATGCCGCTTTTAATATATCTGACATAAAGTTTCAGGTCATTTCCTGATACCAATGAGCCTACATCAAATACGTTGACATAGTCCGGAAGCAAATTGGGGCCAGCCATCGAGTTTGACGTCCGCACAATCTGAAAAGGCACATTCAATGTGACATCAGTATAAGCACCGACTGTACCGCCACTGGTTAACGCGTAAGTAGCGATCTTGTTGCCGGTAGGAATATTGGCAGCGTCGGTGGACATTTCACCACCGTAACCGGTATAAATGGTCAATCCATAACCAAGTGCATCTTCAGCTATTGTTTTACGCTTTAAGTAAACCTCTGCTGTTAATCCATCTAAAAACTGTTGCAGATTATCCAGGGCACATTTGAACGTGACTGTTAAATTGCCACTATAAACGACCGTGCCAACCGGAACAGCTGCCGAAATGTTTATCCCCAGTGAGCGGAAATCTAATACCGCATCAGAAAGAGATTTTTTGCACGTCAGTGTGACATCATCTGCCGCGTTCGCATTAATTGGTGCTAGCATGACGAAACCAGATACTATAATCATGATGCTGACTATTCTGGTCAGTGTCCTTCTTAAGTTAATAAACATCATAATGTCACCCGATTAACCCTGATTATCTTTGTTCATTTCGCCGTTAGACACGTAGCGAACAGGTTTTGATTGATCGCTGCTGCATGTTGTTGTGAGCCTTGCAAGGGTGTTGTTTTCACTGGAATTAACAACACCAGACTCCAGGTTAACCAGACACTTATCACTGGCTGCTTTACCCCAGGAAATATGCAGGCGGCTGACATCTTTATTTAACCTCACATAAATCTGACCACCCTGTGAAACAGTGGTGATAAGGTTACCGTCTTCATCATTAACCGTTGCACCAAATGGCAAGGCATTTCCGTTCGGCTGATTAGCCCGAATTAACAGTGGCTTTCCTTTGCTGGTTTTATAATCAAGTCTGACGACTGCACCCTCAACAGGAATAACGCGCTGCTGAGTTGATTCAAGCTCAACATCCAGTGGAATTCCTTTTGGGTCGATGGCCAGTTCGTTTATCCGGTACGGGTTAAGGTTTGGCACAATAGCTTTGCCGCTGCCGTTTAACACAATATTGGGATAGCCAAGTACACGCGCGCCCTCTGCATCTTCTGCGGTAACAACAGCATAAGTCGTAGACTGATAAGCGCTGAAATTAATGCTATCAGGTAAAGCGACTACCGCACCGCTGATACCACCCGAGGCAGAATAATAGTTTTCCCCTTTAGTATAAGACGCCGTCAGCATACTGTAGGGCGAACGGTATTGCCCACTAACTGAACCGGACTTCTCATTATCAGTATCGCGCGCTATTCCAACGTTATAGTTATATTGGTCATGTTCACCCAGAACTCCATTGACAGCTGTTTGTGCATTCACACCTTGTTTATTATGTGTCGCACTTCCGGTTACATAACTTTGACTATCGCTGCCAATTGGCACCGAGAAGTCGAGTGACAGTTGAGTGTCATGCCCGCCGGTTGAATATAATAATCGGTTTGCTGATAAAGTATAGGAGACCCGACCAATTGTATTATTGTAACCCAGCTGAAATTGCGTATTTGTTCCGGCAGAATCCCAGTAATCCTGAACGAAACCAGTAAGATAGATATTCCCATATGACTCCCCAAAATTTTGGCTTGCCGTCATAGAAAAACGTTGTTTGGGGCGCGAAAGATAATTTGACGAACTGTTTTTATGATTTTTTTTATAATAGTTATTGATTTGTAATGCGTTATCAAAACTGTAATAACCGGATGATGAGAAGCGGTAAGCCGCCAGAGTAAAATTCGTGTTAGTCTGAGAAACCTTCTTACTATAAGTTGCCCGATAACTTACACCTTGCTTTTTCTCATCACCATATTTTGTTTGAGCGCCAGTAATATCCAGTGAGATCGCACCAACAGGTAAACCAAATGCACCTCCCAACAGCACAGAGGTGTAGTTATCTGATCCCAGAATACCTGAGTAACCGGTCAGACTATTGCTAAAACCATGCTGAATAGTGCCCTGATAGACCGAAGGTGTATAAACCATATTGTCTTTTCGGGATACACCACCGGTCAGACTATAAAAAGTCATGCCCGGACGTTTCAGACGCGTCATCGCTGCGTAAGGAACTGAGAAACGGGTCTCACCGCCGTCAGCTTCTTTCACGGTCACGTCTAAATCACCACCGTAGCCTGTAGGATAAAGATCGGTGATATTAAAAGGGCCTGGTGAGACCGTCGTTTCATAAATTTTGTTGCCATTTTGCGATACAGTTACCTGAGCGTTGGTTCGGGCTACGCCGCGGATTTCTGGTGCATAGCCTCGCTGAGAGTCTGGCCACATCTGGTCAACTGTAGATATTTGCGCACCACGAAAAGAAAGCGTATCGAAAATTTCGCCACTGGTATTACCTTCACCTAATAACAGCCGTGATTTTATTTGCGGAATATCACGCTGGACATAGGTATTAATTGCATCGTAATGATGATACTCGTTGTTTTTTTGACGTTGCCAGCTGAGAGAACCATCGTGACGGAACATCCATCCGCCAAGGTTAAAGCCCGCCAGCGCACGGCCATAAAATGAGTCATATGGCTGACCGTGATTTACAGAGCGATAATAGTTAGTGTTATAGGTTAGCGTAAGTGCTGTTTCACCCTTATCCCAGAATTCTGGCGCAACGTAGCCGCGCGCAGATCGCAACAGATAAATTTGCGGAATTGAGATATCCATCTGCATATCGGCAGAATTGATAGCTGCATGACTCTCTTTAACCACCTCCTCCAGCGCCATACACTGTTTACCAGAGCGCAAATCTTCAGCTTGTCCCGGGCTAAAAACTGTGTCCTTAAGTGACAAGCTTTTGACCAGATCATAGGAAAGGCACGCTTTGGTACCCGCCCCTTCACGAATGACCTGAACATTTTCCCGACCAATCTGACGACCATTCAGGAAAATATCCAGCGTATAAGTACCAGGATCAATAGGGTTACCGGTTGCATAGCGGGCCACATCAACTTTAACGCCCGGTAAATTCTTCACAAATGATTCGTCAAAATCATACGAATTTTCTGCAAATGCGGCGCCTGTTGATGCAGTTAAAAAAAGCGCCAGAAAAGATCGGTAAAATATTTTTGCCGTTGGTTTATTATTTTTAATCATCCTTGCCATCATTATTACCCCTGATGAGTTACCAAAGTTACTGACTAATTTTGGCGTCTACATTGCGTGCAGCGCCATAATCATCCAGATATTGATAATGAAAGTTTGTTTTTATTTGATTTGCGTTCAATCCTTTTAGGGAGAAGCTTTTTGTTTCGCCTGGTGCAAGCATATCTCCCTTTTCACTGACTACTTTTCGCCCCGCGTTATCCTCGGCATTGATCTGTGAAACGTTGACGTAAAACGAAGAGTTATTGGTTGCTGTCAGCTGATTCGCTTTCTCCCCTTGATGCCAGATAAGACCCGACGCTGCTTCTGTGGCTTGCATCGCATCGAACCGGGCTGGGCGAAAGAAAATTTTGATGCGGCTACGAATAGCCATTTGCAACTGATTTTGATTCGCAAGGCTTTTATCGCGAGGAGGGATGTCGAGTACGTTAAGCCAGAATACCGACTCTTTATCTTTGGGCAGGTTTGAACCGGTATAAACGATACGTAATGTCTGTCCTTTGTTAGCCTCCATACGGAAAACAGGCGGTAGCAAGACAAACGGTACGTTTATTTTATCCAGTGCTTCATCAGGATTTCCATTGTCAATCCAGGCCTGTACCAGCGCAGGTTGATTGCCATGGTTATCTAAGCGGACTGTGACTTCTTTTTCTGTTGCGGGGTAGATTACCCGGGTGCCGATAATCGTCACGCTGGCAAAAGCCGATGAGGTCACCGTAAAAGCCAGCAGACAGGAGATCAAAAATTTAAAACTTTTTTTTTTCATGATTTTGACAGAAATGATGATAGAGGAAGAGAGGTGGGAACAGATGCTCCCACCATAATCAATTACAGGTAATTGATTGAATAGTTCACAGCTGATAAGACGGTACCAGCAGTAGCTGCACCAGTTGCATAGTACTGAGCAGAATAGGTCAGAGTACCTGCACCAGCAGTCAGAGCGACAGTTTTTGGAGAGGTGGTCTGCTCAGTGCTACCCGCGTTCAACACGCCATTTCCGCTATCCAGCAGCTGCAGGTCAACATTCGTTGCAGTACCAGTATTGGTCAAACGACCATCAGCATTGACGTTGGCACCTTGTTCAAAGTAAGCGTACACGTCACCAGTCGTAGCTGAGCAATTGCTCAGCGCCATAGTGAAGCGAGTGTTACCTGCAGTCTGACCAGATGTGCTTAAAATACTACTTGCTACTTTAGGCAGTGTAACGGTTGCAGTGCTGCCGCCGCCGTTTACGCTTACAGTACAAGTCTGAGACGCAATATTTCCTGTGAAGTTAATGGTGCCATCTGAAGCTTCAGCAGCATTAACGTGAGCAGCAGCCAGCATCAGACCAAGAGCAACCATAGATAACTTTTTCATATACTTTCCTTTGTATAAAATAATTAATAACATCAATTAATGAACGATTTAATAATCGTTCACTTCCCTGGAGGATTCATTCCTCACAAGAGAATTAGAAAATCAGCAATCCAAATACGACTGCTGCTGCGACACCAACAATACCCATGCCAAAGGCAGACCCACTAACCGGGTTCGCTGCTGGAATTGAGTCTGGGCGCGTCCATTCAGTTTTCTCTTCTGAGCTTGCGCCTAGCTGCTTAAAGAAATCCAGGATCACCGAAGTTAATGAACCACCGCTAACGCCTTCGATTTCTTTATTGTTCAATTCACGCATGTTGTTTCCTTAAGCTGTAATTACAGATGCATTAGGATCAAACTGGTTTTCAACGACCGCGTTAAACCAGCCTGCCGTGCTATCCCAGCCATTCATAGCACCATATAAAGCACCATCAACAAGACCAAGGACTGCGCCGACAATCAGACCTACACCGGCAGAGACAATACCAACGCCTAACACGCCACCGGTGCTTCCGCCACTCATTCCCCATTTAAGACCAAAAGAACTAATACCCGTAACGGCACCGACAACTACAGCGCCAATAAAGTCAAAAAAACCTGCTCCTGAAACGTTTTGCATTTCAAAAGATGTTAACTCTCTCATCGATATCTCCATGTATCATTTTTTCAATATTATTATTTATGCCGCTTCTAGCGAACGGCGCTATTAGAATGGGTGGTCATAAAAAATGAAATAGTAAAACATCCATAATTCTTCTTTTGTTATCGTAAGCAAGGATATGGCTATTATATTTTTACATAATATTAACTGCTGTTGGTATTCTGGAATTTTTTGAGCGTACATTATTCTTATGCGGGATTTAACCATTAACAGCACTGCTTATGCCTGATGCTTAAAATTATCTGGCATCCGGGAAGCGCATGCCATGAACGCGGTTCAGTGAAACTGATTTATCTATGAATAAGCTTGTGCATAAATTCATGAGTTAATGATTTCACTTGCCTGAATGTGATGTCATTTGAGAAGTGGAATTAAAAAGGGAAAAATCCCATTTGCCAGTTTCTGGTGATTTAAGCTAATTAAATCATATATGTCAGGATAAAAAACTAAATATTTAAAGATAATCAATTTAAGTATCTGTTCGATGGGTGCCGTGGTTTAATTCCTTCCATGCAATGCTGCCTGACAGCGTAACTTTAGTAAGGAGCATTAACATTGATGCCAATTTGATTTGTTTCTTTTCAGCCATGCTGGGAAATTGAGAGAGGTGTTTAAATGCGTGCTTTTAAAATAGCATGCTCATAACATCATCTTTCAAATGGTAATGGGAAATTCTTTTTTTAGGAAAAAAGTTATAACACTGCCCGTAAGGTGCTACAAAGTAGATTTATGTGCTAACTAAACAGCGTTTGAATGGTGTAAGATCTGGTTATTGTTTCTTTTATTAGCCTGAATGTCTTTATTTATTTGTAATTGCGGTTTTGAATTTTGTTGGGACGGTTTTATTATAGTGGAACCGATAAAGACTATTTTTAACTGCCCGAGTTATGGAGGCGAGCTCAGGTAAGCGAGTACACCAGGCGAAAGAGAAAGAGACTATAAAAAACTGATTTTACGAATTGTTGCTAATCACTGACCAATGCGTCAGTTAGATTGAGTTAATTAATATGTATAGAGTGACTGAAAATCATGAACGGATCATCGATGCATTAGCAGGATTTACGCAGATTGCTAATCCAGATGAAATTTCAAGAGGCAAGCGCCGTTATCATTTGACTAAAGATCATGTACGTCGCGTTATGTTCATTCTTGACGGCGATTTTTTACTTAAACTTAAAGGCGAGAATAAGGTTTTGAATATCTTATCCGCTCCGTTTGTTGTCGGCGTCACTCCAGCTTTAGACGAGCCGCCAGTCTATCTGGAACGAGTCGATTATGGAAAAGTCAGTTTCATTGACTATGACGTGTTCTGGCGATTGGTTTTTGAGAAAGATCTTTTTAATGACGCAATGTCTATTTTATCAGGACAGTATTCTGATCTGATGAATTACATTCAGTTACCAAAAAGTAACTCATATGATGAAGTTCTTTCTTTGATTGAAAGATGGAAAAAACTGCCGACTCATTTAAAGAAACGATTTTCAGCACTATATCTTATTGAAAATAGTTCTCATTTATCAAAAAGTTCCATTTGCAGAGTGCTCAAGGAACTAAAAGAGAAAGGCGAATTGGTACTGATTAACGGTAAGTTCACCTGAATATAATATTTGTCATCGTGAATTTTGTGATGCTGAAGGGAAAAAATGGATGTTAATGTGGTTTGTACGGATGACAATTACTTCTTCAGACTGGGCATATCAAAGGTAATTGAGGAGGCACTGCTATCTGATGCAGAAGTAAAATTTTTATCAGGTTTTGATAGTCATAACCTGCGGCAGGCTGACTTCATCCTGATCAATGTTTCGCAATGGCGTCTTTATATGTGTCAACCCGCTTATCGCGAGCGAAAGCCTGGCAGTATCATATTGGTATTTACCGATGATTTCGGAGAGGAAATTAAAAACCCGTTACCATTTTGTTATCAATCTTTGCTTGAAGTGTCAAAAAGGGATTCGGTACGTTTAATCACTGAGAAAATAACCAAGGCCTGGTTAAACACTCAGGGAAGAGTTATGGGATATCTGCCTTCAGACTGTTTACGGTGCGAATTTGCACGTATCACCGTGGTGCAACTTCAGGTGCTTAGTTTTTTGAAGAAAGGATACAGTGTAATCCAGACAGCAAAAAGGTTAGATTTGTCAGTTAAAACAATCTATGCACATAAATATAATGTGATGAGAAAGTTCGCTCTGAAAGGAGACAAAGAATTTAATGCATTTATCAATGATGTCTCGTTGCTTGAACTTTACAAAGGAGTTATCAATGTAAATGAGATTTAACGTTATCCAGAGGCGTAGGCTCACCCTTCTGCGCTGTTTAAATTTCCCATTTTTTATTTTTTAAGGAGTTGTCAACTCCTGTTCAACATCGGATATAAGGTGTTTTAAATATAGTGATTAAGCACCTTAAGGAGAGTTATATGGAAAATAATTCACGTTTAACATGCAAAGCATCGAATAGTCCCTTTAAATTTATGCAGGGAGCAATGCTGAGTATGGTTTTATTACTTACAGGCTACCTGTACTGCAATTATGTTGAGGCGGCGCCATTGCAGAACGCTCCTGCGCCATCGTTGTTTAAAGAAGTCAAAAATGACAAGGCGCCGGAGCAGATACACGACCCGCGTGCGCACATTATTGTCTACCGTATTGATGAAAAAAATCCTGCCGCATCAAAACGCGTCGTTAACGTATTTGTTAATAATCAATACTATACTAGCGTAATGTCAGGTGATAGAGGGACTGAAATTAGTGTGTGTCCTGGCCAGAAAAAACTGGACGTTATGTTCAGCCAGCATGATTTTGTCCAGCCAGCAAAAATTGAAGTACCCACACCAGAGCTGAAATCAGGTGAGCGCTATTACTATCAGTTAGCGGTAAATGATCAGCAGAAAATCACGGCGCGTCTGGTGCCTGCAAAGGAAGCTGAATCTGTTTTAACCAGTCTCAAAGCACAATCACGTACGTTATCGCGTGTAGTGAATGAACGTTCTTGTTCTGAAGCGGGCGAGTCAAAACTATTGAATCACCCGGTGGCTTCTTCACTATTAAATTCTGACAGTAGTCATGCTCAGAGCAATGCTGTGAAGATAGCTGATAAAAGCAGTAAAGCTCAGGGCGCTGCATACTCACTGTATTGATGCAATCTGGCACCATATTTTTTATTAATCAGTTCTGATAATGCCGTTCACTGACTCCAGAATCAAGAGTTGTGCTGGAAGCAATGTCAGGATTGCAGATTATCTCGTCATAAAATCACGGTTATTCGAAGTATATGAATATAGAGATTAAGGGTTTGTGAAAGCCTTATTTCTATTGAATTTTATCAATCCTCGTTAATTAAGAAGGTTGTTATGTTGAAAGTGAACTTGCGTGGTGTGAAGGGTATTATCTCTTCATACACTGTTGATACAAAATCTGAAAATCCTACAACGATCAAAGTTCCGCATCAGGGTGCATTAAATATAGAACTGATCGATAGCGCTACAGGACATGCTCCGCAAATGGTTGTAACCAGGCGCGTTGGCAATAATCTGCAGCTTTTCTTTAGCCAGGATGATTCTCAGCATCCTGATATTGTACTGGAAGATTATTATGATAATGAAAACGTTCATCTGATTGGGCTGGGCGAAAACGGTCAATTTTATGAATATGTGCCGACTTCCGGCGATGTGGCTGAATACCCGCCAGCTTTAACTGAAGGTCAGAGCGGTGAACAGGTATTAGGTGGTGAAGGATATGCCAGTGCCGATCCGCTGACTGCCAGTCATAACAATTTTGGTTGGTTGCCTTTTATGCTGCTGGGCGGCGCGGCAGGCGGCGTTGCTATTGGTGCGTCCGGGCGTGGTAGCAGTGGCCATGACTCTTCCGCTAAGAGTGTATCGGTGACACTTGATCCTGTTGCGGACAGTGATAATGATGGTCGTCCAGAGTTTTCCGGAACATCGAATAGCCCTGACTCACAGGTTGTCATTCAACTGCCTGATGGCACCCAGATCACGACCCAGACGGACAGTGAAGGTAACTGGTATGTGGAAGCACCGACTTCACAACCAAATGGCACCGTCACTGTTACGGTAACTGATAGTGCGGGCAATAGCGGTAGCCTGACTGAAGAGTTTACTGACACCTCTTCGCCAGAAGCGGCGGTTATAAATAGCAATGATGATGAACAAATCTCAGGTAAAGCAGAACCTGGTTCAACTGTGGTTATTTCCGATGGCAGTACCGGTGAAACCACCACGGTTGTAGTTGATGAAAATGGTGACTGGAGTATCCAGCCTAACCCTGTCCATGAAGGGGATACCGACGTAACTATCGTGGTTGTCGATCCTGCGGGTAATGTCTCTCCGCCGTCCAACGGTTCCCGACCGGACATAACTCCTCCAGATAACATCAACTCCGGCATTGTCAGTGACTCAGTCACCCTGACGGACGACGTCGGTGCGATCACCGGCGAGATTGCCAGCGGCTCGGTCACCGACGACGCGCGGCCGACCCTTTCCGGCGACGCAACCGCCGACATCGATCACGTCAATATCTATGACAACGGCGAGCTCGTCGGCAGCGCAGCGGTGGACGCGGACGGCAAGTGGAGCTGGACGCCGGAGCAGGATATGGCGGACGGCACCTCTCACGACCTGACGGTTGCGGCGGTGGATGCGGCGGGCAACGAAGGCCCGCAGGCAGACGGCGACTGGAGCTTTACCGTTGACACCAGCACGGCGGCTCCGGAAATCACGAACAACACCGAGGACGAGCTGGCCGGTAACGCCGAGCCGGGCGCGGTGATCGTGATCACCGATCCGGTCAGCGACAGCGTGACCAGCACGGTGGCGGATGCTGACGGCCACTGGAGCATCCAGCCGAATCCGGCGGGCGTGGACGCCAAAGACGTCGTGGTGGAAGCCACCGACGAGGCGGGCAACAGCAACAGCGTTGTGATCGACGGCCCGACAGACAGCACGCCGCCGGATAACCAGACCTCGGGCCTGGTCATCGACAGCATCACCCTGACCGACGACGTCGGTGCGATCACCGGCGAGATTGCCAGCGGCTCGGTCACCGACGACGCACGGCCAACCTTCTCCGGCGACGCAACCGCCGACATCGATCACGTCAATATCTATGATAACGGCGAGCTCGTCGGCAGCGCAGCGGTGGACGCGGACGGCAAGTGGAGCTGGACGCCGGAGCAGGATATGGCGGACGGCACCTCCCACGACCTGACGATTGCGGCGGTGGACGCGGCGGGCAACGAAGGCCCGCAGGCAGACGGCGACTGGAGCTTTACCGTTGACACCAGCACGGCGGCTCCGGAAATCACGAACAACACCGAGGACGAGCTGGCCGGTAACGCAGAGCCGGGCGCGGTGATCGTGATCACCGATCCGGTCAGCGACAGCGTGACCAGCACGGTGGCGGACGCGGATGGTCACTGGAGCATCCAGCCGAATCCGGCGGGCGTGGACGCCAAAGACGTCGTGGTGGAAGCCACCGACGAGGCGGGCAACAGCAACAGCGTTGTGATCGACGGCCCCGGCGACAGCACGCCGCCGGATAACCAGACCTCAGGCCTGGTCATCGACAGCATCACCCTGACGGACGACGTCGGTGCGATCACCGGCGAGATTGCCAGCGGCTCGGTCACCGATGACGCGCGGCCGACTCTTTCCGGCGACGCAACCGCCGACATCGATCACGTCAATATCTATGACAACGGCGAGTTCGTCGGCAGCGCAGCGGTGGACGCGGACGGCAAGTGGAGCTGGACGCCGGAGCAGGATATGGCGGACGGCACCTCTCACGACCTGACGGTTGCGGCGGTGGACGCGGCGGGCAACGAAGGCCCGCAGGCAGACGGCGACTGGAGCTTTACCGTTGACACCTCGGTGCCGGATAACCAGACATCGGGTTTGGTGGCGGACAGCATCACACTGACAGATGACGTCGGTCCGGTACAGGGCAAGATTGAAGATGGCTCTGTCACTGACGATGCACGTCCGACCTACTCAGGCACGACTACCGCAGACATCAGTTACGTCAATATCTACGACAGTGGCAAGCTGATCGGCAGCGCAGCGGTAGAGGCGGACGGCAAGTGGAGCTGGACGCCGGACAGCGCGATGAGCAGCGGGGCACACGCCCTGACGGTCGCGGCGGTGGACGCGGCGGGCAATGAAGGCCCGCAGGTAAGCGGCACGGCGGATGCGGCGTGGGACTTCAGCGTCCTGACCAGCGCCCCGGCGCAGCCGGCGATTGAAAACG
>NZ_JAHXYM010000007.1:0-251102 GCF_019969975.1 Pantoea sp. OVA07A | reverse complement strand
CTGTAAAACGTCATAATGAATTTCATTATGTGTTCACTCGTGAGGCTTGATATTTTTTACGTCCGGAGACGCTGATATCAATCCTGCGAGTGCCCACACAGATTGTCTGATAAATTGTTAAAGAGCAGTGCGAACAGTGCGTTAGCGTCCTGTCGCGAGGTGGCGTATATTACGCTTTCCTCCTGCAGAGTCAACCTCTTTCTCAGAAGTTTTTCTCCGGCGGCGCAGTCTCCTGTGCCTCTCAACCCGCTTCCCGTTGCCGGTGTTCCGTGTCGATGGAGGCGCATTATAGGGAGTTCGCGCGGGCTGACAAGTGTTTATTACGAAAAGATTATCGTTCGCAGTAATTTTCATCAAATCGCGCTATTTCGCTACGATTTGCCTGGTAACTGTGCAAAATCATTGGCAAAAGTGCTTACATGCTGCCAGTCCGTATACTCCACTTCTTTCGTCGAATCTGTCTCACCACCGGTCATGCGCATAATCAACTGGATCATGACGCGATCGAACCAGCGATAGCGCGGATAATAGAGCGCGCCTGCGAACACGGCACAGCAATCAGGCTGCCACGGTGAGTGTGCCAGGAACTTCTGCGTATAGGCATTGGTTTCAGGAGAGCGCTTCTCAGGTTTGCGCGCCGTCAGGTTCACTGAAAAGAAACCGCTGGTACGCTGCTGCAACTCATGAAGGTGTTGTTTAACGAACTTATCGACGACCGGCTGAAAATGGCCATAGCGGATAGATGCGCCAATTAACACACGATCATACTGTGCCCAGTCAGGCAGAGTGGCATCCTGAATGTTCAGTACATCACACTGCTGCTGCTGACGGATCACATCAGCAATAGAAGAGGCAATCTTCTTGGTTTGTCCGTCGCGAGTGGAATAGAGAATCAGCGCTTTCATGTCAGCATCCTTATTAATTATTCACGCCAGAAAGTAGGCGTGAACAGCACCAGCAAGGTGAATACCTCGAGACGCCCGAATAACATGGTGGAAATAAGAATCCATTTCGCCACGTCATTCATTGAAGTGAAGTTATCAGCTACGACCCCTAAGCCAGGGCCGAGGTTATTGAGCGTCGCGGCAACGGCAGCAAAAGCCGAGAAGTCATCAACACCGGTAGCGATGATCGCCAGCATGCTGATCAGGAACACCAGCGCATAAGCCGAGAAGAATCCCCATACAGCTTCAAGGATACGTTCCGGCAGCGCCCGGTTGCCCAGCTTAATGGTGTAGACCGCATTGGGGTGAACCAGACGCTTAAGCTCACGGTTACCCTGCTTGCATAACAGCAGTATGCGAATCACCTTCAGACCACCGCCGGTTGAACCGGCACAGCCGCCGATAAAGGCGGAGCACAACAGCAGTACCGGCAGGAACAATGGCCAGCGTGCGATGCTGTCGGTCGTGAATCCCGCCGTCGTCGCCATGGAGACCACCTGGAAAAAGGCCTGGTTCAGCGTCTGCCAGCCACTTTCATAGACATTATGGAACCAGAGCACCAGGGTACAGATCAACACCAGCGTCAGCTGAACGCCAATAAACATGCGGAACTCAGGGTCGCGCCAGTACACACGCAGATTGCGTCCGCTTAACATGGCAAAGTGCAGGCCGTAGTTGCAGCCGGAGATCAGCAGAAACACCGCCACGATGGTATTGATAGTGCCACTGTTAAAATAGCCGATACTGGCATCATGGGTTGAGAAGCCGCCAATGGCGATAGTCGAGAAACTGTGGCCGATAGCATCAAACGCTGGCATTCCCGCCAGCCACAATGCCAGCGCACAGGCTATCGTCAGCAGGACGTAGATCAGCCAGAGTGTTTTAGCCGTCTCGGCGATACGCGGTCGCATTTTATTATCTTTCAGCGGCCCCGGCATTTCAGCGCGATAGAGCTGCATGCCCCCGACGCCCAGAATCGGCAGTATCGCCACGGCTAATACGATGATCCCCATACCGCCCAGCCACTGCAGCATCTGCCGATAGAAGAGAATCGCCTTAGGCAACGAGTCCAGCCCCACCAGCGTGGTGGCACCGGTGGTTGTCAGGCCAGAGAAAGATTCAAAGAACGCATCCGTCACCGAAAGATGCGGCTGTTCGGCAAAGATAAAGGGCATCGCCCCTACGCTGCCCAGCACCGTCCAGAACAGGACCACAATCAGAAACCCTTCCCGCGGTTTGAGTTCGGTTTTCTTTTTGCGATTCGGCCACCACAGCAGCGAGCCGATCACCAGCGCCATCATAAAAGTCTGGCTAAACGCCCGCCCTGCGCCATCGCGATAAATTAAGGCGACCAGGCCGGGCAAAATCATCGTCACTGAAAAGAGGATCACCAGCAGACCGACTATGCGGGTAATGGCGCGAAAGTGCATTCAGCCGTTCCTTTAAATAAAAGAGATGAACATCATGGTGTGAGCGGGATCAGCGATAACGCGCCCCGACTAAAGTCTGACAGATTTTTTTTGAACCCGTCGATCTGTCCGTAAGGTACAGCCAGCGTCAACGCAATACGATCCTGAAACTGGCTGTCGGTCACCTTACCTTCAAAACGCTGTACCAGCCGTTCAATATCACTGAGCTGTGCATAGTCACATTGCAAAGTGAACAGCTTCATCGGCACTTTGCGCTGCCGTGGCAGCTGCTTAAGCCCCTGCTGGACGCCACCACCATATGCTTTCACTAAGCCGCCGGTTCCCAGCATGATGCCACCGTAGTAACGCACCACCACAGCGGTAATCTCGCCAATATCCGCGCCCATCAGTTGCGCCAGCATCGGTTTCCCTGCCGTACCCGAAGGTTCACCATCATCAGAGAAACCGAGTTGCTGAGAATCATTCGGCGCGCCCGCTACCCAGGCCCAGCAGTGATGCCGGGCAGTGGGATGCTCGCTTTTAACCTGCTGGACAAACGCGCGCGCCGCCTCTGCACCCTCGGTGTGCGCCAGTAGCGTAATGAAGCGACTCTTTTTGATTGTCTCCTCACTGCTGCTTACTGGCACAGCGGGAATATCAAAGGCCTCCATCAGGCCAGATGCAGATCGCGGGTCATGTTCTCAACGCGATGCGCATGGATCACCACGTTATCCTCGATACGAATCCCGCCATAAGGCCGAAGCGCATCAATGGCCTGCCAGTTAAAGTGCTGACTAAAACGGCCTTCACGCAGCGGCTTCAGTAACGAATCAATAATATAGAAGCCCGGCTCAATGGTTAATACCATGCCCGGTTGCAGCACGCGGGTGCAGCGAAGATAAGGATATTGCGCTGGCGCGGCGAGATGGGTGCCCTGCTCATCCTGCATAAAACCGGCAACGTCATGGACCTGCAGACCCAGCGGATGCCCCAGGCCATGTGGCATAAACGGACCGGTCAGATCTTCAGCCACCAGCGCTTCTTCGCTGATTCCCTGAGCCAGCTCAAACTTCAGCAACATCTTCGCAATACGCTGATGCATCTGAAGGTGGTAATCGGTGTAGCGTACGCCCGGTTTCAGCGTGGCTATCAGGGCCAGCTCTTCAGTGTTCATCGCCTCAACCATTCTGGCATAGAGCGAACTGCTCTGCGCCGCATAGCTGCGGGTCAAATCAGCGGCATAGCCAAGATACTCGGCACCCGCATCAATCAAAAAGCTATGGCGTTTCGCCGGTGGCTGATGATCCAGCCGGGTGTAGTGCAGCACCGCAGCGTGCTCATTCAGCGCAATGATATTGCCGTAAGGTACATCGGTGTCGCGATGACCGGTAGCGGTCAGATACGCCTGATTGATATCGAACTCGCTTAAGCCCGCCGAGAACGCCTCTTTCGCCGCGCGATGACCGGCAACCGCCAGCTTCTGCGCCTGGCGCAGACAGGCGAGTTCATAATCAGTTTTGATGCTGCGATGGAAGTGCAGGAAGTCGATGACCGCTTTGGGATTAATATTGCCAGAGGCGATGCCGAGCTGAGATGCACGCGCGTTAACCGGGCCGATATAGGCGACGTTATCACGCTGTGCAGGCAGCAACTGCGCAATCTCATCCGCATTTTTCAGGCCGATAACGTCGATATCCCCGGTCCAGAAGCTATCCGGCAACGGTTCAACGTTATGCCAGTAATCCACCGGAGAGTAGAACCACAGTTTCGGTTTGTTTACCCCATCAATCCAGAGCCAGCAGTTGGGCACCTGCGTCACCGGCACCCAGGCCTTGAACTGCGGATTCACCTTAAACGGATAAGTGTGATCATCCAGAAACACCGTCATCAACTCACCGGAATGGATCAACATCGCATCCAGTTTATTGCGTGCCAGCACCTGCTGCGCCCGTTGTTGCAACGTGGCGATGTGCGCGTGATACAAGGTCTTCAGTGAATCCATTGACGTCTCTCCAGTGTCGCGAAATGGCCGCAGTTTAGCATACCCCTTGCGCAGATGCCGAAGTCGGCGCAGCTGTGATCTTGTTAGCAAATAAGCAAAGACCAGTTTGCAAAAAATTAACATCGCTCCCACACTCACGATCATCTGGTATGACCAGATCACCTTTCGCGGTTTCAGGAGACGCACATGCTCTACCAAGGCGCTAACCTTACTCTTCACTGGCTGGACGATGGCATCGCCGAGCTGGTTTTTGACGCTACGGGCTCGGTCAACAAGCTCGATACGCAAACTGTCGCCAGCCTGGGCGAGGCAATAGCTGTGCTGGAGCAGCAGCCAGAACTGCGCGGCCTGCTGCTGAGCTCCGCTAAACCTGCCTTTATTGTAGGGGCAGATATCACCGAGTTCCTTTCACTGTTTGATGCACCCACCGAAAAACTGAGCCAGTGGCTGAGTTACGCCAACAGCATCTTCAATCGTCTGGAAGATTTGCCGGTACCGACTCTGGCCGCCATTGACGGCTATGCACTGGGCGGCGGATGTGAATGCGTACTGGCAACCGATCTGCGTATCGCTACTGCGGACGCCCGTATTGGCCTGCCGGAAACCAAACTCGGCATCATGCCGGGATTTGGCGGCAGCGTGCGATTGCCGCGCCTGCTGGGTGCCGACAGTGCGCTGGAAATTATTGCGGCGGGAAAAGATGTCGATGGCAATGCCGCTCTTAAACTCGGTCTGGTCGATGCGGTGGTGTCTCGCGAGAAACTGCGTGAGGCGGGGATCATCATGCTTAAGGCCGCTGCCACTGATGGCAGCTGGCGCGCCCGCCGGGCCCCTAAGCTGGCTCCGCTGAAACTCAGCCCGATTGAAGCGGCCATGAGCTTCACTATCGCGAAAGCCATGGTGCTGCAAACCGCAGGCAAGCATTATCCCGCTCCGCTGATGGCGGTAAAAACCATTGAAGCTGCAGCCAGCCTTGGCCGCGATGACGCGCTGAAGCTTGAAACCGCAGCGTTTGTGCCGCTGGCACAGTCTGATGAAGCACGCGCGCTGGTCGGCATCTTCCTCAACGACCAGTATGTGAAAGGTCTGGCGAAAAAGCGCGGCAGCAAAAGCGGCGCACCCGCTCAGGCAGCGGTACTGGGCGCAGGCATCATGGGTGGCGGCATCAGCTACCAGTCTGCGTGGAAAGGCGTGCCGGTCAGAATGAAAGATATCAATCCACAGGCGTTAACGCTGGGGATGAACGAAGCCAGCAAGCTGCTCAATAAGCTGCTGGAACGCGGCAAAATCGACGGCAACAAACTCGCCAGTGTGATCGCCACTATCCAGCCCACGCTGGATTACGCCGGTTTTGAACAGGCTGATGTGGTGGTTGAAGCGGTGGTAGAGAACCCGCTGATCAAGGCAAAAGTGCTGGCGGAAACCGAACAGCATCTGCGTGAGGATGCGATTCTGGCCTCCAATACCTCGACCATTCCCATCAGCCAGCTGGCGCAGGCGCTTCAGCGTCCGGAAAACTTCTGCGGCATGCACTTCTTCAATCCGGTACCGCGTATGCCGCTGGTAGAGGTGGTTCGTGGCGAGAAAACCAGTGAAGCGACCCTGAGCAAAGTGGTGGCCTGGGCCAGCAAAATGGGCAAAACCCCGATCGTAGTGAATGACTGTCCGGGCTTCTTTGTTAACCGGGTGCTGTTCCCTTACTTCGCCGCTTTCAGCCTGCTGCTGCGCGACGGCGCCGATTTCCGTCAGATTGATAAAGTGATGGAAAAACAGTTTGGCTGGCCGATGGGCCCCTCATGGCTGCTGGATGTGGTCGGCATCGATACCGCGCACCACGCGCAAAGCGTCATGGCTGACGGTTTCCCGGATCGTATGAAGCATGACTATCGTGATGCGATCGATCTGCTGTTTGATGCTGGTCGTTTTGGCCAGAAAAATGGCAAAGGCTTCTGGCGCTGGGAAGAAGATAAAAAAGGCAAACTGACAAAAGTGGCTGATACCGAAGTGGATACGCTGCTGGAGCAGGTCTGCCAGCCTAAGCGGGTCTTCAGCGACGAAGAGATCCTGAATCGCATGATGCTGCCAATGCTGAATGAAGTAGTGCGCTGCCTGGAAGAGAAGATTATTGCCTCGCCAGCTGAAGCGGATATGGCGCTGGTCTATGGTCTCGGCTTCCCGCCTTTCCGTGGCGGCGCTTTCCGCTATCTCGATACCCTGGGCAACAGCAATGTGGTGGATCAGGCCCGGCGTTATAGCGCGCTCGGTGGCTTATATGCCCTGCCTGCGCTGCTGGTGCAGAAAGCCCATCAGCATGAAAGCTGGTATCCCGCCGCCAAACCGATTGATGAAGCCGCGCTGAAAAGCGCCTGAGGGCAAAAAGATGGAAAATGTGGTGATTATTGATGCGGTGCGCACGCCAATGGGACGTTCAAAAGGCGGCGCCTTTCGTCACGTGCGCGCTGAAGATCTCTCTGCGCACCTGATGCGCGAACTCCTGAGCCGCAACCCGGCGGTGAACCCGACATCACTGGACGATATCGTCTGGGGCTGCGTACAGCAGACGCTGGAACAGGGATTTAATATCGCGCGTAACGCCGCGCTGCTGGCCGAAATCCCGCATTCAGTGCCGGCCACCACCGTCAACCGACTGTGTGGCTCTTCAATGCAGGCGCTGCATGATGCGGCCCGCGCCATTATGGTCGGTGATGCGCAATGCTGTCTGATCGGTGGCGTGGAGCATATGGGACATGTGCCGATGAATCACGGCGTCGACTTTCATCCCGGTCTGGGCCGAACCGTGGCAAAAGCAGCAGGCATGATGGGCTTAACGGCTGAAATGCTGGCGCGAATGCATCATATCAGCCGTGAGCAGCAGGATGCATTTGCCCTGCGTTCACACCAGCGGGCCTGGCAGGCCACCCAGCGTGGGGACTTTGCAACAGAGATTGTCGCCACCTATGGTCACGACAGCGACGGCATTCTTAAACGCTATGACTTCGATGAGGTGATTCGCGAGGAGACCAGCGCCGAAGGACTGGCGGCACTCAAACCCGCCTTCGATCCGGTTAACGGCACCGTCACGGCGGGTACATCGTCGGCGTTGTCAGATGGCGCGGCCGCCATGCTGGTCATGAGTGAATCACGCGCCCGTGAGCTGGGGCTGACACCGCGCGCGCGCATCCGCAGCATGGCGGTGGTGGGCTGTGATCCTTCGATTATGGGTTATGGACCGGTACCGGCCAGCAAACTGGCATTGAAACGCGCGGGACTGAGCGTCAGTGATATCGATGTGTTTGAGCTGAACGAAGCCTTTGCCGCGCAGACACTGCCCTGCATCAAGGACTTAGGTTTGCTGGAACGGATGGATGATAAGGTCAATCTGAATGGCGGCGCGATTGCGTTAGGCCATCCGCTGGGCTGCTCCGGCGCACGCATCAGCACGACATTGCTGAATATTATGGAGCGACGCGATGCCCGTTTTGGCCTCGCCACCATGTGTATCGGACTGGGTCAGGGCATTGCGACCGTATTCGAGCGTCTGTAATACGTTGAGTCTTACTTTGTCAGATTTACCCGCCAGTAAACCGGCGGGTTTTTTCTGTCTGCTACAGGCTGCTTCAGCGCATCAGATAAAGGCAAACGCATCGCCGTACATCTGTGACTCCACCGCGCCACGCTCGGCACAGAAACGATCGCGGGCAATCTTCGCCATCTCAAAACGTCCGGCGATGTAGATCTCATGCTCGCTCAGCGTACTGAAATCCTGCATCACTGCTGTCAGTACCGTTCCTGAACGGCCCTGCCAGCCCGCTTCAGGTTGCTCGACAACCGGAATCACTTTCAGGTTCGGGTGCTTCACCGCCAGCGCATCCAGCTCTTCCAGATCGTACAAATGCTTGAGCTCACGTCCGCCCCAGTAAATGGCGATATCGCGCTCTGGCTGTTCCGCCAGGGCAGTGAGCAGAATCGAACGGGCATAGGAGAAACCGGTGCCGCCTGCAATCAGGATCAGCGGCTTGCTGCTCTCTTCACGCAGCCAGGCATCGCCGTGCGGCATATCAACCGTAATCTGGCGATCGTTACGGATGCGATCCATGACGGCCATGGCATAGAGGTTCAGATCGGACGCGCCGATATGCAGCTCAATGATATCTTTTTCCATCGGCGTTGAGGCCAGTGAGAACGGACGCTTGTCACGCTCGTCCATCACTACCATCAGATACTGTCCCGCGCGAAAACTGAATTCCGCTTCAGGGATCAGGCGAACGCGATAGACCGTGTCGGTAATCGCCTCAACCGAAGTTACTTTACAGCTTAACGTTGTCATGCGTTCCCTCTGTCGGGTCGTCTTTATGGTTGTGCTCGCCATCAACGCTGTGGCGGCTGATCAAAAATACCTAGCTCATCCCAGATAGCATCAATGCGCGCGGTGACCGCAGGATCTTTGACGATAGGTGTACCCCATTCGCGCTGCGTTTCACCTGGCCACTTATTTGTCGCATCCATCCCCATCTTCGATCCCAGCCCGGAAACGGGCGAAGCGAAATCGAGATAATCGATTGGGGTATTTTCCACTAATACCGTATCGCGGGCCGGATCCATACGCGTGGTGATCGCCCAGATCACGTCGTTCCAGTCACGCGCATTAACGTCATCGTCACACACAATAACAAATTTGGTGTACATGAACTGCCGCAGAAACGACCAGACGCCAAACATGACACGTTTGGCATGCCCCGCGTACTGCTTTTTAATCGTCACGACCGCCAGCCGGTAGGAACACCCTTCTGGCGGCAGATAGAAGTCTACGATCTCCGGGAACTGCTTCACCAGAATCGGCACCAGCACTTCATTCAGCGCCACACCCAGCACCGCAGGTTCATCTGGCGGACGGCCGGTATAGGTGGAGTGATAGATAGGCTTATGGCGCTGCGTAATATGCGTAACGGTAAACACCGGGAAGCTATCTACTTCATTGTAGTAGCCGGTGTGGTCGCCGTAAGGTCCTTCCGGCGCCATATCGCCCGCTTCGATATACCCTTCCAGCACGATTTCCGCGCTGGCGGGAACTTCGAGATCGTTCGAGAGGCATTTCACTACTTCGGTTTTATTGCCGCGCAGTAAACCGGCAAACGCATATTCTGACAGCGTATCAGGCACCGGCGTTACGGCCCCAAGGATAGTGGCAGGATCGGCACCCAGCGCCACCGAGACCGGAAAACGCTCACCCGGATGCGCTTTCGTCCACTCCAGATAATCGAGCGCGCCGCCACGGTGCGACAGCCAGCGCATGATCAGCCGATTTTTGCCGATCACCTGCTGCCGGTAGATACCGAGATTCTGCCGCTCTTTGTGCGGGCCGCGCGTCACGGTCAGCCCCCAGGTAATCAGCGGTGCCGCATCGCCCGGCCAGCACTTCATCACCGGAATGCGCGTCAGATCGACTTCATCGCCGCTGAACACCTCTTCCTGACAGGGTGCATTGCGCAGGCGTTTGGTCGGCATGTTCAGGACCTGCTTAAACTGCGGCATCTTATCGAACAGATCGCGGAAGCCTTTTGGCGGCTCCGGCTCTTTCAGGAAGGCCAGCAGCTTACCCACTTCACGCAGTGCGCTGACCTCTTCCTGGCCCATGCCCATTGCCACACGCTTTGGTGTGCCGAACAGATTGCACAGCACCGGCATGTCGTACCCTTTCGGGTTTTCAAACAGCAGAGCCGGGCCACCGGCACGCAGAGTGCGGTCGGCGATTTCGGTCATCTCCAGTTCAGGATCGATCGACTGAGTAATGCGCTTTAGCTCACCGCGCTGTTCGAGCAGCGCGAGAAAGTCTCTTAAATCGTGATATTTCATGCGGCTTTAGCTTTCCGGCCAGAGTGAATCGGCCATTATAGGTCTGATTAAGCGGTTATGCTGAGGTTTATATGGCAGCGTCATACGCACTGAAAGGGAACCAGCGGTTGTAACGCGCGGGCATCGTAATACCCCTGAATCGGCTCGCCGTGGCGAAACAGTTTAAAATCTTCGTTTCGCACGCTGTGATAGCGCAGCTGATTGTCGTGAACGTGCAGAAAACTGCCTTCACGCAGTGCAATCACCGACTCGGTCGGATTAACTGCACAGAACTCTGCCAGCCGTTCGTCACGGGTTTCGCCCATATGACCGCTGACGCTGGCATCCAGATAGTGGGGATTAATCTGCACCGGAAAGAGTCCCAGTGCAGGCAGCACCACGCTGCTGCGCACCGGCATATCGTTCGTGGTACGGATTGAGGGCGTCGCCACGTTGCAGCCTGCGCTCCAGCCGACATAAGGTACCTGCCGCTCCCGCACCGCGCGCTGAATCGCCCCGATCAAACCCTGCTCATGCAGCGTCTGATTCAGGAACCAGGTGTTGCCGCCGCTGACTAAAATCAGCTCTGCCTGCGCAATCGCTTCAGCCGGTGAGGCGAATGCCTGAACCCGCTCAACCTGAATGCCCAGTGAGGCACTGAGTTCGGCGGCGCGTTGCTGCTGATCGCCACGAATAATCGCGTAGGGGATCAGTACCGCCGATCGGATAGCGCGTCGGGCGATCATGGCGTGCAGCTGCGGCTGCGCATAGCCCAGCAGCGGCGCATCATCCGCCAGCTTGCCGTTGCTCAACAGAAAGAGTTCCATCAGAGGATCCTTTTGCAGATGTGATGGTCATTGAGTCTGATACAGAGCAATAGCAGACGTCAATTTTCAGTCACCTTTTCTGCTGCTCTCGGGCATCTTAAGAAAAGTCTCAGTTTATTTTCTTTGCGGGACGCTTTACCCTGCCCCTGCGCTATAACTCTGGCAACAGGTTTGCTATTCTTAGCGTCCATTCAATGGGAGCAGTTATGGAATCCTGGTACTTACTCTATTGCAAACGTGGACAGCTACTGCGCGCGAAGGAGCATCTGGAGCGGCAGGAAGTGCATTGCCTCAGCCCGATGATCGCTCTGGAAAAGATCGTGCGCGGTAAACGCACCACCGTGAGTGAGCCACTGTTCCCGAATTATCTGTTTATCGAGTTTGATCCTGAAGCCATTCACACTACGACGATCAGCAGTACCCGTGGTGTCAGTCACTTCGTGCGCTTTGGCACGACGCCCGCGACCGTGCCTTCAGCCGTGATTGAAGCGCTGGAAACGGACGTTCCGCAAATCCTGCTTGACCCTGAAACGCCGCAAAGCGGTGATGAAGTGGTCATCACCGACGGGACGTTTGAAGGGCTGCGCGCCATCTTTGCCGAGCCGGATGGTGAAACGCGCTCAATTCTGTTGCTTAATTTGCTGAACAAGCAGGTAATGCGCAGCGTCGACAACAAGCAGTTCCGCAAGATTTAAGCCAGTCTGAATAACGTCCGCGCATTATGGTCGATGCGGGTCGCCAGCTCCTCAGCACTCTCACCACGCCATGTCGCCACCTGATGCACAATATGCGGTAAAAAGCAGGGTTCATTACGGCGAGAAGTCGGGCGTGGACGCATGTCGCGCGGCAGCAGATATGGGGCATCCGTTTCCAGCAGCAGGCGATCGGCCGGAATCAGTGGCAGCAGCTCGCGCAACTCCAGACCACGGCGCTCATCGCATACCCAGCCCGTAATCCCTACCGATAATCCCATGCCCAGACAGGCTTCCAGTTCGTCACGCGTGCCGGTAAAGCAGTGGATTACCGCGCCAGGCAGTTTTGGCAGCCAGGGCGCCAGCACTGCGGCGAAACGCGCATGGGCTTCGCGGCAGTGCAGAAAGACCGGCATATTGAGTTCTGCCGCCAGAGCCAGCTGCGCATCAAACGCATACTCCTGCTGCTCATGAGCCGACAGATTGCGATTGAAATCGAGTCCGCATTCACCGATGGCAACCACTTCCGGTTTTTCAGCCAGGCGACGCAGGGTGCTGGCAATTTCCGTTGACCATTCGCTGGCATGATGAGGATGGACGCCCGCGGTAGACCAACAGAAGCCCGCTTGATCTTCAGCCAGTCGCTGAGCCTGCTGGCTCTCCAGCGCGTTAGTGCCGGTAATAAGCATGCCGGTGACGCCCGCATCACGCGCGCGTTTAACCACCTTTTGCCGGTCGGAGGCGAATTGCGTGCTGGTCAGGTTTACACCGATATCAAACATAATTTTTCCCACAGTTTATAAACAAAAACCGCCCATCAGGGCGGTTTGGATTGATCGCTTCCCGCCAGTGCGGGTAAAGCTGTCCGCATCAGGAGTCGGTATTCTCGTCTTCATCCTGTAACCGGCGGCCTTTACCCACATAGTAACGGGAAAAGAATACGCCGACTTCAAACAGGCAGTACATCGGAATAGCGAGCAAAGTTTGGGAAAAAACATCCGGCGGTGTGAGCAACATCCCGACCACGAAGGCGCCCACCAGAATATAGGGACGTTTCTTCTTCAACTCTTCCGGGCTGGTGATACCGGTCCAGCACAGCAACACAATCGCCACCGGCACTTCAAACGCCACGCCAAATGCCATAAACAGCGTCATGACAAAGTCGAGGTATTTGGAGATATCCGTTGCTACGGTCACGCCGATCGGCGCTGTCTTGGTGAAAAAACCAAATGCCAGCGGGAAGACCACGAAATAGGCAAAGGCTACGCCGAAGTAGAACAGGAAGGTGCTGGAAAACAGCAGCGGCATAACCAGCCTGCGCTCATGCCGGTAAAGCGCCGGGGCAACAAATGCCCAGACCTGATAGAGGATCACCGGCACCGCAAGAAACACCGACACAATAATGGTCAGCTTAATCGGGGTGAAAAACGGTGAGGCCACATCGGTCGCGATCATGCTGGAGCCCACCGGCATCTGGCTGATTAGCGGTGCCGCGACCAGCTGGTAGATGTCGTTGGCGAAATAAACCAGCACCAGGAAAATCGCTAATACGGCGATGATGCAGTTCAGTAGTCGCTTACGCAGCTCAATCAGATGACTGATGAGCGGTTGGGTATCTTCAACGGCCATTATCGTTCATCACTTGCAGAAGAGGGGGTAGCGGACTGACGCGCAGGATCGGCCGGCCTGGCGACGTCGCCAGCGGGTGCCTGTGCCGGTGCGCTGGCCACAGCGGTTGGTGCGGCAGAGGACTGCACCGCCGGACCTGATGAAACCGCTGAAGAGGCCGGTGCCGGAGCAGTGGCGACGGCTGAAGGTGCGGCAGAGGATTGCACCGCCGGACCTGAGTCTGAAACCTCAGACGGTGTCTGTGCCGGGGCACTGGCCTGGTGTTCTGCTGTAGCCGGTGTCGCCGAAGGCTCAGCCGGAGCAGGCGCGGGCCTGTGCTGAGCCGAATGGATGGTGTTTGCCTCGTCTTCCTCTTTTTCAATGTCGATGCTCTGACTGACCGAGCGTTTCATTGAATCCGCAGTTTTACGCAGCTCTTCCATCGACTCTTTCAGCTCTGGTGAGAGCGTGCCACGGCCCGCTTCTTCCACCTTTTTCAGGCTCTCCTGCAACTCCTGCAGCTTGAGCTCCTGCGCCAGTTCATGTTGTACATTGGCTGCCAGCGAACGAATCGCCCTGATCCAGCCGACCACGGTTTTCACCGCAACCGGTAAACGTTGCGGGCCGAGTACAATCAGCCCGATCACGAACACCAATACCAGTTCACTAAAACCAATATCAAACACGGTTTACACCTGCTTGTCGTTCTTGGCTTCTTCTTTGTTAGCCGAAGTTTGCTGTTTGTCCGCCAGCGTTTTGGCAGCGAAGTCAGCGTCCTGCTCTTTCGGTTGATCCTTTTTGTCGTCCTCGTCACCCATGGCTTTTTTGAAGCCACGAATCGAAGAACCCAAATCTGAACCCAGATTACGTAATTTGTTGGTACCGAACAGAAGTACAACAATCACGGCAATGATTAACAATTGCCAGATACTGATACCGCCCATGAGATAGCCTCTAATATTCTGTGAAAACGATGAGGTAATGCACCACAGAGTGCCCTTTTCAACCGGGCCTGAGCCAGCGACATTACCTTTTTTTAGACGGACGTGACAATCAGTTTGTCTTACGCCAGCCGATTAACCAGGAGACAATTCCTGCTGCCATCAAAACCGCCGGGAAAAAGTCCCAATCCGGTCGGGTGAGCAGCACAGCCGTTCCGCTTAACAGCAACGTTGCACCGACGCCGAACAGGTAACGCGCCTGATGGTGCCGGACGCGCTGCGCATTCATATCGCCCACTAATTTATCGACGCTGTGCCGCAAAAGTTTGTGCTGGCGCATGCTGTCGTAAAACAGCTCCGGCAGCTCAGGGAGCTTCTCAGCCCAGAATGGCGCTTTCTCTTTTACCGCACGGATAATAGCCGGTAATCCCACCTGATCTTTGATCCACTCTTCCAGGAAGGGCTTGGCTGTCTTCCACAGGTCGAGCTGCGGATAGAGCTGACGGCCGATGCCTTCAACATAGAGCAGCGTTTTTTGCAGCAGGACCAGCTGCGGCTGCACTTCCATATTAAAGCGGCGTGCGGTGTTGAACAGGTTCAGCAGCACATGCCCGAAGGAGATTTCAGCCAGCGGTTTTTCAAAAATCGGCTCGCAGACCGTACGAATCGCAAACTCGAAATCTTCTACGTTGGTATCGGGCGGCACCCAGCCTGAGTCAACGTGCAACTCCGCGACCTTACGGTAGTCACGGTTGAAGAAGGCGATAAAGTTTTCAGCCAGATAGCGCTTATCTTCTTTGTTCAGTGAACCCACGATACCGCAATCGATGCCGATATATTGTGGATCTTCGGGATGTTCATAGCTGACAAAAATATTGCCAGGATGCATATCCGCATGGAAGAAGCTGTCGCGGAAGACCTGGGTGAAGAAGACCTGCACGCCACGTTCTGCCAGCAGCTTCATATTAACGCCATGACGCTCCAGCGTGGCAACATCTGAAATCGGAATGCCGTAGATGCGCTCCATCACCATCATGGTTTCGCTGCAGTAGTCGGAATAGACTTCCGGCACATAGAGCATGCGGCTATCTTCAAAATTCCGGCGCAGCTGAATGGCGTTGGCCGCTTCACGTAACAGATTCAGCTCATCAAGCAGGGTTTTCTCATAATCGCGCACCACTTCGACCGGACGCAGACGACGGCCATCCGGCAACAGGCGCGGGACCCAGCGGGCCAGGCGATAGATCAGCTTCATGTCCGCCCGAATCACCGGCAAAATATCGGGGCGAATCACTTTGATCACCACTTTCTTGCCAGTTGATTTCAGCGTGGCGGTGTGCACCTGCGCAATGGATGCCGAAGCCAGTGGCTTGATATCAAAATCATCAAACCAGGTTTCAATCGGCGCGCCCATTGAAGCTTCAATCTGCGCTTTGGCTTTGACGCCATCGAACGGCGCAACACGGTCCTGCAGGATCGCCAGTTGATCGGCAATCAGCGGCGGGAAGAGATCACGACGGGTCGACAGCATCTGGCCAAACTTGATCCAGACCGGACCCAGCTGCTCCATCGCCATGCGCATACGTGCGCCGATCGGTTCATGCTGATGCAGATTAGGGATCCAGAAAACAGAGCGACGCCACAGGCGGAACAGGAAAGTGAGGCGTGTCTGAGGAATCAGTTCATCAAGGCCATAGGTCAGAAACACCTTCATGATCAGATATAAGCGGCGGATCTCTCCAAAACTCATTTTGCCTCCAGCTGCGCCAGACGCGCATCAAGCGCCTCAAGCGAACGTTCCATCGCGTCGACCTCCTCAGAAAACCAGGCTAATTCCAGCGAGCCAGGCGCAACACGCCACTCTTCGGTTATGGCCTGTCCGAGATAATCCTGGCGACGCTGCACTTCACCTTTGAAAAAGCGTAATGCCTGTTGTGAGCGCTGGCTGATCCCCTGTGCGGCGATATCGCCGACCCAGGGAGCCAGATATTCTGCCGGATCCAGCTCAGCCAGATCCATCAGCGCAGAGAACTGCTGCACCACCTGCAGGTCACCTTCAACCTGCAGTTCACCGCTACGGATCAGCGGCGTCAGCTGCTGGCGATCGCGCAGCTTCGGCAGGGTTTTCAGCGAGGTGATCACCGTGCAGTCACTGCGATCCTGCCAGTCAGCCAACACATCGACCTGCTGTTCACTGAAGACCAGCACCAGCGGATGAGAGAACTCATTCAGGCGCAGCGTCAGCACTTTGCCATTCAGGCGTTGCCGCGCCGGTTTCAGGCCACGATCGCGATAGAGAATACGGTTCAGCGCCGTTTCCAGGCCCGCGGTAATCAAGGGCGTCAGGTTCATTACCATCTCACTCAGAACTTAAATCCACGATGCAGCGCCACAATGCCGCCGGTCATATTGGAGTAAGTGGTATTTTCAAAACCGACATCGTTCATCATCGCTTTCAGGGTCTCCTGATCGGGATGCATGCGGATCGATTCGGCCAGATAGCGATAGCTCTCTGCATCCTGCGCCACCAGCTGTCCGATACGCGGCAGAATATGGAACGAGTAGGCGTCATACGCTTTGCTCAGCGGATCCAGGACGGGTTTAGAGAACTCCAGCACCAGCAGGCGTCCGCCCGGCTTGAGTACCCGGAACATAGAGGCCAGCGCCTTCTCTTTTTCCGTAACGTTACGCAGGCCAAAAGAGATGGTAATGCAGTCGAAATAGTTATCGGGGAAAGGCAGGGCTTCGGCATTGGCCTGTACGTAACTCACGTTGCCGACCACGCCCTGATTGCGCAGCTTTTCGCGGCCCATCTTCAGCATGGAACTGTTGATATCGGCCAGTACCACCTGACCCGTTTCGCCCACCAGGCGAGAAAATTTAGCCGTCAGATCGCCGGTACCCCCCGCCAGATCTAACACGCGCTGACCGCGACGTACGCCGCTGCTGTCAATGGTAAAACGCTTCCAGATACGATGGACGCCAAACGACATCAAATCGTTCATCAGGTCATATTTTGCCGCTACGGAGTGAAACACGTCCGCGACTTTGTCAGCTTTTTCGCTTTTGGCGACCGTCTGAAAGCCAAAATGGGTAGTTTCCTGCTGTGATTCATCTGCCATCGGTTTTACCTGCTCCACAAACAATACTTCCCGAAGTGTATCAGAGTCACGGAAGTCAGGCACGCTGCGCCCATACTATTCGTGGAGGCGCCTCACATGCATCTCACTCTCATCCGCATCACTGTCATCATCTGCGTCATCAGCCGCCCGGTTTTCCGGCATGGCACGTTCGGCCAGCTGAGGATTAATTGGTCGTTTGATCTCCACGCCCAGCGCTCGAAATCCTTCAGTCTGCGCAATCAGATTGCCGCGCCCTTCTGACAGCTTTTTCATCGCCTCGCGATAGCTGTTTTGCGCCTTATCCAGGCTGTGACCAATGCCGCTCATGTCATCGACAAACAGCCGCATCTTGTCATAGAGCCGCGTTGCCCGATCGGCAATACGCTGTGCATTGCGGCTCTGATGCTCATAGCGCCACAGATTATTAATGGTACGCAACGCCACCAGCAGCGTGGTGGGGCTGACCAGCATGATGTTCTGCTGCAGCGCCTCACCAATCAGCTCAGGCTGGCGGTCAATGGCCAGCAAAAAGGCGGGCTCCACCGGGATAAACATCAGCACATAATCCAGCGATCGTAAGCCGGGCAATTGTTGATAATCTTTTCGTCCCAGCAGGCGGATGTGCGCCCGCATGGCAGCGACATGTTCCTGGATAGCCTGTTCTCGTTCGATCTCATCATCCGCATTGAAGTAGCGCTCATAGGCCACCAGCGTCATTTTGGCGTCCACCACCACATCTTTGCCCTGCGGCAGGCGCACAATCACATCCGGCTGCATCCTGCCCTGCTGTTCTGACTGAATGCTCACCTGGGTTTCATATTCGTAGCCTTCACGCAGTCCGGAGGCTTCCAGTACCCGGCTCAGCACCACTTCACCCCAGTTACCCTGGATCTTATTATCGCCCTTCAGCGCTTTGGTCAGGTTAAGCGCCTCCTGCGCCATCTGCGCATTCAGCTGCTGTAACTGCCGGATTTCATGGGTCAGGGTATGTCGCTCACGCGCTTCTGCGCCAAAGCTTTCATGAACCTGACGACGGAAGCCATCAAGCTGTTCACGCAACGGGCCTATCAGCCCGTCCAGACTTTGCCGGTTCTGTTCATCGACGCGACGGCCGCTGTTTTCGAAAATACGGTTGGCGAGGTTTTCAAACTGGGCGCTAAGGCGTTGTTCGCTGTTGGTCAGCAGGCGCTGTTTCTCTTCTGCGGCGAAACGGGTCTCTTCAAGGCGAATGGTCACCTCACGCAGCTCCGCTTCCTGCGCGCTGTTGACCTCCAGCTGATTGCGCAGTTCACGATTAAGCTGCTCACTTTCATTACGCCAGTAATCAAGCTGTTGCAGCCGCTCATTGGCGCCGCTCAGAGCACCGTGCAGCTGACGAAGCTCCTGCTCACGCTGCTGCGTCTGCTGCTGAAGCTGTTCGATTTGCTGCTGCTGACGCTGTTGCGCCTCTTCCTGCAGACGGCGCTCGGTCTGGAAACTGGCGACCTGATGGCCGGCACGTAACTGTGCCAGCATCCAGCCAATCCCTAACCCGGCAAGCGCCAGACAGGCGCTGATAATGATGTGCTGATCCATGATTTCCCCCGCGACTCAGGCTGCTGAGGGAAAGGTAGAGTCGCACTGTATGAATGTCCAGATAATTTTAGCAGGATTCAGCGCCTTACAGCGCCGCCACCGTGAGCTTGCCAGCCTGCCACTCATCAATCAGAAAAAACGGCATGGGCAATAGCCATTCACCCTTTTTAACCTGCGCCAGATAGTGCCAGGTTGTCCCGCCCGAGGTGATCGCGACGCGCTGTCTGCTTCCCTCAGCGGCGCTGGATTTGCCGGTCATACTGGCAAAACCGGCATTGCTGCCCACATGGAAATGCGGCGTCTGCCAGCGCACGGGGGCATGGTCAGGCCACGGCTGGGCCTGATGAAAATGAAACAACTCATCGTGGCTCAGGAGGCTTTCACGCACCGTCGGCCACAACGCCACCTTGAGGAAATATTGATCGGTGAAGCGCTGGCTGCCCTGATACTGCGCAATGAAATCGCGCATCGCCTGTTCCACATCCCGGAAGACGCCGTGACAGCCGCCCCACATCCCTGCCAGCAGCAGCTCAGTATGGGAGAAGTAGTCACGCATATGGTGGAACCAGTAAGGCGACGCCAGCCAGGCGTTTACCGCTGCCGCTTCGCGCTCCGAGAGCAGCGAGTCGGCATCACGCACGATAAAACGCTTCACGCCCGGATCGTCCATTACCAGGAAACGCCACAGGGTCGGAAACAGCGTTTTCTCGTGAGACATATCGATCAGCTGGACGTGCGGCTGGTCAAGGCGCTGCCAGACATGCTGCGGCACGCTGTCATCGAGATAGATGCGGCAGACCCAGCCGGGATAGAGCTCAGGCGCCACTTCAACGTTTTTGATTAAGGTTTCACAGTAGCGCGGCTGATCGCCATAGAGGCAGAAAGCGATGACATTCTGGTGCGGATAAGTGAGATCGACAGGCTCCGGTTGCGGAGCGGGAAACGCGGCGCGCTGCCCCTGGCTGAAACGCGCATCAGAGCGCATCAGCGAGGCCAGGCCATGACGCGCCACCTCATCCTTTTTATCCAGCCAGCCACACACTTCGGTCAGACCATCCAGCCAGGTTTCAGAGGCGGTAGCCTGTACAGCAGGCGGTGACTGATAAATTTTCTGGTAGATTTTGTACGATTTATTGTACTGACCCAGACGCAGCAGGCAGAGCGCGTAGTCGCTCAGCACCTGCATCTGATTGGGCATCGTGCGCAATACCTCTTCACAGCATTGAGCGGCCAGCGCATAGTCGCCCTGTTGCATGGCGGCACGGAAACGATCGGCACTGCGTTCCAGCATGGCTTTGAGTGCGGCCGGATTAGCACCAGGGGCAGGACGTCGGACGGGAATCGTATTGCGCATAAAAACTCTCAGGTTTCACTGATATTACGCGCCGTTAACTACCGGCAGCAGGTTTTGAGTCTGGACAAAAAACCTGCTGCCAGACGCGGTCGTTATAGTAAGCGACGCGCCGCTTCGACCACAATCTTCACTGCGTCACTTTCTGTCTGTTTCATGGTGACCGCATCCGGGATCTCTTTCTGAGTGCGGTTCACAATCACGCCCGCCACCATGCCGGCTCGCAGACCCTGGCTGGCGCACATGGTTAACAGTGTAGCGGATTCCATCTCATAGTTGAGAACGCCCATATCCTGCCACTCTTTCATCGATCCCCTGAAGCGACTGACTATGCGGCCCGAGACGGTGTCGTAGCGCTCCTGACCCGGATAGAAGGTGTCAGAAGAGGCCGTGATGCCAATATGTGTTTTCGCGCCACAGGCTTCTGCGGCGGCAACCAGCGCGGTGGTGCAGGCGAAATCAGCCACTGCCGGAAACTCCATCGGCGCAAAATGCAGGCTGGCCCCGTCCAGGCGAACGGATGCGGTGGTCACCAGCACATCGCCGACATTGATATGCGGCTGGATAGCGCCCGTGGTACCGACACGCAGGAAGGTACGTACGCCAAGCTGTGCCAGCTCTTCGACCGCAATCGAGGTCGACGGACCGCCAATGCCGGTTGAGCAGACCACGACCGGCTTACCATCAATTTTTGCCAGCCAGGAGGTAAATTCACGGTGTGAGGCGAGATGCGTGGCATCTTCCATCAGTCCGGCAATTTTCTTCACGCGCTCCGGATCGCCCGGCACAATCGCCAGGGTGGCGCCCTGCAGATCGGCTTTGGTCAGGCCAAGATGGAAAACGTCAGACTGTGTCATTTTCAGACTCCTGTTAAGGGAAGGTAGCGCGCCACTCTACGCCAGCACGCCCAATAAATATGTGACAACATTCACTTAAGAAAATGAAAGTTACATTTCCCGAAAGATAAATTGTGACGACAATCACACAATAGCATCTTCCTGGTGCGGATAGCTCTCGGTGGGGCTGTGTCAGGGTCTGCGCAATGTTAAAGAGAAGGATGATTTTATTCGCTGCTGATTCTGTGACCCGACACCTGGCGCATACGCTTTCCGGCCAGGCTATAGTTACGTGATTGCGCAAATGCTTGCACGGAGAGAATAATGAAACCCAGTGATAATATGGCACAAAAACCGGCGACGGGCGGCTTTGCCCCTGCCGTGCAGCCCACCGCCTCCACCACCATCATTACCGACAGCCCGGCGATTCACGCGGGTGAAACCTCAGTGCCCAGTCAGGGCGAAAACATGCCGGCATTCTTTGCAAAACCCCAGTCAGCGGAAGGCCCGTGGCCAGTCGTACTGGTCGTGCAGGAGATCTTTGGTGTGCATGAACACATCCGGGATATCTGCCGCCGCCTGGCGCTGGAAGGCTATCTGGCGATTGCGCCTGAGCTCTATTTCCGCGAGGGCGATCCCGCTGAGTATAACGATATCCCGACGCTGTTCAGCGAGCTGGTCAGCAAAGTGCCTGACAGCCAAGTGCTGGCCGATCTCGATCATGCCGCCAACTGGGCCGCACGCAACGGCGGCGATATTCGTCGCATGGGCATCACCGGTTTTTGCTGGGGTGGTCGCATTAGCTGGCTCTACGCCGCGCATAACCCGCAACTGCGCGCCGCCGTGGCGTGGTATGGACGACTGACCGGTGAGCGCACGCTGAAGCAGCAGAAGCATCCTATTGATATTGCGGTCGATCTGAATGCGCCAGTATTAGGTTTGTATGGTGGCCAGGATGAGGGTATCCCGCTGGAGAGCGTCGAGCAGATGCGTCAGGCACTGCATGCCGCCAATGCAACCGCAGAGATCATCGTCTATCCCGAAGCGGGCCATGCCTTTAATGCTGACTATCGTGCAAGCTACCATGCTGAATCTGCCAATGATGGCTGGCAGCGGATGCTGGCCTGGTTCAGGCAGTATGGTGTTGCATCGCAGTAAATGAAAAAGGGGCGCTTATGCGCCCCTGATTTTTCGTCCACCAGACCCGATTCCCTACGCCGTTTCTCCACGCAATTTCTTCGCCGCCGTCACCATGTTCGCCAGCGCCTGACGCGTTTCCGTCCAGCCCCGTGTTTTCAAACCGCAGTCCGGGTTCACCCACAGACGCGCTTCCGGAATACGTTTCGCCGCCTTAAGCAACAGTGCTTCTATCCACTCCACGCTGGGGACGTTAGGCGAATGGATGTCGTAGACGCCGGGGCCAATTTCATTCGGGTAGTCGAAGTTTTCAAACGCCTCCAGCAGGTCCATGTCAGATCGCGAGGTTTCGATGGTGATCACATCGGCATCCAGCGCCGCGATAGCGTCCATGATGTCGTTGAACTCGCAGTAACACATATGGGTGTGAATCTGGGTTTCATCCCGCGCCACCGCCGCATTCAGTCGGAAGGCCTCCACCGCCCAGTTCAGGTATGCGGCCCATTCAGACTGGTGCAGTGGCAGACCTTCACGCAGCGCAGGCTCATCAATCTGGATAATCCCGATGCCCGCATTCTCCAGGTCTTCGACTTCATCACGCAGCGCCAGCGCGATCTGTTTCGCGATGGTTTCACGTGACACATCTTCACGCGGGAATGACCAGCAGAGGATGGTTACCGGACCGGTCAGCATCCCTTTTACCGGCTTGTTGGTCAGCGACTGGGCATATCTGGCCCACTCAACGGTGATCGCCTCCGGACGACTGACATCGCCAATAATGACAGGCGGTTTCACACAGCGTGAACCGTAGCTCTGAACCCAGCCATTCTGTGTGAAGACAAACCCCTCCAGATGTTCGCCGAAGTACTCAACCATGTCGTTACGTTCCGCTTCACCGTGCACCAGCACATCCAGCCCCAGCCGCTCTTGTTCGAGAATCGCCTGCTTAATATGCTCCGCGATGCCGGTGCGGTAATGGTTGCTGTCGAGCCGGCCCTGTTTAAAGTCGAGGCGCAGGCCGCGAATTTCAGTGGTCTGTGGAAAAGAGCCGATGGTGGTGGTAGGCCAGGCTGGCAGATTGAAACGCTGACGCTGCAGGACCGCCCGCACCGGATAAGCGCTCTGGCGTTCACTGTGCTGTGAGGTAATGGCCTGCAGACGCTGGCCCACCGCCGCATTATGCACGCGGCGGGAGTGAGCGCGGGCGTGTACCGGTGCGCTCCAGGCTTCCAGCGCCGTCGCATCGTTGTTGTTGAGTGCCTGACTCAGCAGTGATAGCTCGGCACATTTCTGCAGCGCAAAGGCGAACCAGCTTTTGACTTCATCATCCAGACGGGTCTCGACGCTCAGGTCGATAGGGCTATGCAGCAGCGAGCAGGAGGAGCCGATCCACACCTGTTCACGCGCTCTGGTCAGCGGTTGCAAGCGGCTGAACCAGCGGCTCAGATCGGCGCGCCAGACGTTGCGTCCGTTGATCACGCCGAGCGACAGCAGCCAGCTGGCGGGCAGTTGCTGATTCAGTTGCTGAATATCATCACGGCCATGGACCAGATCGACATGCAGCCCCTGCACCGGCAGCGCACGAATCACATCAATGTTCTGGCCGATGCTGTCAAAATAGGTGGTCAGCAGCAGTTTGCTGTGACCCTGCAGTGCGTCATACGCCGGCTGGAAAGCTTCGCGCCACGTCTGCGGCAGCTCCAGTGCCAGAGCGGGTTCATCAATCTGTACCCATTCGATGCCGCGCTTTGCCAGTTCCGCCAGCACCTGCTGATAGACCGGCAGAATCCCCTCCAGCAGCGACAGACGTTCAAACGGCTCACCCTTCACTTTACCCAGCCACAGATACGTCACCGGCCCCAGCAGTACTGGCTTGATGTTGTGTCCCAGCGCCAGTGCCTCATCCACCTCGTCCAGCAGTTGGGTCCAGGTCAGTTTAAACGTCTGACCCTGGGTAAATTCCGGCACCATGTAGTGATAGTTGGTGTTAAACCATTTGGTCATTTCTGCCGCCGCCGCAGGCTCACCGGTCGGCGCACGACCGCGTCCCAGGCGGAACAGGGTGTCGAGATCCACTGTGCCGGCTTTGTTCTGATGACGCGCGGGCACGTTACCCAGCATCAGGCTGGTGGTCAGCACATGGTCATACCAGGCGAAATCGCCGACCGGCAGCAGATCGACGCCCGCCTCTTTCTGTTGTTGCCAGTGTCGTGCACGCAGCTCACGGCCCGTCGCCAGTAATGCCTGCTGCGTGCTGTCGCCAGCCCAGTAGCTCTCCAGCGCTTTTTTCAGTTCACGGCGCAGGCCAATACGGGGAAAGCCGAGGGTATGGTTCAGGATAGTCATGTGCTGTTCTCCAGATAATCTTTCACTTTGGCTTAAATGGGCAGCCAAAGATGTTTAGCCGTCCAGATGTTTACACTGCTATACTCTGCGGGTACTGTATATTGCTCAAGCGCAATATGTTCATTTTCGATGTGAAGGACTCTCATGATCGAACTCAAGCACCTGCGGACGCTTCAGGCTCTGCGCAATACGGGCTCGCTGGCGGCGGCGGCGGCCCAGCTTCATCAGACGCAATCGGCGTTGTCTCATCAGTTCAGCGATCTGGAGCAGCGGCTGGGATTCCGCCTGTTCGTGCGTAAAAGTCAGCCGCTGCGCTTTACGCCGCAGGGCGATATTCTGCTGCAGCTGGCAGAGCAGGTGCTGCCGCAGATTCAGCAGGCATTGCAGGCCTGCCATGAGCCGCATCAGACCACGCTGCGGGTGGCGATAGAGTGTCATAGCTGCATCCAGTGGCTGACTCCCGCGCTGGATAAATTCCGCCAGAGCTGGCCGCAGGTGGTGATGGATTTCAAATCGGGCGTAACCTTTGATCCTCAACCCGCCCTGCAACAGGGTGAGCTGGATGTGGTGCTGACCTCCGATATCCTGGCGCGCTCGGGTCTGTTCTACTCCCCGATGTTTGATTATGAAGTGCGGCTGGTGCTGGCAACGGATCACCCGCTGGCGAAGGTTGAGCAGATTTCGCCGGAAGATCTAGCCGATGAGGTGTTGATGATCTATCCGGTGCAGCGTCAGCGTCTGGATATCTGGCGTCACTTCCTGCAGCCCGCAGGCGTCAGTCCGGCACTGAAAAGTGTGGATAATACCCTGCTGATGATTCAGATGGTCTCGGCACGTATGGGGATTGCCGCGCTGCCGCACTGGGTGGTGGAGAGTTTTGAGAAGCAGGGTCTGGTGGTCACCCGCACGCTGGGCGATGGCCTGTGGAGCCGTCTTTATGCGGCCGTGCGCGAAGGGGAGCAACGTCAGCCGGTGCTGGAAGCGTTTATCCGCTTTGCCCGTCAGCACGCCTGTGAGCATCTGCCTTTTGTGCGCGACGCCGCGCTGCCCGGTGCGGTGTTGCAGCGATAATCTGGCGGGCACAAACCTGCGCGAAGGCGGGCAAAATCCCCTATAATGCGCAGCCTGTCGACTGACCACGAGAAGATTTCACCATGACTAACAATGATATTCTGCGCAGCGTGCGCTATATGCTCAACCTGAGCGATGCCAAAATGGTGGAGATTTTTGCGCTGGCGCAATGTGACGTGCCGCTGGCGGATATTCAGGCGTGGCTGAAAAAAGATGACGATGCTGCGTTCCGTCCCTGCCCCGATGTGCTGATGGGTTATTTCCTGAATGGCCTGATCTTCTACCGTCGCGGCAAAAGTGAAGATGCGCCCGCGCCGTCGATTGAGCGCAAGATGACCAATAACATCTTCATGAGAAAGCTGCGTATCGCTTTTGATCTGAAAACCACCGACATCCCTGATGTACTGAAACGCGTGAATTTTACCGTTTCACAGGCTGAGATTGGTGCGATTTTCCGCAAACCTGATCATAAGAACTATCGCGAATGCGGCGATCAGATTCTGCGTAACTTCCTGAAAGGGCTGGCGATGATTCAGCGTCCTAAGAGTGAAAAGCCTGCTTAACGTCTGTGGCTGATCGCTTCGGGTACCTGCGTGGTCAGAAGTGGCGCATCTGATCGCAAAGAAAGCCTGCATCCATGCAGCACGGCCTCGCCATCCCTGGCTCGGACGCTTTGCTCCTCAGTTGCGCCACCTCTTCCCTTAAGCTTCTTCATGGCTTTTTAATTAGCAACACCAGGCCAGCCCTGGGGAGTGAAAGCGGGTCATCGGTGGAGCGTTCGTCGCAGGGGAAAAAAGCGCCGGGAGCATTTCTGAACCATCCTGGAAGATTCCTTCGCGATCGCACACGCCAGCTCCATCGCGAATGCTCTACGTTTCAGCGCGCCATCCCCTCCTTCATATTCGCTCTGAGCCCTTGGTTCAACTGCGATGATGCTGTTAAGTCTCCAGGGCTGGCGCGTCTGAAGAGCGAAGCGTCCGGGCCAGGGATGGCCCGGCCGATCCACAGGGATGTGAGATTCCTTCGTGATCGGACGCGCCAGCCCGGGAGGCCGCTCCCATGCAACAGCCCTGTTTATGATCGGTCACCGCGCCCCACCACCCAGCGCTTATGCACCCACAACGAGGCGAGGATCACCATTGCGCCCGCTATAAAGCTTGGCCAGTGCGGTTTCTCCTGCCAGATAGCCAGATTCACCAGCAGCCCGGCAGGAACGTGCATGTTATTCATAATGCCCAGCGTGCCGGCATCGACCTGGGTCGCACCATAATTCCACATAAAATAGCCGAGACCGGAAGCCGCAATGCCCAGCCAGACCAGAATGCCCCACTGCAATGAGGTGGTCGGCAACTTCTGCGGATTGCCCCAGGCGCACCAGGCGATCACCGCAATCAACACCGCACCCAGATAGAACCAGGAGAAGGCGGTGTGCTGCGGCATCGGGCGGGTCTCCTGCAGACGCTTATAGCCCACCATTCCCGCCGCAAAGCAAATGTTTGCCAGTTGCACTAACAGCAGACCAAACCAGAAATGATCGCTGACTTTGTCATAGCGAATAATGGCCGCACCCGCCACAGCCAGCAGTGCACTGAAGATATAGCCGATGCGCAGTGGACGACGGCTGATCAGATCGTAAATCAGCGTCACATAAAGCGGCGTCATCACCGTAAACAGCAGGAATTCCGACACGCTAAGGTAGAGATAGGCTTCGAAACTCAGCAGATACATCACGCCCAGCTGCAGCATCCCGACCAGCATGTAAAGCAACAGCGTTGAAGGGCGATGACCACGCCAGCGCAGGAAAGGTAAAAATACCAGCGCAGCCAGCGCCAGTCGCATCAGTACAGAGAACCAGCTGTCCACCTGCCCGGCAAGGTATTCGCCAATCAGACTGAACGAAAAGGCCCACAGAATGGTGGTAATAATCAATAAAAACACGGTGACGACCCCGAAATTAACAGGCCGTCAGTGTAAACAATGTGCTGCCATCAGGCTGTGAAATCTGGTTGACATCTGATTACAAACCAGGCGATCAGAATGTCCATCGGTAAAGGACTCTCGCCTCCTGACATAACTGTCTGCATAAAGATCTTTCAGCCAGATAAAATGCGCGAAATGATCCATCGCATGATCACTTCCGCTCCAGAATGTAATAAAAGTGTAACAAATGTGTCATTCATCACAGTAACGTTGCGCAACTAACACTATTCTTTGCGCGAAATGGAACATTCTGCGTCCATTTTCTTCTGCTCTTTTCCTGCCCCAACCTGCTGGGAATTAAAAACCATAATGTGCCCTGGAGGGCCTCACTGATGCTGAGCATTTTTAAACCTGCACCACGTCAGCCGCAGGTGGCGGAGGATCACGTTGATCCGCTCTACCGTCGTCTGCGCTGGCAAATTTTCATCGGGATCTTCTTTGGTTACGCCGCCTACTATCTGGTCAGAAAAAACTTCGCACTCGCCATGCCCTACCTGGTAGAGCAGGGTTTTTCACGTGGCGATCTCGGTTTTGCCTTATCCGGCATATCCATCGCCTACGGCTTTTCAAAATTCATCATGGGATCGGTCTCTGACCGCTCAAACCCGCGCGTCTTCTTACCGGCAGGCCTGATTCTGGCCGCGACAGTGATGCTGATCATGGGATTCGTTCCCTGGGCCACCTCCAGCATTATGGTGATGTTCGTGCTGCTGTTTATCTGCGGCTGGTTCCAGGGCATGGGCTGGCCACCTTGTGGACGTACCATGGTTCACTGGTGGTCGCAGAAAGAGCGCGGCAGGATCGTTTCGGTCTGGAACTGCGCCCATAATGTCGGCGGCGGTATTCCGCCTCTGCTGTTCCTGCTCGGTATGGCGTGGTTCAACGACTGGAAAGCGGCACTCTATATGCCGGCATTTGGCGCCATCGCCATTGCGATTCTGGCCTTTGCGCTGATGCGTGATACGCCGCAATCCTGTGGTCTGCCACCGATTGAAGAGTACAAAAACGACTATCCGCCCGACTATGATGCCAGCCACGAAGAGGAGCTGACGGCTAAACAGATCTTCATGAAATATGTGCTGCCGAACAAGCTGCTGTGGTACATCGCGCTGGCCAACGTGTTTGTTTATCTGCTGCGCTACGGCATTCTCGACTGGTCGCCGACCTATCTCAGAGAAGTAAAACACTTCACGCTGGATAAATCGTCGTGGGCTTACTTCCTGTATGAGTATGCGGGGATCCCCGGAACGCTGCTGTGCGGCTGGATGTCGGACAAAGTGTTCCGCGGTAATCGCGGTGCGACCGGGGTGTTCTTTATGACGCTGGTAACCATCGCGACCGTGATCTACTGGCTTAACCCGGCGGGCAATCCTGGCGTCGATATGGCCTGTATGATTGTGATTGGCTTCCTGATCTACGGTCCGGTGATGCTGATTGGTCTGCACGCGCTGGAGCTGGCCCCGAAAAAAGCGGCGGGGACGGCGGCGGGCTTCACCGGCCTGTTCGGCTATCTGGGTGGATCGGTGGCGGCCAGCGCCATTGTCGGTTACACCGTCGATTACTTCGGCTGGGACGGCGGCTTCATGGTGATGATTGCTGGCTGTGTGCTGGCGGTTATCCTGCTGTTACTGACCATGGTCAGCGAACACAAACACAAAAAGACTCCTGCCTGACGGCAATAAAAAAGGGCCGGATATCCGGCCCTTTTTTTGCGCTGACGGCTTAAGCAAGATAGAGCGTGCGCAGCGTCTGCGGCACGGCATCATCGGCATTTGAACCGATCACATCCAGCTCCGGCAGCGTATCTTTCAACCGCTGATGGGCGTTCTGCATGATAAATCCCTTACCCGCCATGCTCAGCATCTCCACATCGTTCATGCCGTCGCCAAAGGCGATACAGCTTTCCAGTGAATGGCCCAGCGTTTTCGCGACCGCTTCCAGCGCATGCCCTTTCGACACGCCGCCCGCCATCACTTCCAGACAGGTAGGCAGTGAGAAACTGACGTTAACCCGATCGCCCCAGCGCGCTTCAATCGCCTGTTCCATCGGGATCAGATGCTCGGGATTTTCGCAGGTGAAAAAGACCTTGCTGATATTATCGGTTGGCAGCAGACCCGGCTCATAGACCTGATAGTTGAACACCGACTCGCGGAAATAGTCCTGCTCAGCCGGGCTTGAGCGGCTGACAAACCACTCATCGTCGCGGTAAACGTGGGTCAGGATATCGCTGTGATGATATTGCAGGCCAAACAGATCGCTGGCGATATCCTCATCCAGATTATGACTGAACACCAGTTCGCCCTCTGCGTTGTGCACGCGCGCGCCGTTTGAGGTGATCATATAGGCCGGAATCGCCAGGCTGTCGCGCATCTGTCCGACATCGATATGATGACGGCCGGTGGCGAATATAAAGTGAATATCTTTCGCGACCAGCTGCTGCAGCGTTTCACGCGCAAAAGGGGTCAGACGATGTTCGGGAGAAAGCAGCGTGCCATCCAGATCGGATGCAACGATGTGATACATGAAAACCTCGGGTATCTGGTTCTGCCGGCCTTAACCGGTCGGATAAATAACGTCAGTGGTGCGAGGAAAAGAAGTCGACCACTGCATTGAGTGCTTCGGCGCGCATCTCATCCTTTTCAAACAGGATCTCATGACGCGCACCGTCGATCACCCGTGGTTTATTGCCCTCACACGGATGACCCGCCGCCGCCATCGCAGCACAAAAAAGGTCCTGCGAACGATTGTCGACCACCCGATCATCGCTGGCCTGTAACAGCAGCAGTGGCGTGGTGATCTTATCGACCTGACTGATGATGTTGCGACCTGCATGGATGCCTTCACGTACCCAATGGTAGGTTGGCCCGCCAACGCGAATCGCCGGATCGTCCGCATAAAAGCGCAGATTTCGCCGGTAACGCTCGGTGCTGTGCGTCAGCCGGTTAATGCCAAACGGATGCGCACGCCAGCGGCCGGTGCCGAGCGCATAGCCATCGCGCATCGCCGGACGCTTCTCCGCCCAGTCCAGGATCCGATGGGCCAGAAAAGAGGGCAACGGTAAAGCAATGCCAAACATCGGCGCCACCAGCGCGACCGCATGAAACGCCTGCGGCTGACGCGCCAGAAACAGCGTTAAGATTGCGCCGCCCATGGAGTGAGCCAGCGCATAGCGCTGCTGGTAGTGACCGCTGATAATCTCTTTCAGATAGAGCGTTTCAAGGTCGTCGACATAATGGGTAAATTCCGCCACGTGACCGCGGTGTGAATCTTCCAGCAGGCGATCGGAACGCCCCTGACCGCGATGGTCAAGGATCACCACATCAAATCCGCAGTGAAACAGATCGTACGCCAGCTCAGGATATTTTATGTAACTCTCGATGCGTCCCGGCACAATCAGGATCACACGCTTGTGTTGCGGTGATGTGAAGCGGACGTAGCGCAGCGTCAGATTACCCACGCCGGTAAACTCAAGCTCTTCGCGGCTGTGCCAGAAATCGAGCAGTGGCCCGGTAGCGAAGGCAGCAAAGGCTTTTTCTCGTCGCAGCCAGCTGGCTTTGTGTTGATTCATTCGCCCTCCTGATGACCGGATAAAGAGTCCTGAATGCCATGCGCAGGCCGTAGCGCCGCGCTTATTTCTGGCGTATTGTGTCACAATTCCGCTACTAAAGAGAGCCTGACCCATGACCATCGAATGGTGGCTGACCTATCTGCTTACCACTACAATTCTCAGCCTGTCGCCCGGTTCCGGCGCAATCAACACCATGAGTACCGGTATCAGCCACGGCTATCGCGGCACGGTGGCCTCTATCTCCGGTTTGCAGGTCGGCCTGGCGCTGCATATCGTGCTGGTCGGCATCGGTCTGGGCGCGCTGTTTTCTCAGTCGCTGCTGGCGTTTGAGATTCTGAAATGGGCCGGTGCGGCCTATCTGGTCTGGCTGGGTATTCAGCAGTGGCGCTCAGCGGGTGGCATTGATCTGGATGCAGTCGCCAGAGCGATGCCGCGTCGTCGCCTGTTCAAACGCGCCGTGCTGGTTAACCTGACCAACCCGAAAAGTATCGTCTTTCTCGCCGCCCTGTTCCCGCAATTTATTCAGCCGCATCAGCCGCTATTTATGCAGTATCTGGTGCTGGGCGTCACCACCGTTGTGGTCGATATCATCGTGATGATTGGCTACGCCACGCTGGCAACGCGGATTGCGGGCTGGATTAAGGGACCAAAACAGATGAAGTTAATGAACCGCATTTTTGGCGGGCTGTTTATGGCAGTAGGCGCGCTGCTGGCCAGCGCCAGAAAAATCGCTTAACGTCTGACGCGCCGAATTCGGCGCGAAAGATTATCCCTTCTTCCCTGGCCCCGCTACGGCGCTGTCAGTGGAACCGCACGCAACACAATGATGCCCGGCTTCGAACGCATATATTCCCTGAACGGCGCATCGACAACTTTTCGATTAACGGCCAGCGAAGAGGCGTTCCTGAACCACAAGCGGCCATCATGCCGGACAGCAATCCCCACATGCGTAACATCCAGGCTCTGACTGGTGGCGTAAACCCCCACGTAATCGCCGGTCTGAATTTGCTTCAGCACCTGCGGTGTGATCGCCCGGGCCGGAATGTAAGTGACAGGACGTGCAATCACACCCAGACCGGGCACCTGTTCTGCTCCGCTGGCCTGACGATTCAGGTGCTTCACCACCGTCACCGTATCCGGGCTAAGAGTGCGGGTCACGTCATCGGCATTGCGCGGGCTATCGGCAAACCAGTCGGAAAAAAAGTGGCGACGATTCCGGTAGCTGACCTCACCGCCAGCGTAGCGGGTCCGAATCAGGTTAGCCTCAAAGCTGGCACGATCGTGGCTGCGGCTCAGCGCCTGCACGTAATCAAGCAGCGTGTAACAATCCACACCGTTGAAATTGATCACCAGCGCTTCCGGACGCGTGGGAGAACCGATCAGCGTATCCGCTTCATAGGGTGTTCCGAGAAACGTCGCAGAGATCCGGCTAATCCTTTCGCCCTGCATCTGATCGACATCGGACAGCGTCTGCATCAGGATCGAGGTGACCTCATCGGTCTGGCCCGGCTCTGGCGCAGGATTGCGGGCGGCATCAGGCGAGGCGCAGGCGCTGATACAGGCCGTCATCAACACCAGTAATATGAACTTCACTCTCATCATCCTCTCCATAAACGTTGCGCCTGCTTCCCGACTTTAATGGAGATATGGATATGAATGATTAATAAAGAGTGACGATTTATCTGCGGTTGCAACAGCAAAACTCCCTGAGCCCTGGAATGTGACATCCGTCACACAAGCGAACTCTCTGGAGGAAGCGACAGCAAGGGAGGTTTCTGCCGGAGGCGCAACGCGCACGCCGGCATAAGGGCTGAAACGGAGATTAACGCGAAAGAATCAGGTGGATACCAAAACCGGCAAACAGTACGCCGGCCATGCCATCGACCCATTTCGCCAGTCGCTGATACTTAGCGCGGATCCAAGGCAGCGCAAAAATCGCCGCCACCAGGGTAAACCAGGCAAAAGTTTCACCGACAATCAGCAGGAACAGACCCCAGCGCTCCGCCGAACCGACATCGTCGCCAACAAACAGCGAGAAGACGCTGCCGAAGTAGATAATGGCTTTAGGATTCGACAGGTTCGTCAGCAGGCCTTTGAGAAAGCTCATGCCGCGTTTCGGCAACGCAACCACCGGCTCATCCTGCTGCGGCTGTTTATGACGCTGACGTGCCGAGCACATCAGCTGCCAGCCCATCCACAACAGATAAAGTCCACCGCCGACCATGATGATCTGATGCAGCCAGGCCATTTTTTCCAGAATCAGATGCAGCCCCATCAGCGCCACACCCGCCCAGACCACAATGCCCAGCGTAATGCCCAGTACACCCATCATCGCCTCTTTGCGCGAGCGGCTGGCGGCAGTCTGTGACACGAAAAAGAAATCGGGGCCGGGGCTCATCAGCGCCACCAGATGCACCAGCGCCACAGTGGCGAATAACATCAGCATAATCAGTGTCCTTTACTCTTCATCATCAAGATGCTCTTTGATCATCACCAGGAAAGGTTTGCCAAAGCGCTCCAGTTTGCGGTGACCCACGCCGTTGACGCTGAGCATCTCGGACGCGCTGACCGGCATCTGTTCTGCCATCTCTATCAGTGTGGCGTCATTGAACACCACGTAAGGCGGAATATTCTCTTCATCGGCGATCGCTTTTCGCAGCTTACGCAGCTTGGCGAACAGTTTGCGATCGTAGTTGCCACCGTGAAACTTCGCCGGACTGCTGCTTTTTGTTTTTGCGGTGATTAAACGCGGCACCGCCAGCATCAGTGGCACTTCACCACGCAGCACCGGCCGCGCCGCTTCGGTGAGCTGCAGAGCCGAATGCATAGCGATGTTCTGCGTCACCAGCCCCAGATGGATTAGCTGACGTAACACGCTCACCCAATGTTCGTGGCTCTGATCTTTGCCCAGTCCATAGACCGGCAGTTTGTCATGACCCTGCTCACGGATACGCTGATTGTTGGACCCGCGCAGCACCTCAACGATATAGCCCATACCAAAACGCTGACCCACGCGGTAGATGCCGGAGAGGGCTTTTTGCGCTTCAACCAGGCCGTCATAACGTTTAGGTGGGTCAAGACAGATATCGCAGTTATCGCACGGCTGCTGGCGGCCCTCGCCAAAATAGTTCAGCAGCACCAGACGGCGGCAGGTCTGCGCTTCAGCAAACGCGCCCATGGCGTTGAGTTTGTGACGCTCAATATCCTGCAGCGGTCCGGGCACTTTCTCTTCCAGACATTTACGCAGCCAGGCCATATCGGCCGGGTCGTAAAGCATCATCGCTTCGGCAGGCAGACCATCACGTCCGGCCCGCCCGGTTTCCTGATAATAGGACTCAATGTTGCGCGGGATATCGAAGTGGACCACAAAACGGACGTTGGGCTTGTTGATGCCCATGCCAAAGGCCACCGTCGCCACCACGATTTGCAGATCGTCACGCTGAAACGCTTCCTGCACCCGGCCACGCTGCTCGCTGTCGATACCGGCGTGGTAGGCTCCAACGCTGAAGCCCCGGCTTTGCAGTCGCGCGGCGGTGTCTTCCACCTTCGCCCGGCTGTTGCAGTAGATAATGCCGCACTTGCCGCGCTGATCCTGAACGTAACGCAGTAGCTGATCGGTGGGTTTAAATTTCTCCACCAGCGTGTAGCGAATATTGGGGCGGTCAAAGCTGCTGATCTGGATCAGCGGATCCTGCATATGCAGCAGGTTAACGATGTCGTTGCGGGTGGTTTCATCTGCGGTCGCGGTCAGCGCCATTACCGGTAATTCCGGGAAGCGCTGACGCATCTTGCCGAGGGCGCCATATTCCGGGCGGAAATCGTGGCCCCACTGGGAAATACAGTGCGCTTCATCCACCGCCAGCATCGCCGGTTGCCAGTGCGCCAGACTGTCCAGGAAGTTATCCATCATCAGGCGTTCCGGGGCGATGTAGAGCAGCTTAACCCGACCGGTTCGGCAGTCGGCCATCACCGTCTGCTGCTGATCGCGCGTCATGGTGGAGTTGAGATACGCCGCCGCCACGCCGTTTGCCAGCAGCTGATCGACCTGATCTTTCATCAGCGAGATCAGCGGCGACACCACCAGCGTCAGCCCCTCGCGCACCAGCGCAGGGATCTGATAACAGAGCGATTTACCACCGCCGGTGGGCATCACCACCAGACAATCGCGCCCGCTCAGCGCCTCATTGATGATCGTCTGCTGACCGGGACGAAAATGCTGGTAGCCGAAGGTATCCTGCAATACCTGCTGCGCCAGCGCTTCCTGATTAAGAACTGCCGAGGTTGCCACGCGATTCCTGTCTTTCGTTATGGATTAGAACAAGTCGTTAAGTGTTACACCCACACCCAGACGCGTCTGGCGATGGTTGTAATCGATCAGTGATTCACCGTAACCGCTAAACACCTGAGTATAGAAGCGAACGTGCTCAGTGATAGGGTAGCTCCAGCCCAGGGTCGCGCCGCCATAACCGCTGTTCCAGTTATAGTTGCCCTCTACGCTGAAGATATTGTCGCCGAGCTTATAGCCCAGACGGGTGCGGTAGTAACCCATATATTTGGTGATATCAGGATTATCATCGCTGTTCGCCCCTTCAGGGATGCGATACCAGGGTTTGATTTCCGCCAGGAAGTTACCATTCTCTGCCATCAGACGCGCATAGACGCGGTTCCAGCTGCGCGAGGTGGGATCGCTTCGTCCATTGGATTGGTGATTCAGACCCACTTCGACATCACGCAGTGTCCAGCCCGCCAGCGAATAGTCGGTCGCCCAGCCCAGGAAAATCTGCGGCTCATAGTTGGTCTCACGGAATGGCGATGACTCAGCGCTATTCGACAGCTGCCACCAGGAACGCTGGGTGTAAGAGGCTGCCAGCACCGAGTTGTCGCCCAGAATACCGCGCCACAGCGGAAACGCCAGGCTGAGCTGGAATTTCACTTCATCTTTGCGGGCATTCTCTCCCCAGTTATAGGAGGAGATCGCCTCTTTATTGAGGTCGCTGGTATAGGTATAAAGCAGATAGTTGTTCTCGTAAGGATAGAGAACAAACGGGTTGTCATGCTTCTCCAGCAGGTTAGCAATAATGCTGCCCTGAACCTGTGGCGCGTCATGAACCTCTTTAATATGGGCTTCATCCGCCTGCGCCAGCGCAGGAAATATCAACATTGCCGCCAGCAAGGCGCGATGCTTACGCATAAAATTCTCCGGTGAGCAGCTGCGTATCAAAGTAACTGAAAGGGTGTCGTAAAAAGCAGGCCATTCTACACGCAAATGGCAGTGAGCATGAGTGCTGATTTCTTAAACTGGAAACACCCTCGCAGGCGGCATAGAATACACAACTCATTCATGTTCCGCGCCCCTCTGGCCCGATTTTTTCAGGACACATCATCATGTCATCACCCGTGCTGACACAGCAGGACGCTCGCCAGCTGGTCGGCGAAATTTTCGTTTATCACATGCCGTTTAATCAGGCACTGGGCCTGGAACTGATGCGCCTTGACGCAGACTACGCAGAGATCAGCTTCAATAACAAAACCATGCTGGTGGGCAACCAGGCGCAGCAGATTCTGCACGGCGGCGTTATCGCGTCGGTACTGGATGTGGCGGCGGGCATGGTCTGCGTCAGTAATGCGTTAACCCGTCAGGAAAGCATCAGCGAAGCGGATCTGCGCCAGCGTCTGTCACGCATGGGCACCATTGATATGCGCGTCGACTATCTGCGTCCCGGACGCGGCGAACGCTTCACCGCCACCAGCAGCCTGCTGCGCGCCGGTAACAAAGTCGCCGTGGCGCGCGTGGAACTGCACAATCAACAGGGCGATTATATCGCCACGGCTACCGCCACCTATCTTATCGGCTAACCACACCATTGAATGGATCGCATATGGATACGCAACAAACCCGCCAGGGCGTTGGCTTTGCACTGGGCGCTTACTTTATCTGGGGCATTGCGCCCGCTTATTTCAAACTGGTAAAGCAGGTTCCCGCCACGGAAATCATGACGCACCGGGTGATCTGGTCTGCACTGTTTATGCTGTTACTGATTACCCTGAGCCGCAGCTGGCCCGGCGTTCGCAGCGTGTTGCGCCAGCCTAAAAAAGTGCTGCTGCTGGCGCTGACGGCCGTGACTATCGGCGGCAACTGGCTGCTGTTTATCTGGGCAGTCAACAATCAGCATATGCTGGAAGCCAGCCTGGGCTACTTTATTAACCCGCTGATCAACGTGGTGTTCGGCATGCTGTTTTTGCGCGAACGGTTTCGCCGCTTGCAGTGGCTCGCCGTGCTGCTGGCCACCGTCGGCGTACTGGTGCAGCTGTGGCAGTTTGGCTCGTTACCGATTATCGCGCTGGGTCTGGCGCTGAGCTTCGCCCTGTATGGCCTGGTGCGCAAAAAGATTCAGGTCGATGCGCAGAGCGGCATGCTGATTGAAACTCTGTGGCTGTTTCCGCTGGCGGCGATTTACCTGTTTGGCTTTGCCGACAGTGCCACCAGCCACTTATCCGCCAACCCACTGAGTCTCAACCTGAAGCTGATAGCGGCGGGCATTGTAACCACCATTCCACTGATGCTGTTTGCGGCAGCCTGCAGCCGTCTGCGACTTTCCACCGTAGGCTTCTTTCAGTATCTCGGCCCGACGCTGATGTTTGTGCTGGCGGTCGCGTTTTACGGTGAGACCATCACGCCAGACAAGATGGTGACTTTTGGCTTTATCTGGCTGGCGCTGCTGGTATTTGTCTGCGATGCGGTGGCGTTTTCATTCCGTTCCCGTTCGCGCATAGCGTGAAATAAAGCGCGCTAAAGCCGGGCCGGTCAGCAGGATGGTAAACAGACGCAACGTCTGCAACGCCATTACAAACGCCATGTTGACCTGGGTTCCCGCCGCAATGATCGCCACCGTGTCCAGCCCGCCTGGACTGGTGGCGAGATAGGCCGTCATCAGATCGATATCCAGCATTCGCGTCAGCATCCACGCCAGCCCGCCACACAACAGCATCAGCCCGAAGATCGAGGCCAGCATCTGCGGCAGCGTGCGCAGTGCCAGCAGAAAAATCGGGCGGGTGAAACGTAATCCCACGCTCCAGCCAATCAGTGCATAGGCCACGGCCAGCAGCCATTCCGGCACCTGTAACACCGCGATGTCGCTACTGTGCAGTGCTGCGCCCGCCAGCGCAGGCAGCAGCAGCGCGCCAGAAGGAATGCGCAGTCGGGTGCCCAGCCACGCGCCCGTCAGCATCACCACCAGGGTGATAACAAAGCCATGATTCAGCGGTGGAAACCAGAGCAGCGAGACGCTGTGCGCCTCAACGCCCAGTCCGATGCGCGCCACCAGCGCGGCCGCCGAGGCGACAAACAGCACCCGCAGATACTGCATAAATGCGACCAGCCGCACGTCAGCGCCAAAGTCACCCGCCATCGCCACCATGGCCGATGCACCGCCCGGCGACGATCCCCATGCGCCGGTCGGGCCAGGCAGATGACTGAAGCGCACCAGCAGAAAACCTGACAGGCCGCTGGCCGCCAGCGTCAGCAGCAGCACCGTCAGCACGATCGGCCAGTCCTGAATCAGCGGTGCCAGAATCGAAGGCGACAGACTCTGCGCAATCATGCAGCCCAGTACGGCCTGAGCGAGCAGGAACAGCCGTTTATCAATTCGCAGCGTGGCACCCGACAGCCCCATCACTACACCCACAATCATCGGTCCCAGTAACAGCGCAGCGGGCACATGAAAATAGTGCAGCACCGCGCCAAGCAATACCGAGATCAGCAGCAGCAGCGTCCACTGCGCGCGCAACGAAAAAGCGTCCATAAGAAGTTAATAATTTGTAAAAACAGGAGGGTAAGATTACGCAGAAATGGAGACAGGAGCCAGCAGAACGGGCCATCTCAGATGGCCCGTTCTTATTTTAAAGCCAGTTTTTACGCTTGAAATAGAGATAAGGCGCCAGTCCGGCCAGAATCATCAGGCCGATCGCGGCCGGATAACCAAAGCTCCACTTCAGTTCCGGCATAAACTCAAAGTTCATCCCATAGCTGGAGGCCACCAGCGTCGGCGGCAGAAACACCACGGAGACCACCGAGAAGATCTTGATGATGCGGTTCTGCTCGATGTTGATGAAACCCATCGCCGCCTGCATCAGGAAGTTGACCTTCTGGAACAGTGATTCGTTATGTGGCAGCAGCGATTCGATATCGCGCAGAATTTCACGCGCCTGCTCCAGCTGATTGCCCGGCAAACGTGCTTTGCGTACCAGGAAGTTCAGGGCGCGCTGGGTATCCATCAGACAGAGACGCACCTTCCAGCCGATATCTTCCAGTTCCGCTAATCGCGACAGCGCCTGATCGTACTCTTCGCCCTGCTGACCTTCCATGATCACCCGGCTGAGTTTCTCCAGTGCGCTGTAGATGTTCTCGATTTCGTCCGCCAGCTGCTCGATTTTGGTTTCAAACAGGTCGAGCAGCAGCTCAAAGGCATTGCCGTCGATCAGGGTCTGATTACGGGCGCGCATGCGATAGAGACGGAACGCAGGCAGCTCACGTTCGCGCAGCGTGTAGAGACGGCCTTCACGGATGGTGAACGCCACGGTGGAGTTACCGGCGTGATCGTCAGCATCTTCATAGAAGAAGAAGGAGTGGATATGCAGACCATCTTCATCTTCGAAGAAGCGTGCCGAGGCCTCGATATCCTCCAGCTCAGGCCGTGTTGCCAGACTCTGGCCTAGCTCAAATTGCACGCGATCACGTTCGCCCTCTTCCGGCTCGATTAGATCGACCCAGACAGAGGTCGTCAGTTTGTCGTTTTCGTCTTCCAGCTCCAGTCGCGTCAGGCGGCTGTGATCCAGTTTAAATGCGCTCAGCATAGCAATACTCCCCATTGCAGACTAAATGGGACAAGGCAGTCCGCCGTTCCTCAACATGGAACGGGCAGCCTGAACACGGAAACAGAGTTTCAGAGATAAATCAGTGCTGACTCGCGACGGAATCATAAAGGGAGGTCGCTGATAACCGCTAAGGCTACCCGCGTAAAGAGGTAGCCTTAGATGTTATTCCTGGAATCCAGGTCATTGAGCCAGCATCGACTGGGCGTGTCCAAGGCATTGTCCTCTCATGATAATAGTGGGCGCATGTTACGCTGAGACGAAAAAGCCGTCAACCGCACGCTAAAGCGTTTCAAGCTTCGCGTAAGCCGCCACCAGCCACTTGATTCCCTGCCCCTGAAACGCCACCTGAAGACGGCTATGCTCGCCGCTGCCTTCCAGATTAATGATGGTGCCTTCGCCAAATTTTGCGTGATGAACACGCTGACCCAGCGCGAATCCACTGTCATTTTTGGTCACCGGGGCCCCCATCCGCTGATGGTTTACCGGACGGCTGACGCTGGCGCGCAGACGCACTTCTTCTATGCACGCTTCGGGCAGTTCGCCGATAAAACGGGACGGCCGGTGATACACTTCCTTACCATAGAGTCGGCGGGTCTCGGCGTAGGTCAGCGTCAGCTTGAGCATCGCACGGGTCACGCCGACATAAGCCAGACGACGTTCCTCCTCCAGCCGGCCACCTTCATCCAGTGACATCTGGCTCGGGAACATGCCCTCTTCCATGCCGACGATAAACACCTGGCTGAACTCCAGCCCTTTTGCCGAGTGGAGCGTCATCAGCTGAACCGCATCCTGCCATTTGTCTGCCTGGCCTTCGCCCGCTTCCAGCGCGGCGTGGGATAAAAAGGCCTGCAGTGGCATCAGATCTTCATCTTCATCCTGATAGCTGAACTGCCGCGTAGCGGTCACCAGCTCCTCAAGGTTTTCGATACGCGCCTGGCCCTTCTCACCTTTTTCCTGCTCATACATCAGCCACAGGCCAGAGTCTTTGATGACCCGGTCGGTCTGAACATGCAGCGGTAACTCGGCGGTTTCGGTTGCCAGTGAATCAACCAGTTCACAGAAGCGTTGCAGCGCAGACGCGGCCCGGCCAGCCAGCGCACGGCTTTGCAGCAGTTCACGCGTTGCCTGCCACAGCGTCATCTGACGTTCACGGGCCGTCTGACGCACCACGTCGAGCGTGCGATCGCCCACGCCGCGCGTCGGGGTATTCACCACGCGTTCAAATGCCGCGTCGTCATTGCGGTTCGCCATCAGACGCAGATAGGAGAGCGCATCTTTGATCTCCTGACGTTCGAAGAAGCGCATGCCGCCATAAATACGGTACGGCATGCTGCTTTGCAGCAGCGCCTCTTCCAGCACACGCGACTGGGCGTTGCTGCGATAGAGAATGGCGCAGTCGTTGAGCGCGCCGCCGTTCTCCATCCAGACTTTGATGCGGTTGACCACGAAGCGTGCTTCATCCAGCTCATTAAAGGCGCAGTAGATCGAGATCGGTTCGCCATCGCTGCCTTCGGTCCACAGCTCTTTACCCAGGCGACCATTGTTGTTAGCGATCAGGGCGTTGGCGGCTTTCAGGATGTTATTGGTTGAGCGGTAGTTCTGCTCCAGACGGATCGTTTCCGCGCCGGGGAAATCCTGCAGAAAGCGCTGAATATTCTCGACCTGTGCGCCGCGCCAGCCGTAGATCGACTGGTCATCATCGCCCACGATGATCACCCGGCCACTGTCGCCCGCCAGCATCCGAATCCAGGCATACTGAATGTTGTTGGTATCCTGGAACTCATCCACCAGCACGTTGGTAAAGCGTTCGCGGTAGTGATTAAGAATGTGTGGCTTGTTGAGCCATAACTCATGGGCGCGCAGCAACAGCTCGGCAAAGTCGACTAAACCGGCGCGATCACAGGCTTCCTGATAGGCCTGATAGATGCGCAGCCAGGTCTGCTCAATCGGATTGCCGTAGCTTTCGATATGCTTTGGTCGCAGGCCTTCATCTTTTTTACCATTGATGTACCACATGCCCTGACGCGCAGGCCACTGTTTGTCATCAAGGTTCATTGATTTGATCAGGCGCTTGAGCAGACGTAGCTGATCTTCGCTGTCGAGGATCTGAAAATCCTGTGGCAGACCGGCGTCAAGATGGTGGGCGCGCAGTAAGCGGTGCGCCAGACCGTGGAAGGTTCCGATCCACATTCCGCCCTGACTGGTGCCGATCAGATGCTCGATACGGTGACGCATCTCCGCTGCCGCTTTGTTGGTAAAGGTCACCGCCATAATCGAATAGGGTGAGCAGTTCTCCACCGACATCAGCCAGGCAATGCGATGCACCAGCACCCGCGTTTTACCACTGCCCGCGCCTGCCAGCACCAGCAGGTTACTGCGCGGTGCCGCAACGGCAGCGCGCTGATTGTCATTCAAACCATCGAGCAGTTCAGAAACGTCCATAAGCACCGATTACCAAAGAAAAAAACGCCATCGTCACACTGATTATTCCGCCTGCCGCAAGGCATTATCGCTGCCAGTCAGGCGGCGATACAGGTGCCGGATAAGGGACGGCGGCAAAACAAAAAGTGGAGACGACTGGATAAATTTACAGCCATTATAGCAGTGAGGTGAGTGATGCCAACCGCGAAATTTCGACATGCGGCAACAGGCGCGCATCCGGGATATGCATCAGGTTGCCCTGCCGCAGGTTAATCCAGCAGGCCTGCAGCCCGCAGCGCAGTGAGCCCGCCACGTCGGTGGTCAGGTCATCACCCACGTGCAGAATATGGTGTGGCGCGATATCAAGGCGTTGCGCGGCAAGCTGATACATATCCTGCCACGGCTTGGCGCGCCCGTCTGGCCCGGCCCGCAGCGTGAAGCGGAAGTATTCTGCAATGCCCATTTTTTCCGGGCAGGCGTTGCCGTTGGTGACCGCCACCAGCGGGATTTTCTCCGCCAGGGCTTTCAGCGTCTGGTGCGTCTCATCCGGCATCTCGACCTGACTCCGCCACTGATGGAAGACCGCCATCACTTCTGCCGCGCCCGCGGTGGCTTCAGCAGCAGAGAGGCCGATATTCAGCATCGCCAGCTCAACCGAACGGCGTCGCCACTCCGAAACATCATGATAGATATCAGGTTCGCGCTGCAGCAGCTCATCGCGCAACTGCTGATAATCCTGCGGCGTGAAGTCACGCAGCGCCGGATGAAAAGCCTGCAACGCGGCATGGGACTCCAGCGTGGTACGACGGATGACCGGGTAGTTATCGTAGAGTGTGTCATCAAGGTCGAAGGTCATGGCTTTTATGGCCGACAGCGGACGATAAAACTTCATTCGTTCTTTCCTCGTTTGGCGCGGGGATGCGCAGCGTCATACACCGAAGCCAGATGCTGGAAGTCGAGATGGGTGTAGATCTGGGTCGTCGACAGGTTTGCATGACCCAGCAACTCCTGCACGGCGCGCAGGTCACCGCTGGATTCCAGCAGATGCGTGGCAAAAGAGTGTCGTAGCTTATGCGGATGGATATGGCTGGCCACGCCCTGTCGGATGCCCCATTCGGCAAAGCGTTTCTGCACGTTGCGTGGCGAGATGCGGTTGCCGCGCGTGGAAAGAAACAGCGCATCATCCTGGCCGCCAAAGGTTTCACGCAGCGGCAGCCAGTGCTGGATCCAGGTGACTGCCGTGCGACCAATCGGTATCCGGCGCTCTTTGCTGCCCTTACCGACTACCCACACTTCGCCTGAATCGAGATCGACGTGGCGACAATCCATATTCACCAGTTCAGAGAGACGCAAACCGCCGCCATACATCACTTCCAGCATCGCCCGGTCGCGCACCGCCAGCGGATCGCTAAGGTCGATCTCCAGCAGCTGATTTACTTCATCAACATCAATGTTTTTAGGCAGATGGCGTGCTTTACGCGGCGTCATCACCCCTTTGGCCGGGTTGGCAGAAAGCAAACCCTGGCTCACCTGCCAGTCGAGAAAACTGCGCAGGGCGGAGAGCCGCAGCGCGAGGCTGCTGGCGGCCAGTCCGGCGCGACGGCTGCGCGCCGCCATGCTGCGCACCTGCGCCGGTTCCAGCTGCGCCCAGCTGCTCAGCTTCATCTCATCAGCAATCGCCACCAGCGCGGCAAGCTGGCGCGCATAGCTGCTCTGGGTTAACGGACTGAGCTGGCGCTCCACTTTCAGGTAGCGCAGAAATCCGTCGACGGCCTCCTGCAGCGCGCTGCTCATGCGCGTTCAACCCAGCGGGAGAGCAGATCAGGCATCATCTGCGACAGATGCTGCAACAGCAGTGTCCCCATGCCCGATTGATAGTGCTGGCTGTCACGACTGCTGAACACCAGCACGCCGAGATCGCCCTCCTCACCCATTAGCGACATGGCAACCGACCCGATCGCTTTGGCCTGCGGCAACAGCAGCAGCAGTTCCGGCCCATTAATGTTGCCAAGATAGTGATGCTGGTTACCGAAGCGCTGAATACGCAGCGGTTCAAACGCCTGACGCGAGAGGCTCAGCTGAAAGAAATCGGAGGGCGCGCCCAGCAGCCATTTATCACTGAACAGCCGCACATTGGCACCCGCCAGGCCCAGCTCACGCGCCCAGCGATGCAGACGGTTGAGCATATCCTGCAGCGAGTCAGCCGCGGCCAGATGGCTCTCCAGCGACAGCAGACGGTCAAACAGTTCGTGGTTAGCGCTGGCCTGCTCCATCAGCAGTGTGATCTCTTCTTCCAGCCGCTGAATATGGTTGCGTTGCCGCGCCATATGCCATTCGACCAGAGAGACGCTGCCACGCACCGGATGCGGCACGGCCATCTGTTCAACTGCACGGGCATTGCGGATAAAGAAATCGGGATTCTGCCGCAGATAATCACTGACGGCCTGATCGTCCAGCAGAACCGAACTGTCAGCCTGCTCTTCGATATTTTTCATAGATGAATAAACCCATCGTAGACGTGTGTCGCAGGCCCGGTCATATAGAGCGGCTGACCGGCGCCTTTCCAGGTGATGTGCAGCGTTCCGCCAGGCAGGTCGACACGCACTTTGCCTGCCAGAATGCCCTGCTGAATGCCACATGCAACGGCAGCACAGGCGCCGCTGCCGCACGCCTGCGTTTCACCCGCTCCGCGTTCGTAGACGCGCAGGCGGATATGTTCGGGATTGATGATCTCCATAAAACCGACATTGACGCGATCCGGGAAGCGTTCATGACTCTCCAGAATCGGACCCAGCAGTTCAACCTGCGCGGTTTTGACACTTTCGACCTGGATAACGCAGTGCGGGTTGCCCATCGACACCGCACCCAGCATCACCGTCTGTTCGGCCACGCGCAGCAGATAGAGATTTTCGGCTTTGTTGGCACGGAACGGCACCTGCTGAGGCTCAAAGTTTGGCTCGCCCATGTTCACGCGCACCTGGTCGTCAGGCGTGACGGTCAACACCATGCGGCCATTCTGCGTACTGACCCGGATGTCACTTTTGTTGGTCAGCCCTTTCAGCTGAACAAAGCGGGCAAAGCAGCGCGCACCGTTGCCGCACTGTGCGACTTCACTGCCGTCAGCGTTGAAAATGCGATAGTGGAAATCGAGATCGGGATCGTAAGGCGGTTCAACAATCAGCAGTTGATCAAAACCGATCCCCAGATGACGATCGGCCAGCCGGCGGATCAATTCCGGCGAAAAGAAGACGTTTTGTGTCACCGCATCCACAACCATAAAATCGTTGCCGAGACCGTGCATTTTGGAGAACTGCATTTTTTGCTCCGCCGGATAAGCCATCAGATTAGTTCGCTTTTACGCCTGAATTGCCGGTAACCAGCCCGCCGACATCGGCTTTAGAGGCATCCGCTTTCTGGCGGTCGGTTGGGGCTTGTTGTTTCTTCGGCTGATCCTTCGGCGGGAAGTAGAGCGGTCCTTTCAGACCACAACCTGCAAGGCTGATTACTGCCAGTGTCATGGCCAACAGGCTTATTACTTTCTTCATTCTTTATGCTCTTCATGTCCTTTACCTGGATGCTTATCATCGCAGTTGAAGGTGGAAAAGCAACAGGAAATGCCCGCAAATAGCGTGAAGCGGGTGACAAGCCGGGAAGATAGCGGCCACCTGCAGAGCGCAGGCAGCCCGTCAGCATCAGTGCACCTGATAGCGTGGCTGATAGTCGCTGTTGTCGTTGTCAGGCTGCGAGGTACACAGCTGCGTCAGCGTCTGGCTACGGAACGGAATCACCTGGAATCGCTCACCGGTGTTCACAATCTGGTAGAACTGCGGCAGGTTGAAGTTGATAAAGCTCGAACCATAGGTAAAGCGATCGTGCGATGAGGAGTAGAACCGGCTGACATCGCGCACCAGCTCCTCTTTACTGCCTTCACAGTGATGATAGACCTCAACCCGATTGGTCTCATCGAGGATGTAGATATTGAAGCCGCGCTCATCAGTGGTGTTTTCAAAGAAGAACTGAATAATGCCTTCGCTGGCATACCCATTGACCACCGGTGGCAGCGGCGTCTGATTCGTTTCGACTTTGATCGACAGTCCGTGCAGCTTGTTGTTGGAGATCGCGCCATAAAACTCAACCGCGTTTTCCAGCTTCTGCACTGAAACGCTCATGCGTTCAAAGAACAGGCCCCAGGTCTCGCCCGCCATACGCAGCGCTTTAAAGCGACCCGGCTCCTGACGTGTGCTGGAGAGGCGCAGCTCAATGCATTCTGAGACCAGCTGCTGTACCCGCGTCCGGATCAGACCGCGCAGATGCTGGCTGTAGCAGAACACTTCCACCGTATCGGGCGGTGCAGCATCCTGATGCATCTTGCCGAGAATGGTTTTCAGCCCTTCGATCATCGCCTGTTCGCCGCTGAAGTGCAGCGTACGCACCTCATTCCAGGAGTTGCGATAGAGCAGATCGATGCTGCCAATCAGGCACTGCTGCTGCTGACCAAAACTAAAGACATCCAGCTTACGGAAGTCGAAGTGCACCACCTGATTGCGGAAGGCCGCCGTCGGATCGTGTTCAAGGTTAACAATAATCGCAAGGTGCCGGATTTCGCATGGACTGTAGAGCGCTTTTGGCGTCGGCGAGGGCAGACGCAGCGGGAAGTGGCTGGAAACATCGTTAACCAGCTCCTGCAGACGCGCCAGATCGCAAACCTCATTGCCTTTAATATGCAGCCGGGTTTTACGGGTCAGCAGTCCATTGAACCACGCCCACGCCACCAGCTTGTTCAGGTAACGGTTATATTCCAGCGGCTGATGGCTGATAATCGAATCCATGTCCGGCGCCTGGTTATAGAGATACCAGCCGGAACGGTTGGCGCGGCCAGGCGGCACATGAATAAAGGTCAGATTGGGTTCGGAGAGATCGGGCGAAATCTGCGGATTCACCAGCGTCACTTTGCCCGGCAGCGCTTCAAACGCAGCATACAGTTTACGGGTCAACACACCGATATCCTGCGGGCTGGCGCTGACGCTTAAGTTATTGCGACGGGCAAAGCGGATCAGATTGCGATAACTCTGCATCATCGCATCCAGCAATTCATTATGGGCTTCGCGCACCCGCTCGATTTTCCACTCAGCGCGATTATCCAGAATGGCAATCTTCTCTTCGTTCCAGCCCCACTCTTTGACCAGCTGCGATAAAATTTCGCGACGCCAGCCGGTGCGGTGCTGATGATCTTCGGTGCTGAGCTTTTCACACACTTTGAGGTAGAAACAGCGACGCACCAGGTCAAGACGCGGCTGATCGTCAACGCTGGTCAGATAGTGCGTAACGCGCTCCAGCATCATGCAGTAAGGATCAAGCCCGAAGCAGATGATTTCACCGTCATGCAGGCGCTGTTTGATATCCATCGCCAGTAGCTGCGTATTCGGGTATTCCCAGCTGTAGGCTTCCAGCAGCAGCGTTTTCAGTACGGCTTTATACGGGGAGTCGATGCTTTTATAGAGCTGCCACAGGCTGGCGCCGAAATACTCTTCCGCCGACAGCGTGCCGAGGCCGCCAAGATCGAGCCACTCATTAGGGGTCAGCACGCCTTTGGCGTAGAGCGACATTACGTAGTCGTCGTAATTGTGCTCTTCTTCGCCCGGCACCATATTCCACAGGATGCGTTTACCCGCCATACGAACTGCCGTACGGTAGAACTCATCCAGCAGTAAAATGTGTTGTGTTGAACCGCAATCTTCACCGCCCAGACTGCCGCTTTCGTTGTGGCGGAAGCGGTTCTCATCAATCAGAAAGAAACTCACCTCTACGCCCATTGAAACGCACCACTTCTGCAGCAGCGTACATTTGCGCTGCAGATTCAGACGCTCTTCATTATCAAGCCAGGATTGATGGCAGACCCAGATATCGAGATCCGAGACGCTGTTCTGGCCGACAGATGAGGTGCTGCCCATAGAATAGATCGCCGTAATCGGCATTTCGCCTTTCGGCGCATCGGCATGACGCAGATCGCTGTCGCCGGTGAGATCGGCCAGCAGCTGACGCTGATTTTCATCAGGCGTGAAGAAGCTGATGCCATGTGGAACGCTACCTTCAAGGTAACCCGGCATCTGCGGATGTTGATAATGTAATAAGGTTGGCAGCAGACTGTAGACGCGCTGAAAAGCGGGTCCCATAGCAGCCAGCGCACGATCAACGCGCAGCTGGTTGATTGCATCCAGTCTCTGTTTCAGTGTCTCAATGTAGAGGTACAAGACGTTTCGCCTGATTGTCCCAGTGTTTAAGCACCCTGTTTCCACACTCTGCCGCTTATAAAGTAAAAAAGTGGGCAGATAATTGCTGGAAACGTGATCAATCTAACACCCTGCAGATTGACCGTAAAGAAAGTTGCGCTACCTGACAGTTTAGCACGTTCTTACCAGCTTCCCGCCTTTTCAGCTCTGGTTCCCACGTTATGGCTTAATAAACCGGCCTGAAACCGCACGCAGGCCGTTTTCAATCCGTTGAAACTGACAGTCTTCACCCAGAGATGATAGGATATTCAGTGAACGATAAAAATGGTTAACAGCATGTTAGACAAAATTTTCAGAATTGCTACAAGACAAAGCCCGCTCGCATTATGGCAGGCACATTATGTACAGCAACGACTCATGAGTGCCCATCCGGGACTGCGCGTTGAGCTGGTGCCTATGGTCACGAAAGGTGACATTATCCTTGATACGCCGCTGGCAAAAGTGGGTGGCAAAGGGCTGTTTGTCAAAGAGCTTGAGCTGGCGATGCAGGATGGCCGTGCCGATATGGCGGTGCACTCGATGAAGGATGTGCCGGTCAATTTCCCGGAAGGTCTGGGCCTGGTAACCATCTGCGAGCGCGACGATCCGCGCGATGCGTTCGTTTCTCATCATTATGACTCCATCGACGCGCTGCCACAGGGTGCCATTGTCGGCACGTCCAGCCTGCGCCGTCAGTGCCAGATTAGTGCGCGCCGTCCGGATCTGGTGATCCGCTCGCTGCGAGGCAATGTCGGCACCCGCCTCGGCAAGCTTGATGCCGGAGAGTATGACGCGATTATTCTTGCTGTCGCCGGGCTGAAACGCCTGGGGCTGGAAGATCGCATTCGTCAGGCGATGCCTGCCGAAGTTTCCCTGCCCGCCGTGGGTCAGGGTGCGGTCGGCATTGAATGCCGTCTGGACGACACCACCTTAATTGGCCTGTTGCAGGCGCTGAATCACGATGACACCGAAGTCTGTGTCCGAGCGGAGCGCGCCATGAATACCCGTTTAGAGGGTGGCTGCCAGGTGCCAATCGGCAGTTTCGCGGTGCTGGAAGGCGATGACCTCTGGCTGCGCGGCATGGTCGGCGCACCGGATGGCCGGGTCATGGTCAGCGGCGAACGCCGTGGTCCCCGCGCTCAGGCTGAACAGATGGGTATTTCACTGGCCGATGAACTGCTGAATGGCGGCGCGCGTGAAATCCTGAAAGAAGTTTACCAGGGGCAGCCGCCGGCATGACCATTCTGGTGACGCGCCCGGAACCCGCAGCGGCAGAGCTGGTGTCACGCCTGCATGCCCTTGGCAAACAGGCGTGGAGCCTGCCGCTGATAGAATTTGCGCCGGGCGCTGATCTCACCTCTCTGCCACAAAAGCTCGCAGCACTTCGCCCTGGCGACCTGGTTTTTATCCTTTCTCAGCAGGTTATACATTACGCACAACACACCGTCACAGCATGGCCCGCTGAGCTGGACTATTATGCAATTGGTCGCAGCACCGCCCTGGCGTTTCATACCGCCAGCGGACAGCAGGTGACCTGGCCTCATGCGCATGAAACCAGTGAAGAATTGATCCGGCTGAATACCCTTCAGCAGGTTGCCGGTAAACGTGCGCTGATCCTGCGTGGCGATCCCGGACGCGAGTTGCTGGCTCAGACGTTAACCCGGCGAGGTGCTGAGGTGTCGTTTGCAGCCTGTTATCAGCGCTGCCAGAAGTATTATGATGGACCCGTTGAAGGACGCCGCTGGCGCGATCGCGGTGTCTCCGTGCTGGTGGTGACCAGCGGTGAAATGTTACAACAGCTTTTTTCGCTGTTCCCCGCAGTTGATCGCGAGGAATGGCTGCTCAACTGCCGACTGGTTGTCGTCAGTGAACGTTTGGCTACCCTGGCCGCAGGATTGGGTTGGCAGGATATTCAGGTAGCCGATGGTGCCGATAACGATGCGCTGCTGCGCGCGTTACGCTGAACTTTAACAATGGGATGTGCCACATATGACGGAACAAAAAGACTCCTCCGCCATGGTTGAAGAAACCACCCCAGCGGTCGACCGCTCTCCTTCCAGCAACAGCACACCACCGCGTAATGCGAAAAATGGTGGCATGGTGCTGGGTGCAGTTGCGATTGTCATTGCGCTGGCGATTGGTGCGGGTTTATACCTTAACGGGAAACATCAGGCTGATTTACAGGCACAAACCAATCAGAAGCTGAGCGAACAATTAAGCGCGTTGCAACAGCAGGCCAGCAGCGACAAACAGCAGCTGACTCAGCAACTGAGCGGCGCTGAAACCGCGTTGCAGACAGCCCAGACACAGCAGAACGCGTCAGCAAAAGAGCTGGAAACCCTGCGTGAAAAAGTGGCCGTGATTTCTGGCAACGACGTGCGCAGCTGGTTGCTGGCACAGGCGGACTATCTGGTGAAACTGGCTGGCCGCAAACTCTGGAGCGACCAGGATGTCACCACCGCCGCTGCACTGCTGAAAAGCGCCGATGCCAGCCTGGCCGACATGAACGATCCCAGCGTCATGAATGTGCGTCGTGCGCTGACCCAGGATATCAGTAACCTCTCTTCGGTTACGCAGGTCGATTATGACGGCGTGATCCTCAAACTGAACCAGTTGTCGAACAACGTTGATAATCTGCGTCTGGCCGATAATGACAGCGATGATGCGCCGATGGACAGCGATGGCGGTGAACTGTCAGGTTCCGTGCGCGAATGGCGTCAGAATCTGGTGAAAAGCTGGCATAACTTTATGGATGATTTTATTACCATCCGCCGCCGCGATAACACCGCCCAGCCGCTGCTGGCACCTAATCAGGATGTTTACCTGCGTGAGAATATCCGCTCGCGTCTGCTGATTGCTGCTCAGGCGGTACCGCGTCATCAGGATGAGATTTATAAACAATCTATCGACACCGTGTCCGCGTGGGTTCGCGCCTGGTACGACACCAATGATGCCGCTACCAAAGCCTTCCTTGCCCAGCTGGATGAGCTGAGCCAGCAGAACATCAATATGGATCTGCCGGATAACCTGGAAAGTCAGCCGTTGCTGGAACAGCTGATGCAGACCCGCGTCCGGAACCTGTTAGCGCAACCTTCTGCCGCTGCTAATCAGCAGGGAGGCTAAGCATGCTTAAGGTATTTATCCTCTTTATCCTGCTGATTGCTGGCGTGGTGCTGGGACCGATGATTGCTGGTCATCAGGGTTACGTGCTGATTCAGACCGATAACTGGAACATCGAAACCAGCGTCACCGGCCTGGTCATTATCCTCATCCTCAGCCTGCTGGTGATTCTGGCCGTGGAATGGCTGCTGCGCCGCGTGCTGCACACCGGCGCGCGTACCCGTGGCTGGTTTACCGGACGTAAACGCCGTCGCGCCCAGCGTCATACTCAGTCGGCACTGATGAAGCTGGCAGAAGGCGATCACCGTCAGGTGGAAAAACTGCTTTCTAAAGATGCCGATCACGCTGATGTGCCAGTGGCGAACTACCTGCTGGCAGCAGAAGCTGCGCAACAGCGTGGTGATGAAGTCCGTGCCAATCAGCATCTTGAACGTGCTGCAGAGCTGTCGGAGAGCAACACTATTCCGGTAGAAATTGCCCGCGCACGTATTCAGCTGGCACGTAACGAAGATCATGCTGCGCGTCATAGCATTGACCGTCTGCTGGAAGTGGCACCGCGTCATCCTGAAGTGCTGCGCCTGGCCGAACAGGCGTATGTCCGTACTGGTGCCTGGAGTGCATTGCTGGATATTCTGCCCGCCATGCAGAAGGCGCAGGTCGGCGATGAGCTGCATCGTGATGCATTACAGCAGCAGGCCTGGCTGGGTCTGATGAATCAGGCGATGGCCGACCAGGGCAGCGATGGGCTGAAGCGCTGGTGGAACGATCTGAGCCGCAAAACCCGTCAGGAAACGACGCTGCAGGTGGCCATGGCGGATCATTTGATTGAATGCAACGATCACGACACCGCGCAATCGATCGTGCTGGAGGGCCTCAAGCGTCATTATGACGATCGTCTGGTACTGCTGATGCCTCGCATCAAAAGCGGTAATCCGGAAGCGCTGGAGAAAGTATTGCGCCAGCAAATCAAACAACACGGCGCAACACCGCTGCTGCTCAGTACGCTGGGGCAGTTGCTGATGCGTCATGGTGAATGGCAGCAGGCTGCTGAGGCACTGCAGCAGGCGCTGGCACAGCGTCCTGACGCGTTTGATTATGCATGGCTGGCGGATGTTTATGATCGTCTGCGTCGCCCGGAAGAAGCGGCGAAGATGCGTCGTGAAGGGTTGTTGCTCACCTTGAAGAACAATCCCAACGCCTGATCCTCTTTTCATACCTGATAAAGCCGGGCTTGCCCGGCTTTTTTGTGCCCGCAATCTGCCAGCACGCTTTCGCAGGCAAAAAAAAACACCTGCCAGTGGCAGGTGTAAGATCAGGTCGGTAAGACAACCGGGAGGTACCTGACTCAACGTGGTGTCTGTTAACCCTGTAAGGCTTTCGCGATACAGGCAGGCAGACAACAGGTACCTAAAATTGGCTCTGCATCATTCCCAGGTTTATGTAGCATCAGCAGACATAAGAGGTGGAATGAGCATCTACAGCAGAAGTATTGCACAAACCGTGCCAGGTTTATGATTATTTTTAAAATCACAATAAATCAGCAGGTTAAATAATTAGCTCAAAACTTCATTCAACAGGCCTTTCGGGAAATGTCGGTATCCAGCGACAGCTGGCATTTTCTCTGTCTCTGAATGGAGACAGCAAGGCAAATCTCTCTGTGAAATCAACAATAACAATGACTTATTTGTCGGCAATTCACGACGCTGTTGCTCCTGTTTAAGCAACTTTATCTGACAACTGGCGAAATCAAGGGTGAGCTGGCATCAAAGGATTAGCTAACAAGCAGCCCGCTCTCACTGCTGTGCGGGCTTCAGGGAGGCATACGCCTTACGCAAAGACGTCAAAAGACGCCATCCTCAGCGCGGGCGATTACGCACCTCATCCCTGAGGTGCGCCCGTAGTCGGGCCAACGCTTTGCGTTGTTCAAAAACGCTCCTGGCGTTTTTATCCGGGCGGCGCGATGCTTTGCTACAGGCGTATGCTCCCTTCGCTTCACGTATGGCAGACGCATCTGATACTTACAAGGACGCTTCAGACAAATGACAGATCTAAACCCGGATGCATCTGACCACAGCGCATAAGCTCAACGCGCAGGGAGCATGGTCAGAAGAGGAAAGCGTCCCACGCCAGGGACGGCGTGGGCCGAGCGGCCATGGATGGCTTAAGCGACTTTCCGATCTGACCATGTTCTCTTCGCAGGCTCGGATTTACAGCAAACTTATTTAGCTGTACCCACCTAAACCTCCTTCGGAGGTCCTCATCCTCTTTTCTGCAGACGAAAAAAAACCTGTCTTTTCAGACAGGTTTCTAAAATGGTCGGCGAGAGAGGATTACTCTGCTCTGCGAGCAGCGCCCTTCGGGCCGTTGCTGAAGCAACGTTGTCTCGCTACGCTCGGCTCAAACCTCCTTCGGAGGTCCTCATCCTCTTTTCTGCAGACGAAAAAAAACCTGTCTTTTCAGACAGGTTTCTAAAATGGTCGGCGAGAGAGGATTCGAACCTCCGACCCACTGGTCCCAAACCAGTTGCGCTACCAAGCTGCGCTACTCGCCGATTTTTTTAACTGTTTTGCCTGGTGCGAAGAGAGGGACTTGAACCCTCACGTCCGTTAAGACACTAACACCTGAAGCTAGCGCGTCTACCAATTCCGCCACCTTCGCGTTTCCCAGCAAAATCTGGGGTGGCTAATGGGACTCGAACCCACGACAACTGGAATCACAATCCAGGGCTCTACCAACTGAGCTATAGCCACCACAATACTTAATGTCACAAGTTAAAAACCTGCAGCATTTAAATCTCTACTGCCAACCGCGGTAAATCAACCACCGAAGCTCATGCGCACAAACGATATGGCGCGCCCGACAGGATTCGAACCTGAGACCTCTGCCTCCGGAGGGCAGCGCTCTATCCAGCTGAGCTACGGGCGCGTAGCGCCGTTGCGGATGTGCATACTAGAGATAAGCGCCCATCGTGTCTAGTGCTTTTTAAATAAAAAGACGCGTTTGATTACGCTTTGTGCATTTTGTCGACAAATAGTGCATTTCCACTCTCACAACGCGTAAAAATGCGGCATTTATCAGCAATATCAGAGATCGCCACGCCAGTGATAGCGCAAATATTTAAGCAGTTTTAATTGCCGGCGCAGGCGGCCAGGCTGCCGAATCAGACGATAGAGCCACTCCAGACCCAGCCGCTGCCAGATCTCAGGCGCTCGCTTCACATGGCCGGTGAAAACATCGTACGTTCCACCCACGCCCATATAGAGCGCATCAGGCCAGTGCGCACGGCACGCCAGCATCAATAGCTCCTGACGGGGCGACCCCAGCGCTACAGTCACCAGCTTCGCGCCGCTGGCCGCAATCCGGGCAAACAGCGCATCCTGATCGGCTGGCGCAAAATAGCCGTCCTGCGCCCCGACAATATTCACATTCCACTGACGACGTAGCTTATCGCAGGTTTCATCCAGCACCTGCTGACGACCGCCGATAAGAAATACAGGCGTCCCTTCCCGCCCGGCGCGTTCCATCAGCGCTTCCCATAAATCAGCACCCGCAATGCGCTGCACCGACGCGTGTGGATACTTTTTACGAATCGAGCGCACAATGCTGATGCCATCGGCGTACGCATACTCCGCCTGCGCTAACAGCGTGCGTAATCCCTCATCCCGCTCAGCGGTCAGGATCTTCTCCGCATTAATCGCCACTAAAATACCGCTGCGTACGCTGTGCGGCGGCATCAGAAAATTCACCGCCGACGGCATGTTTTCGAAGCCATACAACTCAACGCCGCGAATCCGGTACTGCGGCGTCTCAGTTAACTTTGTCATATCTTCCGTCAATCCCAGAGGCTACTCAGAGCGGGCTGTGCAACACCCGCCTGCTGCGGTCGCGAATCAAACCTGCGCGATCCAGTAACCAGAAAAGTAATTTAGCCATGCCCAGACAGGCAGCAAAAATGATGCAGAAAAACACCACGCGTGAACCGAACGCATCAAGGCCTTCGCGTGCCAGCACGATCATGTTAAAGACCGCGCCAAAACAGAAGCTTTGCAGGATGGCGCCGGTGTAACGGTTGGTCTCAAGACAGCCACGCTGATAGATCGCATCAAAGGCTTTTATAATCATCCCTACCGCGACCGCACCGATCGGAATCGCCCAGACGCCGCCCATTACCACCAGCGACCCTATCAGCGTGGGTGAAATCGCCAGGCCAGAATGGTTGTTCAGCACTTCCCAGGTGAAGTAGTTAGCACTGTTTAACACTGCCAGCGGCCGATCCGGCCAGAGCCAGGTCGGAATGAAAACGTAGAAATCACGCCACAGCGGTGCCAGCCCCTGAAACTCAATTCTGGCGTAGTTATCCAGCAGCAAGGCGAGATTCTCCCACGGCGAGAAGGTATCACGCGTCAGATACAGAAAGGTATAGAACGCTTCATCGCCCATAACGTCGAGGTTATAGCGGCGCAGTGCCAGCCAGAACATTCCTGCAATCGCCAGCACGCCCGCCGTCGCCAGCATCCACAAAGTGATCCAGCCACGGGTAATCCCGATAAACAGGAACAGGGCAAACGCAATAATGATATTGGCTCGGGTACCGCCCACCAGCGCGTAGGTCAGTAAACCAAAGGCAACGGTCACCACCAGGAACAGCAGCCAGTTGCGGCGCGTCGGGCTCAAAAAGTAGGGGATCAGCATCGCCGGAATAAAGAAATAGAAGAAGCGCTTAAGCGCTACACCCGACACTTCACTGGAAAAAATCTGGTTATAGGCGGTCAGGCGGAACAGCAGAAAACCGTTATGAATGAAGAACACCGTCACCGTACCCAGCGCCACCAGCGCCAGGATCACGCAGGTCAGATGGGTTTCGACGCGATTCATCTGCAGCCAGGGCTTCGCCGGAGACGCGCTGGCGGGTTTCAGTCGCACTTTATAGCTGACGTAATAAATGGCGTAAAACGCCGTGGCCGACAGCAGCGCCTCCAGCAGGTTCTCAACCGGCACCACTTCAACATTAAAGCGAAACACCAGCACGGAGGTCAGCGGGAAGCCGAAGTAAAAGGTCAGTAAGAACAGCAGCGTGAAGAACAGATGAAAGTTAAAACGGACGCGCTTAAACTCCCGCCAGGTCAGGGTCAGGATAAAAACCAGCGACAGCAGATAGACCACCAGCAGGCCGCCAAACTGCATAAGACTCATGACAACTCCCCTTCGCTGAGCTGTAACGCGGCCCGCCAGCCCGCCAGATAACCCGGCGCAAAAAAGGCGATAGCCTGTTTATCACAGCTCATCAGCTGACGACGTGCCTCGGCGATCACCGCAGGCGACAGCGTATCTTCACTGAACAATACCGGAAGCTGCTGCTCTGCCACATCACGCCAGAATGGATTTTTGCGGGTCAGGACAAACGGCACGTTGGCCTGAATCAGCAGGCAGAGTGTTCCCACCCCTTGCTGACGTTCAAACATAAAATAGCCGACATGGCAGCGCGCCAGCAGGGCTAAGTAATCATCAAACGCCAGGTTTTCACGCATCAGATTCACCTGCCCGTTTGGGAACAGCGCATCGGCAGCGGCCTGAATCTGGCTGATATAAGCCTCATTACCTGGCGGATAGCCCAAAGGGACCTCGATACGCACCTGCTCGCCAAACTGCGCGTGAATCGCTTTTAAACCTTCGATATGCCGGTTACTCGGATCGCCCGAGTTGCCCAGCAACAGCGTAAAAGGCTCCGACGGGACAGATTCAACGGCTGCGGCGGGCATTCTGGTGGGAAAATAGAGCAGTGAACCGGGTACGCGCCGATGGCGCTGCTGATAGTGATGCAGGTCGCCCCGGGTCGCAAAAACCTGTGCAACCCGCCCCTGCGCTATCCGGCGGACCAGATAGAACAGACGGAACTTCAGGCTGCGCGAATCTTCATAAAGATCGGCGCCCCAGACGTGCCAGAAGAGCTGTGAACGACGCAGCTTACCGCTGAGTAACGCCAGCCAGATCCACGGGTTAAACTGTCCGTGGCAGAAAAAACGCTGCTGACGATTTCTGGCCCGTTGCAGTACCGCCTGCGCCAGCACTTTCTTGCTGGTAAAGCACTCGATCTGCAACGCACTGAACGGCGCCAGGCTCTCGGGCTGCTGCGTCACCACCATAAAATGGCGTGGCGCAGCCGCAGGCTGCTCAACGCTGAGTACGTCGTTGAAAAAGCGCAGCACCGTAAGATTGTGGTGGGGAATGTCCGATCCCAAAACGTGAATTAAAGTCATTTTTTCCGGCAGTAAACAATAAAAGCGCCACAACACAGGGCAAAGTAAGCCATATAGGTAAACATATAGGCCTGCGCCGCACCCGTCGCGCCATGTAACGGGATCAACCAGCGTGAAAACAAGGTCAGCAACAGGAACTGGCTGATCTCAGTCAGAACATAAAAGCGCAGCGAGGCTTTGGCGATAACCAGATATCCGAAAACATAGGCGCCGACCTTAAAAACATCGCCGCACAGCTGCCAGACAAAGAGATCGCGCATCCCGCGAAACGCTTCAGAAAACAGCAGGCTGATGGCGAAATCGCGCAGTACCCAGACACCCAGGCTGGCAACCGCCACGGCGGGCAGGACAAAGCGCAGTGCACGGCCAATCTCGCGCGCGATGTCGCGTTTATTATCCAGCCGCGCCAGCGTCGGCAGCAGCCAGACGCTAAACGTCGCGGTAATAAATTGCAGATAGGCATCGGAAATGCTGGTGACGCCCTGCCACAATCCGACCTGTGCCCAGCCCTGCTGCGCCGCCAGCAGATTACGCATCAGCACCCAGGCGACCGGCAGGGTCACGGCGGTGATCAGCGCCATCAGCGTATATTTTGCCAGATTACGGGCCAGCTCAGGATGCCATTGCGGACGCAGCCAGCTAAGCGGCAGCGGCGCACGGCGCTTCAGCATCAGGAGTGCAGGCAGCAGCAGCAAAGCCGGCACCAGTGCCAGCCCGGTCAGCGCACCCTGATAGCCACCCAGCCACCAGCAGAGCAGATAGCCTGCCACGCCAATCAGGCTGCCGAGAATCAGCGCCAGCGCATTACCGCGCGCGTCGCGATAGCCCTTCAGCAGTGCAAGGGTAAAGTTGGCCCAGGCGATGCCGAGCTGAAGAAAGGCCACCACGCGGATGACGCCCTGATAGCGATCGTGACCAAACAGCGCGATGCTGATGGGTGCCGCCGCCAGCAGAAACAGCAGCGCCAGCACACCGGAAAAGCCCAGTACCATGGTTGATGCCGTGCCCACCATCGCCCGCAATTGCTCGGGCTGCTGCTGATACTGCGCCACATAGGTGGTGACGCCATTAAAGATGCCTGCGCCCGCCAGCACGCCCAGCACGGTGATCAACTGACGGAAGTTCCCCGCCTGGCCGACACCCTCGGGTCCGAAGCTGACCGCCAGCAGTTTGACGACCAGCAGGCCGGCCACAATTTTTACCAGCGTGGACGATGCGGTCCACACTGAGGCTCTGGCTAATGACATCAGGAAAAGAAGCTCAGCAGTGAGCTGATAACCGTGCTCTGATTGTTATCCGACAGGTTATAAAACAGCGGCAGACGCAGCAGGCGTTCACTTTCCCGCGTGGTAAAGCGATCGTCGCCGACAAACTGCGAGAACCGCTCACCGGCGGGCGAACTGTGCAGCGGAATATAGTGAAACACCGTCAGTATCTCGGCTTCTTTCATCCAGTTTATCAGCGCCTGACGATCGTCCTGATCGCGCAGTTTGATGTAGAACATGTGCGCATTGTGTTCACAGCTGGCGGGGATTACCGGCAGGCTGATGCGTCCCTGAGCCGCCAGCGGCTGCAGCGCATCGTAGTAACGCTGCCAGATGCGTAACCGCTGCTGGTTGATACCTTCAGCGGCTTCCAGCTGCGCCCAGAGATAGGCTGCCTGCAGATCGGCCATCAGATAGCTCGATCCCATATCGCGCCAGGTGTATTTATCGACCTGACCCCGGAAGAACTGGCTGCGGTTGGTGCCTTTTTCCCGCACGATCTCGGCGCGCTCGACCAGGCTGGCGTCGTTAATGAGCGTCGCGCCACCTTCGCCGCCGGCGGTGTAGTTCTTGGTTTCGTGGAAACTGAAGCAGCCAATATGACCGATGGTGCCGAGCGCACGACCTTTGTAGCGTGACATCACGCCCTGCGCCGCATCTTCAATCACAAACAGCTTATGCTTTGCCGCCAGCGCCATAATGGTGTCCATTTCACAGGCCACGCCTGCGTAATGCACCGGCACAATGGCGCGGGTTTTTTCAGTGATGGCCGCTTCGATCAGCGTTTCATCAATGTTCATGGTGTCCGGGCGCACATCGACAAACACAATGCGGGCGCCGCGCAGCACAAAGGCGTTGGCGGTAGAGACAAAGGTGTAGCTCGGCATAATCACTTCATCGCCGGGCTGCAGATCGATTAACAGCGCCGCCATCTCCAGCGAAGCGGTACAGGAGGGGGTCAGCAGCACTTTTTTGCTGCCAAACCGCTGCTCCATCCACTGCTGACAGCGACGGGTAAATCCACCATCGCCGCACAGCTTGCCGCTGTTCATCGCCGACTGCATATACTCAATTTCTGTGCCCACAATCGGGGGCGCATTAAATGGAATCATGACCTTTCCTGTAAAACCAGTACGCGGTGCTGTCGAGCCGGGCACCGCTGCGTAAATAGAGGCGCATTGCCGTGAGATTGCTGAGCTGGGTAGCAACCCGAAGCTGAGCCAGCTGTCGTACCCGCGCCCAGTCTGCCGCCGCCAGCATCAGTCGCTGACCCAGCCCCTGGCCCTGCGCGTCGGGCAGTACGCCCAGCAGGCCAATGCGGGCATCGCCATCCACCGCGCGCAGCGAAACAAATCCCTGCAGCTGACCCGCGGCATCGCTTGCCACCAGACACTGATCGTCAAACGCCCCGCGTACCGCATTTTCAATCCACTGCGCATAGAAGCGTCCGCTGGCGTCCGGCGCATACCAGGGCGCGCGAAAACGACTCTGGCTGAAGAGCTGTGAGGCAGCATCGCGCAGTAGCGGAATCTGGGCTTCGCGCGCGATGCGAATTCCCGCCTGCCGTTCAGTCTGTTTCACCGCCAGCGCCAGATCTGCCTCGCCTTCTGCCAGCCGGAACTGGTGCTGCTGCAGCGTATCAATCAGCGCCGTCTCGCTGGCAGCGACTTTCATCTGCATCAGCGCACAGGGATGACGCAGCGCCTGTTCCAGCGGGATGTCACCTTGCGGCTCCAGCCGCACGGTATCAACACCGAAGAATGCGCTCTCCCAGCTAAGGGGATTAATATTGACGTGGACGGGCATGTAATAAATCCAGCAGGTATTGGCCGTAGCCGGTTTTTGTCAGCGCTTCACCCGCGGCCCGCAGCTGGTCATCACTCAGCCAGCTGTTGCGCCAGGCAATCTCTTCCAGGCAGGCAATTTTAAAGCCCTGACGTTTTTCCACCGTCTGCACAAACATGCTGGCTTCCACCAGGCTGTCGTGCGTGCCGGTATCCAGCCAGGCAAAACCTCGTCCCAGCAGTTCGACCGTCAGCTCACCACGCTCCAGATACATCTGGTTAATGGCCGTGATTTCCAGCTCGCCCCGCGCTGAGGGTTTCACCTGTTTCGCGAATTCAATAACCTGATTGTCATAAAAATAGAGCCCGGTTACTGCCCAGCGCGATTTCGGCTGCTGTGGTTTCTCTTCAATCGAGATCGCCTTGAAGTTATCGTCAAACTCCACCACGCCGAAACGTTCCGGGTCCATGACCTGATAGCCGAACACCGTTGCGCCACGATTCTTTTCAACAACTTTGCGGAGCTTGGGGCTGAAGCCCTGGCCAAAATAGAGGTTATCACCCAGAACCAGGCAGCAATTATCCTCGCCGATAAAGGATTCGCCGATGATAAAGGCCTGCGCCAGCCCATCGGGACTTGGCTGCACCGCATAGCTGAGGCGTATCCCAAATTCACTGCCATCGCCCAGCAGCCGTTCAAACTGCGCCCGATCTTCCGGCGTGGTAATTAACAGGATGTCGCGAATACCCGCCAGCATCAGCACGGAGAGCGGATAGTAGATCATCGGTTTGTCGTAAACCGGCAGAAGTTGCTTTGATACTGCACGGGTTATCGGGTGTAACCGCGTGCCCGACCCTCCCGCTAAAATGATGCCTTTCATCGCTGCTCCTTACGCGGGTTTATTGCGATAAGCCAAGGCGTTCGCCCTGATAGCGGCCATCCAGAATAGCCTGCCACCAGGTGGGATTGGCCAGATACCATGCCACGGTTTTACGCATGCCGCTTTCAAAGGTTTCCTGCGGTACCCAGCCAAGTTCATGCGCGATTTTACTGGCATCAATGGCATAGCGCTGATCGTGACCGGGGCGGTCAGTGACATAGGTAATCAGGTCGCGGTAATGCGCCAGCCCGGCAGGTTTCTGCTCTGCGGCCAGCTCTTCAAGCAGGCTGCAGATAGTTTCAACCACCTCAATATTGCGTCGCTCGTTATGGCCGCCAATATTATAAGTTTCGCCTGGCTTGCCATGGCTGACCACCTGATAGAGTGCGCGGGCGTGATCTTCGACGTAGAGCCAGTCACGAATCTGCTGTCCGTTGCCGTAAACCGGTAAGGCTTTCCCGGCCAGCGCATTGATGATGGTCAGCGGGATCAGCTTCTCCGGGAAATGGCAGGGGCCGTAGTTATTTGAACAGTTGGTGACCAGCGTGGGCAGACCGTAAGTGCGCAGCCAGGCTCGCACTAAATGGTCGCTGCTGGCCTTGCTGGCGGCGTAAGGACTGCTTGGCGCATAGGGTGTGGTTTCGGTGAAGTAAGCCTGGCTGTCGTGCAGATCGCCAAAGACTTCATCTGTCGAGATATGGTGGAACAGAAAGGCGGTTTTGCGCGCGTTATCCAGGTTTTGCCAGTAAAAACGCGCGGCTTCCAGCAACTGATAAGTCCCGACAATATTGGTCTCGATAAAGGCTACCGGCCCGTCAATCGAACGATCCACATGGCTTTCAGCCGCAAGATGCATCACACAGTCTGGCTGATGACGGGTAAACACCTGATCAAGTGCCGGGCGATCGCAGATATCGACCTGCTCAAAATGAAAGCGGGGCGAGTCGGCAACGCTGGCGAGTGACGCCAGATTTCCGGCGTAGCTGAGTTTATCGACCACCACCACCTGATGTTCGGTTTCTGCGATCAGAAAGCGCACCAGTGCAGAACCGATAAACCCGGCACCGCCCGTGATCAGAAAACGCCTCATCGCCACACACCTTTGGTGTCGACAATCCAGTTCTGCTGAACGCTGGCGCCATCAATGGCGCGGAAGGCGCGGTGATCGACCAGCATCACCAGAATATCGGCCTGTTCCAGCGCCTGCCCGGCAGAGACCAGCACGGCTTTGTCGGCCAGTGCGTCAGCAAGCTGCTCAATATGGGGTTCAACCACCCAGGTGGTGCCGCTGTGCCACTCTGCAATTTTCTGTGCCACGCCCACCGCCGGGCTTTCGCGCAGGTCGTCAATATTGGGTTTAAAGGCCAGGCCAAAGCAGGCGATGGTGATATCGCTGGCGCGCTTGCCGGTCTGTGTCAGGCAGTCCGCCAGCGCGGTTTTCACCTGGTCCAGCACCCACTGAGGCTTGGCGTCATTGACCTCGCGCGCGGTGCGGATCAGGCGGGCTAATTCAGGATTCTGCGCCACGATGAACCAGGGATCGACGGCGATACAGTGACCGCCGACGCCTGGACCCGGCTGCAGAATGTTGACGCGCGGATGGCGATTCGCCAGCGCAATCAGCTCCCAGACGTTAATCCCCTGATCGGCACAAATCAGCGACAGCTCATTGGCAAAGGCGATATTCACGTCACGGAAGCTGTTTTCTGTCAGCTTACACATCTCGGCGGTTCGGGCGTTGGTTTCAACGCATTCGCCTTTTAAAAACAGCCGATAAAGCTCGCTGGCGCGGGCGGAACAGGCTGGCGTCATGCCGCCAATCACCCGGTCGTTGTTAATCAGCTCAACCATCACCTGACCAGGCAGCACGCGCTCCGGACAGTAGGCAACAAAAATATCGGGCGTATCGCCGTGCTGAGGAAAGCGCAGGTCGGGACGCGCCGCCGCCAGCCAGTCGGCCATCTGTTCGGTGCTGCCCACCGGTGAGGTCGACTCCAGAATCACCAGGTCGCCCTTTTTCAGTACCGGCGCAATCGACTCCGCCGCGGCTTTCACAAAGCGCAGATCGGGCTGATGCTCATCTTTAAAAGGGGTCGGTACGGCGATAAGAAAAGCGTCGGCGGCTTCCGGCTGCGTGGTGGCGCGCAGATCGCCACGCGTAACAGCCGCATGCACCACCTGATCTAAATCGGGTTCCACGATATGGATCGCGCCACGATTGATGGTTTCAACGGCGCGCGCATTGATATCCACGCCCACCACTTTTTTTCCCTTTAAGGCAAAAACGGCTGCCGTCGGCAGCCCAATGTATCCCAGTCCAATCACGGAGATGGTTTCAAAACTCATAATTCGGCTCGGTTATCTTTTAAGGCTTGTAAAATACGACCACAGGCTTTGCCATCGCCATACGGATTATGGGCGTGGCTCATCGCCTGCCAGGCAGCGTCGTCAGTCAGCAAGCTGCTGACCTCCGCCACGATTCGGGCGATATCGGTCCCCACCAGTTTGACGGTGCCGGCGTCGACCGCTTCAGGCCGCTCGGTGGTGTCACGCATCACCAGCACCGGTTTACCCAGCGAAGGCGCTTCCTCCTGAATGCCACCGGAGTCGGTAAGGATGAGCCAGGCGCGGTTCATCAGCCAGACAAAAGGCAGATACTCCTGCGGTTCAATCAGAATGATATTCTCAATGCCGCTGAGAATCCGGTTTACCGGCTCGCTGACATTGGGATTAAGGTGCACCGGATAGACAATCTGCGCCTCGGGATGCTGGCGGGCAATCTGCGCCAGCGCGCTGCAGATACGTTCAAAGCCGCCACCAAAGCTTTCGCGACGATGTCCGGTGACCAGCACCAGTTTCTTATCCGGGTCGAGAAACGGATAGCGCGCCGCCAGTTGTGCATTCAGATTGCTGTCATCCAGCACCCTGTCGCGAACCCACAGCAGCGCATCAATGACCGTATTGCCGGTCACGATAATGCGCGCATCGGGCAGATTTTCCTGCAACAGATTCTGACGCGATCGGGAGGTGGGGGTGAAATGCAGATGGGCAAGATGACCGGTAAGTTTACGGTTACCCTCTTCCGGCCATGGCGAGGCGAGATCGCCGGTACGCAGACCGGCCTCCACATGCCCGACCGGAATCTGATGATAAAATGCCGCCAGGCTCGCCGCCAGTGTGGTGGTGGTGTCACCATGCACCAGCACGATGTCCGGTTTGAAGTCGAGCAGGACGGTTTTCATGCCCTCTAAAATGCGGCAGGTGATCTCGGTCAGCCCCTGCTCGGGACGCATAATATTGAGATCATAGTCCGGCTGCAGCTTGAACAGGCGCAGCACCTGATCGAGCATTTCGCGATGCTGTGCGGTGACGCACAGTCGCGATTCGAAAGCGGGATCCTGCGCCAGCGCCTGAACCAGCGGTGCCATTTTGATCGCTTCGGGACGAGTACCAAATACCGTCAGAACTTTCACACTGTTTCTCTCACTCATGCGTGTCTGACATCAGACGCGGACGACGTGCCAGCGCCACTCCCGCGCCTGTTAATGCCCCAATGGCACCCCACATAATCATCATGAACAGACGTCGCGGGCTGTCACGTGATACCGGCTCTTCCGGCGTACGCAGATAACGGTAGGTCTGGAACTGGCTGTTCAGTTTTGGCCCGGTCTGCAGCGTGGTCAGCATTGCTCTGTTCTGATCATAGCTGATATCAAAATCCGGACCGGTAGCGCGCAGCGTATCCAGCTGTCCCTGTAAAACGGGCTGGCCCAGCAGAAACAGGTCGCTGTCTGCCAGATTTTCACCCGCTTCTCGCGTCTGTTTCTCATTGATGCCCTGCTGGCTGGCGATCTTCAGCGCCTGTTCCAGCCGATGCTGCTGGCGCTGAAACACCGCATTAGCCACATCTTCCTGACGTTTCACCTGCGCCTGCAACTGGTCGGTACGCGCCCGCCAGGCACCTTTTAGCTCATCATTCAGATGACGCGCGGCGCGCTCACTGGCATAGGCGATGTACTGACGCAGCAGATTATTGGCGTCGCCAGCGGTTTCCGCTTTGAGTTTGACGTTATCGGGCAGGTTATGTGCCGCGTCAGCGGGCGTGAACAGGATATTGCCGATCATATCGTCGAGCAGCGCGGCATCATTATGCGCATTGCCGGTTTTACGACTCTTGTAATAATCCGTTTGCTGCCAGAACTCACGACGCGTATCCCAGGAGGCAAGCTGCATGGTGAACTCCTGATAAACCTGATCCATCACCGTAGGTGAAGGTGCGGCCAGGGTTAAGGCGTTGTTGCGCACATCCAGATTGGTCAGGAATTGCTGCTGCGCATAGTAAGAACCCAGCATGTTCACCGTCGGACGATCGGTGATCGCCGTGGTGCTCCAGACCTGTTTCAGCAGCAGCGTGGCCAGCCAGGCGACCAGAGCAAACAGCAGCGCCAGCCCGATAATCCAGCGCTTGCCACGCCATAAACGGCAGCAAAAGCTGCGAATATCCAGTTCGTTGTCCACAACGTCAGAAGGCATGGCAGAGGTATCCTTTATCAGCTCTTTTCAGGGTAATTTGTTTTTTGCTTCGCGATGATGGCTCAGACGGCGCTTAATGCGGCGGACACGTCGCGCCACGCGCCACGCATGTTTGAGGCAGTAGCCGTAAACCATAAACGCGCCCAGGAACAGCAGCAGCATCACCCACTCCGGGATAAATGCCAGATATTCACCCAGCACACCGATACCGGCGAGAATGGCCGCCGCAACGGTAATCAGCACAAAGGCCTGACGTGAGGTAAAACCGGCACGCATAATCAGATGGTGGATGTGCTGACGATCAGCCGAGAACGGACTCATGCCTTTACGCAGGCGACGATACATAATCGCCACCATATCCATCAGGGGAATGGCGATAAGCCACAGTGCGGTAACGGGCGTAATGGGATGGCTCAGACCCTGCGTCGTTTCCAGCAGAATCCAGATAATGGTGAACCCGATCATGGTGCTGCCGGCATCGCCCATAAAAACTTTGAAGCGACGGCCAAGGAAGCCGAGGTTAAGCAGGATATAGGGCAGCGTGGCGGCAATCATCGCAAAACACCACATCGCGAGGCTGGTCTGGCCGTCGAAGTAGAGGATGATCCCCATGGCGGCAAAAGTGACCGAGGAGAGTCCGCCCAGCAGACCATCGATCCCATCCACCATATTAAAGGCGTTGATCGCGGCCCAGACGGCAAACAGCGTCAGCACATAACCGAAGGGCCCCACGATAAGCTCGAACGGGCCGACGATAAAGCCCAGGCTAAGCAGATAGAGTTTTGCGCCAAACATCATCACCAGTGCGACAATCGCCTGCACCACCGCGCGGATCTTGACGCTGATATCGAAACGGTCATCCAGTGCGCCAACCAGCACCAGAACACCGGCGCAGCCCAGATAGAGCAGCGCGTGAGGCAGATAGTAGTTGGTAATGGCAAACGTGAAGCAGATACCTGCGAACACAGAAATGCCGCCCACCAACGGAATCGCGCCATGATGGCGTTTACGTGAGTTAGGCTTATCAACTAAACCAATTTTTTTAGCTGCTTTTCGAGCAAAAAAGAGGAAAGCCAGGGAAAAGAGAAAAATTAAACCAAGCTCAGTACTCATAGTGAGTAAATTCACGTTAAACGCTCTCAGCTAACATCCCGCACAACAATACGCGAAAAAACGCGCCTATCGCTGTGTCGGATTCCGAATTCTGCATAAAGAGACAGACGAACGGTCAAAAGTTCGCCATCGCTACCACAGTCATTATAAATGCTCCTGCCAGTGTTCAATCCTATAGCTCACAAATGAAAAACGCCACGTTGAGACGTGGCGTGAGGTCGATTTTCTGCGCATCTGGACTAAAAAAGCCGAATCTGTGGTTCGGCCAGGCAGTATCGGATTAAGAACGCTTCATCATATCGAAGAATTCATCATTAGTTTTGGTCATCGCCAGCTTGTTGATGAGGAATTCCATTGCGTCGATTTCGCCCATTGGGTGAATAATCTTACGCAGGATCCACATCTTCTGCAGCTCTTCCTGAGAGGTGAGCAGCTCTTCTTTACGCGTACCAGAGCGGTTGTAATCAATCGCCGGGAAGACGCGTTTTTCAGCGATTTTACGGGCGAGATGCAGTTCCATGTTACCGGTACCTTTAAACTCTTCGTAAATCACTTCATCCATCTTCGAACCGGTATCAACCAGCGCGGTCGCGATGATGGTCAGGCTACCGCCCTCTTCCACGTTACGTGCAGCACCAAAGAAACGCTTTGGACGATGCAGGGCGTTGGCATCCACACCACCGGTCAGGACTTTACCTGAAGCAGGAACCACGGTGTTGTAAGCACGTGCCAGACGTGTAATGGAGTCGAGCAGGATGATGACATCTTTTTTGTGCTCAACCAGACGCTTGGCCTTCTCGATCACCATTTCAGCAACCTGAACGTGGCGTGAAGCTGGCTCATCGAAGGTTGAGGCGATAACTTCGCCTTTCACCAGACGCTGCATCTCGGTGACTTCTTCCGGGCGCTCATCGATCAGCAGTACCATCAGGGTACAGTCCGGATAGTTGTGCGCCAGGCTCTGCGCGATGTTCTGCAGCAGCATGGTTTTACCGGCTTTCGGTGGTGCAACAATCAGACCACGCTGGCCACGACCAATTGGCGATGCCAGATCCAGTACGCGAGCGGTTAAATCTTCCGTTGAGCCATTACCCCGCTCCATACGCAGACGTTTATTTGCGTGCAGCGGCGTGAGGTTTTCGAACAGAATCTTATTACGCGCATTTTCCGGCTTGTCGTAGTTAACTTCGTTAACTTTCAGCAGCGCAAAATAACGTTCACCCTCTTTCGGTGGACGGATTTTGCCAGAGATGGTGTCACCAGTGCGGAGGTTGAAGCGGCGGATTTGACTAGGGGAAACGTAGATATCATCAGGGCCGGCGAGGTAGGAGCTGTCTCCGGAACGGAGGAATCCAAATCCATCCTGAAGGATCTCCAGCACGCCATCACCGAAGATGTCTTCGCCGCTTTTCGCGTGCTGCTTCAGGATTGAAAAGATAATGTCCTGCTTGCGCATACGAGCCTGGTTTTCCAGTCCCATATTTTCGCCGAGAGTAACCAGCTCAGCAACCGGCGTATTCTTTAATTCGGTAAGATTCATAGTGATGGGTTCTTAAACTCGGGGTAATACTCGGAATGTTTGTCGTGAATGGTATGGCAACTAATCCATGCCGTTAATGGCTCTTTTCGGCTCTTCCTGACGATCATCGTATGGAATGGCGATCGGTATGCAGGGAGATGTCCGAATGTGATGCCAGAGTTGGAGCTAACCGTAAGATTGCTGAACCGTTCTATCTTTATAAGGTACAGGGCGACAGGGTTCAACAAGGGAAAACTTTTAGATGCTAACTACAAGGTAAGTTCGTAATGCAGTGCTGGTAAATTAGCACGCCTGAAAGCGAACGTCCAGCAGCAGGAGATAAATTCACCACTGCCGGACATTCAGCCCTGAATTACGCCAGGTTGGCGTTCAGGAACTCTTTCAGCTGGCCTTTAGACAGCGCGCCCACTTTGGTCGCGGCGACTTCGCCATTTTTAAACAGCAGCAGCGTCGGGATACCACGAATGCCATACTTCGGTGCCGTGCCTGGGTTATCATCAATATTCAGCTTAGCGATGGTCAGCTTGCCATCATACTCTTCTGCAACTTCATCAAGGATTGGCGCGATCATTTTGCAAGGACCGCACCATTCAGCCCAGAAATCTACCAGTGTAACGCCGTCGGCTTTCAGCACGTCGGTGTCGAAACTGTCATCAGTCAGATGAACGATTTTATCGCTGCTCATGTTTTACTCCACAAGATTATGCCTGGCGAATTGGCGTAAAATATACCAATGTTGGTTGACTTTATTTCATCGGATACGCTTTCGTAAAGCGATAGTAAGCTGATATTCTACCACACTATGAGCAAAACACACTTAACTGAACAGAAGTTTTCCGACTTCGCCCTGCACCCAAAAGTGGTGGAAGCCCTTGATACTAAAGGCTTTCAATACTGCACGCCGATTCAGGCGTTAGCTCTGCCTTTTACGCTTTCAGGGCGTGATGTTGCAGGCCAGGCGCAAACCGGTACCGGCAAAACGATGGCGTTTCTGACGTCAACGTTTCATCATCTTCTCTCTCATCCTGCGGCGGAAGGTCGTCAGGTTAACCAGCCACGGGCATTAATTCTTGCGCCGACGCGTGAACTTGCTGTGCAGATTCATGCAGATGCAGAACCCCTTACCGCCTCAACCGGCCTGAAACTGGGTCTCGCCTATGGCGGAGACGGTTATGACAAACAGCTTAAAGTGCTGGAGCAGGGCGTTGATATTCTGGTGGCTACCACCGGTCGCCTGATCGACTACGCGAAACAGAATCACGTCAACCTCGGTGCTATTCAGGTCATGGTGCTGGACGAAGCCGATCGTATGTTCGATCTCGGCTTTATTAAAGATATTCGCTGGCTGTTCCGTCGCATGCCGCCGGCGACTCAGCGTCTGAGCATGCTGTTCTCGGCGACCCTCTCCTACCGCGTCCGTGAACTGGCGTTTGAGCACATGAACAGTGCTGAATATGTGGAAGTGGAACCGGAACAGAAAACCGGCCATCGCATTCAGGAAGAGCTTTTCTATCCGTCTAACGAAGAGAAAATGCGCCTGTTGCAGACCCTGCTGGAAGAAGAGTGGCCCGATCGCGCCATTATTTTCGCCAACACCAAGCACCGCTGTGAAGATATCTGGGGCCACCTGGCTGCCGATGGACATCGTGTCGGCCTGCTGACCGGCGACGTTGCTCAGAAGAAGCGCCTGCGCATTCTGGATGACTTCACCAAAGGTGATGTGGATATTCTGGTCGCCACTGACGTGGCTGCTCGCGGTCTGCACATCCCGGCTGTTACCCACGTCTTTAACTACGATCTGCCAGACGACTGTGAAGATTACGTTCACCGTATTGGCCGTACCGGTCGTGCAGGCGCCAGCGGTCATTCAATCAGCCTGGCCTGTGAAGAGTACGCGCTGAATCTGCCTTCGATTGAAGAGTACATCGGCCACAGCATCCCGGTCAGCAAGTACAGCAGCGAAGCGTTGTTAACGGATTTACCACCGCCTAAGCGTCTGCAACGCAGCCGTTCCGGCAATGGCCCACGTCGCGGAGGGAATAACGCCAATCGTCGCGGTGCTCCACGCAACAACAACCGTAAACGTTCAGGTTAAGGCCACCATGCTAAGCGCATCGTCACTTTATGCAGCGATTGATTTAGGGTCTAACAGCTTTCATATGTTGGTGGTGCGCGAGGTTTCTGGCAGTATCCAGACCGTTGCAAAAATTAAGCGCAAGGTTCGCCTTGCTGCCGGTCTGGATAAAAATAACCTGTTGTCAGCCGACGCGATGTCGCGAGGCTGGCAATGCCTCAGACTGTTCTCTGAACAACTGCAGGATATTCCCCCCGATCAGATTCGCGTGGTGGCGACCGCCACGCTGCGTCTGGCTGCCAATGCGCAGACCTTCCTCGACACCGCCCAACAGATCCTTGGCTGTACCATCAACGTCATCAGCGGTGAAGAAGAGGCGCGCCTGATTTATCAGGGCGTGGCCCACACCACCGGCGGTTCCGACCAGCGTTTAGTGGTCGATATCGGCGGCGGCAGCACCGAGCTGGCCACCGGCGACGGATCGCACGCGTCGGTGTTGTTCAGTCTGTCGATGGGCTGTGTGACGTGGCTGGAGCGATTCTTCAGCGATCGTCATCTGGCAAAAGAGAACTTTGACCAGGCCGAGCTGGCGGCACGTGAGATGATCCAGCCCATTGCAGCGCAGCTGCGTGAGCAGGGCTGGCAGGCCTGTGTTGGTGCTTCAGGCACGGTTCAGGCGCTGCAGGAGATCATGGTGGCGCAGGGCATGGATGAGCGCATCACGCTGAATAAGCTGCAGCAGCTGAAGCAGCGCGCCATTCAGTGCGGCAAACTGGAAGAGCTGGAAATCGAAGGGCTGACGCTGGAGCGGGCGCTGGTGTTCCCCAGCGGCCTGTCGATTCTGATCGCCATCTTCCAGGAACTCAGTATCGATAGCATGACGCTGGCGGGCGGCGCACTGCGTGAAGGACTGGTCTACGGCATGCTGCATCTGCCCATCGACCGGGATATCCGTACCCGTACGCTACACAACGTCCAGCGCCGTTTCAGCATTGATGTCGAGCAGGCGGATCGCGTGCGTCAGCTGGCGGAGAGCTTTTTCCGTCAGGTTTCCACGTTGTGGAAGCTGGATCAGCGCTGTCGTGAGTTGCTGCTCAGCGCCTGCGCGATCCACGAAATCGGCCTGAGCGTTGACTTCCGTCATGCGCCGCAGCATGCGGCGTATCTGGTGCGTCACCTCGATCTTCCTGGTTTCACACCGGCGCAGAAGAAGCTGCTGGCCTGTTTACTGCAAAACCAGAGCGGCAGCATCGATCTGGCTTTGCTGACTCAGCAGAACGCCCTGCCGCCGCGGCTGGCGGAACGGATGTGCCGTCTGCTGCGGCTGGCGATTATTTTCTCCACCCGCCGTCGCGATGACACCCTGCCTGCGGTGCGGCTACAGGCAGACGATGATGCCCTGCATCTGACCCTGCCCGCGGGCTGGCTGGAGGCCCATCCGTTGCGCAGTGAGCTGCTGGAGCAGGAAAGCCATTATCAGTCTTACGTCCACTGGTTATTAACCCTGTCGTAATTGCCCTCGCGTGAGGCGAATCTCCTTCGCCTCCTGCACTGGTTTAACTCTTTTTCGCCTTATCCAGCATCGCTCTCAGACCGGCAACCCGGCTCTGACCGGTTTTCATCCGCTCCTCCGCACTGACCACTTTGCGCTCGGTCTCCCATTGCAGATCGTCCTGCGGCAGTTCCAGCAGAAAACGGCTCGGCTCCGGCCGGATTAATTCGCCATATTGCCGGCGTTCGCGACACAGGGTAAAGGTCAGCTCTTTCTGCGCCCGTGTGATCCCCACGTAGGCCAGGCGACGCTCCTCTTCGATATTATTCTCATCGATGCTGCTCTGATGCGGTAACAGCCCCTCCTCCATGCCCACCAGGAACACATAGGGGAACTCCAGCCCTTTGGAGGCGTGCAGCGTCATCAGCTGCACCTGATCCAGCTCTTCATCGCTTTCACCGCGCTCCATCATGTCGCGCAGTGTAAAGCGCGTCACCACCTGCGCCAGCGTCATCGGCTCATCAATATCGCTGCCCTCCAGCATTTCTGTCATCCACTGAAACAGCGTGTTGACGTTCTTCATCCGCATCTCTGCGGCTTTCGGGCTGCCGGAGGTTTCGAACAGCCAGCTTTCGTAGTCGATGCCGCGAATCAAATCACGCACCGCGTTCACCGGCTCACGTTCGGTCAGCTGGATAATCTCATTCAGCCAGTGGGTAAACCGCTGCAGATGCTCCAGACCGCGGCCACTCAGCGTCTGCCCCAGACCGACATCAAAACTGGCGTTAAACAGGCTCTTGCTGCGCAGGTTGGCCCACTCACCGAGCTTCTGCAGCGTAGCCGGGCCAATCTCACGGCGTGGCGTATTGACGATGCGCAGAAACGCGCTGTCATCCTCAGGATTGGTCAGCACGCGCAGATAGGCGAGCAGATCTTTGATCTCGGGCCGTGAGAAGAACGAGGTACCGCCAGAGATGCGATAAGGGATGCGGTTCTGCATCAGAAACTTTTCAAAGGTCCGGGACTGATGGTTGCCACGATAAAGAATGGCGTAATCTTTGTACTGCGTCCGGTTGATAAAGTGATGCGCGATGAGCTCGCCGGTGACCCGCTCCGCTTCATGCTCTTCACTGTTGGCAGTAAGCACCTTCAGCTCGCTGCCCTGCCCCAACTCCGAAAAGAGCCGCTTCTCAAAGACGTGCGGGTTATTGGCAATCAGGATATTTGCCGCTTTCAGTATGCGCTGCGAAGAGCGGTAGTTCTGCTCCAGCTTCACCACCTCCAGCGCCGGGAAATCCTGATTCAGCAGCACCAGATTCTGCGGGCGTGCGCCGCGCCAGGAGTAGATAGACTGATCATCATCGCCCACCACCGTGAAGCGCGCCCGCGCCCCCACCAGCAGCTTAACCAGTTCATACTGGCTGGTGTTGGTATCCTGATACTCATCCACCAGCAGATAGCGGATACGCTGCTGCCAGCGTTCACGCACCTCCTGATTACGCTGCAGCAGCAGCGTCGGCAGCAGAATCAAATCGTCGAAATCGAGCACGTTGCACGACTTAAGATGCTGGCTGTAGAGGGCGTAGCAGTGAGCAAAAATATTATCCTGCTGCGATCGCGCCAGCGCGGCGGCGCCCTGCGGATCGATCAGATCATTTTTCCAGTTCGAGATGGTGGAGATGAGCTGCTGTAGCAGCGTCTTATCCTCTTCCAGCCACTCTTTTGTTAGCTCTTTCAGCAGGGCGAGCTGATCCTGATCGTCGAACAGCGAGAAGTTTGACTTCATGCCCAGCGCCGCGGTTTCGCGTTTGATGATCTCCAGCCCCAGCGTATGGAAGGTGGAGATCAGCAGACCGCGCGCCTCTTTGCGGCCCAGCGTCTGCGCCACACGCTCTTTCATTTCGCGCGAAGCTTTATTGGTAAAGGTCACCGCGGCGATGTGGCGCGCCTGATAGCCGCATTCACGGATCAGATGGGCGATTTTATTGGTAATCACGCGGGTTTTGCCCGATCCCGCGCCCGCCAGCACCAGACAGGGACCGGTAACAAATTCGACGGCACGTTGTTGGCTGGGGTTTAAACGCATAGGAGAAATCGCCTGATTGAATCAAAAGAAAGGGGTTTATACTGGGCGGCAATTATACACAACCGAGATACCAACATGGCGAAAACCGCGGCGGCTTTACACATCCTGGTCAAAGAGGAAGCGCAGGCAAAAGAGATTCTGGCGAAACTGGCGAAGGGTGGCAATTTCCAGCAGCTGGCAAAGAAGCACTCAACCTGTCCTTCCGGCCGGAATGGCGGCGATCTGGGCGAGTTCCGGCAGGGACAGATGGTGCCGGCCTTTGATAAAGCGGTCTTTACCTGCCCGCTGCTGACGCCTTACGGGCCGGTAAAGACCGGCTTTGGTTATCACATTATCAAAGTACTCTATCGCAACTAGTTACTTCTTCTGCTTCATCTGCTGCAGGACGGTGCTGCACTGGTTGTCTTCGTTATCACTAGGAGAGATCAGTGCCAGCAGCGCCGCCGCCGGGCCGACTACTGCGCCCAGAGCCACTGCAGCAGCACCACGTGCCAGCAGTGGCCCCGTTTTCACGCCCGCATCAGGATTTTTAAAGGTACCACGCACATAGAGCGGGGAGCGCAGCGTTACGATGCGGACGCCCTTACTCTCCGGATTCACCGACAGATCCAGCCGCTCACTGGCGAAGTTCGCGTTGCCTGACACGTTGATAATCGCGTTCTCGGTATCAAACACAAACAGGTTAGGCGTCGCCACACCGTTCTGCAGTTTGAGATCGGTGGCGGCGCAGTTGATACGCACCTGGTCATCGCCAAACAGTTTGCCCACCACGTAGTTACCGACGTTGAGTCCGGCAATTTCCATCAGGCTGCGGCTGATCAGACCATCATTCATCAGCAGCTTAAGTTGCCCGTTGCTGGTCGCCAGCAGATCGGCTACGGAGTTACCGGTGCCGGTAAAGCTGGCATCGCCATTGAGCTGGCCACGGCTGTTCTTCATCGCCTCCACATTCGGGAAGAGCTGACGCAGCTGCAGCTTACGGACATGAAGATCAACCCGGCCACGCATCGGCGAGTGATCGCCCTCCAGCCGGATAGTGCTGTTGAGATTGCCGCCCGCCACACCAAAGCGCAGCGGGTCCAGCAGCAGATCACCGTTTTTCAGCTGTAAATGGGTATAGAGATCGCTTAACGGCAGTGAATTGCTGTGTTCGATCCGTTTGCCGCTGAACTTCACGTCGGCATCCATCACGTCCCAGTTTTTGGTTTCGAATTTATCGTGTGGTAGCACGCGGTCTGCGGGCTGATTCGATTTCTCCCCGCGCCGGGCTTTGGCCTGCGCAGTTTTTTCACTGCCTTTGCCAGAGTCGACGCCAATCAGCGGCCCCAGATCGGCCATGCGCAGTTGCTCAGAGGTCAGCTCGCCGCTGAGTGTCGGGCGGGGTTTAACCTGACTGTAGATCAGCGACCCATGAATATCGCTGTCGCCAATATGTCCGTTAAATTTCTCATAGCGGTAGACCGCACCCTTTTCGCCGCTGAATTTAGCAATCAGATGGCCGTCGGTTTCATAAGGTGGCGTGTCAGGCAGCAGGACGCCGGTCAGGCCATAGAGATTGGCCAGCGTATCGCCCGAGAAACGCAGTCGCACGTTAAGCCCGCCGAGGTTCATCGGATCCTGCAGACCGCCGGTCACCTGAACGCGGGTGCTGCCGTTGCGCAGATCGGCCTGAATCGGGAACGGGGTGTTCTGACTGCGCAGTGACAGCATGCCGCCAATCTTACCGTCGCCGCTGAGTGACTCATTGTTATAAGTGCCCTTCGCCTGCCAGCCAAAGACGAAGTCGCCTGCGCCCTTCTGCTGGTCATTGCCTCCGGCAATCTGCGTATACGGCACCGGTTTACCCAGCGGATTAACCTGCACCGTGACATCTGCGCGGTTAATGGCGTCGCGATAACGAATCTGGCCCTGATCGAACAGAATATTATCCAGACGGAATGACCAGGCCGATGGCGCAGCACTCTTCTCATCCTTGCCGCTATCGGCAAGGGTAAAGGTCCAGTTGTTCTTTTTATCCGCGGTCTGGATCAGACGCGCATCCGGCCGCTGCAATTTAATCCACGGGATGAACAGTTCTTTGTGCAGCAGCGACAGCGGTGACAATGTGGCATCGACCCGCTGCAGATGTACCATGGTGACGTCAGCAATGTCAGGCGGATTCCCCAGCATGATATCTTCCGCATGGATCTGCGGCCACGGCACCCAGCGCCGCCAGCCTGTTTCGTCGCGATTTCGTGCCCAGTCGATACCCAGATCCCCGCGTATCGCAAAGGGGCGGTTTAACTCGGTTGAAACTTTTTGATTGATGGTGGGCTTCAGGCGATTCCAGTCAAAGGTCGCGATGACGACGATAATCACCACGATCAACAACACCAGAATTCCTGCTACCCAGCTGACTATTTTCCCGGTACGCGACATTACGCTTTCTCCTTGCACATTCACGGTCTGCGTTAAAGATAGTCGAGACCGCGGGCAACAGCATCAGGGAAGCGGGATAGTAAGATGATTCAATTCAGAAAAAGGGGTTTCTCAGCCATTTCGTTAGCATAAGCGGTAAAAAAAGCCGACATTCCCGGCGTTTATCCCCGAGACCGGGACTAATGGCCACCTTAAAAGGTAAATTAAAACACCGTTTTAAAACCATTGACGTCTGCCATACCAGACGCGAGACTAAGGCGATATTTCACTACAGGTCTGAAACCATGACGCAGAAAAAAATCGCCATCATCGGCGAATGCATGATTGAGCTGTCCGAAAAGGGTGAGAACATTAAACGTGGCTTTGGTGGCGATACGCTCAATACGGCTGTTTATCTCGCCCGCCAGGTTGATGAGCAGCAGTTACGGGTCGATTATGTCACTGCGCTGGGTACGGATTCGTTCAGCGATCAAATGATCGCGGCCTGGCAGCAGGAGAAGGTCAATACCGACCTGATTCAGCGGCTCGATAATAAAATGCCGGGCCTGTATTTCATTGAAACCGATGCCGACGGTGAGCGCACCTTCTGGTACTGGCGCAGTGATGCCGCCGCGCGTTACTGGCTCGACAGTCCGCAATCAGCAGAGATAGCTGAACAGCTGTCGCACTACGATTATCTCTATCTTAGCGGCATCAGCCTGGCGATTCTGCCGCCTGCCAGTCGTGAAAAGCTGATGGTGCTGCTGGCGCGCTGCCGGGCTAATGGCGGCAAGGTGATTTTCGATAACAACTACCGCCCGCGTTTATGGGCCGATCGGGCCAGCACGCAGGCCGCTTATCGCGCCATGCTCAACTGCACCGATATCGCCTTCCTGACACTGGATGATGAACATCTGCTCTGGGGCGAAGAGCCGCTGGATGACGTTATCGCGCGTACCCGTCAGGCGGGTGCCAGCGAAATCGTGATTAAGCGCGGTGCAGACTCCTGCCTGGTGGTCACCGGCGACGCACCGCTGATTGATGTGCCTGCGGTACGTCTGGCGAAAAAGAAAGTGATCGATACCACCGCAGCCGGTGATTCGTTCAGTGCCGGTTATCTGGCTCGCCGTCTGACCGGCGCCTCTGCAGAGGTCGCCGCGCAGCGCGGACACCTGACTGCCAGCACCGTGATTCAGCATCGCGGCGCGATTATTCCGGCAGAGGCGATGCCTGACTGACAGAGCGCTAGCCAGCGTCGTTGATACAGGCACTGATCGTGCCGATGCCAGAAAATGCGCCCGAGGGCGCATTTTTTTAGGCTGCTGGTAACGTCTGGCTGCGTGACTGTAACCGATGCTATCCGTTCCCAGATGAGACTGGCACGTTAGCCCCTGCAGCGTGGCGGTGTGATCCTGACGCTAAAATCATTATGTCGCCTTAAGAACGCACAGCGTGATATCCGGTAAATTGCGGCTAATAAAGCGGGCCGTGCCAGCTATTTACCTTAAGCGGAAAAATTGTGGTTAATAACAGATCCCCTGCGGTCTCCCCCTTCAATCTCTCTTATAATTTATTGATTAAAATTAATAAGTTAAACAAACAGATCCACCACCAGGCATAGTCCGAATCTGGTCAGATCCCCCCTTTTCGGATGGACGACTGCCTGAAAAAAGACCATCTTTTAATCAAAAGACAGCAGGACGCTGTTCTCTCCGGCCGCGAACAAAACAATTAAAATATTCCCCGCATCAGGATCTATTTATGCACACAGAAATTATTAATATCTGGCCACACGGTGATGCGCCAGGCGCCAGCGATTCGCGCGCACAGCCGCAGATTGTCGACATGGCAAAAGAGTATGAGCCTTACGATCGGGCCGCTACCGGCGTGCGTTGCCCGGAGATGGCGATCTGGCATCCGGTCGAATCAAACGGGATTACCCTGCTGGTCGCACCGGGCGGTGGCTATCAGCGCGTGATGATCGATCGTGAAGGCAGCGCCCTGGCGACATTCTTTACCTCAATGGGTTACACCCTGGCGGTGATGACTTATCGCCTGCCCTATGATGGACATCACGAAGGCCCCGACGCGCCGCTGGCCGATGCTCAGCGCGCGGTACGCGTCCTGCGTGAACGGGCGCAGCGCGGCCTGAATGGTAAATATATCGTCATGATGGGCTTTTCGGCGGGTGGCCACGTGGCTGCCAGTCTGGGTACGCGTTTCGCAGAGAAACTCTATCCGGTGCAGGATGGCGCAGAAAACTTCTCGCCGCGTCCGGATGCGATGGTCCTGGTCTATCCGGTAATCAGCATGCGGGACGGCATCGCCCATGAAGGAGCCAGAACCCGCCTGCTGGGTGCCTGGCCCGATCAGAAAACCATTGACGCTTATTCAATGGAAACCCGGGTTCATCCGCTGGTGCCGCCAACGCTTTTGATCCACGCAGCCGACGATGATGATGTATCAGTGAATCACAGCATGGCGTTTTTTGGCGCACTGCGTGAGCATAAGGTCCCGGCAGAGGTGCATTTCTATCAGAAAGGCGGGCACGGATTTGGGATCCGCGGCGTGGCAGATTTGCCCCTCGCCAGCTGGCCGATGTTAGTGACCGAGTGGCTCAGGGCAAAAACCTGACTTTATGCGGCTGGCGGAACGTCTTTGACGTTGCTATCCGGCGGACTGGCTTCATTGCTGGTCGCCGGTGCCGCTGGCGGTGCCATCACTTTGTCCCAGTTGTTTTGCAGGCTCTTCACGTTGGTTTCCGCTTCGCCTTCCGGCTGAATCAGTACCATCATCAGTTCCTGCGTCAGCTGCTGACGCAGCTCCTGGTTTAACTGTTCGCGGGTCAGGCCGGCCAGGAAAGTCTGACGCAGCTTCTGATACTGCTCAGGTGCGATATCGACTACGGCGTTCTGCTGGGAGCGCAGGCGCTGGCTCATCAGCACATCCGTATCGGTGCGGGCATAGGTGGTAAACAGCTTGTTCAGCTCCAGCAGCTTCTGCGCCATCAGCGCATCGAACTCTTCCTGCGGCAAGCCTTTGTCACGCACGTTTGCCAGCTCACGCGCCACCAGATTCATATTCTGCGCCAGATTTTCGTTGCGTCCATCCAGGTTGATGGAGCACTGCGCACGCTGATAAAGCACACGGCAATCAAATCCCACCTGTATGCCCTGTGCCTTGCTGTCACTGAGCGCACGCTGGACATGCCAGAACAGCGCTTCACGTGCCAGATCGCCCTGCCAGTAACGCTGCAGATTCTGGGAGTCACGAATCGGTTGCCACGGCGTATCCCACACCAGCGAGAGACGATCCTGCGTCATGTTGCTGCTGACCAGATTTACCGGCTCGTGCGGCAGCGGCGACAGGGTGGGCAGTGGCGCAGGCGTTTCTCGTTTACCGGTTAACGCCGAGAAGGTTTTATTGATCTGCTCAGAGAGGTTGCGGCTGTCAACATTCCCTACCACGTAGAGCGTCATCGCATCCGGGGTGTACCACTGATGATAAAAATCATTGAGCTGGGTTAAATCAACCGGCGCGCGTGGTTGCGCTGCGGGGTCATGCGCCAGCAGCGCGGAGCCTTTCAGGCGGTAGCGCCACCAGACATCCTGGGTATCTTTCGGCCAGGTCGCCACCGGATCCGATGCCGCCAGCGCGGTATTGACCACCTGTTCGGTGATGGCCATATTGCCTGCCGTGGCCGCCAGCCAGTTCAGCGCTTCTTTCAGCAACTCGGGGCGGTTATTCGGCAGGCTCAGATTATATTGGGTGGAATCATAGGAGGTGATCACAGGTGGCAGCGGATGCTGAGGATCCATCGCCTGTTGCCATAGCGCGCGCTGCTGATGGTTATCAAGCGCGGTGTTGTGCACCATCGCCAGACGCGGCAGCAGATGGCTGAAGCCGGCCTGTTGCGCACTCTCTACCAGCGAGCCGGTATTCACCACCAGCCGCAGTTCAATACGGTCACTGGGGCGTTGCGGTGTGGCCAGTAACTGCCAGTTAAATCCATTATCCAGCTTGCCTTCCTGCCAGGCCGGATCCGGTTGCAGCGTTTCTGCCTGGAGACCAAAGCTGCTTGCCAGCACTAATCCACCAACCAAAAGCCGAATTCTGGTGCCCTGCATGTGAACCCCTACTCAAATAATTCAAATATCGTTATCACTGGCGCATATTGCCGCTGTTATTAACGAATCGGCTGGCGCCGAATCGCGCTGTTATCCAACAACAAAGTGTTTGACCACAGGAAGCTCAGGATGTCGCGTAACGAAGTGAAAAACGTCAAAAAAAACAAGTGGGGTTTATTATGCAAATGCCCGCTGTCAGGGCAAGCGACAGCGGGCATTTGTGGGGATTTAAGTGAAATTCAATGATTAAATTGAAGATTCAGACGCTTTATTCTCCTTATTCCGGCCTGCCAGCGTGTCGGTCAGCTGTTTATGATCCAGCTGATCGACCCACTTCGCCACCACCACGGTCGCCACACCGTTACCGATCAGATTGGTCAGCGCACGGGCTTCGGACATAAAGCGGTCGATACCGAGAATGAGCGCCAGACCCGCCACCGGCAGATGTCCCACCGCAGAGAGCGTCGCCGCCAGCACGATAAATCCGCTCCCGGTTACCCCCGCCGCGCCTTTGGAGGAGAGCAACAGCACCACCAGCAGCGTAATCTGATGGAAAATATCCATGTGCGCATTGGTCGCCTGAGCGATAAATACTGCCGCCATGGTCAGGTAAATCGAGGTGCCGTCCAGGTTAAAGGAGTAACCGGTGGGGATCACCAGCCCTACCACCGATTTCTTGCAGCCCAGCTTCTCCATCTTATCCAGCATGCGCGGCAGCGCAGACTCGGAAGAGGAAGTACCCAGCACAATCAGCAGCTCTTCTTTGATATAGGCGATGAACTTAAAGATGCTGAATCCGGCGAACAGGCGTGCAATCAGCCCCAGCACGATCACCACAAACAGAATACAGGTGATGTAGAAGCAGATAATCAGCTGGCCGAGCTGCACCAGTGAGCCCACGCCATACTTGCCGATAGTGAACGCCATCGCGCCAAATGCCCCTATCGGTGCCAGACGCATGATCATGTTGATGATGCCGAAAATCACTTTTGAGAAGCTTTCAATCACGTTGAAAATCAGCGTGCCAGTGTTACCCAGACGATGCAGGGCAAAACCAAACAGAATGGCAAACAGCAGCACCTGCAGAATATTGCCGCTGGCAAAGGCGCCAATCACGCTGTTGGGGATAACATCCAGCAGGAAAGCGACGATGCCCTGCTGTTCTGCCTGTTGCGCATAAATCGCCACGGCTTTGGCATCCAGCGTGGCAGGATCAACGTTCATCCCGGCACCTGGCTGCACCACGTTAACCACGATCAGGCCGATAATCAGCGCGATGGTGCTGACAATTTCAAAATAGAGCAGTGCAACCGCGCCGGTCCGTCCTACCGCTTTCATGCTTTCCATGCCAGCGATGCCGGTCACCACGGTACAGAAAATTACCGGGGCGATAATCATCTTGATTAACTTAACAAAGCCATCTCCCAGCGGCTTCATCTGGGTCCCTAACTCCGGGTAAAAATGGCCTAACAAAACGCCGATGCCAATCGCCATCAGCACCTGGAAATAAAGGCTTTTAAAAAGTGAGGTTTTCATAAACAGGTGTCCACTAACGCCGTGAGGTGATGTTGTCGGATTCGTTATTGTGACTGGCGGGCAACAGAGGTGGCGCCTGACAGTAACCCGAAAATAACACTCTGTTTACGTGATTAATACAGGGTGACAAACGCCCAGGAAACCCGGGGATCGTAATTCTGAACTGAAACGCTTCAGCAGGGGGTTTTGTAACTAAAATTCTCGCAAAATCAATGAATCAGGCAATTATTGCGGTAGTGAGGAGTTTTCGATCCATGCCTGATTGAATCGGGTCAGAGGCAGCGCTTCAGCATACAGATAGCCCTGTCCGATAGAGATGCCGCGCGCCAGCAGCCAGTCACGTTGTTCCGCTGTCTCCACGCCTTCGGCAATCACCTCCAGATGGATAATCTCGGCGATGGCCGCCACGATGCAGACCATGGTGTCGTCATGCGGCAGCGCCGCCACGAAGCTGCGATCCATCTTTAGCTTGTTAACCGGCAACGCTTTCAGCTGATGGAGGTAGTTAAGGTTGGAGTAGCCCATGCCGAAATCGTCCAGAGCCACGGCTACGCCGGTCTGCTGCAACATCCGCAGCATCGATATCGCCTGTTCAGCATCATCAAGCTGAGCCGTTTCTGTCACTTCCAGCACGAAGGTGCCAGGTGCGATGCGGTGGCGCGTCAGCAGGGATTGCAGATGAGAGACCACGCCCGTGTCACGCAGTTGCACAGCGGAAATATTCACACTCAGCGGCAGCATAATGCCCTGTCGCTGCCAGCCTGCCAGAATGCGGCACGCCTCTTCAAACACCCAGCGGCCAATCGCGCTAATCACGCCAATCTCTTCGGCACTGGCAATAAACTCTTCGGTCAGACCGTAGCTGCCGTCGGGCTGGCGCATACGCAGCAGCGCTTCCGCGCCGACTAACGTGCCAGTGCGCATATCGACCTGCGGTTGCAGATAGAGGGCGAACTGCTCATTGTGTAACCCCTGCAGAATGTCATGCTCCTGGGTCAGACGTTTTTGCGCGCGCTCGGTTAACGCGGCGTCAAAGAACAGGATCTGATTTTTGCCCTGATGACGGGCCGACATCATCGCTGAGGTCGCGCGGCCAAGCAGATCACTGGCGCTCAGCGGCTGATCATCGCGCAGCGCCAGACCAATGCTGACGTTAGGACGCAGTTGCAGCTGATAAAGGTTGACCGGCTGATTAAGGCGAAGCATCAGGTTACGGGCCAGACGCAGGGCGCGGAACGGATTGCTGGCACGCTTCATTAACAGGACAAAGTCGCTGGTCCCGGTCTGCGCCAGCAGAGTATGGTCATCCAGCGTATTACGGATCTTCTCCACCAGCGTCAGCATCAGCGTATCGCGCTGCTCATCGCTCAATACGCCGTTGGCTTCCTGCAGGGTTTCAATGCGGATCACCATCAGCCCCAGAGGCTGTTCCGGGCTGCTCATGAACTGCTCGACCAGCGCCAGAAACAGGGTACGGTTGGGCAGATCGGTCACGGGAAAATGGGTGGTCAACCGACTCATCTCATCATGTATCGACTCCAGCACCTGCTGATTGCGGTTGTAGCTGCGGATCAGCATGCCGATTTCATCATCGCGGTGGCTCTGCGGCAGTGACAGCTTATGCGTCAGAATCGACTGCGGCGGCAGCTCCTGCAGCTCCCGCGAGAGATTGCGCAGTGGATGCACCACCAGCCGGTTGATACACCAGCTGATCGCCACTGACAGGATCAGTGCCAGCAGCAGATAGGTAATAATCATGGTCGAGAGCGTGCTGAGAATAAACTGGTAGACGCGCGTCGAGTTAGCCTGCAGCACCAGATAGGCCAGCGGTTTCGGCATCCCGGTATTTTCCACTGAGTAGAGCGGCAGGGTAATCTGCACCGGCAGCTCAAACAGTCGCGCCACCAGACGCGGCACCGGTTTCTCCGTTTCGAAGTCGGCATGCAGAGCCTGAAACGCATTCGGCAGCACCACATCGGCGCGCGATAAAATACCGGCAGGTTTCAGTGAATGGAGAATGCGTTCGGCCTGAGAAATATCGGCGCGCAGTACCGCTTCCGACAGCGGCTGGCGGACGGTGTGTGCGATATTCTCCATCTGCTGGGCGTAGTCAATCCTGCGCTGCTGCACAAAATGAAACAGTTGGATGACGATAAAGATGCTGATGGTGATAACCGCAACCAGCGAAACTGTCGCCATCTGCTTTATCGTAAGTGACCGGCTTACGCGCAAAAATATTCTCCTGACGATGAAAAAAGCCCAGATAGCAGACAGTACAATGCCCGCCAGTATATCCCATAAACTGACTTTTTTACCGTCTGAAAAGTCCGGCTTTTTCCCGGCCGGGATTATTTGAAATCTGCGTAAGGGGTCAGCGGCTGTGGCGGCATATCCAGATCCCCTTCCCAGCCTGCGGCAGAGTAACGCACGTAGATAAGCCCGTGACTTGGGGTATAGTCTTTCGCCTGTTGAATATCGACGCCCACCCCGATAAACCAGTCGGGCGTGATACGACGTTCAACCACGCCCTGCAGCGTATACCCCGTGCCGCTGCCGGTGCTGCTGGCGGAAACGGGATTGCTGGCCAGGGTAAAGCCGGGATTGACCGGATAGCGCTGCTGCGCATCGGTTTTGGAATGTGACCAGGAAACCGAGCCGCCCAGGTCGAACGACCAGTTTTCTGTCCGCTGTCGCCAGGTGACCGGCACGGAAAAGGAGAGATACTGCTGCGGACTGTAGTAGCCGCCCTGACCGAAGGTGTAATCGCTGAGATCCTTCTGATAGTGCCAGAGCATACTGTTCAGCCCGACGGTGGCCCGGCGATTATCGCTATTAATGAGCTTGTAGTAGTAGCCGGCCATTAAGCGCTCGCGACTGTTATCCGCAACGTTTTTACCGGTGATCTGATGCGCGCTGATGTCGCCCCAGACACCGTGTGCGCCGCCCTGATCGTAACTCAGCCCGATGCTGCCACCCGTTGCCACTACGCCGCCCCAGCTTTTTCCACCGTTGGCTGATGGATCGCGCGCGCCCGCGTAGGAAAGCAGCGAACTGGCGATCGGCCGTCGCGAGGCGGTCAGCGTCACGCCAACATCCCTGACGTCAGTTTTCCAGCTCAGGCCGCCGGTCCAGTTGGTCACCTCAAAGCCCAGCGGCGTGGTACCCAGATCCGCTGACCAGCGGTCATTATGCCAGCCGACGCCCAGCGCAGTGCCCTCGGCGCGCTGACTGGCATCGCGGCTGCATCCGCCGGAACTGGCGTCGTCACAGCTACCAAACTGCTCGTCGAAGCTGCCGTTGCGGGTGGTAAAACTTCCTGCTGAGACGTCCACCCGGTCGAGCCGGAAAAAGCCGCGTCCGTCGGCAAACGGACTTTCCGCCTGCAGCATGGTGGTATGGGCAGTAAAGTCGGAGACCCCAGCCGTACCCTTATTACGTGAATAGTCCTGCTGCACCGTCAGCGTGGTCTCACGCTGACGATAGAGATCTGCGGTGTCGCTGCGAATACTGCGCTTCAGCCAGTCATCCTGTTCCTGAGAGCGTGTCGCGCGGCTGATACTTTCGCCGCTGCCGATACCGCTGGCCGTCATCGCCTGACGATAATCCGCCAGCGCGATCTCTGGCTGCTGCTGTGCGCGCTCCAGCCGTGCCGCATCACGAAACACCAGTGCCTTATCCTGCGAAGGCGGCAGTGACGCAGCGCGCTGCTTCAGGCTGGCAAAGCGCACGGCAGCCTGCGTGGTTTCGCCCACCGCCTGCCATGCCAGCGCGGCGCGGCGATCGGCATTAAGAGTGTTGGGCTGGGCTGGCTGCTGCTCAAGTGCCTGTCGTGCTTCGCTGTTGCGCTGGAGCGCGACCAGCGCTTCGATTCGTCCCAGCGCCGCATCGCCGCTATCCGGCTCGCGCGATAGCACCTGCTGATAGGTCTCCAGTGCCTGCTGCGCGTCCCCGCGAGCCAGCGCCCAGTCGGCCAGCGTCAGGTCGCGTCGGCTGGAAACCGGCTGCTGGTAAAGCAGCGTCACCGCTGCCCGCTCCTGCCCTGCCGCACGAAGCGCTTCGGCGCTGGCAAAAATTTTATCCTGCCCGAGCCGGTCAGCCAGCTCATGCATATTGCTGTTCCACTGCGTTTCAGGCAGGCGATGCAGCGTTGCCAGTGCGGCGTCATCATTATCCCGGCTGGAAAGGTAGAGCGCGGCGGCGTAGAGCGCGGTCGCATCGCCGGGATGCTGCTGTTGCAGCGTCGCGATCTGCGCATCCGCCTGTTGGATGGCCCCACCGTCGCGTAGCGCGCTCGCCAGCCGATAACTGAGCCAGACGTCATCCGGCTGCAGCGTCAGCGCCGCCCGATACTTCTCTGCCGCCTGCGGCCATTTATTCTGCCGGGCGAGCGCATCGGCCTCGGCGCGCAGACTGTCACTGCGCAGCGCGCGCAACGTTCCCGCCATCTCGCGCTGCTGCCCGGCGGGTAGCGTATTAATAAATTCCAACTCGCGGGCGGCCGAAACCGTTTGGTAAAGTCCCGCCAGTCGTCGCACAGCGGTGATATTCGTGCCATCCAGACGTCGCGCCTTTTGCCAGTACTGTTCAGCTGCCGCCCTATCTTTACGCGCCATCGCCACATCGCCCAGGCCAATCAGGGCATAGCTGTCGGTGCTATCAATTTTCTGTGCGGCGCGATAAGCGCGTTCGGCCCCCTCAACGTCATGTTGCGCCAGCGCCTTATCGCCCTGTTCGACCGCCAGCCAGTAATGGTTAGTCTGCAGCAGTGACTGCCATTTGCCGATCAGCGTGCTCTGCTTGCCCGCCTCAACGGCGCGTTCCAGCCAGAGCACCGCCGCGTCACGATGGCCGGCGCGTGCCTGAGTCTGCCCCATTGCACCCATCAATTCGGCGTCGTTGGGGTTATCCTTCAGTGCCCGGCTAAGCGCTGCCATCGCATTATTCACATCGCCCGCCTCGACCAGCGCCAGGCCACGCATCCGCTCGCGATAGGCGGGATCGGCGAGCTGCGCCTGCTGCTTCGCCAGCACTTCCGCGCCCTGCTGGTGCGCGTCGCCGTCGGTAAAAACAGCCAGATAATCCTTTAACTGCGCCACGCTGCTGTCGCTGACCGGCTGATCGTTGATCTGCTGCAGCCAGAGATCGGCGGCAGCGGCGCGTCCGCCATTGCTGTTTGCCAGCTTTTTCAACTGCGCTATCGCCTGCTCCGGCTGCTGTTGATCAAATGCCATGCGTGCAATTTGCAACTCAACCCCGATATTGCCTGGGTAGCGCTGCTCCAGCGCCTGCAGCTGCTGGTAAGCGACGCTCTCCTGACCGGGAGTGCGTGCCAGCAGCCGCCAGTATTCCAGCGCCGTGTTCGCATCCGGAAAAACCCCTCCGAACAATGCATCGTAAGCACTTTTCGCCTCCGACAGGCGCCCTGAGGTGGCGAGCAGGCGCGCCTGCTGCAGCTGCTGACGCCCATCCGACGACATCAGCGTCAGGCCGACGGCGGATTCACGCGTCGCGGCGGAGTCGGGCGCAACCTTTTTCAGCTGCTCCAGCAGCATCTGCGCTTTAGGGATATCGCCCTGACGCAGCGCCAGCCGCAGGCGAGCCGCCAGCACCTGCGGATTATCGGGATCGATCTTCTCAAGCCGGTAGAGCGATTGCTGCACCAGATCGTATTTGTTGGTCGACTCGCCGGTGCGTACCTGTGACAGCAACCATTCGACCGGCGACACCTCCGATCCGTCGACCGGTGCAGCCAGCCCCGGCAGCGCACTCAGTGCGCCGAGCAGCATGCCTGCCCGCAGCACCTGTGCGTTATTCATCTTCATCCAGTAAACGACGACGGGTAATAATTCGCATCAGACGCCAGGTCATCAGCGCAAACAGCACCACTACAAAGAGTGCGCAGAGTGCCAGCCAGAAGGGATGGACGGAGAGTAGCGACCAGAGACGCTCCCACCACGGCAGATGACCAACGTAGTAGCTCTCTCCCACGCGCAGACTGTTAACCCCTGACTCGCGGATCACCACGGTGGAGCCAGACATCGTGCCACGCTTGCCACTGTCACCCATCGCCTCGTTGAGCAACTGCCAGCTGCGCGGCGTGCCATCGGCGAGCAACGCGACAACGCTGCGCTGATCGTAAAAAGGTGACTGGAAGCCAATCACCGTTGCCAGCGGGCCGCGGGAGCTGATAGTCGTCGTGCTTTCTGCCGCCTGCTCGCGCTGACTTTGCGGGTTCACTTCCGGAGTGATTTGTCGCACAGGCTCTTTCAGCCAGCTGGCGGTGGCGTCGACCAGCGCCGGGATCCGCTGGTCATCCTGAAGATCTTTGGGGATGACACCGATCATCAGCAGATCCACATCCTGCTTCTTCGCCGTGGCCCAGTCATCGGTCAACTGAACGCGCAGCGCCGGATAGCCGGTTTGCGCACCCATATTGCCCAACGTATTCAGCAGCGTGCTGACCTGCTCTGCATCGGGTTTTGGCGGCATCAGTACCAGGGTTTGCGCCAGATCGGCGTAGCGGCTGAACGGAAAGCCCGCATTCGCCCAGGCGCGCAACGACGGCATTTCGATGTAGTGGCGATAGCCGGAAAAATCGATGCTGGAATTGTCGTCCACCACCACATGATGCGTTATCGGCGTTGCGGTTTCACAGCGTCCATCCGCGTTGCCGCTGATGGTGATGTTGGCGTAATCAAAATCAAAGCGCAGCTGATTCACCACCCCGAGGCGCAGCGCCGGAATCAGCAGCTCATGGCTCTTGTCCAGCATTCCCTGAATCAGCGGAATATGCAGCAGCTGCTGACCCGTCGTATTTTTCGGCGGCAGCGGATAATCCTGAATGAACTGATTATTCAGGTTGACCGCCAGCCGTGAGCCATCCGACTGGAAAGGCGCGGTATAGCGATAGCTCAGATCCATGTCGATACCGCGCGCGCGAACCAGGAAGAGATCGGGCGGCAGATTGAGGGTCAGGCTGACGGGATTAGGCTGCACCCCATCAGACTGCAACTGATTCTCATATTGCGTCAGTTCGGCGAAAGTGGTGCGGCGATCGGTCCGCACCCAGTTAGGGGCGTCATAAGCCTGGCGCGGGGAGAGCAGCTTCACGCTGTCGATGGTTGAGGTATCGCCGCGCAGCAGCAGCTCACCCTGGGCGATACCCTGAACCGCCGTCAGCAGGTCCTCATCGTTGCGTCCCAGAATCAGCAGCATTTTTTCATACGGATTATCGGGCTGGCTGACAATCTCTACTGTGGGTTTTGTCACCGGCGGCAGATCTTTCAGGAAATCCGGGCGCGCATCGTTGGTGGCAAACACCACCGCATGCTGCTGTTGCGGCAGCTGGTTATACAGCACCGGGAAACGCTGCCCGCGCCAGCCCGTTTTGCTGCCAAACCAGGAAGCAAGAATGGCGGCAGCCCGCTGCTGCGTGACATCCGGCTGGGCGCTGAACACCATCGGCAGGGTCAGCGGTCGCGTATCCCGCGAATCAAAAAAGGGTTCCGGGAAGTGGGAGAGGTCATTTTTCAGCGGCAGTTTTTGCAGCGTCAGATCGATGCCGCTCTGTTTGCCGATATCCAGCCAGATTGCGCTATTGGCAGGATTTTCACAGACGTTGGCGTAGTGGCCCACCAGCTCGAAACGCACGCGGTTAAAGTCGGCAATGTAGCGCGGATCGATCGACAGCTGCGTCTGGATCTCTTTACCCAGCTGTTCCGGCGTCAGGGTAATCAGACCGACCAGCTCATCATTGAGATAAATCTTCAGCTGCGACAGCGTTGGCAGCAGTGCGGGCGAAGGCCGAAAGCTGAGGTTCAGCAACGCGCGCGTCACCACCTCATCGCTGCGCACACCGAACTCAATCTGTCCGGTGGTGCGGGTGCCACGCAGCGTCATGCTGCCAGGCGGCGGTGCCAGTTGGGCAAAGCTCAGCTGGCTGTTCCGCAGCGGCGCGCCGCTATCCTGCGGTAAAGATTGCACAGGCGTTACACCAGCGATGTTTGCGGGCGCGTCCTCCTGCGCGGCGGCACAGCTTAACGTTGCACTGCCCAGCAGCAGAGCGGCAAACCACCTGTTTACTCTCGGTATCGTCATATCATCAACTCAATGCGTTTTTTGAAGCTGGCACACGTCCGATGCCTTGCGGCAACAGCGAAGCCAGCCAGCTCACCCCAACGGTAAGCAGGTTAAACAGCCGACGTAACTGCGGCGGGCCATATTCCGCCAGGCGCAGGTAACCTTTGAAACCGAGGATCATGATATCGGCGAGGCTCTGGACCGGTTTATCTTCCGGAAAACCGTCCTGCCACAGCGCCCAGGTATCGGCGCGGGCGAAGGTACACTGGATAAATTCAATATGCTGCTGAGTGGTCAGTTGATGGAGACGCACGCCAGCCCGGTGGCCAAAGACCCGCTGCACCTGGCACGGGAAGCTGAACTCCTGCTGTCCACGACGCAGCAGCAGCCACACTTTTTCATTCTCCCGCAGCGCATCCGGCTCGCGCATCTCCAGCCCGACGCCGCCGTCAGAGTAGTCACGCAGCGTACAGGGCAGCATATGACCATCTTCGCGTGCAATGGCGGCCGGCATGGCGATCTCCACCCGGTGCGCCTCACGGATCTGCCGTGCTTCAACCGAAACCGCTACCGCACCGCCAAGAATAATCATGTTGTAGAGCACCCAAATCAGGCTCACCCATACCGTCAGCACCTCATTGGCCGGACCGTGCTGCATGCGCCAGAACGCCATCAAAACCCCTGCGAGGTTGAGCAGCACCAGCAGCATATAGGGCTTGGTTATCACCCAGTCCAGATGCTCCTCCTCCACCAGCCCGCCTTTTGCGGTGACGTTAAACTTCCCTTTATGAGGATTGAACAGCGCCACGGTGGTAGGCCGGGCGATATACCAGGCCAGCACCGTCTCGTAGACCTCGCTCCAGAAAGAGTGTCGCCAGCGTCCCTGAATACGCGAGTTGGTGAGGCTGGTATGCAGCATATGGGGCAAAACATAAATGGCGATCGCCAGCGCAGGTGCGTAGATGATGTAGGCATGACAGAGCAGAAACGCCAGCGGCGCCAGCAGGAAGACCAGCCGCGGAATGCCAGAGAGAAAGTGCAGCATGGCGTTGGCATAACAGAGCCGCTGTACCCACTTCAGCCCCTTACCAAATAGCGGGTTATCAAGGCGGAAGATCTGCACCATACCGCGTGCCCAGCGGATGCGCTGTCCGATATGCGCTGACAGACTTTCGGTCGCCAGTCCGGCCGCCTGAGGAATGCGGATGTAGGCCGAAGTGTAGCCGCGCCGGTGCAGCCGCAGCGAGGTATGGGCATCTTCAGTAACGGTTTCCACCGCAATACCGCCAATTTCATCCAGTGCGCTGCGGCGCAGCACGGCGCAGGAGCCGCAGAAAAAGGTGGCATCCCAGGTATCATTACCGTCCTGCACCAGCCCATAAAAGAGCGAACCCTCATTGGGCGTACGACGAAACCGCCCGAGATTGCGCTCAAACGGATCAGGCGAGAAGAAGTGATGCGGCGTCTGCATCATCGCCAGCCGGGGATCTTTAATAAACCAGCCCATGGTCATCTGCAAAAAGGCGCGCGTCGGCACATGGTCACAGTCGAAAATCACCACAAATTCGCTGCGGCAGTACTTTTTCAGCGCGTGATTGATATTGCCGGCCTTGGCGTGCTCATGGGTGGGACGGACGACATAGTTGATACCCACGCTGGCGGCAAAGTCGCGGAATTCCGGCCGGTCGCCGTCGTCGAGCAGATAGATATTCAGGCGGTCTTTCGGCCAGTCGATGCCCATGGCAGCGTAGATGGTGGGTCTGACCACGCTGAGCGGTTCGTTGTAGGTTGGCACCAGCAGATCGATGCCTGGCCACTGATCCCGATCGACAGGCATCGATACTGGCTGACGATTAAGCGGCCAGAGCGTCTGAAAATAGCCCAGCACCAGCACCACCCAGGCGTAGGTCTCTGCCGCAATAAGCAGCAGACCAAACACCAGACTCAGCGGATCGTCCCAGTTCAGCGTCGAGGTATAGCGCCACCAGAGGTAGCGGCACGATACGGTCAGCGACAGCACAATCAGCATCATGGTCGGGAAACGCCCCGGGATGCGTCGTACCAGCATCGCCAGACTCCAGAGCAGTACCACAAAGATAAACTGCGTCATCAGGCCAAACGGCTGGCTGATACAGAGCAGCGCCAGCAACGTGGCAAACAGGGCAGTGACGGCGAAGAGGCTGCGTCGCACCAGCGGCGACAGCCGCTTCAGCCAGTGTTCGATGCGCACATCGATTCCCTGGGTCTGTGAGTGGGCAACGGCCTTGTCCAGCCAGCGGTAGCCATGGTGGCGCCAGCCAGACAGCGCACCGAGGCCACGGAAACCGCCACGAGCGCGATCGCTCTGCGGCAGGATCACCAAAAGCCACAGCGTCTGGATCAGATAACGCAGGATATCCAGCGGTCGCGGCCGCTCCGGCGAAATGTGCGGATAGAGCCGGCGGCGCTGCTGAATAATCCGCTGCCAGCCTGGTGTTTCGAAGCGAAGCAGCATCAGGCCCAGCACCGACCAGAACAGATGGAGCGCACTGGCGAAGCGGGACGCGCCATTGCCTCGCGCTGTGGTGTAGCCCCTGTGCAGCGATTGCCAGGCGGGCGCCGTTAACAGCCAGCACAACGGATTCAAGAGCTCACTCCATTCAGATTGAGCAGCAGCCAGCTTGCCAGCGTGATGATCTCTTCACTGACCAACGCATGTGGCCGGTATTCACCGACCGGCTGCTTCATCATCAGCGCTTCTGCCAGCGCCTCATCCCGGTGGATCAGCAGCGGTATCAGCGGATTCAGCGAGGCCATCCAGAGCTGATGCAGATCCTGCTGCAGACGACTGTTGGCATTAAACTGATTGATAATAAACCGGGTGCGCGCCGGAAACTGGCGCTGGCTAAGCCGTAAATGGCAATTCGCGTCTGGCTGAGTGACACACAACAGGCTGTCCAGCGTCGGATAGAGCGTTTCATGCCAGGGCAGGGTATCGGCAGGCAGATCGAAAATAATCCACTGATAGCGCGCCCGCAGGTCCGGTAATGCCTGGAGCAGCGGCGCGGCGATCGCCTCATTCTGTCTGGCAATAGTCAAAGCATGCTGATGGGACAGCACCCCGTGAGGCAGCAAATCAGGACCATCGGGATAGCGAAGCCCGCTGTGCTGCCAGTCACCGCCCTCACACAGTGCTTTCATCCAGCCATTATCCTGCTGAGCGGGCAGATTAAAATGCACGCCGAGCTGGCTGACCGGGGAGCCATCGATCAACAATACTCGTTCGCCGAGTGCCGCCAGCGCCCAGCCTAATCCGGCACAAAGAGAAGTCGTGCCGACGCCGCCCCGTACGCCCTGAAGCGCGATCTGTGGCATCAGCGATCGGTCTCAGACTGGCTGGCAAGGGTTTCCGCTAATAGCGGCCAGCGCGACACGATCGCTTTCAGGCGCTCTTCACGCGCAATGTCGACATAGCGGAAAGAGTGCAAAGAAAACGCATCGCGCAACGCGCTAATATCATCCTGACGATCGCCATCAGCGGCAACAGGGTTATAGAGATTGTGGTTTTTCATTACTGTTCGCCAAAAATAAAACAACGTCACACTCAGGATGACCGACTGCGCGTAAAGGAAAGTTGAAAAATATTTCCAGAAACGCGGCAATTGCAGAACAATGTGAGCCGGCCTGTGATTAGCAATGTTTAAATTTCTCAGGTTACATCCCGGCCTGTCTATAATAAGCTAGCCTGGACTGGAAAAATAACGAATTCAATATGAAAAATTCTTTTTCGCTGGGGCTGTTGCATGTTCAGCCTGAATTAACGGCATTGCAAACGCCTGGCTGTTATTGGGTGACCTGTGCGCGGCAGGATGACGCCCGCACTTTTATTCGACAGGTAATTTCACATCAGCAGGCCGTAACGCTGATCAGCGCTGACCAGCCGCCGCGTGATTTGCTGACGCCCGACCCACCTGGCGGACCCGATCGTATTCCGCTGTTTTCTCTTTCCAAAAGCAAAGGCAGTTTGTTGCAGCTGGAAAGTGATTTTCTGCGCACGCTCGGCAGTAAAAATGGGTTAGTGATATTTAATAGCAACGCAGCGCAATGGGATAAGCTTGATGACGCAGAATTATCCCGCTGGATAAAGGGCATGCGTCAGACGCTGCATAAAAGAAAGCTCACCCTTTTAATCGTGACCTCCGGCACCACAATAATAAATCTGAGTAATCATCTTCAGCGTTATTTTCGTCAGCTGGATGGCGTTGCGCATTTGAGCTTTCAGCAGGATAGCTGGCAGTATCAAATTAACTGGTGGTATGCCGCGGAACGCCTGCTTGCCGATCGGGCAATACGTCTGGGCTGTGAAAATGAACGCTTTTTTACCTTAAATGAAAAGCAGGAACCACTGAGCCTCAACGACGAGCAGCATTATCTTGCGGACAACATCGTGCTCGAGGGCGCGCCGCCGCTTTCACGCCAGTGGCAACTGTTCGAGGATAATGAGCAGGTCTGGTTGCGGGCGCAGCAGGCCAATGCCGCAACGGTGATTTTCAGCCTGACCCGCAGCGAATATATCAACGAACTGGCGAAGATGGTGCACAGCCTGCGTCGTACACGCGGCAACGGCCTGAAAATTGTGGTGCGCGAGATGGGTGCAAGCCTGCGTTATAGCGACGAACGTCTGCTGCTGGCCTGCGGTGTAAACGCCATCGTCCCGAGCAACGCCACAATGTCGCGCTTTCTGACCACGCTGGAGGGCCTTCAGGGACAGGTGTTTAACCGTCGCGTTCCCGCCAGTCTTGAGGCGTTAACCGCTTCGTTGCAGCCTCTGCATGAGAAAGGCTACCTGCGTCTCGATGCCTTCTGTCAGTCAGTCGGCCAGTTGATCAGCAATACCCTGCTGCCGGAAAATGATAAGGGCCTGCTGGTCGCGTTGCGGCCTGTGCCACAGCTTAAGCCTCAGCAAATCCTGACGCTCTGTAAACCGCGCCGCTTTGGCGACCTGGTCACGGTACTGGAAGATCGTGTCATCCTTTTCCTCTCTTCCTGCCGCTATAACGACCTTGATAAAGCATTGAAATATATCTTTTCTCTGCCTCACGACGAGCTGTTTGCTAACCGGATGGTCTGGTTTGAAGATAATCAGATCCTCGCGGAAGTCAGCAATATTAAGAAACTGACGCCGATGGCAATTCAGGATCTGGCTCCGGTATCAGAGACGGCCCGCGCCGCCGTTGAGAGCCGGCCTGAAACACATGAACGCTCTGCACCGCAGCCCATCACTTTACTGCCGGAGAACAAAGCCTGATGAATCTGATGGACTGGGTACAAATTGCGCTACTTATTCTGGTTATCCTGCTGTTTTTAAAGCCATTATATCAAAAATGGCTACCCCGTCGCTGGAACGGCATCATGAATCGTTTGTTGCCAGCGCGCGCGCTTAAATCGGAAGGTCACTGGCAGCGTCAATCCTCTGAAACGGATAGAAAAAATTAATGAATACTGATCAACCCGCGGCGGCCTCCTCTTCCCGCTTCTGGTCCTCCTGGCGCGGACTGGGCGGCTGGAATTTCTACTTTTTACTGAAGTTCGGCCTGCTGTGGTATGGCTATCTCAATTTTCACGCCCTGAGCAATCTGGTGTTTCTCGCCTGGCTGCTTTTTCCGTTACCCTCGGCGCGCCTGCATCGCATCCGCCAGTTGATCTCGATTCCGGTTGGCATCGCGCTGTTCTGGCACGACACCTGGCTGCCAGGGCTCAGCAGCATACTCAGCCAGGGCGATCAGCTGGCGGGCTTCTCTGCGGCCTATCTGCTCGACCTGGCCGATCGCTTTATTAACTGGCAAATGGTGGGAGCCGCCTTTGTGCTGCTGGTTCTCTATCTGTTTGTTTCACAATGGATTCGCATCACGGTGCTGGTTTCGCTGATGCTGATCTGGCTTAACGTGCTGACGATTGCTGGCCCGGCGATGTCGCTTCTGCCGACCCGGACGGCCACGCCACAGGTCGTATTGAATCAGACACCCAGCGGCGGCCAGCCAGCCGCCACGCCGGATGGACTGGAGCAGTCTGCGCCGCCGACCAGCGCGAATCTCACCGCCTGGCTGAACCGCTTTCATGAAAGTGAACGCCAGCGCGTGACGCATTTTCCCGACAATCTGCCTGCCGATTCGCAGCCTTTCGACATCCTGGTGATCAATATCTGTTCGCTCGCCTGGTCTGATATGGATGCTTCTCAGCTGCGTAACCATCCGCTGTGGCAGCATTTCGACATCATGCTGAGCAATTACAACGCCGCAACCAGCTACAGCGGACCGGCGGGTATCCGACTGCTGCGTGCCAGTTGTGGCCAGACCTCGCATAGCGATCTCTATAAACCTGCCGATCCGCGTTGCTATCTGTTCGACAATCTGGCGAAGCTGGGCTTTAAAGAGCAGTTGATGATGGATCACACTGGGGTATTCGGTAACTACCTGAAGGAGGTGCGCGAGGGCGGCGATATTCAGGCACCGCTGATGTCACAGGCGGGTATCGCACCAGAACTGACTTCATTCGACGGCTCGCCGGTATTCAACGATGCGCAACTGATGCAGCGCTGGCTGGACGACCGCAGCAAAAGCAGCGATGCACGCAGCGCCACCTTCTACAATCTGATCCCGCTGCACGACGGCACCCGTGAACTCGGCAGCACCAAAACGGCACCGTGGAAACCGCGCGCGCAACTACTATTCGATCAGCTTGATGCCTTTATGACGCAGCTGGAGAAGTCGGGCCGCCGCGTCATGGTACTGGTAGTGCCCGAGCACGGTGCCGCGCTGCAGGGAGACAAAATGCAGATGTCCGGCCTGCGCGATATTCCCAGCCCGGATATTACTCACGTACCGGTGGGCATTAAGTTTGTCGGGATGAAGGCGCCGCATCAGGCTCAGCCATTGAACATTGATGCGCCGACCAGCCTGCTGGCCTTGTCAGAGATTGTGTCGCGCGTCGTAGATGGGCAGGTATTTAATGCCCCGAATGTGAATATGTCGGTGCTGACTGACAAGCTGCCACAGACGCCGGTGGTGTCGGAAAATGACGGTGCAGTGGTGATAATGTATCAGGGCAAACCCTGGATCAGGCTGAACGGCGGCGACTGGGTCGCCTATCCGCAGTAACGCGTAACCGCCGGGTTGCAGAGCCGTGACCCGGCAGTTAAAGGCGGGTCAGGCGCGGCGCCTGCTCCCTGTTGAGCGCGTGGCTGTCGATGGCAGAATAGCGGCCAGTGCCGCCATTCTGCCAGTTATCAGCGCTTCTCCTGAAACGCCTGCCAGGTCAGCAACTGCAGACTGGCAGAAAAGTAGTTCTGATCCGCAGCCAGCTTATCGCTCAGATAGCCGGTTTCATTCAGCGTCAGGTCACGTACCGCCAGTAGTCCGCCCTCAAGATGGTAAGGTGCAGGGGCATTCGCCAGCACGTCGAACCAGGCGGGTGTCAGCATGCGGCTGTAACCCTGCCAGACGCGCTGAAACGGCACCAGTGCCAGACTGTGCGGGTCATACCACCAGATGTTCAGCGGCACGCGAATCGCATCGTAACTGAAGCGGTTCGAGTAGCCGACGGCCGGGGCAACCGAACCGTCGGCATTCAGTGCGACCCAGTCCATTGGCAGCCCGGTTTTGCCAAAGCTCAGCTTACCCAGCAGATCAAAGCCATCGTTAATCAGCTTATCCCAGACCTGAAGATGGCTATGTTCACCAAACTCGCGCCACGCCTGAAACAGGAAGTAAGAGGGATTGAGCACCACATAACTGACTTTGTTAAAGCCCTGCGCACCCGGCAGCATCACGGTGTGGCCGCCAAAGCTCGTGACATCCAGCCTGATAATGGCGCGCTGAATACGGTCAGATTCCTGCTGGTAGCTCTCCACCTGCCATTTCTGTGCAGCACGCTGTAGCGCCCAGGCCAGCAACACATCGCCATCCGCGGCGTTATTCTTGTCGGCGACCGGGTTGTCACTGCCCGGCACGTAGCGCCAGTAAAAAAGCTCGGTCTGCGGATTACGCAGCTGGCTGCGCGTCCACTGCCACAACCGATCGAAGGTGGCGCGATCGTCGTTGGCCACCGCCAGCAACATGCCATAACCCTGGCCTTCGGTATGACTGACGTTGTTATTGGCGGTGTCAGTGATCCGCCCTTCTGAGGTCACAAAGCGACTTTTAAAAGTCTCCCAGCCGCTGGCACTCGCCTGCGCGCTGCAGGCCAGCAGTAAAACAGAGCAGAGCCAGACCCGCCAGAGTGGATTACGTTTCATTTCCGATCCTATTGATATCGATAGTGCAGCGTGCTGCCATCGTTGAGTTCAAGCGTAACCGGCACAATGCTGCTGCCGCCCTGGCCCTGCAACCAGCCCGAAAAAAGTCCGGCCATCACCGCACCAAACGCCGCCTGCCAGTCAGCTGGAGAGTGGATGTTGTCGCCTGCCGGTAAGGCGTGACAGGCAATCAGCAGCGCCTTCTCTTCCGGCTGAAGCTGCACAAAGCCCCAGTTAAACCGCGCCAGTTGCAGATTGCACTCGCGCTCCAGATCCTGCACGGTACGCGACTCTGGCAAAGGATAGCGGGTCGCCAGCGATTCCCCCATCTTATAGAGAAAGGCTTCCGCCTCCTGATGACCGGCGTTGGCGATCATCCCGTCAATCAGCACGCTGACCAGATCAAACCAGCCCGGCTGATACGGATGCGATACCCCCGAATGCTCACTCATTACTTCTCTCCGAACAGGTAACGGACATAGAGCTGCGCGCTGCTTTCGTTGTAGTCACCAAAGGTGTCATAACCCAGCTGGCCGCCAATCGTCACATCTTTATTGAGTTTGTAGTCCGCCCCGGCGTGCAGGTTGTAGCCGATGCCGTTTTTACTGCCGCCGGAGTAGTAAGCGTCTTTCACGCTGCCGCTGGCGGCAAGGGATTCCAGCTCTGACTGCAGGCTGGCATCCGCCGGGAAGTACGCGCTCTTATCCTGACTGTAGGTCTGATAACCGGCTGCACCGCCAATATTCACTTTCAGATCGTCAAACTTGCGTGAGAACTCTATCGGGAACGAGACCGACGCGTAGTTCTGCGGGCTGAAGTAGCCGCCCTGACCGTAGCTGAAATAGCTGAGGTTTTTCGAGAAGTCCATCCACGACAGGCTCATGCCCACTTTCAGCTCGCGATCGTCAGTGTGGAACGGACGAACGTAGGCACCGGCAGTTGCCTGCAGGTTGTTGTTGCTGGCGACATTCTCGCCAAGATAGCTGTACGCGCCCGCACCAGCATAGAAGCCGGCATCGCCATTGTCGTAGCTTAACAGGGCGTTAGCGCCGTTCTTCGTGACGCGTCCCCAGCGTTTGCCACTGGTTTTATCTTCTGCGCCGACGTAAGAGAGCAGGCTGTCGGTAATCGCGCGGCGCTCACCGGTCAGGATCAGCGTCAGGAAGTCGGTGAGTTTCGGTGACCACTGTACGCCCCCGACCAGAGTACTGAGATCCTGGCCCAGCGGCGTACTGCCGATATCCACTTTATAGCTGTCGCCCTTCAGCGCCAGATTCAGCTCCACGCCCGAAGCGGTTTGCGAATCGGTGGTGGCGTTCGGCAGGTCATTCACCGTTGCACCGCCTGCAGCCACCACCCTGCCCTGACTCAGCGCATTGGTGCCGAAACGGCGCCAGGCATCGGCTGCGCCACTGCCCGCCGTAAGTGAGACCGGCGTGGCGGTAAAGTCGAGGCGCGCCGTTTCAAACGGCACGGTAGAGAAGGTCAGCGGCGCTTTGGCTTCCGTCAGCTTGCTCAGGCCCGACTCGCCATCACGCCCGCGCACCTGCACCATGCCCTGACTCCAGCTGCCGGTTTTTTCCTGCAGCGAATCTATCATGGTGTCGACGTCGTGCAGAATCTGTGACTGTTGAGCAACGGTTTCGCTGCCCGCGGCCGGTTCGCCCTGCGTTGTCACGCCAGCGGCAACGCCCGCCGGTGCCGCCTGCCACGGCAGCACGGTGCCGTAGCTGGATGGTGAACGTCCCACCGGCGAAGTATCACGGTTGATAAACGGATTATCCGCCAGCGCCAGTCCGCCCACGGTCGGCACGCTGCCAGGCTGCGCGCCCTGCAGGCCAATCATCTGACCGCGCGCTGAACGCAGATAAGCCATCGCCTGAGAATGCTCGCCATTGGCTTCCGCGACCCGCGCCAGCAGCAGCAGACGATCCGGTGTCTGAGTCGTACTGTTAAGGCCGCGACTCAGCTCATTAGCGCGCTGCACATTGTTCTGCGCCAGCGCGACGTTGATGGCCCCGACGCGCGCATCCTGCGTCGGCGTATCCTGGGTCATCAGGTAGTCATAGACCACGCCCGCATCCCGGTTCATCTTGCCGTCCTGGTAGAGACGGGCCATCGCGAACATCAGATCGCGGTTCTGCGGATCCTGCTGCAGTGCACCAATCAGCTTGTCATACGCCACCGCGTACTGACGCTGCTGCCGCAGACGATCCACTTCGTTAATCAGATAGCCATTGCGAATACCGGCCAGTTGCGTTGGTGTACTGCGCGCCTGCAGTTCCGGATTGCTGAGGAAGCGCTGCGCCTCACTGCCGAGGCCCGCCTGATTCAGTACCGTCATCTGCGCGGCATAATCGCCCGCATTGCCCTGCACGCCACGCTGCAGGTTAGTCCGCACCACCGAAACGGCGCTGGTGAGATCGCCCGCCTGCGCCAGCTTCTGCGCCAGGTTTCCGGCATCAACCGGGTTGGTGGGTGGATTAACCGTGAGCGCCTTCAGGGTATTGGCGGCGGCAGCCGTCGCGCCCTGCGCCAGATACTGGTCGGCCGTGCTCATCTGCAGATTGAAATTAACCCGCTGCGCCAGTTCACGCATCGCCGCCGTCTTCGCGTTAGCGGGAATACGCGAGAGCAACGTGCTGGCCTGCTGCCAGCCGCCGCTTTCGCTGGCGTTAAGCGCACCGGCATACAGTTCGCTGGTGCTGGCCCCGTTGCGCATCACCGGCTGCATCACGTTGGCCGCCAGCAGCGTGTCGCCCTGCTGACGATAGAGCCGGGCTAAATCGAGCCGCAGCCAGCCATCCGTGGGATAACGCTGAATACCCTGCTGCAGCGTCGCGATGGCAGCGGCATTGTTACCGGCCGCCAGTTGACGCTTCGCCTGCTGACGCAGCGCATCGGCTTCATTGGCCCGTGGCGTGACGCTCTGGCGTACGCTGTCCGGCAATGCACCCAGCAGCGTGTTAGCTTCGGTGCCCCGATTCTGCTGACGCAGAACGTAGAACAGCCCCTCTTTGGCGCTGCGGTTATCCGCATCGCTTTGCAGAATAGTGCGATAGAGTTGCTCCGCCTGCTGTGGCTGATTGGTGCGGCGCAGCACGTCGGCGCGGAACAGTCTGGCGGCCAGCCCTTTTTCGCCGTCAGCCTGCACCAGCGGTTCGCTTAATGTCAGCGCCTGCGCCGTGTCTCCGCTTTTCAGTGCCTGCTGGGCGCTGGCCAGCTGTGCATAAAAACGCGCATCGTCAGCCTGCTGCTGACGCGATGAACCCTGATCGCCGCCGAGCTGAGCAGACCGCTGCAGATAATCCGCCGCTTCCTGATAACGTCCGGCTCGCTGGGCCACATAGCCCATGCCCGCTAACGCATCGGCATCCTGCGGATTCGCACCCAGTACTTTTTCAAAGCTGGACTGCGCACCGCCGACGTCACCGCTGTTCAGCGCGCTGAATCCGGCCCCTTTTTCTGCGCCGCCGACGTTTTTACGGTAGTAGTCGATGACGGCGGAGTCCTGCGGATGACGTTGCTGCCAGGTCTGATAGAGCGCCGCATCTGACGGCTGCGGACCGAGCCACAGCAGCGCCTGACGCAGCGAGCGGTCGGCATCCTGATTACCGCTCGCCAGCGAACTCAGCACCTCAATGCCTTCGCGACGGGTCGGTTCCTGATAGGTCAGCGCTTTACCCAGCGCCAGCCGCGCGCCGGTGTCCTGCGGATGCTGAGCCGCAAACTGGCGCAGTGCCTCAACCGCCTGCGGCAGCAGCGTACGGTCGCCCGCCATAGTGAGATAATATTCTGCCGCGACGCTGGGTGGTGGCGCATTGCCGCTGAAGGTGTTGCGCCAGGTCTGTAACGCCGCCGGAATATTGCCGCTGCGCGCCTGCTGACGCGCCAGCGCAAGCTGCGCCTGCGGAATGGTCTGCATCTGGCGCGCGTTATCCAGCTCGCCAAGATGTGGATCGTTGGGGGAGACCTGGCTCAGCCGGGCGCGATACTGCGCCGCAGCCGCAGTGTCGCCACCCTGCTGTGAATAGAGCGCCAGCAGGTAGAGCGCCTGAGTGTTGTTGGGTTCAACCATCAGCACCTTTTGCAGTGAGGCTGTCGCCAGGTCGTCATGCGCTTTCTGATGCCAGTAAGAGGCCTGATCGAACAGCGCCTGCAACGCCGGATTGGCGCTTTCCGCCGCCAGCAGCGGCTGTGACAGGGCCAGCGCACTGCCCAGCAGCAACGCCTTACGGATACCGGCACTTAACAGATTTTTTTTCATTATTATTATCCTTACTTCCTGCCGGAATCACGGTCCTGCTTTGGGTTCAGACGTCGCCAGGCGTGACGCTTCAGCATCACCCAGGCCGCACTGCCCACCAGCGCGGAGAGCAGCATCGCCGCCACCGCCAGCAGCACCGAGTGCTGGTTGGCATACCACACCACCATCATGTACCAGGGCAACTCACCGCTGGGAAACTGCGCGCCGACGCGGAAACTGCGAATGCCGTTTTCATCGGTAATAATCGCGGTATCGCCACGAATGCCGGCGTTAATCTGCGCTGAACTCAAATCGTTATGCAGTCGCAACAGCTGATCGTCGCTGGTTGCCACCGTCATCACCACCAGCCGATCGCGGTTCCATGGCGATCGGTAGCTGAGGAAGCCTCGCCACGCTTCGTTGGAGGAGAAGTAACGATCGGCATCCAGCTGCTGACGGCTCCAGTCACCGGTCAGCCAGCCGCGTAATTTTTCCAGCGTGTCAGGCTCTTTCACCCCAAAAGTGCTGCTGGTGGCGTCATAAGGGGAAGCCGCCAGCATCGCCTGATTAAAGGCGCTGTTGCCGGTGGTGCTCACCGCCAGCAGATCGCTCTGCTGTATGCGCGCCAGATGGGTTCCGCCAGTCGGCAGGCCAAACAGTACCTGATTCTGTGTCAGCGCCAGACCGGTGGCTTTACCAGCCCGCGCCGCCAGATCCAGCAGCGTTGACAGTTCAGCATCGCTGGGCGTTTCCGGCAGCAGCAGCGTGGTCTGGCTGAAATCGGCCAGACGTGAGAACGGGAAAGAGGCACCCACAAAGTAAGAGAGGTTCGGCAGCATGCTGAAGTGACGGGTATGGCTCAGATCGATCCATGAATCCTCTTCAATCCGGCTCTTGATGTTGTTGTTCAGTAACACACCGCAGGGCGCATCAGCCCGCGGTTTGATATTGAAGTAGAGCGCCAGCTGGTTATCGCCATAGATCAGGTAGGGTTCGAGATTAAGCTGATACTGCTCCTGACGCGCATCACCGCCCAGACGGTGCCAGGCGTTCTCCAGCAGGCCGACTTTGTTCACCGTCAGATTGCGCAGAAAAGTGCCGTTGAGCATGACGTTAAGGAAGGAATTATCCTCATCGATCCAGCTTTCGGACGGGAAGCGATAGTGCAGATTGACCGGCACTGTGTCGCCATCCCACAGGAACAAATCAGGCGCGGCGCGGAAGTTAACACGCAGCGCATCATGCCAGATGCCGCTACTGGTCAGACTCTGATCTTTACGCAGCAGTTCGCTCAGTCGTACCGGGCGGTCAGTGTTAATCCAGCGCGGGGCATCGTAAGGTTTGCGGTTTGCAATAGTCTGTGCGGGGACCTGCAGATGACTCTCATCCGTCGTCAGTGGCTGCGTCGTCAGACGGTACGCCGCCTGACGCAACTGGTCCTCATTGTTGCCACTGACCAGCAGCAATTTGTAAACCGGATTATTGGGATTATCCACCACCTGCAACATCGGACCGTTACTGGCCGGGAAAGTCAGGGTGCCGATCCGGTCACCAGGATGACCAAACAGGATGCCGTTGTGTTCCGGCAGTTCGCCGCGCACCACCGGGAAACGGATGCCGCGATAATCACTCTGAATGCCAAGCCAGGATGTCACCAGTGCCGCCGCGCTGACAGCATCGGCTGAAACATGACTGGCAAAGCCCACCGTCACGGTGGACGCCGTCATCCGCTGAGGATCCAGGAAGGGGCGCGGGAAATTACGCAGGCTGGTGCCGATATTGAGCTTCTGACCCTCAAGGTGCAGCGATGTGTTCGGCAGAATGGTGACCTGATACTGCTGTGCGCTCTCTCTTTCACACAGCAACTTGTCCGCATCATTGATTTTAAAACTCAGATTGTTCGCCGACACCACCATCGCCGCCGGAATATCCAGCTCATAGTCGCTGACATCGCTGTCCGTCGCACCCAGCGGCAGCGTGCCGAGCGGCTGACCATTCAGCATCAGTTGTAGCGACGTATTGCGTGCCGCCAGCGCAGCTGAGACGCGCAGCGTCAGATTAAGTCGCGCATTGGTGATGACTTCATCGCCGGGCAGGGTAAAGGTGATGCCCGACTGAAGCTGGCCGCCGGTCAGCGTGATGCCGCGCGACTGGCCCATCTGGGCCACTGAAATAACACTACTGATTGGCTGATTGATGGCAGCCGCGATCGGCGGCTGCGCTTCTGCAACCGGCGCAGCTACCTGACCTGGCGCGTAGGGCAGCGCACTGGCGGCCGCTTCCAGCGCGGGATCGGCACTGCTCAGGCCCTGCGGCAGGGGCACCGCGGACAGCGCGCTGCTGTCCTGGGTCACCGCGCCGGTGGCGGCCATCGGCGCGGTGGTCTGGGCAGAAGCCGCCGCCTCACCGGTCGATGACGCGGTCTGATGCGTTGAGGCCGCGTCACCGGTCACTGAAGATGGCTGAGTTTGTGATGTCGCCTCGCTACCTGGGGCGTAAGAGGCGTTCACCGGGGGTGCCATGGCATTGGGTGATGCACTCTGAAGCGCCGATGCTGGTGCAGATTCTGCGGACGGTGTCGCAGATGGCGCATTTGCCGCTGGTGACACTGACGGCATTGCAGACTCTCCACCGCTGACCGGGACCGCTACCTGGTCTGAACCTGCCGTCTGGGTGGAACCATTATTCATGGGTGCCACAGATGCCGCATCGCTGACCGGAGCCAGATTTGTCGCGGGTGCACTGACGGTGGCATCGGCAGGCTGCGTGGCGGAAACGGCATCAGACGGCATCGGAGCCGGATTGTTTACCGGCGCACTGGCAGGCTGCGTGGTGGAAGCAGCATCAGGCGGCATCGGAGCCGGACTGTTTACCGGCGCACTGGCAGGCTGCGTGGTGGAAGCAGCATCAGGCGGCGTCGGGGCTGAACTGTTTACCGGCGCAGCACTGCTGTTATCAGCAGTAACCGGCGTTTCCGCGCCAGCGGGCGTCAGCCATAACGCTGCGGTCAGTGAACTGACCAGCAAAGTTTGCGTCAGGATCTTCATGCCGCCCCATCCTCTTTCGCCGCCGCGGCAACCGGGTCGACATTTTTACGTTTATCGTGGCGGCCTTTCCAGGTCAGCCAGAACAGCTCAAAGACGGTACGGATAATAGTGCCCAGCGAAATCAGCGGGTTGTCCTGCTTATACTCCGGCTGAATCCAGGCATCAGCACGAGCCAGCACCACACGGACCAGTTCGCGACGACGCGCCAGCGGCATCGCCTCAAAGCGCAGACGGATGCTCTCATCATCGCCGGAAATCTGACTGACCGGGATAGTGATCGCGCCGGATTTCAGCAGCAGATTAATCTCTTCAATCTCATCAGTTTCATGACGTCCATCGGGTGCATCAAGCTGCGCGCCGCCCATCGAAAGGTTGCTGGTCTGGGTGCGCGATGAAATGCCGCTGGCGTAATGAATAATCGCCGGGATTTGCACTTCAACACGGATGGTTTTACGCACCTGCTTGGTTTCGCGCGCCACGGCAATTGCCGCCATCAGAATGATCAGGCTGAAGATCGCCCAGCCGACGTTGAGCGCGATAACGTAAGGATCGACACCAAAATAGTCATGCATCACGGCACGCACCACGCCGGCTACAATGCCAATGCCCAGCAGCAGCGCCACAATCACATGCGGACGCACGATGTGGAAATCGAAGAAGCCCTGATCCAGCACGCCGCCTTTATCGGTCACGTTAAACTTGCCATGTTTTGGCGACAGCAGGGTCAGAATCGTCGGGATCACCAGATGGAAGCACATCACCGTCTCATAAATCTCACCCCAGAAGGTGTAACGGAAACGGCCATTCATCCGTGAGTTAACGTAGAGGGACATCACCAGATGGGGCAGCACATAGGCAAAGATCAGCGAGGCCGATGAGTGAATAATATTCAGGTTAAACAGCAGGTAAGCCAGCGGTGCGGTCAGGAAGGCAACGCGTGGCAGGCCAAACTGGAAATGCAGCATGGCGTTGAGATAGCAAAGACGCTGCTGCCACTTCAGGCCACGGCCAAACAGCGGGTTATCGACGCGGAAAATCTGTGTCATGCCACGCGCCCAGCGGGTACGCTGAATGATATGCAGGCCCAGACGTTCTGTTGCCAGACCGGCAGCCAGCGGGATCGACAAAAAGGCTGAGCCCCAGCCCAGTCGCTGCATTTTCAGGGCGGTGTGTGCATCTTCGGTCACGGTTTCAACGGCAAAACCGCCAATCTCTTCCAGCGCTGAACGACGGATAACCGCACAGGAGCCACAGAAGAAGGTGGCATTCCAGTTATCATTACCCTGCTGCACCGGGCCATAAAACAGCGAGCCTTCGTTTGGAATGCTGCGTGCTGCGCGCAGGTTACGCTCAAAGGGATCGGGAGAATAGAAGTAGTGCGGCGTCTGTAGCAGCGCCAGCTTCGGATCTTTCAGGAACGGTCCGACCGTCGCCTGCAGGAAGGTGCGCGTCGCCACGTGGTCGCAGTCGAAGATGCAAATCAGCTCACCTTTGGTGATTTTCATCGCATGGTTGAGGTTCCCGGCTTTGGCATGTTTATTGTCGTCACGGGTGATATAACCCACGCCGACATCCGCCGCAAAGCGGGCAAACTCGCTGCGCTTGCCATCATCCAGCAGATAGACCCTGATTTTGTCACGCGGGTAGTCGATACACTGCGCTGCGAGTACGGTGTCGCGCACCACATCAAGACTTTCATTGTAGGAAGGCACATAAATATCGACCGTCGGCCACAGGCTGGTGTCGTCCGGTAAGGGTTCGATGGTGCGTTTTAATGGCCAGGTGGTTTGCAGGAAGCCAAGAATTAAGATCAGCCAGACGTACAGCTCCGCCAGATATAAGCCAATGCCTAAGATAGCTTCAACTTCGGAATTAAAGTGCAGCGTCTCGGTGGTCCGCCACCAGATATAGCGGCTGGACATCAGCGCAGAGAGAACCACCATCACCACCGTTATTTTGCGGCTCTTGCTGAAACCCAATAAAAACATCATGCCGATGCTGATCAGACCAAAAATATACTGTTTCTGGCTGTCCATTGGCGTAATGATGATCACCGCCGCAACGGGTGCAAGCACCAGCAGCAGCAGGTAAAACCCGATTTTACTCATGATTCACCCTGAGAAGAGCTGTGTAAGTCAGTCGCCTGGCAGAAGCCGACTAAAAGTGGTTTGTGCGGATGGGAGCCTGAACTTCGCCATTACCCACGGTGATATTCAGAATGCTGCTGACCCTTTTCGCGATCAGTTCAATATCAAATGCCGCTGCCGAGGCGGGACTGAAATCATAAACAGACTGCTGCGAAGCATTGGCTTCACCTACACTTTCATCACGGTGAACCACGCCCAGTAAATTATCGCCCAGGCGCTGCTGCATAAACGCGGTGACATCGCGATTGATATTCCGGCGGTTGTCACACTGGTTAAGGATGAAATAGTGACCCTGCTTATTATTGAGAGGCTTACCGATCATCCGGTTCTCTTCAATCTGCGGTAATAACGATACTGATGCGGTATCGGCTAACATCACCACTAAATGCATATCGGCCAGCGCCGTCATTGCTTTAAGGGCGGGGCCCGGGCCCGGCGGGAAATCAGCCACGATCACCAGACCAGGATAATTGAGCACCGTATCCAGACCGCGCTTAATAAAGTGGGGATCTTTCATCAGGTTCTCTTCGAACCGTTCGCGCTGCGGCTCCGTGACGTCGCCATAGGGCAGCACAAAGATATTGCCGCCAGTGGTAAGAATCGACTGGCTCCAGTCCGCCTGCTCTTCTGAGCGCGCCACAAATCCGCGGCCATCATGAAGCGGCACGCCAAAGTGAAGACGCAGTGCATTCTGCACATCAAAATCAATCGCCAGAACTTTGCTACCGGAACGCGCCAGACTCCAGGCCAGATTCGCCGCCAGCGTGGTTTTCCCCACACCCCCCTTCGGCGAGCACACACAAACTAATGGCATAGCGCAATCTTCTCCAGTAACGGTTTGAGTAAGGTTTCTTTCGGCAGATTAATCTCGCGCGAGCGGAACAGCGCACCAAATCGCCCTGGCTCAGAATGGGTGGCGGTAGGTGCGACGACGGGCTGAAGCTCCGCCACGGTGGCAGGCCGGACCGACTCAGCACGCAGCATGGTCGCAGGCTCAGCCACGGCCACTTTTTGCAGTGGCGGCGGTGGCGGAAAGAGTGATGAAGGACCGCGTGCAGTCGTGCTGGTTGCTGGCAGGTTACTGCCTGACAGGCTATCGAGAATCGAGGTGCGGGCTGCCATTGCCAGTTGCGCAGTAAGTGCGGCATGTCGTGCCGGAGCCCCAGGCGGTGGAGCCGTAAACTCATCACCACGCAGCGGCTGAGGTTGCGGCAGGTCAATACGCTCGCCGCCGCCAAACGGTGTCTGATGTTCTTCTTTCGCCAGCTGGCGAATCAATGCCCATTTACTGTGTTCCGCCGCTTCCTGCGTCTGGCCAGACATATCTTTAAAGTCGATGTCGAGCGTTTGCGTTTTCTCTTTAAAACGCTGCAAATCATCGTAATTATTCTTCATTGGCCATGGCCTGCAACAAGGTGGGAATTTTCCTGGAATATAACACATCCCTTTAATATCAGTCAGAAAAACCTGATTACAAAAAAAGCAATTTCAATCAAATTGTTTAATCATAAAGATTCAATAGTGGCGGAAGAAAGCCTTTTCTGAGTCATTGCCGCTGATAATTAATAAGTAATACTTAAGTTAAATTCATTAGCACTGTTTTAATAATTTTTCTGAAAATACCGCTCTTACAACCTCTGGCACTGCCAGGCTGACTCCTGTAAACAGCCTTTCAAAGAGCGTTCAGGCTGCCGCAGGCGCAAAAAAATCGCATTTCTGCCATAAGTGATTGAGGCTATTTATCTTTTTTCATTGCAAATATCGCCAGAATAAAAACAGGTTAAAACTGATAACGGAAAAAGAGGAGGAATAACCAGAAAGTGCTCGCTGACCTGCCAGCAGTGCGGCTTGCAGCTGAGTTGAGATAAAAAAAGGCTCCAGAAAGGAGCCTTCGGCTGGGGAGTTAAGATCGCGAACAGGCTCAGCGCGGACGATTACGCACCTCATCCCTGAGGGGCACCCGTAGCCGGGCCAACGCGTTGCGTTGTTCAAAAACGCTCCCGGCGTTTTTAGTACGCACCTCATCCCTGAGGGGCGCCAGTAGCCGGGCCAACGCGTTGCGTTGTTCAAAAACGCTCCCGGCGTTTTTGTCCGGGGGGCGCAAAGTTTTGCTACAGGCCTGTGCTCCCATCGCTTTCAATTTTGTGCGGTCTGTAAACACCAGAATGCGCTGCCAATCCTCAGCTGACCTTTTCTGCCACGCCGACCGGTTGATTCTCATCCTGATCAACCGCGAAGCAGGCAATCTCCTGTCCGCCATAGTTTTTCAGCTTCGGCTGCAACTGCACGCAGGTGCCAAAACGTCGGTGGCAGCGCGCATTAAAGGCGCAGCCCGGCGGCGGATTAAGCGGGCTGGGCAGCTCGCCGGTCAGCTTAATGCGCTCACGACGGTCGTCAGGATTCAGACGCGGCGTCGCTGACAGCAAAGCCTGAGTATAAGGATGGCGCGGGTTGGCAAAAATCGCCTCTTTGCTGCCCTTCTCAACGCACCGGCCGAGATACATCACCATCACCTCATCGGCAATATGTTCCACCACCGACAAATCGTGCGAGATAAAGACATACGAAAGCCCCATATCCTGCTGCAGATCCATCATCAGGTTAAGCACCTGGGCACGCACCGACACGTCGAGCGCCGAAACCGGCTCATCGGCAATCAGGACGTCCGGATCGAGCATCAGCCCACGTGCGATGGCGATACGCTGACGCTGCCCGCCTGAGAACATGTGCGGGTAGCGGTCGTAGTGCTCGGTTTTCAGGCCGACTTTTGCCATCATCTCCAGCGTCTTCTCGCGGCGTTCCGCGCGGGTCAGCTGGGTATTAATCACCAGCGGCTCTTCCAGAATCTGGCTTACTTTTTTGCGTGGATTGAGTGAGCCGTACGGGTTCTGGAACACGATCTGGATTTTCTGGCGACGCAGCTTCTGCGCCTGGGGATCATGTTTCAGCAGATCCTGACCGTGCCAGTAAAGCTGCCCTTCGGTCGGGGTTTCAATCATCGTCAGCAGGCGGCCCAGCGTGGATTTACCACAGCCTGACTCGCCTACCACCGCCAGCGTTTTGCCGCGTTCCAGATTAAAAGAGACGCCATCCAGCGCTTTGACCAGACGCTCCTGACCAAACAGCCCCTTCTTCACCGGGTAGTGCTTCTTCAGATCAATCGCCTGCAGCAGGAACTGATCTTTAGTGGTTTCATGACTCATAAGTTGGTCTCCCGGCATCGTCCAGCGGATAGTGACACTTGGACTGGCGTCCTGGAATGGTGCGCAGTTCAGGTTCTTCCTGACGACAAAGGTCAGTCGCATAGGGGCAGCGTGGATTAAGCAGACAGCCAATCGGGCGGTCATACTTGCCCGGTACCACGCCAGGCAGCGAGGCCAGGCGTGCTTTATCGGCCGCGAACTCCGGCAGCGCACGCAGCAGCGCCTGCGTATAAGGATGGCGCGGCGCCTTAAAGATATCGGTCGCTTTCCCGCTCTCCACCACCTGACCGGCATACATCACGATAATGTGGTGCGCCGCTTCTGCCACTAACGCCAGATCGTGAGTAATCAGGATCAGCGCCATGTTCTCCTGCCGCTGCAACTCCAGCAGCAGTTCGATGATCTGCGCCTGAATGGTCACGTCGAGCGCCGTGGTCGGCTCATCGGCGATTAACAGCTTAGGCCGACAGGCGATCGCCATGGCAATCATCACACGCTGGCTCATGCCGCCCGACAGCTGGTGCGGATAGACATCGAGCCGTGACGCGGGATCGGGAATACCAACCTGATTCAGCAGGTCGATCGCCCGCTGACGCCGGGTGCGTTTATTGCCGCCCTGATGCACCTTGATCGCTTCCATGATCTGGAAACCTACGGTGTAGCAGGGATTCAGGCTGGTCATCGGGTCCTGAAAAATCATCGCCACTTCTGCGCCCACCAGCTGGCGGCGCTCACGTTCGGAGATGTTCTGCAGGTCGCGCTGGTTAAACTCCAGCTTCTCAGCCATCACCTTGCCGGGGAAATCGATCAGCCCCATGATCGCCAGGGAACTCACCGATTTACCGGAGCCGGACTCACCCACGATACCCACGACCTGGCCCTGCTCAACCTGATAACTGATGCGGTCAACAGCGCGGAACGGTGCTTTATCGTCGCCGAAATGCACCGATAGTTTGTCTACATTTAATAACGCCATCTCGGTGCCTCTTTACTGCTTGAGTTTCGGGTCGAGTGCATCACGCAAACCATCGCCCATCAGGTTAAATGCCAGCACGGTAAGCAGAATGACCAATCCAGGGAAGGTCACTACCCACCAGGCACTTTGCGCATACTGCAGGACGTCGGAGAGCATCGTGCCCCACTCCGGCGTTGGCGGTTGCGCACCCATACCGAGAAAGCCCAACGCCGCCATATCGAGAATGGCGTTGGAGAAACCTAATGAAGCCTGCACGATCAGCGGTGCAAGGCAGTTAGGCAGAATATTCACAAACATCTGGCGCAGCATACCGGCGCCGGCCACGCCGGAGGCGGTCACATAGTCGCGGTTCACTTCCACCAGCACCGCCGCGCGGGTCAGACGGATATAGTGCGGCAGCGCCACAAAGGTCAGCGCGATAGAGGCGTTAACGATCGAAGGGCCAAAGATGGCGACCAGCACCAGCGCCAGCAGCAGGCTGGGCAGCGCCAGCATGATATCGACGACACGCATGATGATGGCATCGACCACGCCGCCGAGATAACCGGCCAGCAGGCCAAATATCACGCCAAAAATCAGTGACAGCACCACCACCAGGCAGCCCACCAGCAGCGACAGGCGCGCGCCGTACATCAGACGCGACAGCACATCGCGGCCTACATCGTCGGTGCCCAGAATGTAGCTCCAGCTGCCGCCTTCCTGCCAGACCGGCGGATGCAGCAGCGCATCGCGGAACTGTTCAGCAGGGGCATGCGGGGCCAGCACATCGGCAAAAATGGCACACAGCAACACAATGATGATGTAGACCAGGCCCACAACGGCGCCCTTGTTACGTTTAAAGTAGTGCCAGAATTCCTGAAACGGGGTCATCGGCTTGGGTGCAACGGTAACGCTGCCGGGATCAACAACAGACATGATGCCCCCTTATTTCTTATGACGTATGCGCGGGTTAACCACGCCATACAGCAGGTCAACCAGCAGGTTGACCACAATAATCAGTACTGCTGTCAGCAGCACCCCGCCCTGCACCACCGGATAGTCACGGCGCTGCAACGCTTCAATCAGCCAGCGACCCAGGCCCGGCCACGAGAAGATGGTTTCGGTCAGAATCGCCCCGGCCAGCAAGGTGCCGACCTGCAGGCCGATCACCGTAACCACCGGCAGCATGGCGTTTCGCAGCGCATGCACTACGATCACGCGCATCCGCGTCAGGCCTTTGGCACGCGCAGTACGGATGTAATCTTCACCCAGCACTTCGAGCATCGCCGATCGCGTCATTCGCACAATCACCGCCAGCGGAATGGTGCCGAGCACGATGGCAGGCAGAATCATGTGCATCACCGCATCGTGGAAGTCGCCCGGCTCACCCCAGAAGAAGGTATCGATCAGCATAAAGCCGGTCAGCGGCATGGTGTCATCCAGGAATACGGTGTCGCCGACCCGCCCGGAAACCGGCGTCAGGTTGAGCTGTACCGAGACCAGCATGATCAGCATGATGCCCCACCAGAAGATCGGCATGGAGTAGCCGGTCAGTGAGATCCCCACGGCGGTGTGATCGAAAATCGACCCCCGCTTCACGGCGGCCATGACCCCAACCGGGATACCAATGGCCACGGCAAATATCATGGCGCAGAAGCCGAGTTCCAGCGTCGCTTTGAAGCGCGGAACAAACTCATCCCAGACCGGGATGCGGCTCTTGAGTGAAATGCCCAGGTCGCCATGTAATACGCCGTTAATGTAGTTCAGGTACTGTTTCCACAGCGGCTGATCCAGACCTAACAGCGCCATTAACTGTGCATGGCGTTCAGGAGAAATACCGCGTTCGCCCGCCATGATCAGTACCGGATCGCCGGGGATCATGTGAACAAATGCGAAGGTGAGTAATGTAATACCGATAAACGTTGGGATGACAAGGCCCAGACGTCGGAGTATGAACTGCAGCATAATCCGGGTTCTCTCTTGTCCGCGCGACCGTCGCCGCGAGGGTAGTTATTGCTTACATCTGACGATCGGGTAGGCCCGACCGCGACGCAGACAGGCTGCGCCTCTACCGTTTCCAGTAAAACAGGGAGATAAAGCCGGGGCGACGCGCAGCCGCCCCGGAAAAGGCGACAATTATTCTTTAATGTCTACCTGAGCAAAGTAGTGTCCGCCCAGCGGATCGACTTTGTACCCGGAGACTTTCTTGCTGACCGGTTCGTATACCGTTGAGTGCGCGATCATCAGCGCCGGTACCTGGTCATGCATCACAACCTGTGCCTGCTTGTAGTACTCGATGCGCTTCGCCTGATCGGCGGTGGCGCGAGCTGGCTGAATCTGATCCTCAAAGGATTTATCACACCAGCGCGAGTAGTTAGAGCCATCTTTTGCCGCTGAACAGCTGAACAGGGTGGCCAGGAAGTTATCCGGATCCCCATTGTCGCCGGTCCAGCCCATCATGACGGTCTGGTGCTCGCCTGCTTTGGCGCGCTTCAGATATTCGCCCCACTCGTAGGTGACGATTTTGGCTTTGACGCCAATCTTCGCCCAGTCGCTCTGGATCATCTCAGCCATGCGGCGCGCATTCGGGTTGTAAGGACGCTGAACCGGCATTGCCCACAGGTCGATTGAGAAGCCGTCTGCCATGCCCGCTTCTTTCAGCAACGCTTTGGCTTTCTCAGGATCGTAGGCGTAGTCTTTTACGTCGTCGTTATAGCCCCACATCGTTGGTGGGATCAGGTTTTTAGCAGGCTGACCTGCACCCTGATAAACGGCTTCGATAATCGCCTTTTTGTTGACCGCCATGGTCAGTGCCTGACGCACTTTCAGGTTATCCAGCGGTTTTTTCTCAACGTTGTACGACAGATAGCCGACGTTCAGGCCAGCCTGCTCATACAGGTTGATGTTTTTGTCCTGCTTCATACGCGCGATGTCAGCCGGGTTTGGATAGGGCATGACCTGACATTCGCCCTTCTGCAGCTTGGCGTAACGCACTGAAGCATCCGGGGTAATGGAGAAGACTAAGCGATCGATTTTCGGCTTGGTGCCCCAGTAATCCGGGTTAGCTTTGTAAAGGATGCGCGAATCTTTCTGGTACTGCAGCAGCTGGAACGGACCGGTACCGACCGGATTCAGGTCGACGTTTTGCGGGGTGCCCGCTTTCAGCATGTTGTCAGCGTACTCTTTCGACAGAATCGAGGCGAAGTCCATGCCGAGGTCAGCAAGGAACGGCGATTCAGGACGCGTCAGCACAAAGCGCACGGTGTTCTCGTCCACTTTTTCAATTTTGCTGATCAGCTTCGGCATGTCCATGCCTTCGAAATATTCGTAGCTGCCGCCGGAGACGCCGTGATAGGCGTTGTTTTTATCCAGCTGGCGCTCAAAGGTGAACACCACATCATCCGCATTAAAGTCGCGCGTCGGTTTGAAATCTTTGGTGGTCTGCCACTTCACGCCTTTGCGCAGGTGGAAGGTGTAAGTTTTACCGTCTTCACTGACATCCCACTTCTCTGCCAGCGCAGCGTGCAGTTCGGTGGTGCCGATAGTGAACTCAACCAGTCGGTTGTAGATCTGACGTGAGCTGGCATCGTAGGTGGTGCCCGAGGTGAACAACTGCGGGTTAAAGCCTTCCGGAGAACCTTCAGAACAGTAGACCAGGGTTTTTGCCTGAACACCGGCGGCGACAGTCATAGCAATCAGGCTCAGACCGACCTTCAGCATCCCGGATTTAGCCAGGGAGTTGATCATGCTTTTGCTCCATTGTGATGTGATGTTGTGTGTATTGCCCGACCTCTGATTTTTTTATGCGGTTCAGGCGTACCACCGAACAGGTGGTTAAAGCACGCTACGTTTTTTTTGTTTTTTCTAATGCAGATGGTGCATTCAGAAAATTCCGTAACTGCGCGTTTATTGACGCATCAATTTGTCAACAGTTGCAAAGAACGTCAATACAACGGTTACTTATTTACACAGAGTGTGAGGGATAGCATGCAACGGTAATAAAAACCCTTTCGGCCTAAAAGCCATACAATGCACAGCGCTGCTGGTCTGATTTCCGTGCATTGTGCTGGATGGTTGTTCTATCGCTAGTGATTCTCACCGCTAAAAAACTTAAAACTTTTACCGGCAAATGTTGAATAACTGAACGATTCACCGTGCGTTATGACGTTCATCCAGCGGAATATGCTGGTAAAGAAGCATAAGAAATCAGCATGTTGCCGCTTTCGGTCATAAGAAGAATGTGTCGCGAATTATGATCGCATCTCTTATATGGCAAGGCCTGCCAGCGGGTAAGTGATGATAACAAAGGCTGGTAAACAGAATGCGCGGTGGATGGGGTTTACTGGAACTTTCTGGAAGGTGACAGCTGAGGTTTGGATCTGTCAGCCGTCTGAGGCTCCCAAATAAGTACCTGATGCGTCTGCCAGACGTGAAGCGAAGGGAGCATACGCCTGGAGCAAAGCATCGCGGGCCAGGGATGGCCTGCGTTGAGCCTGCCAGGGATGGCGTTTTTGCGTCTTTGCGGAAGGCGTATGCTCCCTGAAGCCCACTCAGCGGTAATAATGTGAATGCTTAGCGGTCAGATCGAGACTGCTTCGGGAACACGGTCAGATCGGAAAGGCGCTTAAACCATCCATGGACGCTCGGCCCACGCCGTCCATGGCGTGGGACGCTTTCCTCCTCTGCCCCTGTTCCCTTCGCCTTGAGATTGTTCATTGCTGTCAGCGTCACTCGGGTTTGGATCTGTTAGCCGTCTGAGGCTCCCAGCGTCTGCCTGGCGTATGCTCCCTGAAGCCCGCTCAACGGTAAATCCGTACCTTTCATCCTCTTTTCTTCAGACGAAAAAAAACCTGTCTTTTCAGACAGGTTTCTTAAATATGGTCGGCGAGAGAGGATTCGAACCTCCGACCCACTGGTCCCAAACCAGTTGCGCTACCAAGCTGCGCTACTCGCCGATGGGGGCGCATGTTACTGCTACCCCCGATCAGCGTCAACCGCTTTTTATGCTTTTGTCGCCAATCGCCTGGAAAGCACGCGGTTACCGGGAATCAGCCGCCTGCTTTACCCTTTTCGACCACTATTACAGCGGTTTAGCCTGACCATTACCCGGTGCCTGACACCAGTTGTTGGCCGGGTTAATACCGCCATCTGGCGAGGTGTAACCCAGACAACCCAGGATGGTATCGAACAGCTCAACGTGGCGATGGGTCCGGCCCACACGCTGCTGCGCCTGCAGACGCTCAAAGTTGCTGCGGTTCTGACTGTCTTCCAGATACTTATCTGACGCCCAGACCATCATCGGCACCCGGAACTGCTCAGGCGGAGCCATCTCACGCGGCGTGCCGTGCAGGTGCATATTCTCGCTAATCGACTCACCATGGTCGGCGGCATAGAAGACAATCGCCTTCTTATCACGCAGCTGATCCAGCACGCTATCCAGCATGCTATCGACATACAGCACCGAGTTGTCATAAGCGTTGATCAACTGCGCTTTGCTGCAGGTCTCATCCACGCCCATACACTCCGGCTGATATTTCGCGAAGCTGCGCGGATAACGCTGTGAATAGAGGTAGTGCGAACCTTTGGTGTGCAACACAATCAGATGCTTACCTTTCGGGAAACGATCCAGTGACGCTTTCATCTCCGGCACCAGCAGCATGTCATCCACCGCTTTGCCCTGATTACGCTTCTCTGAACCAATCTGCTCACGGAAGGCAAAATTGTTGGCATTGATGTTGTCGTAGAACCAGACTTCGCTCTGCATCGCAAACAGCTCAGAGGTGAAGCCCAGCTCTTTCATCACCGCAAACACATTCTGCTCTTTCAGCGTGCGGCCCGGATTATCCATAGTGCCGCCTTCGCGCACGAACATGCAGCGCAGTGACAGCTTGGTCGCGGTATCACAGGACTCGCCCCGGAATGCCACCAGGTTCTTCTCTTTCGACAGCTTCGGCGTAGTGTCACGCTCATAGCCCAGCATCCCCATGTGATCCCAGCGCGTGGTTTCGCCAATCACAAACACCACATAGGTATCATCAAGCCCGGCAGGCGCGACGTAGGTAAACTTCTTCGCCGGATCCAGCAGTTCCTGGCTGTTCAGCGACTCATCCACACGGGTCCAGGCAAACAGGCCCACAGCCGCCAGCCAGTTCGAAGGAAGATAAGAGTGCGCCACCACACCGCCGTAACTCGGCAGATCGATGTTAGTGATCTCTTCGTTATGCTTCTGCAGCTTGTCGAAAAACCGAATCGGCAGCCAGACCAGCGCCACGCAGAGCAGCATGATCAGGGTGGGTTTCAGGCGCTGTCCCGGCGTACGCAGCTGTTCGTTCAGCGTCATGCTCAGCTTATTGCGCCAGATCATCAGCAGTGGCAGCGCGCTGACCAGCACCATCCACAGGATGAAATGGTAACCAATCACCTCTTTAGAGAGATCGGTGTCAGTCGTCATCACCGAAGCCACAATGCCGTAGCCGATCACCACGTTAAAAAACGCCATGTAATAGGCGGCGGCAACCGAAATCAGCACAATCAGCGTGGCCAGCACGCGATAAAACCACTTTCCTCCCAGCGACAGCAGACGCATCAGGAAGAAAGTCAGCACCACAATGGCCACTACCTCGGTGACGGCAGTCAGCCAGTTCGTAACCGTAGAGTGCCTGAGAAAACCGTCAAAACGACGATAGAAAATCGGCAAATTCAATAAGATACCGAGATAGAGCGCCAGCAAGAGCGATAACTTCTGCTGAGTCAGGGTTTTAATGTAATTCATGAAAAAAGGTGTTTCTCCGGTGTGAAGCGCTTGACCAAATCTTTTATGTGACTGCCGAAACGCGGCAGAGTTCGCTGAATAAGCGGACCGGACAAGATGAAGGAAAATTCTGAACGGATTTACAGGCTATAACGCGAGGTGGCTCAGTAAAACATGGTCGCGTTTGATAGACCAGAAAATAATCGTTGTCGACCTGATTAGCACATTTTTTGTACACATCGAACAGGAACGGCCGGGTGGGCTGTTGCAGACAGCTGCAGGAGAGTGAAAATGACAGAGGAAAAAAAGTGCGGGCCTGATAATTTCAGGCCCGCAGCACGCTTAGCGAATAATGTTCAGCGTGACATCGATGTTGTTGCGGGTGGCGTTTGAGTAAGGACAAACGATGTGTGCCGCATCAACCAGCTTCTGCGCTTCTGCTTCATCCATCTCTGGCAGATGAATGTTCAGGGTCGCTTCAATACCAAAACCATCAGGGATAGGGCCGATACCCACTTCACCTTCGATCCAGGCGTCTTTTGGCATGGTGATTTTGTCACGGCCTGCCACAAACTTCATCGCGCCCAGGAAGCAGGCAGAATAGCCCGCAGCAAACAGCTGCTCCGGGTTAGTCACTTCGCCGCCTGCACCGCCCATCTCTTTTGGCACACCCAGTTTCACGTCCAGTACACCGTCAGAAGAGGTTGCACGACCATCACGACCACCGGTTGCTTTGGCTTTGGCGCGGTAAACCACTTGTTCTAAAGACATGACATTTCTCCATTACGCTATTTAATCGCCCACTACTTATACAGCCGTAATCAGGCGGTGAGGTTTAACGGGTGCCGCGCACCCGTCAGCAATATTTATCGTGACTTATTCAGGTTATCTCGCAACCCATCCAGCTGTAATTTCAGCGCCAGCAAAGCGTCATCATCACAGGCTGTGGCACACTTGACCGCTTCAGGAATGGCTTCAGCCCTGGCCCGTAACGCCTGCCCGGCTTCGGTCAGCGTCACCGCAACCTGGCGTTCATCCTGACGGGTTCGCTGCCGGTTAATCAGGCCTGCACTTTCCAGTCGCTTCAGAAGTGGCGTTAATGTTGCCGAGTCTAAAAAAAGCTGCTCGCCAATCTCTGACACCGTGACATCATCTTTCTGCCACAACACCAGCATGACCAGATATTGAGGATAGGTGATGTCGAGCTGGCTCAGCAACTGACGATAGACTTTATTCATCGCCAGGTTGGCAGAATAAAGCGCAAAGCAGAGGTGCTGATCGACCAACAGTGGCATCGTTTTCACTTTTTTGTCATCTTGATCACAGTTCATGGTTAATAATATAGATAGCGCGCTAGATAATTGCAAGCAAACTTTTTGTCAGGGGGAAAGGCATGCAGGATTCACTGGAAGAACAGGCGCGTCGCTTCGCCACCGAGGCACATGCCAGTGCCGGTCAGCGCCGCAAATATACCGATGAGCCTTATATTGTTCATCCGGCAGCGGTGGTGGAACTGGTGCGCAGCGTCAGCCATGACGACGCGTTGTTAGCGGCAGCCTGGCTGCACGATACCGTAGAAGATACCGCAACCACACAGAGCGATATCGAAACGCACTTTGGTACGCGCGTGGCAAGCCTGGTAGAGATGCTGACCAACAGCGCACCCGCTGGGGCAAAAAATCGCACGGCCCGTAAACTGGCGCACTTCCGCCATACAGCCAGCGCCAGTTCTGAGGCACAAACCATCAAACTGGCTGACATCATCGATAACACCCGCGCGATTGTGCGTTTTGATCCCGACTTTGCGCGGGTCTACCTGGTTGAAAAGCAGATACAGATTGAGTTGCTGAAGCAGGGAGATGCGCAGTTATGGCAGCAGGCTTCAATGATTATCGAAAGCGGACTCGCACAGTTGCGGGAGCCGCCCTATAGCGTGCCGGAGAGCTGGTTTGCCAGACAGGCGGCTAAATACAGCGAATTACGCTAATAAAAAACCCGCCAGCGGCGGGTTCTTTTCGTGATATCAGTTTATTCAAGCAACTGCCGTCCCAGATAGGGATTGGCATGTAATAACTTCATCAATTTCTGCGCTGTCGCGGAAGGACGGGTACGCCGGGCTTCCCAGCTTTTCACGGAAGAAACGCTCACGCCCATTACTTTTGCAAACTCATCAACCTGCATGCCGGTCATTTCACGCAGACGCTGCGGCTCTGGCTGGGCGGGTTGCTGACGCTGAATAAGTAACTCGGCGGCGCGATCATCACGTGTCAAAACAATCTGCTCAAGGCTGCTGAGCAATTCAAACATCGGGTCTTTTAATTCCATAGAGAACTCCTTAAAAACTCGCTATGAAGCACGTGAAAGTAGAGAGGTACGAGCCTGAAGTCAGGACTCTGAAACCGGGCCTGTTTCAGGCTGGATCCCGCAAGGGTTTATTTTTGTTATGAGAGAAACCATTACGGGACACAGCCTGCGGTGCACTGCTTTAAAGATGTCAGGTCAATGCAACAAATGCCGGGAGACTAAGTATGGATAGAGACCTGACTATTTGCCGCGCAATTTATAATTATTTTTTTAACTATGGTTTGCCGGAAAAGTTCCAGCGCCTCTAACCCGCTGAGGCAGTTGAGTTTTGTGCCTTCGGTGTGGGCAGAAAAATCAAATGGTGTTTGCTATTTATGTGGATGCCATCAAGCTTTTTGCTGGCATATTCTCATTTCTGTGAGGCAATACACCTCTTCAGGTAGTGATTGCAAAATATACGCCAATGGTTTACTTCCTGAACACATATATTCACTGATCTTATTAAATTAAGAATAGTCCTGGTTGGGGCCTGAGGCCTGGCGCGCGGCGGCTCACAGTGCAGAGCGGGTAAATCTTTTATTCTTAACGGCGCTCTGTCGCCAGATTAATCAACAGTCGTCTTAACGAAACGGCTGGCGCCTCATGCCGGTGCAGTTACCCGGCAACTATCGACCTGATGCGCGGTAAAAGTGCAGCCCCGTGATAACGCACTGACGACGGGCAAAACCCATACCTGACCTCTGTAAGGAAAAGCGATGCGAGAAACAGATTTTAACGTCGGATACCCTTCTCATCGTGTACCGATGATGGGTCGTAATGCCGTCGCAACCTCTCAACCGCTGGCGGCGCAGGCGGGTTTACGGATGCTGCAACAGGGTGGAAACGCCGTGGATGCGGCTATCGCCACCGCCATCGCCTTAACCGTGCTGGAGCCAACCGGAAACGGCATCGGTAGCGATGCGTTTGCCATTGTCTGGGATGGCAGCGAGCTGCATGGGTTAAACGCCTCAGGCCGATCGCCAGCCGCGTGGCATCCCGAACGCTTTGCCGATTTTAGTGCGATGCCTGAAACCGGCTGGGAATCCGTCACTGTGCCAGGGGCCGTCTCGGCATGGGTCACACTGGCACAGCGCTTTGGCACCTTACCGCTGACCACCCTCGCACAACCGGCAATTGACTATGCGCGCCATGGTTTTCCGGTTTCACCGCTGATTGGTCAGCTGTGGCAGCGCGGCTATGACAAGCTGCGGGATCAACCTGGCTTTAGCGACTGCTTTGCGCCGCAGGGTCGTCCGCCTCGTGCTGGCGAGCTGTTCCGCAATCCGGCTCAGGCCCGCACCTTGCAGGAAATCGCTGAGACTCAGGGCGAAAGCTTTTACCGCGGCGCACTGGCGCAAAAGATGACAGCCTTCGCCCGTGAGCATGGCGCGGCCCTGACGCTGGAGGATTTGAAAAACCATCGTGCCGACTGGGTTACCCTGCTGTCGCGTCCGTTTGCCGGAGGATCGGTGCAGGAGCTGCCGCCGAATGGTCAGGGCATTGCGACCTTAATTGCACTTGGCATTCTGGAAGAGTGGGAAATCAACCGCTATGCACCGGATTCGCCGCAGTGGCTGCATCTCTCCATCGAGGCGATGAAACTGGCGCTGGTTGATCTGGACCGTTATGTCACCGATGAAGATCATCTCGAATTTCCGGCGGAACACCTGCTCAGCAACGACTATATTCGCCAGCGGGCAGCGTTAATTGATCCTGACAAGGCGGGAGATTTCCGCTTTGGATCACCTCAGCAAAGCGGCACAGTGTATGTCGCCGCCGGTGATGCCAGCGGCATGATGGTCTCATTCATTCAGTCTAACTACATGGGATTTGGCTCCGGCGTGGTGGTACCCGATACCGGCATCAGCCTGCAGAACCGGGGCGCGGGCTTTTCACTCGATCCAGACCATCCCAACGTCGTGGCGGGCGGTAAGCGGCCGTTTCATACCATCATTCCAGCCTTTGCGCGGGATCAGCAGGGCCAGCCGCTGATGGCATTTGGCGTGATGGGCGGCCCGATGCAGGCGCAGGGGCACCTCCAGCTGGCGCTGCGCATTATGCTGCACCAGCAGAATCCGCAGGCCGCGATTGATGCGCCGCGCTGGCGCGTGGTGCAGGGACGCGAGGTGGTATTTGAATCAACCCTCGATCGCAATACCCTGAGCACACTGCGCCGTATGGGCCACAACGTGGTACTGGAAGATCCCCTGAGTAATTACAATTTTGGTGGCGCGCAGGCGATAGTGCGCGATCCGCAGGGCTTCTACATTGCGGCCAGTGAGAGTCGCAAAGATGGTCAGGCGGTGGTGTTTTAAGGTCGCGGCAGTGAGAGTCAGACTGCTCAGCCCCTCCTTCATCCCTGCGCGCTGAAGCCTGCGATGGCAGGGAATGCAGCACGCCCTGAGGCGCAGGCGGTCCCATTCTGTAACCGGCGTTTCAGAAAGCATCTGTTTCACAGGTGGTTTCACGTTGTGCCGTGGCTCGGGTTTGTTCTATTCTTTAGGCCATTCCTACCTGGACATCTGACAGTATCACCGACAGGAGTTGACCCTATGGCTTCAGGACTTACACGCCTTATGGCACGTGGCGGCATTATGCTCGCTGGCGCGCTGATCGTGCTGCAACTCACCGCATGCGGTGATAAAGAAGGCGAGCAGCGCAAAGCATTTATCGATTTTCTCCAGAACACTGTGATGCGCAGCGGCGAGCATCTGCCCAGCCTCAGCGAAAACCAGAAGCAGAGCTTTGGCAACTTCGCCAGCGATTACGCCATTATGTATGGCTTCTCGCAGCAGGCAAACAAAGCGGTTGAACAGGGTATGCGTCCGGTGGTGGATGAGCTTTCTGCTATTCGCGTTCCGCAGGATTATCTCAGCCGTCGTGATTCCCTGCGTCAGGCAACCAGCGCACTGGTGATCGTCACCCAGCAGATTGAAAGCGCCAAAATGCAGGCGGACAGCAGCAAGGCGACCCTGAAGCAGCCGGATGACCTGAAAAAAGTCTACGACACCGCCTATAACAAAGTGGTGACGGTGCCCGCCAATCAGCTGATTCCTCTGCTGCCAAAACTCCAGGCGCTGAGCCAGGGTGCAGTGCAGACCGGCGATTTCCTGCAAACGCAGGGAACCCGTGTCAGCTTCAATGATGGCGGCGTACAGTTCCCGACTCAGGATCAGGCTTCGCAATATAACGCGCTGATGAGCACTTTATCCGCCAATTCGCAGGCGCTTGCTCAGGCACAGGCTGCCGTCCAGGGTGGTCTGCAGTAAACCCGCCTTACGGGCAGATGCTAATCGTCTGCCCGTCCCACTCTCTTTTCTCCTCCCACCCAATCACCCGCTGAATGAAGTGTGATCTGGCGCATTTTCGACCAAAAATAGTTTGTGATCTAAGTCACAGATATATAACAAATCAACGTCAAACAAGTGTGATTCACCTCACAGATAACCGGCCACCCCGTCTAAAAATCAGCCAAATGAGCCTGAGCTACGCCTTAAAGTGTGATCAAAATCACGCTAATCACCCCTGCCACCACCCTTAATCAGTGATGTAGATCACACTTACCCCGCACGCTACGCAGCGTCAAATTCGCGTGATAGAGTCCGCGTGCATACAGTAATACCACCGGCTTTGGGTCGGGGTGGCTAAACAAAAACAAGCGCGCTCTCCTATTGCAGCGCGTCTCAATAAGGGGTGGGTTTATGTCCTCATCAGTGAAGGTCAAAGTACAAAGCTTTGGTCGCTTTCTGAGTAATATGGTGATGCCAAACATCGGGGCGTTTATCGCCTGGGGTATCATCACCGCACTGTTTATTCCAACTGGCTGGATCCCTAACGAAACGCTGGCCAAACTGGTTGGCCCGATGATTACCTACCTGCTGCCACTGCTGATCGGTTTCACCGGTGGGCGTCTGGTGGGCGGCGATCGCGGCGGCGTGGTCGGTGCCATTACCACCATGGGTGTGATTGTCGGTGCGGATATGCCGATGTTCCTCGGTGCGATGATTGCCGGTCCGCTGGGCGGCTGGGCAATCAAGTCGTTTGACCGGGCGATTGACGGCAAAATCAAAAGCGGCTTCGAGATGCTGGTCAACAACTTCTCGGCCGGTATTATCGGGATGATACTGGCACTGCTGGCGTTCCTGGCGATCGGTCCGCTGGTAGAAGGTCTGTCACACATTCTCGCCGCGGGCGTGAATCTGATGGTGCAGAACAACCTGCTGCCACTGACCTCAATCTTCGTCGAACCCGCGAAAATCCTGTTCCTGAACAACGCCATTAACCACGGTATCTTCTCGCCGCTCGGTATCCAGCAGGCTAGTGAAGCCGGCAAATCCATTTTCTTCCTGATCGAAGCCAACCCGGGTCCGGGTATGGGCGTGCTGATGGCCTATATGTTCTTTGGTCGTGGCAGTGCTAAACAGTCTGCGGGCGGTGCGGCAATCATCCACTTCCTTGGCGGCATCCATGAGATCTACTTCCCGTATGTGCTGATGGCTCCTCGCCTGCTGCTGGCGGTTATCCTTGGCGGTATGACCGGCGTCTTCACGCTGACGGTGCTGAACGGTGGCCTGGTCTCTCCTGCCTCACCGGGTTCAATCCTGGCGGTACTGGCAATGACGCCAAAAGGGGCCTACTTCGCGAACATCGCTGCTATCGCTGCCGCCTTCGCCGTCTCCTTCGTGGTGTCCGCTATCCTGCTGAAAACCAGCAAAGTCAAAGAAGATGACGATATCGAAGCCGCGACCCAGCGCATGCATGAGATGAAAGCGCAGTCTAAAGGCCAGAGCGGCGCGGGTGCGCCAGTCGCCAGCGATGCCATGAGCGTTGAACTGCATCACGTGCGTAAAATCATCGTCGCCTGTGATGCCGGTATGGGTTCCAGCGCGATGGGTGCAGGCGTACTGCGTAAGAAAGTGCAGGACGCCGGGCTGAGCAATGTATCGGTGACCAATACCGCGATCAACGCCCTGCCGGGTGATGTCGATCTGGTGATTACCCATCGTGATCTGACTGAACGCGCCATCCGCCAGGCTCCGCATGCGCAGCATATCTCGCTGAACAACTTCCTCGACAGCGCGCTCTACAGCACTCTGACCGAGCGTCTGGTGGCGGCTAACCGCAGCGACGTGCATCGTCAAACGGTGAATACCGCGCTCTCTGACAGCTACGATGAAGGCAACGCACACCTGTTTAAACTGGGTGCGGATAACGTCTTCCTCGGCCTGACCGCCAGTAACAAAGAGCAGGCGATTCGCTTTGCGGGTGAACAGCTGGTGAAAGGCGGTTACGTTGAGCCTGAATACGTTGAGGCGATGCTGGCGCGTGAAAAACTGACACCGACCTATCTCGGTGAGTCGATTGCCGTGCCGCACGGTACGGTCGAAGCGAAAGATCGCGTGCTGAAAACCGGCGTGGTGTTCTGTCAGTATCCGGCAGGCGTCCTGTTCGGTGAAGAGCCGGACGATGTGGCGCGCCTGGTGATTGGTATTGCTGCCCGTAACAACGAGCACATCCAGGTGATCACCAGCCTGACCAATGCGCTGGATGATGACAGCGTGATTGAGAAGCTGGCGAACACCACCAGCGTGCAGGAAGTGCTGGATCTGCTGTCAGGTAAGCCTGCAATCGCGTAATTTATAGCAATTATTTTCCCTGGGGCGGTCATGCCCGTCCCGATTTCCTGGGGCGGGTTTGCCCGCCCCATCGTCATTTGATATGGGTCAAAAATTATGAAAGCGTTACATTTCGGAGCAGGAAACATTGGTCGCGGCTTTATCGGCAAGTTACTGGCTGATGCAGGTATCGAACTGGTTTTTGCTGATGTGAATCAGACGGTGCTGGATGCACTGAACGCGCGTCATGAGTATCCCGTTCATGTGGTTGGCGAGCAGGCCAAAACAGAAACCGTTAAAGGCGTCAGTGCGGTAAACAGCACCAGCGATGAGATCATCACCCTGGTTTCTGAAGTCGATCTCGTTACCACCGCCGTGGGCCCGCAGATTCTGGAGCGTATTGCCGGCAGTGTGGCTAAAGGGCTGGCAAAACGCAGCGACAACGGCAATACCCGCCCGCTAAATATTATCGCCTGTGAGAATATGGTGCGCGGCACCAGCCAGCTGAAACAGCATGTGCTGAAGGCGCTGCCGGAGCAGTATCACGCCTGGCTGGAGCAGCATGTCGGCTTTGTGGATTCCGCTGTCGATCGCATCGTGCCACCGTCTGAAGCGGGCAGCACCGATCCGCTGGAAGTGACCGTTGAAACCTTCAGCGAATGGATCGTCGATAAAACTCAGTTTAAAGGCGACCTGCCTGCGATTCCGGGTATGGAACTGACCGATAACCTGATGGCATTTGTTGAGCGTAAACTCTTTACCCTGAACACCGGTCACGCGATTACCGCCTATCTTGGCCAGTTGGCCGGCCACCAGACCATTCGTGACGCCATCCTCGATGAAAAAATCCGGGCCGTGGTGAAAGGGGCGATGGAAGAGAGCGGTGCGGTGCTGATTAAGCGCTACGGTTTTGAGGCGGATAAACATGCGGCCTACATCCAGAAAATTCTTGGCCGTTTTGAGAACCCTTATCTGAAAGATGATGTTGAGCGTGTGGGTCGTCAGCCGCTGCGTAAACTCAGCGCGGGCGATCGCCTGATCAAGCCGACGCTGGGCACGCTGGAGTATGGTTTACCGCACGCCAGCCTGGTGCAGGGCATTGCCGCCGCGATGCACTATCGCAGCGACCAGGACCCACAGGCGCAGGAGCTGGCTACGCTGCTGGCAGAAAAAGGCCCACAGGCGACGCTGGTTGAGGTTTCAGGTCTGGATGCTAACAGCGAAGTGGTGGCTTCGGTGGTGAGCGCCTGGCACGCTATGGCATAATGCGCGCGTGTTAGTGACGCAAGCCGGGCGCAGTTCGCCTGCGCCCAACGGCGGTATTGAACCCATGCAGGCAATAATGGAAGAGAAGCAGGCTTTTGAAAACCGGGTGCTTGAGCGCCTGAACGCCGGTCGTTCGGTGAGAAGCTTTCTGATCGCCGCCGTTGAGCTATTGGCTGAAGCCGTCAATCTGCTGGTGCTGCAGGTCTTCCGTAAAGATGACTACGCGGTGAAATATGCCGTAGAACCGCTGCTGCTGGGCGATGGTCCTTTGGGCGAACTCTCGGTTCGTCTGAAGCTGATTTACGGTCTTGGCGTTATCAGCCGGCACGAATATGAAGATGGTGAACTGCTGCTGGCGCTGCGCGAAGAGCTGAATCACGACAGCGGTGATTATCGTTTTACCGACGATGAGATCCTTGGTCCGTTTGGTGAACTGCACTGCGTCACCGCCTGGCCACCCGCGCCGGTGTTTCACACCGAAGATGCAGAGCTGCGCAGCATGCAGCAGCAGCGCTATCTGCAGATGGTGCGATCCACCATGGTCCTGTCGCTAACCGAGCTGATCGCCCGCATCAGTATGAAGCAGGCGTTTAAAAAGTCCGGCAGCTAATCCTGTCAGGCGCCATCACGGCGCCTTTTTCGTCTTAACCTGAGCGGGAATATGCGCCAGATTTGGTGTATCCTTGGCCTGTTTTCCTCAACGAGTTGTTGTCATGAAAGAGCAAGAAAAGAACGAAATCAAACTTCTCAGCGATAAGCTGGACGCATTGAACCGCAAAGAGCCGCAGTTACTGGAATCGGGTGATGTCGAGAAACTGGGCGCGTTGCTGAAAGAGAAAGAAGCGCTGGTCATTGAGATTGAGCGTCTGCGCGGTCAGCGGGTTGAAAAACTCAGTGCCGAGGCGCAGAAGCTGCAAAAAATGGGCTTCAGCCGCGAAATTACTAAGAAAGAGCAGGCAAATCTGGGCGCGCTGAAGAAAAGCGTGCGCGGCCTGGTCGTGGTGCATCCAATGACCGCGCTGGGACGTGAGATGGGGCTGACAGCAATGACCGGCTTCGCCAAAACCGCATTCTGACGGGTCGATCAGGCAGCAGCCTGATCGACATCGGCTTTGCGTTCGCCGGCGGCGGCATAGACCTGCTCCGCCAGCGCATCCAGCAATTCATAGCGGCGACGATATTCAGCCCGCTTCTTACTGGCAATCTCCTCCAGCGTTTTGCGCGGCAGGCTCAGCGGCAGGATAAACATCCCATCCCTGCGCGCCTCGCCACTCAGCGACAACCAGAATTCACTGTAGCTGGCAAAGAACTTATCCCCCTTGCTGTGGCGATAACGCAGGCTGCGGAAGACATGAGTCTCATCGCCTACCGCCAGAATATTCTCCACGCCGCACTGCTTCGCCACAATAAATACCGCTTCCATTAACAGGCGTTTCGGAAAGAGACCCTGCGCCGCTTTGGTCGCCTCGCGGATCACCTCATTATTGATATGTTTCCGCGGACCCTGTAATCCGCCAATTAATAATGTGCGCTGGTTATTTTCATTGAGAATTGAAAATGAAAGTGAAGCAATAATTTCGTCGTTATAACGTAATACCAGCGTCACTTCCCCTTCCCGATCGAAATAACCGGAACTGCAGGAAAGTAAAAAGGATTCGCCATTTTTACCGGTCAGCGTAGCCAGCGGATTATCCGTGGCGCTTTGCAGCAGCTGACGCAGCGCAGGGTTTTCCAGATTATTCATCAGGCTGTAATGATCAAGTATCGCCTGCGCGCGCGCAGCAATGCTCAACCCTGAGCGCAGATAGGGCCGGTGCAGCTTGGCTGGCAGCAATCCCTGAGTACTCATCAACAGAGGGAGTTGCGGTAAATGCGACAGCTCATCCAGATAACGCAGCGTAGTCAGCGGCGATATTAAGGTTCTTAACACAAATTTCAGCCGGAAACGTTTACTTATCCAGAGTTTATTCGGAACGTATTTTCCGCTAATTAACTGAAAAAAAAGCGATGCAGAAGAATCGGTCGTGGTTTCGTGAGTAGTTATAATTGACATAGTCATCGACACACAGTGAGCAGGAATGTCACTGAGCATAAAACAACGAGTATCAACGGCGTGTTAATGTGGCAGAAGGTTAAAAGCGCGGCGGTTAAAAAGCGAGATCCGTTTATTTTTGGTTTAATCTGGGACGACAGAATTTAAAGATAAAAAAAACCGGCGAAATAAATTCCACCGGTTTATCGTTATCACGTTAACACTGGGTTAACTTACTGGGCAGCTGCGAAGCGGGCTGCTGCTTCGTCCCAGTTGACCACGTTCCAGAATGCTTTGATGTAGTCAGGACGTTTGTTCTGATACTTCAGGTAGTAGGCGTGTTCCCACACGTCCAGACCGATGATTGGGAAGCCAGAAACGCCAGCAACCGCTTCACCCATCAGCGGGTTGTCCTGGTTTGCGGTAGATACCACAGCCAGTTTGTCACCTTTTTTAACCAGCCACGCCCAGCCTGAGCCGAAACGGGTCGCAGCCGCTTTCTCGAACTCTTCCTGGAATTTTTCCACGCTACCGAAATCTTTCTCGATAGCCGCTTTCAGGTCGCCCTGCAGCGTGGTGCCGGTTTTCAGGCCTTTCCAGAACAGGCTGTGGTTAGCGTGGCCGCCTGCGTTATTACGCAGTGGGCCTTTTTTGTCTGCTGGCAGCTGATCCAGTTTGGTGATCAGCTCTTCTACCGGCAGATTGGCAAATTCAGTGCCTTCCAGCGCCGCGTTAGCGTTGTTCACGTAGGTCTGGTGATGTTTGGTGTGATGGATTTCCATCGTCTGCTTGTCGAAATGCGGTTCCAGTGCGTCGTATGCGTAAGGCAGGGATGGCAGTGAATAACTCATGTTCTTCCTCTCCATTTAGTTTGAGCAGCACGACGAATTCGGGACGTGCCGCGTAAGCAGTCGAATCATTATAGTTAAATTCATGTAGCGTAAAAGGGTAATCAATGCCCTATTAACCATAAGGATTTGAGAAATCTGGCAAAAGCAACCCGTTGTTTTTACAGCATGCTGCTGCTGACTCCGCCTTTTCAGCTTTATCAGACAGGGAGAGCGAAGCACTCTGCCAGCACCACCAGCAGGCACTCATCCCGCCCGAACGCCGCATCTGCCCTGCCCTGCGCGTTACCTGCCCAGTTCGCGCAGCCCGCTGTCGAGCGCGCCGACCAGCCAGTCGATATCCTCTTCCTGGAACGCCAGTGGCGGACGCAGTTTCAGCACATTCCCATACGGGCCGGCGACCGAGGTCAGCACGCGATGTTCACGCAGCTTCTCGATTAAATCCAGCGCCAGCGTTTTGTCCGGCGTTTTGCTGTGACGATCGGTGACCAGCTCAAAACCGATAAACAGTCCGGCACCGCGCACATCCCCCACGCACTCATAGCGATCCATCAGGGTTCGCAGCTCCGCCAGCAGCTTCGCACCGACCACGCGGCTGTGTTCCTGTAACCCCTCTTCGGTGATCACTTTCAGTACCGCCTGCGCCGCCGCCATCGCGACCGGATTACCACCAAAGGTATTGAAGTAGGGAATTGAGTCGCTGAAGGCGGCCAGCACTTCACTTTTTGCCAGCAGGCCGGAAACCGGAATGCCATTGCCCATTGGCTTACCGGTGGTAATGATATCAGGCACCACATCGTGGCGGCCAAAGCCCCAGAACGCGTCGCCGGTACGGCCAAAACCAGGCTGCACTTCATCGGCAATAAAGATGCCGCCGTTGGCATGCACCACCTCGACCGCTTTTTTCAGGAAGCCGCGCGGATCGGGCAACACGCCGTCCGAGGAGAAGATTGAGTCCGCCAGGAAGCCGGCAAATTTAATGCCGTGCGCCGCCATATCATCAATCTGCTGCTGAATCTGGTCAGCGAACCAGTCGCCCAGGTCAGGCGCGTCCACACGATACGCATCCGGTGGCATCACCAGCCGCGTGGTGGGCGCCAGCGGCTGTCCACTGCCCAGCGCCGGAGAAGCGCCGGATGTCAGCTCACTGGTGCCGTGATAGGCCTCTTTACTGACAATAATCCCGCTGCCGCCGCTAAAGGCGCGCGCCACGCGAATCGCCAGGTCGTTAGCTTCCGATCCGGTGCACATATACATCGCGCGATCGATCGCCGGGGGTGTGGTCGCCAGCAGCGCTTCGCTGTAGTCCAGAATATTTTCATGCAGGTAACGGGTGTGGGTATTCAGCATTTTCATCTGCTGCGTCACCGCCTCAGTCACGGCCGGATGACAGTGCCCGATGCTCGCCACGTTGTTGTAGACGTCGAGATATTTATCGCCCGCCGCATCCCACAGATATTGCCCTTCACCCCGCACCAGATGCACCGGTTTGCGATAGAACAGGCGATAAGATTCGCCAAGCACTTTGCTGCGTTTATCGGTCAGTTTGCGCGTATCGCTGTCGAGCGCATCGGCATGTTCGGCACGGAAACTGTTGGTATCCATAATGGTGGAACGCGTGGCCATAATGACTCCCGTTACAAGGATGAAGGAGGAAGAGCTGACGCCTTTATCATGCCTGCCTGAATCTAAAATGCAACCAAATACACAAATGCAATAAAATACACATGACGCAGGCAGATCGCCACGCTAAGCTTGCTCCCTGATTCAGACGGAATCTTTCGCTTCACTGGCGTATCATCCGTGATCTTCGCGCTTTAAAAGGAAACCTCTATGCTGCAGGAAACGCGCCTTCATCGCATCCGTGCCTTACTGACCCGGCTTAACCAGGTGAGTACCGAGCGCATTATCAGGGAGCTGGGGGTCTCACGCGAAACCGCGCGCCGCGATATCATTGAGCTGGAAGCGCTGGGTCTGGCACGCCGCGTTCACGGCGGGCTGGTGGCGATTGAAACGCGGGCTGAACCGCCGCTGACGGAACGCCGCAGTACCCAGACCCGGGAGAAGCGCGCCATCGCCCGCGCCGCTGCGCAGTTGCTGCAGCCCGGACAGACGCTGTTTCTGGATGCGGGCAGCACCACCACGCTGCTGGCAGAGGAGTTGCACGCCCTTTCCGGCCTGACGATTGTGACCAACAGCCTGCAGGCCGCGCTGGCGCTGAGCGCCGGAGAAGAAGATCAGCCGCTGAATAATCAGATCATTTTGCTGGGCGGGATAATGTCGGCGGGTGCGCAACAGACGCGTGGCGAAATCACTGTAGGTGAGATTATCCGCTATCGCGCCGATGTGGCGCTGCTGTCGCCGGTCGGCATTGAGGCGGGTTGCGGTGCCAGCAGTTTTCATCCGCACGAAGCGGCCATCGCCAGGGCGATGGTGCAGCAATCCACTTCCTGCTATCTGCTGGCCGATCACACCAAACTGGGGGTAGTCAGCCGCACGGTTTACGCGCCGTCACCGGCGATCAACCTGCTGATTACGGATAGTGGCGGCGACAACAGTGCCGCCCTTGAGGCGTTGCAGCAGACGCTGCCAGAGGTGATGGTAGTTTAACGCAGCCGCTGAGGATGGCTGTAAACCGTAGCGCGTCCAGGTTTACTGAACCCGACCAGCGTCAGATTGCAGCGCTCAGCCACCTCAACCGCCAGGCGGGTCGCTGCCGAGACTGCGAACAGGATCTCAACCCCGCACATGGCGGACTTCTGCACCATTTCATAGCTGGCGCGGCTGGAGACCAGCACCGCGCCTGGCCCCCACTCAGCCTGGCTGCGATAGCCCAGCAGCTTATCCAGTGCCACATGGCGACCCACATCTTCACAGCCACCGGCCAGCTGACCATCAGGCTGGATCCACGCGGCAGCATGGGTGCAGCCGGTTTTCTGTCCGACCGGCTGATACGCTTTCAGCTGGCCCAGCGCCCGATCCAGCTGATCCAGCGCAAAGGTCTGGGTAAACGGCAGCGGAGAGAGCGGCTTGCCAATCTGGTCCAGCTGTTCAACGCCACACACGCCGCAGCCGGTACGGCCTGCCAGCGCACGACGCTGCTCTTTCAGCGCCATAAAACGACGGCTGGAAAGCTCAATCTGAACCTCAATGCCGTGACAGCCCGGCACGATGTCCATACCGAAAATGTCGCCTGGCGCGTCGATAATGCCCTCTGACAGCGAAAAACCCAGCGCAAACGCCTCCAGATCTTTGGGCGTGGTCATCATCACCACGTGAGAGATGCCGTTGTAAACCAGCGCCACCGGCACCTCGTCCGCCAGCCAGTCAGACTCTGCTGCGGTCAAATCGGCACGCTGCCATACCTGCGTTCTGCTGACGCCGGCCTGAATTGTTAAATCTTCGCCTGAGTCAGGCTGGATAGCTTTCAAAAAGTACGACCTGTTGTTAATAAATAATGAAATGCGACAGTCAGTACGGCTGCACAGCGGTGATCAGACGCAGACTAATTTTGCCTTCTGGCCCGGTGCGGCGCAAATAAACAGCGGGGCAATTCATGCGGTTTTCTCATCGGGAAAGGCGCAGCCACGCCTGCTGGCGGGCAGAATGAGAATGGGTATCTTTCAGGCTTTAACATCGGTAAGCATAAAACAACAGTAATTATCTGCCGCTACGGGAAATCTGCTTGCGCCGGGGATTGGTTGCCGAGGATTTTTAACAAAATTTAGAAAAAGAATTACTAATGACTAACCTGTTGACCCTGGTCAACTTACAGGCAGATAGGGCTGCTATTTTGCAAGGCTTCGCAATGGAGCCAATAAAGAAGAACGATAAAATGCAAATTAACAGACGGAGTTTTTTCAAAATCTGTGCTGGCGGGTTGGCGGGCACCAGCGCGGCGTTACTCGGTTTTGCCCCCACCACAGCCTTAGCCAGCGTCAGAGAGTTCAAACTCATTCGCGCCAGAGAGACGCGTAATAACTGCACCTACTGCTCAGTCGGCTGCGGCATGCTGATTTACAGCCTGGGTGATGGCGCTAAAAATGCCCGCGCCTCGATTTACCATATTGAAGGCGATCCTGACCATCCGGTCAGTCGTGGATCGCTCTGCCCCAAAGGCGCGGGCGTGCTCGACTTTATTCACAGTGAACAGCGCCTGAAATACCCGGAATACCGCGCGCCAGGCTCGGATAAATGGCAGCGCATCAGCTGGGATGAGGCATTTGACCGCATAGCCCGCCTGATGAAGCAGGATCGCGATGCCAATTTCCAGGCCACCAACGCCGCTGGCGTGACGGTAAACCGCTGGCCGACCACCGCCATGCTCTGCTCTTCCGCCGCCAGTAATGAAACCGGCCTGCTCGATCAGAAATTTGCCCGCTCGCTGGGTATTCTGGCGCTGGAAAACCAGGCGCGCCTGTGTCACGGCCCGACCGTGGCCGCGCTGGCCCCCAGCTTTGGTCGTGGTGCAATGACCAATAACTGGAACGACATCAAAAACGCCAATGTGGTGATGATCATGGGCGGCAACCCCGCCGAGGCGCATCCGGTTGGCTTTAAATGGGTGATTGAAGCCAAAACCCATAACAATGCGCAGGTCATCGTGGTCGATCCACGCTTTAACCGCTCTGCGGCGGTCGCCGATCTCTACGCGCCACTGCGTGCCGGCAGCGATGTGGTTTTCCTGATGGGGGTGATCAACTATCTGCTGCAACACAATCAGATTCAGCAGGAGTATGTTCGCGCCTTCACCAATGCTGCCCTGATTGTCAGCGAAGGCTTCAGCTTCAGCGACGGGTTGTTCAGCGGTTACGATGCTGAAACCCGTCAGTACGATCGAACCAGCTGGCACTATGAGCTGGATGAAAACGGCCATGCGAAACGCGATGAGAGCTTCACTCACCCGCGTTGCGTGCTGAACCTGCTGAAAACCCATGCCAGCCGTTACACCCCGGAAATGGTGACGCGCCTGTGCGGGACCTCGCAGGAATCCTTTATTGCGGTGTGCAGGCAGCTGGCCTCCACCTGTGTGCCGAATCGCACCGCGACTATTCTCTATGCGCTGGGCTGGACTCATCACACCAACGGTTCGCAGATTATCCGCACGGCGGCGATGATTCAGCTGCTGCTGGGTAATATCGGGATGCCAGGCGGCGGTATTAACGCGCTGCGCGGCCACTCCAACGTGCAGGGCTATACCGATCTCGGCCTGCTGGCGCAGAGTCTGCCGGGCTATCTGCCACTGCCCTCCGAGAAGATGACCACCCTGGCAACCTACCTGCAGCAGGCCACGCCGGTTGCGACACTGCCGGATCAGGTCAACTACTGGCAGAACACCGACAAATTTTTCGTCAGCCTGATGAAGAGTTTCTATGGCGATAAGGCCACAGCGGAAAACCAGTGGGGCTACGACTGGCTACCGAAGTGGGATAAGAGCTACGACTGCATGGCGCAGGCGGAGATGATGGAACAGGGCGCGCTGAACGGCTGTCTGATTCAGGGCTTCAACCTGTTGGCCGCCTTCCCGGACAAAAATAAAGCGGTCCGGGCACTGTCCCGCCTCAAATATATGGTGGTGATCGATCCGCTTCGCACCGAAACCGCCAGCTTCTGGCAGCATCACGACGAGTTCAACGATGTCGATCCGTCGAAAATCCAGACCGAAGTGTTCCGTCTGCCCTCTTCCTGCTTCGCTGAAGAGTCGGGATCGGTGGCCAACTCGTCGCGCTGGCTGCAGTGGCACTGGGCGGCCGCGGAGCCGCCCGCTGAAGCGCTGCACGACGGTAAAATCCTCGGCAACCTGTTCATGCGCCTGCGCGCGCTCTATCGACTGGAAGGCGGCGCAAACCCAGAGCCGCTGATGGCAATGCGCTGGGACTACCGCGATCCATCGAATCCTGAGCCGGAAGAGGTGGCGCAGGAGAACAATGGTCAGGCGCTGGCCGACATTTACGACGCCAGCGGCAAGCTGTTGCTGAAAAAAGGCCAGCAGCTCAACGGCTTCTCAGAGCTGCGTAACGACGGCACCACCGCCAGCGCCTGCTGGATCTACAGCGGCAGCTGGACGCCGGAAGGCAACCAGATGGCACGACGCGACAACGCCGACCCATCGGGGCTGGGCGCGGTCTCCGGCTGGGCCTGGGCGTGGCCGGCTAACCGCCGCATTCTCTACAACCGCGCCTCCGCGGATGCGCAGGGTAAAGCCTGGGATCCGAGTCGCCGCCTGATTGAGTGGGATGGCACTCGCTGGCACGGCATTGACGTGCCGGATTATCCGGTAACGCTGTCGCCGCAGCAGCAGGCCGGTCCGTTTATCATGCAGCCCGATGGTCTTGGCCACCTGTTTGCGCTCGATAAGATGGCCGACGGCCCCTTCCCGGAACATTACGAACCGATGGAAAGCCCGCTCGCCGACAATCCTATGAATCCGCAGCAGCGTCATAGTCCGGTCGTCCGACTGTTCAGCAGCGACGCCGCGCAACTGGGCGAGGCCGCTGACTATCCCTGCGTCGCCACCACCTACTCCATCACCGAACTGTTCCGGCACTGGACCAAACATGCCCTGCTGAACGCGATTGCGCAGCCGGAGCAGTTTGTTGAAATCGGCACCGAACTGGCAGAGGAGAAAGGCATCAAGGCCGGAGACAGCGTCAAAGTCTCGTCGCGCCGTGGCTATATCAAAGCCAAAGCGGTGGTAACACGTCGTCTGCAGCGTCTGATGATTGACGGCAAGCCGGTTGATACCGTGGGTATTCCCTGTCACTGGGGCTTTGAAGGCACCACGCGTAAAGGCTTCCTCGCCAATACGCTGACGCCGTCGGTTGGCGATGCCAACTCGCAGACCCCGGAGTACAAGGGATTTTTAGTGAAAGTGGAAAAAGCGTAACGGTAGATGACAATGGCTTATCAATCACAAGATATTATCCGTCGCTCAGCGACCAACGGCTTTACCCCACCGCCACAGGCGCGCGATCACCAGCGTGAAGTTGCGAAGCTCATTGACGTCACTACCTGTATTGGCTGCAAAGGCTGTCAGGTCGCCTGCTCCGAATGGAACGACATCCGCGATGAAGTCGGTCATAACATCGGGGTGTATGACAACCCTACCGATTTGACCGCAAAATCCTGGACGGTGATGCGCTTCTCGGAAGTTGAAGAGAACGGCAAGCTGGCCTGGCTGATTCGCAAAGATGGCTGCATGCACTGCGCCGATCCCGGCTGCCTGAAAGCCTGTCCGTCGGCAGGTGCCATTATTCAGTACGCCAACGGCATCGTCGATTTCCAGTCTGAGCAGTGTATCGGCTGCGGCTACTGCATTGCGGGTTGCCCGTTCAACGTGCCGCGGCTCAACAAAGAGGATAACCGCGCCTACAAATGCACCCTGTGCGTGGATCGCGTCAGCGTCGGCCAGGAGCCTGCCTGTGTGAAGACCTGTCCGACCGGCGCCATTCATTTCGGCAGCAAAAGCGACATGCTGACGCTGGCGGAGGAACGCGTGGCGGAGCTGAAGTCGCGCGGGTTTGCGCAGGCTGGCCTCTACAACCCGGAAGGCGTGGGCGGCACCCACGTGATGTATGTGCTGCATCATGCCGACAAGCCTCAGCTCTATCACGGGCTGCCTGCTAACCCGGGCATCAGCCCGACGGTGACCTTCTGGAAGGGGATCTGGAAACCGCTGGCGGCGGTGGGTTTTGCCGCTACGTTCGCCGCCTCTATTTTTCACTATGTTGGCGTTGGCCCGAATCGCGTCACTGAAGAGCACGACGACAACGACGATCACCCTGAGGAGCGCAAATAATGAAAAAGCCCGATCATCTGGTGCGTTACCGCGCACCCGAACGCATCAATCACTGGATTGTCGCGATTTGCTTTGTCATGGCCGCGTTAAGCGGATTAGGGTTTTTCTTTCCGTCGTTCAACTGGCTGATGCAGATATTTGGCACACCACAGCTGGCGCGTATTCTGCATCCTTTTGTCGGCGTGGTGATGTTCGTTGCTTTTATGCTGATGTTTTTGCGTTACTGGAAACACAACCTGATTAATCGCGATGACCTTTACTGGGCCAGAAACATTCACCGGATTGCGCTGAATGAAGAGGTGGGTGATACCGGTAAATATAACTTTGGTCAGAAGTGTGTGTTCTGGGCTGCTATTATCAGCTTAGTGTTGCTGCTTGCCAGTGGCATCGTGATCTGGCGACCTTACTTTGCCGATGCCTTCGCCATTCCGCTGATTCGTCTGGCGTTGGTGGTGCATTCGGTGTCAGCGGTGGCGCTGATCATCGTCATTATGGTGCACATTTATGCTGCGTTGTGGGTCAAAGGCACACTGACCGCGATGGTGGAAGGCTGGGTCAGCGCCGAATGGGCCAGGCAGCACCATCCTCGCTGGTATCGCGAGCAGCGTAATCCGCCAATAAAACAGGAAAAACGCCCCTGATGAGTATTCGCATAATCCCGCAAGATCAGCTGGAGAAAGGCGAAAAGACAACGGCGGAGATGATTCCGCCGTTACTTTTTCCACGGCTGAAAAATTTATACAGCCGTCGTGCTGCGCGACTGCGTGACCTGGCGGCGAAAAACCCACTCGGCGACTACCTGCGCTTTGCGGCGGTGATCGCTGAAGCGCAGGAGATTGTGCTGTATGACCATCCGCTGCACATCGACCTGCATGCCCGCCTGACGCAGAGCGCCAGCGAGGGCAAGCCGCCGCTGAATATTCATACCCTGCCGCGCGATCCCCACTGGCAGCGACTGCTGCATTCACTGATTGCCGAGCTGAAGCCAGAGATGAGCGGTCAGGCACTGGCGGTGCTGGAGAATCTGGAGAAGGCGTCCGCCACCGAGCTGGAAACGCTGGCCAGCGCGCTGTTTACCGGCGAGTATGCGCTGGTCAGCAGCGACAAAGCACCCTTTATCTGGGCGGCGCTTTCGCTCTACTGGGCGCAGATGGCGGCCCTGATCCCAGGCAAAGCACGCGCTGAGATGGGCGATCAGCGTCAGTTCTGTCCGGTCTGCGCCAGTATGCCGGTCGCCAGCGTGGTGCATATGGGCAGTCATGAAGGCGCGCGCTATCTGCACTGTAATCTGTGCGAAAGTGAATGGCATGTGGTGCGCAGCAAATGTACCCAGTGCGAACAGTCCCGTGATCTGCATTACTGGTCGATCGACAGCGAACGGGCGGCGGTGAAAGCAGAGAGCTGTGGCGACTGCGGCACTTACCTGAAGATGCTCTATCAGGAGAAAGATCCGGCCATTGAACCGGTGGCAGATGACCTGGCATCGCTGATACTGGATGCCAAAATGGAGCAGGAAGGCTTCGCACGCAGCAGTCTCAATCCCTTTATGTTTCCTGGCGAATAGTCACTGACTCTGGAGAACCCGATGAAACTGATTGGCAGCTATACCAGCCCGTTTGTGCGTAAGATTTCGATTATCATGCTGGAAAAAGGCATTACTTTTGAATTCGTTAACGCATCGCCTTACAGCGATGACAGCCACGTGCCGCACTACAATCCGCTGGGCAAAGTTCCGGCGCTGGTCGCTGACGATAAGCAAATCTGGTTCGATTCCAGCATCATTGCGGAGTTTCTGGAACTGCGTGGCGTGGAGCCTGCTCTGCTGCCTGCCGATCCGCTTGAATCGCTTAACATCCGTCAGCTGGAGAAGCTGGCGGATGGCGTCAGCGATGCCGCGCTGGTGATCGTGCGCGAGCAGATGCGTCCGGGGGATTTGCAGTCGGAAGAGGTGCTGCTGCGCAATCGTGAAAAGATTCAGCGCAGCCTCGACATGCTGGAAGCGAAGGCGGCAGAGGGGAAATGGCTTAACAACGGCCAGCTCAATCTGGCGGATATCGCCACCGGTTGCATGATCGGCTACCTCAATTTCCGTCGCGTAGTGCCGAACTGGTGTGTTGAACGACCGGCGCTGGTGAAACTGGCGGAAACACTGTTTCAGCGTGAGAGCTTTGCGCGGACGACGCCGCCTGCGGCGTGATGGGTGCTGTGGCTGGCAGGTGAAAAATTAAAAGGTGCGGTTTGGGTGCTAATTTTCTAATCCAGCTCTGAAGCGTGCCGTTCTGTCTGACGACGTCCTTATGCCTGACAATCTGATGCTGGATGAACAGGCTAACTATCTTTGATAGCGGCCTGATATTTTCCGGGATGTATGAAGTACCCGCAGGATGCGAACGCCATCTGTTTCGGCAACATAGACGATGATGAACGGAAAGCGTGGCACCACCAGTTTATATTGTTTTTCTGTGCCGACTTTTGTTCCGGCCCGCGGGTTTTCGCTAAGCAGACTGGCCATACGGGTAAACTTATCGTCTGTTGCACTGGCTACCAGCAGGCCAGCCTCACGATACAGATAACGAAATATCGTCTCCCTGTCTGCCTGCGCCTGTTTTTCCCATTGAACGGCTGATATCACAACGTTCCCCGCGCGGCCTGCGCTTTCAGTTCTTCCATGCGGGTATTCATTTCATCGTTACTGATGAACTCGCTATCACCGGCATCATAACGACTGAATGCCGTCACTATCTGCTCTTCCAGCCATGCATCATGTTTACTGTCCTGATATTGCCGCTCTTCGGCAGCCAGCTCTTCCGCTCGCTGACGCATAACCTCTGTCAGCGTCATCTTCTGGCGCTCTGCTGCCCGCATCGCCAGTCGTTTAACGTCCTCATCAATCCTGAAGTGGATAGTACTCATAACCTGCCTCTCGCGTGGTGTCATTTGTGGTGTCATGATGCCTGTCATCCTTTTCTCTGTCATCTTCATTTCACTCTTATGCGATGCCGGAAATCGCCACACCCATAGGAACAAATGGCCGGCTGCAGATGCTGAAGAGAGTATTGAGAAGAGGATGTAAACGAAATAGTAAATGGAAAAAACAATCCGTTTTTCAGAGACGACTCGCAGTTTATTACTTAGCTTTCAGCGAGTTTACAAAGCGGGCGGTGTATATTTGAACAGGAGAAAACAGAAAAGGAAGAACGTAACGAGAGATTTTTAACGCGAGCTGAAGGTGGTGGAACACCAACAGCCCGCTGACCACAACTAACTGAACTGGAGTTAATTATGGCTGAGGCACATCATAAGTCAGAGACCCACACGCCCACAACCGCCGCAAGCGGATCGCAGGCACATTATTACAAAGTGGGATACCGGCCTAATAAAGGCCAGCCGAACCCGCTGCCACAGCTCACCATTAAAGGGCGCTGGCTGGAAGCGCTGGGCTTTACGACCGGGCAGAAGATCGAGGTGATCCCCGGGCCGGGACAGCTGGTTATCCGGCTGGCGACTGAAGGGTAACTGACCGATAAAAGTAAAATCCCAGCCGGTTGGCTGGGATTTTACTTTTATTTCAACGTTCTTAATAACTTACCTATTAGTTCAGAAGCATCTTGTTTATAGTCTGATAGCCAGCGAGTTTGCCAGTCTGCGGGACGGCCTTCAATTTCCCACTCAGATAAGGCAAGTGCGTTAATAATTTCTAGCTCAAACCATATTTGCTGATAATTATCCTTATCATGTTCCCCTTCAAACAGATCGTTTAGCTGAGGTAAATCTTCCGCATAATTAACGAACCTCGCAAAGCTGACGACATCATTTAGTGAACTAAGCGCATATTCACAGATGTCATTCTTCTTATTTATCGCCATATTTAACCGTGACCACCCTACCAGATTCGTTCGTAACTACGGATACCTTACTTTCAGGATCATAATGTACTATTGTTCCACCTCGACTAGGTGTTGATTTACCATTTTTAATCGTATTTTCAACTACAGAAGGGGTTATTCCTCGATCCTGCATTCTGTCTAAAGCATGCCCGGAATATTCTCGATTACTGATCGTACTCGGCTGATTTCTTACAGGTTGATAAGATGGATTACTTGGCTGATTCATCGGATTGCGCTTACTTCCCATTGGGAGAGTTGCAGACACTTCGTCACTGGCCTTATTAATCAGCTTCGACGCTTCAGCCACGTCGCCTTTTTTCAGCGCCGTTTCTGCTGCCCTGATGACCTTGCCTGCCGCATCTCCCGCGCCAGGAATGATACCGATTGCAGCCACAAGGTAATCAAGCGCCGACTGCGCTTCCGCAAAGCTTTTGATATCACCCACAACAGGTACGAAGTCAGCACCCAGCGAAGCCATATCTTTCAGCGCTTCACGCCGCTCTTCATACATCTTCACCGAGCAGGCTTCGGCGCTCATGCCGCCGCAGTTTGCCTTCTTATAGCGTTCGTTTTCCGCCTCAACGTACTCACCGGCCTTCTGTTCCGGCGTCTTACCTTCAGACTGCGCCTGCGCAATATCACTCAGTGCGTTATTTTCCAGCGACGTTTTCCCCGCCTGCGCCCCCGCCACCGCATCCGCCGTGCTGTCACCCACGACGCCGCCCGCAAGACCCGCCGCCAGCGTACCCAGCGCGCTTATCGTCTGCCGCTGCTCCTCAGACAGGTCTTCACGTTTAACGCCCGGATACATCTGCTGCGCGATGTACTCACCCATCACCGCGCCCGAGGCTCCGGCCAGCGCAGCATTGCCCGCCGCGTACGAGGTTACCGCACCCAGCACCGCGTGCGCCATCAGGTTCGCCTGGATATTAACCTTACCGTTCGCGTCCGTCGTCAGTTCATGTATCTTTTCCGCCAGGTACGGTGCCGACGCGCCGCTTATCGCCTGCGCCAGGTTCCCGCCCGACAGACCCTGCACCGCCGCCGTCACTGCGCTGATGCCCTGCTGCAGCGACGAACCCGTGCCGAACGGCTTCATCGCCGTATCATAAGCCTGCTTCGCTATTTCATCTGCCGTCGGGTTCAGCTTCCCTTTTTTGGCCAGCTCTTCCCTCGCCGCCTGAAGCGCCGCCGGGTCCTGCTGCGCCTTCAGGCCCGCTATCTGGCCCTGCGTCCGTGCAATATCTCCCGCCTGAGCCCCGATTTCCCCGATAAGCTGCGCCGCCTTCAGCCGGTTCTGCTCCTTCTCCTTATCAAAGATGACGTCCAGCCCCGGGTTCGCGTTCGCTACGTCGCGGCTCAGCCCTGCCACGTCCTGCGCCTGCTGTTCCTTATCGCGGATAACGATGGTGCCCTCACTCACCGCCGCCTTCGTGGTGGAGTCCGCGCTGCCGCTGTCGTTCAGCCCCGCCAGCATGCCGTTCGCCATGTTCCCGGCGAACTGACCGCCCACGCTGCCGCCCGTGCTAATGCCCGCGCTCTGGTGCTCCACCCTGTAGTCCGCGTGGTTCTCTATGTCGCCGAAGCCCAGCGTGCCGGTGTCGAGCCGGTTCTTATCGGCGGAGGCCGTTGAGCTGATGACCGCGCCGTTCAGCTGCGTGTGCTCACCTACCGTGACGTCAAAGCCGCCCTTTCCGGCAAATATCCCGGTCTGTTCCGCCACGCTCTGCCAGGTGCTGTGCATCTTATCCCGGCTCACGTTCACGTTTGCCGACCCGGTCATCGAGCCGAAGGTGAAGCTGCCGCCCGCGCTGCTGCTGGTGCTGTCGGTGACAGTGATGAGGTTTATTGAGTAGCGGCCATTATCGGGTAACTCACTGGTTATAAAGTAAAAACCCAGCCGTGAAAACTGGGCTTTCTATTAACAAGGTGTTATTGTTGGACTAACAGAAGACAGTACTTCAATAACATCATCGCCTGTAACTATTAAGTAATGATTTATAGTACCCCCATCATGGATGTTGGCGCTTTGCTTATTAAACCATGATAAATAATGAGATCCTTCTACTGTATAAATTCCTGTAATCATCTGACCATTCAGATCATCTTGCATTTTTAGCAAGTCACCTTCATCTGTTACACGAAAGGAGTGTATCCATTCAAAAGTAACCATAACATTACTTTTAAAATCCTCATCAAATAAGTAAAAAGTCAGATCAAGCGCCCCAGAAAAATACTTAATATCCTTTAGCTGAATATTTTTAAAGGAATGAACACCGATATCAATACTTAAAATTCTCTCAGTCATATGGCATCACTCATCATATCTAAACTTAACCCTATTTTTAACAGACTGCATTAACTTTTTGTTTTATTCAAATTTCTTTTTCTATACGGTAAATAATAAGATAGCCATAAAATGATACCCAATAAAAACCCCACTCCTGCCATATTTAATGCAACATTTAAATTTTTCTCCGCAAAAACCCCCTCCCCTACTGGAGACGGCTGCCATAGAAAAAATAGACTCAATAAAAACATAAACACAGGAATAGTGGTGCATGAGTATATGAATAAAATTATTAACTTCCATTTAGTTATACGGATCATTTTTTCTCTCCCGAATTATTGCCATTCGGTGAATTAAGTAAACCTGATGTGAGAGAGTCTGCGACATTACCCGCCACAGATGGCACTGAGCTTTGAGGGACCGGTTTTGATATTGTCCAAACTCCGCTCGACACCCATTCATATTGCTTTGACACAGGATTGAAGACCTTATCAAAAGGTACTTTTAAAATATTTCCTGCTTTATATCCTGCCCCAGAACTAGTAGTACTCATAAGTGCAGCCATAATCGGATCATCTCCACTTATTTCTGCCTGATAATACCCACCTGCTGCATTCCATGTAACCGTTGGGTTATAACCTTTACCCGCAGTAATCCCACCAACAATTACAGATCCAATTACATCAGACAGTTTTACCTCACCTGTCGTGCCATATTGAATACCTACATTTGCAGCCCCAGCAACTCCAACAGCAATTAATTGCTCCTTGCTGTTATTCACAATATTCGTAATAATTGCTTTCCCACCCATTATCACTACCGGCCAGGAAGTTGGGTTCATTACCACATCCATAAACCGATCACTTTTCGTGATATTATCCTTAAGGAATTTAAGATCAGACCCGTTAAGATATTTAACTATCGCAGCTGCATCCGGATCTTTCAGTTTATCACCCAGCCTTACCTGATGTTTATCAGCATCCAGAGCAATGTTAGTTTCCGCCTGAACCAGTTCTTCCCAGCTTACACAGGCAACACCTCCTCCGGTGCAGGCTTCCGCCAGTTCTTTACTGTTTTTATTGCTGATATCAATATATTTGTTAATTACGGCCTGACAGTCACCGCCCGACGCTTTACAGTCCGAGAGTTCTTTATCAAGCGCCCTGGCTTCTGCGGTGTGCAAATGATTATTCTCAACCGCATTTTTACCCGCCTGAGCCCCCGCCACCGCATCCGCCGTGCTGTCACCCACAACGCCGCCCGCAAGACCCGCCGCCAGCGTACCCAGCGCGCTTATCGTCTGCCGCTGCTCCTCAGACAGGTCACTGCGCTTAACCCCCGGATACAGCTGCTGCGCGATGTACTCGCCCATCACCGCGCCCGAGGCTCCGGCCAGCGCAGCATTGCCCGCCGCGTACGAGGTTACCGCACCCAGCACCGCGTGCGCCATCAGGTTCGCCTGGACATTTACCTTACCGTTCGCGTCCGTCGTCAGTTCATGTATCTTTTCCGCCAGGTACGGTGCCGACGCGCCGCTTATCGCCTGCGCCAGGTTCCCGCCCGACAGGCCCTGCACCGCCGCCGTCACTGCGCTGATGCCCTGCTGCAGCGACGAACCCGTGCCGAACGGCTTCATCGCATTGTCATACGCCCGCTGCGATATATCGGCTTCCGTATAAGGCTTACCGCTTGCCGCCAGCTGCTCACGCGCCGCCTGAAGAGCCGCCGGGTCCTGCTGCGCCTTCATGCCCGCTATCTGACCCTGCGTCCGTGCGATATCTCCCGCCTGAGCCCCGATTTCCCCGATAAGCTGCGCCGCCTTCAGCCGGTTCTGCTCCTTCTCCTTGTCGAAGATGACGTCCAGCCCCGGATTCGCGTTCGCCACGTCGCGGCTGAGGTCCGCCACGTTCTGCTTCTGCTTCGACGGGTCGCGGATGACGATAGTGCCTTCGCTCACCGCCGCCTTCGTGGTGGAGTCCGCGCTGCCGCTGTCGTTCAGCCCCGCCAGCATGCCGTTCGCCATGTTCCCGGCGAACTGACCGCCCACGCTGCCGCCCGTGCTCATGCCCGCACTCTGATGCTCCACCTCATATTCCGCGTGGTTCTCAATATTGCCGAAGCCCAGCGTGCCGGTGTCGAGCTTATTCAGGCTGGCATCTGCCGTACTCGCAATAACCGCGCCGTTCAGCTGCGTATGCTCACCCACCGTGACGTCAAAGCCGCCCTTGCCCGCAAAAATCCCGGTCTGCTCGGCCACGCTCTGCCAGGTGCTGTGCATCTTATCCCGGCTCACGTTCACGTTCGCCGACCCGGTCATTGAGCCGAAGGTGAAGCTGCCGCCCGCGCTGGCGCTCTGCTGCTTCGAGTCATAGCGGTCGCTGTCCTGCTCTGAGGTCAGCGTCAGGTTGCGGCCCGTGTCCACCTTCACGCTCTCACCGCTGGCCTGCGCGCCCGTGAGCGTCGTGTCGCGCCCGCTGGTCAGGCTGAGCCGGTTGCCCGCGTCCAGCGTGGTCTCGCTGTGCGCCAGCCCGTTGCCTTTTTCGCTGCCCTTCGCCGCGTTGACGCTCGCCGACACGCTGATGCCGTAGCCGCCTGACCCGACGCCGATACCGACCCCGACGCTGCCGCCCTTGCTGCTGTTCTTACTGTCGGTACTCTGCGTGTTCTGCGCCGACTGCAGCAGGATGTCCCGCGACGCATCCAGGCTCAGATCGCCGCCCGCCTTCAGCTGGCTGCCGGCGATGCTGATGTCGCCGCTCTGCGCCGTACCGTTTTTGCCGGTTGCCGTGACGGTCAGATTCCGGCCCGCCGTCAGCGTGCTGCCCTGCGACTGACTGCTCTCAGTTCGCGTTTCGCTTTTCGACGACTGACTGCCGTACGAGGCGCTGACGCCGATGGTGTTGGTCGATCCCGCCTGATAGCCGTCCTGCCCGGGCTTCAGGTCGCCGGCTGCATTGTGCGCGTCCGCGGCGGCAGTGTTCAGCCCGTCCATCTGAGCCGCCTGCGCCGCCTGCACCCCGTTCAGCGCCGCCTGGGTGTTCTGCAGCGCGCTGACCCGCCCGTCGCCCGACTTCCTCGCCTGCTGCGCGGTGCTCACCGCCGTGTTGAGCGCGCTGCCTGCCGTGCCTGACAGGGCGATGCTCAGACCGCTCTGTTTCTGTTCGAAGGTTTCCTTACGGCTGCGTGAATCAAAGCCCGGGTCGATAGTTACGCTGTCGCCCGTCAGGTTCATGTCTTTACCCGCCACCAGGTCTGCGCCGCCGACGTGCAGCCGGTTGCCCGCCGTGATGTCCACGCTGCCCTGGCTGCTGCCGATGGTGCTGACGCTCTGGCTCTGGGTGGTGCCTTTTTCATCAATTTCGTGCCGCGTGGACTGCTTGCCGATGGTGAAACCGATGCCACCGCTGCCCAGCAGCCCGCTCTTTTTGTTCTCCTGCAGCTGGTAGTGACTGTCGGTCTCGGTCGCCGCGCCGATCTCCACGTCGCGTCCGGCCCGCAGACTGACGTCCTGGTCTGCGGCCACCGCCGAGCCGGTCACCGTCAGGTCGCGCCCGGCAATGACCGTGACACTTTCGCCGCTCAGCAGGCTGCCGTTCTCGCGCGTGCTGCCGTCCTGCGTAATAGTGTGGCTGCTGCTCTTTTTCAGGAAGCCTTTTCTCTCAGAACGTTCTTCACTAAAGTCCAACGCCCGTTCGGTGGCGGTATTGAGGGTCACATCCTGTTTCGCCTGCAGTGCAACGGCCCCCAGCTCACTGTGCAGAGTGCTGGCCGTGGCGGTGATGCTGCCGTCCTGCGCTACCACCGTGACGCCATCACGTCCACTGAGTGTGCTCCCCACCACGTTCTCACTCAGCATTTCCTCTGAGCGTTCACCTTTGGTTTTCCGGCCGCGACTTTTTTCTTCTGAGACGCGGTGCTCGCTGTCTGTCGTGTGGCTGAGGATGACATCCTTTTTCGCCTGCAGCGCAACAGCACCCTGTCCGCTGTGCAGCGTGCTGCCGGTGACCGTCACGTTACCCTCACGCCCGATGACCGTTACACCCTGTTCTCCGCTGAAGGTGCTTCCCATGCTGCCCTCGCGAATCGTCTCCTCGTCACGATGACTGCGGGTATTACCCAGCCGCCTGTTCTCGCTGTCCAGGTCCTGCGTGTGGGTACGCGCGTCCTTGATGGTAACGCTCTGCGCGCTGACGCCAATGCGGCCCTCTGTACTGTCAACCTGCGCGCCTTCGGCCAGCAGGTTATTACCCGCCACCAGCGTCACGCCCTGGTCACCGCTCAGGGTGCTGAGCACCAGGCGATCTTCCGTGCGGCTGTTGCTGACCGATGAAGTCCGGCTGCCAGCCTCAAGATGGGTGGCATTGGTGGTGGTTTCAGCGCCGATGTGAATGTCGCCGCCAGCCTGAACCCGGGCAGAGCCGGAGGCGCTGGCCTGGCTACCGGTCAGCGTCAGGTCACGACCGGCCGAGAGCAGAAGATTGCCACCGGCGTTAAGCTCGCTGCCCTTTGCCTGCTGCCACTCGCCGCTGACCTGCGCCATGCGCCTGCCCGCTTCTTCTATGCCGCTGCTGGTGCGGTTACCCATCGCCCCGGAGATAACGTTCAGGCTGCCGCTGTGACTGCTTTTCGCGGCACCGATCTCCAGGTTGTTGCGCGCGCTCAGACTGAGGTTATTGGTGGCATTGAGTTTCGCGCCCTGCAGCCGGATATCGGTGCCGCTGAGGCTGATATTCTCAGCACTCATCGTCGCCTGACGCAGGGCATTCTGCAGATCGGTGCTGATCGTCAGCGTCTCCGCCTTCACATCAATGCTGCCCGCCTTGATATCGCCACCCAGGTGCTGAAACTGCCCGCTGTCGATGGAGAGCGCCTGGTCCGCAAAGAGGTTACCGGCATTAGTCACGCTGTCTGCCGAGAGCTGCAGATTACCGCCGCCAATCACCGCGCCCGCGCCAGTCAGGCGCAGCGTGGTCTGTGCCAGATAAACTTTCGGCACCCACACCGTCTGAGGGCCGTCTGCCGTATCAACCGTTTCGCTGACCAGCCAGACGATATCCTGTTGCAGCGCCGCAATCTGCTGCGGCGTCAACGCCACGCCCGGCACCAGATGGAAATCCTGCGCTACTTTAGAGCCGTTGTTCATTAGCTCCTGATACTGCGCCATCGCATCCCAGCCGTTAACGGAAGGCCTGCCGGTCAGCTTCAGGACCTGCTCGCGTACCAGACGCTGCTCATAAAAACCGTCGCCCAGGCGTTTATGCACCTGTGACGGGTCGTAACCCACCCGTTCAAGCAGATAGTCGCTGCTGATAAATTTGCTCTGACTGGTAAAGCGCTCATCAGTCACAATCAGGAACGGACTGCCCGCCGCGGTATGCTGGCTGAACAGACCATTATTGGGGATGGTTGTGGCGACTTTCTCCAGCTGTTGTAGCGCCGTCAGGGCCAGTTCGGCCGGTAACAGTGGGCGACCCGATGTGTTAGCACCCGTCGTAAGTTCTGTGTCGCCGTCATGGCGGGCGACCCCGTCCACGGCAAAGGCCAGTGGGTTACGTTCATACTCAGCGCGCTCAGCGTCCACTGCCTGCAGCGCCGCTTCAAGCTGGCTTATCTGCGCCTGATTAACGGTGGTATTGCTGATGCTGGCCCCGTTAATGCTGACGTTGCCGTTGCCGGTAATGATGCCGTCAACGGTTGCCAGGGCGGTGGTCTCATCGGAATTGAAGGTCGGATACCAGTGATGGGTATCCTTGTCATAGTGGTCGACAATCACTTCCTGCCGTCGCTCATTAACCGAGTAGCCCCGGTTATCAATGCTACCACCGCCATCCAGTGTCAGATTGCCGTTAGCCGTGATCACGCTGGCATCGTTGAGTAACGCTCCGGTGATGCGCAGGATCATGTTGCCGCCCGCCAGAATACGGGCACCCATGCCTTCGCTGACCAGCCGATCACGCGTTATGGTGCCAGTTGCAGTTCGTTCACGGAAATTGTTGTAATCAGTAACGAACGGCGCATTGTCGATGTCGATATGTTTTTCGGGATCCCATTGCTCCAGACGTCCACGATCATGTTCACGCCACACCGTATTTTGATAGGGAGTCGGTACGTTATTTTGCCGGAATCCGCGGGTTTCATAGAACGTCATGGCATACGTGCCATCGGCGCTGGGGTTCAGTGCCAGATAGTTAACCCAAAGATCGGTCAGCACGCCCTGATTGTTCATGACCCGTACCTGAGCGCGTTTGCCCACTGCGTCAATTGCCAGCAGGGTGCCGTAAGGATTGCTCTGCGCCGCGGCCTCATCCTGGAAAGTCAGTTGCTGAGTCGTTGACGCCATGGTGCTGAGATCCGTGCTCACTGCTGAGCCGTAAGATCGCCAGTAGTAGTTATAACGATGCCACTTGTAGTCGCTGGTCTCAGCCTCACGCTCTATCACCAGCCCTTCGCGCAGGTTGTCTAGCCGCCGCGCTTCCAGCGTCATATCACCGTCCGCTTCAATAAAGCTCGCCCGGTTCTCGATCAGGTCATCGCTATGCAATGACAGGCGATTGCCGCTATAGAGCAGCGCGCCATCTGTGTTGCTCAGCCGCTCACGGGCCTGCAGGGTCAGGTTTTGAGTTGCCGCGATGACCGCAGGCTGTCCATGGTTGTCGATCACCCGGGAACGCACGGTGACTTCATCACCTATCAACGCGGCACGGTTATCCAGCGAGTCGACATTCAGCGTCAGGTCGTCGGCTTCAAGACGCCCGCTGTTCAGCAGCGCACCGGTCGTGAGCTGAACTGTTTTGCCCACCAGCATCGCCGGGTTGGTTATGCCTGCCGCATTCAGCACCAGATTACCCGGCAGCAGCCAGTCCACCAGGTTAGTAAACGCCCCGCTCAGAGAGACAGTCACCGTGCCGTTACTGCTGATGGTTTCGCTCGCCTGGCGGGTGTAGTCCTGTTGCGCGGTCAGCGTCAGAGCTTGCAGGCCCAGCAGCGTGCCGCCCTGATTATCAAAAGAGTGTGCATGGATGCTCAATGCGCCAGCACTCTCCAGCCTTCCGCTCTGATTGAGCAGCACCAGCGGTGAATCAGTCGGTGAGAGATCACCGTTGAGGGTGAGATCGCCATTCGCCAGCACCCGTCCCTGCCGGTTGTCCAGCTGTGCAACACCGCGCAGCATGAGCGTTCCGGCGCTCTGCAGCCGTCCGGCGCTGTTATCGATATCACGGGCAGTAATGTCGCTGTAGGTGGTGCCGAGTAACAGACCGCCGTCGCGGTTGATAAGGCGATCGGCCTGCAGTGAGAGCCCCGCCTGACTGCTGATCACACCCTGGGTACTGTTATCGATCGCCGTGGCGTTCAGCACTAAATCTTGCGTGGCCACCAGCTGGCCGCCCTGATTGTTCAGTTGTGCGGCTTCAAGGGTCAGCGCCGCGCCGCTGTGGACTTTGCCCTGCTGGTTGTTGAGCGTGCCGACGTGATAACTTCCCGCGCCCTGGCTAATCAGTGTGCCGCTGGCATTCTCCAGCTGCCCGGTGGTCAGATTAATCGCTTCACGGCTGCTGAACACGCCCTGACGGTTGTTGATCGCTGCGGCATTGATCTGCTGCCCGCCATTACTGCGTACCGCGCCGCCCTTGTTATCAAACTGCCCTGACAGCTGAAGTGTCAGCTGTTGCTGGCTGTCGATATTGCCGCCTGTGTTGTTCAGCGTCTGCGCATCCAGCTGGAACGCTTCGCCGCTCTGGATCTTACCGGCCTGGTTATGCACATCCCCGGCCAGATTCAGCTTCAACTGCCGCTGACTGTAGAGCAGACCGCCCTGGGTGTTATCGAGTCGCGCAGCGGTAATAGTCAGCCCCTCACCAGCCAGCCACTGGCCATCCGCATTGTTAATGTTACCGGTGCGGCTGCCTTCGGTCTGACCCTGAACGGTAAGCTGCTGCTGAGCAGAGACTTTACCGGCCAGGTTGTTGATATCCTGCGCAATGCGTAACGCCATGCCAGCAGCCGATTGCAACACGCCGCTGGCGTTACTAAGCCAGTTCGCCGAGAGTTCAGCCTGCTGCTGACTTTGTACGCTGCCCGCCGTGTTATCGAAACCGGCAGTCGTGGCAGTCCAGCTTCCCTGGCTGCCCATCCAGCCCTGCGTATTGCTCATCTCCTGCGCCTGAAGCGTCTGGCTTAACCGGCTGAAGATGCGGCCATTGCTGTTATCCAGACGACCAGCAACCTGCATATCCAGCGTATCCAGCGCATTGATCGCGCCCTGAGCATTTAACAGATTTGCGGCGCTGGCCTGCGTGCGGCCATTACCGGTCAGGGTGCCACCCTGATTGTCCCAGTCGCCCGCCAGGTTCAGCGTCAGTGCCTGCTGGCTGAGAATCTGCCCTGACTGGCGATTGTTCAGTGCGCCGCCCTGCAGCAGCAGATCGCCGCCGCTTTGCAGCGATCCGCCATCGTTATCAAATAGCGTCGCTGCGGTGCCATGGACCGCGAGGGCATTTTTCGCCGTGAGTTTGCCGCTCTGGTTGAGGATATCGCCACGGCTGGTCAGCTCCAGATCACCGCCAGACTGCAACCGGCCGCTGGCGTTATTGAGCTGATCTGTCGTCGCCGTGACTCGCTCACCGCCCTGTGCCGTTCCGTCGCGGTTCTGCCAGAGTCCGCCGCTGTTGAGTGAGAGATGATGACCCGCTTCGATCCAGCCATCGCTGTTATCCAGGCCCTGTAGTGTCGTCAGATCGAGATCGCGCTGGCTGACGATCTCGCCCTGCACATTATTCAGATGCTGCGTGGTCAGCGACAGCTGACCGCCGTTCAGGGTGCCAGCGTGATTATCGAGATCACCGCCCGCGCTGAGCGTCAGCGCATCACCGGCCAGCAGCTTACCCTGACTGTTGTTAACCACGTCGCGGGCATTAATAGCCAGCGCGGCCTGGGTTTTAACGGTGCCACCCTGGTTAGTCAGGCTGCCTGTCTCAAGCGTCAGATCGCCGTTGTTACCCAGCTCACCCGCGGTATTGTCGAGCAGACCGTCAATCCGCCATTTTTGGGCGGCGTTGTCGAGTGCGACCATGCGTCCACGCTGGTTATTCAGCGAGGCGGCCCGGAAGCTGAGTTGCCGGCTCTCAATCGCTCCGTCGCTGTTATCCAGCCCACCACTCAACGTGAAGCGGCTTTCGCCACTTCCGGTCTGCGACCATCCGGCCTGCTGGCTGAACAGGCTGCGTCCATCGATCTGCCAGCGCCCGGCACTAATCTGCGCCTGCTGCGCCTCGATATCACCTGCCGTATTAATCACCAGCTCATAGCCATTGATCACCGCCTGCCGCACGGCAACACCACCCTCCTGAGCCGTCAGCGTTGCGCGGCTGGCGGCGACCTGAGCGCCACTGAGATCGACCCGGCGTCCGCGCGCGCTGACCTCTTTTTTGCTCAGCAGGCTGCCGCTGGCCCGAATGGTATCCTGGCTCTCCAGCTGCAGATTAGCTTCCTGTACAACCTGGCTACTGGCATCGCTGCCTGCCAGCAGGTGTCCGCTGCTCTGGATGCTGCGGGCCGCCGTCAGCCGCACATCACCTGCCGCCGCCAGGGTGCCGGACTGAGTGATTCCGCCTTCGCGGCTCCGGACCGTCAGCTGACCGCCACTGTGGAGTTTGCCCTGATAGTCAATATCCTCTCTGGCCGCCAGGCTGATGTCGCCTCCGGCCTGCGTCACGCCATCCTGCGCCGCCAACTGCCAGACAAGCTTACCTTCGCTGCTCACCACCAGCGTTTTGCCCGCCTGCACCTGAGCGTTCTGATTTCGCACGCCGACGCCCGCTTCAGTGCCTATCATGCGGATCTGGCCGCTGTACATGCCGCCCATCTGCCCCATGTCGATCGCCAGTTCAGGTCTGGCGCTGCCGTCATCAGCCAGCGGTGTGAACGTCTGTGCGTCTGCGCTTACGCGATTGCGACCGGCCACCACCGCCAGCTCTTTTTTGGCCCAGACGCCCGCATTGATCTCCACCGCGCGGGCCAGTACGTCAACATACTCAGTATCATGACGCGGATCGCCGTTGAGTCCGCCGCCTTCAATGCGCACCACGCCGCGTTCGACCTGATAACCCGCCAGACTGCCGTCAGCGTTGAGCTGTGGTTTGCCGGTGGTCAGCGTCATCCGTCCGGCGTTGATGGTGCCGCATCCGTTACAGACAATCCCGGCCGGGTTGGCAACGATCACCTGCGCCCGTCCGCCCGCCACTTCCATATAACCGCGCAGCTGGCTGGGATTATTGCTGTTTACTTCGTTGATGATCACCCGCGCCGCTGGGGTGTCTGGGTTGAGATTCGGGTTGCCCTGAATCATTCCGGCCAGTTGTGTTGAGGTCATCACTGCGGAGTTATTCAGGATGGCGCCGTTCTGCGCGACATCGAATTGCTGATACTGGTTATGCGAGATACCCGCCTGATTGGGGGCGGTGATATTAACCTGCGGAAGCCCATTCTGGGTGGCGATGACGTCCGGCCGCTGTCCTGGCGTAGCATTGCTATCCGCCACAATGCCGTTCGCCATTGCAGGCCTGGCAAACAGGGCCATTCCCAGCAGCCACGCCGCGCGGCGTAAAGTGACCCAGAGACGCGGCGCGCCGTTGCCACGGCTCTGGCCGGGTTCCGTGCTGCAACTGCGGGCAAGTTCTGACACCACCCGGAGTTCCCCATGGGTGCGGCTGAAGATAATGCGATAGCAATGTTTATTCATGTGTCACATCCATGTGAAAGTCACTCTGTTCAGATAGCGGGATCGCCCGCTTTGGTGGTCAGATTTCCAGGTTAACGCTGAAACCCGCCGTCGCGCCTGAGGTATGAAAACCCGCGGGTTTATAGAGCGGAATGCCCGCAAACAGGTCGTAGCTGAAGCGCCCCCAGAGCGCGCCGCGTACCCCTATTGCACTGCCTGCCAACTGATGCCCGACAAGATCGCGAGTCGCAGGCCCGCTTACCCGGCCATAATCGGCAGCCAGATAGAGCTCATGCCCGCGCGAGAAAAGATTCCAGCCAATTTCGTTGCGCCACAGCAGTCCTTTTTCCCCCGACAACATCTGTTCACCGTCGAAGCCGCGTACCGTATAACGGCCGGCAATCGCCATGCGCTCCTGTGGCGTCAGGGCATTTGGACTCCATTGTCCCCGCACACTGCTGTAGACCCGCCAGGGCTGCTCGCCCACGGCGAAAGGATGGTTGATGCCGAGGTCGCCCAGCAATATGCCGGTACGCGCGCTGCCCTGATGACGCGACTCTTCTGGTGCAGGAAGCGCATTAAACGCCCCGGTACCGCGCCGCCAGGCGATACTGGCGTCCAGCGTGCTGCTGCCCAGATAGCTATGCTGATTCAGGCCCAGTTCCCAGCCCGCGGTGCGCCGCTTTTGCTGCACAATGTCGATATCGTTGACGGCGTTGGTGGAATGTTTGCGGTAGCCAAGCAGATTAAGCGTGGTTTTGTTCGACTGATCGCGGTAGAGCAACCGGGAGACCATGAGCTGGAAATTATCGCTCTTGCCGCTGTAGCGCAGCACCTCATTGGCATTGGGGATGTTCTGGTGATAGGTGTAGTCGTTGTAGTTGGCGGAAACGGCCCAGTAGCCTATCGGGAAAAAGTAATTCAGGGTGTGCGAGCGGTTACCGAACGGCCCATGCTCAAACAGATTTTTGCCAATATTGGCGTAAAACAGATCGTTCTGCGCAAAGGGCGCATCCACTGCGAGGGTGGCGGAACCGAGGTAGCGCCCGGTACTTCTGGAGCCGCTGTCATCCAGTCCCAGACTGAGCCGCACCGGTCTGCCTTCGCGCCAGTTGACCTGCAGATCGCTGGTGGCTTCCTGCTCGCCCGGCACGATTTTAATGTCGGCACTGGCACTGGGCACCCGCTTGAAGTTTTCCAGCCCCTGCTCAATATCCCGCAGATTTAATATCTCGCCCGATGACGCCGGAATCGCATTCCACAGCCGTCCACGCCAGGAAACCGGTTCATCAAAACGGATCCTGCTGATACGGCCCGGCTGTAACGTCAGCGTTAATACGCCTTTAGTCAGATCCTGCTCCTGTGCCATGACGCGGGTGGTGACATAGCCTTTGGCGAGAATTGCATTCTGCACTTTGTTAATGACCAGCACGATGCCCTGTCCGCCCAGGCAGCGGCCGGTGGCATCCGCGGCGGCGTCGAGCGCCCACTGAAAACGGCTGGCTTCGTCGCCAGTCAGGGCGATCTGATTGATGGTAAAGCAGGGCTGCTCACTGACAGGATAACCGGGCAGACGACTATCAGGACGGGGAAGATTTTCATTCGCCTGCGGCGCATTCTGCTGTTGCAGCACGCGCTCGCGCGTCTGCTGACGCAGTTGCTCGCGGGCATCAATCGCCTGGCCTTCTTCGCGGGGATTATCGGCTGGCGGGGCTGCCATCAGCGGGAAAGCAGAGCAGAGCAGCGCGCCTGCCACCATGGTGAGCAGACGCACTGGCGGATGCCAGAGCGATAAACAAATCCTTTTCATGAAAATTCCATCTCACTAAATGTAACCGGGTGTAAATTCTGGCGAATTATCCATCAGGCGAGGGGAAAAACAAGAGGGCTGGCTATTTTTAGGGCGGTTTCTTAACCACCGGATTGATGAAAAACCTTAGAGTATGACAGGAGAAAAATTAGCTATTAACCTTTTGATATATAGACATAATATTTACCACCTGGCGCATCACAACAGCCGATTTCTGATGACCGGCAATGGCAGTTTAGGCACTTTAGCGTATTCATTTGCATCCTAAAAAATGGCCGCCATAGCGGTCACACTCAGGTATGAGTTGAAGACATCAGGCCAAAAAATCCCATAAAAAAAGGGACGATTACTCGTCCCTTTTTCGCACAACAAATAGCATTACTGTAGCAGCGAGATATCCGCGACCTGCAGGAACAGCTCACGCAGTTTTGACAGCAGCGTCAGGCGATTAACCCGCACCGCCTGATCGTCGGCGTTAACCATCACTTTATCGAAGAAGTTGTCTACCGCAGTACGCAGCTGTGCCAGTTCGACCAGCGCGTCCTGATAACGACCTTCAGCGAAGTAAGGCTGCAGCTTGCTGCTCAGCGCAGTGACAAAGGTCGCCAGCTGGATCTCTTCGTTCTCTTTCAGCAGCGACGCCTGCACGCTCTCATTCAGCGTTTCAGTCGATTTTGCCAGAATGTTAGAGACGCGCTTGTTCGCCGCCGCCAGTGCTGCGGCTGCTTCCAGCGTACGGAAGTGAGACACCGCTTTCATGCGTGCATCAAAGTCAGCCGGACGGGTCGGACGACGCGCCAGAACCGCCTGCAGCGTGTCGATGCTGTGACCCTCTTCCTGATACCAGGCGCGGAAGCGACCCAGCATAAAGTCGATCACATCATCCACCACGCGGGCGTTGCTCAGCTTGCTGCCATACAGGCGCACCGCTTCTTCGGTCAGAGTCTGCAGATCGAGCGGCAGGTTCTTCTCAACGATGATACGCAGCACGCCCAGCGCCGCACGACGCAGTGCGAACGGATCTTTGTCGCCTTTTGGATGCTGACCAATGCCGAAAATACCGGCCAGCGTATCCATTTTATCGGCAATCGCCAGTGCACAGGCGACAGGGCTGGACGGCAGAGCGTCACCGGCAAAGCGCGGCTGATACTGCTCATTCAGCGCCACCGCCACATCTTCGGCTTCGCCGTCGTGACGCGCGTAGTGCATGCCCATAACGCCCTGGGTGTCGGTGAACTCGAAGACCATGTTGGTCATCAGGTCACACTTCGACAGCAGGCCCGCGCGGGTGGCGTAATTCACATCTGCGCCAATTTCACCGGCAATCCAGCCCGCGAGGGCCTGAATGCGATCGGTTTTATCACGCAGCGTGCCCAGCTCTTTCTGGAACAGCACCGTCTCCAGACGCGGCAGGTGATCTTCCAGACGCTTTTTGCGGTCGGTATTAAAGAAGAACTCCGCATCGGCCAGGCGTGGACGTACCACTTTTTCGTTGCCGGAGATAATCTGGCGCGGATCGCTGGATTCGATGTTGGTGACGAAAATGAAGTTCGGCATCAGGTTGCCGTCATTGTCATACACCGGGAAATACTTCTGATCGCCTTTCATGGTGTAGACCAGCGCTTCCGCAGGTACCTTGAGGAATTTCTCTTCAAAGGTCGCGGTCAGGACCACCGGCCACTCCACCAGCGATGTCACCTCTTCCAGCAGGCTGTCGCTGATATCAGCGTTGCCGCCTAAACGGCGTGCTGCTGCTTCAGCATCGGCTTTAATCATCGCTTTGCGGACCTGATAGTCGGCAATGACCTGGCCGCGTTTTTCCAGCACATCAGGGTACTGATCGGCGTTGTCGAGCGTGATTTCGCTTTCACCCATAAAGCGGTGACCACGAATAACCCGATCTGACTTAATGCCCAGAATGGTGCCAGGGATCAGCTCATCGCCCAGCAGCATCGTCACGGTGTGAACCGGACGGACGAACTGCACATCGCTGTTGCCCCAGCGCATCAGTTTTGGCACCGGCAGCTTGCTGAGCGCGGTAGCGATCATTGCGGGCAGCAGCGCCTGGGCCGCTTCGCCTTTGACCTGAGCGCGATAAACCAGCCATTCGCCTTTATCGGTGGCGAGACGTTCAGCCTGATCGACGGTAATGCCGTTGCCACGCGCCCAGCCTTCAGCGGCTTTGGTCGCGTTGCCGTCAGCGTCAAACGCAGCAGAGATCGCCGGTCCGCGCTTCTCTACTTCCCGATCGGGTTGTGAGGCGCTCAGGTTTGCGACTTTCAGCGCCAGACGACGCGGCGCAGCAAACCAGTTGACCTCGCCGTGGCTCAGGTTAGCGGCATCCAGTTCAGCAGTGACCTGCGCGGCAAAGGCTTCTGCCAGGCTGCGCAGGGCTTTTGGTGGCAGCTCTTCGGTGCCGATCTCCACCAGGAAGGTTTGTTCAGTCATGGCTGCCTCTTACTTTTTGTTATTGCACATCGGGAAGCCCATAGCCTCGCGAGAGGCGTAGTAAGCTTCAGCCACGGCTTTGGTCAGGGTACGAATGCGCAGAATATAGCGCTGACGCTCTGTTACCGAGATCGCTTTGCGGGCATCCAGCAGGTTGAAGCTGTGTGCCGCTTTAAGAATGCGTTCGTAGGCGGGCAGTGGCAGCGGTTTTTCCAGCGCCAGCAGATGCTGCGCCTCTTTCTCATACTGCTCGAAGCAGGTAAAGAGGAAATCAACGTCGGCGTATTCGAAGTTATAGGTGGATTGCTCCACTTCGTTCTGATGGAACACGTCGCCGTAGGTGGTTTTGCCCAGCGGACCGTCGCTCCACACCAGATCGTAAACGCTGTCGACGCCCTGGATGTACATCGCCAGACGCTCCAGACCGTAGGTGATCTCGCCGGTCACCGGCTTACACTCCATGCCGCCAACCTGCTGGAAGTAGGTGAACTGCGTCACTTCCATGCCGTTGAGCCACACTTCCCAGCCGAGTCCCCAGGCACCCAGCGTCGGGTTTTCCCAGTTATCTTCCACGAAGCGAATGTCATGCACCGTCGGGTCCATACCCAGCTCTTTCAGCGAGCCAAGATAGAGCTCCTGAATGTTATCCGGTGAGGGTTTGATGATCACCTGGAACTGGTAATAGTGTTGCAGGCGGTTCGGGTTTTCACCGTAGCGGCCATCGGTAGGACGGCGTGATGGCTGCACGTAAGCGGCGGCGATCGGCTCCGGGCCGAGTGCGCGCAGGCAGGTCATCGGGTGTGAAGTGCCAGCGCCCACTTCCATGTCCAGCGGTTGGACAATGGTGCAGCCCTGACGCGCCCAGTAATCCTGCAAGGTCAGGATCAGCCCCTGAAAGGTTTTGGTATCAAACTTTTGCATGTTGAGTGTGCACGCGCTTCGGTTAGATTAAAAAAAGAGGCCGACAGTATACCCTTTGACCGCGCGATGTGCAGCCGTAAATCCCAGGCGCTACCGGCGCGTTTTCGCGGTGATTCAGGGCGCTGGCATACAGATGGCTCCGAATCCTGCTGGCAGCAGTTGTTGCTCTGGTCGCATTTGGCTACCCTTTTGCGCACGGACGCGATGCGCAAGAGGATGCCATGCCGCAAAAGATTTACTGGATCGATAATTTACGCGCGGTTGCCTGCCTGATGGTGATCGTGATTCATACCACCACCTGGTATATCACCGGGCCGATGGCGGTGACTGGCATCACCTGGGATGCGGCTAATCTGCTGAACTCAGCATCACGCGTCTGTGTTCCGCTGTTCTTTATGATCTCCGGCTATCTGTTTTTTGGCGAACGCAGCGCCCAGCCGCGCCATATGCTCCGGCTGGTGCTCTGTCTGTTGTTCTACAGCGCGGTATCGCTGGCCTATATCACCTGGCTGACCCCCATCAGCGAAGGGCGATCAATCCTGAAGATGCTGCAGAAGCCGGTGTTTTATCACCTGTGGTTCTTCTTTGCGCTGATCGGCATCTATCTGCTGTCGCCCCTGATCCAGGTAAAAACCGTGCAGGCGCGCTACGTGGCGCTGCTGGTGCTGGTGCTGGCGGTGCTCGCCAATCCCAATACGGTCAGCCAGTCGCTGGGGCCGTTTCACTTTCTGCCGGTTAATCTCTATGTCAGCGGTGACAGTATCTACTACCTGCTCTATGCGCTGCTGGGACGGGCTATCGGCACGATGGAGACGACCCGGCGCGGCCTGACGCCGCTGGCTGCCGGGCTGTTTATCGCCTGTGTGATTGGCATTACGTTAGGGACGAAACAGGCGTTGATCGTCAACGGGGCGTTTAATGACACCTGGTATCTCTACTGCGGACCGCTGGTGTTTATCGCCGCGATCAGCCTGCTGATCGTGTTTAAAAACAGCCTGAACCAGCGCACGCTGCCGGGTTTAACGGTGATTGCACGCTATTCACTGCCGATCTACGGCTTTCATGCGCTGTTCATTCACTACCTGCGAACGCATCATTACGATGATATGTCACGTCCGTGGCTCGACCTGCCCTGGGTGTTCGGGCTGACGCTGGGCGGCAGCCTGCTGCTGGGTATGGCACTGAAACGCGTCGATACCCGTCACTTTGTCAGCTGATCGGCTTCACGCTGGCGGGCGCGCCGTAGCTGGCGCGCAGATGAAAACCCCGCCGCCAGCGCCGCTTTTTCGGCAGATTCACCCTGCTGCTGACGCTGGCGTGCCACGCCAACCCGCAGCTGCTCATGGTATTCACGCACGCTAATCCCCAGATGCTGGCGAAACAGCCGCGCCAGATGGCGGCTGCTGACATGCGTGCGTCCAGCCAGCTCGGTCAGGGTCCAGCCGTGCTCAGGATGGGCAGTCATCAGATCCTGCGCCCGGTGAATGGCCGGATGCATGTGGTTGCGGTAACGCAGCCACGGCGAAAGTTGCGGATCGTCACCGGCACGGCGGAACCAGACCACCATCTCCCGCGCTACCGCCAGCGCGGTTTGCGTATCACAGAGCTGATTAATCAGATGCAGCGCCAGATCGATTCCCGCCGTGATGCCTGCGCTGGTCCAGATATTCTCATGCCCGACAAACACCCGGTTCTCCTGCACCCGTGCGCGCGGGGCCGCGGCTTTCAGACGGGCAATCACATCATGATGAGTGGTGCAGAGCACGTCATCCAGCATGCCTGCCTGCGCCGCCAGCAGCGCCCCCGAGCAGACGCAGACCAGCATAAAGGTCTGCGCGCGCAGCGCGGCGTGCTGGCGCATCAGCCAGTCGCGAGCCTCTCCGGCCTGCGGCGTGGCGTAACAGAGCTGCGAGTCATAGACGCCAGGCACCACCAGCAGACTCCCGGCGGGCAACTGATCAGGTAACGGTTCGATGCCGCCAATGGTCATGCCGGTGGAGCAGACCACCTCCGGCTGCGGGCCGATGTAGCGCAGCGTAAAGTGATCGCCCGCCAGCTTCAGCGTCTCGGCCGGTCCGGTGAGATCCAGCGCCATCACGCCGGGCAGGGTTAAAAACCAGACGGTGTGTGTCATGCTGGCCCGCGCTACACCAGATCCCAGCCACGGGCGCGCCACAGCGCAGGCAGTTGCGCCATATCGTCGAAGCGCGTCACCAGCGGGTGATCCAGTTCAGGGTTGTGCGGATCAGCGCAGTAGTAGTAGACCGGAATGCCAGCGGCGATACCGGCGCGGGCGCCCGCTTCGGAGTCATCCACCAGAATGCAGCGCTCAATCGGCACCTGCATCTGTTCTGCCGCGTGGTACATCAGTTCCGGATCAGGCTTCCAGTGCAGAATGTCATAGCCGCTGTAGAGGTGCTCCGCAAACAGCGGCAGCATGCCGGTTAAGCCCAGCGAGTGCTGCATCTTTTTTACCGTCCCGTTTGAAACCACGCACATCGGTACCTTGATCTGCTCAACCAGCGCTTTCGCGCCCGGGATGGGCTGCAGTTGCTGATCAAACAGCCGCGCGACCTCTGCGCGATAGGCGGTCTCCACCTCTTCCATCGGCAGCGTCACCTGATGCGCGTCGCCGACGTCACGAATAATGTCGTAGAGTTTGACGCCCTTATACTTCTCAAACATCTGCTGCAGCGACAGTTCCAGGCCGTAACGGGCAAAGGTGTTGACGTAGGCCTGGGTACAGAGCAACTCACTGTCCACCAGCGTGCCATCGCAATCAAAAAAGACGCATTCTACTGACATCAGACTCTATCCTTCGATTCAGGGGTGTGCTCCACACTCTACCGCACTCAGCGCAGATTGCGAGACTGGCAATCGGTTGCGAAAAATCATTGTATTGCCCCGGTAAAATCGCCAGGATACGCGCCGATGATTTTTTCTTCTGGATGGATGGCATGAGCAAGCAAGGCGTTTTGCAGCGCATCTTCAGGCTGCAGGAACATGGCACCACGGTGCGCACCGAAGTGATCGCGGGTATCACCACCTTTCTGACGATGGTCTACATCGTCTTCGTCAATCCGCAGATCCTCGGCGTCGCCGGCATGGATACCCAGGCGGTGTTTGTGACCACCTGTCTGATTGCCGCCTTTGGCAGCATTCTGATGGGACTGTTTGCCAATCTGCCGGTGGCGCTGGCGCCCGCAATGGGGCTGAACGCCTTTTTCGCCTTTGTGGTGGTTGGCGCGATGGGCTATTCGTGGCAGGTGGGTATGGGCGCGATCTTCTGGGGTGCGGTCGGCCTGCTGATCCTGACGCTACTGCGGGTTCGCTACTGGATGATTGCCAATATCCCGCTGAGCCTGCGTGTCGGCATTACCGCCGGTATCGGCCTGTTTATCGCCATGATGGGGCTGAAGAATGCCGGTATTATCGTGCCGAATCCCGATACCCTGGTGGCCGTGGGGAACCTGACCTCGCACAGCGTACTGCTGGGCGCGCTGGGCTTCTTTATCATCGCTATTCTGGCATCACGCAATATCCACGCGGCAGTGCTGATCTCGATGGTGGTTACCACCGCTATCGGCTGGATGCTGGGCGACGTGAAGTTTGTCGGCCTGTTTTCTGCGCCGCCTTCCATTACTTCTGTGGTTGGCCAGGTGGATATCAAAGGCGCCTTCAACATCGGCATGGCAGGCGTAATCTTCTCCTTTATGCTGGTCAACCTGTTCGACTCCTCCGGCACGCTGATCGGCGTCACCGACAAAGCGGGACTGACTGATGAAACCGGCACTTTCCCGCGCATGCAGCAGGCGCTCTATGTCGACAGCATCAGTTCAGTGAGTGGCGCGCTGGCAGGCACCTCATCCGTGACCGCCTATATCGAAAGCACCTCGGGCGTGGCGATTGGTGGCCGTACCGGCCTGATGGCCGTGGTCACCGGCCTGCTGTTCCTGCTGGTGACCTTCCTGTCACCGCTGGCCGCGATGGTGCCGTCCTACGCCGCTGCGGGCGCGCTGATTTACGTTGGGGTGTTAATGACCGCCAGCCTGTCGCGCGTTCGCTGGGATGATTTGACCGAAGCCGTTCCGGCGTTTGTGACCGCCGCCATGATGCCCTTCAGCTTTTCCATCACCGAAGGCATTGCGCTGGGATTCATCGCTTACTGCGTCATGAAGCTGGGTACTGGCCGCTGGCGTGAAATCAGCCCCTGCGTAGTGATTGTTGCTCTGCTGTTTGTGCTGAAGATTGTTTTTGTAGACGCGCACTAAGCGCATTCAGGGCCGCAACCTCCGGGTTGCGGCTTTTTACATTTCAGGATGCAGGCTGCGCTCGCTGGGCAGGCTGGTCAGCCGCAGAGCATGAGGCCCGATGTTGGGCTTACCCATCTCTATTTCGCGTAATGCGTGCCACTGAAAGGCGTTATCCATCTCCCACAGATGCAGACGCTGAGTCGCAGACGACAGCGCACACGACCAGACCAGCATGGGCTCCGCATCACACACCACCTGAATATCGGGATAGAGTGAAGATCGCAGCCGACCCGCACCGGGCAACAGGCGCAGCGAATCCAGTCCCCGATCGCCCTCTCCCGTCAGCTTGAGAATGCTCTGGCGTAATGTCCAGATCTGCGTCACCGCCTCCATGGCATCCTGCTGGGCATTGATCCAGGCGATCTCGCCCGAGGTTAATCCCTGAATCAGCTGCTCCTGAGTCTGACGGCTTCTGGCATGCACAATCTCCATATCCAGACCGGCACGTCCACCCTCTTCGGCCAGCAGCACACCCACCGTATTACCCGCATAGGCGATGCTGAAATCGGGCAGATCGCTGTCAGCAAAAACGGGGCGTCCGTTGCTCTGGATAAGCAGGCGCGGCAGTTCGCCAATGCCATAAACCCGTAGCATCAGTTGTGCCAGCAGGGTACGGGCGGCAAGAAATCGCCCACGGCGTTTGTCAGCAAACTGCTGTGCCGTGTCGGTGATAGCCTGGGGAATGCGTAAATCATTAGCCGGGAAGCCGGGATCGCCCGTCCAGCGTACAAAATGACCAGCCATCTGTCGCTCCGTGAAAATGGTCAGATAATCATCAGAAGCATTGTAGGAATTTTCTTACCTTAATGCACCTGGCAACGCACAGATTGGGATAAATTCGGATTAGGATGAGCAGAGTCGCGGGGATCGACCAGAGATAAGCGTCGCGATTCGAATCGCGACGCGGGCAGCATCAGGCGAAACGGCTCGCCTGCTCAAAGCTCAGTCGCGGCAGGCGCGGATGCAGTTTTGATGCGTCACCATAGCCAAGGTTAATCAGCAGGTTAACCTGATACTGACCGTCGGGGAAAAAGGCGTCATTGACTTTGGCCGGATCAAAACCGGACATCGGACCGGCATCCAGACCCAGCGAACGCGCCGCCAGAATCAGGTAGCCCGCCTGCAGGCTGCTGTTACGGAAAGCGGTCTCTTTTGCCGCTTCTGGGCTGCCGGTAAACCAGCTGCGCGCATCAGCATGCGGGAACAGGGCGGGCAGCTGCTCATAGAACTCGCGGTCCCAGGCCACAATCACCGTGACCGGCGCGCTCATGGTTTTTTCCAGATTGCCGGAAGAGAGTGCCGGTTTCAGCTTCTCTTTGCCTTCCGCCGAGGTCACGAAAACAAATCGCGCAGGCGAGCAGTTCGCCGAGGTCGGGCCCAGTGCCGTTAAAGCATAGAGCTGCTCCAGCAGGGCGTTATCGACGGGCTTAGCCTGCCAGTAACTGTGGGTGCGGGCGTCATTAAACAGCGTGTCCAGTGCGGCAGTGTCGAGCGGTGTACTCATGCAACTCTCCTGTTTCAGGCGAAAAAGTTCGCCCAACGGTGTTCACGTAGTGGGTTTGCGTCCGGTCCGGCGCGGCGGGATGAGGCGGGGATCACTCACCGCAATCCGTCGCCGCACGTCAGATCGGCGCTTCAACCGTTATACGGCAATGCCGTGCCGCCGCAAAATAACATATCAGCAAGAATCAACGCAGAGGCGGGAATAACAGGGAGGCAGCGTGGCAGGAAATCTGGCCTGACAGCAGGACGCTATCAGGCCAGCACGGTTATTTACCGATACAGAAGCTGGAGAAGATGCGACCCAGCAGATCGTCAGAAGTGAACTCGCCGGTGATCTCGCTTAACGCCTGCTGGGCAAGACGTAACTCTTCCGCCAGTAGCTCACCGGCCCAGGCACCGAGCAGCTGCGCTTTACCCTGCTGTAAGTGCGTTGCCGCCAGCTCCAGCGCCTGCAGATGACGGCGACGCGCCAGGAAGCCGCCTTCCATATTGCCGGCGAAGCCCATGCTCTGCTTCAGGTGATCGCGCAGCTCGTCCACGCCCGCGCTGGTGCGTGCCGACAGGCGAATCAGTGAGTGACCATTTACTTCTGTCAGACCGAGAGACTCACCGGTGACATCCGCCTTGTTGCGGACCACGGTAATCGGCAGTTCGGGCGGCAGACGGGAGACGAAATCGGGCCAGATCGCCGCCGCTTCGGTGGCATCGGTCGTCGTGCCGTCCACCATAAACAGCACGCGATCAGCCTGTTCGATCTCCTGCCAGGCGCGCTCAATCCCTATGCGCTCCACTTCGTCGCTGGCTTCACGCAGACCGGCGGTGTCGATGATATGCAGCGGCATGCCATCAATATGAATATGCTCACGCAGTACGTCACGGGTGGTGCCTGCGATATCCGTGACGATGGCGGCGTCACGGCCCGCCAGCGCATTCAGCAGGCTCGATTTGCCCGCATTAGGCCGGCCCGCAATCACCACTTTCATCCCTTCACGCAGCAGGCTGCCCTGACGTGCTTCGGCACGGACGGCATCCAGGTCGCCGATCACCGTATTCAGCTGCGCTTCGATTCTGCCGTCAGAGAGGAAATCGATCTCCTCATCCGGGAAGTCGATAGCGGCTTCGACATAGATCCGCAGGTGAGTGAGTGCTTCCACAAGATGATTGATACGGGTGGAGAAGACGCCCTGCAGGGAGTTCACTGCCGAACGCGCCGCCTGCTCAGAGCTGGCATCAATCAGGTCAGCAATCGCTTCGGCCTGCGCCAGATCGAGCTTGTCATTCAGAAACGCACGTTCTGAAAACTCACCCGGCTGAGCGATACGCACGCCAGGCAGCGCCACGATGCGCTTCAGTAGCAGGTCCAGGATCACCGGGCCGCCGTGGCCCTGCAGCTCCAGCACATCTTCACCAGTAAAGGAGTTAGGACCAGGAAACCACAGCGCAATGCCCTGATCCAGCACGCGGCCATCGCTATCGGTGAACGGCAGATAATCGGCGTAACGCGGCTTAGGCAGTTTGCCCAGTAGCTGGCGGGCGACCTCTGCCGCCTGGGCGCCAGAGACGCGCAGAATGCCTACGCCGCCGCGTCCGGGCGGCGTCGCCTGGGCAACAATGGTATCGCTGTGGCTCATAAATTTTCTCTCGCTACAAAAAACACAGGCGGTCGCTTTGACCGCCTGAGAATAGACTATTTTAGGGCGGGATTGCTCCCGCTCTGGATCGCTTACGCTTTCTTCTTGTCGCGGCTATGCAGACCACGTTTTTCCAGGCCGCGATAAATCAGCTGCTGCTGGAGAATGGTGACCAGGTTGCTGACGATGTAGTACAGCACCAGACCTGACGGGAACCACAGGAAGAACACGGTGAAAATCACCGGCATGTACGTCATGATCTTCTGCTGCATCGGATCGGTCACGGTGGTCGGTGACATCTTCTGAATGAAGAACATGGTGATGCCCATCAGAATCGGCAGGATGTAGTACGGGTCCTGCGCTGACAGGTCATGGATCCACAGAATAAATGGCGCATGACGCAGTTCAACCGAGCCTGACAGCATGTAGTAAAGCGCCAGGAAGATTGGCATCTGAATCACCAGCGGCAGACAGCCACCCAGCGGATTCACTTTCTCTGCTTTATACAGCGCCATCATTTCCTGGCTCTGCTTCTGCTTGTCATCACCCAGACGCTCACGCATCGCCTGAATTTTCGGCTGCAGCATGCGCATCTTCGCCATCGAGGTGTACTGCGCTTTGGTCAGCGGGTACATGATGCCGCGCACGATGAAGGTGATCACGATAATGGAGAAGCCCCAGTTACCGATGAAGCTGTGGATAAATTTCAGCAGTTTGAACAGTGGCTGAGAGATAAACCACAACCAGCCGTAATCCACGGTCAGATCAAGGTGCGGCGCAATCGCAGCCATCTTGTCCTGAATTTCCGGGCCGACCCACAGCGTTGCACCCAGATTCTGCTGTGCGCCCGCGGCAATGGTGACCGGTGCAGATTTATAGCCAATCGCCGCCACGCCATTACCCAGGTTGCTGGTGTAAAGGGTGTTGGTGCCTTCGGTACGCGGAACCCATGCCGTTGCAAAGTACTGCTGCAGCATCGCAACCCAGCCATTGCTGGTGGTGGCGTTCAGGTTCTCGTTATCCGCGATGGTGTCGAATTTATACTTCTCATATTTCGACTCGCTGGTGGAGTAGGCCGCGCCACGGAAGGTGTGCAGAGCAAAGTTGTTGCTGCCGGTATCACGATGCTTAGGCAGATCGATAGTCTGCTTCAGCTGGCCAAACAGCGACACTTCCAGCGGCTGCTGGGTGGTGTTGTTGACATGATAATCGACATTAACGGCATATTCGCCACGCTTGAAGATGAAGGTTTTGGTGTAAACCACGCCATTTTCAGCGGTGTAGGTCATCGGCACACGCAGTTCGGACTGGCCATCAGCCATCTCGAAGTGATCCTGCGCAGCGTTGAACAGCGGACGCGCGCCGTTGTTCGGATTATCCGGGCCATTACGACCGGTCAAACCACTCTGTGCCTGATAAAGGAACGCTGGCGTTGTTTCAAGCAGCTGGAACGGCTGGTTAGAACCCAGTTTGTCCGGGAAAGTCAGCAGCTGTGCTTGTTCAACATCACCGCCTCGGGTGTTGATATTCAATGACAGGACATCAGTCTTAACGGTGATCGTCTGGCCCTGACCGCTGGCCGGTACACCCTGACTGGCGGTATCACCCGCTACGCTGTTTGTGCCTTGTGTGGTCTGCGTCTGCTGTGGCTGCGGAGCGTGGTCCGTCTGCCAGGCTTGCCAGATCATAAAGGTCACGAACAGAAAAGCGATGAGAAAGAGATTGCGTTGCGAATCCATCGTTAATGTTCTCTGGTATCAAAGGTTTTTGGCGGCACAGGATCGTCACCACCCGGGTTCAAGGGGTGGCATTTTAATACGCGTTTTAATGTCAACCAACTGCCTTTTATCAGGCCGAACCTGCGTAATGCCTCAATTCCGTAATGAGAGCAGGTCGGGTGAAACCGACAGTGTGGTCCCAGTAATGGACTGATGCCGCGTTGATAGACGCGTATCAGGACGATCAGGAGCCGCGCGCCAGGCGACAGTGACGACGCCATAATTTCTCCAACGCTTCCGCCAGCATACGGTTATCCAGATCGGCAACCCCCTTCTTCGCGACCACCACGAAGTCCATCGACGGCAGTTCATGTTGACGCAGACGAAAGCTTTCGCGGGTCAATCGCTTGATCCGGTTGCGTTCATGAGCGCGTTTCACATGTTTTTTAGCGACGGTGAGACCGATGCGGGGATGCCCCAGCGCGTTAAGGCGGCCGAGAATAGTAATTTGCGGCGTGCCAGCCCGTTGTGGCTGCTGGAAGACGAAAGTGAAATGAGTGGGAGTTAACAAACGTAACTCCCTGGGAAATGCGAGCTTACCCATCAGGGCTTGCTTTATTACTTAGAAACGGTCAGACGAGAACGGCCTTTAGCACGACGACGTGCCAGAACCTGACGACCATTTTTTGTTGCCATACGAGCACGGAAACCGTGTGAACGGTTGCGCTTCAGTACGGACGGTTGAAAAGTGCGTTTCATGGCGGTTTCTACCTAAACTTGAAAATTTTCACTGGGTGACGCGTTTCGGGCCAGAAAATCGACCTACGCCTCAATGTGTCTTTAATAAAGAGGCGGGATTGTAATAATTGTACAGTCCCGAGTCAATTTACTTCGCGTGTCATAGTGCCTGAAAACCCGCATACAGCCCGCAGAGTCCCGACTTTGCGCCTGATGGCTCAATGTCGGGTGGAGAATTATACGGGCTCCGCACTAAAGCGCAAGGATCGCACGGGATCTTATTGCGATCGGCTTGCCGGATCCTGGGGATAAAATGAGATGTCGCCCGAAATTTTAATGGATTGCGTCAGATCCCTGCTGGTTTTTCCCGCAACTGGCGTAAACTTCTTTGCGCGCCTCTGGCCTGTGGATAAAAAGGATCAAAACTGTGTAGAAAGGGAAGATCTCTGCCTCGCTTTGCGCTATGATCCGCCCTTCCGCTGACGATCCTCCGGTGATTGCAGGACGGAAAACCGCTGATAGCGGTCGCAGGCGCTTTCTTAGCGTCTGTGTCAAAAATGAACGTTTCTTAGAGTAACGCCTACTATTCTTTTCGAATTTGTACGAGTGGAGTCCGCCGTGTCACTTACGCTTTGGCAACAGTGTCTTGCCCGTTTGCAGGATGAGCTTCCTGCCACCGAATTCAGCATGTGGATCCGTCCACTACAGGCTGAGTTAAACGACAATACGCTTGCCTTGTATGCTCCAAATCGCTTCGTACTCGACTGGGTTCGGGACAAATACCTTCATAGTATCAATGCACTGCTGAATGAATTCTGCGGTCCAAACGTGCCCACGCTGCGTTTTGAAGTGGGAACGCGCCCGGTTCAGCAGCAGGCGGCAGCGGTCAGCCAGCCTGTAATGGCCAGCGTCAGCGCGCCCGTGATGCCCGTACAGAGCCATATTCGTCCGGCCCCGACGCAGATCATGCGTCCCAGCTGGGATAATGTCCCGGCTCCGGCCGACGTCACCTATCGCTCAAATGTGAACAACCGTCATAACTTCGATAACTTCGTCGAGGGTAAATCTAACCAGCTGGCGCGCGCGGCGGCACGTCAGGTGGCGGATAATCCAGGCGGCGCTTACAACCCGCTGTTTCTGTATGGCGGCACCGGTCTCGGTAAAACGCACCTGTTGCATGCGGTGGGCAACGGCATCATTGCCCGAAAACCCAATGCAAAAGTGGTTTATATGCACTCCGAGCGCTTCGTGCAGGACATGGTTAAAGCACTACAGAACAATGCGATTGAAGAGTTCAAACGCTACTACCGTTCGGTAGATGCGCTGCTGATCGATGACATTCAGTTCTTTGCTAATAAAGAGCGATCGCAGGAAGAGTTCTTCCACACCTTTAATGCCTTATTAGAGGGCAATCAGCAGATCATCCTCACCTCGGATCGCTATCCAAAAGAGATCAACGGGGTGGAAGATCGTCTTAAATCACGTTTCGGCTGGGGTTTAACGGTGGCGATCGAGCCGCCTGAGCTGGAAACGCGTGTGGCGATCCTGATGAAAAAAGCGGATGAGAACGACATCCGTCTGCCTGGTGAAGTCGCCTTCTTTATTGCCAAGCGGTTACGCTCTAACGTGCGTGAGCTGGAAGGCGCGCTGAATCGCGTGATCGCCAATGCCAACTTTACTGGCCGGGCGATTACCATCGACTTCGTGCGCGAAGCGCTGCGCGATCTGCTGGCGCTGCAGGAAAAGCTGGTCACCATCGATAATATTCAGAAGACCGTGGCTGAGTACTACAAAATTAAGGTAGCGGATCTGCTTTCCAAGCGCCGTTCGCGCTCGGTGGCACGTCCGCGCCAGATGGCGATGGCGATGGCGAAAGAGTTAACCAACCATAGCCTGCCAGAAATTGGCGATGCTTTTGGGGGTCGCGACCATACAACGGTGCTTCATGCCTGCCGCAAGATTGAGCAGCTGCGTGAAGAGAGCCACGATATCAAAGAAGATTTCTCTAATCTCATCAGAACATTATCTTCCTGACGCTATGAAATTTATTGTTGAACGTGAGCAGCTGCTGAAGCCGCTGCAACAAGTAAGTGGTCCCCTGGGTGGTCGTCCGACGCTGCCGATCCTTGGAAACCTGCTGCTGCAGGTAACTGAAGGTTCGCTGTTGCTGACCGGTACCGATCTGGAAATGGAGATGGTCGCACGCGTGGCGCTGACTCAGGCACATGAGCCTGGATCCACCACCGTTCCGGCGCGCAAATTCCTCGATATCTGTCGCGGATTGCCGGATGGCGCAGAAATTACTCTGGCACTGGAAGGCGATCGCATGCTGGTGCGCTCTGGCCGCAGCCGTTTTTCGCTGTCGACCCTGCCCGCCAGTGACTTCCCGAATCTTGACGACTGGCAGAGTGAAGTTGAATTTACCCTGCCGCAGGCAACGCTGAAACGGCTGATAGAAGCGACCCAGTTTTCGATGGCGCATCAGGATGTGCGTTACTACCTCAACGGCATGATGTTTGAAACCGAAGGGGAAGAGCTGCGCACCGTGGCCACTGACGGTCACCGTCTGGCCGTCTGCTCCATGCCGATTGGTCAGGCGCTGCCGAGTCATTCGGTGATTGTGCCGCGTAAAGGCGTGATTGAACTGCTGCGTCTGCTGGATGGCGGCGATACCCCGCTGCAGGTTCAGATTGGCGGCAGCAATATCCGTGCGCATGTCGGCGACTACATCTTTACCTCTAAGCTGGTTGATGGCCGTTTCCCCGATTATCGTCGCGTATTGCCGAAGAATCCCGACAAAGCGCTGGAAGCGGGCTGCGATCTGCTCAAACAGGCCTTTGCCCGCGCCGCTATCCTCTCTAACGAGAAGTTCCGCGGTGTTCGCCTCTATATCACCGAAAATCAGCTGAAGATCACCGCCAATAACCCTGAACAGGAAGAAGCGGAAGAGATGCTGGATGTCAGCTATAACGGCACGGAACTGGAGATTGGCTTCAACGTCAGTTACGTGCTGGATGTGCTCAACGCGCTGAAGTGCGAAAACGTCCGTCTGCTGCTGACCGATTCGGTATCGAGCGTGCAGATTGAGGATGTGGCGAGTCCGGCAGCGGCCTATGTCGTCATGCCCATGCGCTTGTAGAATATATCGGCCTGGCTTACTTGCCATTCTGATTCCGGGCAGTGCTCGCCCCTGGTCACATATTTCAGTATGCTCCCAGGGCCTGCGCGCTTCTTGTAGAATATATCGGCCTGGCTTACTTGCTACGTTGTGCCCCGGCAGTGCTCGCCATCCTCACGTACTTCAGTACGCTCCGGTGGCTGTGCGCTGGCGGGGCGCAACGTAGCTGCGACGCCGACGGCCTGGTGACTGAGGTATCGGGCAAACCTGCTTTGCCGTTGACGCCCTGGATCGCCAGGCCCAAAACTTTATTGCCCTTCACGCTGGACTGATTCATGGCTTTAACCCGCCTTCTTATCAAAGATTTTCGTAATATTGAGCAGGCTGACCTGCAGCTGGCACCCGGCTTTAATTTCCTGGTCGGCGCCAACGGCAGTGGTAAAACCAGCGTTTTAGAGGCGATTCATACTCTGGGGCATGGCCGTTCGTTTCGCAGCCTGCAGGCGGGACGCGTGATTCGTCACGATGAGGCGGCGTTTGTGCTGCATGGGCGTCTGGAAAACAAAGAGCGGGAAATTTCAGTCGGGCTGACCAAAAACCGTGCCGGTGACAGCAAAGTGCGCATTGATGGCAGCGATGGTCACAAGGTCGCGGAGCTGGCGCAGCTGTTGCCGATGCAGTTAATCACCCCTGAAGGCTTTAGTTTGCTGAATGGCGGCCCCAAATATCGCAGAGCCTATGTCGACTGGGGCTGCTTTCATAACACCCCCGGCTTTTTTAACGCCTGGAACAACATGCGCCGCCTGCTTAAACAGCGGAACGCGGCGCTGCGCCAGGTCTCACGTTACAGCCAGATTCGTCCCTGGGATCAGGAGCTGGTTCCGCTGGCTGAACAGATCAGCCAGTGGCGGGCGGAATACAGTGCGGCGATTTCAGCGGAGATCACCGCCACCTGTGGCCAGTTTCTGCCGGAATTTGAGCTGCGCTTCTCATTCCAGCGTGGCTGGGACAAAGAGAGCGACTACGCCGAACTGCTGGAACGTAACTTCGAGCGCGATCGCGCACTGACCTATACCGCCAGCGGCCCCCATAAAGCGGATTTTCGTATTCGGGCTGAAGGGACGCCGGTAGAAGATTTACTCTCACGCGGGCAGTTAAAACTGCTGATGTGTGCATTGCGTCTGGCACAGGGCGAGTTCCTGACAAGCCAGAGCGGACGCCGCTGTATTTACCTCATTGATGACTTTGCTTCTGAGCTGGATGAGAGCCGCCGACGCCTGTTGGCGGAACGGTTAAAAGCCACTCAGGCTCAGGTGTTTGTCAGCGCAATTTCTGCCGGACATGTAATCGACATGACCGACGAAAAGGGCAAGATGTTCCGCGTGGAACAGGGTAAAATAGCGGTTCAACCTGAAGATTAAAATGAGCGAGAAACGTTGATGTCGAATTCTTATGACTCCTCAAGTATTAAAGTCCTGAAAGGACTTGATGCGGTACGCAAACGCCCGGGCATGTATATCGGCGATACCGATGACGGTACCGGTCTGCATCACATGGTATTCGAGGTCGTGGATAACGCAATCGACGAAGCGCTCGCTGGTCACTGTAGTGACATTGTGGTCACCATCCATGCCGATAACTCCGTATCGGTGCAGGATGATGGACGCGGCATTCCTACCGGTATTCACGAAGAAGAGGGCATCTCTGCCGCTGAAGTGATCATGACCGTGCTGCATGCTGGCGGTAAGTTCGATGATAACTCCTATAAAGTCTCCGGCGGCCTGCACGGCGTGGGCGTCTCCGTGGTTAACGCCCTGTCGCAGAAGCTGGAGCTGACCATTCGTCGCGAAGGCAAAGTGCATCAGCAGATTTACGTCCATGGCGTACCGCAGGCACCGCTGGCGGTGACGGGTGAGACCGACATTACCGGGACCCGTGTGCGTTTCTGGCCGAGCCACGAAACCTTTACCAACGTGCGCGATTTTGAGTATGACATCCTGGCGAAACGCCTGCGTGAACTCTCATTCCTGAACTCCGGCGTGTCGATTCGTCTGGATGATAAGCGTGATGGCAAAAGCGATCACTTCCACTATGAAGGCGGCATCCGGGCGTTTGTTGAGTACCTCAACAAAAACAAAACCCCGATTCACCCTACCGTGTTCTATTTCTCTACCGAGAAAGATGGCATTGGTGTGGAAGTGGCGCTGCAGTGGAACGACGGCTTCCAGGAAAATATCTACTGCTTTACCAACAACATCCCACAGCGCGACGGCGGTACACACCTCGCCGGTTTCCGTTCAGCGATGACCCGTACCCTGAATGCCTACATGGAAAAAGAGGGTTACAGCAAGAAGGCCAAAGTCAGCGCCACCGGTGATGATGCCCGTGAAGGTCTGATCGCTGTGGTTTCGGTGAAAGTGCCGGATCCTAAATTCTCCTCGCAGACCAAAGATAAACTGGTCTCCTCCGAGGTGAAAACAGCGGTTGAGCAGCAGATGAATGAACTGCTGGCTGAATACCTGCTGGAAAACCCTTCAGACGCCAAAATTGTAGTCGGCAAAATCATCGACGCTGCCCGTGCCCGTGAAGCGGCACGCCGCGCCCGTGAAATGACCCGCCGTAAAGGCGCGCTGGACCTGGCGGGTCTGCCAGGCAAACTGGCGGATTGCCAGGAGCGCGACCCGGCGCTGTCTGAAATCTACCTGGTGGAGGGTGACTCCGCAGGCGGCTCGGCCAAACAGGGCCGTAACCGTAAAAACCAGGCGATTCTGCCGCTGAAAGGTAAGATTCTTAACGTTGAGAAAGCGCGTTTCGACAAGATGCTCGCCTCCCAGGAAGTGGCCACGCTGATCACCGCGCTGGGCTGCGGTATTGGTCGCGACGAGTACAACCCGGACAAGCTGCGCTATCACAGCATCATCATCATGACCGATGCCGACGTCGATGGTTCGCACATCCGTACCCTGCTGCTGACCTTCTTCTATCGTCAGATGCCTGAAATCATTGAGCGCGGCCACGTTTATATCGCCCAGCCGCCACTCTACAAAGTGAAGAAAGGCAAGCAGGAGCAGTACATCAAAGATGATGAAGCGATGGATCAATACCAGATCGCTATCGCGCTTGATGGCGCGACGCTGCACACCAATGCCAGCGCGCCGGCGCTGGGCGGTGAGCCGCTGGAGACGCTGGTCACTGACTTCAACAGCACCCAGAAGATGATCAAGCGTATGGAGCGCCGTTATCCGATGGCCATGCTGCGTGCGATGATTTATCACGACACGCTGAGCTACCTGACCAGCGAAGCAGAGGTTACAACCTGGCTGAATGGTCTGGTGAGCTATCTGACTGAACGCGAAGCGCATGGCAGCACCTATCTGGCACAGGTGCGTGAAAACCGCGAATCAAACCTGTTCGAGCCGGTACTGCGCGTCCGTACCCACGGTGTAGATACTGACTATCCGCTGGATGCTGATTTCATTCAGGGTCCTGAGTACCGCAAAATCTGCGCTCTGGGCAGCAAACTGCGTGGTCTGCTGGAAGAGGATGCTTACATCGAGCGTGGCGAGCGTCGTCAGCCAGTGGCAAGCTTCGAACAGGCGATTGAGTGGCTGATTAAAGAGTCGCGTCGCGGCCTCTCGGTCCAGCGCTACAAAGGTCTGGGCGAGATGAACCCGGAGCAGCTGTGGGAAACCACCATGGATCCAGACAGCCGTCGCATGCTGCGCGTCACCATTAAAGATGCGATTGGCGCTGATCAGCTGTTCACTACCCTGATGGGCGATGCGGTTGAACCGCGCCGCGCCTTCATCGAAGAAAATGCGCTGAAAGCCGCCAATATCGATATTTAACCGGCATCAGAGATGAAAGGCCATCACCCAGGTGATGGCCTTTTTTTTGTGCCGTCCGGGCGGAAAACCCGCCAGGGCGTGCCTTCCTGCCCGTATGCTGCGATCCCGATCACGTTTTAACCCGGTCAGCTCCCTTACTCTTGCCCCTCTTTGCGCATTTACCGCGCACTATTCCACACAGGGAGTTACACCATGATTGTTTGCGATCGTCACGACTGGGACAGAGAACGTCACGCCTTTCATCCGGTAGTCGATCAGGCGATAAGCTGGATTGCCAGCACAGATTTCAGCCAGCTGGAAACCGGCAAATATGAGATCCTGCCCGACAACAAAATGTTCTGTCTGGTGCAGGAGATGATGACCGAACCGGCCAGCGCACGCAAAGCGGAGTCCCACTTCAACTACATCGATATTCAGTATCTGCTGGCAGGCACCGAAAATATTGGCGTGGCCCGTGCCCATCCCGACCAGCACATCACCGAAGATTTTGCCCAGCAGCGAGACGTCGTTTTTTATCAGAAGATATTGAATGAGTCTGTGATTACGCTGATGCCCGGCATGTTCGCGCTCTTTTTCCCGCACGATATCCATCGCCCCTGCTGCGCCCCTGGCGAACCCGCAACAATCCGAAAAGCCGTGATTAAAATCCACCGCGATCTCTTTACCGCCTGAAACTGGTGATCAGCTGGCCGTTCTCGCCTGCCACGAAACTGGTCAATGTGCGCTGAATCGCGCTAGCATTGAACAAAACCCAGACGCTACGAGGACTCTATGGCTATTAAATTGATCGCTATCGACATGGATGGCACCCTGCTCAACCCGCAACATGAGATCACACCGGCGGTGAAATCCGCCCTGGATCGCGCCCGTCAGCAAGGGGTGTCGATTGTGCTGACCACCGGCCGGCCGTTTGTAGGTATCCAGCGCTATCTCATGGAACTGGATATGCAGACGCCCGGCCAGTACGCGATCAGCAACAACGGTGCGCTGGTTCATCAGGCCGAAGATGGTGAGTGCGTGGCGGAAGTGACGCTGACCTTTGACGACTACCTCTACATCGAGAACCTGGCACGTGAGCTTGGCGTACATTTCCAGGCATTCGACAAAACCCATCTCTATACCCCTAACAAAGACATCAGCGAATACACCATCCATGAAGCGAGCCTGACCGGCATTCCGGTGCGCTACCGCGCGGTGGAGGAGATGGATCGTGCCATGCGCTTCCCGAAACTGATGATGATCGACCGGCCTGCCCTGCTAGACGCGGCGATTGCCCGCCTGCCCGGGCATGCTCAGCAGACCTACACCATCCTGAAGAGCGCGCCTTATTACCTCGAAATCCTCGATCGTCGGGTGAATAAAGGCCAGGGCGTCAAAATGCTGGCTGAGAAGCTCGGCCTGAAGCAGGAAGAAGTGATGGCGATTGGCGATCAGGAGAATGACCTGGCGATGATCGAATACGCAGGAACGGGTGTCGCAATGGGGAATGCCATTGACTCTGTTAAGAAAATTGCTCAGTTCATCACCAAAACCAATATGGAAGATGGCGTCGCGCATGCCATCGAAGAGTTAGTGCTGTAACGGCCTGTTCTCTGCCGGGCCGCTTCGGCCCGGATCCGCTAACCCGGCAAAAATGCTGCACCGCAAAACAGAATCGCGTAATTTGTCGGGCAACTCTTTCTCCGTGGGTTTCATCATGTCAGAAAAACAGATCACCTTTGCTGCCCGTCAGCATCAGCTCACCAATATTAATGTCTGGACTGCCGACAGCCAGTGGCTGGCGTTTGACGTTCGTCCATCGGGCGCATCGTTTACCAGTCAGACCATTGAGCGGGTCAATGTGATGACCGGTGAGGTGGAGGTGCTCTATCAGGCCCGGCATGGTGCCCATGTCGGCGTCGTGACGGTCAGTCCCGACCTGCCACCGCGCTACGTCTGCATTCATGGCCCGGAACATCCCGATGCCAGCTGGCAGTATGACTTCCACCACCGGCGCGGGGTGATCGTTCAGAACGGTGCGGCGGTGAATCTGGATGCCTGCGATATCACGCCGCCGTTTACCCCTGGCGCGCTGCGTGGCGGCTCGCATGTACATGTCTTCAGTCCCGATGGTTCTCGCCTGAGCTTTACCTACAATGACCACGTGATGCACGAACTGGATAGCCGGCTCGATCTGCGCAACGTCGGCATCGCGGTGCCCCTTTGCGCTGTAACGCCCGAAAAGCAACATCCGCGCGAATATGACGGCACCTGGTTTTGCCTGCTGGTGAGCCAGACGCATGCGGAACCGCTGCCAGGCAGTGACCAGATTAATCGTGCCTGTGAGGAGTGCTGGGTCGGTGAGCGTGGCTACCAGAAGCCGGACGGCAGCTGGCAGCGCTGGGCGATCGCCTTTATTGGCGACACGCTGACGGCGCAGGGCGAAAAACGGCCTGAAGTTTATATTGTTGATCTGCCTGATGCGCTGGAGGATTACGCCCGCGCCGGAGAGATGCCGCTGGAGGGCAGCAGCCAGCAGTTACCTGCGCCACCGGCTGGCGTGCAGCAGCGTCGCCTGACGCACAGCCGTGGTGTGGCTCTGCAACCACGCCACTGGCTGCGCGCCGCACCGGATGGCAGCCAGATAGCGTTTCTGATGGCGGATGCCGCAGAGGTGATCCAGCTCTGGACGGTCTCCCCCAACGGCGGCGAACCGCGTCAGATTACCCGACTCAGCCACAGCATTCAGTCCGCCTTTAGCTGGCATCCTGACGGCCAGGCGATCGCTTTTGTCTGCGATAACAGCGTGATGCGATGTGACGTTGAGAGCGGCGCGTGTCAGCGTCTGACCCGCAGAACAGAAGAGGCGCCATCAGGTGACGCGGTGGTCTGGTCACCTGATGGTACACAGATTGCTTATATGCGTGAGGTGAATGGCTGGCGGCAACTCTTTACGGTTGCGGCAGTGACCGCATAGGAGGCATAGGCTGCGCCTGCGCCAGGCTTTCCTGCGTATGCGCCAGCCTTTCGCTCTGCAGGATGCGTTCACGTGGAGAGTCGAGAGATTTATCTTTGTCGCTGCGGTAGTAGTCCCACGGCAGCAGCAGCGTATCCAGCACAGCAGAGAAAGGAAGATCGATTAACGCCAGCGGCTTCAGCGCCCAGCTGGTATCACCATCTGACAGCATATCAGCGCTGGCACGGGTGCCTGGATAGTAGCCCTGACTCGCACCTGTGTGAGACATCACGCTGGAACAGCCGGTTGTTGCCATTGCGCAGCACACCACTCCAGCCAGAGGTAAGGTCTTCATCAATTTCATCATCATCATCCCTTCAGTCATGGCATAAGCCTGGCTGAGTTTGCTTGCCAGACAACGTCAACACTCTGGGGCGAAGTCCGTCTGGGTCTGGCAAATGTAGTCCTGAGTGTATGTCATTTCCTCAAATTGGCGAAAAAAATTGCATTTCACCCTCTTGAAAATGGTCTTGTGGCACCCATTTTTAGTTTACGGACGCACTCACCGTTGCCGCAAGGGACAGTGGGGTGCCGTATACAGCCTGTCCAGTAGTGGAAGGTTGCCAAAACTTGCTGAAATTCAGGAGTCTTAATATGCGTAATTTTGATCTCACCCCACTTTATCGCTCTGCTATCGGTTTTGATCGCCTGTTTAACCTGCTCGAATCTAATCAGAATCAGAGCAATGGCGGCTATCCTCCCTATAACGTTGAACTGGTCGATGAAAATCACTATCGCATTACTATTGCGGTGGCCGGTTTTGCTCAGAGCGAACTGGATATCACGGCGCACGATAACGTGCTGATCGTGCGGGGTGCCCATCCTGAAGAGCAGACCGAGCGTAAATACCTGTATCAGGGTATCGCCGAGCGTAACTTCGAGCGTAAATTCCAGCTCGCCGACCACATTGTGGTGCGCGATGCCCGTCTCGAGAATGGTCTGCTGAGCATCGATCTTGAACGTCTGGTGCCGGAAGAGGCGAAACCACGCCGTATTGAGATTCTGAAGTAATATTGAGGTTCTGAAACAGTCATTAAAAACGCCGCGTTAGCGGCGTTTTTTTTGCCCTTATATCTGAAGGCAGACTTGTCCTTACGGCTGCGTTCGCATCGCTAAGCGCTGACCCAGCACGCCACCAAACACGTTGACCAGCAGCCCCAGTATAATCACCACCGCACCCAGCATCTGCTGCCCGGAGAGATGCTCATCCAGCACCAGCGCGGCGGTAATAATCCCCACCACCGGCACCAGCAGCGACAGCGGCGCGACGCGCCAGGTTTCGTAGCGACTCAGCAGATTCCCCCAGATAGCGTAACCCACAATGGTGGCGGCAAATGCCAGATAGAACAGCGCCAGCACGGTCTGCAGGCCGATATGCAGCAGGCTATAAACGATGGCGGCCTGACCATCAAACAGCAGCGAACAGGCAAAGAAAGGAACGATCGGCACCAGCGCACTCCAGACCACCAGTGACATGATCGGCACGCTGCGGTTCCGCATAATAATCTTATTGGTGATATTACCCAGTCCCCAGGAGAGCGCCGCCGACAGCGTCAGCATCATGGTGGTCAGCGTAATACCGGCGCTGGTCTGCCCTTCCATGCCTGCCGTTGCCAGCAAAAACATCCCCAGCGTAGCGATGATAATCCCGACGATATGATTCCAGCGCAGCTTCTCCGCCAGCAACAGCGCGCCCAGCAACAGGGTAAAGAATGCCTGCGCCTGCAGCACCAGCGAGGCCAGACCGGCAGGCATGCCGAGCTTGATCGCCAGGAACAGAAAGGCGAACTGACCAAAACTGATGGTCATGCCATACACCACCAGCCAGCGCAGCGGAATCGGCGGGCGACGCACAAAGAAAATGGCGGGAAAGGCGACCAGGGTAAAACGCAGCCCGGCGAGCAAAAAAGGCGGCATACCCTGCAGCCCCAGCTTGATCACCACAAAATTGACGCCCCACGCCACCACCACGCACAGCGCTAACAGCATATCTTTTACCGACATCAGAAACTCCTTGTCCTGCCGTCAGGCGGTGACCGCAATCGGGGTCGCGATATCGGCACAGCAGCCTTCACCCACGATGCGAAAATAATCATCTACAGCCAGCGCGATCGACTTATCCAGTTCGCCCGCGTTAAACCATAACGTTCCGACCTGTTGCAGTCGGGTATCCACCCGCAGCGCCAGCCGGTCATCAAAACTAAACGGCGGTACCGCGCCCATCACACAGCCCGTCAGCGCCTGCGCCAGCTCCGGAGCGGCGAAAGAGGATTTTTTGCCGCCGATGGCGCGCGCCGCACTTTTGAAATTGATCCGGCAGTCGCCCGGCACTATCGCCAGCAGCTGACGCGATGGCGCACCGTCCGGCATGCTGACCTCCAGCACCATCGCTTTGGCCGCCTGGCCCAGCAGGTTACCGCGTATCTGGCTGATCTGTTCGGTCTGCCCTATCGCCTCATGTTCCACCACGCGGTAGCTGGCCTGCTGCTGATCCAGCAGCGCAGTGATTTTTTCAAACGTCGTCATTCCCTTCTCCTGTTCTGGCACGACCCGGCTTAGCTCCAGGCGATAGCGTGCTTCATTTTTTTATCGGTCAGCCCGAAAAAGAAACCCATGGTGATACGGGTATCGCCTTCGACCCGATCGATCTCATGATAAAACGCAGGATTAAACAGATAGATATCGCCACTGCGTGGTGAAAATTCGCAGATCTCGCTGTTTTCAATCACCCCACTGCGATAACCCAGCTCCCCGGCGGTTTTGAACTGCTCATCCTCTGGCGACCACTTTTTGTTGTAGATACGCAGTGCTCCGCCCGCGTTGCACTCCTGCAGGCAGACCACGCAGCTGAGCTGATGCAGGATTTGCGTCACCACCAGCGAAGTCTCTGCGGCGTCGCGCAAGATATTGTCGTTATGCAGCGGGTTCGCGACGCCATTGGCATGAAAGCGCACGATAGAACCGGCGTAGTCTCCACAACCCGGTTCGTGGGCGATGCGTAAACTTTCCAGCCGCAGCGCATGCTGAACCCAGCGGTAAATCTGTTCGCGCAGCGTATTCAGTGAGGGCGGCAACGCCGGCTGGATATCGCGCAGCTCAGTAAAGTAGTTATCGGGAGCCGCAGTATGACGCGCCAGATAGGGGCCGAGCGTGGTCAGCGCGCCATTGGGATAGTGGGAGACACGGATCTTTTCCCGGCAGCTCTGCAGGTCAGTCACCACCGCTTCCCGCACCTCTGGCGTCAGGAAATTACGCAGCACCAGCAGCGGCACCCGTGCGGTGACGATGTCATCCAGCCAGGTCGATTCCACAAACATGTTGGGATTAATCACGCGGAACTGATTGAAAATTGCCATGTTTATCACTCCCTAAACGGTATTTCATAGAGTTCATGATTGTTCATTCGCCGCCAGTTGCCAGCGCTGCCTGGTATTGCCACGGGTTCAGAGGCGATCAGCGTGCAACCATCCTGTTGCTGAAAATGCATCGTAAAATAGTCGGGCCAGGGCGTGTCGTGCGGATACCACTGCCACGCCCAGGCTTTGTCACGGGTGACGAAAATGGCATTCCCTGCGCTGCCGCCCGGCTCTACCTGCGCCATCTTTGCGCGCAGATAGTCGCGGGTGAAATCGGCAGGCGTGGTCTGATCTACCAGATAACGCAGATACTCTTCTGAATCGAAGCGCGATTCGGCCAGACCGAGCTGACGGTAAATCGTCGGCAGAAAGCCGTTATGCATCATGTACCACTGATGTCCGGCGCTGTTGCGCCACAGCGGATGAGAAAACGCCAGTCCCTGATTTTTACTCAGCGTGGCGTGCCGCACATGCACCGCCAGAAACCGGCTGCGCAGGCGATCCACATCGATACCCGGCAGCGCTTCTGCGAACGCGCCGGTGCCGTGCAGGGTACGAATCTCGCCCTCTTCGAGCCACAGACAGCCCCAGCCGTTAGGGTGTGATTTGATCGGGCCATCGTGTTCGGCGCTTTCACCGCAGCTCATGGCGCGCGCCGCCTCCAGAATCTCTGCGCTGTCGAACCGGCCATGCGCCAGAATCATCCTGCACATACTTTATCTCTCCCGGCCGCCACCGGCTGCGCGGTAATCACCTGCTGAAAAGTGGTCATAATCGGCTCACGCGCTGTGGCCGTCAGGCTGAAAGTGGCCAGAATGCCCGCGTGACGCGTCAGGTCGGCATAGAGCGATGAGCGTGACGAAACCTGTAACGCAGGCAATCTGAGTGGCGGTAACAGCGCGCCCTGCTGATGCTGATCGATCCAGCGTTCGGCAGCCTGCAGCTGCGCCGGTTGCCGCAACCGCAGCTGGCCGACCGCACCGGGTGTGGTGAAGGCAAAGACAGGTAACGCGCCACCCGCCTCCAGCCGGAAGGTGACTTCCGCCCAGTTGATGCCGGTCGCCTCCTGCACCAGCGTCGCCACACCCATGCCGGAGAGCCGGAACCCCATCTCCAGGAAATGCGGCACGCCGTTGACCACAATAAAATCGATATGAAATGCACCCTGACGGTAGCCAAAGGTTTCGCAACAGAAGGTCATCAGGCTGCTGAACGAGACCGGCAGGGCCGCTGCCGCCATCGCCACATGCCCCGACTCATAAAAGCTGACGCAGCCCTCAGCATCCCGGTGCTGCTCAATCACCTTCTGGCAGCAGGTCAGCGCCTGGGGATGTCCCTGATGCACCACGCCCTGTAATGAAAACTCATCGCCGATCAGCGCGCTTTCCACAATAAAGCCGCTGAAGCCGCGTCCGCCGTAATTCATGGTCTGCACCAGCTGTTTCACTACGCTATGCAGCTGATCGGCATGCTCAATCAGCCAGATGCCCAGGCCGCCGCCGCCATCCACCGGCTTCACGACGCAGGGATAGATCAGCGCCTGTCCGGCATCCAGAATGCTGAGCGGCGAGGCGAAAAAGCGGAACTCCGGCTGCGGGAAGCGCGGCCAGGCTTTTTTCAGCGCCATGCGCTGCGCATATTTATCCAGCGGAATAAAGGCAGCGGGCGCATCCGGCCCGGCCAGCATCTCGCGCAGTCGTCCGGCGCTGGCGTTGTAAGCTTCAAAGCCCGCCAGCACCACCAGCGGATGCGCCAGTAAACCGGCGTGCAGATAGGCCTGCATCACCTCCCAGGGATTCTCAGGGCGATCGAGGCGAATGATCAGATCAAACGGCAGAGCCAGGCTTAACGACTGGTAATCGACGAAATCACCCATTTCAGCCAGCACGGTAAAATAGCCGTCGCGCTTCGCCACCGCGCAGTAAGGATTTTGCCCGTCGCGGGTGGCGCCAATTTGCAGAAAAATCTTTTTCATCGCCTCGCCTTACCGGGTTAACGCCCGGAAATGATTTCTGTCACGATGTCATTCAGTACACCGTTATTGACCTGAATCACCGCTTTGTGGGGATCAAAACGCAGCACGCGCGATAGCGGATCGGCGCTTTTGCCCTCCAGCAGCGAACTGACCGGCTTGCTCTGCCAGCAGTGCCGCATCTGCGTCAGCGTCATGCCAGAGAGCCGGGTTAACTGCTGTGCCAGCGCGCGATCTTCACTGCGTTGCTCAAGCAGATCGCGGATGGCCGCCTCATCCAGCGTAATCTGCTGCTGCACCAGCCAGTGTCCGAGCTGCTCTCCCTGCGCCAGGAACGGGGAGTAGATCATGCAGATCAGCTGATCTTCGCTGAGGTCAAACGCCTGTATGGCGAAGTCCGCCGCGCGCTGCCGCTGTCGCTGGATCGCGGCGTCATCCTGATAGCGCGCCGCCATCTCATCGATTAGCGCGGGCGGAAAATCTTTCTTCACCATCAGTCCCAGCGCAAAGCGCACATATTCGCGGATCCCTTCGGCATAGTGGCGCTGCAGCAGCGTTTCTGCCCGCAATCCGCGCAGGTGTGCCATCAGCGTCGGATTACCGCAGTCGGATTCGGAGAAGCTGAACATCAGCGCATCAAAACGGAAGCGCATAAATTCGCTGAGCAGTGCCCAGTGCGCGCCCGCTTCATAGGCGGTGTCCTGATAGATGTTGAAGAACAGTGGATTGCGCGCCAGCTGGTGGGTGATGCGGTGCGCAGGCGTCAGCTGCTCGGCGCCATAAACATCGCTGAAGTAGCGCTCTGCCACGCCATCCAGCGTCTGCAGAAACCCGCTGAAGCCCCTGCTTTTGTCCACCACCGGCGCATCAAACAGCCGTGAGAGGTGCCGCGCCCAGGCGACATAGGCGGCCTGCTCCTGTGGCGAGTCGCCGGTAACAATCAGATCCACGCCACCGTTGTAGTCTGCCGCCAGGCCAAAGGAGTTCACCATGCTGAGATTACAGGCGTTGCAGAAGGTCGAGCGCGCGTCGGCGCGAAACCGGTGGCCATTCATCAGCACGTCATTGCGGTTCTGCTGCCGCACGCTGTCCGGCATCGGCAGGTCGCGGTCAAACGGCCGGATCAGCAGGCCATCCACCACCAGACACTCCACCCGTTCATCGTCATGCATCGCCAGCGACTGATAAACGCGGTGGATATTCTCCATTACGCTCTGATTCATCGCCGTATGACGGTTGGTGCTGATCCGCAGATGAAAGGTGCTGCCCTGCTGCTGCCAGATCAGTCCCTGAATGTAACGCACGTAAGCCACCATGTAGCTGCTGTCTTTTCCCCCGCCATAGGCGAGCAGCACACGGTTATTCTCCAGCAGCTGCTGATCCGGCAACGCTGCCAGCAGGCGAAGAGAACAGCGCTGAGCGGACTCAATGATGGCGGGTGACAGATACGCTTCCATCTCCTTCATCATGGCGGACAGATTATTCATTTCTCACGTTTTCCTCAGGTGAAAAGAATCACTTTATGGTCTGAAGCCCGGGGCTGACGGGGTCGCCGGGCCGTTTAGCGTTATGAATAATTAAGAGATGCAGCCTAAAGTACTTTGAATGTACTCTGTTGAATATGCACAGATCAGCGCGATATGGGGTGGAACAGATGGCCGATATTATCGGGGAACAGGAGAGTCAGAGCAGTCGTTACCGCCAGATCGCAGAACAGATCAAGCAGGCCATTCATGCCGGTTCGCTGGCACCTGACAGCCGTCTGCCGTCGGTGCGCACGCTGGCGACGCAGTACAATGTCAGCCTTACCACCGCCCTGAAGACACTGCGCACGCTGGAAGATGAGCGCTACGCTGTTGCCCGCCCCAAATCGGGCTTTTTTGTTGCCCCGCAGCGGCCCTCTTCGCGTCAGCTGCCCGCCGTCAGTGAACAGCCGCGCGCCATCGCGCCGCTTGATGAGCAGACAGAACTCCATCTGGCGATGCTTGGCTCAGACTGCCGGGTGCGTCTCGATCTGGCCAACGGTGACAGTGCGCTCTATCCGGTCAAGCGCATCGGCCTGCTGATGCGTCAGATGGGCTACAGCAAACCGGCCCTGCTCGGGAATACGGTGAAGGGCACCGGCTATGCGCCGCTGAAAACAGAGATTGCCCGCCGGGCAGTGGGTTACGGCTGCAATATCAGCGCTGACGATATTCTGATCACCAACGGCTGCATTGAGGCGATCTCGCTGTCGCTGCGCGCCACGACCCAGCCGGGCGATGTGGTCGCCGTGGAATCACCCTGCTATTTCGTGCTGCTGCAGATGCTGCATAACCTCAATTTACGGGTGATTGAAGTGGAAGCCGGGCCGGAAGGGTATGTCGATGTCGCGAAGCTCACCGGGCTGTTTCAGCGCAAGGCGGTGCGGGTCTTTCTCACTCTGTGCAACGTCAACAATCCGCTGGGAAAAAGCATTCCCAACGAGCATAAGGCCTATATTGCGCGGCAGGCGGATGAAAACGACGTGGTGATTATTGAGGATGATATTTTTGGCGATACTGCCTTTGGTGAACGCCGCCCTTTCCCGATGCGCGCCTTCAGCCCCAACGCCATTCTCTGCAGCGGCTTCTCTAAAACCGTGGCGCCAGGCATTCGTATTGGCTGGGTTCACAGCGTCAACTACATGCGTAAAATCGCCTCACTGAAATATACCTCAACCATGGGCACCTCGGTGCTGTCGCAGGCGGCGGTGGCGGAACTGCTGCGCAGCGGCGGCTATGATGCTCATCTGCGTAAGCTGCGGCGTGAGCTGGCACGACAAATCCGTGAAATGCGTCAGTCAGTGTTACGGGAATTTCCGGCGGGAACCCGGGTGTCCGATCCGGAAGGAGGCTATGTGCTGTGGGTTGAGATGCCCCGACAGGCGCTGAACGTGCGCGAGCTGTTTCTGAAAGCGCGCAACGCGGGCATCGGCATTGCGCCGGGCCACATTTTTGCCACCGACCAGCGCTACGATCACTGTTTCCGGCTGAATGCCGGTTTTGGCTGGAATGCAGAGGTGGAACAGGCGATTCAGCAGCTGGCACAGTGGTGCCAGCTGTCGTTAACCGATACGCAGGATTAGCTGTCGCGCCAGGCGTTCTCAACCTCTTCCGCCAGAATCTGCACCGCCCGCTCAATATTCTCTGCATCCGGCACGTAATTCATCCGCATACATTGATGGGTGTGCGGCCACGCCTGTTCCAGTCCCGGGAAGAAGAAGTGGCCCGGCACCATCAGCACGCCGCGCGCTTTCAGCCGCTGATAAAGCAATTCGGTGGTGATCGGCAGATCGCGGAACCAGAGCCAGAGGAAAATCGCCCCTTCCGGCTTGTGGATCAGGCAACGGTCTTCCGGCAGATAGCGCCGCAGGATCGCAATGGTCTGCTGCACCTTCTGCTGATAGAACGGCTTAATCACCTCTTCGGAGAGCCGCAACAGATCGCCGCGACGGATCATCTCATTGGCAATGGCCGGACCGATACTGCCGGGTGCCAGACTGATGATGCCGTTCATATTGCTCAGCGCGGTGATGGTCTTCTCGTCAGCGATAATGATGCCGCAACGCGCACCCGGCAGGCCGAGCTTCGACAGACTCATGCAGAGAATGATGTTGGGGTTCCACAGCGGGCGCACCTCGCTGAAGATGATGCCGGGGAACGGCACGCCATAGGCATTGTCGATCAGCAGCGGCACGTCATGCTGCTGTGCCAGCGCATCGAGCTGCATCAGTTCATCATCGGTGATCACGTTGCCGGTGGGGTTGGTCGGGCGCGATACGCAGATCAGCCCGACCTCTTCATTCATCGGCAGATGCTCAAAATCGACATGATATTTAAACTGACCTTCAGGCAGCAGCTCAATGTTCGGCTTCGCCGACACAAACAGCCCCTCTTCCAGGCCGGCATCCGCATAGCCAAGATACTCAGGCGCCAGCGGGAACAGCACCCGCTTTTTGCTGCCATCGGCCCGACGACCGGCGAACAGATTGAACAGATAGAAGAAAGCGCTCTGGCTGCCGTTAGTCAGCGCAATGTTCTGTGCGGTGATGGGCCAGCCAAGCTCATCGCTCAGCAGCCCGGCCAGCGACGCCAGCAGCGTCGCTTTTCCGCGCGGGCCGTCGTAATTGCACAGCGACTCGCTGAGTTTGCCTTCCTCATGCATCTGCTGCAGCAGTTGCTGAAAGTAGTCGTTCATGGCCGGGATCTGCGCCGGATTACCGCCGCCCAGCATGATGGTGCCGGGCGTTCGCAGGCCCGCGCCCATATCTTCCATCAGACGTGAGATGCCGGAATGTTGGGTAAATTTGTCGCCGAACTGAGAAAAAGACATAGCGGTTAAATATTTGTGATAGCGAATCGGGGGTCCACCATAACGCCCGCCATGGGCGGGCGCAATGGAAAGGCGAGGGGATTACTTCAGCGCCTGCGGGTTCACGCAGTTTTTCTCGACGCTTCCACCGAGTGCAGCGAGGAGATTCTCTACCGCATCCTGCATCATGCCGTAGCGGGTTTCGTGGGTGGCCGAACCGATATGCGGCAGCGTCACCACATTGGGCAGCGACAGCAGCGGAGAGTCGGCAGAGACCGGCTCCTGCTCAAACACATCCAGCCCGGCGGCATGCAGTTTGCCCGCCTGCAACGCGGCGATCAGCGCATTCTCATCCACCACCGGCCCGCGACCAGCGTTGATCAGCACCGCATCCGGCTTCATCAGTTCAAGCTCGGCGGCACCGATCAGATGGTGCGTCTCTTCAGTCAGCGGCAAACTGATGCAGACGAAATCACTCTGCTTCAGCAGCGCCTCCCGTTCACAGCGCTGTGCGCCAAAGCGCGACTGCGCCTCTTCATGCTCGCGGCGGGCGTTGTAGAGGATTTTCATACCGAAGCCAAAGTGGGCGCGCTGCGCCAGCGCCATCCCGATACGTCCCATGCCGAGAATACCCAGCGTTTTATGGTGCACGTCGATGCCGAACTGTGCCGGACCGATGCTCTTCTGCCAGTTGCCCGCTTTGACCCAGGCATCCAGTTCCGGCACCCGACGGGCGGTACTCAGTACCAGCGCCATCATGGTGTCCGCCACGGTTTCGGTCAGCACGGTCGGCGTGTGCATCAGCACCACGTGACGCTGATTCAGCGCATCCACATCAAAATTGTCATAGCCTACAGAGACGCTGGAGCAGACGCGCAGATTGGGCATCTTCGCCAGCAGCTCACCATTCACTTTACCGCCCGATCCCAGCAGACCTTCTGCCTGCTGAAACGCCGCAGCATGTTCCTGCTGGCTTTCCGGCGAGAGATCGCTGATTTCCGTCACGTCACACTGTTCAGCCAGGCGAGCATAAAGATCGTCGGGCAGTTTTTTATAGAGAATTACAGCGGGTTTCATTCGGTGGCTCCCGGTCAATAAGTAGCGGGCGGCTTGCAGGCCGCCCGGAGAAATAGAGGCTAACGTTTACGCTTTCAGGCGGGTTTTGCACCCTGCAGCGGCGGCGCTTTGTTCTGCGCCGGTTTCACAATCAGCGTCAGCCACACCGAAACCAGCAGGGCCGATCCCATAAAGATGTAGGACGCGGACGGGCTGCCGGTGGCTCCATTAAGATAGCCGACAATCCATGAACCGATAAACGACCCCAGCGCACCCATACTGTTAATCAGCGCCATTGCGCCACCGGCGACATTGCGTGGCAGCATCTCAGGAATAATGGCGAAGAACGGCCCGTAAGGCGCATACATCGCGGCACCGGCAATCACTAACAGGGTGTAGGACATCCAGAAATTGTTCGATCCCACCAGATAAGAGCCCAGGAACGCCAGCGCGCCCACCAGCAGCAGCGGCCAGACGAACAGCTTACGGTTCTGGGTTTTATCCGACGCCCAGGAGACCACCACCATCGCAATGGTCGCCGCCAGATAAGGCACCGCAGAGAGCCAGCCCGCCTCTACCATACCCATCTGCGTGCCATTACGCAGAATCGACGGCAGCCACAGCACAAAGCCATAGACGCCGATGCTCCAGGCAAAATATTGCAGGCAGAGAATGATCACGTTGCGGTTGCGGAACGCTTCGCTGTAGTTGCGCACTGCTTTAATATTTTCCTGCTCTTTCTGCAGTTCAGCCTGCAATGCCGCTTTCTCGGCATCGCTCATCCAGCGCGCCTGCGCCGGCTTATCCTGCACCAGGAACCACCAGGCGATCGCCCAGACCACCGCCGGAATCCCTTCGAAGATAAACATCTCACGCCAGCCAAACGATTCGATCAGATAGCCTGACACGACCGACATCCACAACACCGTGACCGGATTACCCAGGATCAGGAAGGTGTTGGCGCGTGAACGTTCCGACTTGGTAAACCAGTTGCTGATGTAGATCAGCATCGCGGGCATCACCGCGGCTTCCACCACGCCCAGAATAAAGCGAATGGCCGCCAGCATCGGAATGTTGCTGACCACGCCGGTCAGTGAGGCACAGCCGCCCCACAGGATCAGGCACCAGAAGATCAGTTTCTTGACGCTGCGGCGTTCGGCGTAAATTGCACCCGGGATCTGGAAAAAGAAGTAACCCAGGAAGAACAGCGCACCCAGCAGCGAGGACATGCCTTTGGTGATGCCGAGATCGTCATTAATCCCGGCAGCAGAAGCGAAGCTAAAATTTGCACGATCGAGATACGCCAGGCTGTAGGTGATAAACACGATGGGCATGATGAACCACCAGCGTTTTGGCGCGATTGTCTGCTTTTTCATCGGGAACTCCTGTGACTGTAGAGGGGCGCGAACTACACGTCGCCCAGTTGCTGACGCGTCGGCAGACCTTCGCTGTCACCAATGACCTGAATCGCCATCGAACCAATTTTGTTGCCGCGACGAATCGCCTGCGGCAACGACTGACCTTCCAGCAGGGCGCTGATGACGCCAACGGCAAAGCCGTCTCCGGCGCCTACCGTATCCACCACGTTGTCGACTTTTATCGCCTCAACCTGGCCCTGCTCGCCCTGCGCCGTTTTATACCAGGCACCGTCACAACCGGTTTTAATCACGACCGCTTTCACACCCTTATCGAGATAGAAATCCGCAATCGCTTCTGGCTGACGATAGCCGGTCAGAATCAGCCCCTCTTTTTCGCCCGGCAGTACCCAGTCGGCATACTCCGCCAGCAGATTGAGCTGCTTACGCATCTCCTCTTCGCTGCGCCACAGCACCGGCCGCAGGTTAGGATCAAACGAGATAGTTTTACCGCGCGCACGCATCTCTTTGGCGGTGTGCTTCAGCAGCTCCAGCGAACTCTCTGAAAGCGCCGCCGCCACACCGCTCAGGTGCAGATGACGCGCCGAACCAAAATAGTCCGCGTCAAAATCGTCGACCGACAGATGGCTGGCCGCCGAGCCTTTACGAAAATATTCCACCAGCGGATCAGAGCCGTCATCGACTTTGGACTTGAGCTGAAAACCGGTGGGATAGCGCTTATCGACCGTCACCCGGGCGTGGTCGATACCCTCTTTTTCCAGCTGCTGGCAGATAAACCGGCCAAAAGCGTCATCGCCAATACGACTGACCCATCCCACTTTCAGGCCAAGACGAGCCAGGCCGGTCGCCACATTGAGTTCAGCGCCCGCCGCGCGTTTAACAAAGGTCTCTGCTGCGGCCAGGTCGCCGGTTTCACGGGCGATGAACATCGCCATCGCTTCACCGATAGTGACAACATCAAGCGGACCGTTTTGATGCATAGTGTGATGCGTGGTCATCTTCACTCCTTACACGTTACGCAGCAGCGACACGTAGTGGCGTGTCACCGCAGTCAGATCGTCGCCTTCCAGCGGAAATTCAATACCGCGCGGTGCCTGTGCGGGCAACTGTTGCAGCAGTGTGCGCCAGTGGTCATCAGCCTCATCCAGCGCAATCGCGCGGTAGCTATCCTGGTGCGCCACGGCGGCTTTGACATGCACATAGCCCACCTGCGCAGCCAGCTGTTGCGCCGCCTGATCGGCATCCTCACCAGTCCAGCACCAGTTACCCATATCAAAGGTCATGCTGATCGGCAGATCCGCTTCCCTGACCGCCGTGAAAAAGGCGACTGACGGAGCCAGTCGGCCATGCTCAGTCTGGTCGTTTTCTACCGTCAGCTGAAATGGCAGATCCGCCAGCAGCGCCTGCAACGCTTCGCGAGGCAGCGCACCGGTGAACTCTCCCAGCGCCACTTTCAGCCGCTGAGCGTTTAACTGGCGTGCTTCTTCAACGTAGTGGGTTATACGGGGATTGATTTCGCCGCCGTCACAAAACAGCGTATCGGGCACCGAATAGCTGCTGTGCAGCTGATGCTGCGCCACCGCCCGGGCCAGTGCCGGCAGATCGGCCAGTGCCGCGTCATCAAGCAGTTCGCGGCGGATTTCGACCCCGTCTGCGCCCGCCTGCTGGATAATCGGCAGCAGCGCACGCTGACTGCCGAGAGCGGCGATTTGTGCGTGGCCATATGCGGCGGTCACCACGATGATGTCAGGTTTCATGTTCTACTCCATGGCAGGGTTCTGCCCATAACGAATACAAAAACCCTAAATGGAACCGGTTCCAAAGCAAAGCAGCAAACTGTGAAATTATGATCGTGCTCACGAAGCGAGCACGTAAACGGAAGGTTAAATCTGAAATTCAGTTAAGAGGCTGGCTGGAGCCGCGAACGATAAGTTCGCCAGAAAAGACCTGCTCGGCAACCGGCAATCCGCTGCCTTCGATGCGCGTAATCAGTCGTTCCAGCGCACTGTAGCCAATCTGCCAGGTGGGCTGTTTCAGCGTGGTGATACCGACACCGGCCAGCGCCGCCCACTCCAGTTCGTCAAAACCGAGCAGGCCGATATCGCGGCCCCAGTGCAGATTGAGTCGCTGTAGCGATCGCGCTACCTGCAGGGTCAGCGCCCCGTTGGCGACCATCACTGCGCAACGTTTGCCGGTGTGACGCTGATGAAAGGCCAGCAGCGCCTGATCCAGCGCGGCGGGCTGATGCAGCGCCACTTCCGTATTCTCATGCTCAACCTGCGGATGCTCTGCCAGTAGCTGGCGGAAGGCCTGCAGGCGCTCACGGCGCGTGTTGACGCTGCCCAGCGGCTCGCTAAGAAACAGCAGCGCATCATAGCCATTGTCGACCAGATGCCGCGTTGCCGTTTCAGCTGCCTCGGCGTTATTCAGGCCCACCACATCGCAGGGAAAATCGGGGATTTTACGGTCAATCAGCACCATCGGCAGCAGGGATTGTTGCAGATGGTTCAGCACCTCTTCGCGCATCCCGACGGCGTTAACCACAATGCCCTCAACCTGATAGCTGCTCAGCAATTGCAGATAGTGTTGCTCCAGATCCACTTCGTTATTGGTGTTACACATCAGCAGCGTGAAGCCCTGTTCGCGGCAGGCGGCTTCAATACCGCTCATGACATCAACAGAATAGGGATTGGTGATATCGGCGATAATCAGCCCGATCAGGCGGGTACGTCCGCGCTTCAGGCCACGCGCCATCTGACTCGGGCGATAGCTGAGATCAGCAATAGCCTGTTCGATCCGCGCTTTCAGACCGGCAGAGAGCAGATGCAGTTCACCATTGAGATAGCGTGAAACGCTGGTTTTACCGGTTCGTGCCGCGTGAGCAACATCGCTGATGGTGGCGCGAGGCGGCCTGATTTTCATGAGATATCCTGCGTAATAAGAAACCCGGCAGAGACTAGCACAAGCAAAGCCCGGCGCAAAAAGCGCTACGCCGGTAATTGCAGCCAGGGTTGCCACAGAGTCTGTAACGTCTCCGGCGGTGCGCCATCAATCAGCCGGATGACCATTTCAGCCACCTGTTCACCGGCCTGATGCGGCGTCGCCTGACGAATGGCGACAATGGGATGATCGAGAATCGCATCTCGCGGCAATCCTTCCCAGCCCGCCAGCAGAATGGCACCCTCGCCCGCTGCACGCCCGGCCAGTTGCAGCGCCAGAGCCGCGCCTTCAGCCAGCGCAGCGCAGTCGGTGATGATCACTTCCGGTACTGGCCCCTCTGCCAGCCACTCCCGGGTTTGCTGATAGCCGGCGCGACGCGACGGCGCCACCGCCGCCATCGCATAAGGCGTAACCTCCCCCAGCGCCGTCAGATAACCCTGACGCCGGTCACGCACCCGCGTACTGTTTTCATTGCTGCCAAGCCAGGCTATCCGCTGCCGTCCCTGCGCCAGCGACCAGCCCACCGCCAGCTGTGAACCGGCAAGGTGATCAACATCAAACCACGCATAGGTCGATGGCAGATCGCTGCGGCCCAGCGCCAGAAAACGAAAATTGGTCTGGAGCAGAGCATGAAGCCGACTGTCTTCTGGCGTGGTGTGGCCGACGATCAGGGCATCAACGGCGCCACTGCGCAGCAGGCGTGTCAGCGTCGCCTGACTCTGCTGCTTATCCGCCAGCAACAGCAGGTTAATGTCATAACGGGCAAGGTGATGCTCCAGCGCCAGCAGCATGTCGCTGAAGTCGCTGCCATTCAGGGGAGAGGCACCGATCGGGTAGACGAACCCCACCGCATTAGCACGGCCGGTTTTCAGACGCCGGGCCGCCGCATTAGGCCGGTAGCCACGCCGCTGCGCTTCCTCTTCGATGCGTTTACGCGTCTCCGGAGCGACATCCTGATAACCGTTGAGGGCGCGGCTGACGGTCGTTACGGAAAGACCTAAAACCGCAGCGATGGCTTTAAGAGACATGGGAAGGCGTCCATTGATCAATTTTTGATCAGACTACCATAAAGCCTCTGCTGGCTCTATTCGCAGAAACATTACTGATACTTTTAACGCGATGCTTTACAGAAAAAAGGCGCCCCCGGGCGGGGGCGACCGCGTTTATCCCAGCGGGCTGAGCGTGATCTCAACACGACGATTTTGCGCTTTGCCTGCTTCGGTGCTGTTGCTGGCAACCGGGTTATCCGGGCCTGCACCTTGGGTGCGCAGGCGATCGCTGGCAACACCCTGCACGATCAACGCGCTGGCGACGCTTTCAGCACGCTGCTGTGACAGACGCATGTTCAGCGCGCGGGTGCCGGTGCTGTCGGTATAACCCACTACGTTTACCGCGGTTTTCGGATACTCTTTCAGCACCATTGAAACACCTGTCAGGGTGTTCGCGCCGGCAGGTTTCAGATTGCTGCTGCTGGAGTCGAAGGTGACATTGTTTGGCATATTCAGGACGATGTTATCGCCATTACGGGTCACGCTGACGCCCGTTCCACGCATCTTGTCGCGCAGTTTCGCTTCCTGCACATCCATGTAGTAGCCCACGCCACCGCCCAGTGCGGCTCCGCCTGCAGCACCAATCAGCGCACCTTTACGGCGATCTTTCTTCGACGAGGAGAGTACGCCGACACCGGCACCCACTAACGCACCCAGGCCTGCGCCCACACCTGACTTACCCGCCTGAGATTCGCCGGTGTAAGGATTGGTGGTACAACCTGGCAGGGCCAGACTGCCGCTTAATAACAAGGTGATGGCGATTAATTTCTTCTGCATTTTTGTTCCCTTACATTCGACACACAGGGGAAAACCTTTCCCATAAGTGGCACGATTATGCCGCCTGGTGGCCGGGAATGTAGTGAGGAAAAATCCTGATTTAGCGGGAATTACGCCTTTTGGTTGTCAGGATGGCAAAAACAGTTGCTCTGATGATCGTTTATCAGCCCGCAGGCCTGCATAAAGGAGTAGCAGATTGTGGGGCCGATGAATTTGAAACCACGCTGCTTTAGCGCCTTCGAGAGCGCAATGGCCTGCTCTGAGGTGGTGGGAGCCTGACTATAGTCAGGATAATGGTGGACGATTTGCGCGTTATCGACAAATTGCCAGACGAAGTGGCTGAAATCCTCTCCTTGCGCTTCCATCTGGAGATAAGCGCGGGCGTTGGCGATAATCGCCGCGATTTTACCGGCGTGGCGGATAATGCCGCTGTTGAGCATCAGTGTGTCGATCTCTGCCGCATCCATCTGTGCAATCGCCTGCGGATCAAACTGGTGAAACGCCGCCCGATAGTTTTCGCGCTTTTTCAGCACGGTTATCCAGGATAACCCCGCCTGCTGTCCTTCCAGACAGAGCATCTCAAACAGCGCACGCTTGTCTCTCTGTGCCACACCCCACTCCCTGTCGTGATAAGCCAGATAGAGGGGATCCTGCGTTACCCAACCACATCGTTGCATCGCATTGTTCCTTTATAACGAGAATATTTTAGCGGTCCGCTTGATCTTAGAATTAATCGGTTGATAGTTAAACGATCACCGGTTAAATAACAGAGACGGGCCGAAATTTAATTTAAACGCCGGATAATAACTTCAGCCTTGCCTGGAGAAGCGATGTTGCCGAGAAGCGGTTGGAAAGGTCTGCGGATCTGCTGTGCTGTATGGCTGTTAATCTTAACGCAACCGACTTTTGCGCGCGGCGGCATCTCTGCGCCTCAACATCCCGACTTTCTGCCCGACTACGATACGATTCTGGCGGAGAAGATCGCCCTGACGCCACTCGCCTTCAGCGATGAGAGCCGCGCCCTGTTTGAAGCCGCCATCAACTCTCCCACCGCGTCACCCATCGCCGTCCACAGTGAAACCGGCAGCGTAGGCACTACCCCGCTGGGAAAACGCTATCGGGCTGGGGTTGACCTGCCCATTGCCCCGTCATTTACCACCGGGCCGGTGGCGCAGTATGCCGTTGATCCGCAGCAGATGAACTGTCTGCAATGTGACTACAGCGATCAACAGAGTCGTGAGCAGAGCGCCAGCGTCGGCTGGCGCATCGATTCACAGCAGGGATGGATATCGCCCTGGGCGCAGCTGAGTTATCACTATCTGCTGGCAGACACGCCGCAGAATCCCCGGCGTGAGGCGACGAACGGCACCGATCAGTCCGAAGGCATCGATCTGAGCATCGGTGCACAAGTGCCTCTGAACGATAATCTGGCGGCTTTCGCCGCGTTTTCACAAAGCGAAGCGCTGAATAACCAGGAGCAGCAACTTTATACCTTTGGCTTCAGCGCCAGCTTCTGACCGGGGCATGAAAAGAGAAAGGGAATCGGGCGTTTAAAATATAATGAGTCCGCTAATCATTATACTGGTAACACTATGCGCAACGATTTGACAATTATTGGCCGTGAAATGACGGTCTTCATACTGGCAGCACTCTTTCTCGCTCTGATGATATTGCCCATCTATATTGATGTGGCCTGGATGAATGATGCGCTGCACGAAACTTCTTTTACTGAAACCACCCAGGAAATCATGCTGGCGGTGATTGCCGCCCTGTTCTTTATTGCGGCCCAGCGCCGTCCGGCTCAGCGCGGCGCGCTGACCTTAGTGGCGGGCTTCTATAGCTGTATGCTGATCCGTGAGCTCGACTTTGTGTTTGATGCCATCCAGCATGGCAGCTGGATCTGGTTCGCCCTGGCGGTGACGGCCGGTTGTCTGGCCGTCGCGCTGCGAACGCCGAAAAAAACCCTGCATGCGCTGGCCAGGCTGCTGCAGCACCGCAGCTGGCCGGTGATGGCCTCCGGCTTTTTAGTGGTGCTGGTCTTCTCACGACTGTTTGGTATTCATGCGTTGTGGCAGCACCTGATGCTGGGAGATTACAACCGCGTGGTGAAAAACATGGCCGAAGAGGGCACCGAACTGCTGGGTTACGGCCTGTGCTGGCTGGCCTCGGTTCGCTATTTATGGCAGACCCGTCCGGCCGCCGCTGCCGTCAGCGTGCACGCCACCGAATCTGCACCGGCCCGTCACGCCACTTCTCCGGTCACCTCGCACTGATCCGCACTCTTGCTTTTTAAGCGATCCGCATCATTAAAAAAGGTACAATAAACACTTCTGCGTCGGCGACGGGTTCCCGGCGCAAGGTGTTCGTTAACCTCAGGTCTTTTCATGTCAGCTAAAATCTTAACTTCAACGCTCATTGGCCTGGATGCCTTCCGACAGGATCCGCTGACTGCCCTGCAGCAGGCGGAAAAGGGCACGCTGGCGGTGTTAGATAATTATGCGCCGGTGATGTACGCCATCACACCTAAGCGTCTGGCTGAGCTGCTGGCGCTGGAAGCCGCCGCCCGGCAGCCGAATGATGTGGCGCTGGATGACAGCCTGTATGACGATTCTCCCGCCGCGATCCATACGCCGGCTGGTAAGTTCGCCATGTATCAGGGCTGGCAGCCGGATGCCGACTTTACGCGCCAGGCCGCGATCTGGGGTGTGTCGCTGGGCGAACCGGTGACCCCCAGCGAGCTGGCGGCCTTTGTGGCTTACTGGCAGGCGGAAGGCCGGATGTTCCATCATGTACAGTGGCAACAGAAACTGGCACGCAGCATTCAGATGAACCGTGCCGCAAACGGCGGGCAACCGAAGCGTGATATCACGCAGTTGCCCGATCCTGACCGTACCATTCCCGATGGTTTCCGAGGTGAATGATGAAAACGCCAAACGATCTCTTTAACCGTCTGAAAAAAATGATGCCCGCAGGCACCCGTCCTAAATTTGCCAATGGCGAAGAGCTACTGGCGTGGAATCAGGAGCAGGGTCGTCTGCGATCAGAGGCGATTGTGCGTGAGAATCGCGCAATGAAAATGCAGCGCGTAATGGGCCGTTCCGGCATTCGCGAGCTGCATATGAACTGCTCATTTGATAATTACCGGGTAGAGAATGAGGGACAGCGCAAGGCGCTGGAACTGGCGCGTCAGTATGCCGCTGAATTTGATGGCAGCATCGCCAGTTTTGTCTTTTCAGGCCGTCCCGGCACCGGTAAAAACCATCTGGCCGCCGCGATTGGCAACGACCTGATCCTGCGCGGTAAAAGCGTGCTGATCGTGACGGTTGCTGATTTGATGTCGAGCATGAAGGGCACCTTCAGTGGCAGCAGCGGCATTACCGAAGAGCGGCTGATTCAGGATCTCAGCAGTGTTGATCTGCTGGTGATTGATGAGATCGGTATGCAGAGCGAATCGCGCTACGAAAAAGTGATTATTAACCAGATTGTCGATCGCCGATCCTCCTCGAAACGCCCGACCGGCATGTTATCTAACCTCGACCATGCGGGCATGAATACGCTGCTGGGCGAACGTGTCATGGACCGTATGCGCCTTGGCAACAGCCTGTGGGTGCGCTTCGACTGGGAAAGCTATCGCAGTCGGGTACGCGGCGACGAATATTAAACAGTGACCCGGCAGCGCCGGGTCACTGCGCTCATCGGGCCTGAAGCCCCTCTTCATAACGACGCGCTATACCGCCTTTGCCCTTCCGCCCATGCCCGGCGCAGCCGGACGCGCTGAGTCAGGATCATTCCGACGTCCGGCCACTGGTGCAGCAGAAAACCCGGCATTAATCCCACGATCTGATCGCGGTCACGATCTTAGCCACAGGCGATCGGGTTGTGTGAAACCGCCCGCAAAAGTGTGGGATGTGGAATACGTATGGGCTGATACACTCAATTCTTACTCCTCTGTTGAGTGAACCCGTAATGAAAACGAACGGCAAAGGCCCTGCACTACTGCGACTGAATAACCAGAAACGGGTGATGACTCAGCTGCGTAAGCTGCGCGTGACGTCGCGTCAGGATCTGGCGGAGGCGCTGACACTCAGCAAAAATACCGTCTCATTAATCATTGATGACCTGCTGGAGCAGGGTCTGATAGAGGAGCTGGGGCCGGTCAGCGTCGCGTCCGCCGGACGGCCTAAAATCGGGATTACCCTGCGACCGGAAAAGCTCAAGAGCGCAGGCATCATGGTGGAACGCAACGTTATCCACTGGCGGGTCTGCGACTATTTTTCACAGGTGCTGGCTGAAAAGACGCTGCGCACCGATACCAGTAACCCGACCCGACTGCTGGCTGAGCTGGCGATGCTGTGCCGGGAACTGATGAAAAGCTATCCTGATTTGCTCGGCATTGGCCTGGGTTTTCCCGGTATCGTCGATCCCCGGCGCGGCTGGATGCATATTTCATTGCCTCTCGAATGGCAGGATGTTGACCTGCTGGGCGCGCTGAGTAAGCACGTCAGTCTCCCCATCCGCATTATGAATAATGTCAAAGCCGCTGCGCTGCTGGCGGTACAGCTGCGTGGATTATCAGTGGAGAGCGGTCACTTTTATCTGCGTATTTCCGAGGGAATTGGCGGTGCACTGGTACAGCATGGCGAAGTATTTACCGGGCACAGCTGGACGGCGGGCGAGGCGGGACATCTGGTTGTCCAGCCCGACGGCCCGCGTTGCAGTTGCGGCCGCCGCGGTTGCCTGGAAGCGCTGGTCAGCCAGCCTGCGGTTAAACAGCAGCTGGCGCAGCGTCAGCCTGGCCTGAGCTGGCAGAACCGCGACAGCGCGCCACGGGTGGTGGATGAGGTGATGGCGCAGGCGGGTGGCTATCTGGGTGCGGCGCTGAGTCAGATTATGCTGCTGCTCAATCCCGCCACCATCATCATTGATTGTCCGTGGAACGCCAGTGAAGTCTTCTGCAAGGCGGTGCGCACTACCGCACACGGCAACGCGCTGGCCTTTACCGCCGCACATACCCTGCTGCACTTTCCTGAGCAGCGGATCGATCCGGCCAACGGGCTGGCGCTGGCGGTGCTGGAGCAGAGTGAGCAGCGGATGATCTAGTGGATCAAGCCGCCCTGATTCATCCGGTATCCATCCACCTCAGACTGAACGCTTCCTGCTACAACACATTCTCCCCAAAATGCTGGCGATACTCTTTTGGCGTGGTGTCGTAGCTTTTGCGGAAGACCGAATAGAAGTATTGCAGCGAAGGATAGCCGCACATCTGCGAGATCTCGTTGATGTTGAGCGATGAAGAGGCCAGCAGTTCGCGCGCTTTTTCCAGTTTTTCACGATGGATCATCGCATGGAGGGTGTCGCCGGTCTCATCCCGAAAGCGTTTTTCCAGATTAGAACGCGACAGCCCGACTGCATCCAGCACCTGCTCCACTTTAATCCCCTTACAGGCGTTGAAGCGGATGTAGTGCATCGCCTGTATCACCGCCGGATCGCGCAGCGAGCGGAAGTCGGTAGAGCGCCGGGCGATGACTTTCACCGGCGGCACCAGGATGCGCTGAAGCGGTAAGGGCTGCTTATCCAGCAGCCGATGCAGCAGTTTGGCCGCCTGATAGCCCATCTGTCGCGAGCCCTGCGCCACAGAAGAGAGCGCCACGCGTGACAGATAGCGGGTCAGCTCCTCATTATCAATCCCGATCACCGTAAGCTTCTCCGGCACCGGTATTTTCAGGTGTTCGCACGCCTGCAGCAGGTGTCGCGCCCGTGAATCCGTGACGGCGATAATGCCGGTTTGCGGCGGCAGTGTCTGCAGCCAGTCGGCGAGACGGTTCTGGGCGTGCTGCCAGTTTTCCGGCGCGGTTTCCATGCCCTGATAGACCACGCCCTGATAGCGCTCACGTCCCACCAGCTGGCGAAACGCCTGTTCACGCTCCTGTGCCCAGCGCTTGCCGCTGGAGACCGGTAAACCATAAAAGGCGAAGCGGTTAATGCCCTTCTCTTTCAGATGCAGAAAGGCTTTCTCCACCAGCGCGGCGTTGTCAGTGGCAATGTAGTGCACCGGCGGATAATCCTCCTGCCGGTGGTAAGAGCCGCCAACGCCGACAATCGGCACGGAGACATTCGACAGCAGGGTTTCGATAGAGCGATCGTCGTAATCGGCGATCACCCCATCGCCCAGCCACTCCCGGATGTTGTCGATGCGGCAGCGGAAATCTTCTTCGATGAAGATATCCCAGTCAGTCTGCGACGCCTGCAGATACTCACCGACGCCCTCCACAACCTGACGGTCATACACTTTGTTGGCGTTAAACAGCAGGGTAATGCGATAGCGTTTCTCATGCATGATGGCGCGTTCCCTTAAATCCTCAGCGCATTGCATAACACGGCTGAAAGGGCCAAAAAAATTGTTTGCGCCACAATGTGATCGCCCGCGCGATTACACCCGACGCCGCGTTGCCGTATCCATCCACACCGCCAGCAGCAGAATCGCGCCTTTGACGATGTACTGCCAGAAAGTCGGCACATCCATCATGCTCATGCCGTTATCCAGCGAGGCCATAATAAACGCCCCCATTACCGCGCCCGCAACCGAACCTACGCCACCCGCCAGGCTGGTGCCGCCGATGACACAGGCGGCGATAGCGTCGAGTTCCGCAATATTACCCGCCGACGGCGAACCTGCGCCCAGCCGTGAACTGAGGATCAGCCCGGCAATCGCCACCATCACACCGTTGATGGCAAACACCGCCAGCTTGGTACGCGCCACGTTAATGCCAGACAGGCGCGCAGCATCAATGTTGCCGCCGATGGCGTAGATACGACGGCCAAACGCGGTGCGGGTTGCCATAAACATGCCCGCCAGCAACAGCACGGCCAGCAGTAACACCGGGGTCGGCACGCCGCGATAGTCGTTGAGCAACCAGATGGCACCCAGCACTAAGATGGCGGTGATCGCCTGACGCCCGACGGTGCCGCTGGCTGCGCCCTGCGCCAGTCCGAGCTGCTGACGACGCAGCCGCAGCCGCCACTGCCACAACATAAACAACGCCAGACCGGCAAAGCCAAAGCCGAAACCGACGCCGCCCGGCAGATAACTCTGACCAATCTGCGACATGCCCGGCGTGATCGGCGCAACCGTAGTGCCATCGGTAATCCCGACCAGAACACCGCGGAAAGCCAGCATTCCCGCCAACGTCACGATAAACGAAGGCACTTTACGGTAGGCCACCCACCAGCCATTCCACGTGCCAAGCAGCAATCCCATCACCAGCGTCACCACGATGGTCAGCGGCAACGGCCAGCCGAGCCAGACGTCGAATATCGCCGCCGCGCCACCCAGCAGGCCCATCATGGAACCTACTGACAGGTCGATCTCCGCCGAGATAATTACGAACACCATACCCACGGCCAGAATGCCGGTAATGGCGGTCTGACGCAGCAGGTTGGAGACGTTACGCGCACTGAGCCACGCGCCGTCTGTGGTCCAGGTAAAGAACAGGGCAATCAGCACAATTGCGCCCAGCATCACCAGAACCTGTAGATTAGGCAGTGTGAACCTGCCCGGTGACGGTTTGCCCGGCGTGCCGGAGAGGCGGCTTTGGGTACTTTCACTTTTAAGCATAATGTTCACTCCGCAGGGCAGCTTCCATCACCTGCTCCTGAGTCAGGTTATCGTTAATCAAATCGGCTTTGATCTGCCCTTCATGCATCACCAGCACCCGATCGCTCAGGCCCAGCACTTCCGGCAGCTCAGAGGAAATCACAATCACCGCGATACCCTGCTGAACCAGTGCATTGATCAGCAGATAGATCTCCTGACGTGCGCCCACATCAATGCCGCGCGTCGGTTCATCGAGGATCAGGATTTTTGGATTGAGCAGCAGACATTTCGCCAGAATCGCTTTCTGCTGGTTGCCGCCGCTCAAACGGCCAATCGGCAGTTCTGATGAGGAGGTTTTCACCCGCAGCCGACCGATCGCGTCGTTGATCGCCTGCTGCTCCTGCGCTTCATCCAGCGTTGAGAGCCGGTGGCTGAACTGGTCCAGCGCCGCCAGGGTAATATTTTTGCCCACCGCCATCAGCGGCACGATGCCATCTTTTTTACGATCTTCCGGCACCATAGCGATGCCGTGCGCAATGGCGGCGCGGCAATCGGTGATGTTGACCTGTTTGCCATTGATCCAGATATCGCCCTGCCAGCGTCCTGGCCAGACGCCAAACAGACACTGCACCGTTTCCGTCCTGCCTGCGCCTACCAGCCCGGCGATGCCAAGGATTTCACCGCGTCTGAGCGAGAACGAAACATTGTTAACGCGGCGGATGTGGCGGTTAACCGGATGCCAGGCGGTGAGGTTTTCAACTTTCAGTATCACGTCGCCAATCTGATGCGGCGCGTGGGGATAGAGCGCGGTCAGCTCGCGTCCTACCATCATGGTGATGATGTCATCTTCGCTCAGGCCCGCTGCCGGACGGGTAGCAATATGCTGGCCGTCACGAATCACGCAGATGGTATCGGAGATCGCCTTAACCTCATTCAGCTTGTGCGAGATGTAGATGCAGGCAATGCCGTGTTCACGCAGATTGCGGATGATGCCGAGCAGCACGTCCGTTTCCTGCTCCGTCAGGGAAGAGGTCGGCTCATCCAGAATCAGCAACCGGACCTGTTTGTTAAGGGCGCGGGCAATCTCCACCAGTTGCTGCTGCCCAAGGCCTAACTCACCGACCCGGGTGGCGGGAGAAACGTTCAGCCCGACCCGCGCCAGCAGTTGCTGGCAGCGCAGGGTCATGGTTTCATCATCCACCATGCCGAAACGGCACAGTTCGGCACCGAGGAAAATGTTCTCCATCACCGTCAGTTGCCGCACCAGCGCCAGCTCCTGATGAATAATCACAATGCCTTTACGCTCGGTATCGCGAATGGTCTGCGCCTGAATGTCGTCGCCAGAGAAGTGAATCTGCCCTTCAAAATCACCGTGCGGATAGAGTCCGCACAGGATTTTCATCAGCGTCGATTTGCCCGATCCATTCTCACCACACAGCGACATCACTTCGCCCGCCTCAAGTTGCAGGCTGACATCATTCAGCGCCTTCACGGCACCGAAACGCTTGGTGATATTTTTCATTTCCAGCAGCATCGACTGTTCTCCCTCACGCTATGCGCAGTCAGAGTTCGCTCTGTTTGTGGAAACCGTCTTTCACCACGGTGCTTTCAATATTGTCTTTGTTGACCGGAATCGGCTTCAGCAGCCGTGACGGAACCTCTTTCAGACCATTGTTAAGCGTGCTGTTGCTGGCAGGTGTTTTGCCCTCGCCCAGTTCGACGGCAATTTTCGCCGCTTCGGTGGCGAGCTCAGTGATCGGTTTGTAAACCGTCATGGTCTGGGTGCCCGCTTTGATACGCTTAATGGCTGCCAGATCGGCATCCTGACCGGAGATCGCCACTTTTCCTGCCAGCCCCTGCGCGCTCAGCGCCTGAATCGCGCCGCCTGCGGTGGCATCGTTAGAGGCCACGACCGCATCGATATGGTTGCCGTTGGCGGTCAGGGCATTTTCCATAATTTTCAGGGCATTTTCCGGCAGCCAGGCATCGACCCACTGGTCGCCAACAATTTTAATGCTGCCGTTATCGATATAGGGTTTTAACACTTTCATCTGTCCGGCACGGAACAGGCGTGCGTTATTATCCACAGGCGATCCGCCCATTAAAAAATAGTTGCCCTTAGGCACCTGTTTCACAATGCTCTCGGCCTGCAGTTCGCCCACTTTTTCATTATCGAAAGAGATATAAAAGTCGATATCGGCATTATTTATCATTCGGTCATACGCCAGCACTTTAATGCCTTCCCGTTTCGCTTCAGCGACAACATTACTCAATACCTGACCGTTGTAGGGAATAATCACCAGCACATCCACACCGCGATTGATCATATTTTCAATCTGCGACATCTGTGTCTCTTCGTTGCCGTTGGCTGACTGAACAAACACCTTCGCGCCCAGCGTCTCAGCCTGTTTTACGAAAATATCGCGGTCTTTCTGCCAGCGCTCGAGTCGCAAATCGTCAATCGCCATGCCGATCTTCACTTCTTTTGCCACGCTGGTCTGGCTGAACAGCGCCAGCGCCGCACAGGCGGCGAGCAGTGCATGTTTCATCTTCATTGTGATCATCCTGTAGGTTGAGGCTATTGTCGTTTCAGGCCTATAAACCAGGCGGATGAATTGTTGCCCTTATTTTCCTGTTACAGCAATTACTGATTTTTATCCGGCTATTACGTTTTTTGGTTTATTTCATTTTTTATGAGCGCGATCGAGGTTTCATCTTTTTCGGACAAGAGAGCGATAACGATAAACCATCCCGTAAATAACATTATTATGCGAGCCAGCGCACAAATAATAATTATCTGACACCCGTAGTGAAATATCGTAATTGTGATGAGACAGCAGCCAATATCAAATATTGCTTCAACGCAGGCCATTCGGGTACTGATGCTAAGGAGCAAACCATGCACGCTTATTTCGATCAGATCGATCGGGTTCGTTATGAAGGCACCCAGTCGACTCATCCTCTCGCTTTCCGCCACTACAATCCCGATGAGGTGATCCTCGGCAAGACCATGGCGGAGCATCTGCGCTTTGCCGCCTGTTACTGGCACACCTTCTGCTGGAATGGCGCGGATATGTTTGGTGTCGGCGCTTTTGATCGTCCGTGGCAGAAAAGCGGAGATGCGCTGCAGCTGGCAAAACTGAAAGCGGATGTGGCCTTTGAGTTTTTCCACAAGCTGAATGTGCCGTGGTACTGCTTCCATGACGTTGATGTGTCACCAGAAGGCGATTCGCTGCACAGCTACAAAGAGAATTTTGCCGCCATGACCGATAAACTGCTGGAGAAACAGCAGGAGACCGGCGTGAAACTGCTGTGGGGCACGGCCAACTGCTTTACCCATCCGCGCTACGGAGCCGGGGCTGCCACCAATCCCGATCCTGAAGTTTTTGCCTGGGCAGCGACGCAGGTCTGCAGCGCCATGCAGGCGACCAAAACCCTGGGCGGTGAAAACTATGTGTTGTGGGGCGGACGCGAAGGGTACGAAACTCTGCTGAATACCGATCTGCGCCAGGAGCGCGAGCAGATTGGCCGCTTTATGCAGATGGTGGTCGAGCACAAACACAAAATTGGCTTCCAGGGAACGCTGCTGATCGAACCGAAACCGCAGGAGCCGACCAAACATCAGTATGACTATGATGTCGCGACGGTTTATGGCTTCCTGAAACAGTTCGGACTGGAGAAAGAGATCAAGGTTAACGTTGAGGCGAACCACGCCACGCTGGCGGGTCACTCTTTCCATCATGAAATTGCGACGGCCATTGCGCTGGGCATTTTTGGTTCAGTGGATGCCAATCGCGGCGATCCGCAGTGCGGCTGGGATACCGATCAGTTCCCGGTCAGCGTGGAAGAGAATGCGCTGGTGATGTACGAAATTCTCAAAGCGGGCGGCTTTACCACAGGCGGCTTAAACTTTGATGCCAAAGTGCGTCGTCAGAGCACTGATAAATACGATCTGTTCTACGGTCATATTGGCGCGATGGATACCATGGCGCTGGCGCTGAAAGTCGCCGCTCGCATGATCAGCGACGGTGAACTCGATAAGCGTGTGGCACAGCGCTACAGCGGCTGGAATGGTGAGTTCGGCCAGCAAATTTTGAAAGGTGAGTTTTCACTGGAGGCACTGGCGGCGCATGCTCAGCAGCAGCAGCTCAATCCGCAGCATCAGAGCGGACGTCAGGAGCAGCTGGAAAATCTGGTGAATCACTACCTGTTTGATTTCTAACCCTTCAGGAGCAGAGCATGTTTATCGGGATCGATTTAGGCACCTCTGGCGTCAAAGTGGTGCTGATGGATGCACAAGGCAACGTGGTGGCGACGGAAACAGCGCCGCTGCAGGTTTCGCGTCCGCAGCCATTGTGGAGCGAGCAGGATCCCGAAAGCTGGTGGCAGGCGCTGGATTTGGCCATGCAGGCGCTGAGCGCGCAGCAGGATCTGCGCGCGGTGCAGGCCATCGGGCTGAGCGGACAGATGCATGGTGCAATGCTGCTCGACAGTGCAAACCAGGTATTACGACCGGCCATGCTCTGGAATGATGGGCGCAGCGAGGCGCAGTGCCGTGAGCTGGAACAAAAGGTGCCGGATTCGCGGGCGATCACCGGCAACCTGATGATGCCCGGCTTCACGGCTCCCAAGCTGCTGTGGGTTCAGCAACATGAACCGGCAATATTCAGTCAGATCGCTCACGTGCTGTTGCCCAAAGATTACCTGCGCTGGCGATTGAGTGGCGACTTCGCTACTGATATGTCAGATGCAGCAGGCACGATGTGGCTGGATGTGGCGCGGCGTGACTGGAGCGATGCGATGCTGCGCGCCTGCGACCTCAGCCGCGATCAGATGCCGCAACTCTATGAGGGCAATGCCCTGACCGGCCGCTTATATGCCGAACTGGCCACACGCTGGAGGATGAACGCCGTGCCGCTGGCGGCGGGCGGTGGCGACAATGCTGCGGGTGCGATTGGTGTCGGCATGACCGAACCGGGTCAGGGCATGCTGTCGCTGGGTACGTCGGGCGTCTACTTCGTGGTGAGCGACGGCTATCTCAGCAATCCGCAGCGCGCGGTACACAGCTTCTGTCATGCGTTACCCCAGCGCTGGCATCTGATGTCGGTAATGCTCAGCGCAGCCTCCTGTCTGGACTGGGCTGCGACGCTGACCGGTTGCAGAGACGTTCCTGAGCTGCTGGCTGAAGCTGAACGCGCACGCGATGACCTGCCCGGCCTGTGGTTTCTGCCCTATCTTTCCGGTGAGCGCACGCCGCACAATAACCCGAATGCCTGCGGTGCTTTCTTTGGCTTTACCCATCAGCATAGCCGTCCCGAGCTGGCGAGAGCGGTGCTGGAAGGCGTCGGGTTTGCGCTGGCGGAGGGCATGGACGCGCTACACGACTGTGGCGTTCAGCCAAAGAGCATTATGTTGATCGGCGGCGGCGCACGCAGTGCACTGTGGCGTCAGATGCTGGCAGACATCAGCGGCCAGACGCTGGATTACTGCCATGGCGGGGAGGTTGGCCCGGCGCTGGGGGCCGCCAGGCTGGCACAGCAGGCGCTGGATGCAGAGGTCACTGTGCCGACCCCGGTTCTGGTGCAGCGACACCAGCCGGATCCGGCCCGGGTAGCGCACTACCAGCCACGTCGTGAGACCTTTGCGACGCTGTATCAACAGCTCCTGCCGCTCATGAAGTAAACCTGCGAGAACGCTCTGCCTGTTATGAATTTAAATCGCCTGTTAACGGATCCCCCTGCCATGTAATGCCAGGGGGTAATGAAGGCAGAACAGGTGATCGTGAGCCATATTACTGACCCGGAATGGCCGGAATGATACTTACTCCAGCCATACCATCACGGCAGCATCAGCCGATCGCGCCCAGCGTATCTTCCTGACCCTGTTTCTTCGGCAGCAGGAACAGCGTCGCCGCAATATCCAGCAGATAAATCAGCGCCAGCAGGGTAATCGCCGCCGTAAACGAGAACTGGCTCGCCAGCAGACCAATCACCACCGGGCCGAAGCCGCCCACACCGCGACCAAGGTTGAACAGGACGTTTTGCGCGGTGGCACGCACCTGCGGCGGAAAGGTATCGGAAATCAGCGCGCCATAACCGCCAATCATGCCGTTAACAAACATCCCCATGATCGCGCCGGTAAATAGCATGATGTTCGGGTCGCGCAGCTGAGCATAAACCACCACCATCACTACTGCGCCAAACTGATAGAGCAGGAAGATTTTCCAGCGAGCGAAGCGGTCGGCCAGTACACCAAACAGCCAGATGCCAAAGGTCATCCCGACCACGGTCACCGCGGTCCAGAGGCCCGACTTCGTCAGGCTGAAGCCAAAGCTGGAGGAGAGGTAACTCGGCATCCAGATCATCAGCCCGTAGTAACCAAAGTTCTGTACTGAACAGAGGATAAAAATGCCCAGGCTGGCTTTGGCGGTGGCGCGATCGCGCACCAGCAGTTTCAGGCGCGCCGGAAAAGAGAGTGACGGCACATGTTTAACCTGTCGATGATACGCCTCCGGTTCACCCATGCCGCGACGAATGGCAAACGAGACCAGCGCAGGCAACAAGCCGACCAGAAACATGCCGCGCCAGCCGATGATAGTCAGCAGCGGCGGTGTGATAAAGGCCGCCATCAGCACCCCGAGTTGCCAGCCGATGCCAACCCACGCTGATGCGCGATTACGCTTCTCCGCAGGCCAGGCTTCGGCAATCAGCGCCATGCCGATACCAAATTCGCCACCCAGACCGACACCCGCCAGCGTTCGCCAGGCGAGCAGATCCCAGTAGCCCTGCGCCACCGCGCACAGCCCGGTAAAGACCGAAAAGACCAGAATCGTGACGGTGAGCATGCGGATGCGACCATAGCGGTCGCTGAGATGACCAAATACGATGCCACCGATAACCGCGCCAATCAGCGTCCAGGTCACCAGCGATCCCGCCTGTGATGGGTTGAGCGCCAGCGAAACACTGATAGCCGGCAGCATAAAGCCGAGTATCAGCAGGTCAAATCCATCCATGGCATAACCGCTGACCGCAGCCAGCATCGCTTTGCCTGGCGTTACGCCGGGCTTAGATTGGGGAGAAGGGGACATCGTTGCGCACCTCATAAAGAAAAGTGCCGCAATTATAGAGAGAGTTCAGGATGTGACCAATTGAAAAGGCTTATCCCTGCGCCGATCAGGCGCAGGAAGAAGATTTATCAGGAAGGTCTGTTGCTGCCGTCATCGCCCGACAGTAATTCATCGAGCCGGTCACCGCCAACGTGACGGAAATCCTGACCTTTGACGAAATAGAAGATGATTTCGCAGATATTCTGGCAACGATCGCCGATACGCTCAATGGCGCGGGCACAGAACAGCGCCGTCAGCACGCTGGGAATGGTGCGCGGATCTTCCATCATGTAGGTCATCAGCTGGCGCACAATGCCTTCGTACTCTTTATCCACCTTTTTATCTTCACGGTAGATAGTGATCGCTTCGTTGAGATCCATGCGTGCAAAAGCGTCCAGCACATCATGCAGCATCTGCACGGTGTGACGACCCAGTGACTCAAGGCTGACCAGCAGCGGCAAATGCTGCTGACCAAACTTCTCCAGCGCCGTGCGGCTGATCTTCTCCGCCACGTCGCCAATGCGCTCCAGCTCAGAAATGGCTTTGATGATCGCCATCACCAGTCGCAAATCGATCGCGGTTGGCTGACGTTTGGCGATGATGCGCACACAGGCTTCATCAATCTCCACTTCCATCATATTGACCTTCTGGTCGCCGTCGATCACCCGCTGCGCCAGTTCGCCATCCAGATTATGCATGGCGGTAATTGCATCGGTCAGCTGCTGCTCGACCATACCGCCCATGATCATCACCTGGGTACGGATATGCTCCAGCTCGGCATTGAACTGACCGGAGATGTGCTTATTCAGATTAAGATTATCCATGTCGATCTCCTGTCAGATCAGCCGTATCGGCCAGTTATATAATCTTCGGTTTGCTTCTGGGCGGGTTTAGTGAACAGCGTGTCGGTATCGCTGAACTCAATCAGTTCGCCCAGATACATGAAAGCCGTATGGTCAGAGCAGCGTGCAGCCTGTTGCATGTTGTGCGTCACGATCACCACGGTGTAATCCTGTTTCAGCTCGGTGATCAGCTCCTCAATACGGCCAGTAGAGATGGGATCAAGCGCGGAGCAGGGCTCATCCAGCAACAAGACTTCCGGGCGAATCGCGATACCGCGGGCAATGCACAGACGCTGCTGCTGGCCGCCGGAGAGACTGTAACCGCTCTGATGCAGCTTGTCTTTGGTTTCATTCCACAGCGCGGCTTTGGTCAGCGCCCACTGTACGCGCGCATCCATATCGGCACGCGACAGCTTTTCAAACAGGCGAACGCCAAAGGCGATGTTGTCATAGATCGACATCGGGAACGGCGTAGGCTTCTGAAACACCATGCCGACCCGGGCGCGCAGCAGCGCGATATCCTGCTGAGTCGCCAGAATGTTTTCGCCATCCAGCAGAATGTCCCCTTCAGCCCGCTGATCCGGATAGAGCGAGTACATTTTGTTGAAGGTCCGCAGCAGGGTCGACTTACCACAGCCCGATGGCCCGATAAACGCAGTCACCTGATTCTTAGCGATATCCAGATTGATGTTCTTCAGCGCATGATATTTGCCGTAATAGAAGTTCAGATTACGGACCTGAATTTTATCGGCTGATGCTGTCGCGATACTCATAATTCATCTCTCTTATACGGCGCCGCACAGGGCCGCGCCGGAAATTAACCGTGTTTACCTTTGGCGAAAATCACCCGCGCCACGATGTTCAGCACCAGCACGCACAGGGTGATAATCAGCACGCCCGCCCAGGCCAGGCTCTGCCATTCGGCGAACGGGCTCATGGCGAACTTAAAGATGGTGACCGGCAGGTTCGCCAGCGGCTGCATCATGTCGGTGCTCCAGAACTGGTTCGAGAGCGCCGTGAACAGCAGCGGTGCCGTTTCACCTGCAATGCGGGCAATCGCCAGCAGCACACCCGTGATGATGCCGGAGACCGACGCTTTCAGGGTGATAGACGCGATCATCTTCCACTTGGGCGTACCCAGCGCGTAAGCCGCTTCACGCATGCTGTCTGGCACCAGTCGCATCATGTTTTCGGTGGTACGAATCACAATCGGCACCTGCAGCAGCGCCAGCGCAATCACCCCGGCCCAGCCGGAGAAGTGCTGCATCTGCGATACCACAAGGGTGTAGACGAACAGGCCGACCACAATCGAGGGGGCCGAAAGCAGAATGTCGTTAATAAAGCGGATCACTTCTGCCAGTGGCGACTTGCGCCCATATTCCGCCAGATAGATACCCGCCATGATGCCCAGCGGTGTGCCGAAGAAGGTAGACCAGAAAATCAGTAATCCGCTGCCTGCCAGGGCGTTAGCCAGCCCGCCGCCCGTGGTATTGGGTGGTGGCGTTGATTCGGTGAACAGGGACCAGGAGAGCCCATCCACGCCGCGCGATACGGTGGTGAACAGGATCCACACCAGCCAGAACAGGCCAAAAGCCATGGTCAGCAGCGACAGCGTCAGCGCAATTTTATTTTTAGTGCTGCGCCAGGACTGCATTTTACGGCGTGATGCGTCCAGTTCAGCGCGCGCCTGAATTTCAATTGTGGTCATGAGCGCGCTCCTTCACTTTTCGCCAGCCGCATAATCATCAGCTTTGAAATCGCCAGCACGATAAAGGTAATCACAAACAGGATCAGTCCCAGCTCCATCAGCGCGGCGACGTGCACGCCCGATTCCGCTTCAGCGAACTCGTTGGCCAGCGCCGAGGTGATGCTGTTACCCGGCATAAACAGTGACGGGCTGTCGAGCTGGTAGGTGTTGCCGATAATAAAAGTCACCGCCATGGTTTCACCCAGCGCACGACCCAGTCCGAGCATCACACCGCCAATCACGCCATTTTTGGTAAAGGGCAGTACGATGCGCCAGATCACTTCCCAGGTGGTGCAGCCGATGCCGTAGGCTGACTCTTTCATCATCACCGGGGTCTGCTCAAAGACGTCGCGCATGACCGAGGCGATGTAAGGGATGATCATGATCGCCAGAATCACACCCGCCGCGAGGATGCCGATACCGAAAGCGGGGCCGGAGAAAAGCTCGCCGACAATCGGAATGCCCGATAGCACGTCATTGACCGGTGTCTGGAAGTATTCGGCAAACAGCGGCGCGAAAACAAACAGACCCCACATGCCATAAACAATACTGGGAATGGCCGCCAGCAGCTCAATGGCGGTGCCCAGCGGGCGACGCAGCCAGCCTGGCGCGAGTTCGGTCAGGAACAGCGCGATACCAAAACTCACCGGTACTGCGATAATCAGGGCAATAATGGAGGTCACAAGGGTGCCGTAGATCGGTACCAGTGCACCAAATTGTTCGTTGGGCGCATCCCAGGTTTTGGTCCACAAAAAGGCGAAACCAAACTTCTGGATGCTGGGCCACGAGGAGATGATCAGGGAGACAATAATGCCGCCCATCAGTAACAGGACAATCAGCGCAGCCAGCCTGACCAGCGCGCCAAAAATTCTGTCACCTTGTTTGCCTGGGGCTTTGAATGCCGGCTTCGTTGCAGCCATAGAAGTCTCAGTCTTCAGAAGTTATCAGGACGGCATGACGCCGCCCGTTGAGTCTGACCGGACTGCTGTCCGGTCAGGGTCGGTCAATTACTGATAAAGCGCTTTACCAGAACTGTCTTTGATGTTGGCTTTCCAGGCGGCGCGAATCTGTTCAGTCACGCTCTCTGGCAGCGCAGCATAATCCAGCGCTGTGGCGGTTTTGCTGCCGCTTTTGTAAGCCCAGTCGAAGAATTTCAGTACTTCAGCGCCTTTGGCCGCATTAGCCTGATCTTTGTAGATCAGAATAAAGGTGGTTGACGAGATTGGCCAGGCATCAGCGCCCTTCTGGAAGGTCAGATCCTGCGCGAACGATTTGCTCCAGTCAGCGCCTTTCGCGGCATTACTGAAGCTGGTTTCGCTTGGGGCGACCGCTTTACCATCGGCATCGATCAGTTTGGTGTAGGTCAGGTTATTCTGTTTGGCGTAGGCGTACTCCACGTAGCCGATTGAACCCGGCAGACGCTGAACAAACGCGGCGACGCCGTCGTTGCCTTTGCCGCCCAGACCGACCGGCCAGTTGACGGTGTTACCTTTACCAATTTTGCTGTTCCAGTCCGGGTTCACTTTCGCCAGATAGCTGGTGAACACGAACGAGGTGCCTGAACCGTCAGCGCGACGTACCACGTTGATGTTGGTCTCTGGCAGTTTCACGCCTGGGTTAAGTTTAGCAATCGCCGGGTCGTTCCACTTTTTGATGGTGCCGAGGTAGATATCACCGACGGTTTTGCCATCCAGCGTCAGCTGACCTGACTTGATACCCGGCAGGTTAACCGCCAGTACCACGCCACCGATCACGGTAGGGAACTGGAACAGGCCATTTTTCTGCAGATCTTCATCTTTCATTGGCGCATCGGACGCACCGAAATCGACGGTTTTGGCGATGATCTGTTTCACGCCGCCAGATGAACCGATACCCTGGTAGTTAACTTTGCTACCGGTGGCTTTTTGATATTCTGCTGCCCACTTGGCATAAACCGGCGCCGGGAACGTCCCGCCTGCGCCAGTGAGATCGGTTGCCGCAAAAGCAGATACCGCGCTTACGGCGAAGGTGGTGGCGAGGATTCGGGCTACGGTGCTACGCATCAGTGTCATATTCCCTCCAGGGGAGAAAAGTCAGGCTTGGGGCCGTTTTAGTAAGAATCTGTGATTGCTGCAGGAGGGAAAATAGGACAGTTTGATGACAGTGAAATGTACGAAATATGACAGTTATATGACAGAGGGCCAGAGCAAAGTGGGCCCGCGACGGGGCCCACCCGGTTATTCCACAGTAACCGATTTTGCCAGGTTACGTGGCTGATCGACGTCGGTCCCTTTGATCAGGGCGACGTGATAGGAGAGTAACTGTAGCGGCACCGTGTAGAAGATGGGCGCAATGACCTCTTCGACATGCGGCAACGGGATGATCTTCATGCCGTCACTGTCGCTGAAGCCCGCATCCTGATCGGCAAAGACATAGAGCAGGCCGCCGCGTGCGCGTACCTCTTCGATGTTGGATTTGAGCTTCTCCAGCAGTTCGTTGTTAGGTGCCACCACGATTACCGGCATATCCGCATCAATCAGCGCCAGCGGGCCATGTTTCAGCTCGCCTGCGGCGTAGGCTTCCGCATGAATGTAGGAGATCTCCTTGAGCTTCAGCGCCCCTTCCATGGCAATCGGATATTGATCGCCACGCCCCAGGAACAGCGCGTGATGCTTGTCAGAGAAGCCTTCCGCCAGATTCTCAATCAGCTTATCCTGCGCCAGCATCTGCTCAATCCGGTTCGGCAACGCCTGCAGTGCATGAACGATCTCATGCTCAGTCTCGGCTGACATCCCTTTCAGACGGCCCAGTTTCGCTACCAGCATCAGCAGCACCGCTAACTGGGTGGTGAACGCTTTGGTAGAGGCGACGCCAATTTCGGTGCCCGCTTTGGTCATCAGTGCCAGGTCAGATTCCCGCACCAGTGACGAACCGGCCACGTTGCAGACCGCCAGCGATCCCAGGTAGCCCAGCTCTTTAGAGAGACGCAGCGCCGCCAGGGTATCTGCCGTTTCACCCGACTGCGACAGGGTGATCAGCAGGCTGTTTTTGCGAACGGCTGATTTGCGGTAGCGGAATTCCGAGGCAATCTCGACATCACAGGGCAGGTTTGCCAGCGACTCAAACCAGTAGCGTGACACCATGCCGGAGTTGTACGAGGTGCCACAGGCGATAATCTGGATATGCTCAACCTGGCTCAGCAGCGCTTCTGCGCCCGCGCCCAGTTCGCTGAGATCAACCTGACCCTGGCTGAACCGACCGCTCAGGGTGCTTTTCAGCGCCATGGGCTGTTCGTAGATCTCTTTCTGCATGTAGTGACGGTAAATGCCTTTGTCACCGGCATCATATTGCAGGTTCGACTCGATCTCGGCACGGGTCACGGTGTTGCCTTCACGGTCGATCACCGTGACATCGCGACGGCTGATTTCGGCGATATCACCCTCTTCCAGATAGATGAACCGACGGGTCACCGGCAGCAGGGCCAGCTGATCCGAGGCGATAAAGTTTTCGCCCATGCCACGACCAATCACCAGCGGGCTGCCGGAACGGGCCGCCACCAGCAGTGACGGATCGCGGCTGTCCATGATCACCATGCCATAGGCACCGCGCAGTTGCGGAATCACACGCAGCACCACTTCACGCAGCGAACCGCCCTGCTTCTGCTCCCAGTGAACCAGATGCGCCACCACTTCGGTGTCCGTTTCAGAGGCAAACACATAACCGCGCGCGATCAGTTCAGCGCGCAATGGCTCATGATTTTCAATGATGCCGTTGTGCACGATGATGATGTGCTCTGAGACGTGCGGATGCGCGTTCGCTTCCGACGGCTCGCCATGGGTTGCCCAGCGCGTGTGCGCGATGCCGGTGCCACCAATCAGCGGTTGCTGCTCAGCGGCTTCCGCCAGTTTCTGCACTTTTCCTAAACGCCGCAGGCGCGTGACGTGCCCCTGACGATCGACCACGGCCAGACCGGCCGAATCATATCCGCGATATTCAAGACGACGCAGACCTTCCAGCAGAATCTCTGCGATATCACGTTGCGCTACTGCACCAACAATTCCACACATAATGATGTTTTCCTGACTACATGGCTTTTCGCCACTTCTGTTGTCATGCGACCTGATATCCGGCTTTGCCGGTTCCCCGAGCCTTGTAGAGAGTGGGGATTATAGTTTTGGCACTGCACTGCATCGGCCCGCATTAAAGCGGGCCGTTAAAATTTATTTTTTCTTCACCGGACGCTGCCAGTCCGCTTTGTGATTCTGCTCTTTACGGTTATAGACCAGACCGGCCTGGGTCACATCTTTCATGATGGTCGTGCCCGCCGCAATGGTGGTCCCTGCCGCGATGCTGACCGGCGCCACCAGCTGGGTATCTGAGCCCACAAATACGTCATCGCCAATTACGGTTTTGAATTTGTTCGCACCGTCGTAGTTGCAGGTAATGGTGCCTGCACCGATATTTACGTTGTCGCCAATCTCCGCATCACCGAGATAGGAGAGGTGCCCCGCTTTCGATCCTCTGCCCAGACGCGCTTTCTTCATTTCGACGAAGTTGCCCACGTGGGCAGCATCGGCCAGTTCGCTGCCAGGACGCAGACGGGCAAAAGGTCCGACGGTGCAGGCAGTGGCGAGATTCGCATCCTCGATCACCGAATAGGGGCTGATTTCACAGTCATCGCCAATCACGCTGTTTTTGATAATGCAGCCCGCGCCGATTCTGACGCGTGCGCCCAGCGTGACCTGGCCTTCAATAATGACGTTGGTGTCAATTTCAACATCCCGCCCGTGCGTCAGCGTCCCGCGCAGGTCAAAACGGGCCGGATCGCGCAGCATCACGCCAGCCAGCAGTAGTTTTTCCGCCTGTTCGGCCTGGTAAGTGCGCTCTAATGTCGCCAGCTGCAGCCGGTTGTTGACGCCATCGGTTTCACTGATGCGTGCCGGATGAACCGCGTTGATCACCCGACCTTCCTGATGCGCCAGCGCGATAATATCGGTGATGTAATACTCACCCTGCGCATTATTGTTGGTGAGCTGCGCCAGCCAGCGTTTTAAATCGCCGCCGTTGGCGATCAGAATGCCGGTGTTGATCTCTTTAATGGTGAGCTGCGCCGGGCTGGCATCTTTCTGTTCGATAATGCCGGTGATGGTGTCGTTCTCACGCACAATGCGGCCATAGCCGGTTGGGTCATCCAGTACCACGGTGAGTAAGCCAATGCCGCCCTGCGGTTTTGCTTCGCGCAGCCGCTGTAGTGTCGCCTGAGAGATGAGCGGCACGTCACCGTAAAGCATCATGATATCTTCATCATCCGCGAATGCAGGCGCTGCCTGCTGCATCGCATGGCCAGTGCCGAGCTGCTCGGCCTGCAGCACCCAGTTGAGCGAGCTGTCAGTGAGGGTCGCCTTCAGGCGATCGCCGCCGTGACCATAAACCAGATGGACCTGCTGTGCGCCCAGCCCTTTAGCCGCGTCAATCACATGCTGAACCATGGGTTTGCCTGCCAGTGTATGCAGAACTTTAGGCAGATCGGAATACATACGGGTGCCCTTGCCAGCAGCAAGGATCACCACACTCATCGCACTGTTAGACATAACTATCCTGAGTGAATTTTTACGGGTGAAAGTAAAACGGTTTGGGATTGAGATTACTACATTTTTCTCAGGCCGAAATTAGGCGGACAGGCAGATCAGGCGCAGCAGACAAAAAAAATGCCAGCCCGAGGGCTGGCATTTCATGACGCATAAAGCTGGATTACATCGCTTTTTTGGTCAGTTCGATCACGCGCAGTTTAGCAATGGCTTTCGCCAGCTCGGCAGAGGCCTGAGCATAGTCCACGTCGCCGTGGCTGCTGTTCATATGGTCTTCTGCTTTGCGTTTTGCTTCCAGAGCGCGTGCTTCATCCAGATCGGTACCGCGGATAGCGGTATCGGCCAGAACGGTGCTGCTGCCCGGTTGCACTTCCAGCACGCCGCCAGAGAGGTAGATAAACTCCTCTTCGCCGTGCTGTTTCACGATACGGATCATTCCAGGCTTAATGGCAGTCAGCAGCGGCGCATGGCCAGGGAAAATCCCCAGTTCACCTTCGCTACCTGACACCTGAATTTTCTGTACCAGACCAGAGAACAACTGCTCCTCTGCGCTGACCACATCCAGGTGATAAGTCATAGCCATAATCTTCCTCCCGGGAAACCGTTATTACAGTTTCTTCGCTTTTTCCACGGCTTCTTCGATGGCGCCAACCATGTAGAAGGCCTGCTCTGGCAGGTGGTCAAACTCACCTTCCATGATGCCTTTAAAGCCACGGATAGTGTCTTTCAGCGTCACGTATTTGCCCGGTGAACCGGTGAATACTTCTGCAACGAAGAACGGCTGAGACAGGAAGCGCTGAATCTTACGCGCACGTGCCACCAGCAGTTTGTCTTCTTCAGACAGCTCATCCATACCGAGGATGGCGATGATGTCTTTCAGTTCCTGATAACGCTGCAGCAGTGACTGAACGCCACGTGCAACATCATAGTGCTCCTGACCGACAACCAGCGGATCCAGCTGACGGCTGGTAGAATCCAGCGGGTCAACGGCCGGGTAGATACCCAGAGAGGCGATCTGACGGCTCAGCGTTACCGTTGAGTCTAAGTGCGCAAAGGTAGTTGCTGGTGATGGGTCAGTCAGGTCATCCGCAGGGACGTAAACGGCCTGTACGGAGGTGATTGAACCGGTCTTGGTGGAGGTAATACGCTCCTGCAACACACCCATCTCTTCTGCCAGCGTTGGCTGGTAACCTACCGCAGATGGCATACGACCCAGCAGTGCAGAAACTTCTGTACCGGCCAGGGTATAACGGTAGATGTTATCGATGAACAGCAGAACGTCGCGGCCTTCATCACGGAATTTTTCCGCCATGGTCAGACCGGTCAGTGCTACGCGCAGACGGTTACCCGGCGGCTCGTTCATCTGGCCATAGACCAGTGCAACTTTATCGATAACGTTAGAGTCAGTCATTTCGTGGTAGAAGTCGTTACCCTCACGAGTACGCTCACCCACACCGGCAAACACTGAGTAACCTGAGTGTTCAGCCGCGATGTTACGGATCAGTTCCATCATGTTGACGGTTTTACCTACACCCGCACCACCGAACAGACCGACTTTACCGCCTTTAGCAAACGGACACATCAGGTCGATAACCTTGATGCCGGTTTCCAGCAGTTCCTGCGAGTTAGACTGATCTTCATAAGAAGGGGCTGCGCGGTGAATAGAGGCGATCTCTACTGCGCTGCCATCTTCTTCTTTCAGCTCGCCTTTCATATCGATTGGCTCGCCGAGAACGTTCATGATACGGCCCAGGGTCGCTTTACCGACGGGTACCTGAATCGGTTTCTGCAGGTCGTTGACGCTCAGACCACGCTTCAGGCCGTCAGACGTACCCATTGCGATGGTACGTACTACGCCGCCGCCGAGCTGCTGCTGAACTTCCAGCACCAGACGCGCATCACCATTCATAACCTCGAGGGCGCTGTACACTTGCGGTACCGCGTCCTGAGGGAATTCGACGTCAACAACGGCGCCGATAATCTGGACAATCTTTCCAGTTGCCATCTTGAATCCTCTACCTAATTCCAAACCTGGTTAAACCGCGGAGGCTCCACCGACAATCTCGGTAAGTTCCTGGGTGATGCTGGCCTGACGAGCTTTGTTGTACACCAACTGCAGCTCTTTGATCAGATTTCCGCCGTTATCGGTTGCGGCTTTCATCGCTACCATACGTGCGGCCTGCTCACTGGCCAGATTTTCCACCACACCCTGATAAACCTGCGATTCGACATAACGACGCAGCAGGGTATCCAGCAGCGCTTTCGGATCGGGCTCATACAGGTAATCCCAGGTCTTCGCCTTCATCTCTTCTTCACCTTCCGCTGGCGGTAACGGCAGCAGTTGGGTGATGGTCGGAGTCTGAGACATGGTGTTATTGAATTTGTTATTGACGATCATCAGCTTGTCGATGCGGCCTTCATCATAAGCCTGCAACATCACTTTTACCGGGCCAATCAGGTCAGACAGGGTAGGTTTATCGCCCATGCCGCTGACTTGCGCCACAATGTTGCCACCCACAGCATTAAAGAATGACGCCCCTTTAGAACCGATAATCGACAGATCGCTCTGCACGCCTTTATCGGACCAGGACTTCATATCCGCCAGTAACTTTTTGAACAGGTTAATGTTCAAACCACCACAAAGCCCGCGGTCAGTTGAAACGACCAGGTAGCCGACGCGCTTCACGTCGCGCTCTTCCAGGTAAGGGTGCTTGTATTCCAGATTACCCAACGCAAGGTGACCAATCACTTTGCGCATGGTTTCTGCATACGGACGGCTGGCCGCCATGCGTTCCTGCGTTTTACGCATCTTGGAGGCGGCGACCATTTCCATCGCTTTGGTGATCTTCTGCGTGTTTTTCACGCTTCCAATCTTGCTTCGTATCTCTTTTGCGCCGGCCATTAGCTTCTCCTCAAAGCCTTGCGGCCTGCCTTTTCAGACAAGCCGCCAGACATTACCAGGACTGGGTTGCTTTAAACGTCTCGACCAGGCCTTTCAGCTTGGCTTCGATATCGTTATTAAAGTTACCCGACTGGTTGATTTCAGCCATCAGCTCAGCGTGGTCGCGATCGGCGAAGGCCAGCAGTGCAGCTTCGAAGCTGCCAATTTTTGCCAGTTCAACGTCGTTCAGATAGCCACGCTCTGCAGCGAACAGAACCAGACCCTGCTGTGCGACAGACATCGGCGCATACTGTTTCTGCTTCAGCAGCTCGGTCACTTTCTGACCGTGGCTCAGCTGTTTGCGGGTTGCATCATCCAGATCAGAGGCGAACTGCGAGAACGCCGCCAGTTCACGATACTGTGCCAGCGCGGTACGGATACCACCGGACAGTTTCTTGATGATCTTGGTCTGTGCAGCACCACCTACGCGGGATACCGAAATACCTGGGTTAACGGCCGGACGAATACCGGAGTTGAACAGGTTCGATTCCAGGAAGATCTGACCATCAGTAATCGAGATTACGTTGGTCGGAACGAACGCAGAAACGTCGCCCGCCTGGGTTTCGATGATCGGCAGCGCGGTCAGTGAACCGGTTTTACCTGTCACTGCGCCATTGGTGAAACGCTCTACATAATCAGCGCTTACGCGTGATGCACGTTCCAGCAGACGGGAGTGGAGATAGAACACGTCGCCAGGGAATGCTTCACGACCTGGTGGACGGCGCAGCAGCAGAGAAATCTGACGGTACGCGACAGCCTGCTTAGAAAGGTCATCGTAAACGATCAGCGCGTCTTCACCACGGTCACGGAAGTATTCGCCCATCGCACAGCCAGCGTACGGAGAGAGATACTGCAGTGCAGCAGATTCAGAAGCAGACGCCACAACAACGATGGTGTTCTGCAGTGCGCCATGCTCTTCCAGCTTACGAACCACGTTAGAGATGGTTGAGGCTTTCTGACCAATCGCAACGTAGACACACTTGATGCCTGAGTCGCGCTGGTTGATGATCGCATCGATCGCCATTGCGGTTTTACCGGTCTGACGGTCACCGATGATCAGCTCACGCTGGCCACGGCCGATTGGAATCATCGCATCGACCGACTTATAACCGGTCTGAACCGGCTGGTCGACTGACTGACGGTCGATAACGCCAGGTGCAATGACTTCAACCGGTGAGAAACCGTCGTTGTCGATTGCGCCTTTACCGTCGATAGGAGCACCCAGGGTGTTCACTACGCGGCCCAGCAGGCCACGGCCTACCGGTACTTCAAGAATACGGCCAGTACACTTAACCTTCATGCCTTCGGCGAGGTCAGCGTAAGGGCCCATCACCACTGCACCAACCGAGTCACGCTCGAGGTTCAGGGCGATAGCGTAACGGTTGCCCGGCAGGGCAATCATCTCACCCTGCATGACATCGGCCAGGCCGTGTACGCGGATGATACCGTCACTTACAGAAACAATCGTACCTTCGTTGTGAGCTTCACTCACGACATTGAACTGAGCAATGCGCTGCTTGATCAGTTCGCTGATTTCGGTGGAATTCAGTTGCATATGCTCCAGTCCCCTTAAGACTGCAAGACGTCAGCCAGACGGTCAAGACGGCCGCGTACGCTGCCATCAATAACCAGATCACCCGAACGGATGATCACGCCTGCCATCACAGACTTATCAATTTTGCAATTCAGCTTAACTTTGCGTGACAGACGTTTTTCCATCGCGGCGCTGATTTTATTCAGCTGGTCGTCACTCAGCGTACTGGCGGAGATAACATCAACTTCAGCGGTGGCTTCATGAGCGTCACGCAGTTCGATGTATTGGGCCAGTACAGCCGGAAGCGCTGTCAAACGTCCGTTTTCCGCCATCACCTTAATCAGGTTCTGCGCGGGTTCATCCAGTTGATCACCACAGACTGCGTTAAACGACGCTGCCAGCGCTTCGGGTGCTAATGCACCTGAGAGAAGATCAGCCATCTGTTCATTGCGAGCCACTTCTGCGGCAAACGCCAGCATCTGTTGCCAGCGTTCAATACTTTGATGCTCAACAGCAAAGTCAAAAGCTGCTTTGGCGTAGGGGCGAGCTACAGTAATCAGATCAGACATCAGCCCCTCCCTCCTTACAGTTCAGCGACCAGTTTATCAACGATGTCGCTGTTAGCAGCTTCATCCACGGAGCGTTCGATGATCTTCTCGGCGCCAGCCATAGCCAGCAACGCGACCTGCTTACGCAGTTCTTCACGCGCACGTTTGCGTTCAGCGTCAATTTCAGCCTGCGCTTGTGTCACGATGCGATTACGTTCGTTTTCAGCTTCGGTTTTGGCTTCGTCCAGAATCTGCGCGCGACGCTTGTTCGCTTGCTCGATAATGACCTGAGCGTCTTCTTTGGCTTTTTTCAGCTGGTCGGTCGCATTAGCCTGCGCGAGATCCAAATCTTTCTTTGCACGTTCAGCAGAAGCAAGGCCTTCAGCAATTTCTTTCTGGCGCTTTTCGATAGCAGCCATGAGCGGCGGCCATACGTACTTCATGCAGAACGCGACAAACAGGATGAACGCGATAGCCTGGCCGAGGATTGTTGCATTAATGTTCACAGCACAATGCCTCTAGATTGAGTATTTAACTTTTCTGCCGTTATCAACGATAAGCGGCAGAATCCGTTCACCCTTGCACATTGTGCGCTGAGTGAACACAGGGCTTTAGGCGACAGCAAACATCACGTACAGACCCAGACCAACAGCGATCATCGGGATTGCATCCACCAGACCCATTACAACAAAGAACTGCGTACGCAGCAGAGGAATCAGGTCAGGCTGACGAGCAGCGCCTTCCAGGAATTTTCCTCCGAGGATGCCGATACCGATCGCAGCACCGATTGCCGCCAGGCCCATCATCACAGCGGCAGCCATGTACAGCAGATCCATATTCAGGTTTTCCATGACAGTCTCCAGTTTGTTTCAGTTAAATGCTCCCTTCATCTTCCGGGCTTCAGCGGTGTGCGCTGCAACCCGAAATCAAGAGGGAAAGTAGTGTTGAGAAAAAAATCAATGTTCTTCAGATGCCATCGACAGATAGACAATCGTGAGGACCATGAAAATGAAAGCCTGTAGCGAAATGATCAGGATGTGGAAAATGGCCCACGGCACATTCAGCACCCACTGCGACCACCACGGCAACAGACCGGCAATAAGGATAAAGATCAGTTCACCCGCATACATGTTACCGAACAGTCGTAAACCCAGTGATACAGGCTTAGACAGCAGGCTCACACCTTCCAGAATCAGGTTGATCGGGATGAAGATCGGGTGGTTAAAAGGCTGCAGCGTCAGCTCTTTAGTGAAGCCGCCAATGCCTTTCATTTTGATGCTGTAGAACAGAATCAAAATAAATACGCCCAACGCCATAGATAGCGTGATGTTCACGTCTGCAGATGGTACGACGCGCAGCGCCGGTAACCCCAATACGTGCTCGCCAATATATGGCAGCAAGTCGATTGGCAGCAGATCCATGAAGTTCATCAGGAAGACCCAGACAAAGATTGTCAGAGCCAGCGGGGCGATAAGTTTGCTCTTACCGTGATACATGTCGCGCACGTTACTATCGACGAAACCGACAACCAGTTCGATAGCCGCCTGCATTTTCCCTGGCACACCGCTGGTGGCAGATTTTGCCACGCTACGGAACAACACCAGGAAGATGATTCCCAGCACCATAGAGAAAAACATGGAATCGATATTTAATACCCAGAACGTCGCGGGAGCGTCGTGCGGATTCACTATCTCGAAGGTACGCAGGTCCAACTGAAGATGAGTCAGGTGGTGACCAATGTACTCTTGCGGAGTAGAGATTTCTCCTGCAGCCATGATGCCTCTTACCCTTTGTTGTTAATTACCGCCGGTGCCAGCATTTGTACCACCAGCACCGATAACCAGGTTATTCCGACCGGCCAGAAAACCGCTCCGAATAGACCCAACGCCACAATGAGCAAAATGATGGTCGCAAACACTTTGGCTATTTCACCCAAAGCGAAGCTCCACGCGACTCGCCCCGAAGCTGGGGTTTGCCCCTGCAGGCGCCAGGCTAAAAACAAAAACAATACGTTTGGCAGCCAGGCTGCCGCACCGCCAGCAAGAGCAGAGAGACCCCAGATGACATCTTTAAGAGCAAAGAGTGCACCGATGATGACTATCGTCACCAGCTGAATCATCAGCACCGTTCGGGCGTATTTTACACTGTAAAGAGACACTGACATGACGCTGATACTCTCCTGCCCCGTTAGGGGTATGTCGCGTGTCGTATAAGACTGCCTTTGCGCAGTTGAGTCAAGCAGCAAAAGCCGTGCAAATTATACGGGCCGCACCTGCGATTTCAATCGGTAAGTAGCGAAAAGGTGAACAATTATTTAAATTTCTTTCCGGAGGGCTATTTTTCCAAAGATTACCCTGCAGAGATTCACCCTAATCTGACTGAAAATTCTCTCGCAACTTGCTTTTAAAGCGTGCTTTAGATCACATAATAAGCACTTTCACTACACTGAGTTTTATCTTCGCGCTATTTAAGAACAATCTGCATTACAAATTAACTCAATAAAATCAAATCATTGAAATTATAAAAATGCATCTGCAAGACTATTTTCACAGAAAACACGCTATTGACATCGAACTGTGCTTAAGAATCGTGTAATTGATATTACGCACGCAAAGTTATTACCGCGATATATTTTCTGCCGTGACTACTTTTATTCAGCGACCCGCCTATACAAGTGATATTTCTGATAACTGAATGTGAATTAAACGTTAAATGTAACAGAGCTTTTCGGATAATTTCCGTCAGCGTTTTAACCTTCGGTCAGCCAGGGCTTAATCAAAATCTTTTATTGATAGCGCATCATCTGCACTTTTTTCATCCCGCAACTGACGAAAATCACTGGCAGATAAACGCTAAATCTCTGCCAGTCGAAAGCCTATTGGTGACGAAGAATGACCAGGTGGCGATCACCTTCCAGCTGCGGTACCTGCAACTTAATCACAGCATCAGAGACGTAGCCTGCCGGTAACTCCGCAATTTCATCGTCCGGACGCACGCCTTTCAGCGCGAAGAAGCGCCCTTCTCTTCCCGGCAGATGATGACACCAGTTCACCATGTCGGTCAGCGAGGCAAATGCACGACTGATCACGCCATCAAAGGGCGGCTCAGCCGGGAACGCCTCAACCCGGCTCTGCACCGGAGTAATGTTAGTGAGTCCTAACTCATGCTGAACCTGACGCAGGAAACGCACCCGCTTGCCCAGGCTGTCGAGCAACGTAAAGTGCGCATCAGGCATCACGATAGCCAGCGGAATGCCAGGCAGTCCTGGTCCGGTTCCCACATCAATGAAACGTGAGCCTTGCAGATGCGGCGCCACCACGATGCTGTCGAGGATATGGCGTACCAGCATCTGCTGCGGATCGCGCACTGATGTCAGATTGTAGGCTTTGTTCCACTTATCCAGCAGGCCGACATAGGCAACCAGCTGCTGTTTTTGTTGATCGGAGAGGGAAATACCGGCTGCCTGTAGCAGCGACGTGAGTGTGTTGATCACAGCATAAGTCCATTCAGCGGGGGCGAGTCTCCTCGCCCCGTTTTCAGATCAGGCGCTTTTACGCAGCAGACCCTGTTTTTTCAGAAAGATAAGCAGAATTGAGATGGCCGCCGGCGTAATACCGGAGATACGCGTCGCCTGACCAATCGAACTCGGTTTGTGATCGTTCAGCTTGGCGATAACCTCATTTGAGAGGCCGTTCACCTGGCGATAGTCGAGCTCCACCGGTAACAGTGTGTTCTCGTTACGCAGCTGGCGATCGATCTCTTCCTGCTGACGCGCGATATAACCTTCATATTTGACCTGAATCTCAACCTGCTCAGCGGCCTGCTCATCAGCCAGTGCCGGACCAAAGGCATCCAGCGTCATCAGCTTCAGATAGGTCAGCTCAGGACGGCGCAGCAGATCTTCGCCGCTCGCTTCTTTGGTCAGCGGCGCACTGAGTACCGTATTCACTTCCGTCACGTGCTCTGACTTCGGATGGACCCAGATATCGCGCAGGCGCTGACGCTCCTGTTCAATTGCTTCCAGCTTCTGATTGAAACGTGCCCAGCGCGCATCATCCACCAGACCCAGTTCACGACCGGTTTCGGTCAGACGCAGATCGGCATTGTCTTCGCGCAGCATCAGACGATATTCAGCACGGGAGGTAAACATCCGGTACGGCTCTTTGGTACCGAGCGTGCAGAGGTCATCAACCAGTACGCCCAGATAAGCCTGGTCACGACGTGGTGCCCAGCCCTCTTTGTCCGCAGACTGACGGGCGGCGTTCAGCCCCGCCAGCATCCCCTGTGCAGCGGCTTCTTCGTAGCCGGTTGTGCCGTTGATCTGGCCGGCAAAGAACAGGCCGTGAATAAATTTGCTCTCCAGCGTCAGTTTGAGATCGCGTGGATCGAAGAAGTCATACTCGATGGCATAGCCCGGACGCACGATCTTCGCATTCTCCATGCCCTGCATGGAGCGAACGATCTGAATCTGCACATCAAATGGCAGACTGGTTGAGATGCCATTCGGGTAGATCTCATTGCTGGTCAGCCCTTCCGGCTCCAGGAAGATCTGATGCGAGTTACGATCGGCAAAGCGCATCACTTTGTCTTCGATAGACGGGCAGTAGCGTGGACCGATCCCCTCGATGATCCCGGCATACATCGGGCTGCGATCCAGATTATTGCGGATCACCTCATGGGTTTTCTCATTGGTGTGAGTGATCCAGCATGGTACCTGCTGCGGATGCTGAGACGCATTGCCCATAAACGAGAACACCGGCATCGGGTTATCGCCGTGCTGCGGGCTGAGCACTGAAAAATCGATGGTGCGCGCATCGATACGCGGTGGCGTACCAGTCTTGAGGCGGTCTACCCGCAGCGGCAGCGCACGCAGTCGTTTTGCCAGCGGAATGGATGGGGGATCACCTGCGCGACCGCCACTGTAATTATCCAGACCGATATGAATTTTGCCGTCAAGAAACGTGCCGACGGTGAGGACGACGGTTTTCGCGCGGAACTTCAGTCCCATCTGGGTGACTGCACCCACCACACGATCGTTTTCCACGATAAGATCGTCGACCGCCTGCTGGAAGATCATCAGATTGGGCTGGTTCTCCAGGGCCGTACGCACTGCCTGGCGATAGAGCACGCGATCCGCCTGAGCACGGGTTGCCCGCACTGCCGGACCTTTGCTGGCGTTTAGTATCCTAAACTGGATACCCGCCTGGTCAATCGCACTGGCCATCAGACCACCCAGGGCATCCACTTCCTTCACCAAATGTCCTTTGCCAATCCCACCAATCGCCGGGTTACAGGACATTTGTCCAAGCGTATCAATGTTATGGGTGAGTAACAGGGTTTGCTGACCCATTCGGGCTGCCGCCATTGCGGCTTCGGTGCCCGCATGACCACCACCAATTACGATGACGTCAAAAGGATCCTGATAAAACATGAAGTGGTACCTCGGTTGATGAACTTGCAGGATCGTCGTCCTGGGGCGTGGATTCTACTCAAATTCCGTCTGGGGTGAAAGCCGCGGGATCGTCCGGTTTTAAAAGAAAGGATCTTAGATCTGTATATGATCTTTCTGTTAGATCTCTTATTAGGATCCCGCTTTTCTGTGGATATGTGCCAGAAGCACAGCAGAAACAACAGGATGAAGAGGATCACTACCTGTTAGTGATCGGTGATCCTGATCCGTATAAGCTGGGATCAAAATGGCATGTTATCCACAGCTCAAAATTCATTCTACGGTTGTTCTTTGGATAACTACCGGTTATACGCAGTAAAAGAGGGTAGTTATCCACAAAATAAACGAGCGGAAAAGGATAAAATCAGCATCTTCCACTGGGGATCGTCACTATTTCGCGATCCCCAGCCCCCTTCAGATCGCCTTTTTCCAGCTTTCCAGCCAGGCTTCTGCGGGATCTTCAGGGATCTCATGCTCCAGCACATCAATCTCCAGACGATCGCCGATCTGGCGGGCACCCTGAGCAATTAACAGGGCTTCAATCTGGCGGATCGCGCCACAAAAGAGATCATATTCATGATTGCCGAGTCCGATGGCACCAAACCGGACCTGCGAGAGATCGGGCTGGCTTTCCGTGATGGCTTCGAACAGCGGCAGCAGGTTATCGGGAATATCGCCTGCACCGTGAGTTGAACAGACCACCAGCCAGATACCCTCATGTGGCACTTCATCCAGCTCCGGGCCATGCAGCATCTGCGTTGAGAAGCCCGCTTCCTGTAATTTTTCTTCCAGATGTTCAGCCACATACTCTGCGCTACCCAGAGTACTGCCACTGATTAAGGTAATATCGGCCATCTTGCTCTCCCGGACATTAAGGCGAGCATTGTACGCTGTGATCAAGCGGTGATCCACCTGTGGACAACAGGGTTAATAGATTAAGAGAAGCGAACGCAGCCGTTGTCAGCCGCCACATTCGTCAGGGATAAGATTATGCACAAGGCGGAGAAGGATCAGGGCTTGATAGTGCGCATGATCGGGTTTTGCAGTGAGATCAGCGTTTCCGTCGACTGAATTTCATCTATGGTCTGGATCTTGTTGATCAGCACCTGTTGCAGGGCATCAATAGACCGGCACATCACTTTAATAAAGATGCTGTAGTGGCCGGTGGTGTACCAGGCTTCAACTACTTCATCCAGCGCATCCAGTTTGCTCAGCGCCGCCGGATAGTCACGCGCGCTCTTAAGGATAATGCCGATAAAACAGCAGACATCAAACCCCAGCTGGCGCGGATCGATATCAACCCGGGTGCCCAGGATAATGCCCGCCTGCTTCATCTTCTCCACGCGGACATGAATGGTGCCGGGGCTGACGTTAAACTGTTTTGCCAGCTCGGCGTAAGCAGTGCGCGCGTTGTCGAGCAGGGCATTCAGAATGCCGCGATCCAGGTTATCGAGCTGCAGATGTTCGGCCATGGCCATCCTCGTTATTGGTCTGCTTAAGTAAACAAGGATGAATGTGCAGCAAAATAGTGGTTCAGGCAACTCCCGGCAGCGACGGGCGTCGCTGCCGGTTCACTTAGCGTTTGCGCCAGACGGTGACCTGCGCCAGCGTGTGCTGGAACTTGCGGGCCGTTTCGCGGATCACAAACGGTTTATCCTGCGGTTCATCGACCAGGTCGAAGTCGGCCGCCAGCAGACGTTGCAGTGCCTGCAGCGTCGTCAGTGCCTCACCGTTTTCACGCACGCCGCCCAGCCAGTTCTCCTTCGGCGTGAAATCCTCCAGCCAGGTATAGGGCGATGAGAGCACCAGAATGCCGCCCTGACGCAGCATCGGCGTGACATCCCGCAGGAAGCGTGCGGGCTGACGCAGGCGATCGATCAGGTTGGATGCAAGTACCAGATCGTAACGGGCGGGTTGCGGCTTAAGGTTACAGGCGTCGCCCTGAACAAACTGAATCCGCTGTGCCAGTTCGCTCTCCAGCGCGAAATCTTTCAGGCGAACCTGGCGATACTCCACCAGATCGCCTTCCTGTGGCAGGAGATAACGGAAGTCTTCGCCGCTGGCCAGCTGAAGCGCCACATCGATGAAGCGCGCCGAGTAGTCCATGCCGGTGACACGTTCAAAGTGGCGGGCCAGTTCAAAACTGGCGCGTCCGGTGGCACAGCCGATATCCAGTGCCTCGCCGCGTGCTGTGGTGTAGTTCAGCGCCAGGTTTACCAGGCTTTCGGCATAGTTATCCACGCCGAAATAGCGCGGGCCATACTGGAAGTCGAGGTATTGCGACACCATGGCGTCAGATTCATACGGGTTCAGCGCCATGGTTTCCTGATGGCTGGAAACCACGTAGCGGAAACCGGCATGCTGGAAGAAGTGGCGGCGGAACGCATAGCGTGCCGATTTCAGCGCTTCGTTGCCGGTCGATATCCAGCTACCGCCTTTGATCAGCGAATGTTTACCATCAAAGGTCGGGGTAGAGAAATCATCGTAAAGCGGGTGGACTTTAAAACCTTCAAAGCCGTTGGTCGGCGTGGTCGTCCACTGCCAGACGTTACCGACGATATCGAAGAAGTCGCCCTGGGCGAAGAGATCGACCGGTGAAGAGGAAGCCCAGTACGCCAGGTTAATGTTGCCCGGTGCCCGATCCCAATCCGGCTGATCGCCCGCGACCTGTTCGCGCAGCTGAGCCCACTCCGCTTCGCAGGGGAGCTGAACACTCATTCCCGTCTGATCCGCTTTCCAGCGGCAGAAGGCCGCCGCTTCCAGCTGGTTAACCTCGGCTGGCCAGTCCCACGGCATCGCGACTTCTTCACACATCAGACGCAGTTTAAGCTGATCGGGTATCGCAGGCGTGCCGACCCAGAAGGTGGGCATTTCCGCTTTTGCAAACTGACACCAGCCCCAGCCTTCGTCATCCCACCAGCGAGCGTCCTGATAACCCCCCGCCTCAACGAACGCCAGGAATTCCGCGTTGCTGACCAGCATTTTGCTCGCCCTGAACGGCTGCAGCGCGATCTGCTGGCGGCCATATTCGACATCCCAGCCATAGGTCTCGTCGGTTTTACCCAGCGTGACGGTGCCGCCGGGCATCGGCAGCAGGGTATTGGCCGGAACAGCCTCGCGCTGGTGGCGCGCCATCGGGCAGACCGGCCACGCAGGCTGGGGTTTCACCCACCCGACCGGTAACTGGCGTATCAGTACGCTGGACGTTTCCAGATGAATACGCTCATGCTCAATGCCCATCAGGATCACCCAGGCCGGACTCTCCCAGGTGATCGGCAGAGTCAGCGGCAGGGTCTGGATCAGATCGCTGACCAGCGCTTTAACGCGCCCGCGGTATTCGCGGACTTCTTCGACAGTGGGCCAGTCATAGTGGCTGTCGTTGAGATCATCCCAGCTCATCTCATCCACACCAATCGCCATCATCGCTTCGATACGATCGTCCAGACGCGCGTCGATAAGGCGTCCGGCCATCAGCTTATTAATGTAGAAGGTAGCGGTGTGGCCAAAATAGAAGATTAAAGGATGGCGCAGCGGAATGGCTTTGGTAAACCAGGCCCTGGAATCGGCCAGACAGGTAAACAGACTTTCATACTGTTCCCAGGTCTGGTGGAAATAGGCCAGCAATTCGGCACGTTTTTGTTCAATGTTATGGCCGGAGAGCAGTAGCGTTCGCGTCGGCGCAGGCAGATCGCGATGAGGTTGAGCAAGCGTCACAGGAAGCTCCAGATTGCTGAGTAAGTGAAACGGTAATTTACTATAGCAAATATGCATTTCTGCCCGATGACTTAACGCCGCCAGTGACGCAGCAGACGGCTTTTCATGCCGGTATCGAAACGCCAGATATGGTCGAAGATGCGCAGAATGCCTGGTTTCCCGTGGGCCGACATAGCCACGGCGTGAAAACGTTGCTGATTATTTCGCTGACGCGTTTTAATGGTCCCGATCACCTCTTCCGGCAGACGCTGGGCAATAAAATCGGAGACGATCACCGCATCGGCTTCCTGCCACAGTGCACCTTCCATCCGGGTCACAACGGAAGAGAGGCAGGCTGCCAGATCGGTGCCGCCGCGAAAGCGCTGACTGAGAAAGCGAATCGCCTGTTCCAGCCCGTCATCACCGGTCAGTTCATAGCCGATCACCTCATGCGCAAACAGCATGATGTAGCAGCGACGGCGATCGGCCAGCGCGACTTTCAGCAGCGCCAGACAAAACGCTTTGGCGCAGCGCTCATTGAAGCCACCCATCGAACCCGAGGTATCGACGCAGACGATGAAAGGCCCGCGTGGCTGCTCTTCATGCTGCTGGTGGCTGGCCGGACGCATCGTGACCTTTTCATGCCAGGCATCGCCCTGCAGCTTGTAGGTCAGCAGCCGTTTCTCTACCAGCCGCCGGTAAAACTCCAGCTCCAGTTCACTGATACTCAGCGCAGCTAACTCCGGCGGCAGCAGACGCAGCACGTCATCGCTCTGGTGAATGCCGCTGACCTCCTCCGGCACGGCCGCAGGTTCCTGCACCATATGGTGAAAGGCCTCCATAGGGGCATCCTGCGACGGCACCGATTTTGCCTCGCGGCTGCGACCCAACTGCTGGGCCAGTTTCAGCAGCTCCGGCTGCTGCGCCAGAAAGTCGCCATATTGCAGCATCAGCTGATAGTCGCCAGGCTGCAGTGACGCTTTGCTCATGTCCCACAGCCGGCCAGCGGCGGCTTCGTCATCGTCGCCGAGAATCGGTGCCAGCTGACCGCTCAGCGCCATACGCTGCTGCAGTTCCGCCAGCAGGCGTTCGCGCTGCTGCTCCAGCAACGTCTGATTCAGCGTCAGGGTCTGTAAGGTCAGGCTCAGCCGCCAGCGCTGTAGAAAAAGCTGGTGCTGCGCGCTGCTGAGATGGCTGATATCGGTGTGCTGCAGCAGCCGGTTGGCTTCATCCAGAAAAGGGGAAGGCAGGCTTTCAAGCGCCTGAAGCGTGGCATTCAGCTGGTGGCTGAATTCACGATCGCTGAGGAGTTGTACCCGCTGGAACAGCTGAAACTCTTCGGCCAGCGTGGCCGGAACCGGCGTGGCTTTGAGCTCAGCGTTGATCTCCGCTCGCCAGCGTGGCACATCGCGCAACAGTGCTTTTTTCAGCCCGGGAAACTTTTCAAAAAACAGCGCCAGCTGTGGAGACGCCAGCAGGGCAATAATCAGCTCTTCAATCAGTTCGGTTTCACCCACGGAGAGCAGTGTGCTGAGCGTCTCCAGTGGGATCATTTACGCGCCTGTTTCAACTGTTCCGCCACATCCTGCAGGCTGGTTTCAACGCGCGCCAGCCAGTCATCACTGATAAACAGGCAGCGCTGGTGCTGGCTGAACAGATGACGCTGCGACCGCAGTTCACTCTCCAGTGCATCCAGCGCTTCGGTGATCTCACCGGGCAGCGGCTCGCTGTTGCTGACGCCAGGCAGTGTCAGACGCGACGATTGCAGGCTGACATCACGGATAGCCAGGCAGTGCTGCGCATCCACCTGTAAATCCAGACTCTGCGCAAAGCCAATTCCATTGAGCTTGCCGCGAACCTCGCCCCCTTTCTGCAGCCACTGATTCAGTGCATCACGCGCGATCACCAGATGTGTCACCTGCATGTCATGCAGCATCAGCGGCTTTTGCAGCATCAGCGTCAGTTGCTCATCAGTGAAGCTTTCCGGCAGATCGTAATGGGGTTTGCGACTGAACATCCCACTGTGTTTTTCCAGGGTGATCGCCTGTGCGATGCTCTGTTGCTGTTGCAGAGCCATGCGACGCGCTTTTATCTGATGCAGTTTCAGCAGCATCGGCTGCTGCTGCCAGGCGTGCTGTGTCATCAGCTGATCGATTTCGCGCTCCAGCAGCTGCATGGACGCGACGTCGTGCCAGAGGCAATCTTTCAGCAGGATCAGGTCTATCGGCGCAATGGCGCTGCGGCCACTGTAAAAGGCGCTGGCCTGCAGCAGATGAATGGCTTTTTTCCAGCGACGATCGGAAATATAGGGCGCGGCGGGCTGGCTTTCCAGTTGCTGGCGCAGCTGATAAATCAGCTCGAACACCGCATCCGGGAGGCTGACCTGACTGATGCCGAGCTGCCACTGCGCATACTCCTCATCACTGATGCGCAGGGATTCCGCGACCGGATTGGTGTGCTCATCCTGCTGATGGGTCAGCATACTGCGAAAGTTCTGCTTCTCATGCACATTATCCAGCCACAGGCGGATTAGCATCCGGTCATAGAGCGCTTCAAGGCCGCTGTCCGCTTCCGGCATTTCATTGGAGGCGGTGACCAGCAGACGCATCGGAATGGCCTCTTCGCTGTCGCCATTGCGGAAGCGGCGTTCGTTGATAGCGGTCAGCAGGGTATTCAGAATCGCCGGGCCGGCTTTCCAGATCTCATCCAGAAAAACAATCTCCGCGTCGGGCAGATAACCTTTAGTGAGGCGCTGATAGCGCCCTTCATCCTTCAGTGCCTGAATAGATAGCGGGCCAAACACCTCTTCCGGTGTGGAGAAACGGGTCATCAGATATTCAAAGGCGCGGGCGTGCTGAAAGGCATATTTCAGGCGGCGGGCAATCAGGCTCTTGGCGATGCCGGGCGGTCCCAGCAGGAACACGCTTTCACCGCTCAGCGCTGCCAGCAGGCAAAGGCGGATGGCATGATGTCGCTCATACAATCCTTTTTCTAACGCATTGCTAAGGCGAGAAATTCTTTCTGCCAAAAGATGGGGTTGAGCCATAATCACTTCAATGTCCTTACGATCGTCGGGCCGCCGCGCTTCAGCAAGCGCCTTACTCTATAGATCATCATGCGTGAAAGCGTTGATAGCTGTCAGCTTTTTTGTTTCATAAGGTTTGCCTGCTTTGAAAGCGGCGCTGATTAACGCTTTAATGCCTGAAACCACCCCGTTACCCTGGCAGACAGGCGAAGCGGGTATAGGAATTTTCGGCAAACCGTGCATACTGTGCGCTTTTTGATGGCCTGAGCGAGGGGTTGTTGCGCCTCTTAGACTCCAACAAAAGATAACTCTATGAGCTCGGATAATAAGCAGTCACTTCGCGGATTAACGCTGGCCGCTATTGGTGTTGTTTACGGGGATATCGGCACCAGTCCGCTGTATACCTTGCGTGAATGTCTCTCCGGACAGTTCGGCTTCGGCGTTGAGCGGGAAGCGGTGTTTGGCTTTTTGTCGCTGATTTTCTGGCTGCTGGTGCTGGTGGTATCACTGAAGTACATCAGTTATGTGATGCGCGCCGACAATGCCGGTGAAGGCGGTATTCTGACACTGATGTCGCTGGCGGGCCGCCATACGGGTGCACGCGCCACGGCAGTGCTGGTGATCATGGGCCTGATTGGCGGCAGCTTCTTCTATGGGGAAGTGGTGATTACGCCGGCCATTTCGGTGATGTCAGCCATTGAAGGCCTGGAGATTGCCGCGCCGTCGCTGGATCCCTTTATTGTGCCGATGTCGATTGCGGTGCTGACGCTGCTGTTTGCGATTCAGAAACATGGCACCGGCATGGTGGGCAAACTTTTCGCGCCGGTGATGCTGGTGTGGTTCCTGGTGCTGGCGATCCTGGGGGTCAGCGGCATCATGAAAAACCCGGAAGTGCTGCATGCGCTGAATCCTGCCTACGCGGTCGAGTTCTTCCTGCACTATAAATCTGTCTCATTCTTCGCGCTTGGCGCTGTGGTACTGGCGATTACCGGGGTTGAAGCGCTGTATGCCGATATGGGTCACTTCGGTAAAGTGCCGATCCGACTGGCCTGGTTCTCGGTGGTGCTGCCGTCGCTGGTCCTGAACTACTTTGGTCAGGGCGCGCTGTTACTCAGCGATCCCAAAGCGATTAAAAATCCCTTCTTCCTGCTGGCGCCGGACTGGGCGCTGATCCCGATGCTGATTCTGGCGACGCTGGCCACGGTGATTGCCTCACAGGCGGTGATCTCCGGCGTCTTCTCGCTGACGCGCCAGGCGGTGCGACTGGGCTATCTGCCGGGGATGCGTATCATCCACACCTCTGAGCGCGAATCGGGCCAGATCTATATTCCGGTGATTAACTGGGTACTCTACTTCGCCGTGCTGATTGTGATTATCAGCTTTGAGCATTCAAGTAATCTGGCTGCGGCCTACGGTATCGCCGTCACCGGCACCATGGTGCTGACCGCGATGCTCTCCTGTACCGTGGCGGTTAAAAACTGGCACTGGAATAAGCTGGCGGTTGCCGTCATCCTGGTACTGATGCTCTGTATCGATGTGCCGCTGTTTACCGCCAACCTGGTGAAAATCTTCTCCGGTGGCTGGCTGCCGCTCTGTCTCGGCCTGGTGATGTTTATCATTATGACGACGTGGAAAAGCGAACGTTTCCGCCTGCTGCGCCGCATGCACGAGCATGGCAACTCACTGGAGGCGATGATCGCGTCACTGGAGAAGTCGCCGCCGGTTCGCGTGCCGGGCACCGCGGTCTATATGTCGCGTGCGCTGAATGTGATTCCGTTTGCCATGCTGCATAACCTCAAACACAACAAAGTGTTGCATGAGCGGGTGGTGCTGCTGACGTTGCGGACGGAAGATGCGCCTTACGTGCATAACGTGCGTCGCGTGACGATTGAGCAGCTGTCGCCCACCTTCTGGCGGGTGGTGGCCAGCTACGGCTGGCGCGAAACGCCAAACGTCGAGGAGATTTTCCACCGCTGCGGGCTGGAAGGGCTCAACTGCCGCATGATGGAGACATCGTTCTTCATGTCGCATGAGTCGCTGATTATCGGCAAACGACCGTGGTATCTGCGCCTGCGTGGCAAACTCTTCCTGGCGCTGCAGCGCAATGCGCTCCGTGCGCCAGACCAGTTTGAGATCCCGCCAAACCGGGTGATTGAGCTGGGCACCCAGGTCGAGATTTGATCTGCAGCGCCCGCCTTACGGGGCGGGCGCTGACCAGCGCAGCATAACGCATAATCCGCCGCCCGAGCGCTGGCTGAAGCTGACCTGCATCCCGTGCAACTGGGCGATATTGCGGACTATCGATAATCCCAGCCCGCTTCCGCTTTTCTCCTGACCTGGCGGTCGCCAGAAACGTTCACCAAGCCGTTGCAGATCGGCTGCACTCAGACCTTCGCCGTTATCCTCTACCGACAGGCTATTCGCCTGAATCCGCACATCAACTTCGCTGCCCGCTGGCGTATAGCGAATGGCATTATCCAGCAGATTACGCACCAGCAGTGACAGTAACAGCGGATGCCCCTGAATCTGCGGATCGGCGTCAGCATGCAGCCGCAGCGTGACACCCGTTTTATCCGCCAGCGGCAGCTGTGCAGCCAGCGTCTCCTGGACCGTGCGTTTCAGCGCCACCGTTTCGAAGGCGCTGCGTGCATCATCAGCTTCAACCCGTGAGAGCGTCAGCAGCTGATCCACCAGCCGGGTTGCGCGGATAATGCCGGCATCCAGTTGCTGCAGCGCATGGGTTCGCATCACTTCATCATCTGCAGTCAGCTGGATCACCTCGCTTTGCACCTGCAGCGCGGCCAGCGGACTGCGCAGCTCATGTGCGGCATCAGAGGTAAAGCGCCGTTCACGCTGCATCATTGCGCTGATGCGGCTGAACAGACCATTGAGCGCGACCATCAGCGGTTGCACCTCTTTCGGCACGCGGTCTGCCTGCAGCGGCGTATCATCATCGGGTGCGCGCTGCGCCAGCTGCTGTGCCAGCGTCTTCAGGGGGCGCAGTTCAGACCAGACCAGACCGATCAGCAGCAGCAACATAAAGGGCAGCGCGATCAGCCAGGGCAGCATGCTGGCTTTCATCAGATCCCGCGTCATGTCGTCACGGTATTCGGACTCCTGACCCACCACCACCCGGAACTGCTGGTCGGGCGTAGTCAGCCAGACAAACCGCCAGCGATCGTCATCATTGGTGAGCTGGCCCTCATGAAATCCCTGATACTCCGCCTCAAACGGCAGGTAGCGGCCATTGTCACTATCATTCATCACCTGCCGGCCGTCACGCGTGAAGACGGCAAAGGCCAGGGCGTCGTCATCCTGATCGCCGCGATGGTGGCGCAGTATCTCTTTGGTTTTAGGCAGAGTGGCGTTGTCCAGCGAGGAGAAATCCAGCGTCAGCAGACGCTTTGCCAGCAGCATCTGCTGGGTATCGAAGAGCTCATCAAGGGTTTCACGTGTCTGATGCCAGGCACTCAGGCTGGCGCTGGCCCAGCAGATCCCGAGCAGCAGCACAAAACCGATACCCAGCCGCAGAAACAGGCTCATTGATCGCATTCAGCCGCTCCCAGGGTATAACCGACGCCGTGCAGCGTGCGGATAAACTGGCTGCCCAGTTTTTTACGCAGATGATGAATGTGAACCTCTACCGCATTGCTGGAGACATCGGCGTCCCAGTTGTAGAGCTTCTCCTCCAGCTGGCTGCGTGTCAGCACCCGGCCCGGGTTTCGCATAAACAGTTCCAGCAGCGCCAGTTCACGGCTTTTCAGCGCAATCGCCTCACCTTCGCGCATCACACTATGGCTGCCGGGGATCAGCACCACATTACCGTGCCGGAGTTCGGGCTGCAGCTGGCCATGACGGCGGCGGATCAGCGCCTGTAAGCGAGCAGCCACTTCGGTTAAGGCAAAGGGTTTACACAGATAGTCGTCGGCTCCCAGTTGCAGGCCTTCGACCCGCTGATCGAGCGCATCGCGTGCGGTCAGTATCAGTACCGGTACATCTTTCCCCTGCTGTCGCCACTGCCGCAGAATATCGAGCCCATCCCGCTCGGGCAGTGAGAGATCCAGGATCACCGCATCCCAGGGCGCGGCCTCCAGCGCGTTAAACCCCGCCTCACCAGAGGTAAACCAGTCAACGCTGAAACCCAGTTTACTCAGCCCCGCCTTGATACCGTCGCCAATTAAACGATCATCTTCAATCAGTAAAATACGCATCACGTCTCCCTGTTCCGATAGCGCTTTATACGAAGCAACTTCCTGCTTGTACAGCTGATTTCGGCGAAAATAGCTTATTTTTGCCTCTTAAGAAGCTGTTAAGAACTTTATGGTCAACTAAGCTCAACAAGACGAACCACATCATGGAAAAGAGGTGACAAAATGAAAAAGCACGCTGCAATTCTGGCCGTCGTAATGCTGGCTTCCGCCCCGGTTTTCGCTGCACAGCAGGGTGGATTTGTTGATCCCAGTGCGCCAGCCGCACAGACGCAGGCAGCAGCCGGTCAGGGTGGTTTCAGTGCCGATCACACCAGTGTGGTGACCGTAAAGCAGGCTGAAGAGATGAAAGATGACAGCTGGGTCACCGTGCGCGGTAAGCTGGAGAAACAGATCGGCAACGAAGATTATCTGTTCCGCGACCAGACCGGCACCATGAAAGTCGAAATCGACCACAAGCACTGGAACGGCCAGACTATCTCACCTAAAGACAACGTCGAGCTGACAGGTGAACTGGATAAAGATTTCAACAGCATTGAGATGGACGTTAAGCAGGTTAAGAAACTGCCTTAATCCTCTCCTCCGGGGCCGCGTTCGCGGCCCTTTTTTCAGCCCGTCCCCCGACTTAATACAAATTTCTCCCCGCGTGAGCGAAACGTTTCGATAGCGATCACAGATTTCTTCTTTGCCGGTTGAGTTGATGGCGGCTTTTCATACACTCCTGACAGCGAAACGTTTCGCTGTGGAGTGAAAAGATGAAAAAAGGTCGCTTGTTAAACGCTGAACTCTCTCATGTGATTGCCCGCCTGGGACACACGGATATGCTGACGATTGCTGATGCAGGCTTGCCGATTCCGGCCGGACCGCAGCGCATCGATTTAGCGCTTACGCCGGGTACGCCCGATTTTATGCAGGTGGTTAATGCTGTCGCACTGGAGATGCAGGTAGAGAGCGCCCTGATCGCGGAAGAGATTAAGCAGCATAATCCGCAACTTCATAGCGCGCTTGTCGCCGTGCTCGAAGCCTTGCAACAGCACCAGGGGAATATCATCACCATCAGCTACACCAGTCATGAACAATTCAAACAACAAACGCAGCGTAGTCAGGCGGTCATTCGCAGCGGAGAGTGCTCTCCGTTTGCGAATGTCATCCTCAGCGCCGGTGTGACCTTCTGAGGCCGCTATGCAACCTTTACTGCAACTCGACGGCATTGAAAAATCTTTTCCGGGTGTGAAAGCCCTCAAGGGGGCGTCGCTGAATGTCCGGGCAGGACGCGTGATGGCGCTGGTGGGCGAGAACGGCGCAGGCAAGTCCACCATGATGAAAGTGCTGACCGGCATCTATCAATATGATGCCGGTACGCTGCGCTGGCTGGGCAAAGAGACCCGTTTCAGCGGGCCGAAAGCGTCTCAGGAAGCGGGTATTGGCATCATTCATCAGGAACTGAACCTGATCCCTCAATTAACCGTGGCGGAGAATATTTTTCTCGGCCGCGAATATGTCAGCCGTTTTGGCCGTATCCAGTGGCCGCGCATGTATGCCGAAGCCGATGCGCTGCTTAAACGGCTTAATCTGCGCTTCAACAGCCACAAGCTGGTGGGGGATTTGTCGATTGGCGATCAGCAGATGGTCGAAATCGCCAAAGTTCTGAGCTTTGAGTCGCAGGTGATCATCATGGATGAGCCGACCGATGCGCTGACCGATACCGAAACGCTGTCGCTGTTCCGGGTGATCAACGAACTGAAAGCGCAGGGCTGCGGCATCGTCTATATCTCGCATCGCATGAAAGAGATCTTTGAGATCTGCGATGACGTCACGGTGTTCCGCGACGGTCAGTTTATTGCTGAACGCCCGGTCAGCGAACTGACTGAAGAGAGCCTGATCGAGATGATGGTCGGCCGTAAGCTGGAAGATCAATATCCCCATATTGATCAGGCACCAGGCGACGTGCGGCTGAAAGTGGAGAACGTCAGCGGACCGGGCGTGGATAACGTCAGTTTCAGCCTGCGCAAAGGTGAAATCCTTGGGGTTTCCGGCTTAATGGGCGCGGGCCGTACCGAACTGATGAAGGTGCTTTACGGCGCCCTGCCGCGTCGCGAAGGCACACTGTGGCTCAATGGTCGGGAAGTGGTGACGCGCTCACCGCAGGATGGGCTGGCTAATGGCATCGTCTATATCTCCGAAGATCGTAAGCGCGATGGCCTGGTGCTGGGCATGTCAGTAAAAGAGAACATGTCGCTGACAGCGTTAGGCTATTTCAGTCACGGCAGCGGCACGCTGAAACATGCGGCAGAGCAGCTGGCCGTGGGCGACTTTATCCGGCTGTTTAACGTTAAAACGCCTTCAATGGAGCAGCCCATTGGTCTGCTTTCGGGCGGCAACCAGCAGAAAGTGGCTATTGCCCGCGGTTTGATGACCCGGCCTAACGTACTGATTCTGGATGAACCGACACGCGGTGTAGATGTCGGCGCGAAGAAAGAGATCTATCAACTGGTTAACCAGTTTAAAGCCGAAGGGCTGAGCATCATTCTGGTCTCCTCGGAAATGCCGGAAGTGCTGGGCATGAGCGATCGGATTCTGGTGATGCATGAAGGCCGTATCAGCGGCGAATTTACCCGAGAAGAAGCCACTCAGGAGAGCCTGATGGCAGCCGCCGTAGGCAAGCAACACAGCGAGGATTTAGTGGTATGACGACCCAAACTTTACCTGCCAGCCGTCGCTGGTTTAGCAAAAGCTGGCTACTGGAACAGAAGTCGCTGATTGCGCTGATGGTGCTGATCGCCGTGGTGGCCAGCCAGAGCCCGAACTTCTTTACCGTGGCGAACCTGTTCAACATTCTGCAGCAGACCTCGGTTAACGCCATTATGGCGGTCGGGATGACGCTGGTGATCCTGACTTCTGGTATCGACCTCTCTGTAGGATCGCTGCTGGCCCTGACTGGCGCGGTGGGTGCATCGCTGGTGGGTATGGAGGTCAATGCCCTGGTCGCGGTGGCGGCGTCGCTGGCGCTGGGAGCGGCAATCGGTGCCCTGACCGGCACCATTGTGGCGCGCGGCAAAGTGCAGGCGTTTATCGCCACGCTGGTCATGATGCTGCTGCTGCGTGGTGTCACCATGGTCTACACCGATGGCAGTCCGGTAAACACGGGTTTTAATGCCAATGCCGATCTGCTGGGCTGGTTTGGTATCGGTCGTCCGCTGGGTATCCCTGCGCCGGTCTGGCTGATGGCGCTGGTCTTTATTGCTGCCTGGTACATGCTGCAGCACACCCGCCTGGGCCGCTATATCTATGCGCTTGGCGGTAATGAAGCGGCAACGCGTCTCTCCGGCATCAATGTGAATCGCGTCAAAATCATCGTCTATTCACTGAGTGGCATGCTGGCAGCGCTGGCAGGCACCATTGAAGTGGCGCGCCTTTCTTCGGCACAGCCGACAGCGGGTACCGGCTATGAGCTGGATGCGATTGCTGCGGTCGTGCTGGGCGGAACCAGCCTGGCAGGCGGTAAGGGCCGTATTTTCGGCACCCTGATTGGCGCGCTGATCCTCGGCTTCCTGAACAACGGCCTGAACCTGATGGGCGTCTCTTCGTACTACCAGATGATCGTTAAGGCGGTAGTAATCCTGCTGGCGGTGCTGGTAGATAATAAAAGCAGTAAATAACTCTGACCTTACACAGGATGACATGATGAAAAAGTTAACCGCACTGGCCGTGATCCTTGGCGCAACGCTCAGTACCAGCGCTATGGCTAAAGATACTATCGCGCTGGTGGTTTCAACCCTGAATAACCCGTTCTTTGTTTCGCTGAAAGAGGGCGCGCAGAAAGAAGCGGACAAACTGGGCTACAACCTGGTGGTGCTGGATTCACAGAACAACCCGGCGAAAGAGCTGGCTAACGTGCAGGATCTGACGGTTCGCGGCACCAAACTGCTGCTGATCAACCCAACCGACTCTGATGCTGTGGGCAATGCGGTGAAGATGGCTAACCAGGCGAACATCCCGGTTATCACGCTGGATCGCGTTGCGGCACAGGGCACCGTTGTCAGCCACGTCGCCTCCGATAACCGTTTCGGCGGTAAAATGGCCGGCGACTTCATCGCCAAAAAAGTCGGCGAAAACGCCAGAATTATCGAACTGCAGGGCATTGCCGGGACTTCTGCCGCCCGTGAGCGTGGCGAAGGCTTCAAACAGGCCGCTGATGCGCATAAATTCCAGATCCTCGCCAGCCAGCCAGCCGATTTTGACCGTACCAAAGGTCTGAACGTCATGCAGAACCTGCTTCAGGCACACCCGGACGTTCAGGCCGTATTCGCTCAGAACGACGAAATGGCGCTGGGTGCACTGCGTGCGCTGCAGACCGCCGGTAAAACTGGTGTGATCGTCGTTGGTTTTGACGGTACTGCTGATGGCGTTAAAGCGGTAGAAGGTGGCAAACTGTCCGCGACTGTGGCACAGATGCCAGACAAAATTGGCATGATCGGCGTAGATACCGCTGATAAAGTGCTGAAGGGTGAAAAAGTGAAGGCGATCAACCCGGTCGACCTGAAGCTGGTCACTCAATAACTCAAAGAAAAGCAGGGCACTGCGCCACCCTCCTGGTGGCGCACTTATTCCGGACTCCCCTAATGAGCAAAAACGCAAAACTGGCCGTTCTTGGCAGCATTAACGCTGACCACATCCTTAATCTGGCGCACTTTCCTCGTCCCGGTGAAACGGTGATCGGGCAGAATTATCAGATTGCGTTTGGCGGTAAGGGTGCGAATCAGGCTGTCGCCGCCGGTCGTGCTGGTGCCGATATCGCATTTATCGCCTGTGTGGGCGCTGACGACATTGGTGAACGTGTTCGTCAGCAACTGGCCCAGGACAATATTGATACTACGCCGGTCGAAGTGGTCGAGGGTGAATCAACCGGCGTGGCGATGATTTTCGTCAATGGTGACGGTGAGAACAACATCGGCATCTACTCCGGTGCAAACGCGGCGTTAACACCCGCCTGCGTGACGCGCCATCAGCAGGTTATCGCCGACGCCGATGCACTATTAATGCAGCTGGAATCACCGCTGGAAAGTGTGCTGGCCGCCGCGACGCTTGCCCGACAGCATCAGACGCAGGTTATTCTCAATCCTGCACCCGCCACCCAGCTTTCAGATGAACTGCTGGCGTTGATCGACATTATTACCCCGAATGAAACCGAAGCCGAGAGTCTGACCGGCATTGCGGTCAGCAACGATGAAGATGCCGCCCGCGCTGCGGCAGTACTGCATGCGAAAGGCATCGGCACGGTACTGATTACTCTGGGTCGCCGCGGTGTCTGGCTGAGCGAGCAGGGAGATGGTCAGCGTATTGCTGGCTTCAGCGTTAAAGCTATCGACACCATCGCGGCGGGCGACACCTTTAATGGCGCCTTTATTACCGCGCGGCTGGAGCAGAAAACGATGTATGACGCGGTGCGGTTTGCCCATGCCGCCGCTGCTATCGCCGTTACCCGCTCGGGTGCGCAGCCCTCCGTGCCGTGGCGCGCGGAGATCGATGAATTTTTGCAGCAGCAGGGCTAAGCATTTGAGCACCATGAAAGATGTCGCTCGCCTGGCGGGCGTCTCTACCTCCACTGTCTCGCACGTTATCAATAACAATCGCTTTGTTAGTGAAGGCGTGCGCGAAAAAGTTGAGCAGGCCATCCGCCATCTGAATTACGCCCCCTCTGCGCTGGCGCGCAGTCTGAAAATCAATCAGACGCACACGATCGGTATGCTGCTGACCACCAGTAGTAACCCATTTTATGCCGAAGTGGTGCGGGGTGTGGAGGAGAGCTGCTATCAGCGTGGCTACAGCCTGATTCTCTGTAACACGGCAGGTGATGAAGAGCGGATGAACCGCAGCCTGGAAACGCTGATGCAGAAGCGCGTCGACGGTTTATTGATCATGTGTACGGAAAGTCACCTGCCCTCGGCCGACATTCTGAACCGTTATCCCTCTATACCTGCCGTTATGATGGACTGGGCGCCGTTTGAAGGCCGTGGTGACATTATTCAGGATAACGCGCTGCTGGGCGGGGAGCTGGCGACTCAGCATCTTATCGACAGTGGTTATACCCGCATCGCCTGTATCGCCGGTCCACAGGATAAAACCCCGGCTCGTATGCGCCTGGAAGGTTATCGCAACGCCATGACAAAGAGTGGCCTGGCGATTCTGCCCGGCTATGTGGTGAATGGTGACTTTGAATTCCAGGGAGGCTACAACGGGATGGTCGAACTGCTGGCGCTGGAAACGCCGCCGGAAGCGGTTTTCACCAGCAACGATGCCATGGCGGTGGGCGTTTATCACGCACTCTATCAGGCCGGCCTGCAGGTTCCGCAGCAGATGGCGGTAATGGGATATGACGATATCGAACTGGCGCGCTATCTCACTCCGCCACTGAGTACCATCCATCAGCCGAAAGATGCGCTGGGTGAACTGGCGATAGATACCCTGCTCCATCGTCTCAGCAATCCCGACGCCAGTCAGCAAACGCTGGTGCTGACGCCGGAACTGGTGGTGCGTGGATCGGTTTAGCGCTTTTTCTTTTTGTCGCGATTACTGATCAGATTACGGCCATCACCGTTTTTCAGCAGCATAAAGGTCAGCGCCGACAGTACTGTTACCACGCCCATGGTCATAAACGTGGCGTGGAACTGTGAAATGGTGCTGGTTTCAAACTCCTGGTAGAAGCGCAGCACCGCGGCGCTGACGGCCACACCAAAACTGATCGCTAGCTGCTGAGTCACGGCCAGCACGCTGTTACCACCGCTGGCGTTATCATCATTCAGATCGGCCAGGGTGATGGTATTCATGGCGGTAAACTGCGTAGACATGGCCATGCCGAGAATAAACAGCGGAAGTAAGAGCACGATGATGCTTTCAGCGGGCGACTGCAGAGAGAAGCTGGCGATCAGAATGCCAATAATGGCGGTAATGCCAACCAGCAGGCGGCGGTAACCCAGCCAGCGCAGCAGTTGCGTCACCGTCGACTTCGCCAGTATTGAACCAATGGCGATAGGTGCCATCATGCAGCCCGCGATAATCGCTGAATAGCCAAAGCCGACCTGCAACATGAGCGGCATCAAAAAGGGCACACAACCGGTGCCAAGACGTGACGCGATGTTGCCACCGATGCCCACTGAGAACGTCCGGGTTTTAAACATCGGCAGATTGATCAGTGGCGAAGGGTGATTTCGGGCATGCACTATATAAAGAAGCAAAAGCACAATCCCGCTGAGTAATATCCCGCCCGCCAGCCAGGCGGAAACAATCCGCTCGCCAAACAGCTCAATCCCAATCGAGATCATCACCAGTCCAGCCCCGAACAATAAGAAGCCGAAAAAGTCGAAGCGGCGCTTCGGCGTGGTGAAGTCCGGCATATATTTGCGTGCGTAGATAATGCCGAGAATGCCAATCGGGATATTAATCAGGAAAATCCAGTGCCAGGTCGCGTAGGTCACCAGCACGCCGCCCAGCATTGGCCCCAGTATCGGGCCAACTAATCCCGGCATGGTGACAAAGTTGAGCACCGGCAAGAGCTCACTGCGCGGATAGGCGCGTAACAGCGCCAGTCGCGCGACCGGCATCATCATTGCGCCACCGACGCCCTGTATGATGCGCGAGATGACCAGTACCTGGAGTGTGGGAGAAAGTGCACAAGCCAGCGAGCCGAGGGTGAACAGCGAAACGGCAACGATAAATACCTTGCGCGTGCCGTAGCGATCGGCGAGCCAGCCGCTGACCGGAATCAACATAGCGACAGTCAGGGTGTAACTGATGACGGCGGATTGCATGGCCAGAGGAGAACGGTCGAGGCTGGTGGCGATAGCGGGCAGGGCAGTATTCAGTATGGTGGCGTCGAGTGACTGCATGAAAAAGGCCATGGCAGCTATCCATGGCAAACCAGCCATGCTGCGCGCGGATTTTATCATTGAGTATCCTTCCTGGGGTTATCCTGCGAGAAGAAGCAAAATAATAGCACCCGCATTAAGCAACGGCAGGTCTCTTTACAACGTTTAATGGCGATTTTTGTGTGTTATTCCGTCATGAAACGTCTCTTTTTAAGCCGTTCGTTTAAAAAAGATGCGCTCAGCAAATTAATTCAAAGAAACGCTTGTCAGCCCGCGGAAACTCCCTATAATGCGCCTCCATCAACACGGAACACCGGCAACGGAAAACGGGTTGAGAGGCACAGGAGACTGCGCCGCCGGAGAAAAACTTCTGAGAAAGAGGTTGACTCTGCAGGAGGAAAGCGTAATATACGCCACCTCGCGACAGGACGCTAACGCACTGTTCGCACTGCTCTTTAACAATTTATCAGACAATCTGTGTGGGCACTCGCAGGATTGATATCAGCGTCTCCGGACGTAAAAAAATATCAAGCCTCACGAGTGAACACATAATGAAATTCATTATGACGTTTTACAG
>NZ_JAHXYM010000006.1:0-263908 GCF_019969975.1 Pantoea sp. OVA07A | reverse complement strand
CAGAATTTGCCTGGCGGCTTTAGCGCGGTGGTCCCACCTGACCCCATGCCGAACTCAGAAGTGAAACGCCGTAGCGCCGATGGTAGTGTGGGGTCTCCCCATGCGAGAGTAGGGAACTGCCAGGCATCAAATTCGTTCCTTTTCCCCTGACAAGGAAAATAACAGGAACAGACGGCCATCAGCCAGTTGCTGACAGCTGTGAAAGAATCGGTGGAGCGGTAGTTCAGTTGGTTAGAATACCTGCCTGTCACGCAGGGGGTCGCGGGTTCGAGCCCCGTCCGTTCCGCCACCCTATTAGGGGCGTAGTTCAATTGGTAGAGCACCGGTCTCCAAAACCGGGTGTTGGGGGTTCGAGTCCCTCCGCCCCTGCCAGAAAACGATCCTTTGCTTCGGCAAAGGATTTTTTTTGTCTTTAAAAAAGTAAAAAAGAAAAACCAGCTAAATCTAACTGGCCTCTGATCTTCCCTGCCTACTGTCCTGCCTGCAAATTCAGCTATTTTGCCTGACCAGAATCGGGAATTTAAGCAACTGACGAATATGTGCCTGCTGATCGCTGTTCTGCAACCAGACAGCATAGAGCGGACGCACGGCGACGGGCGTATCCGGAATCACCATCAACTCACTGTACACACTCTGCCAGAAGTCCGGCAGAAATGCGCACGCTCCGGTGGTATGTAGCAGTTCACGGGTGACATGTGCCGACGTGGTGGTCAGTACCGGTACATCATCAGCTCCGGAGAGATAGCTCTGATGCTGATGAAAATCTGCTCCCCATTCCAGCTTAATATAATCATATTTTTCACGCTTCTCGCTCTGCCGGGCGCAGAAAAGCGCCAGTGAAATATGACCAATCTGCTGACTGGTTAACTCATCCATCTTAGGTGCTTCAGTGGTAATCAACAGATCCAGCTGGCGCTCATGGAGTTGCTTAACCAGCAGATGTCGTTGTGCCACGCGCGCTTCTAAGTGCAGGCTCTCCCGATTCTCGTAGAGCGTCTGTAGCCATGGCGTCAGATAAGCCTCCCATAGTGATGCACTGGCACCTATGGAAAGCTCATGGTGCTGCTGAGTGTGAGAGACCTCCTTCTTCGCCATCATCCAGGTGCTCATCAGGCTTTCAGCATAGGGGAGCAGTCGCTCTCCGGCCGCCGTCAGACGTATGTTATTGCGATGCCGTGTAAAAAGGTTAACGCCAAGCTGATTCTCTAACTGACGGATGCGAAAACTGACAGCAGATTGCGTGAGGTAAAGTGCTTCTGCAGCACGCCCGAAATGGCGAGTTCTGCTCACTTCCAGGAAAGTTTTCAGTAATTCCGTATCCACAGCGTTCTCCCAAAAAATGTTTGTCGTATAGATTTAAATGTTTTGTTTTACACTCTGTCAAGCCTATCTAATACTCCGCGCCATTAACAGCACGGCATTAGAAAATCAGGAGCGTGTAACATGGCGGAAAGCTTCTCAACAGAGAATCGTTTCTTTGATAACAAACATTACCCGCGTGGTTTCTCACGCCACGGTGACTTTACTATTAAAGAAGCTCAGCTTCTTGAACGCCACGGTTTTGCCTTTAATGAGCTGGATTTATCAAAGCGTGAGCCTGCAACCGAAGAAGAACGTTTGTTTATTGAAGTGTGTCGTGGCGTGCGTGAGCCGCAAACGGAAGCTGAACGTGTATGGTCTAAGTATATGACCCGCATTAAGCGTCCTAAACGTTTTCATACGCTGTCTGGCGGTAAACCGCAGATGGACACCGTTGAAGACTTCACCGACAGCGACGATTAACAGAGAAGGGGCGAAAGCCCCTTTTTTATTGCAGGCTGTTATGCAGATGGATCATTAATCGATCTATCGTGCGATAGCTGACAGCTTCCTGCAGATGATGCCGGGTGATGTCTGTTTCCCCAGCCAGATCGGCCAGGGTGCGGGCCACTTTTAAAATCCGCTGCCATGCCCGTACAGATAAACCCAGCTTCTCCAGCACTGACTCCAGCCACTCCGCATCCTCTTTAGCAGGCTGGCACCAGCGCATAATCTCTGCATTGTTTAAATGCGCATTTATTTTTCCTGCACGAGCCAGCTGAATGTCACGCGCTGCGACCACACGATGACGAACCTGCTCAGATGCTTCCGCTTTGGCGCGCTGACCGCTGAGCATGCCGCTGGGGAGTAGCGGGACCTCCAGCGAAAGATCAAAACGATCAAGAAATGGGCCGGATAGCTTACTGAGATAACGCAGCACCTGCTGGGGTGAGCAGCGGTTATGCTGTCCCTGATAGTGTCCGGTTGGACTTGGATTCATCGCAGCAATCAGCTGAAACCGTGCCGGGTAGGTAACTTTTGCCCGTGCGCGTGAAATAGCGATGATGCCCGACTCTAATGGTTCGCGCAGGGAGTCCAGAACCTTGCGATCAAATTCCGGTAATTCATCCAGAAACAGCACGCCGTTATGCGCCAGGGAGATCTCACCGGGCCGTGGGAGTGAGCCGCCGCCAATCAGAGCATAGAGAGAGGCGCTGTGGTGAGGTGATCTGAAAGGCCGGGTGCGCCACTGTCGATGCAGGGTATTGCTGTTCACTAGGCTGGCGATTGCCGCGCACTCCAGTGCTTCCTGATCGCTTAAAGAGGGCATGATGCCGGGCAACCGGGTAGCGAGCATGGTTTTACCGGTGCCAGGGGGCCCGATCAGCAACAGGTTGTGCCCGCCAGCCGCAGTGATCTCCAGTGCTCTGCGTCCCTGTTCCTGACCAATGATATCAGCGAGATCGTCAGCAGGTGCATCGCCCTGATGCTCAGGATATTGGGCTGTCTGTAGTGTGAGTTCATTGCGCAGAAAGGCGCACACTTCGCTGAGGTGAGAGGCAACCAGCGACGAGCCCTGACGGATTAGCCCGGCATCACACTGATTCTCAGCGGAGAGGACCAGCTGTCGTCCAGCCTGAATGGCTACCATGGCCGCTGGAATCGCGCCCTGTACACCGCACAGTGCACCGTCGAGTGCCAGCTCACCCAGAAACTCATAGTGCGTCAGCTTGTCGGCAGGAAGCTGCTCAGAGGCCACCAGAATGGCAATCGCCATGGGTAAGTCATACCGCCCGCCCTCTTTGGGTAAATCTGCGGGTGCCAGATTGATGGTGACGCGTTTTGCCGGGAAGGCAAAACCGCTGTTGATAATGGCGCTGCGTACCCGCTCACGCGCCTCTTTCACCGTGGTTTCAGGCAGCCCCACCAGCGTTAACGCAGGCAGTCCGTTACTGATGTGTGCCTCGATGGTCACCAGCGGGGCTTCCACTCCCAGCGCTGCCCGGGTCAGAACTTTTGACAGTGACATACTCGCTCCTTGTTACCGTCAGTCTGGTGACAGCATCAAAGGAAAGCCAGGGTATCATCAGCACTATTCGGGTCATTGCACAACCTATCAGAAGTTTTTTCACGACCTGTTAAAATGCTGCGTGTCTGCGCGCAAATTCACCAAAACATTATTACGTCAGTAAAGTGATGAATAATTATCATCATGTAATTATTTGTTGTATTACAAATTGATAGACCGCGATTTAGCGCCTGGTGCTAAAAAAACTCTGTAAAAAAAGTTGTGTCATGCCCCCTGACTATGATAACTCTGTAGGCATTACTTCGAACAAGCGAAAGAATTGAACAACACATGAAAGCCCTTCTACAAGTGATTAGCCTGGTCGTGATTAGCGTGGTGGTGGTTATTAACCTACCGTGCGGGGCAACGCTTGGAGAAAGAAAGGCTTAAAAATCAAGCCTCGAATCCGAAAAAACCCCCGCACCGAAAGGTCCGGGGGTTTTTTTTCGACCAGAGGAAATATCAGTAAATCCACAAGGAACAAACAATGAACAGTAGCATAAAATTCTGTTGTTCCGGTCAGGACACAGGAGAATAGCGATGACAGGTGCACAGTGGGTAGTTCAGGCTTTACGCGCGCAGGGTGTTAATACCGTATTCGGTTACCCTGGCGGCGCAATCATGCCGGTATACGACGCGCTCTACGACGGCGGCGTGGAACACCTACTGTGTCGTCACGAGCAGGGCGCTGTGATGGCGGCGATCGGTTATGCGCGCTCAACCGGCAAAACCGGCGTCTGTATCGCCACCTCTGGCCCTGGCGCGACAAACCTGATTACCGGCCTGGCAGATGCCATGATGGATTCGGTTCCGGTCGTGGCAGTAACCGGTCAGGTCACCTCGGCCTTCATCGGCACCGACGCCTTTCAGGAAATCGACGTGCTGGGCTTGTCGCTGGCCTGCACCAAACACAGCTTCCTGGTCGAATCGTTAGATGAGCTGCCCGCCATCATGGCAGAAGCCTTTGCGCTGGCGCAGTCAGGCCGTCCGGGTCCGGTACTGGTGGACATTCCTAAAGATATTCAGATTGCGCAGGGAGAACCTGCCCCGCATCTGGTTCCGGTAGAAGAGGGAAGCGCGCTGCCGCATCAGGCGATTCAGGAAGCACGCGCACTGATGGCGCAGGCCAGAAAACCAATGCTCTATGTTGGTGGAGGCGTTGGCCTGGCACAGGCTGTTCCGGCACTGCGCGCGCTGGCAGAAGAGACCGGCATCCCGGCAGTGGCCACCTTAAAGGGGCTGGGCAGCGTAGATCCTCACAGCGAGGTGTATCTCGGCATGCTGGGGATGCACGGTACTAAAGCCGCCAACCTGGCGGTGCAGAGTTGTGACTTACTGATCGCGGTCGGCGCCCGTTTCGATGACCGCGTGACCGGCAAGCTGGACACCTTTGCCCCCCATGCCAGCGTAATTCATCTCGATATCGATCCCGCTGAGTTAAACAAATTACGTCGTGCACACGTCTCTCTGCAGGGTGATCTCAACGAACTGCTGCCCGCCCTGAGTCAGCCTCTGCATATCAACGCCTGGCGCGATGAGATGAAAGCGCTTAAGGCCAGTCACCCATGGCGCTACGACCATCCGGGCGAAGCGATCTATGCACCGCTGTTGCTGAAGCAGCTTTCCGATCGCAAACCGGCCAATACCGTAGTGACCACCGACGTCGGTCAGCACCAGATGTGGACGGCGCAACACATGGCATTCAGCGCGCCAGAGAACTTCATCACCTCCAGCGGCTTAGGCACCATGGGTTTTGGTTTACCCGCCGCCATCGGTGCGCAGGTTGCACGCCCGGAAGATACGGTTATCTGTGTCTCGGGCGATGGCTCCATCATGATGAACATCCAGGAGCTGGGCACTATCAAGCGCGGCAAGCTGCCGGTCAAAATCGTGCTGCTGGATAACCAGCGTCTGGGCATGGTGCGTCAGTGGCAGCAGCTGTTTTTCGATGGCCGCTACAGTGAAACCAATCTGTCCGACAACCCCGACTTCCTCACGCTGGCCAGCGCTTTCAATATTCCCGGCCAGCGCATTACCCGTAAAGATCAGGTCGACGCCGCCCTTGATGCTCTGCTGAACAGCGAAGGTCCTTACTTCCTGCATGTTGCAATTGATGAGCATGAAAACGTCTGGCCACTGGTACCGCCGGGTGCCAGCAATGCAAACATGATGGAGAAAACTGTATGAACCAGCATCAATTGTCTATCGAAGCCCGTTTCCGCCCTGAAATATTGGAGCGCATTTTACGCGTAGTGCGTCACCGCGGTTTTCAGGTCTGTTCTATGAACATGGCCTCAGTCGCCAACGCAGAAAACATTAATATTGAAATGACCGTTGCCAGTCAGCGTTCCGTCGATTTACTGTCTTCGCAGTTAAGCAAATTGATCGACGTTGCATGCGTTCAGATTCAACAACAGACAACACAACAAATCCGCGCTTAGCCGCGAGAGGGAATAACAATGAGCACGAAGAAAGCAGACTTTATTTGGTTCAATGGCGAGATGGTTAAGTGGGAAGAGGCGAAGGTCAGCGTCATGTCCCACGCGTTGCACTACGGTACGTCGGTATTTGAAGGCGTGCGCTGCTACGACTCTCACAAAGGACCGGTTGTGTTCCGCCATCGCGAACACATGCAACGTCTGCACGACTCCGCCAAAATCTATCGCTTCCCGATTAAAAGCAGCGTTGATGAGCTGATGGAAGCGTGCCGCGAAGTCATCCGCGTGAACAAACTGAAAAGTGCTTATATCCGTCCGCTGGCCTTTGTCGGCGATGTGGGCCTGGGCGTGAACCCGCCAGATGGCTTCACCACCGACGTGATCATTGCGGCGTTCCCGTGGGGCGCATACCTGGGCGCTGAAGCCCTGGAGAACGGCATCGATGCCATGGTCTCCTCATGGAACCGCGTAGCACCGAATACCCTGCCAACCGCCGCTAAAGCGGGCGGTAACTACCTCTCCTCACTGCTGGTGGGCAGCGAAGCCCGTCGTCACGGCTATCAGGAAGGGATTGCGCTGGATACCAATGGCCTGATCTCCGAAGGTGCAGGCGAAAACCTGTTTGAAGTTAAAGATGGCGTGCTCTTTACCCCGCCATTTACCTCTTCAGCACTGCCGGGCATCACCCGCGATGCCATCATCACTCTGGCGCGTGATATGGGCATTGAAGTGCGTGAGCAGACCCTGTCGCGTGAATCTCTCTATCTGGCTGACGAAGTCTTTATGTCTGGCACCGCGGCAGAAATTACACCGGTGCGCAGCGTTGACCGCATTCAGGTTGGCGAAGGCAAACGTGGCCCGGTGACCAAACGCATCCAGGAGGCCTTCTTTGGCCTGTTCACCGGCGAAACCGAAGACAAATGGGGCTGGTTAGATCCGGTTAACCCATAATCAGATACAGCGCGGGCGTCATCTGACGTCCGCGAGCTTATTCTTACTGGAGTAAATAGAGTATGCCTAAGTACCGTTCCGCCACCACCACCCACGGCCGCAATATGGCGGGTGCCCGTGCCTTATGGCGCGCGACAGGAATGACCGACGACGATTTCGGCAAGCCGATTATCGCTGTGGTTAACTCATTCACCCAATTTGTGCCGGGCCACGTTCACCTGCGTGATCTTGGTAAACTTGTCGCCGAGCAGATCGAAGCGGCAGGCGGTGTGGCTAAAGAGTTCAACACCATTGCGGTGGATGACGGTATTGCCATGGGTCATGGCGGCATGCTGTATTCACTGCCGTCGCGTGAGCTGATTGCTGACTCGGTCGAGTACATGGTCAACGCCCACTGTGCTGACGCCATGGTCTGCATCTCTAACTGCGACAAAATCACCCCGGGTATGCTGATGGCGTCATTGCGCCTCAATATTCCGGTGATCTTCGTTTCAGGCGGACCGATGGAAGCGGGTAAAACCAAGCTTTCTGACCAGATCATCAAGCTGGATCTGGTAGATGCGATGATTCAGGGTGCCAACCCGAACGTCAGCGATGCCGACAGTGAGCAGATCGAACGCTCTGCCTGTCCGACCTGCGGCTCCTGCTCCGGTATGTTCACCGCCAACTCGATGAACTGCCTGACTGAAGCACTCGGTCTGTCGCAGCCTGGCAACGGTTCACTGCTGGCTACGCACGCCGATCGCAAAGAGCTGTTCATCAATGCCGGTAAGCGCATCGTAAGCCTGACCAAGCGCTATTACGAGCAGGATGATGTCAACATGCTGCCGCGTAACATCGCGAACAAGGCCGCTTTTGAGAACGCCATGATGCTGGATATCGCCATGGGCGGTTCCACCAACACCGTGCTCCACCTGCTGGCAGCCGCACAGGAAGGCGATATCGACTTTAATATCTCCGACATCGATCGCCTGTCACGCAAAGTGCCTCAGCTCTGTAAAGTGGCGCCAAGCACTCCGAAATACCATATGGAAGATGTGCATCGCGCGGGTGGCGTGTTCGCCATTCTCGGCGAGCTGGATCGTGCCGGCCTGTTCGACAGCAGCGCCCGTAATATCCTGCAGCAGACCATGCGTGAAACGCTGGATCAGTACGACATCATGCTGACCAAAGATCAGGCGGTAAAAGATATGTTCCGCGCGGGTCCGGCGGGTATTCGTACCACCCAGGCGTTCTCACAGAACTGCCGCTGGGACACGCTGGATGATGACCGTGCCGAAGGCTGTATCCGTACCCGTGAAAATGCTTACTCGCAGGATGGCGGTCTGGCCGTGCTCTACGGCAACATCGCAGAAGATGGCTGTATCGTAAAAACCGCAGGCGTAGACAAAGAGATCCTGACCTTCACCGGTCCGGCCAAAGTCTATGAAAGCCAGGATGACGCCGTTGAAGCGATTCTGGGCGGCAAAGTCGTTGCGGGCGATGTGGTCGTCATTCGCTACGAAGGTCCAAAAGGCGGGCCAGGCATGCAGGAGATGCTCTATCCGACCACTTATCTGAAATCGATGGGGCTGGGCAAAAGCTGCGCGCTGATCACCGATGGTCGTTTCTCTGGCGGTACGTCGGGCCTCTCTATCGGTCACGCCTCGCCTGAAGCAGCCAACGGCGGCACCATTGCGCTGGTCAAAGATGGCGACACCATCGAAATCGATATCCCTAACCGCGGTATCAAACTCGCCGTACCGGATAACGAACTGCACGCCCGTCGTGAAGAGCAGCAGGCACGTGGCGATGCGGCGTATACGCCGGTCAATCGTCAGCGTGAAGTCTCCTTTGCGCTGCGTGCCTACGCATTACTCGCGACCAGTGCTGATAAAGGCGCCGTCCGCGATAAGAGCAAGCTGGGAGGCTAACAATGGCCGAGTCTCAACCGCTACCCGAGGCGCCTTGTGGCGCCGAGTATTTGCGCGCAGTGTTGCGTTCACCGGTGTATGAAGTGGCACAGGTGACGCCGCTGCAGGTTATGGAAAAAATCTCATCGCGTCTCGGCAACACCATTCTGGTGAAGCGGGAAGATCGCCAGCCGGTGCACAGTTTTAAGGTGCGCGGTGCCTACGCGATGATTGCCGGTCTGAACGAAGAGCAGAAAGCGCGCGGTGTGGTGACGGCATCAGCCGGTAACCATGCGCAGGGCGTGGCGCTCTCCGCCACTAAGCTGGGCATCAAATCACTGATTGTGATGCCGCTGGCGACGGCAGACATCAAGGTTGATGCGGTGCGCGCATTTGGCGGTGAGGCTTTCCTGTTCGGGGCCAACTTTGACGAGGCGAAAGCCAAAGCGATAGAACTCTCTGAACAGCGCGGTTACACCTTCGTGCCGCCGTTTGACCATCCGGCCGTCATTGCCGGACAGGGCACGCTGGCGATGGAGCTGCTGCAACAGGATGCGCATCTCGACCGGGTCTTTGTCCCGGTTGGCGGTGGAGGTCTGGCAGCCGGCGTCGCGGTGCTGATCAAGCAGCTGATGCCGCAAATCAAAGTGATTGCGGTGGAGTCAGAAGATTCAGCCTGCCTGAAAGCAGCGCTGGAGGCGGGTCATCCGGTCGATCTGCCGCGCGTCGGGCTGTTTGCCGAAGGGGTGGCGGTGAAACGGATTGGCAGCGAAACCTTCCGGCTCTGTCAGGAATACATCGATGACATCATCACCGTCGACAGCGATGCCATTTGTGCCGCAATGAAAGATCTGTTTGAAGATGTCCGTGCTGTGGCAGAGCCCTCTGGCGCGCTGGCGCTGGCGGGCATGAAAAAGTATATCCAGCAGCACGGGATCAAAGGCGAGCGGCTGGCGCATGTGTTATCCGGGGCCAACGTCAATTTCCACGGCCTGCGCTACGTTTCTGAGCGCTGCGAGCTGGGCGAACAGCGTGAAGCGCTGCTGGCCGTAACGATCCCGGAACAGCAGGGCAGTTTCCTGCGTTTCTGCCAGACGCTGGGTGGAAGGTCGATTACCGAGTTCAACTACCGCTACGCCGATGCGGACAAAGCCTGCATCTTTGTTGGCGTACGACTGACGCGCGGCGTGGAAGAGCGCAGCGAGATCATCAGCGAGCTCACCAGCGGCGGTTATCAGGTGGTCGATCTCTCGGATGATGAGATGGCGAAACTGCATGTGCGTTATATGGTGGGCGGACGTCCTTCTAAACCACTGCGTGAACGCCTCTTCAGCTTTGAATTCCCGGAGGCACCCGGCGCGTTGCTGAAGTTCCTGCAAACGCTGGGCACCCACTGGAATATCTCGCTGTTTCATTATCGCAGCCACGGCACCGATTATGGCCGTGTGCTGGCCGCTTTTGAACTTGGCAGCGATGAGCCACGCTTCGAAGAGCATCTCACCGATCTGGGTTACGACTTTCATGACGAAAGCCAGAACCCGGCGTTCCGCTTCTTCCTGTCAGGCAACTGATTACAGCTGGCTCCAGAAAGCACTGATCAGCGGCTCTCCGAGCCGCTTTTTTTGCACGCAGATGCCGAGTTCGAACGGCGCAACCGAGTCAATATTCTCCAGTAACAGCACGCGGTTACGCACCGGGTCCGGGCTGTTCTCCAGCACCACATCCGGCAAAAGTGCGATGCCGCAGCCCAGCGCCACCATCGAAACAATCGCCTCATGCCCCGAGACCGTGGCGTAAATCACCGGATTCGGGATGCGCTGGCGGCGGAACCAGAGATCGATACGTCGCCGTGCCGGTCCCTGCACCGGCAGGATAAACGGAATTTTTGACCAGTCGGGCTGCGGCTGTGTTGCCTGAGTACGAACGGCACAGGGCAGTGCAGGCGCGATCAGCACCAGCGGGATCAGCCCCAGTGGCATAAAATCAATGCTGGCGGGCAGCGTTTCAGGACGGCCGGCAATGGCCAGATCGGCATCGCCGGAGTGCACTTTTTCCACCGCATCCGCGGCATCGCCGGTATCCAGTTTGATTTCGACCTGCGGATGTTCAGCGCGAAAGCGGTCGAGGATGGGCGGCAGATGACTGTAGGCCGCCGTCACTGAGCAGAACAGGCGCAGCTCGCCGCTGAGCGACGGACCGTTAAGATCCATCACATGGCGCAGTTGCTGATACTGCAACAGCGTCTGCTGGGCAAACTGGCGCAGACGTTCGCCCGCTTCTGTCAGCGTCACGGTGCGGTTATCGCGCAGAAACAGCGCATGGCCGACATCTTCTTCAAGCCGCTGGATCTGGCGTGACAGCGTGGAAGGGCTGACGTGCATAGCACGCGCAGTGCGCCCGAAGTGGCAGCTTTCTGCCAGATGAAGAAACAGTTTCAGATCCCGTAAATCCATGTGCGCGTCGCCTCTGGGTGGTGTTGCATTTATTGCAATGTGACGTTGTTAATATATCAATTTAAGCAACAGAATTCCTGTCATATGATGGGGTCATTCGCGGCGCTGCATGACACGCCGTTCCTGAACAAAAAAAGCAAACACAACCTTACCGGAGTACCCATGGCTAACTATTTCAACACATTGAACCTGCGCAACCAGCTGGCGCAATTAGGCAAGTGCCGTTTCATGGCGCGCGATGAATTCGCGGATGGTGCCAGTTTCCTGAAAGGCAAAAAAGTCGTTATCGTTGGCTGTGGTGCGCAGGGCCTGAATCAGGGTCTGAACATGCGTGATTCCGGTCTGGATGTGGCCTATGCACTGCGTGCTGAAGCAATTGCGGAAAAACGCCCTTCATGGCGCAAAGCGACCGATAACGGTTTCAAAGTGGGCACCTACGAAGAACTGATCCCGCAGGCTGACCTGGTGGTTAACCTGACACCAGACAAGCAGCACTCCGCTGTAGTTCAGGCTGTTCAGCCGCTGATGAAAGATGGCGCTGCGCTGGGCTACTCGCACGGTTTCAACATCGTTGAAGTGGGCGAAAGCATCCGTAAAGATATCACCGTGGTCATGGTGGCACCGAAGTGTCCGGGTACAGAAGTTCGTGAAGAGTACAAACGTGGCTTTGGTGTACCGACGCTGATCGCGGTTCACCCGGAAAACGATCCAAAAGGCGAAGGCATGGCGATTGCCAAAGCCTGGGCAGCAGCAACTGGCGGCGATCGTGCTGGCGTGCTGGAGTCCTCCTTCGTTGCTGAAGTGAAATCTGACCTGATGGGTGAGCAGACTATTCTGTGCGGCATGTTGCAGGCTGGTTCACTGCTCTGCTTCGACAAGCTGGTGGCTGAAGGCACTGACCCGGCTTACGCAGAAAAACTGATCCAGTTCGGCTGGGAAACCATCACCGAATCACTGAAGTTTGGCGGCATCACACTGATGATGGATCGCCTCTCTAACCCGGCTAAACTGCGCGCTTATGCGCTGTCAGAGCAGCTGAAAACCATCATGGCACCGCTGTTCCAGAAACATATGGATGACATCATCTCCGGCGAATTCTCTTCCGGCATGATGGCGGACTGGGCCAACGATGATAAAAACCTGCTGACCTGGCGTGAAGAGACCGGCCAGACCGCGTTCGAAACCGCTTCACAGTATGAAGGCAAAATCGAAGAGCAGGAGTACTACGACAAAGGTGTGGTGATGGTTGCGATGGTTAAAGCGGGCGTTGAGCTGGCGTTTGAAACCATGGTAGACGCCGGCATCATTGAAGAGTCTGCTTACTACGAATCACTGCATGAGCTGCCGCTGATCGCGAACACCATCGCCCGTAAGCGCCTGTATGAAATGAACGTGGTGATCTCTGATACCGCCGAATATGGTAACTACCTGTTCTCCTTCGCCGCGGTGCCGCTGCTGAAAGAGTTCATGACCACGCTGCAGCCAGGCGATCTGGGTAAAGCGGTTGAAGGCACGCAGGTTGATAACGCGCAGCTGCGTGACGTTAACGAAGCGGTTCGCCAGCACCCGATTGAAACCGTTGGCCGCAAGCTGCGTGGCTACATGACCGACATGAAGCGTATCGCTGTCGCGGGCTAATTACCGTCATCACAGTTTTCAGCAAAACAAACCCCGGCTTGCCGGGGTTTTTTGTTGGTGAACAACGGCTGGACGGTTCTCTGTGCCCTTAAGCTTCTTTATTGCTGCCAATATCAATACGCCTTTCAGCGAGGTCCGGTTTTTTCAAACAGAAAGCTAACCCGCTTAAGGCGTATGCTCCCTGAGCCTGTCGCCTGATATTGTTTAGCCCTTCAGAGCGGTTGTACTCTGTGAGCCTGCTCCATAAAAAAACCCGGCAGCCGCCGGGTTTCACTGACCTTCATCCAGTCGGATTAAACGTCATACAGCGTCTGATTACGCGTCTCTTTACAGGCGAGCAATGCAATCAGCGTCAGCACGGCCATCGACGCCAGATAAAGTCCCACCGCCTGCAAACCATAATGCGCATTCAGCCAGGTCGCGATATAAGGCGCAACAGAGGCACCCAGAATCGATGAGAGGTTATAAGAGAACGATGCGCCGGTATAACGCACTTCGGTCGGAAACAGCTCCGGCAGCAGCGCCCCCATCGGACCAAAGGTCAGGCCCATAATGCTCAGACCCAGCAACAGAAACGCCATCACCAGCGCCTGCGATCCGGAACCGAGCATCGCCGGGAACAGGAACGAAAACGCGATAATCATCAGCGTAATGGTAATCATCGTCTTGCGGCGACCAAAACGGTCAGCCAGCAAACCGGCAATCGGCACCATCACTCCAAAGCCAATCACCGCCAGCATAAGCATCCACAACATACTATTACGCGGAATACCCAGACCGGCCGGTGCTGCCGTGGTGCCGTAGCTCATCGAATAGACGGTCATGATATAGAACAGCGTATAGGTCGCCAGCATGATAAAGGTGCCGAGAATGGTGGCAGTCAGATGCTTGCTCAGCAGCGCTGCAATGGGCACCCGAACCTGCTTCTTCTCTTTCTGTACTTTGGCAAACACCGGACTCTCATGCAGCGAAACGCGCACATACAGGCCAATCAGCACCAGCACGGCGGAGAGAATAAACGGCACGCGCCAGCCCCACTGCATAAACTGCTCGTCGGTCAGCAGCCACGAAAGCAGCAGAAAAGTGCCGTTAGCGAAGAAAAAGCCAATCGGCGCACCCAGCTGAGGGAAGGAGCCGTAAAGCGCACGCTTCTTCGCCGGGGCATTTTCCGTCGCCAGCAGCGCCGCGCCACCCCATTCACCACCCAGTCCCAGTCCCTGACCAAAACGCGCCAGCGCCAGCAGCAGCGGAGCCATCACGCCGATGGTTTCATAGCCGGGCAGCAGACCAATCACCACGGTGGAGATCCCCATGGTCAGCAGCGAGGCAACCAGCGTGGCTTTGCGACCCACGCGATCGCCAAAGTGACCAAACACGGCGGAGCCAATCGGACGCGCGATAAAGGCGATAGCAAAGGTGGCCAGCGACTGTAGCGTCGCGACCGTGGCATCACCCTGCGGGAAGAAAATGTGCGGGAAAACAATCACCGCAGCAGTGGCATAAATATAAAAGTCGAAGAACTCGATGGCCGTTCCGACCAGCGAGGCAATCACCACTTTACTGCGTGAGTTAACCGGCGTGGGATCCTGCTGTTTGTCGAGCGTGTCTGTGAGGGAGGCTTGCATAACTGTTTCTTATTTGTAAATACAGACAAAGAATCTTACGCATCTGCCAGAGCGCATTCAATGAAGAAAACCCGCGCCGCGTCTGGCTTCAGCGGGCAAAAAGAGGATAATTTCTGAGGTGCGACGAATGTCGGGTGATACCGGGGTAATCCGGACGATATCTGGCGGGATACTCTACGAAAGGGCTAAATAAAAGTGACCCCTCAGCTATTCATCCTGTTATCTGGTTAAAAAATAGCCGAGGGGTAATATTTTCCGCTGTTGTTAACGGATTACGATGATTTGTGTCGTGACGCGCTGCCCGCTTCAGGCAGTTGTGGGTCGTCTTTATATTTGGCGGTGGCGATCCACGCCGCACAGAACAGCGTCAGACGGGCGAAGAAGTAGAAAAACGCCATCAGGCCAAGCACGGAACCAAAGGCCGCACCAGAAGGCGAGGTCGCCAGCTTCGGCAGCGTCAGCGTCATCACAAACTTGATCACCTCAAAACCGATTGCCGCCAGCAGAGTGCCGCGGAACAGTGCTTTCTTACGCGGCTTATGACGCGGCAGGATCCAGAAAATCCACAGGAACAGCAGATAGTTAGCCATAACGGAAATCGAGGTGGCAATAATGGTCAGGGCGGGCCGTAACCAGTCGATGCCATCCAGCCCCAGTGCGCTGACGATCATTGCCTGCGCCGAACCGGCTACCGAGGTCAGCGACAGCGTAATCACCAGCGCCAGCATCAGACCGGTCAGCGACAGGAAATCGCGAATATAACGCTTCCAGATCTTCTCTTTGTCATCCGGTTTGCGTTCCCACACGTCGCGCGACTGGGCACGAATCGCTTCGCGCAGGTTACCCATCCAGTTAAGACCGGAGTAGAGCGCCAGCAGTAAACCGGTAATACCCACGGTGGCACGCTGCTGAATGGCGGTATTTACCGTATTCTTCAGCGTGGTTGCCAGCGTCGGGTCGCTGATGCTGCTGACGATTTTGTTGATGATATCGGTCAGCAGATCCTGGTTCGATGCCAGCACAAAACCCACGGCGGCAAACGACACCATCAGAATGGGGATCAGCGATAAAAAAGAGAAATAGGTAATGGCCGCGCCAAACTGGCTGCCGAGCCGATCATTAAAGCGGTCAAGAGCGCGAATAAAATGCGCCACTGCCGGGATCGCCTGAAACCAGGCGGCAAAACGCGACACGCGCACTATCGAATGATCAACCGTCTCGTTGCCGGTTTTAATATCGATAAGTGGCTTTTGCGGCTGCGTATCCTGCGGGTTTTCCTGCTTGTCTGTCATAGACCTTCACTGTCCTGTTTATCATTAAAATCAAAGTATAGCCGCTCAGGTGACGTACTCCTGTAACACCTGACTCAGCCACTCCATAAAAACCCGCACGCGACGCGCCACATTGCGCCGGTGCGGATAGAGCAGGTGGATCGGCATCGGTCTGGCGGGAAAGCGATGCAGCACTTCTACCAGCTCGCCTCTTTCCAGTAATGTCTGAATCCCGGCGGCTGGCACCTGAATAATGCCTAACCCCGCCAGACAGGCGGCGCGATAGGTTTCGGTGCTGTTCACGGTGACCACACCGCCGGTGTGAACATAGTGACACTGCCTGCCATCAAAATATTCAAAACCCGGTGAGGCCTGACCCAGTTGCTGGCTGTAATGCACCATCGCATGCTGCGACAGCTCTTCCAGCCGGATCGGCATGCCGAAACGCGAAAGGTAGCCAGGGCTGGCGCAGTTGATCAAGGTATGGGTACCAATTTTTCGCGCAATCAGGCCAGAATCTTTGAGCTCACCGACGCGGATTACGCAGTCAAACCCTTCCCGGATCACATCCACCTGACGGTCGCTGCTGCTCAGCTCAATCTCTACGCCGGGGTAGTGCTGTAAAAATTCCGGCAGCCGTGGCAGGATAAAACTGGTGGCCATGGCCACAGACATATCAATCCGGAGTTTACCGCTGAGCGAGGCAGGCTCGTGCTGGAACAGGCTGTCCATATCGTCAATCATTGACAATAAATCCAGACAGCGATCGTAATAGACCAACCCATCCTGGGTTAGTTGCACCCGGCGCGTGGTGCGATGCAGCAAACGTGTTGCCATTTGATTCTCCAGCGCCTGTATCTGCCGCGAAACGCTGCCTTTGGGGACACCTAAACTCTCTGCCGCGCGGGTAAAACTGCCCATTTCGGCCACCCGCACAAACACCTGCATTGCGTGAATTTTGTCCATGTTGTTCACCGATTGTTGTTTTTATTGAAACAGTGATGCGCATTTAACACTGTTTATAGATCAATAATTCGCGAATATCCTTAACCTGTGTTCAATTTTTCAACAGGTGCGAGAGATGAATCAGAAAGTGGCGTTAATTACCGGTGCAAACCGCGGTTTAGGCCGTAATGGCGCGTTAAAACTGGCGGCCAGGGGGACAGACATTATCCTGACTTACCGCAGCCATGCCGATGAGGCACAGACGGTGGTGAAGGAGATTGAGGCGCTGGGACGGCGTGCAGTGGCGCTGGCGCTGGACGTCGGCGAAACCGGTCAGTTCGATCGCTTTGTCGGCCAGGTGAAAGAGGCACTGCAACAGCAGTGGCAGCGGGAGCGCTTTGACTATTTAGTGAACAACGCCGGACACGGACACTACAAACCATTTACCGACACTACCGAGGCGGAATTTGATGCGCTGGTTAATGTGCATTTCAAAGGGCCTTACTTCCTGACCCAGAAGCTGCTGCCGCTGATCAACGACGGTGGCCGCATCCTGAATATCTCCAGCGGTCTGACCCGGCTGATCTATCCTGGCTCCTCGACCTATGCGTCAATGAAAGGGGCGATGGAGGTACTGACGCGCTATCAGGCGAAGGAGCTGGGCGAACGGCGCATTCGCGTTAATATCCTGGCACCTGGCGCGATAGAGACCGACTTTGGCGGTGGCCGGGTGCGCGATACCCCAGAGATTAACCATCAGATTGCCGGGCTGACGGCGCTGGGCCGGGTCGGACTGCCGGATGATATCGGCGACGCCATCAGCGCGATCCTCAGTGACGAAACCGGCTGGATCACCGCTCAGCGTATTGAAGCCTCAGGCGGGCAGGGGATTTAACCGCTGGCGGCGTCGCGGAAAGCATCCCGCCGCCGCCGCCGCCGCCTTTTACAGCGTAATGGTGCCATCAATGACGGTAACGGTATTACCGCCAATCCAGATGGTCTCACCATTAAAGGTTACGTTCACCCGACCGGCACGCTGCAGAGCAGTACCCTGACGCACGCGATAGGAGGTGGTATGGCCTGCGGCTGCAAAATACCGCGCCAGACAGGCGTTGGCGCTGCCGGTCACCGGATCTTCGGTCAGGCTGCCATTTTCCACCAGCAGGCCACGCACTTCATACTGTTCATGCTCGCCCGAGGGCAAACGGCCAAAGGGCATCACGCCCGAGACACCCGCATGTTTAATCAGGCGCTGCAAATCGCTGACATTGGGCTGCAGCGCCAGCACGGCCTCGGCGCTGACCATCGGCACCAGCAGCCAGCGGATACCCATATCCACCACGGTCGGGCTTTGCGTCAGATCGAATGCATCGCTGTTTAAGGCGTTACCCATCAGCGCATCCTGCCATGGCATCAGGGTGGCAGCTGGCGCGGCAAAGGCCAGTCCGCCCGTCTCATTAATCTTCACCGTCACGTTACCGACGCCGCACTCCTGCACGATTTCACCCGGCGTACGGGTTGGCCAGCCCGCCTCCAGCAGCGCGTGTGCGGTGCCCAGCGTTGGGTGACCGGCAAACGGCAGTTCGCCTTCCACGGTAAAAATACGCACCCGGTAGTCCGCCTCTTCATGTTGTGGCGGCAGCACAAAGGTGGTTTCCGACAGGTTAGTCCAGCGGGCAATCGCCGCCAGCTGGCTGTCGCTCAACCCCTGAGCATCCATAATCACCGCCAGCGGATTGCCATTAAAGGCTGCTGAGGTAAACACATCGACTTGCTTAAACGCGACCTTCATGGTGACTCCTTGCGATTGGGTTCAGTGCGGCCTTTTCTCTGCCGGATGATTGCTTATAACAGCTAACAGCGTTATCAATAAGTTAAAGATTTTACCGGAGACTGTGAATGCTAACGATCCTGGGACGCGCCTCCTCAATCAACGTGCGCAAAGTATTATGGCTGTGTGACGAGCTTGGCCTTGATTACCAGCGCGAAGAGTGGGGCGACGGATTCCGCTCAACGCACCTGCCCGAATTCATGGCACTCAACCCCAATGCGATGGTGCCGGTACTGAAAGATGATGACTTTGTGATGTGGGAATCCAACGCCATCCTGCGCTATCTGGCGAATGCCTATGGCGGCGAGTGGCTCTATCCTCATCATCCGCAAACGCGTGCGCCTGTCGATCAGTGGATGGACTGGCAGTCCACTGAACTCAACACCTCATGGCGCTACGCATTTATGTCGCTGGTGCGAAATTCACCGGCTCATCAGGATCCACGTTTGCTGGCCGCGGCCAGCAAAGGCTGGGCACACACCATGAGCATTCTCAATCAGCAGCTGGAAAAAACCGGTCGTTACGTTGCCGGACGTAATTTCACGCTGGCAGACATTCCGATTGGTCTGGCGGTGAACCGCTGGTTTGAAACGCCGCTCGAACACCCTGATTATCCGGCGGTACGCACCTATTACGAACGCCTGACTGAACGCCACGGCTATACCGTCTGGGGCCGCAACGGTACACCCTGAGCCTCGCCGCAGGATACTCCCGCCAGTTCACAGGCGATTTCGCCCGCGCGTCTGATCGCCCAGCTGTAGCGCGCATCAAACGGATAGCAGCAGGAGAGGCGCAGTGCATGGTTGTAGCGCTCGCTCAGCGAATAGAGCGCGCCGGGCGTGACGCAAATCTGCTCCTGCAGCAACCGATCAAACATCTCGGTGGTATTTACGCCGCCCGGTAACTCGACCCAGAAGACGAAGCCACCGCGCGGCAGCGTCGCGCGGGTGCCCTCCGGGAAGTAGCGGGCGATCAGTCCCCGCGCCTCATCCAGGTTGGCCGCGTAGCGACGGCGCAGCGTGCGCAGATGGTGGTCATAACCACCGGAAGCAAGAAACTCCGCCAGCGTTTCAGAGAGCAGGGCAGATTCTGCCATCGACGACACCGCTTTCAGTCGGGCAATCGCATCATGAAAACGGCCAGCGGCGGTCCAGCCAATACGGAAATCAGGTGCCACGGTTTTGGTGAAGCTGGTGCAGTAGATCACCCAGCCGTCGCGATCAAAGGCTTTTACCGCGGGCGAGAGCGGCCAGTCGAACTGCAACTCGTCATACAGCCCATCTTCTATCAGCGGAACGTGGTAAGTATTCACTAACTTCGCCAGCCGCTTCTTGTTCTCCAGCGACATGCCGCAGCCCAGCGGGTTCTGCGCGCTCGGCATCGCAATCAGCGCCTTAATTCGCTGCTCCTGAAGCAGCATCTCCAGCGCATCCAGCGACAGCCCATGCTGCGGATCGGTGGGAATTTCCAGCGCCTTAAGGCCCAGTGAAGCCAGCAGCGGGAAGAGGAAAAAGTAGGTCGGCGACTCCAGTCCGACGCAGTCGCCGGGCTGCGTGACCGCCCGCAGCGCCAGCTGAAGCGCCTCCATGCAGCCGTGAGTAAGAGTGATCTCATCGGCGGTGAGCGTCTGTCCGGCGTGCAGCGCCCGTCGCGCAATCTCCTCCCGTAAGCGCTCACTACCGGGCGGAAGCGCATAGCGCCCAATCATGTTCGGATGACGGCGCAGCAGTGAGGTGGTAATCCGGGCAATACGCGCCGCAGGAAACAGCTCGCTATCCTGGGGGCAGGCCAGGGAAATATTGATGTAGTCGGGATGGTTCTGCGCCGCAAACACCTTATCGATCAGGTCGAGCTTGCCGCTGCTGGGGTCGCGTACCCGGGTTTTATGCTGACCATGGCGGGTCACGGCGGGCAACACGCCGCGCACGTAATAGCCCGACTGGGGACGCGCCTCAATCAGCCCGCGATCTTCCAGCAACTGCCAGGCATTCAGTACCGTATTGACGCTGACCTGATGTGACTGGGCGACGCGGCGGATCGCCGGCAGGCGTTTGCCAGGTTTCAGCGTTCCCTGATGGATAGCCTCAGCGAAGCTGTCTGCCAGCTGCTGATAGAGCGGCCGATCGGAAGTGGGAGCAAGGGACACAGTAGCCTCCGGATTGGATGGGTACAATTGCTGTTAACGGGAACTGTAACCATAACAATAGTGATTTTGTGTCACTGTTACCATCCCTTTCCCCGCCGTAGCATAGAACTCTGTCTGTTTTCAGGAGAGTCACCATGCTCGATCCCTCTTTCTTCAGTTACGTTACCGTCATGTCGATTACGCCAGGCCCGAACAATCTGCTGCTGGCGACCTCAGGCGTCAATTTCGGCATGCGCCGCACGCTGCCGATGGTGTTTGGAATACTGGTAGGTTGTGCGCTGCAAACGGTGATCGCCGGCGTCGCACTGGAGGTCTTACTGCACTGGATGGCGGCGATTCGCCTGCCGCTGACGCTGGCAGGCTGTGCCTATCTGTTGTGGCTCTCATGGAAGATTTTCCGTGCGGCAGCACCTGAAGTGCGCAGCAAGCCGCAGCCCATGACGCTGCTGGGCGGTGCCTGTTTCCAGGCGATCAATCCCAAAGCCTGGCTGATGGCGACCAATGTGGCGCTGTTGTACAGCGCCAGCAGCGGCGTGCTGACGGTGATGATCGGCTTTATGCTGCTGAACCTGCCCTGCATTCTGATCTGGGCTGCGCTGGGCGATCGCCTGCGCAGCCATCTGCAGATTGCCTGGAAGCGTCAGTTATTTAACAGCCTGATGGCGCTGTCGCTGGTGGCGACTACCATCTGGATGCTGACCGACGCCTTGCTGGCCGCTTAATCGGGTGCACCAGGTGCTGTGGCCGACGGCCATTTCCAGTTCTGCACCTCCGGCACATCTTCACCGTGTTCACGCACATAGCGATGATGCTCAGCGATGCGCTCCTGCAGATCGTCCAGCAGCTCAGGATGCGCATCGGCCAGGCCAGGCACGCGAAGAATCGCCTCCTGCGCCAGATGATAGCGGTCAAGCTCGTTCAGCACCGTCATATCAAATGGCGTGGTGGTGGTTCCCTCTTCATTGAAGCCGCGCACATGGAAGTTGCGGTGGTTGGTACGCGAATAGGTCAGGCGATGTATCAGCGTCGGATAACCGTGGAAGGCGAAGATCACCGGTTTATCCGGGGTAAACAGCGCGTCGAATTCCGCATCAGATTTGCCATGCGGATGCTGATCCTGCGGCTGCAGCGCCAGCAGATCGACCACGTTCACCACGCGGATACGCAGTTCGGGCAGCATACCGCGCAGCAGATCCACCGCCGCCATCGTCTCCATGGTCGGCACATCACCGGCACAGGCCATCACCACATCCGGCTCCTCATGCTCTGGCGTGGTGCCCGCCCAGCGCCACTCGCCCATGCCCGCTGCACAATGGGTTACCGCACTCGCCATATCCAGCCACTGCGGCGCAGGCTGCTTGCCCGCCACAATCACATTGATGCGGTCCCAGGTGCGCAGGCAGTGATCGCCAACCCACAGCAGCGTATTGGCATCGGGCGGCAGATAGATGCGCACAATGTCCGCTTTTTTATTGGCAACGTGATCGATAAAGCCAGGATCCTGATGGCTGTAGCCATTGTGATCCTGTCGCCAGACGTGCGAGGAGAGCAGATAGTTCAGCGACGAGATCGGCTTACGCCAGCCCAGTTTACGCGAGACTTTCAGCCACTTGGCGTGCTGGTTAAACATCGAATCGACGATGTGGATAAAAGCTTCATAACAGTTAAACAGCCCGTGGCGGCCGGTCAGCAGATAGCCCTCAAGCCAGCCCTGACACTGATGCTCACTGAGAATTTCCATCACCCGGCCATCACGCGCCAGCTGCTCATCGTAAGGCTCTGTTCGTTCCAGCCAGGTACGGCTGGTCACGTCGAAGACCGGCGTCAGGCGGTTAGAGGCGGTTTCATCCGGGCCAAACAGGCGGAAATTATCGCGGTTGCGCTGGAACAGCACGCTGAGATAGCGGCCCAGATGCTCAGTGGCCTGCGCCATCTGTGCGCCTGGCTCGCTGACATCGCAGGCAAACTCCGCGAGTTCAGGCGCATCCAGCTCACGGCGCAACAGGCCGCCATTGGCATAAGGCGAAGACCCCATGCGTTTATCACCTTCCGGTGCCAGCGCCTGCAGTTCCGGCTTTAAGCGACCCTGTTCATCAAACAGGTCGTCTGGCTGATAACTCCGCATCCACGTCTCAAGGATCTGGCGATGTCCTTCATCTTCACGACAGGCCGCGACCGGCACCTGATGCGCCCGCCAGAAATCCTCCACTTTCTTGCCGTCGACCGTTTTCGGACCGGTCCAGCCTTTGGGACTGCGAAGAATAATCATCGGCCAGCGCGGCACCCCGGTGGTGGCTTTGCCCTGGCGCGCCTCGCGCTGATAAGCGGCGATTTTACTGAAGGCACTATCCAGCGCCTCCGCCATCAGCGGATGCATTTTTTCAGGCTCATGCCCGCAGACGAACAGCGGCTCATAGCCGTAGCCACTGAACAACTGGTGCAAATCTTCATCGCTGCTGCGACCCAGCAGCGTCGGGTTGGCTATTTTGTAGCCATTGAGGTGCAGAATCGGCAGGACCGCGCCGTCACGTTCAGGATTCAGGAATTTGATGCCGTGCCAGCTGGAGGCCAGTGGACCGGTCTCCGCTTCGCCGTCGCCAATCACGCAGGGTACAACCAGTTCGGGATTATCGAAGGCCGCGCCAAACGCATGGGAGAGCGAATAGCCCAGCTCACCGCCTTCATTAATCGAGCCAGGCGTTTCCGGTGCCGCGTGACTGGGAATGCCCCCCGGAAAGGAGAACTGTTTGAACAGACGCTGCATGCCCGCCGCATCCTGCGTGATGTGCGGATAAATCTCGCTGTAGCTGCCCTCAAGCCAGGTATTCGCCACCATACCGGGGCCGCCATGTCCTGGTCCGCAGATGTAGATCATATCCAGGTTTTGCTTCCGGATAACGCGGTTGAGGTGGGCATAGATAAAATTCAGGCCTGGCGTAGTGCCCCAGTGACCCAGCAGACGCGGTTTAATGTGTTCAGGCCTGAGTGGCTCACGCAACAGCGGGTTATCCATCAGGTAAATTTGTCCGACGGAGAGGTAGTTTGCTGCCCGCCAGTAGCGGTCGAGCAGCGTGAATTCCGGTGAAGCAGGGGAGTAAGACATGCAGTTTCCTCCTGATCGTGCAGCTAAAAGATGCCTTAACCCTAATAGAGAATACCCGGATCGACCAGGTAACCGGCCAATAAAAAAGGCCCCGCAGTGCGGAGCCTTTTTATCAATGGCGCTGAATTATTTGCCGACGACGAACGCGGTTTCCCGTCCTTCATCGTTTGCTGCCATCGGGGTAACTGGCGAATAGTCGAGCTGCAGAATCCGGCTGGTTTCGGCTAACACTTTCTCTGTCAGCGCTACGTCGCCGTTCAGCTTACGTCCCCAGGATGGGATCACCGCACGGATTTTGTTCTGCCATTCCGGCGAAGCCATCTGCTCAGGACAGACCTTGTGCAGCAGCTCCAGCATGATCGGTGCCGCCGTAGAGGCGCCAGGCGATGCACCCAGCAGTGCTGAAATCGAGCCATCCTGTGAGGCGACCACTTCGGTGCCCAGGCGTAACACGGCGCCCTCTTTCTCATCTTTCTTGATGATCTGCACACGCTGACCGGCAGTCACTAAGCGCCAGTCCTCCTGCTTCGCCTGCGGCACATAGGCGCGCAGGGCGTCCATCCTGTCGCGATCGCTTTGCAGCACCTGATCCATCAGGTATTTCACCAGATCAAAACTTTTCAGTCCCACTTTCACCATCGGCAGCATATTGCTGCTGTTCAGTGAGGTGAACATATCCATCAGCGAACCCTGCTTCAGGAACTTAGTCGAGAAGGTGGCGAACGGGCCAAACAGCAGCACCTGCTTGCCATCCAGCACGCGGGTGTCGACGTGCGGCACGGACATCGGCGGCGCACCGACGCTGGCTTTGCCATAGACCTTAGCCATGTGCTGCGCGACGACCTGCGGATTTTCCGTTACCAGGAATGAACCGCCCACCGGGAAACCAGCGTAACCGTTGGCTTCCGGGATGCCAGCCTTCTGCAACAGCGGTAACGCTGCGCCGCCAGCACCGATAAATATTCTACCCGCCGTCAGTGTGCGACGCGTGCCGCTGTTCAGACACTGCAGCGTCACCTGCCAGCGACCGTCGGCGAGCTGCTTCAGCTCACGCACTTCCTGGCGCAGACGCAGCTGGAAATTCGCTTTCTTCTCTAATGAGGCGATCAGCTGACGGGTGATTTCACCGAAGTTCACGTCGGTACCCATCTCCGTCCAGGTCGCGGCTACTTTCTGGCTGCGGTCACGGCCATTCATCACCAGCGGGATCCAGCGGGCAATCTGCTGCGGATCTTCGGAATAGGCCATGCCACGGAACAGGGTGCTTTTCTGCAGCGCCTTAAAGCGCTTGCGCAGGAAGTCGACATTGTCGTCACCCCAGACAAAGCTCATGTGCGGCGTGCTGTGAATAAAGCTTTTAGGGTTGCGCAGGTTGCCTTTCTGGACCTGATAAGCCCAGAACTGGCGGGAAATCTGGAACGATTCGTTGATCGTCACCGCTTTAGAGATGTCGATGCTGCCATCCGCCTGCTGAGGCGTATAGTTCAGCTCTGCCAGCGCCGCATGACCGGTGCCCGCGTTATTCCAGCCGTTTGACGACTCTTCGGCCACGCTATCCAGCCGCTCCACCATTTCGATGGACCAGTCCGGCTCTAAATCCTGCAGCCACGCGCCAAGGGTGGCGCTCATCACACCTGCGCCAATCAGCAGCACGTCAACGTCTTTGCGCTCCTGCGCGGTAGTAGTGGTGTCCTTTGCCATGGCACTCATCGCGAGCGCAAGGTTTACAGCTGAATTGCACATGAGGCGACATCTCCTCTTCTGTTGACCTGAAGCCCAACAGTTTTGCAGGCGAAATAGTCACGCTTCTTACGAGCGCGTTGCGCTATTTCTCAAAGGTTAAGTCTCAGGTATAGGGTTAAAGCGGTAATAACGCGTTAACTGCACGTTATGCTTTGTCATCTGAATATAACATTCTCGCATCTGAATTAAACATTTGTTTATTTTTTAAATGCAGAAATGATTCAGCATAAGAATTAATCATCAGGGCCAGCGGCGTATTAGGGTTTTTTTAGTGTGAAGTCAGTGGGTTAACGGAAATGGCATGTTGCTGAAAAGCCCCATGCTGGTGCAACGACGGAATGAATATGAACCGTGCGGAATTATTTAATCCGCTGAAATTTAGCGATTTATTATGCAGCAAGGAATAACGGGAATCGGGAGCAGAGCGCCTGAAAGGCTGCTTGTGTAAAAATAATGTTACATTTTTGTGAGTCTGAAAATGCGTGCACATCGGCGCACGCATCGGATTCACTTATGACTGACTGGCGCTGGCGGGCAACTTTTTCAGACTTATCGCCATGCGGTTGTAGGTGTTCATCAGACCAATCGCGATGTTCAGATCGACAATCTCTTTTTCACTGAAGTGCGCTTTCAGTGCGGTATAGCGGTCGTCTGGCGCACCCTGCTGAGCAATCAGGGTCAGGCATTCAGCCCAGTACAGGGCAGCCTTCTCTTTATCACTGAACAGCGTACCGGATTCCTGCCAGACCGAGGTCAGCACGATCTTATCCCAGCCCATGCCCGCTTTATTCAGTGCTTTGGTATGTAAATCAATGCAGTAGGCACAGCCATTAATCTGCGATATGCGCAGGAACAGCAGTTCCAGTAAAGTGAGCGGCAGATCGGTTTGTGCCAGATAACTGTATACGCCGCCCAGCGCTTTCATGCCTGCCGGTGCTGCACTGTGAAAATCGATACGTTCGCTCATCTTATTGCCTCATTCAGGGTTGATAAGGCGATTTTCAGCCTTTCAATGGAGCAGATAAAGTGCCAAAAAATGAGAGTCTGACTGGTCCATCGCCGCTTTCCACGCTGACACTGCAGCGCGGCGCGTCACGTGGCCTCAGTGAACAACTGCGCCAGTTGATTGAACAGGCGATTGGTGAAGGACGTTTACAACCTGGCGCACGTCTGCCTTCCTGCCGCGATCTGGCCGCTCAGCTCGGCGTGGCGCGTGGCACCGTTCGCGCCAGTTACGACATGCTGGTTGATGGTCAGTTTCTGCAGGCCAGAGGCGCAGCGGGTACCTTCGTCAGCCCATTACCGCCGTTAAAACCGGTCAATGCCGAGGCTGAACGCCAGCTGCTGGAGGGTGCAGAGGAGTATGAAGCGCCACCGCTGACCTTCCAGATGGGCATTCCTGCCAGCGATGCATTCCCGGCCAAAGTCTGGCTGCGCATTCTGCAGCGTCAGACGCGCATGCAGGTCAGCAGACCGGCCAGCTATCCCGATCCCCGCGGCAGCTTAGCGTTGCGGCAGGCGCTGGTGGCCTACCTGGCGGTGGCACGCGGCCTGCGCTGTCAGGCGGACCAGATTATTATTACCAGCGGCTATGCTGGCGCAATGGGACTGATTGGGCTGGCGATGAATTTTCAGGGTAAAACAGCATGGCTGGAAGATCCCGGATTCTGGGTGGCGCGTCGCGCGGTTGAAGCGCTGCGCGTCACGCCGGTTGCCGTGCCGGTTGATGCCGAAGGGTTGCAGGTTGAGGCCGGAATTGCCCGCGCGCCGGATGCCGCTTTTGCGCTGGTCACACCGGGACAGCAGGCGCCGCTTGGCATGACGATGAGCCTGGCACGCCGGCATGCCCTGCTTAACTGGGCCAGCCGCGCGCAGCGCTGGATTATCGAAGATGACTATCTCGGCGAGCTTCAGCCCGGCAATCGCGCCGCGCCGGCACTGGCCGCGCTCGACAGCCAGGGGCGGGTGTTGCACATCGGCACGTTCAGCAAGACGCTGACGCCGCAACTGCGTCTCGGTTTTATGGTGGTGCCACCCGCGCTGACGGCCCGATTCGGTGAGGTCTGCGCGTTGCTTTCGCCTGCCTCCTCCGGATTGCTGCACAACGCGGTGGCGGAATTTCTGCGGGATGGCCACTTTATGCGGCATCTGCGGCGCATGAAGCGCGTCTATCATGAGCGGCTGGAGCAGATGATCGCGGCGCTGCATCCTCACTTTCCTGACCTGCAACGCGCCGGGCTGGCGGTGATTGTCCGTTTACCCGCCGGTTCACCGGATCAGGTGATTGCGCAGCAGGCGGTGGAGTGGGGCATGGCACCGTCGCCGCTGTCGATCTGGTATCAGCAGGCGGATCAGCGCGGTGCGGGCCTGTTACTGGGGACGGCACATCTGCCACGTGAAGGTTATGCGCGCAGTGCCGAACGGCTAAAAGCGCTGGTCGATGCGCAGGCGGTCAGCCCCTGAACCAGCGACGCCAGACAAAACGGATAACAAAAAACTCCAGTGCGCCCAGCAGCAAAAACCAGACGCAAAACACCACCGTGTAGAGCTGATTCAGGTCCTGCAAATGGAACATCTGCAACAGATGCTGCGCTACCGTCACGCTAAAGGCGGGCGCGGGCAGCAGCAGCGCCGAGAGAAAGCCCAGCAGTAAAATGCCACCAGGCACGATCAACGTTTCAAAAGGGTTATTCATAACCGGTATCCCATATTTATCAGCCCGGCATTTTCCGGTAAACGGCGACACGGTTCAATGGTGGCGCGCTGCTTCGTGCGCATCCGGCATGCTACATGGCCAGAGAAATGGTCAGAAAATGCTTTGCTACCATCGACTTAGCGCGATTCATAGCGGATGATAAGAGTTATAGCCTTTGCTATACTTAAATCCCTGATTTTACTGTCTTTTTATCTTTGGGTTTGCATGGTAGACTGCGCCCACTTTTTCATAACTGAACACTTTGTGTGGTGAATTCAGCGTGAATTGCCGCTTTTTCGCCCCAGGTGAATAAATCATGACCTTTATTGCCACTTTAATTCTTGCGCTGGGCATGTCGATGGACGCGTTTGCTGCTGCTCTGGGCAAAGGTGCCACATTGCATCGTCCCGGTTTTAAAGAAGCGCTGCGTACCGGTCTGATTTTCGGCTCAATTGAAGCGCTGACGCCGCTGATTGGCTGGGCGCTTGGCCTGGCCGCCAGCCGTTACATCATGGCGTGGGATCACTGGGTTGCCTTCATCCTGCTGGCGTTTCTGGGTGGCCGTATGATGATGGAAGGCTTCCGTCAGACTGCTGTTGCAGAACCCTGTGAAGCCCCGCAAAGCCATGGCTTTATGGTACTGGCAACCACTGCGGTAGCGACCAGCCTGGATGCGCTGGCTGTCGGTGTGGGTCTGGCTTTCCTGCAGGTGAACATCATTACTACCGCGCTGACCATTGGTGCAGCCACTACGGTGATGGCGACGACTGGCGTATTAGTCGGGCGCTTTATTGGTCCGATCCTGGGCAAATGGGCGGAAGTGCTGGGTGGAGTAGTGCTGATTGCCGTCGGCTCCACCATTCTGTTGCAGCATCTCGGCTACACCGCGTAGGGCTTTTGCACATAAAACCGCCATTTTTGTGATCTGGTTCAAATTTATTTGCTGTTAAAACGCACAGGAGCTATACTTTTTCGGTATATGTTCAACTAAATTTGAATCAGGTGTTCCATGAAACGTATTTTTAAACACGTGTTCCGCGCTTACGTTGAGACGTTCAAACACGTACCGCCGGGTGCCATGTACTAAGCACCCCGCAAGAAACCCTCGATAATCGCGGTCAGGGATCGACCTGTGATTATCACCTTTTCTGCTTTTTCTGCCTTTGCTTCTGCTGATTTAAACCCGCGTTTTTGCACTTCGGGTGCATCCTGTTTGTTGCTACTCCTCTCCTTCTGATTTCCCGTTATGCGCAACTTTGTGCCAGAAACGGACGTTGCTGCAGTGATCTAATCTGCCCGGGAGATTTCCGGATGCCAGACAAAATGGCGGCATACCTTAAACAGGAAACAAGCACTTTTAATGGGTCACGGGATTGCCTGTGCCGAAGCTAAGATTCACGGTTAACCCTGATGATTCTTCCTGAATATTTCAGTAAACCATTCGATAAAGACCCGGACCTTAGGCGGAAGATAGCGTCGGTCAGGGTAGAGTATAGAAACCGGCTTCGTCACAGTCGCATAACCCGATAATACTTCCTTCAGCTGGCCTGTTTCGAGGCAGGGCTTTAATGCCGTATATAATGCGTGAAGCATGCCGAGGCCCGCCACGCCACAGGAAAGAAGGACGTCAGAATTGTTAACTCGTATGCTGCTTCCCGGATGCCGTGAAACAATTTCGCCATTCATGACAAATTTCCATTCCTGGATGTCCCGACTGTGTTCATTAAAAAAATAAATGGCTTTGTGATCTTTAAGGTCATCAGGCGTTAAAGGAGTGCCATATTTATCCAGATAAGAGGGTGCTGCACAGGTGACCATCTGCAGGCTGCCCATTCTGCGCGAAATAAAATTCGAATCAGCAAGCTCACCGAGACGAATAACACAGTCCACACCTTCTGTAATTAAATGGGTCAGGCGATCTGAAGCGGTTAAGACTATTTCAATTTCAGGATATAAAGCCTGAAACTCGCTTAATTTTGGGATCAGGATACTGTGCGCCAGCGCCAGTGGAACATCAATGCGCAGCTGGCCACGAGGTCGCTGATTTGAAGAGTAAGAAGCCATTATATCGCTGGCATCACTCAGCAGCGTTTTAGCCCGCTGATAAATTTCCTCCCCTTCAACGGTCACACTCAGACTGCGCGTGGTGCGGTGCAATAGCTTAACGCCAAGCTTGTCTTCCAGTTGTTGTACGGACTTACTGACCGCAGGGCGATGCAGCTGCAAGGCGTCAGCGGCCCGGGTGAAACTACGGAATTCAACGACGTGAACAAAAATATCCATCAATTCCAGCATGTTCGAGCGCATCATTTAACTCCGCAAAAAATATTCCTGCCGAAATAGCGTATTGCGGATTATATCTCATTCCGATTGTTTCTCCTGCAGTAACACTGAAGTCCTTTTACGTGGCTTTTTACGCCCGCCTGCTTTTTTTATCATCGCCCTATTCGATGCATACACATGGGAAATGACAAAATGAAAGCATGGTTACTGAAAGATTTTGGCCTTGAAAACTTAAAGCTTGAAGAGGTGGAAACGCCTGTACCCGGTCCGGGTGAACTTCTGGTTAAAGTTGGCGCGGTGTCTCTGAACTTCAGGGATAAGGCAATAGTAGAGGGCTTTTATGAGCCTCATCTGGTTCCAAAGCCACTGATTCCTGTCTCTGATGCCACGGGCACCGTTGTTGCCACGGGGCAGGGTGTGTCCCGTTTTAGCACGGGTGATCGCGTTAACTCGCATCTCTATTCACGCTGGTTAGAGGGTGAACCTGCGGCCGATGAGCCAGCATGGTGTATTGGAATGCCGTTACCCGGCGGGCTGGCTGAATACATGATTATTCATGAGGACAGCGCAGTTAAAGCGCCTGACAGCATGACCGATGAAGAAGCCTCTACACTTCCCATCGCTGCACTTACGGCATGGTACTCGCTAATGGATATCGGCAATCTGCAGCCTGGTCAGACCGTGCTGGTACAGGGAACCGGTGGTGTATCGGTCTTCGCTGCTCAGATAGCGCATGCCTATGGTGCACGTGTCATTGCCACCTCCAGTAACGATGCAAACCTTGAGCGCATTAAATCACTGGGAGCCGATGAAGGGATTAACTATAAAAAATACCCTGAGTGGGAAAGAAAAGTGCTTGAAATGACCGAGGGTAAAGGCGCTGACGTAACGATAGATGTCGCTGGGGGCAATGGCATCAATCAGTCAATTGCTGCGACAAAAGTTGCCGGTACGATTGCTCAGGTAGGATTTCTGGCCGGCCAGACAGCACAACTTGATTTGATGCCGTTAATTTTCCGTCAGACAACAATCCGGGGCATTGCGGTTGCACCACGCTCCTCATTTGATCGGATGAATCCGTTCCTCAATAAACATAATATCAAACCCGTCATTGAACAGGTTTACAGCTTTAATGAGGCGGTTGAAGCCTTCCGGCACCTCTCCCGTGGTGCATTTGGCAAAATCGTCATCAGAATTAGTGACTGATAACGACTTTTTATTCCTCAATTCTGGCAGTTTTGACTGACTGCCAGATACTTTTGGATCCCAATCTCACCGCGTTAAACCCCTTCTCAAAGCGTACTTATATCCTTTCTGCACATCGTCAAAAGGGCCGCTTTCTGTATCACCACGACCGGCAGCGGTGAGTTACTTTTGCGGGTGGATAAGCAGAAAATGCATCAATTTTCGCCCGGCAAAAACGCTCCTGTCTTAAATCGCATCGGCCACAAATTCAATAAATGTCCGTACTTTCGAATTGAGTGCCGAACGTTCGGTGACACAGGCATAGATATTCATCGGCAGGGACTCAATGGTGCTCTCGCCACTGTGACCTGACCAGGACAAAGGCCGTAGCAGACCGCTGTCTATCAGTGGCTGAGCTACAAAGCTTGCCAGACGGGCAATGCCGCCGCCGTTTACGGCTATTCTGGCGATGATATCAATATCATCGCTGATAAAACTGGGGTTGAGTTTTGCATTAACAGGCTGTCCGTTGACCATAAACGTCCATGGCAGAAACCGTCTGTCGGTGGGATAGCGGAAAACCAGGCAGGCGTGCTGGCTAAGTTCTCCAGGCGTCTGAGGCGTACCAGCGCGATCAAGATAAGCGGGAGCCGCACAGAATATAAAGGGTAACGATGCAATTTTTCTGGCGATCAGTTGATCATTCAGCTGTGCTTCGATGCGGATACTGACATCGACGCCTTCCAGGCGATGATCGACGTTGCGATCGGTACTGATCAGTTCAATATCTATATCGGGGAAAGACGCTTTGAAAGCGGGCATAAGGGGAGCCAGAACGTACCGACCAAACGCGGCTGTCGTAGCGATACAAAGTGGCCCCTGTGGTTTGTTTTCATTCGCAGCAGCCTGAGAGGCGAGTTCGATATCATGTGGGATGTGACGGACTTTCTCGAAATAGCGTTTACCGTTTTCCGTTAAGGTCATGCTGCGGGTGGTGCGCGATAGCAGTCGCACGCCCAGATGCGCTTCAAGACGGGAAAGACTCTGGCTGACTGCTGCCGGACTCATACCTTTAGCGCGTGCCGCCGCTGCAATACTGCCGTTTTCCACCACGCGGATAAAAGTGCTAATCAGCCCTAAAATGTCCATCGTATCCTCAACCGTTAATTCGTCACTTTTACTTAATAATGATTAAAGCATAACCGCTCTACAACCCCCCGCATAAGCTTGTTAAGTTAGCCACAGTCTTATCTACTTTTGTTAAACAGGATATTCAGATGACTGATGCTGCAACAAAAAAAACCTTACGAACCCGCTTGCCGGTGCGCACGACACCTTACATATTTGCACTTTATATGGCGATCATCATGGCGTTCCTGATGAGTCTGGTCATCACGTTAGCCGAATTCGGAATGGGGCCTCATTACATGACAAATGTGATGAATGCTTACCGGGTCGCCATGCCAGCGGCTTTCTTTTGCATACTGGTTGTCCGTCCTGTTGTTATCCGGCTCGTAGGATTGACCGTTCACGGTCACTGAGACAGTCAGCATGCCCAAAATGGGCGGACAGGTAGGGTTTAGCCCGCTTCTCGCTCATCGCGGCAGGCTGCTTCTGCACCAGAATGGAGGCGGGTGGCAAACCTCCAGCATTTCAGATGCAGGGTGAGGGCGGGCAGGTCGTCCGGATACTGACCGGTATCAGGATGAAAGATACCGAAGAGCCGGGCGTACGATATGCAGCAGGTAAAGCTCACAGATGAAGAGGGCGATGACAGCGCTTCGCTGGCCGTGCGGAAATTTTTAGGCGATGTGACATTACAGGCTCTGTTTATTGTTAAGCATCAACGTTAAATCGGCACCGTCATTATGACAGGATTAGCCTGCTCCTCTTCGCACACAGCGGAGCCTGAAGCACTTCCTGAGCAGTCAAAATAAAACAGCCATTCAGCCATCTGAGCGTTTAAATGGTTAAAATAAATAAACATATACATTGCTAAATTATTATCGCTATGTCTTAATGCGTCATCGGTTTGGAACACAGACCTTATGAAAGCAGTTTTAGTAAAGTAGTCCTCAGTTCAAGTGTTATCCACAGATATCCTTCTTCGAGAGCCTCCTCCTAAGTGCCCAATAAGTAAATCTCTAACTACAGGCCATCTTCGCCGCTCTTAGTGGCTAATCGATTAAGGAAATATCTATGTCTAACAAAATGACTGGTTTAGTAAAATGGTTTAACTCAGATAAAGGTTTTGGCTTTATCACTCCCGATGATGGCAGCAAAGATGTATTCGTGCATTTCTCTGCTATCCAGGGTGATAACTACAAAACGCTTGATGAAGGTCAGAAAGTCTCCTTCACCATTGAAAATGGCGCCAAAGGCCCTGCAGCTGGCAACGTCACAGCGCAGTAAGCCGCGCTCATTATCAGCGATGCTTACAATAGCGATGAAGACATAAGTCTGAGCAGATAAGCTCTGCTGATAATAAAAGAAACCCGCCCAGTGCGGGTTTTTTATTGCCTGAAATTCGTATTATCTCTGGTCCGTTGACCTGCTCCACGTTTATCAGGCTACCCCGATGTTAATCCTCTCTTCATAAGCCCTGCCCGTGATGAAATGTTACGTTAAGCCATCGGGCAAAAGCCATAACGCGCCTTTTGAAATCAGCGATGCTCCCCTGAGGTGTATTACTGATTACCAGCAAGTAATCCATTTCTTTTGCTAACGCTGGATATCGGGCATTGAATGTAAAGCGATACTCCTCGAGTGTTTCAGGCCACTCTTTGTCATGTTCACTTCGAAGAATATTGGTTGCTCTGATTGCCTTTCGTGCAGCAGCACGCTGTAGCTGCAACTTTTTATTTTCGTCAGCAGATAACTGCATTTGAGTTATTAATTTTTCCAGCACCGGCAGGAAGTCACCATTCACTGCTACCGCGATTTCTTTTGAAGGTTTAAATGCCTGGAATCGTTGACTCAGGTCCTCTCCATAAACGCAGACACAGTGATGTTTGAGCCAGTATCCCCAGCTAAGCAGATTATCCGGATGCACTACCTGTTGTAACAGACCACAATCAAAATCGACTTTACTGACAACAGGATTATTTTTTTCAATTTTACGTTGTATTTCAGTGAGTTGAAATTTAGCCACTTCGCCGGGATCAACGCTAAATATGACTGTTATATCCAGATCGGACTTCCCGATTTTTGCCCGGCCTTCAGCCACACTGCCATACAAATAAAGGCTATGTATAAGCTCAGGAAAACTTTGGATTAGCTTTGCCACGACCTGTGCAACAATATTCCGGAACTCTGGCTGCAATTTATTGGTTTCTGGCAGGGCAATAAAGCCGTTGTGATCGATTGCCACCCTGTCTCCCTTTTAATGGCGTCATTCACCGGGTTAATAAGTCCTGGGAATCTGAGATTCTCATGGCGGATTAATTATATCTCTCATGTCTGCTTCTCGCTCACAGCGTACACACATCATTCACTGCCGTCATTGCCTTCCCGCTTACACCAGACAGATCTCCCGCCAGAGTTCATCACCCGCAATGCCAGCGTCTTCTTAGGCGAAACCCCATACTTTTTCACACCATCGCGCGGATAACCCGCCTGCTATCTGATCCCGACCTACACTGAATTATTCTCCCCAAACCAGGAGCAGCGGATGATCCAGAAGCATCGACGAAAACAGGCAGCGATTGTGGCAGGTGTTGGATTGGGTGTGGCGGCCACGTTATGGGGCATGAAACGCTGGCGGCAGCTTAAGGAGACGCCGCCGGTGTCGCCGAACAGTCATCACGCCGGTCTGGCCGGTTATTATCAGCAGATTGGTGACTGGCGCATGTTTACCCGCGTTACGCCCAATGAGGATCAGGGACTGCCGGTCGTGTTAATCCACGGTCTGGTGATGTCGGGCCGGGCGATGGAGCCACTGGCGCTGGCGCTGGGGCGCGACTATCACGTGCTGGTGCCGGATCTGCCCGGTTTTGGCGCCAGCACACTGCCCCCTTCTGCGCCGATCATGTCGGTGGATCAGCTGGCGGATGCGCTGTGGCTGTGGTTACAGCATAACGGTTTCCAGCGCGCTATCTGGGTCGGCAATTCGTTTGGCTGCCAGATTCTGGCCGCGCTGGCGGTGAAACATCCACAGGCTGTGGCGGGACTGGTGCTGCAGGGGCCGACGGTCGATCGTCATGCCCGCAGTCTGCCGCGTCAGCTCTGGCGCGACTGGCGTAATGGCCGGCTGGAATCCCGTCGTCCACCGGGGCCACTGGCCCGAATCGATTACGCCAAAGCGGGCCTGCGGCGCGCCTTCGGTACCCTGCGCGCCATGATGCGCGACCGCATTGAGCATCGCCTTACTTACATTAACGCACCCACGTTGCTGCTGCGGGGCTCGCGCGATCCCGTCTGTCCGGCCCGCTGGCTGGATGAACTCGCCGCCCTGATGCCGCGCAGCGAAAGACTGACATTACGCGACGGAACGCACACTTTGCACTACGTCTACCCGTGGAGTTTCTGTCACGCCATCCGCCCGTTCCTGGCACGTATTCAGCAGGAGGATCAACATGAGTAAACCACCAAGAGGGATTGCCCGCTTTGACTCTGCTGCCGCCATGCTGCTTGCGCTGGCCAATGCGCTGCACGACCGCCCCTTTGCCAGCCCCAGCCAGTCACCGACGCTGGATCGCCTGTTGCCGTCGCTTAACCGGCTGCCGACCGGGCTGCGTGAGTGGGGCTATGCGCTGGGCGGCATGGCAGAAGGCATCAGCCTGCGTCAGGCGGGTGAACTGGATGTGGAAGGGATCGCCGAATGGATGGTGAGTGAATACCCGCAACAGGATTATCCGGCGGCCTTTATCGGTTCATCGAACGGTGCACTTGTGCATCTGGCGGCGGCGATGGGTGTGCCCTGGTTGCCCCAGACTTTTCTTTGCCCGGTGCGGGCCGCAAATAACGATCCCGATGACGCACAGACCAGCTTTGAGCAGGGCAAAGAGATTGCTGCCGCGCTGCTGGCTGCCTGGCCACGGCTGGCGGTGCACCATATGCAGGACCCGAATCAGGATCGGTTGATGCTCGATCAGATGCGCTACTTCCGGCTAAAACTGCGCGAGCTGCCGCTGGCCTTCAACGAATTCCTGATGGGAAGTCTGCCCGCCGGATCAACGCTGTTTATCAATCATTGTACCCGACAGTGGCCGGTAACCCGCACCAGCGATCGCTCGTTTTTCCAGTTTGGTGCGCTCGGCGGCGCAACCGAAAAAGAGTACTTACAGGGCGGCCCGCGGGTGGCGGAATATCTGGCACGCTATGGCATCGATCGCGAGCGCTGGACGCCGCCGGCCATTACTGACCACGTGCCGGAAGCGGAGTGGGGACTGGATGGTTATCTGATTTCGCCGCTGAAAAAACTGGCGGAGGCGCAGAACTGGAAGCTGATGGAGATTCGTTATGAAGATCCGGAGGCGATGAGTTATGTGGTGGCTGAGATCTACCGCGACTGGTATCTGGCGGCGGGGATTTTACCAACCCGGCTGACCGTCGACAGCTTTCTGCTGATGGACCCCTGGTGCAGCATGCATCAGCATGCCATCCCGTTCTGGCTGGTCTTTTGCACAGAGCCTTCGGCTGCGGCACTGCAACGCTTCCTGGAAAAACAGCCGCCATTCCGCAACATCGACATGATGCTCTTTTCTCACGGCACCGACAGTATCGGTCTGGCAGAGATTGATCGCTGGCGGGCGCTGCTCTCCCATGCCCGCGATGAAGGCGTATTCATCGGGGTGGATGAAGAACGTTTCCCGCGTGATTTCGCGACGTTTGCCCGCTTCGACTCGGCGCTGCGTGAACGGGCACCGCTGTTACCGACTCCACCCGCGCTGAGCGCGGAGAAGGTGATGGCAGGTATTCAGCGGTATGGTGCAAAACATGGGGTCACCCTGACGGCGCTGACGTAGCAGTCGCGCCGTCAGCCGTGATTATTCGCCGTCGGTGATCGGCTGGCGCACCAGCAGCAGGTAGGCGAGTGCGCCAACCAGCGTCACGCAGGCACAAATCATCAGCGCCATGCTGAACGATTTGGTGGTGTCGAGAACCCAGCCGGTGATGACTGGCGCAAACGAGGCGAAGATAAAGCTGGCGAAGTTCTGGATGCTGCCGACAGACGCTGTCATACGGGCGGTGACGTTGGCGTGGATCAATCCCCAGCACGACGTTCCGGCGAAGTGGATACAGAACAGCGCCATCCCAATCAGCGTTACGGCGCTGGTGGTGTCGGTCGCGCGGGTTACCACGGCGGTAAAGCCGGCGGACAGCAGCATCCCGCTGACGATACAGACTTTGCGGGTTTTCACCGCGTTAAAGCCGCGACGAACCAGCGAGTCGACCACATAGCCATTCAGCAGCATGCCCGCCGCACCGAACAGGAACGGAATCGCTGCCAGCAGGCCGGTACTTTTAAGATCGAGATGATAGGTCGACTGCAGGTAGCCCGGCAGCCAGGCGATATAGAGCCAGGCGGTGTAGTTGATGCCGCTGAAGCCAATCATCATCCCCCACATGGTGCGCTGCTTAAACAGGCCGCGCCACTCTTTGAAGCTGATCGGCTCTTTACGCGAGGCGACGCTGCCCGCCTGCAAATAGTGGATCTCTTCAGCGCTCAGGGTGTTGTTGTCGCGGTCGCGGTAGATCATATACCAACCGATAGCGAGGAACATGCCGAGGATACCGATCGTGACAAACATGCCACGCCAGCCCATCACCAGCATCATCGCCGCCAGAATCGGCGGAGCCACCGACAGTCCAATCATCGAAGCCGCATTGAACATTCCCATCGGCATGCCGCGATCTTTAATGTTGAACCAGTCGTTGATCACTTTCACGCCGCACGGGTTCATCGGCGCTTCGCCAATGCCGAGGCCGATGCGCACCAGGATGAACTGGGTAAAGTTATGCACCAGTCCAGAAGCGGCCTGGAACAGCGACCAGATAAACATGCCAATGCCGAGCATAATGCGCGGCCCTTTACGATCCAGCAGCGCGCCGCATGGCAGTTGCGCCAGGCCATAAGCTAGCGAAAAGGCGGAGAGCAGGAAGCCGATTTCGGTGGCGCTCAGCCCCATCTCCTCGCGGATGGTCATATTCGCGACCGACAGCGAGCTGCGATCCAGATAGTTGATGATGGCGGCGAACAGCAACAGCAGCATCGCCGTGATCTGAATCTTGCGGATACGCGGTGTACGCACCACGTCGCTACGCATCGGCACGAAATCCTGGTCTGATGGCGTGTCGCCAGCTGCGCTGTCGCGGCCGGTTACTGAAGTCTTTTCCATTGCACTCTCCCGAAACTGGGTACTTATCGTTATGGTGAGAAGGGGTCTGCGCGCAGCGGCAAAAGGCCGCCGTGACGTTGCAGTCGAGACTAAGAGCAAAGGGTTAAGGATGTTGCAAAGATGTTTCTGAATCGTGCGGGAGCTAATGCTTTGTGGTTTTTAATCGGTTTTTAATTGTACTGACCGATTGAGCGCACCATCGAGGTTTTAGCGGTCGCCAGATGGTTATGTAATGCACAGAGGGCGTCGACATCCTGACGGCCAATCAGCGCGGTCAGAATCGCCATATGCTCCTCCAGCGCCACAATATTTCGCTGCTTGAGGTCGCTCTCATCCCACTGATAGTGCGAGTGAAAGATCACCGAGATAATCTCCAGCGACTGATTGAAAAATGGGTTGTTGGCGGCGGATAAAATCAGCGAATGCATCTGACGATCCAGCGCGGCAAAGTGGCGATAGTTGCTGGCGATGGTGTCGCGCATCGATCGGTGACGATCCAGCAGATCCCGCGCCTGAACCCAGCGCTCGTCGCCTGCGGGCAGATTCAGGAAGCGGCTCAGGGCGTGGGTTTCCAGCATCTCGCGCAGTTCAAACAGCTTCTCGGCGTAATCCTGGGTGAATTTTTTCATCCGCCACTGGCCGCGTCTGACCGGCTCCAGCAGGTCATAGCGCATAAAGCGCAGCAGGAATTCGCGCACCACCACCGGACTGACTTTCACCTGCTGCGCCAGTTGCAGCTCGCTGAAGGTATCGCCGGGCACCAGCTGCCGCTGATTAATCATATTAAAAAACATCTGCTCAAAGTGGCTGGCCTGCTGCTCAATCGGCGGCGTTAACGCGCTAAAACCGTCATCTTCGCGCGGATCGCGCACGATAACCCAGGTTTGATCCACCTTATCCAGCACGCCGCACTGATGCAGATAGTGCAGGGTGTGGCGCACCGTAGTCCGGCTGATATTGAACATTTCCGCCAGTGCTGCCTGGGGCGGCAGCGGTGAACGAATGTGGTGCTGAGCGATGCTTTCCAGCATCTGGTTGATGACGTTCTGGCGCAAATTCTGGCTGCGGCTCATCTCACTCTCCGGTTTTTTATGCATTAAAAACCATTCAAAGCCCAAAAAAATCGCGGTGCTTCACACTTCCCGCAAACGAACACCGCAGCGCGTGCAGGATTCGCCATAACTGCCTGCAGGACAACCGGAGAATCACCATGACAACAATGAAAGCACTGGTCATCGCTGAACCACGTAAGATGGTATGGACCACCCGCGATATCCCCACGCCCGCCGCTGGCGAGGTAGTGATTAAAATCCTCACCGCGGGAATCTGCGGCACCGACATCCACGCCTGGTCCGGTAATCAGCCATTCTTCAGCTATCCACGGGTGCTGGGCCATGAAATCTGTGCCGAAGTCGTGGCGCCGGGAAGTGGTGCGGAGAGCTTTCAGCCGGGCCAGCGGGTATCGTTAATGCCCTACATCTCCTGCCTGCGCTGTGACGCCTGCCAGAGCGGCAAGACCAACTGCTGTGAGCAGATCTCAGTGATTGGTGTGCATCAGGATGGCGGGTTCTGCGACTACCTGAGCGTGCCGGTCAGCACGCTGCTGGCGGTGGATGATGTCGCGCCGGAAGCGGCTGCGCTGATTGAGCCGTTTGCCATCAGCGCCCATGCAGTGCGTCGTGCCGCAATCGTGGCGGATGAGCAGGTGCTGGTGGTGGGTGCCGGACCGATTGGGCTGGGTGTTGCCGCTATCGCCGCCGCCAGCGGCGCGCAGGTGGTGGTGGCGGATACCAGCGAATTTCGTCGCCAGCATGTTGCTGACCAGCTCGGCCTGGCGGCACTGAATCCGGCTGATGAAGCGTTTTACAGCGCGCTGCGCGAGGAGTTTGGTGGCCGTCTGGCGCTGAAGGTGATCGACGCCACCGGCAGCCCGGCGGCGATGAACAATGCGGTCAACCTGATGCGACACGGCGGCACTATCGTTTATGTCGGCCTGCACAAAGGCGATCTGGTGATCCCGGACAGTGAATTCCATAAAAAAGAGACCACCCTGATGGGCAGCCGCAACGCCACCCGTGAAGATTTCGATCGGGTGCGTGCGCTGATGGCCAGCGGCCAGCTGCGCGCCGAAATGATGCTGAATCACCATCTGGCCTTCTCCACGCTGGATGAAACCTTTGAGGCGCAAATCATCAACAACCGCGAGCTGATCAAAGGCGTGATTCATTTCGACCGGTAACGCGGCCAGTCGGTTCGCGTGGTTCAGGGCGCGGTGAGGGTCTGAAAGAAGTGCGCCCGCACCGCGTCAGCATCCACGCCAAGTGCGATACGCTGGGCGGGCAGGCCGTTAAAGGGATCCTGGCGGGAGGCCAGCGCGCTCAGCTTACGCACCGTCTGACCGCAGGCGATGCCCTCCGTGATCACCCGCAGCGGGCTTTCGGTCAGGGTAAACGCCTGTGGCAGAATGAGCCACGCCACCGCCAGGGTGTCGTGCAGCGCCATACCCTCGAACCCCTCTTTCTGCAGGCTGTAAGCCAGGTAAGGGCGACAGATCGCACTCAGCACCGGCTGATTCAGACGCTGAACCTCATCGCCGCTGATCAGCACCTTGTGCGTGACATCCAGCGGGATCACCACCACGTTCAGCGCCGAGGCGAGCACCTGATCGGCAGCATGCGGATCTTTCCAGATATTAAATTCGCTGAAGGGCGTCACGTTGCCACTGTGCCCGTCGGTGCCAAATGCGCCACCCATGATCACCAGCTCTTTCACCAGCGGAATAATATCCGGCGCCTGATTAATGGCCGTGGCGATATTGGTCAGCGGACCAATCGCCACCAGGGTGATCTGATGCGGCTGCGCCCGCACGCTGTCGATAATAAACTGCACCGCGCCCGGCGCCTGTTTGCTGCACGCATTATCAAACGCATCGCCCAGCCCATCTTCACCGTGCAGTCTGGCAGGCGCAGAGGGTGGCAGCGCCAGCGGTCGTGAACAGCCGCGATAGACCTCCGCGTTAATCGCCATTTTCCCGCAAAACAGTCGGGCGTTTTTCACCGCCTGACCCACCGCCACGTTGCCGAAGACCGTGGTAATCCCCAGCAGATGCTGCGTCCGCGCCGCATAAGCCAGCGCAAAGGCGTCATCCACGCCAATATCGGTATCAAAAATCAGGGTACGCATAGGGTCTCCGCAACAGGCTGTAAACCATCAGCATTACTCCGTCTGTGGCGTGCGCGTCAAGGTTTTCAGCCGCCATGACCTCACTGTTGCCAGCCTGAAACGGGCGTCGTATTATCACCGGCTCAAGGTGATGGCGTGCCACCTTTCCCAACCGCCGGTGGGCTTTACACCGGCTGATGACGCCTGACACTTAATCCTTTCGCGGGAGCTGAGGTGTCAGGCGCAGTTTATCTCTGCCTTTCCCCCTCAGCCCGGCGTCAATCTGCAATCAGGAGCAAGACATGTTGAAACCGTTATTGGCTGTGATGATCGGCGGCTCTGCCGGCTGTGTACTGCGCTGGCTCTTTGCGATGCGCTTTAATGCGCTCTTTCCCAATCTGCCGCCGGGCACGCTGCTGGTGAATCTGATCGGCGGTCTGGTGATCGGCGGCGCGATGGCCTGGTTTGTTCGCCATCCCGACATCGACCCGATCTGGAAACTGCTGATCGTCACCGGACTGTGCGGCGGGCTGACCACCTTCTCCTCTTTTACGGCGGAATTAATGGGGTTGCTACAATCAGGGAACTATTTCTGGGCGATGACCAGCGCGCTGGTGCATGTGATCGGTTCGCTGCTGATGGCGTTTGCCGGTTTCGCACTGGTCACGATGCTGGGCTGATCCGGCTAAGCGGCGCTTGTCATACTCCTTAAGAGGTAGATACTGTTTCAGGTTTTACGCCCGACCATCCCGCATGAACGGGCGCAGAAGCTGAACGTCACCGATTATTCCGGACGATTAAGGAGCCGAGCAATGCGAACTAACCCCACATTCCTTAACCTGGTGCTGTTAAGCGGTGAACCCGGCCAGAAGCTCCAGGCGGCGCATGACGCCGGTTTCGATCAGGTGGAGATCTGGCGCGAGGATGTCGAGGCGTGCGAGGGCGGCGCGGCGGCACTGGCTCAGATCGCTGCCCGGCAGGGACCTGGCTTTACCAATCTCCAGGTGCTGCGCGATTTCACCGGGGCACCCAGCGCGTTGCGCGGACAGAAGCGCGAAGAGCTGCGCCAGTTTATTCAGATTGCCCAGGCGCTGGGCTGCGACACCATTCAGGCGCCGGCCAGCACCCGCGAGGATTGCTGCGCCGACCAGATTGATGATGACCTGCGCTGGATGGCCTCTGAAGCTGCGCGCTACAACATGCGCATTATGTATGAGCCGATGGCCTGGTGCAGCGTGGATAACACCCTGCCGCTGGCGTGGCAGCGATTGCAGCGGCTCGATCAGCCCAATATCGGGCTGGTGGTCGATCTGTTCCATATCTGCGCACTGGGCGGCGACGCCTCACAGCTGGACGGTATTCCAGCCGATCGCATTTATGAAGTACAGCTGTGTGACATGGCCGCCGTTCCCGCGCAGGATAAGCAGAGCCTGATGGCGATGGCAAAGCATCAGCGTCTGCTGCCCGGCGATGGCATTATCGACATTGAACGCTTTGTCGATAAGCTCAAAAGCGCGGGCTATCAGGGCCCGGTGGGCATTGAAGTCTTTAATGATGCGCTGAAACGCCTGCCGCCTGAGGTCGCTGCCCGTCATGCCTGGCAGGCATTAAAGCGCTGCTGGGGTTAATCCTGTAAGCACTGCGCGATAAACGCGGCGGCATGCATGGCACCCTGAGCGGAGATGGTGTGGCCGGTGGCGGGTTCAAATCGCGCTTCTACCGGCACCAATGCGGCCCTGAGTCGTGCTGCGGCAGATTCGCTCTCCTGCCACGGGATCACCTCATCGGCCTGGCCGTGGATCAGCAGCGCGGGCAGATGAGGCTGTGGCGTCAGTTCACCGTCAGCCGCCAGACGACCCGAAAAGGCGACCACGCCCGCCAGCGGATAACGGCCAGATGCCAGCGCATCCAGCGCCATGATCGACCCCTGTGAAAAGCCGACCAGCACCACATCCTGCCAGCGGTCGGCGAAGCCGTGCTGTGCGATAACGTCGCTGAGGGTCGCGTCAAACGCCGCCCGCGCGGCCCGTACCCGACCTGGCCGGTTCTCTGGCGTCACCTCCTCCAGGCTGAACCACTGCCAGCCAAAACCGGCGGTAAAACGTTCGGGCGCATTGGGTGAGGCAAAAATCACATCCGGCAACAGCGTCGCCCAGTGACGGCCAATCGGTGCCAGATCGTCGCCGTTACTGCCTACGCCATGCAGAAAAATTACCAGTGCTTTTGCCATTATTGCTCCTTTAAAGACCGTACTCACTCAGATCCGGGCCTGCCGGAACGATCCCGTTCGGGTTCAGTGCCTTGATCGAGTAGTAACCCTGTTTGATATGATCGATGCTGACCGTCTCACGCACGCCGGAGACTGACAGCATGCTCTTAAGATAGCGATTCAGCAGCGTATAGTCGCGTATCCGGCGCAGGTTGCATTTGAACAGGCCATGATAGGCGACGTCAAAGCGAATCAGGGTGACGAACAGGCGAATATCGGTTTCAGTCAGCCGTTCACCCAGCAGGAAGGTGCGTCCATCGCTGAGCAGGGCTTCCAGTTCGTCGAGCTGGCTGAAGACGTCGTTAAAGGCCTGCTGATAGCTGATTGATGTCGTCGCGAACCCGGCGCGGTAAACGCCGTTATTCAGACGCGGATAGAGACTCTCATTCAGCGCATCAATCTCCGGGCGCAGCGCGGCGGGATAGAGGTCGATGCGGTTATCGGCCAGATCGCCAAAGCCGCTGTTAAACATACGCACAATGTCAGCGGACTCGTTGCTGACAATGGTGCCGGTTTTCTTGTCCCACAAGACCGGCACGGTGGCCCGGCCCGTGTAATCGGGCGCGACGCGGGTATAGATTTCATGCAGGTACTGCGCGTTATTCAGCGTGTCCTGCTGTGCGCCGGGGAAACGGCCAAAGCGCCAGCCCTGGGCACCGAGCTGCGGTTCAACCACCGTCACGCTAATCAGCGACTCCAGCCCTTTGAGCTTGCGGGCAATTAACGCGCGCGACGCCCACGGACAGATCAGCGCCACATAGAGGTGGTAGCGATCCGCTTCTGCCGCAAATTCAGTGGAGCCATCGCTGCTGATAAAATGCCGGAAACCGGACGTCTGACGGACAAATCCGCCCTGTTTATCGGTCGACTGCACCGGGTGCCAGTCACTACTCCATTTGCCTTCTACTAACATCGCGCGACTCCTCTGTAATGTGAGAAGCAGCTTAACTGATGACTAAACGGCTGATAATCCGGTCATAAAGACAATCATTTCTTCCATTCTGGAAGAAATTACGCGGGCGGAAAACGGGTAAAGTGACTCACCAGGAAGTCGATAAGCAGGCGCGCCCGGTGTGCCAGATGACGGGCGGGAGGATAAACCGCAAACAGGCCAAGTGGTGGCGTGTCAAAATTCTCCAGCAGCCGGACAATCTCACCGCGTTGCAGCGCGGGAGCCGCGATAAAACCGGGCAGCCGCGCAATGCCCAGTCCGGCCATCGCGGCCTGCAGGCAGGCTTCGGTGTTGGCGAAGCGCAGACGCCCGCGGACCGGAACGGTGACAATCTCGCTGCCGTCGCCGTCGCCGTCGCCGTCGCCGTCGCCGTCGCCGCCGCCGCCGCCGCCGGCAAACGGCCAGTGCCAGGGATCGCGAAAATTGGTGTCGATGATGCACTGATGCTGGGGCATCTCGCGCCAGTGCTGCGGCGTGCCAAACTGCTCAAGATAGACCGGCGAGGCGGCGATGCGCACATGCACCTCACCCAGCTTGCGCGCGACCAGGCTGCTGTCGCTGAGGGTGCCGATACGGATCGCCATATCAAAGCCTTCATCGACGATGTTGACGGACCGGTCTGAAAAGCTGACATCCAGTTCAATCAGCGGATAGCGTCGGGCAAACGCCACCAGCACCTCAGACAACACCACAGTACCAAAGGAGCCGGGTGCGCTGATTTTCAGCCTGCCGGTAGGCGTGGTGGCGCTTTCACGCACGCTGGCATCCAGCGTTTCAAACGCATCGAGCAGGTTTTTGACCCGCTCATAATAGCTGCGCCCGACATCGGTGGGCGACAGGGCGCGCGTGCTGCGCTTAAACAGCTGGACGCCGAGCCGCTGCTCCAGCTTTGAAACCAGCTTGGAAGCCTGACTGCTGCTGGTGCCAAGACGTAACGCCGCCGCAGAAAAGCTGCCGGTTTCCAGCACCGTGACAAACATCCGGTCACAATCGAGTCGATCCATGGCGGTGTCCTCTGGAGATAAAGTCGCAGTATAGAAGCTGTGCTCCGCTGATGCAGCCTTCACTTTGCGTGCCTTAACCCTTTCGCTGACGCGGAAAACCTGCTTGACTGACTCTCTGCCCGACGTTCTCTGGAGTAATTCATGTCGCTGATTCACCTGACGTCACTGGCGGAGATCCCGGCCGCCGAGTGGGATGCGCTGTTGCCTGATGACCAGCCCTTTTTGCGCCACGCCTTTCTGCTCACGTTAGAACAGAGCGGCAGCGTGCGGTTAGAGGCGGGCTGGCAGCCCGATCATCTGCTATGGCGGGAGGAGGGGGTGACCCGCGCCGCGCTGCCAGGCTACCGCAAACGCCATTCACAGGGCGAGTACGTCTTTGATCACGCCTGGGCGGATGCCAGCCAGCGCGCCGGGATCCGCTACTACCCGAAATGGCTGGGCGCGATCCCCTTCAGCCCGGTCAGCGGCGCGCGCCTGCTGGGCGAAACCGCTGCCGCGGCGCAACTGCTGTCGGCCCTGCCTGAGAGCCTGTTACAGCAGGGCTTAAGCGGGGCACATATCAACTTTACCGATGCGCAGGCTAACCAGCTGCTGGCCGATCAGCCCGACTGGCTCTCCCGGCTCGGTTGTCAGTATCACTGGCATAACCGTGGCTACCGCGATTTTCAGGATTTCCTGGATTCGCTAATGTCGCGCAAGCGCAAACAGCTGCGTAAAGAGCGTGAGCAGGTGATGCAGAGCGGCTTTGAGTTTGACCGCTACCTGGGCTACCAGCTGCGCGAAGATCAGTGGGATTTTGTCTATACCTGTTACGCCAACACCTATGCGGTGCGCGGTCAGCGTCCCTATCTGACGCGTGACTTCTTCAGCCTGCTGGCGGAACGCATGCCGCAGAATATTGTGGTGGTGATCGCCCGTTTACAGCAGCAACCGGCCGCCATGGCGTTTTATCTGCGGGACAGCAACGCGCTCTATGGCCGCTACTGGGGCTGTCTGGCGGAGTTTGACCGGCTGCACTTCGAAACCTGTTTCTATCAGGGAATGGATTTGGCCCTTGATGAGGGGCTGACGCGGTTTGATGCCGGCGCGCAGGGCGAGCATAAGCTGGTGCGCGGCTTTGAGCCGCAGATTACCCACTCCTGGCACTATCTGCTGCATCCCGGCCTGCGCGATGCCGTGGCAGATTTTCTGGTGCAGGAGCGGGAAGGCGTGCGCGGCTGGGCGGAAGAAGCCCGCGACGCCTTACCCTATCGACGCGGCGATTAATCGATGCCGACAAAACCGCCGGTCTGATGCTGCCACAAGCGGGCATAGAGGCCGTTTTGCGCCAGCAGCTCGTGATGGCTGCCCATCTCGGCAATGCCGCCTTTATCCAGCACCACCAGCCGATCCATCTTCGCGATGGTCGACAGGCGGTGCGCGATGGCGATAACGGTTTTGCCCTGCATCAGTGACTCCAGGCTCTCCTGAATCGCCGCTTCCACTTCGGAGTCGAGCGCCGAGGTGGCCTCATCCATGATCAGAACCGGCGCATCCTTCAGCAGCACGCGGGCTATCGCCACACGCTGACGCTGACCGCCCGACAGTTTCACGCCGCGCTCGCCCACGTGCGCGTCCAGCCCGGTGCGGCCCAGCGAGTCGGAGAGCAGCGGGATAAACTCATCGGCGCGGGCGCGGTGAATCGCAAGCTGCAGCTCCTCTTCGCTGGCGTCGGGACGACCATACAGCAGGTTTTCACGGATTGAGCGGTGCAGCAGCGAGGTGTCCTGGGTGATCATGCCAATCTGGCTGCGCAGGCTCTCCTGCGTCACGGCGGCGATATCCTGATCGTCGATCACAATCCGCCCTGCGTTCAGGTCATAGAGGCGCAGCAGCAGGTTCACCAGCGTCGATTTACCGGCGCCCGAGGGACCAATCAGCCCAATCTTCTCACCAGGTTTGATGTCAAGATTAAAGCCGTTAATCACCTGACGGCCACCGCCATAATCGAAGCGCACATCCTCAAAGCGGATGTTGCCGCGCGTCACCTTAAGCTGCTTCGCCTGCGGCGCATCCTGCACGCTCAGCGGCTGCGCAATGGTTTTCAGGCCATCCTGTACCGTACCAATATTTTCGAAAATGCCATTGACCACCCACATGATCCAGCCGGACATATTCACCAGGCGGATCACCAGACCGGTCGCCAGTGCAATCGCCCCGACGCTAATCAGCGACTGGCTCCATAACCACAGCGCCAGCCCGGAGGTCGAGACAATCAGCAGGCCGTTCAGCGCCGACAGGGTCAGATCCATGCTGGTGACCATGCGACCGGCGTTCTGGGTTTTTTCGGTCTGCTCCTGAATCGCCTCACGCGCATACTGCCGTTCCAGATCGCTGTGAGCGAACAGCTTGATGGTGGCGATGTTGGTATAACCATCGACAATGGTGCCCATCAGCTTAGATCGCGACTCTGAGGAGACCACCGAACGCGCTTTAACGCGCGGCACAAAGAAACGCAGCGAGGCGCTGTAGGCCACCATCCACAGAATCAGCGGGATCATCAGCCGCCAGTCGGCACCGGCAAACAGCACCAGTGAAGTCACCGCGTAGATCAGCACGTGCCAGATGGCATCCACCAGCTGCACCGCGGAATCGCGCAGTGAACTGCCGGTCAGCATAATGCGCTGGGCGATGCGACCCGCGAAATCGTTCTGGAAGAAATTGAGGCTCTGGCGCAGCACGTAGTTGTGATTCTGCCAGCGGATCATGCTGGTCATGCTCGGGCTGATGCTTTGATGCACCAGCATGTCGTGCAGGGCGATAAAAATCGGCCGCAGAATCAGCGCCACCGCCCCCATCCACAGCAGTATCGGCCAGTTATCCCGAAACAGGCTGGCGGGCGTGGAGTGATTGACCATATCGATAATGCGGCTCAGATAGCTGAACAGCGACACTTCAATCAGGGCTGACGCCAGTCCCACTACCAGCAGTGCCGCGAAACTCGGCCAGACCTGCCGCAGATAGTAGAGGTAAAACGACCAGACCGTTGAGGGGGGCGAGTCGGTGGGCGCGTCATGAAAAATATTGATAAAACGCTCAAAACGGCGATACAACATAGCGATACTCTTTCCGTCCGGTAAAGAGCTACAGCTTAGTGCATGAACCCCGTTCGGCTAAAAGGAGAAAATATGGAAATCATTATTCGGGCACGGGAACCGCAGGATGCCGCCGCCTATCAGCGACTCTACAGTCATCCCGATGTCTATCCCTGGACGCTGCAGCTGCCGTTTCCCAGCGTTGCCACCTGGGAGAAAAAAATCGCCAGAATGGATGCTGAGGGGTTTATCGCCTTTGTCGCGGAGATCGAGGGCGTGCTGGCCGGTGAGCTGACGCTGTTTGTGGATAACAAGCCGCGCACCCGCCACTGCATCAGCTTTGGGCTGGGTGTGCATCCCGATTACGCCGGTCGCGGCGTCGGTGAGCGCCTGATCCGCACCGCGCTCGACTATTCCCGTAACTGGCTGGGGATTACGCGTATGGAGCTGGAGGTGTTTCACGACAACGAACGGGCGCTGCGGCTCTATGAGCGGCTGGGCTTTGAGCGTGAAGGGGTGATGCGGCAGGCTGCCCTGCGCGACGGTCAGCTGCGCGATGTGGTGATGATGGCGAAACTGCTGCACGAGAAGTGATAACCGGAGCGGCAGCGCTGCCGCTCCGCTTTTCATTACGGATTTTTATTGCTGTATTGCTGCATGTTCTGCTGCGTCACCAGTTCAAACGGGATCCACTGGTGGGAATCGACTTTTTTCCCTTTGATCATCTGCTGCGCCACCTCGACCGATTTTTTGCCCTGACCCACGGCATCCTGGAACACGGTGACGGCCATTTTGCCGCTTGCCAGGGCTTTCAGGCCATCCGGCGTGGCATCAATGCCGCCCACCAGAATGGTTTTCTTCGGTTTCGCCTGGGCAATCGCCATGGTTGCGCCAATCGCCATTTCGTCGTTGTTGGCGGCGACAATATCGATCTCTTCCCCGTTCGACAGCCAGTTGAGCATTAAATCCATGCCCTCATTACGCGAATAGTTTGCGGTCTGCTTCAGCACTACTTTCATGTCGGGATACTTTGCCACCACCTGCTCCACATCTTTGGTGCGCTGCAGCGCACCCGCATCGCTGAGGTTACCGATGATAATGGCGACTTTGCCACGATAACCCGCCTGCTTCGCCAGCGCTTCCATCTGCAACGTGCCCGATTCGCGTTCGTCAGAGCCGACAAACACCACGCCCGGCGGCAGGGTTTTATCGCCCGGTGTGCGGTTAACGTAAACCAGCGGAATGTGAGCCTGCTGCGCCAGTCTGGTCAGGGCAGGGGTGCTGGCGGAGTCGACCGGATCGACGATAATCGCGTCCACCCCGGAACTGATAAAACTCTGCACCTGATCGGTCTGACGGCCCACGTCGCCGCGTGCATCTTCGAACTGCGCATCCAGCTGACGCGCTTTGGCCTCTTTCTCGATCGACTGGCGGATAATGGTCAGAAAGTTCTGGTCGAAATAGGCCATTGAGACGCCAATTTTCTCTGCCAGCGCCGACGTGGAAAGAGAGAGCAGACAGAGTATTGCCCATGCACGTTTTTTCATTGCAGACTCCCGAGGTTAACTGAGTGGAATAGATTTTTCATTTATTATAAAAATGGACAAAGATTATCATTTGCAGCTTATGAACAGTCGCCGGGTTTGACAACCGGCCCTTTTCACTCTTGCTAGCGCCGCCACACTTTGCCGTAAAATCGCCGCGTCATAGCTGCCAGCGCCGATGAAATCCTCGACGTGGCGCACACTCTGCGGCAGGCAGCCGCGGCTTTTTGCGCTTTTGTGCAGCATCGCACTGGCCTTTGTGGTGGTTGTCAGAAAATCGTTCAATCGGGCCTGACGATCTCAACATCCGCACAATGATCCATCGTTAGCCTCCTATCTATATTTCCTTAAGCGGGAAATCTCAGCGTTATTCCTGAAAAAAACCTCGTGGCGCAACCTGCCGCTTTTTAAGGAATTCAGCTCATGCTTAAAGACCAAACGACTCACCGGACGTCTCATGTGCGCATCTGGATCCTCTGCCTGATCCTCTTTCTGTCGGTCGTGGCTTATGCCGACCGTTCGATCCTCTCGATCTCCGGATCGGCGATCAAAGAGGAGTTCGGCCTGTCAGCGATCCAGCTGGGATTGATCCTCTCTGCCTTCAGCTGGGCCTACGTTATCGGTCAGATTCCCGGCGGGCTGTTTCTTGACCGCTTCGGGGCTAAAAAAGTGTATGGCGTCACGCTGGCGCTCTGGTCAGTCTCGACGCTGGCGATGGGATTCGTTGGCGAGTTCTCCAGCGGCATGACCGGCGCGCTGATGCTGATGTTTGGTCTGCGCTTTATGCTGGGATTGATCGAGGCACCCAGCTTTCCCGCCAATGCGCGCGTGGTGATTATGTGGTTCCCTGGCGCAGAGCGGGGACGGGCTTCATCGCTGTTCAGCTCGGCGCAATATTTTGCCGTCGCCATTTTCTCGCCGTTGTCAGGCTGGCTGGTGTCGCGCTTTGGCTGGGAGTGGCCGTTCTTTGTGCTGGGCGGCATCGGCCTGCTGGCGGTGTTTGTCTGGGCTGCCTGGATGCGGGAGCCGCGCAATCACCCTGGCGTGTCAGAGAGTGAACTGCGCCACATCGTCGACGGTGGTGCGCTGGTGGATATCGACTCGGCGCAGACGCTGAAAGCGCGGCCACCGGTCAGTAAAGCGATGTTCAGAAAGCTGCTCACTAATCGCATGCTCTGGTGCGCCTATCTCGGTCAGTACTGCATCATCGCGCTCAGCTACTTCTTTATTACCTGGTTTCCGATCTATCTGGTGCAGGCGCGCGGCATGAACATCATGGAGGCGGGCTTCGCCACCGTTGCTCCGGCGCTGTTTGGTTTTCTGGGCGGGATCAGCGGCGGCTACCTGTCAGACAAGTTAATCGCCCGGGGCTGGAGCGTCTCCTGGGCGCGTAAAACGCCCTATATCGTCGGTATGCTGATGGCGTCCAGTCTGGTGCTGGCGGCGATCATTCCGGGCAATAGCGGCATTATCGCCATTATGTCCTTCGCCTTTTTCGGTAAAGGTATAGCGGCCGGTGCAGGCACCTGGACGGTGATCAGCGACACCGCACCCAAAGAGGCGGTGGGCCTGGCAGGCTCTATTTTTAACGGCATCGGCAATATTGCCGGTTTCACCACGCCGCTGCTGTTCGGCATCATCGTCGGTCTGACCGGCAGCTACAGCATCGGGCTGGCGTTTGTGGCGGCACACTGCGTGGTAGCGGCGCTGCTGTTCCTGCTGGTGATGGGACCGATTGAACGCGTCGGTGAAGAGAGCGATCGCCCGGCATCCTATAACAATCAGGAGAAAGAAGATGGCATTAAAGCAATGTAAGGTGCTGATCAGAGGGAAATTCCTGCCGCCGCAGCTGATAGAGAACATTGAAAAGACGTTCACCGCGTTCCGTCTGTGGGAGGCGGAAGATGAGGCAGCCTTTCTGGCTGAGCAGGGCGCAGATATCGACATGCTGGTCACCAGCGGCAACGCGGTGATGGGCGCACCGGCCGCGCTGATCGCCGCGCTGCCAAACCTGAAAGCGATCTGCAGTAACGGCGTCGGTTATGACAGCATCGATACGGAAGCCGCCCGATCGCGCGGCATTGTGGTGACCAACACGCCGGAGGTGCTCAATGATTGCGTCGCCGATCTGGGGATGGCGCTGCTGCTGGATGTGGCGCGCCGCATCAGCGAGGCCGATCGCTTCACACGCGCCGGTCACTGGACGCAGGGCCGCTTTCCGCTGAGCAGCAAAATCGGTGGCAAGGTGTGCGGTATCGTCGGGCTGGGCAATATCGGTCAGGCGGTAGCAAGGCGCGCGCAGGCGTTTGATATGGCGATTCACTATTACAACCCGCGTTCACGCCCCGATGTACCCTACACCCGTCATGAGAGCCTGGTGGCGCTGGCGCAGCAGGCCGATTTCCTGGTGCTGACCCTGCCTGGCGGTGCCGCGACGCGCCACATTATCAATGCGGAAGTGCTGCAGGCGCTGGGACCACAGGGCTATCTGATTAACATTGCGCGCGGCAGCGTGGTGGATCAGCAATCGCTGGTGGATGCGCTGGAAACCGGGCAGATCGCCGGTGCCGGGCTGGATGTGTTTGAACAGGAGCCGCAGGTGCCTGACGCACTGCGCCAGCGCGACAATGTGGTGATCACGCCGCATATCGCCAGCAGCACCCGCGAAACCATGGCGGCGATGGCTGACCTGGTCTTTGAGAATATGCTGTCGTTTGCCCGTGGTGAGCCGGTGCTGACCCGGGTAGTGTAACCACAGCGGCGCCTTAACCCCCTGCTGAAACGGGGGCGAGGCAGGACGCCTCTCCTCTGACCACTCACCAGACCCTCACCTTCGCACAAAACAGCCTGAAGAAAATTTGTCCGGCTGCCGATATCACCTTACCACCCGCTGATATTAAAGAGTGATAGCGTGATAAAGCTTATTACCATTGATGAATTGCGCCCAGGGATGTTTATCCACAAGCTGGAGGTCTGGTGGATAAAAGACCAGCGCATTCATAATGAGATGCTGATCACCGATCCCCGACAAATCGCCATGCTTCGCACTGAAGGGATCCGCCAGCTCTGGATCGACCTCGATCGATCGGTGCAGGCGCCGATCGCCTCCACGGTCGCGAAGAGAACCATTGGCCGCACCCCGTTTTTCCAGGAACTGGATCAGGCACAGCAGATCTTTTTGCAGGGCAAACCGAAAGTGCTGGCGATGTTCAACGAAGCGCGGCTGGGTAACGGCCTGAAGCTCGATTATATGATGGATCTGGTGGATGAAATCGCCGGATCGATCACGCGTGAACCCTCTGCCATGCTGAGCGTGGCGCGACTGAAAAATCATGATGACTACACCTACCTGCACTCCATGGCGGTCTGCGGGCTGATGATTGCGCTGGGTAAAAAACTTGGACTGGATGAGCAGGAGCTGCGTCGGGTGGGCATGGGCGGTTTACTGCATGATGTCGGCAAAGCGGCCGTGCCGCTGGCGATCCTGAACAAAGCGGGCAAGTTGACTGAAGAGGAGTTCAGGGTGATGCGTGAGCATCCGGTGGTCGGTGCGCAGATGCTGATAGAAGCCGACGCCGATGACGATCTGCTCGATATCACCCTGCATCATCATGAAAAATATGATGGCAGCGGCTATCCGCACCGCCTGAAAGGCGAGGCGATTTCGCTCTACGCCCGCATGGCGGCGGTGTGCGATGTCTATGATGCCGTGACCTCGACCCGCTCCTATCGCAACGGCTGGACACCCGCCGAGGCGATGCACCAGATGCTGAGCTGGCGCGGCCATTTCGACCCTGGCTTGCTGCACACCTTCGTACGGACCATCGGCATCTATCCGGTGGGATCGCTGGTGCGTCTGGCCTCCGGCCGGGTGGCGCTGGTGGTGAAAGCGGGCGAAAAATCGCTGATGCGTCCCTGCGTGCATGTCTTCTGGTCGCTGCACGCCCAGCGTGAAGTGAAACCGGAAGAGCTCGACCTCGGCGACAGCTTCTGCACCGACAGCATTGTGGGCGCAGAGGACAGCACGCTGTGGGGTAACGTCGATCTCAATCGTATCTGGGCGCTGGAAGTCGCCTGATTTTTGGCCATTTTTACACTATTTTTACGCCCGCCCGCTGCATTTTAACCCCTTCTTTATACGTCTCCGCGCAAGCTAAGCCATAAATCCAATCCTCTGGAGGTTCCTGTGAGCGTGGGCGTAATAACCGGCATTGTGCTGGTGGTGTTGTTACTGGGCTATCTGATCTATGCCCTGTTAAATGCGGAGGCCTTCTGATGGCGGCCAATGCTTTTTTACTCATCGCATTCTATCTGCTACTGCTGATGGTGCTGGCGCAGCCGCTTGGACGGGGTCTGGCGTCGTTAGTGGCTGACAAGCCGGTGTTTGCCCGCCTGGAAGCGCCGCTGTGGCGACTGCTGGGCGCACAACAATCGGACATGCGCTGGCCGCACTACCTGCTGGCGATTCTGCTGTTTAATGCGCTGGGTTTCGTGGTGCTGCTGGCAATATTGCTGATGCAGGGCGCGCTGCCGCTGAATCCGCAGCAGCTGCCTGGCCTGAGCTGGCATCTGGCGCTGAACACCGCCGTGAGCTTCGTCACCAACACCAACTGGCAATCCTACAGCGGCGAAAGCACCCTGAGCTATTTCAGTCAGATGGTGGGCCTGACGGTGCAGAATTTCCTCTCAGCCGCGACCGGTATCGCCGTGGCATTTGCGCTGATCCGTGGCTTCGCTAATCGCAGCTCTGCGACCCTGGGTAACGCCTGGCGCGACCTGACGCGCATCACGCTCTATGTCTTACTGCCCATCAGCCTGCTGATGGCGCTGTTCTTTGTCAGCCAGGGCAGCATCCAGAACTTCGCGCCTTATCACAGTTTCTCCACGCTGGAAGGCGTGCAGCAGACGCTGTCGATGGGACCGGTAGCGTCGCAGGAAGCGATCAAAATGCTGGGCACCAACGGTGGCGGCTTCTTTAACGCCAACTCCTCCCATCCGTTTGAAAACCCGACGGTGCTGACTAACCTGGTGCAGATGCTGAGCATCTTCCTGATCCCGGCGGCGCTCTGCTTCGCGTTTGGCGAAAGCGTGCGTGACCGTCGTCAGGGCCACATGCTGCTGTGGGCGATGACGCTGATGTTTGTGGCGGCGGTATCGGTCGTCATGTGGGCCGAACTGCAGGGCAACCCGCATTTCCTCCAGCTGGGTGCTGACAGCGCCATCAACATGGAAGGTAAAGAGACGCGCTTTGGCATTCTTAACAGCAGCCTGTTCGCGGTCATCACCACCGCCGCCTCCTGCGGTGCGGTGAATGCCATGCACGACTCCTTTACCGCGCTGGGCGGCATGGTGCCGATGTGGCTGATGCAGCTGGGCGAAGTGGTGTTTGGCGGCGTCGGTGCTGGTCTCTACGGCATGCTGCTGTTTGTGCTGCTGGCGGTGTTTATCGCCGGGCTGATGATCGGTCGTACTCCGGAATTCCTGGGCAAAAAAATCGACGTCTGGGAGATGAAAATGACCGCGCTGGCGATTCTGGTCACACCGGCGCTGGTGCTGATCGGTACCGCACTGGCGATGATGACCGACGCCGGGCGCAGTGCCATGGCCAATCCCGGCATTCACGGCTTCAGCGAAGTGCTCTACGCGGTCTCCTCAGCGGCCAACAACAACGGCAGCGCCTTTGCCGGCCTGAGTGCCAACACGCCGTTCTGGAACCTGCTACTGGCTGCCTGCATGCTGCTGGGCCGCTTCGGCATCATCATTCCGGTGATGGCGATTGCCGGTGCAATGGCGGTGAAAAAAGTGCAGCCGGTGGGTAACGGCACGCTGCCAACCCACGGTCCGCTGTTTATCGGACTGCTGATCGGCACGGTGCTGCTGGTGGGTGCACTGACCTTTATTCCTGCTCTGGCGCTGGGCCCGGTGGCTGAGCATCTGCAACTTGTTCAGGGACAATCCTCATGAGTCGTCAACAACAGGCGTTATTTGACGCAGCATTGCTGCGTACCTCGGCCTGGGATGCAGTGAAAAAGCTCGATCCCCGGGTGCAGTTCCGTAACCCGGTGATGTTTGTGGTCTACCTCGGCAGCATTCTGACCTCGCTGCTGGCGCTGGCGATGCTGACCGGCCGGATCAGCGGCAGCGCCAGCTTTACCGGGGCGATCGCGGTCTGGCTCTGGTTCACCGTGCTGTTTGCCAACCTGGCGGAGGCGCTGGCAGAAGGGCGCAGTAAGGCCCAGGCCAGCAGCCTGAAAGGGGTGAAAAAGACCAGCTTTGCCAAAAAACTCTCAGCGGCGCGCTATGGCGCCGAGTGGCAGCAGGTCAGTGCCGATGAGCTGCGCAAAGGCGATGCCGTGCTGGTGGAAGCGGGCGACATCATCCCCTGCGACGGTGAAGTGATGGAGGGCGGTGCCTCTGTGGATGAGAGCGCTATTACCGGTGAGTCCGCACCGGTGATCCGCGAGTCGGGCGGTGACTTCGCCTCCGTCACCGGCGGGACCCGCATTCTCTCTGACTGGCTGGTGATCACCTGTAGCGCCAACCCGGGCGAAACCTTCCTTGACCGGATGATCGCCATGGTGGAAGGTGCGAAACGCCGCAAAACCCCGAATGAGATCGCCCTGACCATCCTGCTGGTGTCACTGACCATCGTGTTCCTGCTGGCGACCGTGACACTCTGGCCGTTCTCGGCATGGGGCGGAACGCCGGTCAGCATCACGGTGCTGGTGGCGCTGCTGGTCTGTCTGATCCCGACCACCATCGGCGGCTTACTGTCGGCGATTGGCGTGGCGGGGATGAGCCGGATGCTGGGTGCTAACGTCATTGCGACCAGCGGACGTGCGGTGGAAGCCGCGGGCGATGTGGATGTGCTGATGCTGGACAAAACCGGCACCATCACGCTGGGTAACCGTCAGGCGACCCAGTTCCTGCCCGCGCCGGGCGTCAGCGAAGAGCAACTGGCCGACGCCGCTCAGCTCGCCTCGCTGGCCGATGAGACGCCGGAAGGGCGCAGCATCGTGGTGCTGGCAAAACAGCGATTTAATCTGCGTGAGCGCGATCTCAGCAGCATGGGTGCCAGCTTTATTCCGTTCTCTGCGCAGACCCGCATGAGCGGCGTAAACGTGCAGGATCGACTGATCCGCAAAGGCGCGGTCGATGCGGTACGACGCCACATCGAAGCGAACCATGGCCGTTTCCCGGCCGAGGTCAATGCGCAGGTGGAAGAGGTGGCACGCAGTGGCGGCACGCCGCTGGTGGTGTCAGAGGGCGCGAACGTGCTGGGCGTGGTGGCGCTGAAAGATATCGTCAAAGGTGGCATCAAAGAGCGCTTTGCCGAACTGCGCAAAATGGGTATCAAAACGGTGATGATCACCGGCGATAACCCGCTGACGGCCGCAGCGATTGCCGCGGAAGCGGGCGTGGATGACTTCCTGTCAGAGGCCACGCCGGAAGCCAAGCTGGCGCTGATCCGCCAGTATCAGGCGGAAGGGCGTTTAGTGGCGATGACCGGCGACGGCACCAACGATGCGCCAGCACTGGCGCAGGCGGATGTGGCGGTGGCGATGAACTCCGGTACCCAGGCGGCGAAAGAGGCGGGCAACATGGTCGATCTCGACTCGAACCCGACCAAGCTGCTGGAAGTGGTGCATATCGGTAAACAGATGCTGATGACGCGCGGTTCGCTGACCACCTTCAGTATCGCCAACGACGTGGCGAAATACTTCGCCATCATTCCGGCGGCGTTTGCGGCGACCTATCCGCAGCTCAACATGCTTAACGTGATGCACCTGCACTCGCCAGCCAGTGCGATTCTGTCGGCGGTGATCTTTAACGCTCTGGTGATTGTCTTCCTGATCCCGCTGGCCCTGAAAGGCGTCAGCTACCGCCCACTGAGCGCTGCTGCGCTGCTGCGCCGCAACCTGCTGATTTACGGTCTGGGTGGCCTGCTGGTGCCGTTTGTCGGCATCAAAGCGATCGATCTGCTGTTAGTGTTTTCAGGCATGGCCTGAGGAGAGAAAAATGAGTCAGTTACGTCCGGCAATTTTACTGTTGTTGCTGCTTACGCTTGTTACCGGCGTGGTTTATCCTTTGCTCACCACCGGTCTGGCGCAGTGGCTGTTTCCGTCCCAGTCCAGCGGCTCGCTGCTGGAGGAGGATGGCGTGGCGCGCGGATCGGCGCTGATTGGCCAGAACTTTACCCAGCCCAACTATTTCTGGGGCCGCCCTTCAGCCAGTGGCGATAAACCTTATAATCCGCTGGCCTCAGGGGGCAGCAATCTGGCCGCCAGCAACCCGGCGCTGGACAAAGCGGTAGCCGATCGCGTCGCTGCGCTGCGGGCCGCGAATCCGCAGGCACCTGCCGCCGTCCCGGTTGAACTGGTCACCGCGTCAGCCAGCGGGCTGGACCCGGATATTTCGCCACAGGCCGCCCTTTGGCAGGCACCGCGTATCGCCGCCAGCCGCCAGTTGCCGTTGCCGCAGGTCGAGGCGCTGATAGATAAGATGACGCATCGTCCGCTGCTGCCATTCCTTGGCACACCGACCCTCAACGTGTTGCAGCTGAATATGGCGCTCAACGAACTGTAATGGTGTTAAGAGCCTATCCCATTAGGCTATTTTATTTGTCAGTCTGAACCTGGGCAGTGCTCACAATCCTCACGTACTACGTGTACGCTCCGGTTGTTCCGCGCTGTCCGTGTCCAGACTGTCTGCAACAATTACGCCTACTGGCATAGGCTCTAAGGAAGCGATGAACCACGAACCCCAGCGTCCCGATCCCGACGCGCTGCTGCAGGCTAACCGCGAAAGTCATCGCGGGCAGCTGAAAATTTACTTTGGTGCCTGTGCGGGCGTGGGTAAAACCTATGCCATGCTGCAGGAGGCACAGCGGCTGCGCGCGCAGGGTCTGGATGTCTTAATCGGCGTGGTAGAGACCCATGACCGGCCGGAAACCGCACAGCTGCTGACAGGGTTAACTCTGCTGCCGCGTCGCGCAACCGGCCGCTCGCGTCATGCGGAGTTTGATCTTGATGCCGCGCTGGCTCGCCATCCGGCGGTGATCCTGATGGATGAGCTGGCGCACACCAACGTGCAGGGCTCGCGCCATCCCAAGCGCTGGCAGGATATTGAGGAGCTGCTGGAAGCGGGCATCGATGTACTGACCACCGTCAACGTACAGCATCTTGAGAGCCTCAACGATGTGGTAGGCGGCGTCACCGGCATTCAGGTGCGCGAAACCGTGCCCGATCCCTTTTTCGACAGCGCCGACGAAGTGGTGCTGGTCGATCTGCCGCCCGACGATCTGCGGCAGCGGCTGAAAGAGGGCAAAGTCTATATTGGCGACCGCGCGGAACGCGCCATCGAAAACTTTTTCCGCAAAGGTAACCTGTTCGCCCTGCGTGAGCTGGCCCTGCGTCGTACCGCCGATCGGGTGGATGATCAGATGCGCGCCTGGCGCGATCAGCAGGGACGGGAGCGCGTCTGGCACACCCGCGACGCCATTCTGCTCTGCATTGGCGACGACAGCGGCAGTGAAAAGCTGGTGCGCACCGCCGCCCGACTGGCGGCGCGGCTTGGCAGTGAATGGCACGCGGTCTATGTCGAAACGCCCCGGCTGCACCGGCTGCCGGAAGCGCGGCGACGGGCGATTCTGCGTACGTTACAACTGGCGCAGGAGCTGGGCGCGGAAACCGCGACCCTCTCTGAACCCGATGAAGCCGAAGCGGTACTGGGTTACGCCCGCGCGCACAATCTGGGCAAAATTGTCACCGGTCGTCGCCCGCTGCGGCGCTGGCGGCGTGACAGCTTTGCCGAACGGCTCGGCCAGCTGGGGCCGGATCTCGATCTGCTGGTGGTGGCGCTGGATGAGCCGCTGAAGGATGCGCCGCATCCGCTGCCGGATGGCCGCGTCACCAGCGAAAAATGGCGTATTCAGCTGCGCGGCGTAATGATGGCGCTGGTGCTCTGTATCCTTGTAACCGCCGCCGGACAGTCGGTACTGATCGGTTTCGATCCCGCCAACTGCGTAATGATCTATCTGCTGGCGGTGGTGATCGTGGCGCTGCGCTATGGTCGCTGGCCGTCGGTGATCGCCACGGTGATGAATATCGTCGCCTTTGACCTCTTCTTTGTTGCCCCCACCGGCACGGTGGCGGTCTCCGATCTGCAATATCTGGTCACCTTTGGCGTGATGCTGGCGGTAGGCGTAATCGTCGGCAATCTCACGGCAGGCGTGCGTTATCAGGCGCGGGTGGCGCGCTACCGCGAGCAGCGGGCGCGCCAGCTCTATGAGATGGCGAAATCGCTGGGCAGTGCGTTAACGCCGCAGGATATCGCCGCCACCAGCCAGCGGGTGCTGGATGCCACGTTACAGGCGCGCTGCCTGCTGCTGCTGCCGGATGAGCAGGGCGAACTGCAACCGGTGGGCGATGCGTTACCAGCCAGCGAGCCGGATCGCGCGATTGCTAAATGGAGTTACAGCAAAGGCCAGCCTGCGGGTGCGGGCACTGATACCTTACCGGCGGTGCCTTATCAGATCCTGCCGCTGAAAAGTGGCGCGCACTGCCGGGGTTTGCTGGTGGTGGAGCCGCAGAACCTGCGTCAGCTGATGATCCCCGAGCAGCAGCGGCTGGTGGAAACCTTTACGGTGCTGATTGCTAACGCACTGGAACGGATGGCGCTGTCGCATAGCGAGGCGGCGTCCCGGCTCTCGGCGGAGCGTGAACAGCTGCGCAATGCGCTGCTGTCGGCGCTGTCCCACGACCTGCGCACCCCACTGACCGTGCTGTTTGGTCAGGCGGAAATGCTGATGCTTGACCTGGCCAGCGACAACTCAAAATATGTGCCGCAGGCCAGTCAGATCCGCGAGCAGACGCTGAGCACCATCCGGTTGGTGAGCAACATGCTGGATATGGCGCGCATTCAGTCGGGCGGCCTCAATCTGCGTGAGGAGTGGCTGGCGCTGGAAGAGGTGGTCGGCGGGGCGCTGAGCAGCATGGCACCATCACTGAAAGGGCATGAGGTCCGGCTCGATCTGCCGGACGACATCGTGCTGATCAAAGGCGACAGCACGCTGCTGGAGCGGGTCTTCACCAACCTGATTGAGAACAGCCTGAAGTATGCCGGTAACAGCGCACCACGCGGCATTCGCGCCTGGCGTGCGGCGTCACGGCTGGAGATCTCGGTCTGGGATAGCGGACCGGGCATTGCCGAAGACGATTTAAGCCGGATATTCGATAAATTCTGGCGGGGCGACAAAGAGTCGGCGGTGCCGGGCGTCGGGCTGGGTCTGGCAATCTGTAAAACCATTATCGAGAGCCACGGCGGACAGATCTGGGCAGAGAACAGGGCCGAAGGGGGCGCGGCATTTCGTCTCTCGCTGCCGCTGCCGCCGGTCCCTGAAATTTCTGACGAAGGGCTGAAATAACTTCACAGTTGATCGGTTATACTCCCGGACCTGTTTGATTATTCGTGGGATTGTATGGAACGTTTTACCGAAAACCTGATGTATGCATCGCGCTGGTTGCTGGCCCCGGTTTACATTGGACTTTCGCTGGGATTGCTGGCGCTGACCATTAAATTTTTCCAGGAAATTTTCCACCTGCTGCCCAACATTTTCAGCATTGCGGAAAACGATCTGATCCTGCTGCTGCTGTCGCTGGTGGATATGACGCTGGTTGGCGGCCTGCTGGTGATGGTGATGCTGTCGGGTTATGAGAATTTCATCTCTAAGCTCGATATCGACGAAGATAAAGAGAAGCTGAGCTGGCTGGGCAAGATGGACTCCGGCTCGCTGAAAAACAAAGTCGCCGCCTCCATTGTCGCCATCTCCTCAATTCACCTGCTGCGGGTGTTTATGGAAGCGCGCAACGTCGAAAACGACAAGCTGATGTGGTACGTGATTATCCACCTGACCTTTGTGCTCTCCGCCTTTGTGATGGGCTGGCTGGATCAGATGTCGCGCAGCGATAAAAAACCGAAGTAACCTCTCTGGCGGCCCGCTGAGGCGGGCGCCTGCTTTACCCTTTCCGCTCTGTTCCCCCTGAACGACCCGCTGGCTGTGAGGCCGGACGCGTGCCCGCCAGCTGCGGCATCACCTCTTTGATCATGGCAAAAAAGTGTTGCAGCCTGGCCGGGTAGTAACTCGCCCAGGGATAAGTCAGCCACACCGGCAGCGGCGGTGCCTGCCACGCGGGCATCAGCTGAACCAGGCCGCCATCCGCCAGATCTTCCTGCACCGCCCAGGACGAGACGATCGCGGCTCCCATCCCCGCCAGTGCCGCTTTACGCACCGCATATAAACTGTCGCTGCTCAGCCGGGGCGTAATCGCCAGGTTTACCGGCTGGCCGTCGTCAATCTTCTGCAACGCCACTTCGTTACGGTAAAAACTGGTCAGTGCCAGCCACGGCAGATCGCGCAGCTGTTCAACCCGCTCTATCGGCGGCTGCTGCGCCAGCAGGTGCGGGGCGGCCACCACAATACGCGGCACTTCTGCCAGCAGTATCGCCACCACCGAAGGATCGGTTGGCGCGCCGACCTGAATGGCACAGTCCACATTCTCCGCCATAAAGTCGGGCGTGCGGTCATTCAGCATCCACTCAATATTGAGCCGGGGGTAGCGGTGCAGATAGTCCACCAGCGGGGCGATCAGCTGATCCTGACCAAAGGCGTGTGGGGCGCGAACCCGCAGCGTACCGACCGGGTCATCGCTGGCCCCGGTCAGCTCATCTTCCAGCGCATGCCAGGTCGCCAGCAGCTGCCGCGCCTGGGCGTAGCAGCGCTCGCCATCATCGGTAAGCTTCAGTGCATGGGTGGTGCGCAGGATAAGCTTGAGGCCCAGCCGCTGCTCCAGGCTCTGCAGTCGGCGGCTGACGGTGGGTTGTGTCGTGCCGAGCTGCGCGGCGGCGGCGGATAAGCTGCCGCTCTCCACAATACGGATAAAAGTCTGCATCAGATCGATGCGATCGCTGCTGTTAGGATTGTTCATACGCACCACGCATAACGGTTTTGCCTGATGTCAGTCTACCGCGTATAACCGCAATGCGCTTTAATGGCAGGACGAAATGATGAGGATTACAGCATGTCAGCCATACAGACCCAGACTCAAAATGAACCGCTCTCTGCGCCGCTGGTGTTTACCCTGGCCGCCGGTGCCGGACTCAGCGTCGCGTCGATCTACTACAGCCAGCCGATGCTGGATATCATCAGCAAGCAGTTTAACGCTGGCATCGGCGCGGTCGGCATGGTGCCGATGCTGACCCAGGCCGGCTATGCGCTGGGCATCCTGCTGCTGGCTCCGCTGGGCGATCGTCATGACCGGCGCACCATTATCTTTATCAAAGGCTTAATGCTGGTGGCGGCGCTGCTGCTGTGTGGTTTTTCCGGTGGACTCAGCGCGCTGCTGATTGCCAGTTTTATCACCGGCCTGACCGCCACCGTGGCGCAGGATATTGTGCCCGCTTCGGCGGCGCTGGCGCCGGAACGCAGTCGGGGTAAAACAGTCGGCACGGTGATGACCGGGCTGCTGGTGGGCATCCTGCTGTCGCGGGTGGTCAGCGGGGTGGTGGCAGAGTATTTCGGCTGGCGCACCATGTATATGATTGCTGCGCTGGCGGTGCTGCTGATAACGCTGACGCTGTGGCGGGTACTGCCGCGTTTCGCGCCAGGCACCTCGGTGAGCTATCCGCGCCTGTTGCTGTCGCTGGTTCACCTGTGGCGTCACCATCAGACGCTGCGTCGTGCCGCACTGGCTCAGGGGCTGTTGTCAGTGGGTTTTAGCGCCTTCTGGTCGACGCTGGCGTTAATGCTCAGCGACCACTTTCATCTGGACAGTGCCGTGGCCGGGGCATTTGGTTTAGCCGGTGCGGCGGGTGCCATGGCGGCACCGCTGGCGGGCAGTTTTGCTGACCGCATCGGTCCGGCAAGGGTCACGCAGGCTGGCGCCGCGCTGGTGACAATCTCCTTTGCGCTGATGTTTCTGCTGCCGCTGCTGCCAATGCCAGCCCAGCTGGCGCTGATTGTCCTCTGCACCATCGGCTTCGATTTAGGGGTGCAGGCCACCCTGGTGGCGCATCAGACGCTGGTCTATGGCCTGGCGCCGGAAGCACGCAGCCGCCTGAATGCGCTGCTGTTTACCGTGGTGTTTATCGGTATGGCCACCGGTGCGGCGCTGGGAAGTCTGGCGCTGGCACACTGGGGCTGGAATGGCGTGGTTGCGCTCTCGACCTTAGCCGGTGCAGCCGCGCTGGCGGTCCGCTTCGCCAGTCGACACCTGAAAAACTGACACCTCGCCCGTCAAAAAATGTGCCAGGCTTATTCATAAACCCGAAATAATCTGGAGTGTTATGAACTTTTTAGCCTGGACAGCAGCGACGGGCGGCCTTCTGCTGCTGATGTCGCTGGCTTCCGGTTGGATTCACCGGGGGCCAGTCACCTCATTTGGTCTGTTCCTTATCGCGGGCATGCTGTGCGGCCCGTGGGGATTTGATGTTATCCACATCGATATTGTTACCCATTCCGAAGCCGTGGCGCACATCACTGAAATCACCATGGCTGCCTCGCTGTTCATCACCGGCCTCAAGCTGCGTCAGCCGCTGCAAAATAACTGCTGGCACACCGGGCTGAAACTGGCTTTTCCCGCCATGCTGCTGACCGTGGCCGCGATGACCCTGCTGTCGCACTTCCTGGTGGGATTAGACTGGCCGATTGCGCTGGCGTTTGGTGCCATTGTTGCGCCGACCGATCCGGTGCTGGCGAGCTTAATCTCGGTCAACGATGCGCAGGATGATGACTCGCTGCGCGTGGCGATCTCCAGCGAAGCGGGCATGAATGATGGTTCCGCGCTGCCGTTGCTGATGCTGGCGCTGCTGCTGTTTAATGGCGAAAGCCTGAGCGTGGCGATGCTGGGGCACTGGGGTGCGGTCGAGGTGCTCTGGGCAATTGGCGGCGGTCTGATCATCGGTTTCGTGCTGGGGCAGTTGATTGGCCTGCTGGCGACCCGACTGCGCAATGCCAATGGCGATGTGGCGCCCAACGATTTCCTGGCGCTGGCGCTGATTGCGCTGAGTTATTCACTGGTGGAGTGGCTGGGTGCCTCCGGCTTCCTGGCTGCCTTCGCCGCCGGGCTGGGATTACGCCGTGCTGAGATGGGCGTATTCCGTCGCCATCAGCCGGACGATCTCTCTGACGACGAGCGCGTGCTGCCCTCTGAAGCACTGGTGAACCCTAATAAACGCCTGGCGCATCAGGGCGACAACAATATGGTGAAGTCGATAGGGTTTGTGGTAGGCGACGCCCTCTCTTTTGGCGATACTATTGAACGTTTACTGGCGGCTGGCATGATGGTGGTGCTGGGCGTCACACTGGCGCAGCACTGGAACATCTACGGCGTGCTGATTGGCCTGGTGCTGTTTGTGGTGGTGCGGCCACTGGCCGTCTGGCTGGTGACGCTGCGCGCCGGACTGCCGCTGGGGCAGCGTCTGCTGATTGGCTGGCTGGGCATCCGCGGGATTGGCAGTCTGAACTACATCGCCTATGCCTGGACGCACGGTATGGAAGGCCCGCAGATGGAAATTATGACCAATATGGCGTTAACGCTGGTGGTCTGCAGCGTGGTGGTCCACGGCACCACCGTGTCGCCGCTGCTGAACTGGCGTCAGAAACGCCTTGAAGCCCTTCAGCGTAAGGTTTAACCCGAACTAACAGGAGTTAAGAATGAAAGTAACTCAGATAGTGCTGCTGAGCATCCTCGCCACCGGCAGCGCGCTGGCGGCGGACGAGGCTGACACTGAGCAGAATGTTTATGCCAGTCAGCTGTGTCACATTGTCAGCGGCGAGAAAAAGGTCGCCAGCGCGGATCAGTATGTCGAACAGATGAAATCGACCGTGGCGCGCAGTCAGTCGCCGTCGGCGATGAATCAGCCTGAATTTGATGAAGAGTCCGCGCGTGAAGTGGCCAGTGCCTGGCTGCAGCTGGGAGATGATGAGCGTGCCAAACTGCGCGTTAACGAACAGCAGTGTGAGCAGGCCGTGATGGCGCAGTTCCAGCAGGAAGATTAACCGCATCGGATTAAATAAAAACGCGCCTGCCGGGCTAATACTGATCAGTTAAGATTAAATTTGTAAAGGCTGTCACAGTCAAACGTGGCAGCTTTTTTTATGTGCGAGCGAGCCGCAAGTGCGGGCCTGCGCACCTCTGCTGCTGCCGGGCCGTCCTCGCGCCGCTCACGCGGTACCTTCGGCTTTGACGTCGTGCCGACGAACCGTTCGGGGATCGGCCCTCCCTGGCCGGCCCCGAACTGTCCACGCTTCCCGGCGTGGACTTCTGGCCCACCGTCACGCCTCAGCGCTGCGGATAGCCCTTTCAGCAGCAGAGGCGCTCAGGCCTCCACTCTCGTGCCCTTTTTAACAATACACACTGAAGTTTCAGAGCAGCCCGGCACCAGACTGCGTTATCACCTGTCACTTAACTGACTAGCATTACGCCTGCCGGGCGCGTTTTTTTATGGCTTTTCAGGGGCCATTGCGTACATAATCGCCAGCCATGGCACCCGACTTGCATCTGTTGATTCTACTGCAGCCTGCCGCAACGGTTTGCTCACTCTTCTGGTATCACATAACAGGCATTATGATTACGCGTCGACGCTTTATTCTCGGCACGGGAGCGCTCGGGCTCTCCATTACCACTGGCAAAATATTTGCCCGCGATGACATTATTCCCCTCTGGCCGGACGATCCGCCCGGCGGCGGCGGCCCATCGGGCCAGTTGCATATTAACAGCACCGGTTCCTGGTCAAATATCGTCAGCCCGGCGATTCAGCGCTTTAAACCGGAAAATCCCAATGGCGAAGCGGTATTAATTGCAGCGGGTGGCGGTTATCGCTGGATCGGCATGGGACGCGAAGCCTGGCCGGTCGCGCGCTGGCTCAATGCCAATGGCTATACCGCCTATGTGCTCAGCTACCGGCTGCCGCATGAGAAGTGGCAGGCGGGGCGGCTGGCACCGCTGCAGGATGCGCAGCGTGCCATCCGGCTGGTGCGATCCTTTGAGCGCAAGGTGCATGTGCTGGGCTTCTCGGCAGGTGGGCATCTGCTGGGGCTGGCGGCGGCGCGTCCGGACTTTGAATCCTATCCGGCCATCGATCCGCTGGATGAAGTGGTGCCCAAAGTCGACAGCGTGGGTCTGATCTATCCGGTCATCACCCTGGAAGCGCCTTATCAGCACACCAATACCCATCTGATGATGGTCGGCAAAAATGCCACGCCGCAGGATGAGGCGAACTGGTCAGTGCAGAACTACGTAACCCGGCAATATCCGCCGACGTTTCTGGCGCAGGCCGAGGACGATCACACCTCAAATCCGTTTAACACCGAGCTGATGCGCGACACCTGCCGCCGCAACCGTGTGCCGGTTGAGCTGATTCAGATCAGCAAAGGCGGGCATGGCTTTGGTCTTGGCAAGGCGGGCACGCCAGCGGCGCTATGGGATCAGGCTTATGTTCGCTGGCTGGATCGCGTGAGCTGAGTTGCACTGGCGCGGTGCACGACTGCACCGGGGGATCCGTTCTCCCCCTGCCTGGCGCAAGGTCACCAGATCGAAGGTGGCCTTTTGTCCCGGTCCCGGTTAATGCTGCGTCCTCTGTCATCTTAAATCTCCCAATCCAGAGCCAGACCCAGCCCCTCAATATTGATATCAGCGGACTATGCTGACAGGTCAGGGCGCATTAATAACTCATTCTTATTTATCACGTTAACGAGGTTATACGGAGCTAAGGGGCACTCACGCTTATTTCTGACTCTGTATACAATAAGATGACAATCTCCTGCCGTTAGTACGGTACAAAATAGCTAAATAAGGACGCTTCAATAATTATCTTAATAAACATACGGATCTGATTGATTCCCGGGCAAAGAACATTCCTGTCTCATATCTTTTGCTTCTGTTTTTCCGCCATTACTTTGCTTTTTCCACCGATATATTGCCAGTTGATACAGATCAAAAATTGGCCAGAAATATCAGATCTTATGGATTATAAAAAAACTAATGAAAGCGTTGAAGCGGGCGTGTTCGGATGACGCAATCGTCTTTCAATCCAAAGCGATTCTTCTTTTAAGCTTTATTTTGGCTGATTCTGCTACAGATGGTCGTAATAAAAACCGTAAGTTTTGAACTAAAATAAAAATCCCACTTTATTGTCTTCGTTAACGTTAGATGATTTCATAACGGCTACGCATAAGATGAGGCAAATCAGACAGCAATCCATCCTGGTCAGTTTATCGGTGGTTTCTGATTTAACTAAGAAATATTTAAGTTTTTCTTGTCGGCGATGATAAGCAACAACATCTTGTTGCATTCTGTCGGATGAGTATTAAGGTCAGTCTGCTTCTCCGCCAGAACAGACTTATTTATTATTACTTTTATTAACGATGTGGCGAGGTGGATAGTCAGGATTTTAACACACAACAAAGCGTTATATGCATGACGATCATCGAGGCATCGCTATTACAGACCAGGAACAATGGAAAGGCGTGGCCAGGGCTGATTAAAAAGTAATGTACAAATAATGAAGGGATGTTTTTTAAATACCTGAATAAAAGTTATTATCTTGTTTTCATCATTGTTCTGGAGAACCTCATGCTACCGGGTAATGAAGTAAATTTTATTGGCTATCTTATTGAAGGGAACGTGGTTTATTTACACAAGACAAAGCGACTAATTTGTTTGAATGGGTATGGTGAAGATATCATCCTGAGAAAAACCATGGCGCACGTATTAGAGTATCTTTTTGAAAATGCCACTATTGATGTTGTCACGGATTCGGAACTGATGGAGAACGTCTGGGATAAACATGGACTGAGTTCTTCTACGCAGCGGGTCTGGCAGGTTATGTCTAATTTAAAGTCGAAGCTCTTTTTTCTGGGTTTAAGTGATGATGTGATCCTGAGAGTTTCGAAGAAAGGCTATCTCCTCAAAAGCGACAGCGTGGAGAGGTTATTTAGCAGTCGTATCACTTCAGGCATTCATTAAGCACAGCGATAAATTCACTAACGATAATCCTGTGGAAATGGACGCCGGGCCTGTGAATATAATCGGTAGTCATTAAATAATTTCATATATAAATGGATTTAATTACTGTCGGTTCGGTTTTTTCGCTGTTAATCAGCCTGGCTCTTGCTGGGTGTTGAAAATATGAAGAGAAACGCAGGTTTTACATTTCGCGTCAGCGGGCGCATTAATTTTCGTTGAGCGCAGTTGCAGGAAAAAACTGGCCCTGATGACCAGTTTTTCCCAATAGTATTTTGTTCGGGGAATTAACGCATCGTCACAAACTCTTCCGCTGCGGTTGGGTGGATCGCGACAGTGTTATCGAAGTCTTTCTTGGTGGCACCCATTTTCAGTGCCACGGCGAAGCCCTGCAGCATCTCATCCATGCCGAATCCGATACCGTGAATGCCGACAATCTTCTCATCTGCACCCACACAGACCAGCTTCATGCGACACGGCTGACGATGCTGGGTTACCGCAGTGTACATGGCGGTAAATGACGATTTATAAACCTTCACCTGGTCGTCGCCATACTGTTCCCGTGCCTGGGGCTCGGTCAGTCCCACGGTACCAATCGGCGGATGACTGAACACCACCGTCGGAATATTGCTGTAATCCAGATGCTCGTCCGGTTTGTTGTTAAACAGACGCTCAGAGAGACGACGGCCCGCCGCGACCGCAACCGGCGTCAGCTCAACCGCACCGGTGTTGTCGCCCACGGCGTAGATGCCTGACACATTGGTGTTCTGGAATTTATCGACTTTGATATAGCCTTTGTCGTCCAGCGCGACGCCAGCGGCGTCAATATTCAGGGCATCGTTGGCGGGCTCACGGCCAATCGCCCAGACCAGGCAATCCACGGTATATTCGCTGCCGTTTTCCAGCTGCAGCGTCAGGCTACCATCGCCGTTTTTAATCACAGCTTTTGGAATAGATTCGGTGTGCAGCGCCGGGCCTTCGCTGTTCATCACTTCGACCAGCGTTTCGGTGAGTAGCGGATCGAAGCTGCGCAGCGGCGCGTGTTTACGGACGAACAGATGCGTTTCCGATCCCAGCGCGTTAACCACGCCAGCCAGCTCAACCGCAATGTAGCCTGCGCCGATGACCGCCGTACGTTTTGGCAGCGCGTCCAGCTCAAAGAAACCGTCGGAATCAATGCCGTACTCTGCACCCGGTATAGAAGGGTGGACCGGACGACCGCCGGTGGCGATCAGAATATGGTTAGCCGTGATAATCTCGCCGTTGACTTCAACGCTGTGCGCATCGACAAAGCGGGCAAAGCCTTTGATCACTTCGACTTTGTTTTTACCCAGCACGTTGTCATAGGAGTTGTGGATGCGATCGATGTAGGCGCTGCGGTTTTTCACCAGTGTGGCCCAGTCGAAGCGATTCACGGTGGTGTCGAAGCCATAATCCGGTCCGTAGAGATGGATCGCTTCGGCGATTTGCGCGGCATGCCACATGATTTTCTTCGGCACGCAGCCCACGTTCACGCAGGTGCCGCCCAGCTCTTTCGCTTCAATCAGGGCACATTTCTGGCCATACATAGCCGCACGGTTAATTGAGGCGATGCCGCCACTGCCGCCGCCAATGGCGAGATAGTCGAAATGTCGGGTCATTGAAGTATCCATCCGGTTGCATAAAAAATTGGGGTTGAGTGTAACGCTGCGGGTCGAAATGACGCAAAGTTTGCGCCTATGATTGTAATAGGGTTCTGTTTTTTCACTCGCTTACAGGGAAGCATACCATGCACCTTACTTTTCTCGGCACCGGCGGCGGTGCTCCCAGCCTGCAACGTAACGTCACGTCTATTGCTTTTACCCGCGCGCTGAGTGGTGAAACCTGGCTGTTCGACTGCGGGGAAGGCACACAATTACAGTTTATGCGCTCCAGCCTCAAACCGGGCAAGCTGGATAAGATTTTTATCACCCATCTGCATGGCGATCATATTTTCGGGCTGCCGGGATTACTCACCAGCCGGTCAATGGCCGGGCTGACCACACCGATGACGGTCTATGGCCCCAGGGGATTAAAAGCCTTTGTTGAGACGGCGCTGTCGATCAGCGGCTCCTACACCGACTACCCGCTGACCATTGTTGAGATTGAGGCGGGCTGGACGCTGGACGACGGTGAGTTTCGTATCAGCGCCTGGCCGCTGAGCCATCCGGTGGAGTGTTTTGGCTATCGCATTGAACAGCATGACAAACCCGGCCTGCTGGATGCCGCCCGGCTGAAAGCGGAAGGGGTGCCACGCGGCCCGTGGTTTCAGCAGCTGAAGCAGGGTGAATGCGTGACGCTGGAAGATGGGCGGGTAATCAACGGTGCTGACTATCTTGGCCCCGCGACACCCGGCAAAACGCTGGCCATCTTTGGCGATACGGCACCTACTGAGGTCGCGCTGCAACTGGCGGCCAATGTTGATGTGATGGTGCATGAAACCACGCTGGAGGCCGCGATGGTGGAAAAAGCCAACGGGCGCGGGCACTCCACCACACTGCAGGCCGCCGAAGTGGCAAAACGCGCCGGGGCAAAACGGCTGATCGCCACCCATTTCAGTTCACGCTATCTGGCAAAAGACATGAACCGCCTGCTGGCGGAGTGCCAGACGATTTTTCCCTGCACCGAGCTGGCCTGGGATCTGGCGGTTTTTAACCTCTAATGATGCAGTGCGGGATAAGTGAAAAACAGCAGATGGGTCAGATTAAGGCCAAAATGCAGGGCGGTCGCCAGCCATAAGCGGCCGCTCCAGTGCCACGCCAGCCCATATAACAGCCCGGCCAGGGTGGCGAAGATCACCAGCAACAGGCCGCCGCTCAGATGCACCAGACCAAACAGCAGCGCGCTCAGTAACAGCGCCGGGATGCCGCCCACTACCTGCTTTAATCGCTGCTGCAGATAGCCACGAAACAGGGCCTCTTCCGCCAGCGAAACAAAGAACAGGTTGGCGAGCATAAATGGGCCCAGCCAGTCCGGCGTATGTTGCTCAAACGCTAATCCGCCCAATAATACCGCGCAGTACAGCAGCAGCGGAATGGCGGCGATCAGCGCCAGTGCGGCGGGTAGTCGATAGCGTGGTGGCGTGGCAGGCGCGCGAAACAGCGTCGGCAGGCAGGCCAGCAGTACAAAAGGAATAAGCGCTTTATCAAAGTTAAACCCGAAGCTGAAAGGCACGCTGTGCGGTCCGGCCTGCACATCCTCTGCCTTAAGGGGATTATTAAAGCCTGGAAAAAGATGGAGGAGCAACCCGATGGCGATCAGCACCAGCAGCGCTTCGGTCACTATTTGTCGTCGATGATGGTCACGGTCATAAATACGGAGTGCCACCACAGCGGCGGTGCCGCTAAACAGCAGCAGCACCGGCCACGCTAACACGTCCTGATAAAAACCCAGCAGTGTGGCGAGCGCCAGTAATAATAATGCCAGCCGTCGGGCCGGTTGCAGCGCGGCCAGCGCGCCAGCCAGTATGATCCACATGGTAAAGACCTGGTACAACGCCGCCGCACCGGTAGTGAGCGGCGTAGAAGACAAAGAGAGTTATTCGGGTACGATCTGGTTAACCGCGTAGTGGCCGGTACCCGTCGGAACCAGTTTCTGGTGCAGCCACGGCAGCAGGGTATTCATCTGCTGGGCCAGCTTCCACGGCGGGTTAATCACGATCATGCCGGAGGCGGTCATGCCGCGCTGATCGCTGTCCGGACGGGCCGCCAGTTCGATTTGCAGAATATTGCGAATGCCGGTCGCTTCCAGGTCGCGCAGCATATGTTTGATCTGCTGGCGTAAAACCACCGGATACCACAAGGCAAAGACGCCGGTGCCAAAACGTTTATGGCCTTCCTGAATCCCTTTCACCACTGCCTGGTAGTCGCTTTTCATCTCATACGGCGGATCGATCAGCACCAGACCGCGACGTGACGGCGGTGGCAGTTTCGATTTTAACTGCTGATAACCGTCGGCACGATCGACGCGGGCACGGTTGTCTTTGCTGAATTCGTTACGCAGCAGCGGATAGTCGCTGGAGTGCAGCTCAGTGAGTTGCAGTTTGTCATCTTCACGCAGCAGATGGCGGGCAATCAGTGGCGAACCCGGATAGTAGCGCAGCGTGCCGCTACGGTTCAGCGCACGAATCGCATCAAAATAGGGTTGCAGCAATTCCGGCGCATCGGGCTGCTGCCAGATACGTGAGATGCCTTCCAGATATTCACCGGTACGCTCGGCGTGCTCGCCGCTAAGCTGATAGCGACCTGCGCCCGCATGGGTATCCAGGTAGAAAAACGGTTTCTCTTTCTCTTTCAGCGCCGTGATGATCAGGCTCAGAACGGTGTGCTTCAGCACGTCGGCGTGGTTGCCAGCATGGAAGCTATGGCGATAACTCAGCATTGTTTATCCTGTTGAATGTATAAGGTTTTAATTGATGGAAAATCAATTTATACCAATTATTACCTCACGTATTACCCACAGAACGACGCACAGCAACCGACGCAGGAAAAGCATGAGAATCCGCGATTATATCAGGGATGACCTGTTGATGGGCCAGAAGCGTGATAACAAATCGGGATTACCGCAAGCCGCTCAGGGCGGGGCGTGTGGTTCCCGGCACGCAGTCACGGAAAGCGACCGCAAATCTTCCCCGACGCGCCAGCCAGCATCATGTGCATGAGATAAAAGCGTGCATCTTCCGTGCTGCTATTCGCGCGTTTCTTCCCCACCTCATCCTGGCTGCCATTGATTTTCGCTACACTAAGCCGCATGTTACTTAGATTGCGTTGCGCGACCCGCTGCGCCCCATACATCTATAAAGGACTGCGCTATGACCAATCCGCTACTGACATCTTTTACGCTACCCCCTTTTTCTGCCATTAAGCCTGAACATGTGGTGCCTGCCGTGACGGAAGTGCTGAGCCACTGTCGCGCAGAAGTCGAAAAAGTCGTGGCGCAGGGTGCGCCGTATACCTGGGATAATCTGGTTCAGCCGCTGGCGGAAACTGACGATCGCCTGAGCCGTATCTTCTCACCGGTCAGCCACCTTAATGCGGTGAAAAACAGCCCGGAGCTGCGTGAAGCCTATGAGCAGACGCTGCCGCTGCTCTCTGAATACAGCACCTGGGTTGGTCAGCATGAAGGGCTCTATCAGGCGTATCGCAACCTGAAAGAGGGCGATCAGTACGCTGCACTGGATCTGGCGCAGAAGAAAGCGGTCGATAATGCCCTGCGTGATTTCGAACTCTCCGGTATCGGCCTGCCAAAAGATAAACAGCAGCGCTACGGCGAAATCGCCGCGCGCCTCTCTGAGCTGGGTTCGGCTTACAGCAACAATGTGCTCGATGCCACCATGGGCTGGAGCAAGCTGATTACCGATGAAAGCGAGCTGGCCGGTATGCCGGAAAGCGCGCTGGCGGCGGCTAAAGCACAGGCTGAAGCCAAAGAGCAGGAAGGCTGGCTGCTGACGCTGGATATCCCAAGCTATCTGCCGGTCATGACCTACTGCGACAACGCTGCGCTGCGTGAAGAGATGTATCGCGCCTATGCGACGCGCGCCTCCGATCAGGGTCCGAACGCCGGTAAGTGGGATAACGGCCCAATCATGGCGGAAGAGCTGGCGCTGCGTCACGAGCTGGCACAGCTGCTGGGCTTCGACTCCTACGCCGATAAATCGCTGGCGACCAAAATGGCGCAAAGCCCGTCCCAGGTAATCGACTTCCTTAATGACCTTGCGGAACGCGCCCGTCCGCAGGGTGAAAAAGAGCTGGAGCAGCTGCGCGCCTTTGCCCGTAAAGAGCACGGCGTGACCGAGCTTAATCCGTGGGATCTCACCTATTACGGTGAAAAGCAGAAGCAGCATCTCTACACCATCAGCGATGAGCAACTGCGCCCTTACTTCCCGGAAGAGCGTGCGGTCGCCGGTCTGTTTGAAGTGGTGAAACGCATTTACGGCATCACGGCGAAGCAGCGTAACGACGTTGAGGTTTATCATCCTGACGTGAAGTTCTTCGATCTGTTCGATGAAACCGGCGAACTGCGCGGCAGCTTCTATCTCGATCTCTACGCCCGCGAACATAAACGTGGCGGTGCCTGGATGGATGACTGCGTCGGCCAGATGCGTAAAGCCGATGGCAGCCTGCAGAAGCCGGTTGCCTACCTGACCTGTAACTTTAACCGTCCGGTGAAAGGCAAACCTGCGTTGTTCACCCATGACGAAGTGATCACCCTGTTCCATGAGTTTGGTCACGGCCTGCATCACATGCTGACCCGTATCGAAGCGCCTGGCGTCTCCGGTATCAGCGGTGTGCCATGGGATGCAGTGGAACTGCCAAGCCAGTTCATGGAGAACTGGTGCTGGGAACCGGATGCGCTGGCCTTTATCTCGGGCCACTTTGAAACCGGCGAACCGCTGCCGAAAGAGCTGCTGGATAAAATGCTGGCGGCGAAGAACTATCAGGCTGCGCTGTTTATCCTGCGTCAGCTGGAGTTCGGCCTGTTCGATTTCCGCCTGCATACCGAGTTTAATCCGGAGAAAGGTGCTCAGATTCTGGAAACCCTGCGCGAAGTGAAAAGCCGCGTGGCAGTGGTTCCGGGTCCGGAATGGGGCCGTTTCCCGCATGCCTTCAGCCACATCTTTGCGGGTGGCTATGCGGCGGGTTACTACAGCTATCTGTGGGCAGACGTGCTGGCGGCGGATGCTTACTCCCGCTTCGAGGAAGAGGGCATCTTCAACCGTGAAACCGGTCAGTCCTTCCTGGATAACATCCTGACCCGTGGCGGTTCTGAAGAGCCGATGGAACTGTTCAAACGCTTCCGTGGCCGTGAACCGAAGCTCGATGCGATGCTGGAACATTACGGCATTCAGGGATAAGTCGGTTCGTGAAAATCTGTTTGCTCGATGAATCAGGCGCCGGAGACGGCGCCTTATCACGTTTAGCGCAGCGCTGGCAGCTGGAGCACGATGAAGACGCACTGCTGGCGCTGGTGCAGACCCCGACGCACCTTGAACTGCGCAAGCGTGATGAGCCAAAGCTGGGCGGCATTTTTGTTGATTTCGTCACTGGCGCGATGGCCCATCGCCGTCGCTTCGGCGGTGGACGCGGCGAAGCCGTCGCCAAAGCGGTCGGCATCAAAGGCGGTTATCTGCCGGATGTAGTCGATGCCACCGCCGGGCTGGGACGAGATGCGTTTGTACTGGCGGCGCTGGGTTGCCGGGTGCGAATGCTGGAGCGCCATCCTGTTGTCGCTGCGCTGCTGGAAGATGGATTGCAGCGCGGGTATCAGGATGCGGAAATTGGCCCCTGGCTGCGCGATCGGCTGACGCTGATTCATGCGGCCAGCGCGCAGGCGCTGGGGGATATCACGCCGCCGCCGGATGTGGTCTATCTCGATCCGATGTATCCCCATCGCCAGAAAAGTGCGCTGGTGAAAAAGGAGATGCGGGTGTTTCAGTCGCTGGTGGGGCCGGATGAAGATGCTGACGCATTACTGGAACCCGCTCGCCGGCTGGCGAAGAAACGCATCGTGGTTAAACGGCCAGACTATGCACCGCCGCTGGCGGGTATTGTGACGCAGGCGGCCGTGGTAACCAAAAGCCATCGCTTTGATATTTACCCACCGCTTTAAAGCATAAAAAAGCCGGCTCTGCGCCGGCTTTAATCATTTATACGGCGAAATTACGCCTCGTCTTCATCGCGCAGCGGCACAATCAGCATGTCGATATGCACGGTGTTGATCAGCTGACGGGCTGAGGACATCAGCTTGCTCCAGAAATCCTGATGATGACCACATACTACAAGGTCAACGTCATATTTTCTGATCGCGTCAACCAGTACCTGGCCGAGGTCGCCACTGCCGCTCAGCGTCTCACTGATCGGGTAGCCCGCCGCATCTGACAACCCTTTCAGCGCCGCATGCGTCTCTTCAGAGATACGCTTCTGCATATCCCCTAAGTTGACATCAATCAGGCCGGTGTAGAGGTCGGAGTAATTGACATCAACGTGAATCAGGGAAATTCTGGCATCGTACGGACGAGCCAGCGAGACGGCCTTATCCACCAGCAACTGGCTTTCGGGAGAAAGGTCTACTGCAATCAGGATATGTTTATAAGCCATGATAAAACTCCTTTCACGAGGTTAAGGATGGCATCCGGTGTTCCTGCCGCGTCACAGCTTAGCGAAATCCCTTGCGCGAGCGGGCGATGAGCGCCACCAAAGTGTCTACCTGCATTGCAGGTGATGATGTTGTTATGTCCTCAGTATAGCCTTCTCCCACTGTAAATGCTGCCGTTGCCGCCTGGCTTATGAATAAGATCAAGGCTATGCCAGATTTACTCGCGCTGAACGAAAATCATCGTTGGAAAAAATGTAAAGATTTCTCCTACACTGAAAAAAGGCGGTCCGATTCGCAACCGCTCAGGGGGTCGAAAAACTTTCGCAGTCCGGTGATTCAGTGGCTGGTTATTTCTGCAGGTGGACTCAGTGTCTGACGCTGGGCCTGTTGCTGCGATTCCAGCCGGGAGGGGGAGAATATGATCAGCACTATTGCGCTTTTTTGGGCGCTTTGCGTGGTGTGCATCGTGAATATGGCGCGCTATTTTTCATCTCTGCGCGCTCTGCTGGCGGTATTACGCGGTTGTGATCCGCTGCTGTATCAGTATGTCGATGGGGCGGGTTTTTTCACCTCTCATGGTCAGCCGAGCAAGCAGGTGCGGCTGGTCACTTATATCTGGGCAAAGCGCTATCTCGATCATCATGACGATGAGTTTATCCGGCGCTGCGAGCGGGTGCGGGGGCAGTTTATGCTGACCAGTGCGCTGTGCGGACTGGTAGTCATTAGTCTGGTGGCGCTGGCGATCTGGCATTAAAAAAGGGCGACTTGAGTCGCCCTTTTTTTTAGCTGGCATCACACCAGTTTTAAGGCAATCCAGTAGAGCGAACCTGACAGCAGAATACAGACCGGCAGGGTGAAGATCCACGCCATGGCGATGTTCTTGATGGTCCGGCTCTGCAGCCCGCCACCGTCGACCAGCATGGTACCGGCAACCGATGAAGAGAGGATATGCGTGGTGGAGACGGGCATGCCGGTATAGCTGGCGACGCCAATCGACAGCGCTGCTGTCACCTGCGCTGACATTCCCTGCGCATAGGTCATGCCTTTTTTACCAATCTTCTCACCAATGGTGGTGGCAACACGACGCCAGCCAATCATGGTGCCGATGCCCAGCGCCAGCGCGACGGCCACAATAATCCAGATAGGCGCATACTCGATGGTGCCAAGCAGGTCGCTTTTCAGCTTATTGAGGAAGCGTTTGTCATCTGGCGAGGTTTCCTGCAGACGAGCCGCTTTATCGGCGGTATCGGAGATACACAGCAGCAGACGACGCATCTGACCGCGCTGATCAACCGTCAGCTGATCGTAGCTCTGCAGGTTATTCAGCAACACCTGCGCACCCTGTACCGCCTGTAATGCGCGCGCGCTGTCACAGTGGAACTCCTGCGGGCTGGTTGCTGGCACTTCTTCCGGCGTTGGCAGCTTAGGCGGTGCCATCTGGATGATATGGGTCAGCGAGGCGTTATGCTGCTGATAATACTGCTCCAGGTGATTGACCGCATCGCGGGTTCGCGTGATGTCGTAACCGGAGGCATTCATATTCACCACGAAACCGGCAGGTGCCACGCCAATCAGAACCAGCATGATCAGGCCGATCCCTTTCTGACCGTCATTCGCACCGTGGGAGTAACTCACGCCAATTGCCGAAACAATCAGGGCGATACGGGTCCAGAACGGCGGCTTTTTCTTGCCGTCGATCTTCTCACGGTCAGCAGGCGTCATATGAATACGCGCACGCTTTTTGGTATTGCTCCAGTAGCGACGCAGTATAAAGATTAAGCCGCCCGCCATCACCAGGCCGACAATCGGCGACAGGATCAGAGAAAGGAAGATGTTCAGCACTTTCGGGATGTTGAGCGCATCCACCACCGAGGTTCCGCTCATCAGGGCGTTGGTCAGACCGATACCGATAATGGCGCCGATCAGCGTATGGGAGCTGGAGGCTGGCAGACCGAGATACCAGGTGCCGAGGTTCCAGATAATCGCCGCCAGCAGCATAGAAAACACCATGGCGAGACCGTGAGCCGATCCAACGTTTAACAACAGATCGGTGGGAAGCATATGAACAATAGCGTAAGCGACACTCAATCCACCGAGCAGCACGCCAAGGAAGTTAAATACACCCGCCATGACCACAGCAAGCTGGGCACGCATGGCACGCGTATAGATGACCGTCGCAACTGCGTTGGCCGTGTCGTGGAAACCGTTGATCGCTTCGTAAAACAATACAAACAGCAGGGCAAGAACCAATAACAGGCTAGTACTGAGGTCTAGACCAGCAAACAGATGTAGCATAAACGTTACGCCATTTTTGGAGGACATGAACGCGGCGCATTATCCGCGACAACGTGCTGTATGGGAAAGGAAAATATAGCGCTAATTTAACCTTTCGATGTAAGGCGTAAGGGTAACTCAGAGAAAAAGGGTTAGATATTAGACAGATACAATATGACACATTTGCGGCATTTTTTTGACGCTGGCGTCTCAGTGAGCAGATCACTACAATCTGCGCCTTTCCAGTTAAGTGAGCGAGTCGTAGTGGAACAGTTTGACGTTATCATCATTGGTGCCGGTGCCGCAGGGCTGTTCTGCGCCGCCCAGGCCGGGCAGCGGGGACGCCGCGTGTTACTGCTGGATAACGGCAAAAAGCCGGGACGTAAAATTCTGATGTCTGGCGGTGGCCGCTGCAACTTCACTAATCTCTACACCGAACCGGCGGCGTATCTGTCGCACAATCCTCATTTCTGTAAATCGGCGCTGGCGCGTTATACCCAGTGGGATTTTATCGATCTGGTTAATCGCCACGGCATCGCCTGGCACGAGAAAACCCTGGGCCAGCTCTTCTGCGACGACTCCGCCCAGCAGATTGTCGATCTGCTGCTGGCCGAATGTGACAAGGGCAATGTCACCCTGCGGCTGCGCAGTGAAGTGCTCAGCGTGGCGCGCGATGAAAGCTGCTATACCCTGCAACTTAACGGCAGCACGGTTCAGGCGGAAAAGCTGGTCATCGCCAGCGGCGGTCTGTCGATGCCAGGCCTGGGCGCCACGCCGTTTGGTTATAAAATAGCGGAGCAGTTCGGGCTGAGCGTCTTCCCGACGCGGGCGGCGCTGGTGCCCTTTACCCTGCACAAACCGCTGCTGGAGCAGTTGCAGACGCTGTCAGGCGTCGCGCTGGAGACCACTATCGATGCGCAGGATGGCACCCGCTTCAAAGAGGCGATGCTGTTTACCCACCGCGGTCTTTCCGGCCCGGCGGTGTTACAAATCTCCAGCTACTGGCTACCCGGAGAATTCGTCACTATCGATCTGTCGCCTGCCACGCCGCTTGAGGCGTTTCTGACGGCGCAGCGTGAAGCACACCCGAATCTCAGCCTGAAGAACAGCCTGGCGAAAATCCTGCCGAAGCGTCTGGTGGAAGTATTACAGGCGCTGAAGGTGGTGCCGGATATCACTCTGAAGCAACTTAACAGCAAACAGCAAACCGAGCTGGCGCAGACGCTGCACGCCTGGCGCATTCAGCCAAACGGTACCGAGGGATATCGAACTGCTGAAGTGACACTGGGCGGCGTGGATACCACACAGCTCTCCTCGAAAACGATGGAGGCGCGTGCGGTGCCGGGACTTTACTTTATTGGTGAAGTGGCTGATGTCACCGGCTGGCTGGGCGGCTATAACTTCCAGTGGGCGTGGAGTTCCGCCTGGGCCTGCGCCCAGGCGTTGTAAGGCGCTTACCAGCGCTGATGCACGTGAGGCGCGATCTTCTCTTGGTAGATCTGCTTCAGCGCCGCCATGGTATCTGCAGAGAGCGCACCGACATCGCTGGCGCGGGCATTGGCTTCAGCCTGTTCGCGGTTTTTCGCGCCAGGGATCACCACGCTGACATCTTCGTTCATCAGGATCCAGCGCAGGGCAAACATCGCCATGGTGGTGCCGCCAGTGACAAAGCGGCGAATCTCTTCAACTGCCTCCAGCGCCACTTCATAAGGCACGCCGGAAAAGGTCTCGCCCTTATCGAACGCTTCGCCATTACGGTTAAAGGTGCGGTGGTCGTCGGCGGCAAACACACTGTCGGCACGCATTTTGCCGGTCAGCAGGCCCGACGCCAGCGGCACACGGGCGATGATCGCCACATCACGGCGTTTCGCTTCACGCAGCAGCAGTTCAGCCGGACGCTGGCGGAAAATGTTGTAGATCAGCTGAATTGACGAGACGTTTGGAAACTCCAGCGCCTTCAGACCTTCTTCAACTTTCTCAACGGAGACACCGTAGTGACGGATTTTTCCGGCAGCGACCATCTCATCCATCACCGCAAAGACGTCCGGGTTGTAGTAGACCTCGGTCGGCGGGCAATGCAGCTGCACTAAATCCAGCGTGTCGGTTTGCAGGTTCTCGCGTGAACGGTCAATAAAGGCGTTGAGGTTTTCAGCATTGTAACCTTCAGCCACATGTGGCGAGAGGCGACGCCCCAGCTTGGTGGCGACAAACGGACGTTCACCGCCGCGCTGATTCAGCACCTCTGCGATGATTTTTTCGGAACGGCCATCGCCATAGACATCGGCGGTATCAATAAAGGTAATGCCCGCATCCAGCGCAGCATTCAGCGCGGCTTTGGCATCCTCCATGCTCACTTCCCCCCAGGTTCCGCCAATGGCCCATGCGCCAAAGCCAATTTCGGAGACGCGCTGACCGGTACGGCCCAGTGTTCGTAGTTTCATGCAAACATTCCTCGATGCGTTTCAGACAGGGTGACAGAAAGCGGCTAACCAATGAGCTTAGCGCTTCCTGGCAGAGAGGCGATGTGACGTCGTTGCAGACCTGCACGGTAAAAATACGATGCTGCTACGCCATGCTGCTGGTTACGTTGAAGATTTCAGCGGAAAACGGCATGGGCAAGGTGACTACCGCTTCGCTAATTAATTGATTTTAAGAAATTTCACCCGAAATTAAACAGGCGAGAGTGTGGATTCGGTCACATACTTCAATTTTAAGGCCAACAAGTGGATCGCTATGTTTAAATTTGTTAAGTCGGTCTTTGCCAGTCCGGATAAGTTTCTGCAGATCATGACCCGTCAGGATATCAACGACTCGATCGCTGAAGGTGAGCGCATCATTATTGATGAAAACGGCAATATCTCGGTCAACACGCTGAGCGAGGAAGTCCATGAAGATTTTGCCCGCCACGTGAATACGTTAAAGGGAGTGTGAGGTGGGTACCGCAATATTTATGGTGTTGATGGTCAGTGGTTACTGGTACACCAGCCGTGATTTGAACAGCCGCTTTAAAATCCGTCGTTCGTCGGGCTGGGATGTCTATTTCCTGGTCGCGCTTTACGGTTGTATTTTCGTCCTGCAGGGTGTGTTTGCGACCGGTATCATCTGGCTGGTGCTGCTCTGTATCTCCGGCATCGCCAACGCCGTCCAGATGATCCCCGGCGTCCACCTGAAGTGGCAGGTGGAGTTTATGAACTGGAGTTTCCTGGGCATCCAGGCTCCCGTGGTGATCATGCTCACCTTTGCCATTCTTCTCTGCCTTTACCGCTCAAACTGGGCAGGCAGTGCACGACTGAACGTCTCCGGTCGTAAAGACCTCTATCAGCAGCTGTCACGCTCTAATGGTGTGGAGCAACTGTTATTTCAGTGCATGGAAGAGGGCGAACTGGCGTGGATTACAATGAAGTCGCGCCGCATTTACATCGGCATGATCCATGCTTCGACTTTTGAATATGAGAGCACCAAAAATATCGTGCTGATCCCGATGCTGAGCGGATATCGCGACAGCAAGACGCTGAAGCTGGCGGTGGAACATAACTACAGCAAGTGGTACGCCGAGCACGACATCACGCTCGACTCGAAACCCAAAGATGCGATGTCGTTCCGTAAAGTGATCATGGTTGACCAGATTGAGAGTCTGTCGCTGTTCGACCCGGCCAGTGCGGCTGCGCTTTCGATGGGACATCCGCAGGAAGTGGAGAAGAGCCAGGGTAATGACGATGCGGACAGCCCGGACGATAAAAGCCGGGATGCTGCGGGTTAATCGAGCCCGATCTGTTTCCCTTAATGACAGCGCTTCATCAGGGGAAACAGATTCCACCTCACACCATATTTTCCGCCGTAAACAGCCGAAAGGCCACTTTGCCCGCCTGATAGACATCCGGCTGATAGCCGGTTTCGAGATGACTCAGCATCAGATCAATCGCTAAACGGGCATGCTGCTGAGCATGCTGGTCCAGGGTAAAGGCCACTTCATCGTTCAGCAGTAGCTGGCGGGTGACATCATAAAGCTCATGGGTGATGTAGGTGCATTTACCCAGCAGCTGGTGGGCGCGCAGGGTGTCGCTGACATCACTATTCCCCATGCCGGTGTTATAGACCCCTGCAATCGCCTGCGACGGACGCAGATGGCGGGCCAGCTCACTGCGGATGGTCTCCCGCTGATCCTGACCCGACAGCACTTCCCGCAGATGACGCTGCGGCGCGCGCTGCTCCATGGCCTCACGGAATCCCGCGATGCGCTGACGATGGGCGCGGTAATCAAAACGGCCACTGACCATCATAATGTCGCCGGGCTGGTTCACTGTCTTACTCATCAGCAGTCCGGCTGTGCGTCCCGCCTGATACTGGTCGATACCAACATGACACAAGCGGTCGGCATCGGGCAGATCGGTGACGATGGTGATCACCGGCACATTGCGGCTGCGGCACAGCGCCAGTGCCCGATAGATGGGCGGCGAGTCATGCGCAAAAACAATGATGCCGTCGCGGGTGCTGCTGCGGGCGATAATGCTTTGCGCCAGCTGCTCAGGCTGCGCTTCGGCCACCAGGGTTTTGTGCAGTTTCAGGCGGCGATAGCCAAGCTGACTGGCGACCTCGCTGAAATGGGTGGTGAGCTGCTGAAAAAAGGATGAGCCGTTATTGCTGAGGAACACTTCAATCTGCCACGGATGCTGGTACTCCTCTGGCAGCAGACGCTTCAGCCCCACTTCGCGTGCGGCTTTCAGGACTTTGCGGCTGGTCTCCAGGGAGACGCCGCCGCGCTCATTCAGCACCCGATCGACCGTCGCAATCCCGACGCCTGCCATTTTTGCCACCACCTCTAAGGTGAGCTTTTTCATTCAGACTCCATGCGAAAATGGCAAATTGACTGCTGCCTGCCAGACTGTTTATCTCTTCTAACCGGTTAAAAGTAAAAGATAAAGCGATTTAATGATGGAAAACCATCAACAGCGCTACGCCGTGGGGTTTTACCTGCAGTGCGGTCGTCTGGCTAAAAAGCACAACTGGCCGCTGCCTGGGCAGATTTACCGTTAAGCTTGTGACGAGACAATCAACGAGGAATGAATATGGCTCAGCAAAAAGAGGTTCTGATTATTGGTGCTTCACGCGGTATCGGTCTGGCGGTGGCGCAGGCCTTTGCCGATGAGGGCTGGCAGGTCACGGCCACGCATCGTAGTGGCATCCCGGAGCAGGGTAACCGGCCAGACATTCACTGGCATTCGCTGGATATGACCCACTCATCAGCGGTTCAGCAGTTTGCCAGTCAGCTCAGTGGCAAGTCGTTCGATGCGATTCTGATTAACGCCGGGATTTCCGGGCCTGCGCACCAGAAAGTGTCGCAGAGTGACGATCAGGCGCTGGCGCAACTGTTCCTGACCAATGCGATAGCCCCTGTTCGCAGCGCAGAGATCCTGTTGCCGCTGCTGAAACAGGAAGGCGTGCTGGCGCTGACCTCATCTCAGCTCGGCAGCCTGAATGAAAATCCGGAGGCGCAGATGCCGATTTACTCGGCCAGCAAAGCCGCACTGAATATGCTGAGCCGCACGCTGACTCCGGCAGTGGAAGCGCAGAGCGGGACGCTGCTGACGCTGCATCCCGGCTGGGTGAAAACGGATATGGGCGGCGAGAGTGCGCCCCTGACGGCAGAAGAGAGTGCCGCCGGTATCGTCCAGCAGCTGATCCAGTGGCGCGGTCGTGGTGGTCATCACTATGTCGATTACGCCGGCCAGCAACTGCAGTGGTAGGCTGAAGCGGGGCGGTTACGCCCCGATGTCACGCAGCGCTTTACCCTTCATCAGATTGCGTTCAATGTGCTCCAGCGTCACATGTTTGGTCTCCGGCACCAGCATCAGCGTCAGCACGATAAACACCAGGTTGAGTGCGCCGTAGAACCAGAAGGTGTTGGCATTACCCAGCTGATCCAGCATGGTCAGGAAGGTGGCGCCAACAATCATATTGCCGACCCAGTTAGTGGTGGTGGAGGCGGTAATGCCGAAATCACGCCCTTTCAGTGGCTGAATCTCTGAACAGAGCAGCCAGATCACCGGTCCGGCCGCCATCGCAAAGCCGACGATAAACATCAGCAGCATCGCGACAGCAAAGTATTTGCGGAAATCGGTTTCAACGCCGATGTGCAATAGCGTTCCCAGCACGCCCATGCCAACCGCCATCACCAGAAAACTGGTGGTGAGCATCGGCTTGCGACCCCAGCGATCGACAAAGAAGATCGCAATCAGCGTGGCCAGCATATTGACCAGCCCGACAATCACCGTGCCCCACATCTGCTCACTGGTGCTGGAGAAGCCGGCGATGTTGAAGATTTTAGGCGCGTAATACATCACCACATTCATGCCGGTAAACTGCTGCATAACCTGTAGCAGCATACCCAGCCACACCGCGCGGCGGAAATTGCCATTAGAACGGAACAGCGACCAGCCGCGCTGCTTCACCTGCAGGCTTTCCCGGATCTCTTCCAGCTCCTCCCGGGCCTGTTCGCTGCTGTTACGCAGCCGATCCAGCACCCGCTGCGCCTCGTTAAAGCGTCCGTGCGCCGCCAGCCAGCGCGGACTGTTGGGCAGAAACAGCACGCCGATAAACAGGATCACCGCCGGAATGGCGATCACGCCGAGCATCCCGCGCCAGTTACCGCTGTAGCTGAACGCGGTGTCGGAGAGATAGGCCACGACAATGCCGGTGGTCAGCATCAACTGGTACATCGAAATCATTGAGCCACGAATGCGTTCAGGCGCAATCTCCGCCAGATAGAGTGGCGCAGTGTAAGAGGCGATTCCCACCGCCAGACCCAGCATCACGCGGGCACAGACCAGCGACTCCACATCCGGTGAGAAGGCTGACCACAGCGAGCCAATGACAAACAGCGTCGCGCCCGCCAGCATACTTTTCTTGCGTCCCAGCTTTGATGACATCCAGCCCGCCGCCAGTGCGCCCAGCGCCGCGCCAAACATCATCGAACTCACTACCCACTCCTGCTGATGGTTAGTGATCTGCAAATCCTTCGCCAGAAACGGCAAGGCACCTGCAATGACGCCGATATCCAGACCAAACAGCAGGCCGGACAGCGCAGCCATAAAACAGACGAACCAGGTAAAGCGGTTCTGTTGATTTCCCGATTTTTTTGCCGCGACCATGCGAGTCTCCTTGCGGGGGTTCAGTGTCAATATTGTTAATGTTATGTAAACATAGTCGATGCCAGTGTGGGGGCGATCACACTTCCGGCTATCACCGGTGCCACACAGCATTGCCGCGATAAGAAAGCATCAGAGATCAGCGGGTTGGTTCAGGAGAGGGAAACCGCGGCCGGGGCACGATTGCGCAAAACAGGGCGCGTCAGGTCAGGTTTTGCAACTGCCCGCCTGCGGCATTACACTGCCGCTTTACTGCTATTGATTGAAGGTGCTTATGTCTGAACCTTTCCAGCGTCAGCCGCTGCCTCTGCCGGGCGGCCATAAAAAAGTCCTGCTGCACTCCTGTTGCGCACCCTGCTCGGGTGAGGTGATGGAAGCGATGCTGGCATCCGGCATTGAATACACGATCTATTTCTACAACCCGAATATTCATCCGCTCAAAGAGTATGAGCTGCGTAAAGAGGAGAATATTCGCTTTGCCGAAAAATTTGGTGTGCCGTTTATTGATGCGGACTATGACCGGGATAACTGGTTTGAGCGGGCGCGCGGCCTGGAGTGGTCACCGGAACGGGGTGAACGCTGCACCATGTGCTTTGATATGCGCTTTGAACGTACGGCACTCTATGCCCATGAGAACGGCTTTCCGGTGATGACCAGTTGCCTGGGTATTTCGCGCTGGAAAGATATGAAGCAGATTAACAGCTGCGGAGTCCGCGCAGCGGCGGCGTATCCGGATCTGATGTACTGGGATTTTAACTGGCGTAAAGGCGGCGGGTCGTCGCGCATGATTGAAATCAGCAAGCGCGAGAGTTTCTATCAGCAGGAATATTGTGGCTGTGTCTATTCACTGCGCGACACCAATCGTCATCGCGTCACCCAGGGACGTGAGCGTATTCAGATTGGTGTGCAATATTATCAGCCGGATGAATCCTGATTAACCTGGATCGCGGAAAGCGTCTGCCGGCGCATATCCGCGCGCTGAGCGCGTAACAGGCCGGACTGTTACGCCACAGCTCTGCTTTATGCTTTCCGCCCGACCGTAACTGCACAACGCACAGGGATCATCAACGTCGTCCAGCTGCTGCTTTGCCTCGTCCTTCATCAGACGTTTACGGCAGACGCTCGGCGTGCAACCCATAATCTGCTTAAAAGATCGGGTAAAAGATTGCTGGCTTTCAAAATGGTATTTCAGCGCCAGGCTGATGATGGGCGTGCGGCTGTTTTTTAAATCATGAACACTGGCGTTAAGCTTTTTCTTACGAATATATCGCGCCAGGGTTTCATTATGATAACGGGCAAAAAGTTTCTGTAAATACCACTTAGAGTAACCCGCCTTTTCTGCAATATCATCAACGCTTAAACGCTGATCCAGATTATTATTAATCCACTCAGTGATAGAGACGATCACGCTTTCGTTATATTTATTTTCGTTCATAGAACCCCCTGTTTGATTTAAGAAGATTCTAAAATATTTATCTTAATGTGCTTATTCTTTGCGTAAAGATTTTTCAGGATTTTAATCGTTATCTCTGAAGATATTCATTTGAGGGGGTGTTATTAATAAAAAAGATGAATTGTGATTAATCTGTTGGTAATTGTAGGTGAATGAATAAGTGATTTCGCGAGACAATAATCTAAACGAGCCGTGAGTCCGCAGCCAGACTCACGGTTTACCTTGCCGGAATCTCTGTAATCACGGCTATAGCACGGCACATCAATAGATTTTTGGCTGCGACATGCCAGGCTTACGGCTCACCTTTAACCTGGAGAACCCCCCGGATGAGCCCGACATACGCGCTGAAAAAACCGCTTGCCGCCTTGCTCACCTCGCTGGCGTTATTTGCTCATGCGCCTGCCAGTGCCGCTGGTGTGTATGGCGAACAGCTGGAAGGATTTCAATACCCCTATCCGTTGCAGCATTTTGATTTTAAATCCCAGCAGCAGACGCTGAGTATGGGCTATATGGATGTGAAACCGGCGCAGCGGGCCAACGGCGAAACCGTGGTGCTGATGCACGGTAAAAACTTCTGTGGCGCGACCTGGGAAGAGACCATTCGCGCACTCAGTCAGCAGGGATATCGCGTTATCGCGCCCGACCAGATTGGCTTCTGCAGCTCGACCAAGCCAGCCAGTTACCAGTACAGTTTTCAGCAGCTGGCAGATAACACCCATCAGCTGCTCGCCCGGCTGGGTGTGAAGAAGGCGGTGATTATGGGTCACTCCACTGGCGGAATGCTGGCAACACGTTATGCGCTGATGTACCCGGAACAGACGCAGAAGCTGGTGCTGGTTAACCCGATCGGGCTGGAGGACTGGAAAGCCAAAGGCGCACCGTGGCGATCAGTGGATCAGTGGTATCAGCGCGAACTCAAACTCAGCGCAGAGGGCATTAAGAAGTATGAGCAGCAGACCTACTATGTCGGGCGCTGGAAACCTGAATATGACAAGTGGGTTGATATGCTGGCCGGACTCAACAGCGGGCCGGGCCACCAGAAGGTGGCATGGAACTCCGCCTTAATCTACGACATGATCTTCACTCAGCCCGTATTTTATGAATTCGGCGATCTGAAAGTGCCCACCACGCTGATGATCGGCACCTCAGACACGACTGCCATCGGCAGTGATATCGCCCCGGCAGAGGTGAAAGCCCGGCTGGGTGATTACGCGGTACTGGGGAAAGAGGTCGCAAAACGCATTCCGGGGGCGCGCTTAATCGAATTCCCCGGTATGGGACACGCGCCGCAAATGGAAGAACCGGCAAAATTTAACCAGACGCTGCTGGACGATCTGGCGCGTCCCTGAACCGTCAGGCGCTGCGGCGCCTGACCTTAGATCGCCACGCGTTTCTGCTTTTTACTGAGGTACATCTGCTCATCGCTGTCGTGCAGCAACTGCTCCAGCGATTGCGGATGCGCCGCGTCAAACTCCACGACGCCGGACGAGAATTGCAGGCGGTAACGGCGGTTCAGACTGACTGATTGCTGTTGCAGATAACGGTCAAACTGCAGCAGCAGCGCTTCGCTCTGCTGCTGCTGCAGACCATTAAACAGCACCACAAACTCATCGCCACCCAGACGGGCAAACAGATCCGAATGCTTGAACACCACTTTCATCGCATCGGCAAAGTCCATCAGCGCGCGGTCGCCTTCACGGTGGCCCAGCGAGTCATTAATCTGCTTAAATTTGTCGAGATCGAGAAAGGTCAGGCAGGCGGGCCGGTTTTTCAGCCGGCACTCGTTCAGCACCATCTGTCCCAGCGTCATAAAGCCGCGACGATTGGTGATCTGCGTCAGTTCATCACAGGTGGCAGTCTGAAAGGCGACCAGTTCCGCTTCGGCCATGGCGGCCAGGTCGCGCATCGTGGCCTGATCCTCTTCATTAAACTGACGCGGTTCACGACCAATGATACAGAGGGTACCCATTTTAGCGCCGCCCGGTGCCCGCAGCGGACAGCCGGCATAAAAGCGGATATGCGGTTCGCCGGTAACCAGCGGATTATCATAAAAACGTTCATCTTCTGCGGCATCTTCAACGATCATGATCTCATCCTGCAGGATGGCATGACCGCAAAAGGAGATGTCGCGGGGCGATCCTGCGGGTTCATAGCCCTGAGCGGATTTAAACCACTGATGGTCAGCTTCCAGCAGGCTGACTAACGCGATAGGAACGTCATACAGGCGGCGCGCCAGACGGGTTAAACGATCAAATCGTTCTTCCGCTGGGGTGTTCATTATGTTCAGCGCACGCAACTGCGATAAACGTTGTGCCTCGTCGGCAGCGATTTCAGGTGCTTTCATCACAGAGCCCTTTATTTTTTTAGCTCAAGCCAGGTTCTGGTGTTTGCCTTACGGCGAAGAAGAAGAGCGTGACATAGCCATCACGCTCTTTATAAGGAGGGGATCAGAGCACTTTTTGTTCGGCGAGATCAAGGGCGAAATAGCTGAAAATCAGGTCTGCACCGGCGCGTTTAATCGCACCCAGGCTTTCCAGCACAACATTGCGTTCATCAATGGCACCAGCCTGAGCGGCAAACTTGATCATCGCGTATTCACCACTCACCTGATAAGCCGCCAGCGGCAATTCGGTACGTTCACGGATATCGCGCAGGATATCCAGATAAGCACCTGCCGGTTTCACCATCAGTGAATCCGCGCCCTGCGCCGCGTCGAGCAGCGATTCACGGATCGCTTCACGGCGGTTCATCGGGTTCATCTGGTAGGTTTTACGGTCGCCTTTCAGCGCCGTTCCGGCCGCTTCACGGAACGGGCCGTAAAACGAGGAGGCGAATTTGGTGGAGTAGGACATGATGGCGGTCTGAGTGAAGCCCGCCGCGTCCAGTGCCCGGCGAATCGCCTCAACCTGACCATCCATCGCCGCTGACGGGGCGATGAAATCCGCACCGGCTGCGGCGGCAACGACGGCCTGCTTACCCAGGTTTTCCAGGGTTGCATCGTTATCGACGCCGTGATCACACAACACGCCACAGTGGCCGTGGCTGGTGTATTCACAGAAGCAGGTGTCAGACATCACGATCATTTCTGGCACGGTATCTTTGCAGATGCGGGACATACGTGCCACCAGACCGTTCTCGTTCCAGGCATCGCTGCCGGTGGCATCGGTGTGGTGCGAAATACCGAAGGTCATCACCGAGCGGATACCCGCTTTGGCGATGCGCTCAATTTCATAGGCGAGACGTTTTTCCGGAATACGCATCACGCCAGGCATCGCCTGAATCGCTTTGTAATCGTCGACTTCTTCTTCAACAAAGATGGGCAGAGCCAGATCGTTCAGGCTCAGTGAGGACTCCTGGAACATTTCACGCATTGAGGCGCTGGCGCGCAATCTTCTTGGGCGCTGGATAAGGGAATAATCAGACATTTTCATTCTTACGCAGGTGAAAAAAGTGACAACAGTTTACTCCCTTTGCCCGCGAGGGATGAAGGTTTGTGTGCGGTCAGGAGAGGGGAAAAGAACTCTCCCGCCGGGCGGCGGGAGAGCAGAACGATTACTCGTTGATATCCGGATGCTGTTGCACCAGGTTTTTACGTTTCGCTTCCAGACGGGAGATCTCTTCGTCGATATCTTCGATTTTGTGCTCGATGTTATCGTGATGTTCCTGCAGGATTTCGCGCGCTTCTTCCATATCAGAAGCCGCCGGTGTCGCGCCTTTCAGGGGCTTATTGGCAGTTTCTTTCATGTACAGACCGGTAATCAGACCAATCACTGCCACCACCATCAGATAGTAGGCTGGCATGTAGAGGTTATTGGTCGTTTCTACCAGCCAGGCAGCCAGCGTTGGCGTCAGACCGGCAACCAGTACCGAGATGTTAAACGCACTCGCCAGCGCACTGTAGCGGATGTGCGTCGGGAACATCGCAGGCAGTGAAGAGGCCATCACGCCAGTAAAGGCGTTGAGGATCACCGCCAGCAACAGCAGACCACCAAAAATCAGTCCGAGTACGCCACTGTTGATCATCATAAAGGCGGGAATCGCGAAGATCATCAGGGCGATACTGCCGATGATGACAAACGGACGACGGCCGAAACGGTCACTCATCATGCCGATCATTGGCTGGACAAACAGCATACCGATCATGATGGCGATGATAATCATCACACCGTGGTCTTCGCTGTAGTGCAGGTTATGTGACAGGTAGCTCGGCATGTACGTCAGCAACATGTAGTAGGTGACGTTAGTGGCGATAACCAGACCGACACAGGAGAGCAGGCTACGCCAGTGTTTGGTCGCAATCTCTTTAAACGATACCTGTGGACCATCCTGCAGGCCTTCGCGGTCGCCCTGTTCCAGTTTGTCTACGTGCTGCTGGAATGCCGGGGTCTCTTCCAGCGCATGACGCAGGTAAAGACCGATAATTCCCAGCGGCAGCGCGACGAAGAACGGCAGACGCCAGCCCCACTCAAGGAAACTCTCTTCTCCGATAATGGAGGAAATCAGCACCACCAGGCCCGCACCGAGCACGAAGCCCGCAATCGAACCAAAGTCGAGCCAGCTTCCCATAAAGCCGCGTTTACGGTCAGGCGAATATTCGGCCACAAAGATTGAGGCACCGGTATATTCACCGCCCACCGAGAAGCCCTGAGCCATCTTCGCTAACAGCAGCAGAATAGGAGCCCAGATGCCGATGGAGGCGTAGGACGGTATCAGGCCGATACAGAAGGTACTGACCGACATGATGATGATGGTGATGGAGAGGATTTTCTGACGACCATATTTGTCGCCCAGCATACCGAAGAACAGTCCACCCAGCGGGCGAATCAGGAAAGGAACAGAGAAAGTGGCGAGCGCCGCTATCATCTGAACGCCCGGTGAAACGTCCGGGAAAAAGACCTTACCCAGCGCATAGGCCACAAAGCCGTAAACACCGAAGTCGAACCACTCCATCGCGTTGCCCAGAGAGGCCGCGGTGATGGCTTTACGTAAACGGGTATCATCGATGATAGTCACATCATCGATCCCAATTGGTTTTACACGCTTCCTACGCAATTTCATAGAATTACCCTGTATTGGAACACGAAAGTCCTCAACGGCGCGAGCCGGGTGTGAGTCGTTCAGACCGCTGCGTTGAGAAATTTAAGCATAGCCGTAAATAAGCACTGTTTATGCGCCGGCAGACATAATAATTACTGTTGTGATTATTGCGAACAGCGACAGAGTATACCGTTTTTGTGTGATATCTGTCATGTTTGGGCTACATCCGGCCTGTTTTTACAACAAATAGAGCTGTTTGCAACCGCAGAAAAATTATCACTGAGCGTGACGACCGCCGTTTTTTTCAGCAAAACAGGGTCAAAGAGAGGGAAGTTACGGGCCATGCTGGCACCGGAAGCGGTTATCCGCTTTGCATCACAGGGCGGAGAGCAGAAAGATGAGTGAATGTTGCTCGACTGGCGGTTCAGCTGCAATCTGCTCTGGTTCAGACGTCGGGTTCCTGCCGGGTCTGAAGAGCCAGCTCCCGCTCAATCGGCTGTTCGCCCCGATCGGTCAGCCAGGCAACCAGCGCCGTGTTGTCCATCGGGCGGGCATAATAATAGCCCTGGATAAAGACCACGCCGCGCCGTTGCAGATAGCTGAACTGTAACGCGGTCTCAACGCCTTCTCCCAGCACTTCCAGCTCAAGCTCATGGCTGAGCTGGATAATCGCGTCCAGCACCGGCGTTCTGCCTTCCAGGGATTCAATCGCGTTGATAAAGCCGCGATCGATTTTCAGATAATCTATCGTGAAGGTCTGTAAATAGCTCAGCGAACAGTGTCCGGTCCCAAAATCATCAATCGCGACCTTCATGCCGCAACCACGTAACTGCTCCAGCTTGCGTGCCACCTCAGCGCCATCTTTGATCAGGCTGCGTTCGGTCAGCTCCAGGGTAATCAGGAACTGCTTATCTTTGATCCGTTCGGCAAACTGCAGCATATCGTCGACAAAGTCAGGATGCTGCAGATGATCCGCCGCCACGTTAATGGCCAGGTGGAAATGGGGCTCAACCTGCCACGCCTGCACATCCTCTGCAATTAAATCGAGCAGATGGCGGGTCAGCGGCACAATCATGCCTTCCGCTTCTGCTGCGCCGATAAAAATATCTGGCCGCACGCCTTTACCGTCGGGCGTTGTCCAGCGCAGCAGGGCTTCAGCGCCGCTGCAGCGTTGCAGCCGGTTATCGTAGACCGGCTGATAGTGCGCCCTGAACTGGCCGCTGGTGATGGCCCGGCGAATCTCATCGCGCCATGAAATACGCCGTTTCAGCCAGTTCGCCATCAGCATCATCAGCAGAATAGAGAAGATAGCGGCCATCGGCATGATGATAAACATCACCTGACGCCAGGCCGAGATCAGTTCAGAGGGTGAGGCAATGAGGGTGACAGAGAGCGGATAGCGGTGGGAGAGGGCCTGATAAATCATGGGTTCAAACCAGCTGGACGCGGCGATGTGCGGATCGCCAAACGAGATCGGCGCGCCGCCGCTGAACGTCATGCTGAAATGATAGAGATGGCTGCTGCTGATCGCGCGCATAAAATCGATCAGATACTGGCCATCAATCACTGCCCAGAATCCCTCGCCATCGGGCAGATCGCGCATAAAAATCACGGCCGGACGATTCGGTACGCCCGATGTCCCGGCAATGGACAGACTCCACCAGGCTTTTCCGGTAACCGGCGCGTCGCGCATGATCATCTCTTTCAGCAGGCCTGGGCGTGAACCATACACCGACGAGCAGGCGATGTGATCCTGCTCCATTTTACCGATCGCACGAAAATAGGGGTTGAGCGAGCCAATGCGCTGCAACTGGTTTTCAATCTGGCTGCAGGGCTGATGATGAAACTGGCGCAGCACGGTAATCATATCCCAGGCGCTGTCGCTCATTCTCTCAGCCTGAGATAACAGCGTATTCGCCGCGGTGACCTGCTGCTGATGCACGGTGTGGCGCGCATCCAGGGCGGTGAAAAAAATGCCAATAATCAGAGGCAGCACGCCGGAAATAATAATCACCAGCCTGGCGTAGTCGCGTTTTCGTTTCAGTAGCGGCACCGCTGAATCCTCTGAGTATTATTGGTGTTATGCGGAGGTGCTGATCAGTGGCGCAGCATAGCATCTCTCCGGGCGGTGCAGATTAGCGTTTTTGCGATCAGGAGAACTGACTAAGGTCAATTATCGACCAGACATTGCATTTTTTGACAGGTTGTTTGGTTTTCGTTGCGATGCAGCAAAACAATCAGGTGAAAACGGGAGGCAGGCAGGGCAGAAGGCCGATCCGCCGCAGCGGCCAGGAGAGACCCTGGCCCGTCACAGGGCGGGCGCAGGGCAGGACGTTTTACTTAATCGGCAAAATAGATCTGTTTCAGCGCTACTTCAACGCCGCGCAGTTCGGCAAGGCCTTTCAGGCGGCCAATGGCGGAATAACCGGGATTGGTGCGCTTATGCAGGTCGTCCAGCATCTGATGGCCGTGATCGGGACGCATGGGAATCGCCCGCAGGTTGCCCGCCCGACGGCGGCGCTGCTCTTCCGCCAGAACAACCTTGATCACGCTGACCATATCGACGTCGCCCGCCAGATGCGCCGCTTCATGGAAGCTGGCCGGGTTTGCCTCGCGTTTCGTGGCGCGCAGATGGATAAAGTTAATGCGGTCGGCATAGGTTTCCGCCATCTCAACCAACGCATTGTCGGCACGCACGCCATAGGAGCCGGTACAGAAACAGAAACCGTTGTGCAGGCTGTCCACGGTTTCTTTCAGCCACTGCATATCTTCCTGGGTAGAAATAATGCGCGGCAGGCCCAGAATAGGACGTGGTGGGTCATCCGGATGCACCGCCAGTTTAACGCCCGTTTCCTCCGCAACCGGCACGATGGCGCGCAGGAAGGTGGCCATATGCTCGCGCAGTTTCGCTTTGTCGATGCCGTCATACTGCGTCAGCTGCGCCTGAAACTGCTCCAGGGTGTAACCCTCTTCGGCGCCTGGCAGACCGGCGATAATATTGCGCACCAGGGTGCTTTTCTCTTCTGCGCTCATGGCGGCAAAGCGCTGAGCGGCGGCCTGCTGCTCGGCAGCGCTGTAATCCTGCTCCGCCCCCGGACGCTGCAACAGATAAAGCTCGAAGGCCGCGAAAGCGTCGGCGTCGAAGCGCAGCGCTTTTGCGCCATCCGGCAGCGTCCAGGCGAGGTCGGTTCGGGTCCAGTCCAGCACCGGCATGAAGTTGTAGCAGACGGTATCAATGCCGCAGGCGGCCAGATTGCGTATCGACTGCTGATAATTGGCGATATAGCGAAGGTAGTCACCACGCTGGGTTTTAATCGCCTCATGGACCGGGATGCTCTCCACCACCGACCAGACCAGACCTTTTTCCGCCAGCAGTGCCTGACGCGCTTTAATCTCCTCAACCGGCCATACCTCGCCGTTAGGGATATGGTGCAGCGCCGTCACAATGCCGGTCGCGCCCGCCTGACGCGCATCATCCAGTGAGACCGGGTCGTTGGGGCCGTACCATCGCCATGTATGTTCCATTTTTACTCCTCAACTGTGATGTGGCCCAGTGGTCAGGCCGCTGGGCCAAGAGTATGATAGTGGACAAAACAGGGCCGTGATCCGGATCGCAGCATGACAAACTGCATCGGTGAAGAGATCGCTTTTAAGTGCAATCAGAGGAGAGGGTGATGACGCTGCCAGTAATAAAAACCGAGCGCCTGTACCGTCAGATCGCCAACGTCATCATGGCCGGTATCACGCGCGGTGACTTTGTGGCAGGTGGGTTGCTGCCACCGGAGCGTGAGCTGGCAAAACAGCTGGGTGTCAGTCGTTCATCAGTGCGTGAAGCATTGATTGCGCTGGAGATGACCGGCTGGGTCGATATCCGCACTGGCAACGGCGTTTACGTCGCCCAGCCGTTGCCGCAGGCTGCGGTTCCGCAGGAGAGCGAAACCTGCAGTCTGCAGGATCTGTTGCAGGCGCGTGAAGCCTTTGAAGGGATGCTGGCAGGATTTGCCGCACGTAACGGCACCACCGTTCAGCGTGCAGCACTGCTGGCGCTGACCGCTGAACTGCAGCAGTACAATGAAAACGACGCGGCCTTTCTGGAGCAGGACAAGCGCTTCCATCTGCTGATCAGTGAGATGAGCGGCAATGATGTATTACGCGACCTGCTGGAGCAGTTATGGAACCGGCGCCACAGCCCGCATGTGCAGCGACTGGAGCGCCATTATGCCGATAACAGCTTCGCGCAGGAGATGAACGCTGACCATCAGCAGATCGCCAATGCGATTGTGGCGGGCGATGAAGCAGCAGCCCGTCAGGCGATGGAGAGCCATCTCCAGCACGTGCAGCAGCGGCTACTTGGTTAATGCCCGCGCCCGCTTGGGTCGTCCGGTGCCCAGCATAATAGCCAGACGGCTGCCGCCTGGCGTGGTTTCCATCAGAATTTTAGTAATGCTGGTGAGCGGCACCGAGAGCAGCATGCCGACCGGACCGAGCAGCCAGCCCCAGAACACCAGCGACAGAAACACCACCAGTGTCGATAAGCCAAGACCGCGCCCCATCAGGCGCGGTTCCAGCATATTGCCAAACACCATATGAATCGCGGTAAACAGCGCCGCCACCATCGCGGCATCAAACAGGCTGTTCAGTAACAACGCCTGCAGGAAGGGCGGGATACCGGCGATAATCGGGCCGATATTGGGAATAAAGTTGAGGATAAACGCTACGACACCCCATAACAGCGCAAACTTCACATCCAGCAGATAGAGACTCAGCCAGACCGCGATGCCGGTTATCAGACTCACCAGGGTTTTCAGCGCCAGATAGTGCGTGACGCCTTTCAGCGCTTTATGCAGTCCGGCGATGCGAATTTTCGGATTCACCAGCGCGTTGCGCATTTTATAGGGCAGGTGATGGACCTCAAACAGCATAAAGACCACGGTCAGCACCAGCAGCACGGTATTGGTCATCGCGCCGGAAAAGCCGCTCAGTGCCACGGTAGCCAGATTCATCATGGTATTAGGATCGAAACGCTGTACCAGCGCATCGGTTGAAATATTAAGATGAAAGCCCGCCGCCAGATGTTGCAGTACCGTCATTTTCTGCTCCATGGTGGCGCGCAGTTGCGGATAGAGATCGGAAAACTCGCTCATTGAGCTGGCAATAATGGCACCCAGCAGCACGAGAGCGCAGAAGATCACCGTGATCACCAGCCCAATCGCCAGTCCACGGCGGAAGCCACGCCGCATCAGCATCGTCACCAGCGGATTCAGCACAATGGCAAAGAACGCCGCCAGCAGCAGCGGAACCAGAATATCGGACGCTGCCCGAACCCCGGCGAGGATAATGACCAGCATCGCCAGTTTTATCAGAATATTTTGTCCGATCTTTTCCCGTTGCAGCTCGCTCATTCTCTCTCTCATAACGTAATTTGGCTGTTGAAAGTGTAGCTGAAACAAAATTAACAATCTGATTTATCAGAGAAACGGTAAAGCGTGGTGGCAGGTGGATGATGTAATCAGCGCCACAGCACTCAGCTATCGCGGCAGAGCAGCAAGTCCCCATTGTGCCGGTTTTTACCCGGCTTTCTGCTGCACGTCCGGGCAGGGGCAGCCGCCCGATAGCCGTGTCATTAAGAGGCGCCAGTGGCGAAAGCGGGTATAGTTAAAGGATAAACCTTATCATTCAGCCAAATACGAGCGCGAGGACTCATGCCTGAACAGCCTGCCGCGGAACCGAACACCCCATCCGGAAACCTGAACATCTCTCTGCTGATCCTCTCTATCGTGGCCTACAACTTTGCCAGCTATCTCACTATCGGTCTGCCGCTGGCGGTATTGCCAGGATGGGTGCATGACCAGTTGGGCTTCAGCGCATTCTGGGCGGGCCTGGTAATCAGCCTGCAATATGTGGCGACGCTGCTGAGCCGCCCACACGCCGGACGCTATGCCGATCTCTGGGGGCCAAAGAAAGTGGTGGTGACCGGCCTGGTGGGCTGTCTGATCAGCGGGTTGTGTATTTTGCTGGCGGCGCTCATCGAATCACCGCTGTTAAGCCTGACGCTGCTCTGCGTGGGCCGCTTGATTCTGGGCGTGGGTCAGAGTTTTACCGGCACCGGCACCTCGTTGTGGGGGGTGGCGCGGGTGGGTTCGCTGCACATTGGCCGGGTCATCTCCTGGAACGGCATTGTCACTTATGGCGCGATGGCGATTGGTGCGCCGCTCGGCGTGGTGATATTCCGGGCGGGTGGCCTGCTGTGGCTGTCGCTGGTCATTGTTGCTATCTGCGTGGTAGGCATCGTCTGCGCGGTGCCGCGTCCGGCCGTAAAAGCCAGCCGGGCCAGACCCCTGCCGTTTCGTGCGGTGCTGGGGAAAATCGCCGGTTTTGGTGCGATTCTGGCGATGGGTTCGGCGGGTTTCGGTGTCATCGCCACCTTTATTACCCTGTTCTATCAGGATAAAGGCTGGGAAGGGGCCGCCTTTGCGCTCTCCCTGTTCAGCGGCGCTTTCGTCGGCGCGCGCCTGCTGTTCCCGAATGCGATTAACCGCCACGGCGGTCTGCGGGTCGCAAGCATCTGTCTGGCGGTTGAAGCCGCCGGACTGTTTCTGGTGGCCGCAGCGGGTGATCCCTGGATGGCAAAAGCGGGCGCATTTCTGACCGGTGCCGGCTTCTCGCTGGTATTCCCGGCGCTGGGCGTGGTGGCGGTAAAAGTGGTGCCGCAGCAGAATCAGGGCAGCGCGCTGGCGACCTACACCGCCTTTATGGATCTGTCGCTGGGGATAACCGGGCCACTTGCCGGATTCATCATGACTTATGCGGGTGTCTCACGCGTCTACCTGCTCACGGCGCTGCTGGTCTGCGTCGCTTTTTTCTGCACGCTGCGCATGCAGCGGCGTCAGGCGGTGTTACCGGCAGCAGACGATTCTTCAGGATAAAAAAAATGGCCCAGCAGCGGGCCAGAACGTCTTTTCAGACACAGATAAACCGATTAATGGTGCGCGCAAAGCGCAGAACAGGATTCAGGCTTGCAGCAGTTCAATACTGTTGCGGATCTGGCGTTCAACCTCCGCAGGGGTCCAGTTGCTGAGCTGACTGGAGAAAGGCTCAAAGGCATAAACGCCCTTATAGCCAAGCATCTCCAGCCGCTTTACCTGCACCACGCTCTTCAGTACATCGTTATCACTCAACATGATGCGTTCTTCATCGGTCAGTTCGGCGGTCGGACGGCGATCTTCCACGCCCGAAAGGTGCACCAGACCGATCTGGTTAACATCAATGCCTGCTGGAAACTCCTGCTCAGCCTGCTCATAGAGATGATGGTGAAAGGTATCCAGCAATAGCTTAAAGGGCACGTCCGCCGCGGCGATCAATTGCTGCGCTTGTACCGCCGAACGCAGCGAGCTGACCGGAAAACCCAGCGGCTCCACCAGCCCCTGAATGCCATAGTGGGCAAAACGCGGGGCCAGCTGCTGCATCGCCGCCTGGGTTTGCTGAGGCGACACGGCTATCCCCTCATTCAGCGGACACATGACCAGCGCCTTTGCACCAATCTGTTGTGCTGTCTGTAACAGTGCTTCGGCCCGGGCCAGTAGCGCGTCATCAATGCGGTTAAACGGATAGAGCGCATTAATGGTGATGATATCAATATGATACCTGTCGGTCAGAGCGCGCAGCTGATCGGTGCTGAGATCGTCAGTGACGCTGCCGCCCGGCATGTCATTTCGCAGTTCAACCTTGCTCAGCCCCAGGCGCTGAACCAGCTGAAAAAATGCCTCCAGCGAGAGCCGGGGCGCAATTTTGCGGTTGATACAGAAACGGGTTGGATCGATGGCCATGCACTGACTCCGGGACAGGAGGATGATGCGACCAAAGAGAACATTTATTTCATTAATAGTGAATAATGAAACACAAATTATTAGATCAGCCTCGCATTAATTTCATATTCCGTTTCAGCCCGATGCATAAAGGCTGGATCGCCTTCGCAGTAAAACGCCCAAACCACTCCCCGGCTATTACCCTGCTACGCTAAGGCTGGCCGCTATTAGTGGCCTCCCGTCATCGTGATGCCGCGAGAGACTAAGTGGCGGGAAAAATGCGATCTGTGCCGCTAAAATCAAATTTTCCAAAAAGAACCATTTGAAAAATTTGTTCCACTGTAATAGCTTCATAGCACGCTTTCAGGTTTGCCTGGTCAGGCAGTGTGGCAGGTCGCATGGTCCGTCTGCAGGGAACTTAACCATCTAAAGAGGCAACATCATGACAATCATAGGTAACTTTATTGGCGGTAAAACCACTTTCAGCGCCAGCAACGAAACCATTCCTGTTTACGATCCGGCAACCGGCAAAGTGGTACGTGAACTGACGCAAAGTACCGCTGATGAAGTGGCCCAGGCGATTGGTGTCGCGCATGACGCTTTTGCCGCCTGGTCGAAAACCTCGCCGCTGCGTCGCGCCCGCGTTCTGTTCAACTTTAAAGCCCTAATGGAGCAGCACCGTGACGAGCTGGCGGCGCTGATTGTCTCTGAGCACGGCAAAGTCTGGTCTGATGCGCTGGGTGAACTGACGCGTGGCATCGAAGTGATTGAGTTTGCCTGCGGGATCCCCCATCTGCTCAAAGGCGAATATTCCCCCAACGTCGGCAGCGGCGTTGACAGCTACTCGCTGATGCAACCGGTCGGTGTCGTGGCGGGCATTACGCCGTTTAACTTCCCGGCGATGGTACCGCTGTGGATGTTCCCGATAGCCCTGGCCTGCGGTAACACCTTTGTGCTGAAGCCACCGGCGCTGGATCCTTCCGCGGCAGTGCGTATGGCTGAACTGCTGACCGAAGCGGGCCTGCCCGATGGCGTATTCAACGTGGTGCACAGTTCCAATGAAGATGCTGAGCAGCTCTATAAAGATCCACGTATTGCCGCGGTGAGCTTCGTCGGTTCTTCTGGCGTGGCTGAGCATATCTATAAAACCGCCAGCGCCCACGGCAAGCGGGTACAGGCGTTTGGCGCGGCGAAAAACCACGCTATCGTTATGCCGGATGCCGACCTGGATGCCACCGTCAACGCCATTATGGGTGGTGCGTTTGGCTCTGCTGGTGAACGCTGCATGGCGCTGCCGGTTGTGGTCGCCGTGGGCGATGATACCGCCGACAAGCTGATCGCCCGTCTGACTCCGCTGGTGAACGCGCTGCGTATCGGCCCTGGCATTAATCAGGGCGCTGATGAAAATGAGATGGGACCGGTCGTTTCAGCGGCGCACCAGAAGAAAGTGCTGGGCTACATCGACAAAGGCGAGCAGGAAGGCGCGAAGCTGGTGGTCGATGGCCGTAACGTGCAGGTTGCAGGTCACGCCGAAGGTTACTACGTCGGCGGCACGCTGTTTGATCATGTCACCTCTGAGATGGTGATCTGGCGTGAAGAGATTTTTGGGCCGGTGCTGAGCATCATGCGCGCACCGGACTACGACAGTGCACTGCAACTGGTTAACAGCCATGAGTTCGGCAACGGCAGCGCGATTTTCACCAGCAACGGTCACACCGCACGTGAGTTTGTGCAGAACGTTGAAGCAGGTATGGTCGGTGTCAACGTGCCGGTTCCGGTACCGATGGCATTCCACAGCTTCGGCGGCTGGAAACGTTCAGTGTTTGGCGCGCTCAATGTCCATGGGCCGGATGGCGTGCGTTTCTATACCCGCATGAAAACGGCCACCGTACGCTGGCCATCCGGTCAGCAGACTGTGTCTGAATTCAGTATGCCAACCTTAGGCTGATTCATTTCAACGCTGATCCCGGTGCGCGACCGGCAGGATAATCTGCCGGTCGCTTTGTTCGCTGGCACCGCGCCCGCGAGCCCACCGCAGCGTCAATCGTGACAGAGAGGAGTATCAGGATGTCTTTACTGTCGAAAGCACAAGCCCCTGACGCGCAGGGTCGTATTCAGCATGTGACGCCTGAGCGCGCCGGCTGGCGTTATGTGGGATTTGATGCCTATTTGCTGAAGAAAGGGGAAACCCTGCGTCTCAGCAGTGGTGACAAAGAGCTGTGTCTGGTGCTGGTGGCCGGGCTGGCCTCGGTAAAAACCCGCCATGCTGATTTTCCCGGTATCGGTCAGCGCATGTCGCCTTTTGAGCGCGTACCGCCTTATTCCGTTTATGTGCCGCATGATGATGAAGTAGAGGTTTACGCTGACAGCGATCTTGAGCTGGCGGTCTGTAATGCGCCCGGTCAGGGGAATCTGCCTGCGCGCCTGATTGCGCCAGCCGATGTCGGCGTTGAGCATCGCGGAAAAGGGCGCAACCAGCGCCTGGTTCACAATATCCTGCCTGACAATGAGCCGGCTGATAGCCTGCTGGTGGTGGAAGTCTATACCAACGAGGGCGATACCAGCTCTTATCCCAGCCACAAGCACGACCAGGAGGAGAGTGAAAACGAAACCTACCTGGAAGAGACCTACTATCACCGTTTCGATCCGGAACCTGGCTTTGCCATGCAGCGCGTCTACACCGACGACCGTTCCCTGGATGTCTGTATGGCACCCTATAATCGCGACGTGGTGATGGTACCGCGCGGCTATCATCCGGTAGCGACGCTGGCGGGATACAATAACTACTATCTGAACGTGATGGCGGGGCCGGTGCGGCTGTGGAAATTTACCTGGGAGAAAGATCACGCCTGGGTGAACAGCGACAGCTATCCGCGGAAAGCGTAAGTCATCGCAGAAAAATAAACAGCAATCACGGTTTATAACCCGCGTTCATATCAGTAAAAAGGGCAGCCTGTCGCGCTGCCCTTTTTTGTGTGTGGAACTCAGCTGGTCTTTGCGTTGTTCAGTGCCAGCGAAACCGCCAGCGTCTGTGCCAGGCAGAGTGAAGCGACCTGCGAACGGAAGCCATCGACCTGCGCTTCACGTACCACAAAGCAGACATCGCTGAAGGCGGCCAGCGGACTGACCTGACTGTCGGTAATGGCAATCTGATGCGCACCGCGTTTGGCACCCATTTCAACCACCTCGACCGCTTCACGTGCATAAGGCGAGTAGCTGATCGCAATCACCACATCTTTCGGGTTTACCAGGCTGAGCTGCTCGGTAAACATCCCGCCCAGGCCATCAATCAGGAAAGCGCGGCGCTCCAGATGACGCAGCGCGTAGACCAGGTAGGAGGCGACGCTGAAAGAGCGGCGCAGGCCGATAACATAGATATTCTCAGCCTCATTCAGCAGTTTCACCGCTTTGTTCAGCTGCTCAGGATTAACCTGCATCGCCAGCTGCTGCAGCGCCTGGCTGTTAACCATGGTAAAGACGTTGAGGATTTCCGCCGGACTTTCAGGCGCACTGGCGCTGTCGTCCGTGGAGGTCTGGCGAAACAGGCGAGCGCGCTCGGTATAGTTGACCGTCTCCTCCATCAGATGCTGACGAAAAACCTGTTTCATTTCGTTGAAGCCGCTGAAGCCAAAAGCATTCGCAAAGCGGATCAGCGTCGACGGTGGCACATCGGCCTGTTGAGCAATCGAGGCGACGGTATCGAAAGCAATACTGTTACTGTTATCAAGGATGTAGCGCGCAACCTGTTTAAGACGCTTGCTCAGCGTTTCGTAGCGGCGACGAATATCGTCCTGCAAGAGAGAAAGTTGGGTGGGATTATTGTTCATCACTTCTGCCCGTATAATTAGAATAATGGCTGCATAATGAGCGCTATAGTATCAGATGGATGGAAAATTTCATTTCTTTGCGTCAACGACGCGGTTTATTTCATGGCTTTATGAAATGGTTCACAGATTAGCTTTAGCGCCCGATGCGTGACTTTTCGCGGGCAATGTCAGGATGAAAGCCGGGATGAAATGCCAGCAGGGATGGAAGTATGCAGTCTTTCACCATTCAGATTGGAATGGCTGCAGATTGCTGAAAAATCGGGTCTGGCAGCAACACATTAGCTAAACGAGCAGGGAACACGGTCAGAAGAGGAAAGCGTCCCGCACCAAGGATGGTGCGGGCCGAGCATGCCATGGATGGCAGCTTTTGCGTCTTTCCGATCTGACCGTGTTCCCTGTGACTGCACGGTCTAAAAGCGGCTTTTTGACAGAGCAGCAAATCAGGCGCGGGCAGCGCGCCAGTACTCAATCAGTCGCAGATAGTTGCCTTTAACCGTCTCAATCAACGCCTGATCGTCCAGCTCCCCCTGTAACCACTGGCGGGAAGGCTGACCAAAGATAGTGCGGCCTACCGCAAAACCTTTCACCCAGGGCGCTTTGGCCGCCGCGGCGAAGCCCGCTTTAAGCTTCTCTTCGGGCGCATCCAGACCGAGTAACAGAATGCCGCGACAGTGGGGATCCTGCTGCTCAATCAGACCGCTGATCGCCTGCCAGCTTTCCGCCGACAGCGGTGGCAGTTTCCACCAGTCAGGCTGGATGCCCAGACTGTAGAAATGGCTCAACATATCAAAGTAATACGTTTCATTCTTATCCGGATTGTTGTCAGGCAGAATCACTTCCAGCAGCAGCTCATGACCGCTTTTGTTACAGCCGTTCCAGACGTCGAGCACCAGCTCATCCTGCTCTTTACGCAGTTCAGCACTGTCATGTGGATGATAGAAGACCAGACATTTCACCACGTGTTCGGCAGGCCAGTCGATCAGCTGCGAGCCGATGTTGCCATGTTCCAGGCGCAGCGGCCGCGAGCTCGGCAGCTCAATCGGGCGGCCAATCCACCAGTTCTTACCGGTGATGGCGTTCAGCGCCTTCTGACCGTAGGTCGTATCCGCCAGAATCCCGCTTTTATTCTCTAATCCTGCTTCTCTGGCAGCCTGCTGAGCGGCTTCCAGCAGCAGCAGTTTCAGTTCCGGAATGCGGCTTTCGTCCATGCCCGCTTCCTGCGCCATATCCGCCAGTTGTTTGCGGTGGTCAAAGGCGAAGACATTCAGCTCCGGCCACTGCTGCTTGCGGGTAGTCACGCGGTGCAGATGGTTCAGACGGCTGTCGAGATCGGGACGCTTCACCTCTTTGTCGCGACTCAGGAAATCATCCAGCTCCGCTTTGGTTGGCATGGCGGGTGCGCAACCGTGGCGTGATACCACCAGCGCTCCGCAGGCGTTGGCGTAACGGCACGCCTGAGTCCAGCCCTCATCATTCAGCCAGCCGCGCAGCAGGCCAGACATAAAGGCATCGCCCGCGCCCAGCACGTTGAGAACCTCGACGCGTACGCCCGTGTGCAGCTCAGTCTGTTCCCAGCTATCCGGGATCTCGCCTTCAAACACCACGCAACCCAGCGGTCCACGTTTGCAGACCAGCGTCGCCTGACTCGCCTGACGCACGTTTTTCAGCGCCGTCAGGGTGTCGGTACTGCCACCGGCAATATGAAACTCCTCTTCGGTGCCGACGATCAAATCGAAATAGTGCACCACTTCCTGTAACTGCTGCGTGACCTGTGACGACTCAATGAAACGCGTTTCACCGTCGCCCAGAGAGGTCAGTCCCCACAACACCGGACGATAATCGATATCCAGCGCCGTGCGCAGGCCGTTGCGGCGGGCGATATCCAGCGCTTTCAGCACCGCTTCGCGGGTCTGAGGATGGGATAAGTGGGTGCCAGTAACCGCCACGGCGCGCGCAGAGGTAATAAAGGCTTCGTCGATATCGTCCGGAACCAGGCCCATATCGGCGCAGTTATCGCGGTAGAAAATCAGCGGAAAAGTCTCTTCATCTTTGATGCCGAGGATCACCAGTCCGGTCAGACGCTGCGGATCGGTGATTAGCGCATCGGTGTTACAGCCTACGCGCTGCAACTCTTCACGCAGAAAGCGACCATTATGCTCATCTCCCACCCGCGCCAGCATCGCCGATTTCAGCCCCTGAATCGCGGTGCCATAGGCGACATTGCCCGACGAGCCGCCCAGATATTTAGCAAAGGAGGTGACATCTTCCAGTCGCGCCCCGATTTGCTGGCCATAAAAATCAACGGCGATGCGCCCGATACAAATCACATCAAGCGGTTTCTGTTGTGTACTCATACCTGTGGTTTCCTTCTGTGATTAGCAGCGCTGGCGGGCGTAAAGACCGACACCAGTTACGCTCTGCTTCCGGGTCTGTAGGTGTCTGACTGGCTATGAGGGGAGTATGAGGAATAAAAATTCCATATTCAATACGAAATGAAATATCCATCGCAATTTTGTGAACCAGGTAAAACTCCTGATTGCCGCCCGCCTGCGCGAACTCTGCCAGCGTGATGTGCGGTATGTCAGGGTTGTGAAGGGGATCGCAGGAATCCGCACGCCAGTCAGGCAAGCTGCTGCATTGAAATGAATTTTTTCATCAGGCACCACTCTCTGTTAAACGTTCCAGATTTCCCCACTGCAATCGCCCGCCAGACCTGTTGCCGTCATTAAATTTGATCTCACTCGCAAAATGAAATGTTTCTTCTGTAATCGTGTTTTATGAAAAATATATTTGTTTATAATCGCCTCACGTTTCAGTTATTCAGGTCGCCTTTTCCGCCGATGACAACGCCTGGCGTGCTGTCGCGGAAGTCGGGGTCCACCAGCATGTAAGGAAGAATATGGGCACTATCAGACTGACCACGGCACAGGCGCTGGTTAAATTTCTTGATAATCAATTCATTGATGTTGATGGCGTTGAGACGAAGTTCGTAAAAGGCATCTTCGCCATTTTCGGACATGGCAACGTGCTGGGGCTGGGCCAGGCGCTGGAACAGGATAGCGGCGATCTGGTGGTCTACCAGGGCCGTAATGAGCAGGGCATGGCTCATGCAGCCACCGGCTTTGCGCGCCAGTCGCTGCGCCGCCAGATTATCGCCTGCAGTTCGTCTGTGGGGCCTGGTGCGGCCAATATGATCACCGCCGCGGCGACCGCTACCGCCAACCGGATTCCTCTGCTGCTGCTGCCAGGCGACGTCTTTGCCACCCGCCAGCCCGATCCGGTACTGCAACAGATTGAGCAGAGCTACGATCTCAGCATCAGCACCAACGATGCCTTCCGCGCCGTCAGCAAATACTGGGATCGCGTCAGCCGCCCGGAACAGCTGATGTCCGCCTGTATCAACGCCATGCGCGTACTGACCGATCCGGCAGAAACCGGCGCGGTCACGCTGTCGCTGCCGCAGGATGTGCAGGGCGAAGCCTGGGATTACCCGGACTACTTCTTCCAGAAACGGGTGCACCGTCTGGATCGCCGCCTGCCGGTGGCGGCGCAGCTGGCAGATGCCCTGACGCTGATTAACCGTAAGCGCAAGCCGATGATTATCTGCGGCGGCGGAGTGAAATACTCCGAAGCGGGCGAGGCGCTGCGCCAGTTTGCCGAGCGCTATCAGATTCCCTTTGCGGAGACGCAGGCGGGCAAAGGCACGCTGGTCTCTGACCATCCGCTGAATGTCGGCGGCGTGGGCGAAACCGGCTGTCTGGCGGCTAACCTGCTGGCGAAAGAGGCCGATTTAGTGATCGGCATCGGCACCCGCTACACCGACTTCACCACCGCGTCGAAATGGATTTTCCAGCATCCCGATGTCAGCTTCCTGAACATCAACGTCAGCAACTTTGACAGCTACAAGCTCGATGGCGTGCAGCTGCTGGCCGATGCCCGCGAAGGGCTGACCGCGCTCACCGCCGGTCTGGCCTCGCAGCACTACAGCAACGACTGGGGCAACCAGATTGAGCAGGCACAGAGCCAGCTGCTGAAAGAGACGCAGCGTGTCTACCAGGTGGAATATCACGATGGCGACTTTGTGCCGGAGATTGCGGATCATCTCGACCGTAAGGCGGTGTTCGCTGAGATTAACCGTCTGACCCAGTCGCTGCTGACGCAAAGCAGCGTGCTCGGCACCTTAAATGAGCAACTGCCAAAAGACGCAGTGGTAGTGGCAGCGGCGGGCAGTCTGCCGGGCGACCTGCAGCGCGTCTGGCGCACCAAAGATTACAACGCCTATCACGTTGAATATGGCTACTCCTGCATGGGTTATGAAGTGAATGCCGCGCTGGGTGTGAAGCTGGCGCAGCCGCAGCGCGAGGTCTATGCGCTGGTCGGTGATGGCTCCTTTATGATGCTGCACTCAGAGCTGGTCACCTCGATTCAGGAAGGGGCGAAGATCAACGTAGTGCTGCTGGATAACATGACCAACGGCTGCATCAATAACCTGCAGATGGAACACGGTATGGACAGCTTTACCACCGAGTTCCGGTTCCGTAATGCGGAAGGTGGCAAGCTGGACGGCGGCTTTATCCCGGTCGATTTTGCCGCTATCGCCGCCGGTTATGGCTGCAAAACCTATCGTGTGACCACGCTGGAGCAGCTCAAGGCGGCGCTGGAAGATGCCCGCACGCAGACGGTTTCCACCCTTATCGACATCAAAGTGCTGCCAAAAACCATGATTCACAAATATTTCAGCTGGTGGCACGTCGGCGTGGCGCAGGCCTCGAAGACCGAACGTTCTCAGGCGGTGGCGGACAAGCTCAACAGCCATCTGGATCAGGCGCGAAAATATTAATTTCAGGGCCGTGCCACGGCCCGTTTTGCTCTTCTCCGTACGAACCCTACACAGGTGTAATTATGACTTTGAAACTTGGCGTCATCGGTACAGGTGCAATTGGTCAGGAACATATTCGTCGCTGCAGCCATGTGTTGCAGGGTGCACAGGTGGTTGCCGTCTCTGACATTAATGTCGAAGGCGCGCGTGCCGCACTGCAACGCCTGAATATTGAGGCGAAGGTATTCGAAAATGGACACGACGTGATTCAGTCTCCGGATGTTGATGCGGTGCTGGTCACCTCATGGGATCCGACCCATGAAGAGTTCACCTTAGCGGCGATTGCCGCCGGTAAACCGGTGTTCTGTGAGAAGCCGCTGGCGATGAGCGCTGAGGGCTGCCGCCGGGTCGTGGATGCAGAGATTCAGGCGGGTAAACGCCTGGTGCAGGTCGGCTTTATGCGTCCTTACGATGCGGGCTACCGTGCACTGAAAAAAGTGATCACCGATGGCGATATCGGTGAGCCGCTGATGCTGCACTGTGCGCACCGCAACCCGACCGTGCCGGAGAACTACACCACGCCGATGGCGATCACCAACACCCTGATCCACGAGCTGGATGTGCTGCGCTGGCTGACAAACGATGACTATAAAACGGTGCAGGTAGTCTTCCCGCGCGTCACCTCGAAGTCACACAGTCAGCTGAAAGATCCGCAGATCGTGCTGTTTGAAACCCAGAAAGGGGTTCGCATTGACGTCGAGATCTTCGTTAACTGCGCTTACGGCTATGACATCCAGTGTGAAGTGGTGGGTGAAGAGGGGATTGCGCGCTTGCCAGAGCCCTCTTCGGTGCAGCTGCGCAAAGAGGCCCGCCTCTCGAACACCATTCTGGTGGACTGGAAAGATCGCTTTATCGAAGCGTATGACGTTGAGCTGCAGGCGTTTATCAACGACATCAAAGCGGGCCAGTTGACCGGTCCTTCTGCCTGGGATGGCTTTGCCGCCTCAGTCGCCGCCGATGCCTGCATTAAAGCGCAGAACAGTGGTGCGATTGAGCCGGTAGAGATGCCGCCGCGTCCTGCTTTCTATAACTGATTTAGCTGTCTATGCGGCATGGCCGCTCTCCGCCTGGGAATAAGATAATGAACAAAGAGAATGTAAAACTGGCGATCGCCCCGATCGGCTGGACCAACGATGACATGCCGGATCTCGGCAGTGAGAATACCTTCCAGCAGACCGTCAGTGAGATGGCGCTGGCTGGCTTTACCGGCAGCGAAGTAGGCAGCAAATATCCCCGCGATCCGGCGATCCTGAAACCGATGCTCGACATTCGCGGCATCGAGATCTGTAACGCCTGGTTCAGCACCTTTTTCGCCAACGGCGACAAACAGAAAACCATCGAACAGTTCATCGAGCATATGAACTTCCTGCATGCGATGGGCGCGCGGGTGATTGGCTGTTCTGAACAGAGTAAAAGTATTCAGGGCACCGGGCTTGCGGTGTTTGAAGAGAAGGCCATTTTCAGCGATGAAGAGTGGCAGTTAACCGCGGAAGGCTACAACGAACTGGCCCGCATCGCGGCGGAGAAGGGGATGCGCGTGACGCTGCATCACCACATGGGCACCGGCATTCAGACCACTGAAGAGATTGACCGGTTTATGGAGATGACCGACGAGCAGGTCGGTTTGCTCTATGACACCGGCCACGTCTACTACTCCGAAGGCTCCCAGCAGAAGATGCTGGCGGTACTGGAGAAATATCTGCCGCGCATCTTCCACGTTCATCTTAAGGATGTGCGTGATGAGGTGGTCGCCGAGGTGCGTGAGAACCATCTCTCGTTCCTGGAAGGAGTGAAAAAGGGCACCTTTACCGTACCGGGCGATGGCGTGATCGACTTCAGACCGGTGTTCAAAATCCTGGATGATTACGGCTATAAAGGCTGGATGGTGGTTGAAGCGGAGCAGGATCCGGCACTGGCCAATCCGTTTGAATATGCGGTGAAAGCGCGGAAATATATTCGCGAGAATGCAGGCTTATAAAAAGCCCTTCAGACCGAAGGCTGGCTTCCCCGCCGTGCAGGGAAGCCAGCTTTTTTTTTTACTTCAGCGTAATGCTTTTCACGATGTTGTCAGCATCGCTCTGTGCCTGCTGCTGATTATCACCTGGCAGCGTAATCTGCAGCGTCACCAGTTTGCCATCCACTTTCGCCAGAACCACCGAAGACCATGAGGTCTGGTTGTTGGCAGAAATCACCGTATCCAGCTGCTGCGCGGGCTGATCTTTCAGCGTCACAGATTTGTTCGACACCACCTGCAACTGCGGATCGCGGTTACGCTGCTGCTGTTCCATGCGCTGCGACAGCACATCCAGCCCATCATTGGTCGGGTCGCCGGCAATCACAATAATGGCGCGGGCACCGGTTTCATCAGCATAAACGTGCATGTTAGTGGTCTGCGAACCCAGTTTACCGCTTTTATCGGACATGCCTGGTGGCAGCGAGAAGCTCAGTTTGCCATCCATCAGCGTGACGGTTTGCGCCGACTGACTGGCGCTGACGCCGTTGTCATTCGCCGCTTCATCTTTCTTCTGGTCACAGGCCGCTAAGCCGAGTACCAGTAAACCCATTCCTACATATTTCACCAGGTTGCGCATCAGAATCCCTTTTTAAGTTTCCAGTCAGGCATTAATACAACAGGAATCAGGTTGCAAACGCAACCTGATGATTGTCAGAAGATCTTAGCGGATAGTAGTGGAAACCGTATGGGCGCTTAGCCGAAATTGACCTGGCGGGCGGTCTGGCGTTCAGCCAGACGTTTCAGCGCCGCGTTGAGCAGCACGCCGTAGGCGGGCAGGAAGAAGACCATGCAGATCAGCACTTTGAAGCTGTAATCCACCAGGGCAATCTCAACCCAGTGCTGCGCCATAAACGCATCGGGGCTTTTATAGAAGGCGATAAAGAAGAAGGCCAGCGTATCGCTGATATTCCCCAGGAACATGGCGCAGCCCGGCGCAATCCACCACTGTGGCAGGCGACGCAGACGGTTGAACACGTGAACGTCGAGGATCTGACCCAGCGCGTAAGCCATAAAGCTGGCGCAGGCGATACGGGCAACAAACAGATTCATCACTTCCAGTGCCTGCCAGCCCTGCCATTCACCCTGATAGAACAGCGCCGAGACACTGTAAGAGATAAACAGTGCCGGGATCATCACGGCCAGAATAATGCGTCGGGCCAGTGGTGCGCCAAAAATACGCACGGTGAGGTCGGTCGCCAGGAAGATAAACGGGAAGCTAAATGCACCCCAGGTGGTGTGGAAGCCAAACACTGAAATGGGCAGCTGAACCAGATAGTTACTCGAAGTGATCACCAGCAGGTGAAACAGCGATAACCAGAAAAGCGCATGCATGCGCTGACGCGAAGAAAATGCGAGCATATTCAACCTTTTTAATGTTGGGGTGAGGGAACCCATTGCGGGACGCCGTTCGGGCAGCGCCTGGCAGTTTTATGAGCAAAAAGCGGCGGCATCTTACCGCGTTGTGCTTTTTATGCAATGGTTAATTTTAGCGCAATCGTTATCGCCTTGCTTCACCGCCAGCACGCGCTAGAATGAGCGCCCCTTACCTGAACCGAGTTGATTATGAGCGATGCTTTTTCCTCTGCCGACCATCAGCTGGATGCCCGTGGCCTGCGTTGCCCGGAGCCGGTGATGATGGTGCGCAAAACCGTACGCAGCCTGCAGGATGGCGAGACGTTGCTGATCATCGCCGATGATCCGGCCACCACGCGTGATATTCCCGGCTTCTGCCGCTTTATGGAACATGGCTTGCTGGCGCAGCAAACCGACACGCTGCCCTATCAGTTTCTGATCCGCAAAGGCATGGCGGGTTAACGACAGCCGTACAGGCCGCGTTAACCTCACTCTTCAGATCAGAAGCCGCCTGCTCAGGCGCGGCGACGCAGTAACCGCAGCGCGTTGGCGGTGACCAGCGCGGTCGCACCCGAATCTGCCAGCACCGCCAGCCAGAGTCCGGTCAGACCCAGCAGGGTTGTGACCAGGAAAATCGCCTTCAGCCCCAGCGCAATACCGATATTCTGGCGGATGATACGCCGTGTCCGGCGTGCCAGCGCAATCATCGGAGCCAGATTGCTGAGCTGATTACGCGTCAGGGCAGCATCGGCCGCTTCCAGCGCCACATCGGTGCCGCTGCCCATCGCAATGCCCAGCGTTGCCGCTTTCATTGCCGGCGCGTCGTTAATGCCATCCCCGACCATCGCCAGCGGCTGTTGCTGACTCAGTTCACGGATCGCCGCGACTTTATCGGCGGGCAGCAGACTGGCGCGATAATCAATATCGAGCTGGCGGGCAATGGTCGCCGCAGCGCGCGGATTGTCGCCGGTCAGCATCAGGCTCTCAATACCCAGCTTTTTCAGCGCCTTTAACGCCTCGACGGCGTCGTCGCGCAGCTGATCGCGCAGAGCCAGCGCACCCAGCGATTCGCCATCGCGCATCAGCACCACCAGCGTTTCACCTTCGGCTTCCTGTTGCGCTATCTGCGCATTTTGCTGCGGCGTCAGACCGGGTGCATGGCCGGGCGTCAGCAGCTGAATCTGCTGGCCAGCGACTTTCGCGCTGATGCCGCGTCCCGCCTGCACCTGCTGATCCTGCGCGTCAGGAATCACCAGATCACGCGCCTGCGCGGCCGCCACGATAGCGCTGGCCAGCGGATGGGTGGCACCCTGTTCCGCAGCGGCGCTCAGCGCCAGCATCTCTGACTCGCTGGCCGTGCCAAAGCGCAGGATCTGCGTCAGCTGTGGCTTGCCCAGCGTCAGGGTACCGGTTTTATCAAACGCCATTCTGCGCACCGAACTCAGCCGCTCCAGCGCCGCACCGCCTTTGATCAGTGCGCCCTGTCGCGCCGCTGCAGCCAGCCCGGAGGTAATGGCGGCAGGCGTGGAGATCACCAGTGCACAGGGGCAGCCAATCAACAGCAGTGTCAGCCCTTTGTAGATCCACGGCTGCCAGTCGCCTGCGCCGAGCAGTGGCGGCACCACCATCACCAGCAGCGACAGCAGCATGACCAGCGGCGTGTAAATACGGCTGAACTGGTCGATAAAGCGTTCGACCGGCGCACGATGCGTTTCCGCTTCTTCAATCAGCTGCAGGATACGGTCGATCGCGCTTTCACCCGGCTTCGACACCACTTCCAGCATCACCAGCCGATCAACGCTGGTGGCACCGGCAAGAATTTTTTCGCCGCTGGCCCGCGTTACCGGTAGCGATTCACCGGTCAGCGCGCTCTCATCGAAACTGGCAAGCGGGCTGATTAAGCTGCCATCGACCGGCAAGCGGCTGCCCGCCGCGACTTCAATCACATCGCCGGGTTGCAGCGCTGCGAGCGGTACCTCAGTACGTTTGCCCTGTTCAAGGCGGATCGCCGATTCAGGCCGCAACGCCATCAGGCTGGTAACACCGCTGCGCGCCCTGGAAGCGGCATAGCTTTCCAGCTGTTCGCCCAGCTGAAACAGCACCAGCACCATCGCGGCTTCAGCGTGTGCGCCAATAATCAGTGCGCCAGCTGACGCCAGCGTCATTAATGTCTCAATAGTAAAAGGCGATCCGCTGCGCAGACGCTGCCAGGCGCCGCGCGCCACCGGGACCAGGCCGACCAGCGTGGTCAGCACAAACAGCCGATCGCCCCAGGCGGGCGCGAACTGGCTGAGAATGCTGCTGGCAAGCACCAGCAGCGCCAGCAAAATCAGCATCCGGTTATGCTGCCAGCCCGGCGTAGCGGGGGGTGTGGCCGACGTGGCTGATGGGGTTGCGAGCTGGAAGCCAGCTTTTTTCACCGCCTGTTCAACGGCGTTTTGTACATCCTGGTCAGCGTTGACCACCAGTTTCTCGCTGCTGAACAACACACGGGCGTCGGTCACGCCACTTACCTGACGGACAGCGGTTTCAATGGTGCGGGCACACGACGGGCAATCCATCCCGCTGACCTGCCAGCTAAAGGGATAACTGTCGGCACCTCGCCGGTCGCTTTCCTCAGCGGTGTCGGCGTCGTTGCCAGGGCTGCAGTGACTGTCACAGCAACAGCCTGCCGTCTCGGCAGGGACAGGCGTCGCGGCATGAATAGAAAGGGAGAGGGGGCGGGCCTGGCGAACCTGGCACAGCGGTTTTGCTGCGGCGTGACTGGCACGGGGTTTGCCGCAGCCACAGGCGTGATGTTGATGCATATGACCTCCAGAGTGTAAGAATAGTGGGATGAGCAACGCAGCCCATCCTTTATCCTACACTCTGGAGTGAACTCCAGAGTCAAGGCTATTTTTTCAGACGACCCACAACGAGCGCACGATCATAAAGTGACCGGCGAAGTAGCAGGCGGCGACAATCGCGCTGTCGGCGGTAAAGCGGCGACGATAGTGTGAGATAAACCAGACGGCGTTTGCCAGCAGCAGCAGACCGGCACCCACCATGATCGAGAAGCTGTAATCGGTCGGGCGGAAGAAGTACTGCTCGGTCGCTATCCAGGTCATCACCAGCGTCATGCCGATAAAGGTGCAGACAGGCCAGCGCAGATCTTCCAGTCGGCTCCAGATGATGCCAATCAGGGCGGCACCGATGATGAGCAGCGTCAGCGGAATCGGCCAGAAGAAGGTCATGGTCATGCTGGCGGCGAAGCAGAGGGTATAAAGCAGGTGCGACAGGAAGAAAGCCCCGATGGCATAGAGCATCTGCTGACGCGGCAGCAGCGTTAACGCATCACCGACCAGCGTCGCGACCAGACCGGCCAGAATCAGGTAGTCCGTAGTCTGCAGCACCGGTGCCTGCCAGGCCAGCCCGACAAGCAGCAGCAGCGTGACCGGCTTAAATAACCAGCGTTGCCATTGCGGGCCGCGATAGGTGGCGTCGACATAGAGCCAGCCGGAGAAAAGTACAGCGAGGAAAGACCAGAGCATTGTTTCTCCCTTTTTTGTTCAAAATGGTGAAAGATCCCAAAATATCCCTTCCAGTTTAGGTTAAGCCTCTGAGATGTGACAATCAGGCAACTCTGGTTGTATGCTTTGCCGCCTGATTAATCATCCTGCAGGCACCAGATCGCTATGAGCAAACCGCCGCTAATCTTTATCATCGTTCTGGCGATTATCGCCGTGCTGGCGACCCGTCAGTTCATTAAGCAGCGCCGGGAAGTGGCGGTGAATGACGCTTCACCCGAGCGTTCTCTGCAGGCTGAGGTCAAAACCAAACGTGAATTTCCTGCACCCAATCGCCGTTCACGGCAGCGGGAAGTGATCGCCGGGGAAGAGATGCGCTACGAGGTGCTGTTTCACCCGCTGAACGGTGCCAGCGACATCAAAGTGCAGCTTAAAGAGGCGGAATATCATCAGCTGGACAAGGGCGCCAGAGGCGAGCTGAAGATGCAGGGCACGCGCTTTATCAGCTTCACACCCCGGCAGTAACCGGCGGGCATCGCGCCCGCCCGGGATTATTTCTTGCGTGGGAAGTTTTTCTTCTGCCAGGCGACCAGTTCGAACACCCCGAACAGAAACACTTTGGCCTGGGTGACGCGGTCAATCGGCGGCGCATCTTTGGTCTGCGTGGTGCGAAGTAACACCAGCTGCAGGCCATGCATCAGGATCATGAAAATCAGCGCAACGTTGATAAAATAAGTCAGCGGTTTCGGGTAGGGATGAACCAGGTTAGCCAGCAGAAATCCCCACACGCATAGCATCAACAGACGCCCCAAATTAAGTAACATCCTGCGTCTCCTGTTGACGTTGATACAAACGATAAGCCACTTGTCCGGCTATTTTCTCGCGATAAAGATCCCACTCTGGCGGCACCGGCGGTGCGCCATTTTCCACTTCACTTTCGACGTAAATCAGCGCCTGATCGGCCAGCCAGTGATTCTGCTCCAGCAGCTGTAACGTCTGTTCCAGCAATCCCTGACGAAACGGCGGATCGATAAACACCACATCAAACGGTTCACCTGGCTGTGCCAGCCAGCTTAACGCATTGGTCTGAATCACGGTGCCATTACTGGCGCGCAACGTCTGCAGATTTTTTGTCAGCTGCTGCGCCACCGGCCGTTCCAGCTCCAGCAGCGTCGCCGATCCCGCGTAACGCGACAGGGCTTCCAGTCCTAATGCGCCGCTACCGGCAAAGCAGTCGAGGCAGCGCGCCTCTGGCAGCACCGGGGCCAGCCAGTTAAACAGCGTCTCACGTACCCGATCGGTGGTCGGGCGCAGTCCGGCGCTGTCCGGCACCGGCAGTTTGCGTCCGCGCCACTGGCCGCCAATGATGCGAATCTGCCCGGCACCGCCTGTACTGCGGGGGTTTTTATTCATCTTGCTCACAACTCGTCATAATTTGTTGCGTAGTTTAACGGGCGAATCGGTGAGAAGAAACGTTAAAAAAGGGTGCTGTGGTGAGCTGGCTGGAAAGTGTTAGACTACTGAGTTGCTGAAGTCATGCATTATTCTGCGGTTTACGCCGGTCTGGCGCTGACCAACTTTCATTGATTTACCCCTGGAAACCACGCGCGACCGGGACAAAGCCATCGAGGAGTGTCGTCACACAATGGCAAAAGAGAAAAAACGTGGCTTTTTTTCCTGGCTGGGATTTGGCAAAGAGGAAGAGAAACAACCTGTCGCGGAGGAGCAGACACAAGAGGTCGCAGAACCCGCAGAGCAGCAGGCAGAACAGGACGCCCCGGCATTAAGCCAGGCTGAAGCGCAAGCGGAAGAGACTGTCGTTATCACCGAAACGGTGGCCGGGCAGCAGCGTGAGGCGGAAGTCACCGCGGCAGCGCCGCACGAGTCAGCACCCATGGTGCTGGATGAAGCTGCGCCGATTGAGGCCGATCCTGAAGCGCTACTGGAAATCACCGCACCTGAACATGACGCGACGCCGGTTATTGACGCCGACGACGTGGTAAAACCAGCCGTTGATGCGGAACCCGCCGATGCGCCGTTAAGCGAAGAAGAGCTGACCGCGCTGGCACTGGGCGACGCCCCGATCGTTGAAACCCCGGACAGCGAAGCGGACGCGCCATTAAGCGAAGAAGAGCTGACCGCGCTGGCGCTGGATGACGCCGGGATCGTTGAAACCCCGCACAGCGAAGCCGAAGCGCCGTTAAGCGATGAAGCGCTGACGCCGGACGAGGCTGCGATCGTTGAAACCCCGGACAGTGAAGCGGAAGCACCGCTCACCGAAGAAGAGCTGACCGCACTGGCACTGGGCGAAGCTGAAGTCACCGACACGGAACCGGCAGAGACATTATCCGATACCGTCAGCGATCTCCCGCTGGCCGCCGCGCCACTCATCGTGCAGGAGCAGGAGCGTCCCAGCAAAGAGGGCTTCTTTGCCCGCCTGAAGCGCAGCCTGGTGAAAACCCGTCAGAACCTCGGTTCCGGTTTTGTCAGCCTGTTCCGTGGCAAAAAGATTGATGATGAGCTGTTTGACGAGCTGGAAGAGCAACTGCTGATTGCGGATGTGGGTGTGGATACCACTCGCCGCATCATCACGCATCTGACCCAGCAGGCAAACCGCAAGCAGCTGCGTGACGCGGAAGCGCTCTACGGTCTGCTGAAAGCGGAGATGGCCTCGATTCTGGCAAAAGTGGATGCGCCACTTGAAGTCTCAGGCAAAACGCCGTTTGTTATCCTGATGGTTGGTGTCAATGGCGTAGGTAAAACCACCACCATCGGTAAACTGGCGCGCCAGTATCAGGCTGAAGGCAAATCTGTGATGTTAGCGGCTGGTGATACCTTCCGCGCCGCGGCTGTTGAGCAGCTGCAGGTGTGGGGCCAGCGCAATAACATTCCGGTGATTGCTCAGCACACCGGTGCAGATTCCGCTTCGGTGATCTTCGATGCTATTCAGGCCGCGAAATCGCGTGGCGTTGACGTGCTGATTGCCGATACCGCGGGTCGTCTGCAGAACAAATCGCATCTGATGGAAGAGCTGAAAAAAATCACCCGCGTGATGAAGAAACTGGATGATTCAGCGCCACACGAAGTGATGCTGACGCTGGATGCCAGCACCGGACAGAATGCGGTCAGCCAGGCCCGACTGTTTAATGAAGCCGTTGGCGTGACCGGGATTGCGCTCACCAAGCTGGATGGCACCGCCAAAGGCGGCGTGATCTTCTCGGTGGCCGATCAGTTCGGTATTCCGATTCGCTACATTGGTGTCGGTGAAGGCATTGAAGATTTACGGCCGTTTAAGGCGGAAGATTTTATTGAGGCACTGTTTGCCCGAGAGGACTAATTAGGATGATTCGCTTTGAAGAGGTCAGTAAGGCATATCTCGGCGGACGTCAGGCGCTGCAGGGGGTAGATTTCCGTCTGCGTCCCGGCGAAATGGCGTTTCTGACCGGCCACTCCGGTGCCGGTAAAAGTACCTTGCTGAAGCTGATTTGTGGCATTGAGCGCCCGAGTGCCGGAAAAATCTGGTTCAGCGGCCATGACATTTCCCGCCTGCGTAACAGCGAGGTGCCTTTCCTGCGTCGTCAGATCGGCATGATTTTCCAGGATCACCACCTGCTGATGGATCGTTCGGTTTATGAAAATGTGGCGATCCCGCTGATTATCTCCGGTGCCAGCGGCGAAGACATTCGTCGTCGCGTTTCGGCGGCACTGGATAAAGTGGGTCTGCTCGACAAAGCGAAAAGTTATCCGATTCAGCTTTCTGGCGGTGAACAGCAGCGTGTGGGCATCGCCCGTGCGGTGGTGAACAAGCCAGCCGTGCTGCTGGCCGATGAACCGACCGGTAACCTTGACGACGCGCTGTCAGAAGATATTCTGCGCCTGTTCGAAGAGTTTAACCGCGTCGGCGTCACCGTCCTGATGGCGACGCATGACAGCGGTCTTATCGCCCGACGCAACTACCGGATGATGACGCTGAATCAGGGACGTCTGCACGGAGGCCACGATGGTCAATAAACGCATTAAACGTCCGGCTGCGCCGAAAGCGAAGCAGCAGTCGAAGAGCAAAGCGCTGAAAGGCGGCTGGCAGGAGCAGTGGCGCTATGCGCTGCGCGGTACGCTTTCTGATATGTGGCGTCAGCCGCTGGCAACCCTGCTGACGGTGATGGTCATCGCCATTTCACTGACGCTGCCCAGCGTCTGCTACATGGTGTGGAAAAACGTCAGCCAGGCGGCAACGCAGTGGTATCCGGCGCCGCAGTTAACCGTTTATCTCTCCAAAACGCTGGATGACACGGCGGCAGAAAACGTGGTGGCGCAGCTCAAGCAGGTCGAAGGCGTGGATAACGTCAACTACCTGACGCGGGAAGAGGCGCTGAACGAGTTCCGCAACTGGTCAGGCTTTGGCGGCGCAATGGATATGCTGGAGCAGAATCCGCTGCCTGCGGTGGCCATCATCACACCTAAGCTCAATTTCCAGAACTCAGACACCATGCAAAGCCTGCGCGATCGGGTGACCAAAGTGCAGGGCGTGGATGAAGTGCGTATGGATGATAGCTGGTTTGCGCGGCTGGCGGCGCTGACCGGGCTGGTGGGGCAGATCGCTTCAATGATTGGCGTGCTGATGATCGTGGCAGTGTTCCTGGTGATCGGTAACAGCGTCCGGCTCAGCATCTTTGCCCGACGCGACACCATTAACGTGCAGAAGCTGATTGGTGCCACTGACGGCTTTATCCTGCGTCCGTTCCTCTATGGCGGGGCGCTGCTGGGCTTCAGCGGGGCGGTGCTGTCGCTGCTGCTGTCGGAAGTGCTGGTGCTGCGTCTGCAGTCCGTTGTTGCCAGTGTAGCGACGGTATTTGGTACCACCTTCTCGCTGGAAGGCTTCTCCTGGGATGAGGCGCTGCTGCTGTTACTGATTGCGGCGATCATCGGCTGGGTGGCTGCGTGGCTGGCAACGGTACAACATTTACGTCGATTTACGCCGCAGTAAACGCCTGCAACATTTTTTTGTTATAATGGTCCTCTGCTACCGATGGTGGGTGCAGAGGATATTCCCCTCTTCCCTTCCTGTCATCTGTGTGTAAAATATTCACCGCTATAATTGAACTTGTGGATAACTTTACCACTCTAAGTAGCACAGATTGCTTTCGGATTTCGCGCGACGTTGACGTAATGTATCGTCTGCGCAGGGAAATGTGCGGCAATTCCACTGAATTTGTGAGGGTTTGAATGACCAAAGAAATGCAAACTTTAGCTATTGCTCCTCTTGGCAACCTGGAGTCTTACGTCCGGGCTGCGAATACCTGGCCGATGCTCTCGGCAGAAGAGGAAAAAGCGTTGGCTGAACGGCTGCATTACCAGGGCGATCTGGATGCGGCAAAGACGCTGATCCTGTCTCACCTACGCTTTGTAGTTCATATCGCTCGTAATTACTCCGGCTACGGTCTGCCACAGGCTGACCTGGTCCAGGAAGGCAATATCGGCCTGATGAAAGCGGTACGTCGCTTCAACCCAGAAGTGGGCGTGCGTCTGGTTTCGTTTGCCGTGCACTGGATTAAAGCGGAGATTCACGAATACGTGCTGCGTAACTGGCGTATCGTGAAAGTCGCGACCACCAAAGCACAGCGTAAGCTGTTCTTTAACCTGCGTAAAACCAAGCAGCGGCTGGGCTGGTTCAATCAGGACGAAGTCGAGATGGTTGCGCGTGAGCTGGGCGTAAGCAGCAAAGATGTGCGTGAAATGGAATCGCGTATGGCCGCGCAGGATATGACCTTTGATATGTCTGCCGACGACGAGAGCAGCGAAGGCCGCTCTATGGCACCCGTGCTTTATCTTCAGGATAAAACCTCTGACTTTGCTGACGGCATTGAAGAGGATAACTGGGATGCGCATGCGGCTGACAAGCTGAGCTATGCGATGGAAGGTCTGGATGAGCGTAGTCAGCACATCATTCGCGCCCGCTGGCTGGACGAAGACAATAAAACCACGCTGCAGGAGCTGGCCGATCAGTACGGCGTGTCAGCCGAACGTGTCCGGCAGCTGGAAAAGAACGCCATGAAGAAACTGCGTATGGCGATCGAAGCGTAACGCACTTCGACATCTTAAGGGGCGACTTTATGTCGCCCTTTTTGTTTTTCTGCGCCTGACTATTCTACCGCCATTATCCAGCCGTCACTCTGCGCCCTGAAGCCACACGCCTGCATAAAGGCTGCCCGCACCTGCTGATCGTCACTGCCATCATCGGCAATCCACCAGTCCGCTATCGACCCATTCTGCCTGATCGTCTCCTCCAGTAAATATTGTCCCACCCCGCGTCGCCGGGTGACATCGCGCACCGACAGCCGGTGAATTTTGCCGTGGATCCCGGCGATTTCCAGCTGCAAACCCGCCAGTAGCCGGTCGTTAAAACGGGCAGCATAGAGACGATGGCGCTCATCCAGCTGCTGCTCCAGTTGTTCAATCTCCAGATCCGGCCAGACTTTGCCAAGATCGATGCGGTCCTGCGCGGTCAGCGTGGTTAAACGCTGGATAGTGAGCTTCATAACAAAAACCTCTGTAACAGGGGAAAGTGCAGCGAAAATGTACAACCAGAGTGCTACCACATTTTCATCAATAAAACAGGTCAAAAGATGGTCGGGATGCCAGGATGATAGTTGTAAACAGGGAGAGCGTGCGATCAATCCAGCATAACGCGCTGGCAAAGCGGTGAAAAACCGGCCGTTGCCTCCAGTGTATTATGCTGTTTCACTCAGTCAATTCTGAATATGTCAGTTGATTTACAGAAGAAACTTCCTGTTTAATAACCTGAAAAATAAAGCCTTATTAATAAAAAATGTCAGAAAAGTACGCTAACTCATTCATGCTTAATCAGTTTTCGACTTTATCTGACAGCACAAACACTCACAACATACACGACAAAACAAATGGGGTAGTCAGGATGAAAATGAAAGGTCGCGCATTACTGGCGGGATGTGTAGCACTGGCGATGAGCCATGCGGCGCTGGCTGAAGATATCAAAGTGGCGATTGTCGGCGCAATGTCTGGCCCGGTGGCGCAGTACGGCGACATGCAGTTCGCCGGTGCGACTCAGGCGATTGAAGATATCAACGCCAAAGGCGGTTTTAACGGCAACAAACTGGTTGCGGTGAAATATGACGACGCCTGTGACCCGAAACAGGCGGTTGCGGTAGCGAACAAGGTGATTAACGACGGCATCCGCTACGTGATCGGCCATCTCTGCTCTTCATCCACCCAGCCCGCTTCTGACATCTATGAAGATGAAGGCGTGCTGATGATTACCCCGGCGGCGACCGCCCCTGACCTGACTTCCCGCGGCTATAAACTGATTATGCGCACCACCGGTCTCGACTCCGATCAGGGGCCGACCGCCGCGAAATATGTGATGAGCGAGCTTAAACCGCAGCGCATCGCCGTAGTGCATGACAAACAGCAGTATGGCGAAGGCCTGGCGCGCTCCGTACAGGAGAGCCTGAAAAAGCAGGGCGCCAATATCGTGATGTTTGAAGGTATCACCGCTGGCGATAAAGATTTCTCTACGCTGGTCGCGCGCTTCAAGAAAGAGAACGTCGATTTCGTCTATTTCGGCGGTTACTACCCGGAAATGGGTCAGATCGTGCGTCAGGCACGTGCTGCGGGCCTGAAAACCCAGTTTATGGGACCGGAAGGCGTGGGTAACGCCTCGCTGTCGAACATCGCCGGTGCCGCTTCTGAAGGCATGCTGGTGACCCTGCCAAAACGCTACGACCAGGTTGAAACCAACAAACCGATCGTGGAAGCGCTGAAAGCGAAGAAACTGGATCCGACCGGACCGTTCGTCTGGACCACCTATGCCGCACTGCAGTCGCTGGCAACCGGCATGGAGCGCAGCAAGAGCGCTGAGCCGGACGCTATCGTGAAAAACCTCAAGGAAGGTGCGGCGGTGCCAACCGTGATGGGCAACCTGAACTGGGATGAGAAGGGTGACCTTAAGGGCTTTGAATTCGGCGTCTTTAAATGGCATGCCGATGGCACCTCGACTGCTGTGAAGTAAACCAGGCTGTTTTGTGGTGAGCGGGAGGCCGGTTAACCGGTTTCCCCTGACCAGCGACACGAACGCCTGGTGCTGGTCTGCCAGGCGTTTTTTGTACCCCGATCGCCCATGATCGGTTAAGTAAGGGTCAAGGTATGTCCGAGCAGTTTCTCTATTTTATTCAGCAGATGTTTAACGGTGTGACCCTGGGCAGCACCTACGCGCTGATCGCCATCGGTTACACCATGGTTTACGGCATTATCGGCATGATCAACTTCGCCCACGGCGAGGTCTACATGATCGGTAGCTATGTCTCCTTTATCGTGATTGCCGCCCTGATGATGATGGGCATCGACACCACCTGGCTGATGATTGCGGCCGGCTTTGTGATGGCGGTAATTATCTCCAGCGCCTACGGCTGGAGCATTGAGCGCGTCGCCTACCGGCCTGTGCGCTCGTCCAAGCGCCTGATTGCGCTGATCTCCGCCATCGGGATGTCGATATTCCTGCAAAACTACGTCAGCCTGACGCAGGGTTCACGCGACCTGGCGCTGCCGAGTCTGATTACCGGACAGTGGACGGTAGGCGAGAGCAACGGCTTTGCCGCTACCATCTCCACCATGCAGATAGTGATCTGGGTGGTGACGTTCCTGGCGATGCTGGCGCTGACCACCTTTATCCGCTATTCACGCATGGGCCGCGCCTGCCGCGCCTGCGCAGAAGACCTAAAAATGGCCAGCCTGCTGGGAATTAATACGGATCGCGTGATCTCGCTGACCTTTGTCATCGGTGCCGCGATGGCCGCGGTGGCGGGCGTATTGCTGGGACAGTTCTACGGTTCAATCAACCCCTTCATCGGCTTTATGGCAGGTATGAAGGCATTCACCGCCGCCGTGCTGGGCGGGATTGGCAGTATTCCGGGCGCGATGATTGGTGGTCTGGTACTGGGCATCGCCGAGGCGCTGACCTCGGCCTATCTCAGCACGGAATATAAAGATGTGGTCTCGTTTGCCCTGCTGATTGTGGTGCTGCTGGTGATGCCGACCGGGATTCTGGGTCGCCCGGAGGTCGAAAAAGTATGAAGACTTCCTTTATCAATGCCCTGATCTCCTCGGTGATGCTGCTGGTGCTCGCTACCTTCTTTATGGGGCTGCGCCTGAATCTGGACGGCACTAATCTGGTGGTGCAGAACGCCGGTAGCGTGCGCTGGAACTGGATCGCCACAGGCTGTGCGGTGGTGTTTCTGTTTCAGCTGCTGCGTCCGGTATGGCAAAGCGGCCTGAAGAAAATTTCCGGTCCGGCGCTGGTGTTACCGGGTCTGGATGGCTCGACGCCGAAGCAGAAGCTGGTGATGGCGGTGCTGATTATCGCCGCCGTTGCCTGGCCATTCCTGGTGTCACGCGGCACCGTGGATATCGCCACCATGACGCTGATCTACGTGATGCTCGGTCTGGGCTTAAACGTGGTGGTCGGCCTCTCTGGCCTGCTGGTGCTGGGTTATGGCGGCTTTTACGCTATCGGTGCCTACACCTTTGCGCTGCTGAACCACTATTACGGTCTCGGCTTCTGGCAGTGCCTGCCGCTCTCCGGCATAGTTGCCGCGCTGTTTGGTCTGCTGCTGGGCTTCCCGGTGCTGCGACTGCGCGGCGACTATCTGGCGATAGTGACGCTGGGCTTCGGTGAGATCGTGCGTATTCTGCTGCTGAACAATACCGCCCTGACCGGCGGGCCGAACGGCATCAGCCAGATCCCGAAACCGACGCTGTTTGGTCTGGAATTTGGCCGTACGCCGCGGGAAGGCGGCTGGGATACCTTCCATAACTTCTTTGGGCTGAAGTACGATCCCAGTGACCGCATTATCTTCCTCTACCTGGTAGCGCTGCTGCTGGTGGTGCTGACGCTGTTTGTGATCAACCGGCTGCTGCGGATGCCGCTGGGCCGAGCCTGGGAAGCCCTGCGCGAGGATGAGATTGCCTGTCGTTCACTGGGCCTCAGCCCGACTCGCATCAAGCTGACCGCCTTTACCATCAGTGCCGCGTTTGCCGGTTTTGCCGGCAGCCTGTTCGCGGCGCGTCAGGGCTTTGTCAGCCCGGAATCCTTTACCTTTGTCGAATCCGCCTTTGTGCTGGCGATTGTCGTCCTGGGCGGGATGGGGTCGCAGTTTGCGGTGATTCTGGCCGCCATCCTTCTGGTGGTGTCACGCGAGCTGATGCGCGATCTCAATGAGTACAGCATGCTGGTGCTGGGTGGCCTGATGGTGCTGATGATGATCTGGCGTCCGCAGGGCCTGTTGCCGATGAAGCGTCCGCATCTGAAGCTCAGAACCGGTAAACAAGGAGAGCAGGCATGATTCAGCCTTTATTAGCCGTTGAAGGCCTGATGATGCGCTTCGGCGGTCTGTTAGCCGTGAACAATGTGGCGCTGGAGCTGCGTCCGCAGGAGATCGTTTCGCTGATTGGCCCCAACGGTGCCGGTAAAACCACCGTGTTTAACTGCCTGACCGGCTTTTACAAGCCAACCGGCGGGACGATCACATTGCGTGAGCAGCATCTGGAAGGGTTGCCGGGCCAGAAGATTGCGCGGATGGGCATCGTGCGGACGTTCCAGCACGTGCGTCTGTTCCGTGAGATGACGGTCATTGAGAACCTGCTGGTGGCGCAGCATCAGCATCTGAAAAGCGGCGTATTTTCCGGTCTGCTGAAAACCCCGGCGTTTCGCCGCAGTGAGAGCGAGGCGCTGGATCGTGCGGCGACCTGGCTGGAGCGGGTGGGGCTGCTGGATCTGGCTAACCGTCAGGCGGGCAATCTGGCCTATGGTCAGCAGCGTCGGCTGGAGATTGCGCGCTGTATGGTGACGCGCCCGGAAATCCTGATGCTGGATGAACCGGCGGCGGGCCTTAACCCCAAAGAGACCCACGAGCTGGATGCGCTGATTGCGGAACTGCGTGGCGAACACAAGGTGTCGGTGCTGCTGATTGAACATGATATGAAGCTGGTGATGGGGATTTCTGACCGTATTTATGTGGTCAATCAGGGAACGCCGCTGGCTAACGGAACGCCGGAAGAGATTCGTAATAACCCGGATGTCATTCGTGCCTATTTAGGAGAGGCCTGAGATGGCAAATGCGATGTTAACCATTGAGAACGTCAGCGCCCACTACGGCAAAATTCAGGCGCTGCACAACGTCAGTCTCTATATCAATCAGGGCGAAATCGTCACCCTGATTGGCGCTAACGGTGCCGGAAAAACCACGCTGCTGGGTACGCTGTGCGGCGAGCCGCGCGCGACGCAGGGCACCATTACCTTTGATGGCAAAACCATCACCGACTGGCAAACCTCGCGCATTATGCGTGAAGCGATCGCCATCGTGCCGGAAGGCCGGCGCGTCTTTTCGCGCATGACGGTAGAAGAGAACCTGGCGATGGGGGGCTTTTTTGCCAGCCGTCCGGACTATCTGACACGTATCAAGCGCGTTTATGAACTCTTCCCGCGGCTGGAGGAGCGTAAAATCCAGCGCGCCGGGACGATGTCGGGCGGCGAACAGCAGATGCTGGCGATTGGCCGTGCGCTGATGAGCCAGCCGCGCCTGCTGTTGCTGGACGAACCGTCGCTGGGACTGGCACCGATCATTATTCAGCAGATCTTCGACACCATTGAGCAGCTGCGCAGCGAGGGGATGACGATTTTCCTGGTGGAGCAGAATGCGAATCAGGCGCTGAAGCTGGCGGATAGGGGCTATGTGCTGGAGAACGGGCATGTGGTGCTCGAAGACACAGGTTCAGCACTTCTTTCCAACGAAGCCGTCCGCAGCGCGTACCTCGGAGCTTAATATTCAGAGGCCTGGCTTGCTTGCCATTTCGACACCGGGCAGTGCTCGTAATCCTCACGTATATATATACGCTCCGGTTACTGCGCGCTTTGGTACACAGGCCTGGCTTACTGGTCAGGTTGCGGTTGGGCAGTGCTCGCCATCCTCACGTACTACGTGTACGCTCCGGTGGCTGCGCGCTGTCCGCCCGCAACCTGCCTGCGCCGCCGACGGCCTTCAAAATGGGTGTGTGATGCGGCGCAGACGGCCTTGAGTGTCGGTGTTAGAGGGGCCGCCATCGCCTTTTGCATTTGGTGAAGTAGAATCCGCTGCGGGCTTTTTTACTGCCCAGCCGCTCTGCAAATTATGTAACCAAAACCTGGCAGCAGTGACGCGTTACCGCTGCGCTGCCAGCCTCCTCTTTTGCGCATACCGGTCTGTCACCCGGCTGTCATCTTTCTGTTATTAATCCTTCATTTCCCCGTGTCATGTTACTTCGCGAAACAGAAATCCGTGATTTCACGCGTATTTACCTGCACAGGAAAATTCTATGTCCGTCGTTACCTTTCGTCGTAGCCTGATGAGCGTGCTGCTCGGTCTGACGCTCAGCAGCCATGCCATGGCCGCCACTGAGATCCCTTTCTGGCACTCTATGGAAGGCGAGCTAGGCAAAGAAGTGGATTCGCTGGCACAGCGTTTTAACCAGACGCATCCCGATTACAAAATTGTTCCGACCTACAAAGGTAACTACGAGCAGAGCCTGGCGGCAGGGATTGCGGCAGTGCGCAGCGGCAAAGCCCCTGCGGTGCTGCAGGTTTATGAAGTCGGTACGGCGACCATGATGGCCTCGCAGGCGATTGTGCCGGTGCATCAGGTCTTCAAAGACGCCGGTATCCCCTTTGATGAAAAGCAGTTCGTGCCAACGGTGGCGGGCTACTACAGCGACAGCAAAGGTCAGCTGATCTCTCAGCCGTTCAACAGCTCGACGCCAGTGCTCTACTACAACAAAGATGCCTTTAAAAAAGCGGGTCTGAACCCGGATCAACCACCGAAAACCTGGCAGGAGCTGGCGACGGATGCCGCTGCACTGCGCAAATCGGGCATGAGCTGTGGCTACGCCAGCGGCTGGCAGGGATGGATCCAGATTGAAAACTTCAGCGCCTGGCACGCTCTGCCGGTAGCGACCAAAAACAACGGGTTTGACGGACTCGACGCCGTGCTGGAGTTCAACAAGCCGGTACTGGTTCGTCATATCGAGCTGCTGGAAGCGATGAACAAGAAAGGGGACTTCACCTACTTTGGCCGCAAAGATGAGTCCACCGCCAAGTTCTACAACGGCGACTGTGGCATCACCACCGCCTCATCCGGTTCGCTGGCTGATATCCGTCATTACGCCAAATTCAACTTCGGCGTTGGCATGATGCCGTATGACGAGACCGTGCCGAATGCGCCGCAGAACGCCCTGATCGGCGGTGCCAGCCTGTGGGTGATGAAAGGCAAAGATGCGACAACCTACAAAGGCGTGGCTGAGTTTATGCAGTTCCTCGCTAAACCGGAAATCGCTGCGGAATGGCACCAGAAAACGGGTTATCTGCCGATTACCACCGCCGCCTACGAGCTGACTAAACAGCAGGGCTTCTACGATAAGAATCCGGGTGCGGATATCGCCACCCGTCAGATGATGAACAAGCCGCCACTGCCGTTCACCAAAGGCATGCGTCTGGGCAACATGCCGCAGATTCGTACCGTGATCGACGAAGAGCTGGAAAGCGTCTGGACCGGCAAGCAGTCGCCGCAGAACGCGATGGATAACGCAGTGAAACGCGGTAACGAGTTGCTGCGCCGCTTCCAGCAGCAGGTGAAGTAATCTCTCCTTGCGGGCCAGCTCAGGCTGGCCCCTCTCTCTGACGCCAGGTACACCATGTCTTCATCTCGTCCGGTCTTTCGCACCAGTCTGTTGCCCTATCTTCTGGTGCTGCCGCAACTGCTGATTACCGCCATCTTCTTTCTCTGGCCTGCCGGTGAAGCGTTGTGGTACTCGCTGCAAAGCCTCGATCCCTTTGGCATCGCCAGCAGCTTTGTCGGGCTGGAAAACTTCAGACGCCTGTTTGCCGATCCTTATTATCTGGATTCGTTCTGGACCACCATAAAATTCAGCGGCATGGTCACGGTGTTCGGCATGGTCTTTTCGCTGCTGCTGGCGGCGCTGGTGGATTATGTGGTGCGGCTGCGCCGTCTCTATCAGACGCTGTTGCTGCTGCCCTACGCCGTTGCGCCTGTCGTGGCCGCGGTACTGTGGATGTTCCTGTTTAATCCGGGCCTGGGCCTGTTCAGCTATCTGCTGAACCACATCGGCTACAACTGGAACTACGCGCAAAACAGCGGTCAGGCGATGTTCCTGATTGTGCTGGCATCAATCTGGCAGCAGATGAGCTACAACTTCCTGTTCTTCTTCGCCGCACTGCAATCGATCCCCAAATCGCTGGTGGAAGCCGCCGCCATTGACGGTGCCGGACCGGTGCGTCGCTTCTTCAACCTCTCGCTGCCGCTGATTACGCCGGTCAGCTTCTTCCTGCTGGTGGTGAATCTGATCTACGCCTTCTTCGATACCTTCCCGGTGATCGATGCCGCCACCGGCGGCGGGCCGGTGCAGGCGACCACCACGCTGATCTACAAAATCTATCGCGAAGGCTTTACCGGTCTGGATCTCTCCTCGTCCGCTGCGCAGTCGGTGGTGCTGATGCTGCTGGTCATCGGGCTGACGGTGCTCCAGTTCCGCTTTGTTGAACGTAAGGTGCAATACCAATGATTGAGAATCGACGCGGGCTGGATCTCTTCAGCCACATCGTGCTGGTGCTGGGCGTGCTCACCATCCTGTTTCCACTCTATGTTGCCTTTGTGGCGGCGACGCTGGATAACGAAGCGGTCTATCATGTGCCGATGACGCTGGTGCCCGGCACGCACCTGTGGGAGAACATCTCGCGCATCTGGACGCATGGCGTCAACGGCAACGGGCCGGCGTTTGGCCTGATGCTGCTCAACAGCATGATCATGGCGCTGGGCATCACCTTCGGCAAAATCACGGTGTCGATGCTGTCAGCGTTTGCGCTGGTCTGGTTTCGCTTTCCGCTGCGCACGCTCTTTTTCTGGCTGATCTTCATCACCCTGATGCTGCCGGTAGAGGTGCGTATCTTCCCGACAGTACAGGTGATTGCCGATCTCAACCTGCTCGACAGCTACAGCGGATTAACCCTGCCGCTGATGGCCTCGGCAACCGCCACCTTCCTGTTCCGCCAGTTCTTTATGTCGCTGCCGGATGAGCTGGTGGAGGCGGCACGCATCGACGGTGCCAGCGCGATGCGCTTCTTTATCGACATTGTTCTGCCGCTGTCGAAAACCAATCTGGCGGCGCTGTTTGTGATCACCTTTATCTACGGCTGGAACCAGTATCTCTGGCCGCTACTGATCATCAACGACGCCAGCCTCGGCACGGCGGTGGCGGGGATTAAAAGCATGATCTCCTCCAGCGGATCGCCGACCCAGTGGAATGAAGTGATGGCGGCAATGTTATTAACCCTGATCCCACCGCTGGTGGTGGTGTTAGTCATGCAGCGTGCCTTTGTGCGCGGTCTGGTTGAGAGTGAGAAATAAGATGGCAGGCGTAACCCTTCAGGCAGTAACCAAATCCTACGATGGCAAAAATCAGATCATCCAGCCGCTGAATGTCACCATCAATGACGGCGAATTTATGGTGATGGTCGGGCCATCCGGCTGCGGTAAATCGACCCTGCTGCGCATGGTGGCCGGACTGGAGCGCGTCAGCTCCGGCGATATCTATATCGACGACCGGCGCGTTACTCAGGAAGAGCCAAAAGATCGCGGGATTGCAATGGTGTTCCAGAACTACGCGCTCTATCCCCATATGTCAGTGGAAGAGAACATGGCCTATGGCCTGAAAATCCGTGGCATGGGCAAAGAGCAGGTTCGCCAGCGGGTGCTCGACGCGGCGCGCAGTCTGGAGCTGGATCACCTGCTGATGCGTCGGCCTCGCGAACTCTCCGGCGGACAGCGGCAGCGCGTGGCGATGGGCCGCGCGATCGTGCGTGAACCGGCGGTCTTTCTGTTTGATGAGCCACTCTCCAACCTTGATGCCCGTCTGCGGGTGCAGATGCGGCTGGAACTGCAGCAGCTGCATCGCCGCTTACAGACCACCAGCCTCTATGTCACCCACGATCAGGTGGAGGCGATGACGCTGGCGCAGCGGGTGATGGTGATGAACAAAGGGGTGGTCGAGCAGCTCGGCACGCCGGTCGAGGTGTATGAGCGTCCCGCCAGCCAGTTCGTTGCCTCGTTTATTGGCGCGCCCGCCATGAATTTACTGAAAGGACAGTTCAGCAGCGATGGATCACGCTTTGACCTCGACGCCTCGCACGCTCTGCCGCTCAGCGACAGTAAAGCGAAATGGGCTAACCGGCCGGTGGTGCTGGGTATCCGGCCAGAGCACATCCGGCTCAGTAGCCGCGAGCAGGGCGGCGTGCCGCTGCGGGTCGATACGCTGGAGATGCTGGGGGCTGATAATCTGGCACATGGCCGCATCGGTGACACGCCACTGGTGGTACGCTTAGCCCACAGTGAACGCCCGCAGCCAGGCAGTACGCTGTGGCTGCATCTGCCGTCAGATGCGTTACACTTCTTCGATTCAACCCATGGAAAGCGTCTGGAATGAGCACACAACACTGGCCCTATCCCCACATCGTCGCCCATCGCGGCGGCGGTAAACTGGCACCGGAAAATACGCTGGCGGCGATCGACACTGGCGCGAAATATGGTCATCAGATGATTGAATTTGATGCCAAATTATCGGCCGATGCGCAGATCTTCCTGCTGCATGACGACACGCTCGATCGCACCAGCAACGGCTGGGGCGTGGCGGGTCAGCTGCCTTGGGAGAAGCTGTCGCAGCTTGATGCGGGCAGCTGGTTTGGCAACGCATTTACCGGTGAAAAGCTGGCGCGGCTCGATCAGGTGGCGGCACGCTGCCGTCAGCATCAGATGATGGCGAACATCGAAATCAAACCGACCACCGGCAGCGACGCTGAAACCGGACGCGCCGTGGCGCAGGCTGCCGCGATACTGTGGCAGGATCAGGTCGCACCGTTGCTCTCTTCGTTCTCTTTTGAGGCGCTGGAAGCCGCGATGAAGGCAGAGCCGCAGTTGCCGCGTGGCCTGCTGTCGCACAGCTGGGACCCGCAGTGGCAGGAGAAAACAGCTGCGCTGGCGTGCGTCTCAATTCACCTTAATCATAAGGTGCTGACCGCTGAGCGGGTCACCGAACTGAAAGCCGCAGGCCTGAAGATTCTGGTTTATACCGTGAACAGCCCGGATCGGGCGCGGGAATTGCTGAAATGGGGCGTCGATGCCATCTGTACTGATGCCATCGACATCATCGGCCCCGATTTTCATTAGTTCTGGTTTAGATTCTGATTCTGCTGGCCCGGCTGCGTGGTAATCACCCGCTGCTGGGCGCTGTTCCGCTGCTCCTGCATTTTACGCTGCGTGTCCTGCGTCTGACGCTGCTGATCCTGGCGCAGCTTCAGCTGTTGCTGCTGCTGCTGGGTCTGCATCTGCGACTGCATCCGCTGCTGGCTGGGGTTATAGCCAGGTTTATTCGGATCGTTAGTGCTGTTAAGCGTGTTCGCCTGACTGGCGAAAGGCAGCAGAGCGGCCAGAATAATCATCCACTTTTTCATCACTCCTCCTTCCTTAAAGCGACAGGGTTTTGGGTGCACAACGGCGTACACCGATATCAGGGTCGTAGCCATAAGTTTACCCGATATCACAGACCTTACTTTCCGATCTATTCCTGATTTGACTTAACCCCGGTTATTTTGCTGTATTTGTAGGCACTTGCAGAAATGATAAAAAAATGTAAATAACAATATGGGATGGTGGCAGGATGAAAATGCAGCAAACAATGCGTCAGCTTAGCTGGTCGCTGGTGATGAGTTTCACCGTAGTGGCAGGCGCTAACGCCGCGCCAACGCAGGCTCCTCCGGTCTCCTACGGTGTGGACAGTGACACTTTTCACCCGGTAAAAGCGCAGCACGGCATGGTAGCGTCAGTGGATGCGATGGCGACGCAGGTTGGCGTCGAGATCCTGCGTCAGGGCGGTAATGCGGTGGATGCCGCGGTGGCGGTAGGCTTTGCGCTGGCCGTGACCCATCCGCAGGCGGGCAATCTCGGCGGCGGTGGTTTTATGCTGCTGCGCACTGCCTCTGGCCGCGCCACGGCTATCGATTTCCGTGAAATGGCACCGGGACACGCGTCGCGTGACATGTTCCTGGATAAGCAGGGCAACGCTGACAGCAAGCTGTCGCTGACATCACATCTCGCCTCAGGCACGCCGGGCACCGTAGCCGGACTGGCGCTGGCTGCGCAGAAATATGGCACTCTGCCGCTGAGCACGCTGCTGGCACCGGCGATCAAACTGGCGCGTGACGGTATTCCGGTCAACGATGCGCTGGCGGATGACCTGAAGACCTACGGCAAAGAAGTGCTGATCACCCATCCCAACAGCAAAGCGATTTTCTACAAACCGGACGGTACGCCGTGGCAGAAGGGCGATAGGCTGGTGCAGAAGAACCTCGCTCACAGCCTGCAACTGATTGCCCGTCAGGGGCCGGATGCTTTTTATAAAGGTGAAATCGCGGATGAGATTGCCGGAGAGATGGCGCAGCATGGCGGGCTGATCAACAAAGCTGACCTGGCGGCCTATCGTGCGGTCGAGCGTAAGCCAATTAGCGGGACATACCGTGGCTATGAAGTCTTCTCAATGCCGCCGCCGTCATCCGGTGGCATCCACATCGTGCAGATTCTGAATATCCTGGAGAACTTCGATCTGGCAAAGATGGGCTTTGGCAGTGCTGATGCCATGCAGGTGATGGCGGAAGCGGAGAAATATGCCTACGCGGACCGTTCGGAATATCTCGGCGATCCCGATTTCGTGAAGGTGCCGTGGCAGGCGCTGACCAGTAAAGCCTATGCCAAAACCCTGGCGCAGCAGATCGATGTGGCGAAGGCGCGGCCCTCCAGCGAGATCAAACCGGGCAAGCTCGAACCTTATGAAAGTAATCAGACTACCCATTTCTCGGTGGTGGATAAGCAGGGGAATGCGGTCGCGGTGACTTATACGCTTAACACCTATTTCGGCAGCGGAATTGTGGCGGGCAACAGCGGCATCCTGATGAATAACGAGATGGATGACTTCTCAGCCAAGCCAGGCACGCCCAATGTCTACGGACTGGTCGGCGGGGAAGCGAATGCGGTGCAACCGGCGAAACGTCCGTTGTCATCGATGTCGCCGACCATCGTCGCCAAAGGGGGCAAAACCTGGCTGGTGACCGGCAGTCCTGGCGGCAGCCGCATTATCACCACGGTGTTGCAGATGGTGGTTAACAGCATCGATTTCGGGATGAACGTGGCGGAAGCCACCAATGCGCCGCGCTTCCATCATCAGTGGCTGCCGGATCAGCTGCGAGTGGAGAAGGGCTTCAGCCCCGATACGCTGCGTCTGCTGGAAACCAAAGGTCAGCATGTGAAGGTACTTCCGTCGATGGGCAGTACGCAGAGCATCATGATTGGGCCGGATGGCATGCTCTATGGCGCTTCCGATCCGCGCAGCATCGATGATTTGAGTGCGGGTTATTGAGATTTTACTGTGTTGTTTGCGCAGGCACGGTTTAACAGTGAACCGTGTCAGACAGAGTCAGCAATCAGAAAGGGCCCCGGAAGGGTAATGCCAGTCAGTTAAGCGACAGGTGATAACGCAGTCTGGTGCCGGGCAGGGGCTGGCGGTCCTCGCGCCGCTGCGCGGTTCCTTCACGTCATTCCTCTGCCTGACGGACCGCCGGGGATGGCACATCCTGTGCCGCCCCGCCTTTCGCCCGCGTCCTGCGGGCTCTCCTGGCAGACTCATTCTGTTCAGCGCTGCGGATTGCCTGCCCCTGCCCGGCACCGGCCCGCCCTGCGGCTGGCCCGCCCGCAAAAAAAGCCGCCACGTTTGACCGTGACAGCCTTTACAAATCTAATCTTAACTGATCAGCATTACCCCGGAAGGGGCCTTTTTTGCATTCAGGGGATCAGAGTTAAAATACGCTGTGACGCGATTTAAAACCCGCCACAGCATTAAAACCCTTTAAACATCAAGGTATTCACCGCGTTAATCAGGGTAAAAAATGTGAAAATGACTTTACAGACGCGAATGATAATGATTATTATTGTCATGCATTCTCGGGAGGTCGCCCGACAGCCTGAGAAAGCACGACATTGCTCACATTGCTTCCAGTATTATTTAGCCAGCTTATCCGCTGGCTTTTTTTTTGCCTGCCCTTCTTCAGTGCTTTTCAGCCACTGCTCAATGCTCATTCAACTATTTTGAACAGAGGCGTGAAGTTTTTCAGCTATCAATCAGACCCCCTCAGGGACAGACTATAAAAAACATTGAGGAGATTTGAACATGATCTATGTACGCAAAGCTGAAGAACGCGGTCACGCAAACCATGGCTGGCTGGATAGCTGGCACACTTTCTCTTTCGCCAGCTATCACGATGCGAACTTTATGGGTTTCTCCGCGCTGCGGGTCATCAATGAAGATGTGATTGATGGCGGTCAGGGATTTGGTACCCATCCCCACAAAGATATGGAAATCCTGACCTACGTGCTCTCTGGTACGGTTGAGCATCAGGACAGCATGGGCAACAAAGAGCAGATCCCGGCAGGGGAGTTCCAGATTATGAGCGCCGGCACCGGCGTACGTCACTCTGAGTACAACGCCAGCGAAAGCGAGCCGCTGCACCTTTATCAGATCTGGATCATTCCTGAGCGTACCGGTATCGAGCCGCGCTACGATCAGCGCCGCTTCCCGGATGTGCAGGGGCGTCAGCTGGTGTTAAGCCCGGATGCCCGTGAAGGATCGCTGAAAGTCTTTCAGGACATGACCTTATCGCGCTGGGTAATGACTGCCGGCGAACAGGACAACGTCGCGATTGATGCGGGACGTCGTATCTGGATTCAGGTGGTGAAAGGTGATGTTACCGTTAACGGCAACGCGATCACCACCAGCGATGCTCTGGCGATCTGGGACGAAAGCGCGCTGACCATTGAAGCCAGCTCGGCTGCAGAAGTCCTGCTGTTTGATCTGCCACCGGTCTAAGCAGATAACGGGCGCGCATCGTCGCGCCCGGTTGGCAATTTTGTGACAGAAAAGTGATAGACTCATCGTACTTTAGCTTTAAGGGCGATCCCAGGCGCTACGATGAAGAAGAAAAGACCGGTATTACAGGACGTTGCCGATCGCGTCGGCATTACTAAAATGACCGTCAGCCGTTACCTGCGTAATCCAGAGCAGGTCTCCGTTGCCCTGCGGGATAAGATCGCGGTGGCACTGGATGAGCTGGGTTATATCCCCAATCGCGCCCCCGATATGCTTTCTAACGCCACCAGCCGCGCCATTGGCGTACTGCTGCCGTCACTCACAAACCAGGTTTTTGCTGACGTATTGCGCGGCATCGAAGCCGTCACTGACGAAGCCAACTATCAGACGCTGGTCGCCCACTTTGGTTACAACCCGCAAAAAGAGGAGCTGCAACTGCGCTCGCTGCTGGGCTGGAACATTGATGGGGTTATCCTCACCGAACGCACCCATACACCAGGCACGCTGCGCATGCTGGAAGTGGCCGGTATCCCGGTGATTGAGGTGATGGACAGCGTCACGCCCTGCCTGGATATGGCGGTAGGCTTCGATAACGTTGAAGCGGCCCGGCAGATGACGCAGGCGATCCTCAGCAAAGGTCATCGCCATACCGTCTACCTTGGCGCACGCCTGGATGAACGTACGCTGCAGAAGCAGCGCGGTTACGAAATCGCGATGCGCGAAGCGGGGCTGACGCCACGCAGTGTGATGATGGAAGATGCCTCTTCATTCAGCGCCGGTTGTGATCTGCTGCGTGAGGCGCAGCGCCTTTACCCTGAAACAGATAGCCTGTTCTGTACCAATGACGACCTGGCGGTCGGCGCGATGTTTGAGTGCCAGCGCCAGGGATTGCAGGTGCCCTCTCAGATGGCGATAGCCGGTTTCCACGGCCATGACATCAGTCAGGTTGTCACGCCACAACTGGCAACAGTGCTGACGCCACGCGACCGCATGGGGCGTGAAGCTGCGGCGCTGCTGCTGGCGCGCATTGCCGGAGAAACCAGCACCTGCCAGCCGCTGGATGTCGGTTTTGAGATCAGTGAAGGTGGCAGCATCTGATTGTGGCGTTTTTATGAGTCAGCTCACACTTTCATGCATTTCCTGGTAAAAAGGTTGCCAGGCTGTAAAGCGGCCAGGAGAATGAGAAACGACATTGTTATCGGTAACATTGGCAAATTCTCACCTGCCGGAGCAGAAAAATGACAACGCAATCCCCGTCGCATCACGTTTTTATCCTGATGGGCGTTTCAGGCAGCGGAAAGTCTGCCGTCGCCAATCAGGTCTCTCACCAGCTGAATACAGCCTTTCTTGACGGTGATTTTCTCCACCCCCGCGCCAACATCCTGAAGATGGCCGATGGTCATCCGCTGGATGACAACGATCGCCAGCCGTGGTTACAGGCACTGAACGACGCCGCGTTTGCCATGCAGCGCACCCAGGCGATTTCCATCATTGTCTGTTCAGCACTGAAGAAAAGTTATCGCGACATCCTGCGTCAGGGAAATGACAACCTGCGTTTCGTCTACCTGAAGGGCGACTTCGACACCATCGAAGCCCGCCTGAAAGCGCGTAAAGGCCACTTCTTCAAGCCGCAGATGCTGGTGACGCAGTTTGCGACGCTGGAAGAGCCAGGGCGGGACGAGTCGGATGTACTGGTGGTGGATATCGCGCATTCACTGGACGATGTGGTGGCGGCTACGGTTGCGACTATCCAGGACGCTATCAGCCAGGGTTAGAGATGAATACCGCAACACTCGTTTTGACCGCAGCGGGCTCCGTCCTGCTGCTGCTTTTCCTGGTGATGAAGGCCCGTATGCACGCCTTCGTCGCATTGATGTTAGTGTCCATCGGTGCCGGGCTGTTCTCCGGCATGCCACTGAATCAAATCGCTGAAACCATGCAGAAGGGGATGGGCGGCACGCTCGGCTTCCTCGCGATTGTGGTCGCGCTGGGCGCGATGTTCGGCAAAATCCTGCATGAAACCGGCGCAGTTGATCAGATCGCCATCCGGATGCTGAAAACCTTTGGTCAGAGCCGTGCCCATTACGCGATGGGCATTGCCGGTCTGATCTGCGCGCTGCCGCTCTTCTTTGAGGTGGCAGTCGTGCTGTTGATCAGTATCGCTTTTGCGGTGGCACGGCGTACCGGCGGCAATCTGGTGAAGCTGGTGATCCCGCTGTTTGCTGGTGTGGCCGCAGCGGCGGCGTTTCTGCTGCCCGGACCGGCCCCGATGCTGCTGGCTTCGCAGATGCACGCAGATTTTGGCTGGATGATCCTGCTGGGTCTCTGTGCGGCGATCCCGGGCATGCTGATTGCCGGGCCACTGTTTGGCAACTTCATTGGCAACCACGTCTCGTTCAGCGCGCCGCCGGAAGATCATCAACCGGATGTCGATGAGAGCAAGCTGCCGTCGTTTGGCTTCAGCCTCTCACTGATTCTGTTTCCGCTGGTGCTGGTTGGCCTGAAAACCATCGGCGCACGCTTCACGACCGAAGGCACCACCCTGTATGAGTGGCTGGAATTTATCGGCCATCCTTTCACCGCAATCCTGCTGGCGCTGCTGGTGGCGATTTATGGCCTGGCTTACCGTCAGGGTATGGATAAAGAGCGGGTAATGCAGGTGTGCGGCAGCGCGCTGCAACCGGCCGGTATTATCCTGCTGGTGATTGGCGCGGGCGGCGTGTTTAAGCAGGTGCTGGTGGACTCCGGCGTGGGTCCGGTGCTGGGCAATGCGCTGACCGGCGCAGGACTGCCAATTGCGCTGGCCTGCTTTATCCTGTCAGGTGCGGTGCGGGTGATTCAGGGATCGGCAACGGTCGCCTGTCTGACCACGGTAGGCTTAATCATGCCGGTGATTGAACCGTTGCACTACAGCGGTGCTCAGCTGGCGGCGCTGTCGATCTGCATCGGCGGTGGCTCAATCATTATCAGCCATGTGAACGATGCCGGTTTCTGGCTGTTTGGTCGCTTCACCGGGGCCAGCGAAGCGGAAACGCTGAAAACCTGGACGCTGATGGAAACCATTCTCGGCACCGTTGGTGCGGTGGTGGGGATGATCGCCTTCACACTACTCTCTTAATTACGTCGGTTCTGCGCTTCCCTGTCTTCATGGGAAGCGCAGACACTCTCCTACAGCTTCAGATAAGCCCGAATGCCGTCCAGGAACATCTGAGTTGCCAGCATAATCAGAATCAATCCCATCAGCCGCTCCAGCGCATTGACCCCTTTATCACCCAGCAGACGCAGGAACAGACCTGACATCAGAAGAATACCCACCGTCACGCCCCAGGCGATCAGCAGCGCGCCGACCAGGTGCGACATCTGATGCGGATATTGATGCGACAGCAGCATCAGCGTCGCCAGCAGCGATGGCCCGGCCACCAGTGGGATCGCCAGCGGCACCAGGAAGGGCTCTTCACCCGCCGGTAAACCAGAACTGCTGCTTTCCGCCGACGGGAAAATCATCTTAATGGCGATAAGAAACAGGATGATCCCGCCGGAAATCGACACCGTTTCAGTACGCAGATTCAAAAATGCCAGGATGCGTTCACCGGTAAACAGGAACAGCAGCATGATGATCAGGGCAATCAACATTTCACGGATCAGCACCACTCGCCGCCGTTTCGGCTCCAGATGCTTTAAAACCGACATAAAAATCGGCAGATTGCCCAGCGGATCCATAATTAACAACAATAATATTGTCGCTGAAATCATTTCAGTCATCGGTTTTACGCCATGTTGTTCACGAAAAAGCGGAGTTATTAGTTACGCTGCTGAAAAAGTTAGCGTAATCGAATTAATTCACTTGCTACCCGGCCTGCATTTTGTAGAGTGAAGGGACACAGGTAAATCTTATTATTACGCAGAGCGGCGTGAAAATAGCACGCCGCTCTCTCCTCTGAAATGAAAAGCAGGTGTAACTGCCTTAGACGGACACGACATGAAGAATGTAGGTTTTGTTGGTTGGCGCGGTATGGTCGGCTCTGTGCTGATGTCCCGCATGAGTGAAGAGCGTGATTTTGATGCAATCAATCCGGTCTTCTTCTCGACGTCGCAGCATGGTCAGGCGGCACCCGCATTTGCGGGCAAACAGCAGGGCACACTGCAGGATGCGTTTGATATTGAGGCGCTGCGGGCGCTGGATATCATTATTACCTGCCAGGGCGGCGACTACACCAGTGACGTCTATCCAAAGCTGCGCGCCAGCGGCTGGCAGGGATACTGGATTGATGCGGCCTCCACGCTGCGCATGAAAGATGATGCCATCATCATCCTCGATCCGGTCAACCATGCGGTGATTCGCCAGGGCATCGACAGTGGGATCAAAACCTTTGTCGGCGGTAACTGTACCGTCAGCCTGATGCTGATGTCGCTGGGCGGCCTGTTTGCTCAGGACCTGGTGGAGTGGGCTTCGGTTGCCACCTATCAGGCGGCCTCTGGCGGCGGTGCGCGCCACATGCGTGAACTGCTGACCCAGATGGGCATGCTGCACGATCACGTTGCGCCTGCGCTGCAGAACCCAGCCTCCGCCATCCTCGACATCGAGCGTAGCGTGACCGACTTCACCCGTTCCGGCACCCTGCCGACCGATAACTTCGGTGTGCCGCTGGCGGGCAGTCTGATCCCGTGGATCGACAAACAGCTGGAAAACGGTCAGAGCCGCGAAGAGTGGAAAGGCCAGGCGGAGACCAACAAGATCCTCGCCACCCGTAACGTCATTCCGGTGGATGGATTGTGCGTGCGCGTCGGGGCACTGCGCTGCCACAGCCAGGCCTTTACGCTGAAGCTGAAACGCGACCTGCCGCTGGCTGAAATTGAGCAGATGCTAGCCTCTCACAATGAGTGGGTCAAAGTGGTGCCGAATGACCGCGAACTGACGATGCGTGAACTGACGCCTGCCGCTGTCACCGGTACGCTGACCACGCCGGTTGGCCGGTTGCGTAAACTGAATATGGGGCCGGAATATCTCTCTGCCTTCACAGTGGGCGACCAGCTGTTATGGGGCGCAGCCGAACCGCTACGTCGCATGCTGCGGTTGTTAACCAGCTAAACAGAAAACATCGCCAAAGGCCGGATTTATCCGGCCTTTTTTGTTTTTGTCGTACACGAAACAATCTGCCGTTTCGCTTACTCAGTGATCAACTTCCCTTTTTTGCCGGTCGGTAAAGATTATTTTGCTTTAGTCCATGGCAAGTGCCGTGACCAAGCTATGATTTAACCATGATGTGCCACAGGTAACTCTTGTGCTTTCCGGATTAAATGGTTGTGGTACACGGCAAAAACACTTTTCCCACGGAATGGCCTGACTTCTTTGTCGTTGTACGTATGGCTCAATGAAGAGCAGCGCAGGTGAACCGCGACAGGCTGTGTCGCGTTCATTTCGGCTGCCAATTATCACAGGAAGAAAGTCATGTCAGAGCTTCCCGATCGCGATGCGATCAATGCCCTGTTTGCGGGTAATTATGCCGACCCTTTTTCGTTACTAGGGATGCACCGAACTCAGCAAGGCCTTGAAGTCAGGGCATTGCTCCCCGAAGCGCTTGAAGTGTGGGTCATTGAAACCTCCACCGGGCGCAAACTGGCTCAGCTGGTGTGTGAAGATGCACGTGGCTTCTTCAGTGGCGTTATTCCACGCCGCAAAAACCCGTTCCGCTATCAGCTGGCGGTGAACTGGCACGGCCAGCAAAACCTGATAGACGATGCCTATCGCTTTGGCCCGCTGCTGCAGGAGATGGATCTGTGGCTGCTGGCGGAAGGGACACACCTGCGCCCTTATGAGACGCTGGGCGCGCACGGCGACGTCATCGATGGCGTCTTCGGCACCCGCTTCTGCGTCTGGGCACCCAACGCCCGTCGCGTGTCAGTGGTTGGCGATTTCAACTTCTGGGATGGCCGCCGTCATCCGATGCGTCTGCGTCAGGAGCTGGGCATCTGGGAGCTGTTTGTACCGGGCGCGGTCAACGGCCAGCTCTACAAGTATGAAATCATCGACGCCAATGGCGAACTGCGCATCAAAGCGGACCCGTACGCCTTTGAGGCGCAGATGCGTCCGCAAACTGCGTCGATGATCTGTGGTCTGCCAGAGCCGGTTGAGATGAAAGCGGAGCGCAAGGCGGCCAACGCCTTCGACGCGCCGATCTCCATCTATGAAGTGCATCTGGGCTCCTGGCGTCGTCACACCGACAACAACTTCTGGCTGAGCTACAAAGAGCTGGCTGAACAGCTGGTGCCCTACGTCAAAGAGATGGGCTTTACCCATATCGAACTGCTGCCGATCAACGAACATCCGTTTGATGGCAGCTGGGGCTATCAGCCGCTGGGCATGTATGCGCCGACCCGACGTTTTGGTACCCGTGACGAGTTCCGCGCCTTCATTGACGCCGCCCATGAAGCGGGCCTCAACGTGCTGCTCGACTGGGTGCCGGGCCACTTCCCCAGCGACGATTTCGGTCTGGCAAGGTACGACGGCACCGAGCTCTATGAGCACAGCGACCCGCGTGAAGGCTTTCACCAGGACTGGAATACCCTGATCTACAACTTTGGTCGCCGTGAAGTGAGCAACTACCTGTCGGGCAACGCGCTCTACTGGACGGAGCGCTTTGGCATTGATGGCCTGCGTGTGGATGCGGTGGCGTCGATGATCTACCGCGACTACAGCCGCAGCGAAGGGGAATGGGTGCCGAATCAGTATGGCGGCCGTGAGAACCTGGAAGCGATTGAGTTTCTGCGTCACACCAACCGTACGCTCGGCACCGTGGCATCCGGTTCGGTGACCATGGCCGAAGAGTCGACAGACTATCCTGGCGTGACGCGTCCCACCGAAGACGGCGGGCTGGGTTTCTGGTTCAAATGGAATCTGGGCTGGATGCACGACACACTCGACTACATGAAGGTCGATCCCATCTACCGTAAGCACCATCACGATCTGATGAGCTTCGGCATGATGTACAACTACACCGAAAACTTTGTGCTGCCGCTGTCGCATGACGAAGTGGTGCACGGTAAGCGCTCGATTCTCGATCGTATGCCGGGCGATGCATGGCAGAAGTTCGCCAACCTGCGTGCTTACTACGGCTGGATGTGGGGCTTCCCCGGCAAGAAACTGCTGTTTATGGGCAATGAATTTGCCCAGGGTCGCGAGTGGAACCACGACGTCAGCCTTGACTGGCATCTGCTGGAAGGGGACGACAACTGGCACCACGGCGTTCACCGTCTGGTGCGCGATCTCAACCACACCTATCAGTACTACACGCCGCTGCATCAGCTCGACTTCGATCCGACAGGCTTTGAGTGGCTGGTGGTAAACGATGCGGAACACTCCGTCTTCGCCTTTGTCCGTCGTGACCGTGAAGGCAACGAAGTGATCGTGGTCAGTAACTTTACGCCGGTGCCGCGTCCGGGCTATCGCTTTGGCGTTAACCAGCCTGGCTACTGGCGTGAAGTGCTGAATACCGATCAGCATGAGTATCACGGCAGCGACGTGCGCAACCATCGGGTGCATACCGATGAGCAGGAGAGCCACGGGCGACCGCAGTCGCTGAGTCTCAATCTGCCGCCGCTGGCAACGGTATGGCTGGTGCGGGAGGCTGAATGACCATCACTGCCGGAGATCCCGAACCGCTGGGTGCCAGTTACGACGGCAAAGGCGTTAACTTCACCCTGTTCTCACAGCATGCCGGGCGCGTAGAGCTCTGCCTGTTTGATGAGCAGGGTGCAGAACAGCGTCTTGACCTGCCTGGCCGCAGCGGGGATATCTGGCATGGTTATGTTCCGGCGTTGAAGCCAGGACAGCGCTACGGCTACCGGGTGCATGGTCCCTGGGCCCCGCAGCAGGGACACCGTTTTAATCCGGCGAAGCTGCTGGTTGACCCCTGCGCCCGCGCGGTTGAGGGCGATGTACCGGATGACCCGCTGTTTCATGGCGGCGAGGCGCAGCCCGATCCGCATGACAACGCGGCGATTGCGCCGAAGTCACGGGTCGTCGCGGAGGATTTTGACTGGCAGGACGACGTCGCACCGGGTATTCCCTGGGGTAACACGGTGATTTACGAAGCCCACGTGCGCGGCCTGACGCAGCAGCATCCGGAAATTCCGGAAACGCTGCGCGGGACTTACGCGGCGCTCGGTCATCCTGTTATGGTGAATTACCTGCGCAGTCTGGGGATTACCACCCTTGAGCTGCTGCCGGTGGCGCACTTCGCCAGCGAGCCGCGACTGCTGCAGCTCGGCCTCAGCAACTACTGGGGCTATAACCCCTTTGCGCTCTGGGCGGTGGATCCCCGTTACGCCTCCGGTCAGCCGGACGTGACGCCGTTGCAGGAGTTTCAGCAGGCGGTCAAAAACCTGCACGCCGCGGGTATCGAAGTGCTGCTGGATGTGGTGTTCAACCACACCGCTGAACTGGATGAGATTGGCCCGACAATCTCCATGCGCGGCATCGACAACGCCAGCTACTACTGGCTCGATGAGCAGGGCGATTATCAGAACTGGACCGGCTGCGGCAACACGCTGAATATCCATCATCCGCAGGTGATGACGTGGGCTTTAGAGGCGCTGCGCTACTGGGTGCGTGTCTGCCACGTCGACGGCTTCCGCTTTGACCTCGCGCCGGTGCTGGGCCGCACACCGGATTACCAGCGTGATGCGCCATTTTTTGCGGCAATACGCGCCTGTCCGCTGCTCTCTCAGGTCAAGCTGATTGCTGAACCCTGGGATATCGGCCCTGACGGCTATCAGGTTGGCCGTTTTCCGCCGCCGTTTGCCGAATGGAACGATCAGTTTCGCGACACCGCGCGTCGTTACTGGCTGCACGGCGACATAAGCAACGGCGAGTTCGTCCGTCGCTTTGCCGCCTCCAGCGATCTCTACCAGCATGATGACCGGTCGCCACACGCCACGGTTAACCTGATCACCGCCCATGACGGCTTTACGCTATGGGATGTGGTGAGCTTCGAACGTAAACACAACGAAGCGAACGGGGAAGATAACCGTGATGGTCACGGCGATAACTACAGCCACAACCACGGCAAAGAGGGGCTGAACGTCAGCTTCGACGTGATTGAACGTCGCCGTCGCAGCGTGCGGGCACTGCTGACGACGCTGCTGTTGTCACAGGGCACGCCGATGCTGCTGGCAGGCGATGAGCGCGGCCACACCCAGCGCGGCAATAACAACGCTTACTGTCAGGACAACGCCCTGAGCTGGCTTGACTGGCAGGCGGATGAGAAGGGATTAGTCGGATTCACCGCTGCACTGATCGAGCTGCGCCAGCGCATTCCGGCGCTGACCGCAGATCGCTGGTGGCAGGACGGTGACGGCAATGTGCAGTGGCTCAATGCCGGTGGCCAGCCACTGCAACACGATGAATGGGCACAGGGGATGCACAGATTGCAGATCCTGCTGTCCGGCCGCTGGTTAATAACAATAAACGCCACGGATACGGTGAATGACATCGTGTTACCAGACGGAGAATGGCGCGCCCTTCCTCCTTTCGCCGGGGACGACAACCCCATCCTGCTAACTGTCTGGCATGGTCCCGCACACGGTGTGTGCGTGTTCCAAAAGCAATCATAAGGAGTCAGACATGGTTAAGTTAGATAGAACAGATCACCTGATGCTGGCCCGCCAGCTCCCTACACAGACGGTTGCTCTGATCCTCGCTGGCGGACGCGGCACGCGCCTGGTCGACTTAACGGCCAAACGTGCCAAACCGGCGGTGCATTTCGGCGGCAAGTTCCGCATTATCGACTTTGCCCTCTCCAACTGCGTCAACTCCGGTATCCGACGGATTGGCGTGATTACTCAGTATCAGTCTCATACCCTGACTCAGCACATCCAGCGTGGCTGGTCGATCTTCAATGAAGAGATGAATGAGTTTGTCGATTTGCTGCCAGCGCAGCAGCGATTTTCGACCGAACAGTGGTATCGCGGGACGGCCGATGCCGTGACGCAAAACCTTGATGTGATTCGCCGCTATCAGGCGCAGTACATCGTGATCCTTGCCGGGGACCACATTTATAAGATGGATTATTCACGCATGCTGCTGGATCACGTGGTCAACGAGGCGAAATGTACCATCGCCTGTTTACCGGTGCCGGTGCATGAAGCCACGGCGTTTGGCGTGATGGCGGTGGACGAAGAGAACATGGTGATCGACTTCGTGGAGAAACCCGCGAAACCGCCCACCATGCCGGGTGATGACACTCAGGCGCTCGCCAGCATGGGGATCTACGTTTTCAACGCAGACTATCTCTATGAACTGCTGGAAGAGGATCTGCAGACGCCAGGCTCTAACCACGACTTCGGCAAAGATATCCTGCCGAAAATCGTGGCAAGCGGCGAAGGCTATGCGCACTCCTTTGCGCTCTCCTGCGTACAGAACGATGACAATGCGCCGCCTTACTGGCGCGACGTCGGGACGCTGGAAGCCTACTGGCGCGCCAATCTCGACCTGGCATCGGTGATGCCTGAACTCGATATGTATGACGTCACCTGGCCGATTCGTACCCACATGGAGCCGCTGCCGCCTGCCAAATTTGTTCAGGATCGTTCCGGCAGTCACGGGATGACCATGAACTCGCTGGTCTCGGGGGGCTGCATCATCTCCGGTTCAGTGGTGGTCAATTCGGTGCTGTTCCCGCGGGTACGCGTTAACTCTTTTTGCAATATAGATTCAACTGTACTGCTGCCTGATGTGGTAGTGGGCCGATCGTGTCGTCTGCGTCGCTGCGTCATTGATCGTGCCTGCGAGTTACCGGAAGGCATGGTCATTGGCGAAAACCCGGATGAAGACAGTCGCCGGTTTCACCGTTCGGATGAAGGCATCGTACTGGTAACCCGCGCCATGCTGGCCAGGCTGGCCAAAGCGGGGCTGTAAGCGATAAGCGAAACTTACGCAATCGGCACGCGGAGCGTGTCGGATAACTTAATGAGGTCGAGGATGCAGGTTTTACATGTCTGTTCGGAACTTTTCCCGCTGCTAAAAACGGGCGGACTGGCTGATGTAGTCGGGGCATTACCTCAGGCACAAATTGCGGGCGGCACGGATACGCGGGTACTACTGCCCGCTTTTCCCGCATTGCGCAAAGGCATACCTGATCTCCAGGTCGTGACAGAGCGAGAAACATTTGCCGGTCATGTACGTCTGCTATTTGGTGAATTTAACGGTGTGGGCATCTACTTGATTGATGCTCCCGGCCTCTACGATCGTCCGGGTAGTCCCTACCATGACGAATCGCAGTTTGCGTATGTCGACAACTATCTGCGCTTTGCGCTGCTGGGCTGGGTTGGCTGTGAACTGGCGTGCGGCATGGACGCGATGTGGCGTCCCGATATTGTGCATGCCCATGACTGGCACGCAGGCCTGACCTGCGCCTATCTGGAAGCGCGTGGTCGTCCGGCTAAATCGGTCTTCACCGTGCACAACCTGGCGTATCAGGGGCTGTTCATGGCGCACCACATGGAAGAGATTGGCCTGCCATGGTCGTTCTTTAACATGCACGGGCTGGAGTTTTTCGGTCAGATCTCCTTCCTGAAAGCGGGACTTTTTTACGCCGACCATATCACGGCGGTCAGCCCGACTTACGCCCATGAAATTACCTCTGCCGAATATGCTTACGGCATGGAAACCCTGCTGGCACAGCGGATGCGTGAAGGCCGTCTCAGCGGCATTCTCAACGGCGTTGATCCCTCTATCTGGGATCCGGCGCACGATCTGCTGCTCAGCGCGCGTTATAACCGCGACACGCTGGAAGCGAAAGCGGAGAACAAACGCCAGCTGCAAGTGGCGATGGGTCTGAAGGTGGATGATAAAGCGCCGGTGTTCTGCGTGATCAGCCGTCTGACCAAACAGAAAGGGCTGGACCTGGTGCTGGAGGCGCTGCCCGGCTTGCTGGCGCAGGGCGGTCAACTGGTGCTGCTGGGCCAGGGCGATGCTGAACTGCAGCAGGGCTTCCTGGCGGCGGCGGCAGAGCATCCGGGCAGCGTCGGCGTGCAGATCGGCTATCACGAAGCGTTCTCACACCGCATTGTCGGCGGCGCGGACGTGATTGTGGTGCCGAGTCGCTTTGAGCCCTGCGGTCTGACACAACTTTATGGCCTCAAGTATGGTACGTTGCCGTTAGTACGCCGCACCGGCGGGCTGGCCGATACCGTGAATGACAGCTCACTGGAGAATCTGGCCGACGGCATCGCCAGTGGATTCAGTTTTGAAGATGCCAACGCCTGGTCACTGCTTCGGGCTATCCGGCGCGCGTTTGTGTTGTGGTCCCGTCCTTCGCTCTGGCGCTATGTTCAGCGCCAGGCAATGGCGATGGACTTTAGCTGGCAGGTGGCAGCACAAGCCTACCGTGATCTCTACCAACGTTTGATGTAACGGATTGGGAAAACTGGATATGAATGCACCTTTCACTTACGCCTCACCAACGTTGACGGTTGATGCCTTAAAGCATTCGATTGCCTATAAATTGATGTTTACCATCGGCAAAGATCCCTCTATCGCCAATAAGCATGAGTGGCTTAACGCCTCGCTGCTGGCGGTGCGCGACCGGATGGTGGAGCGCTGGCTGCGTTCCAGCCGTGCTCAGCTTTCTCAGGATGTCCGGCAGGTCTATTACCTGTCGATGGAGTTCCTGATGGGCCGCACGCTGGGCAATGCGCTGCTGGCGATGGGGATTTATGACGATCTCAACCAGGCGCTGGATGAGATGGGACTGGATCTGGCCGAGCTGATGGAAGAAGAAAACGATCCGGGGCTGGGCAACGGTGGTCTGGGTCGCCTGGCGGCCTGTTTCCTCGACTCGCTGGCGACGCTGGGCATGCCGGGCCGTGGCTATGGCATCCGGTATGATTACGGCATGTTCAAACAGAACATTGTGGAAGGTGAGCAGAAAGAGTCGCCGGATTACTGGCTTGAATATGGTAATCCGTGGGAATTCCAGCGTTTCAATACCCGTTACAAAGTGCGCTTTGGTGGCCGCGTCCAGCACGAAGGCGCGAAAGTGCGCTGGCTGGAGACCGAAGAGATCCTGGCGATGGCCTATGACCAGATCATTCCGGGCTTTGACACCGACGCTACCAACACCTTACGGCTGTGGGGCGCGCAGGCCAGCAACGAAATCAACCTCGGCAAGTTCAACCAGGGCGACTACTTTGCGGCGGTGGAAGATAAAAACCACTCCGAGAACGTGTCGCGCGTGCTCTATCCGGATGATTCGACCTACTCAGGCCGCGAGCTGCGCCTGCGTCAGGAATATTTCCTGGTCTCCGCGACGGTGCAGGACATTCTGAATCGTCACTGGCGGATGCATCAGACTTGGGACAACCTGGCGGATAAAATCGCTATTCACCTGAATGATACCCATCCGGTGCTGGCGATCCCCGAACTGATGCGCCTGCTGATCGACGATCATAAATTCAGCTGGGACAACGCTTTTGACGTCTGCTGTCAGGTCTTCTCCTACACCAACCATACGCTGATGACCGAAGCGCTGGAAACCTGGCCGGTCGATATGATCGGCAAGATCCTGCCGCGTCATCTCAGCATTATTTTTGAAATTAACGACTTCTTCCTTAAGACCATTCAGGATCACTATCCCGATGACCTGGATCTGCTGTCGCGCATTTCGATCATCGATGAAAACGATGGCCGCCGGATACGCATGGGCTGGCTGGCGGTGGTGGTCAGCCACAAAGTAAACGGCGTTTCGGAGCTGCACTCCAACCTGATGGTACAGTCGCTGTTTGCCGATTTCTCCCGCCTGTTCCCTGGTCGCTTCTGTAACAAAACCAATGGCGTCACTCCGCGTCGCTGGCTGGCGCTGGCGAACCCGGCGCTGTCAGAGGTGCTGGATGAGGAGATTGGCCGCAACTGGCGCACCGATCTCAGCCAGCTGGGCGAGCTGAAGGCGCAGATCGACTATCCGGCGTTTATTGAAAAAGTGGCGGTCGCCAAGTATCAGAACAAGCGTCGGCTGGCCGACTGGGTGGCGAAGAATCTGGACGTGGTGCTCGACCCGAACGCGCTGTTTGATGTGCAGATCAAGCGTATTCACGAGTACAAACGCCAGTTGCTCAACGTGCTGCATGTGATCACCCGATACAACCGTATCAAGGCCGATCCGCAGGCGGATTGGGTGCCACGCGTCAATATCTTTGCCGGTAAAGCGGCGTCGGCCTATTACGTTGCCAAGCACATCATTCATCTGATCAACGATGTCGCCAATGTGATCAACAACGATCCGCAGGTGAAGAACAAACTGAAGGTGGTCTTCATCCCGAACTACAGCGTGAGCCTGGCACAGATCATTATTCCGGCGGCCGATCTCTCTGAGCAGATCTCTACCGCAGGGACAGAGGCGTCCGGCACCAGTAATATGAAGTTTGCGCTGAATGGCGCGCTGACCATCGGTACGCTGGATGGGGCCAACGTTGAAATGCTGGATCACGTCGGTGAAGAGAACATCTTCATTTTCGGTAATACCACGCCGCAGGTCGAAGCCCTGCGTAAAGGGGGCTATAACCCGCGTGACTATTATGAAAAGGATGAAGAGCTGCATCAGGTGCTGACTCAGATTGCTTCCGGTCTGTTCAGTCCGCAGGATCCGGGCCGCTACCGCAATCTGTTCGATTCACTGGTCAACTTCGGCGATCACTACCAGTTGCTGGCGGATTATCGCAGCTATGTGGATACCCAGGATAAAGTGGATGCGCTCTACCGTAAACCGGATGAGTGGCAACGCCGCGCGGCTAAAAACATCGCCGGAATGGGCTACTTCTCGTCGGACCGTACGATTCAGGAGTACGCTGATGAGATCTGGAATATCTCGCCAGTAAGGTTGTAAGGCGCGTGCAGTAAGGTTTCTGACTTTCTTTGCGGCCGAGGGATCGGCCGCACTCTCCTGTGCTCTCTTTGCTCACCGTCTATCCCGCTCCTCTTTCAGAAGGTTCAGCCTCTTATCGCCTCTGCCTCCGTAAGTGCCTCTTGTGCGAGCCAGATCATTACACCCTGGCTGAGAATCGCTACTATGCGGGAAAGCAAAATGACCCTACAGGCAACAGCAGCAATGAGTGACAACATCAACCAGGAAATTACCTTCCGTAAACTCAGCGTCTTCATGATGTTTATGAGCAAGGGCAATATCGCCCGTACAGCGGAAGCGCTGGCGCTGAGCAGCGTCAGCGTGCATCGCGCACTGCATACGCTGGAAGAGGGCATCGACTGCCCGCTGTTTATCCACAAGGGCCGCAACCTGGTGCCGCTGCCTGCCGCCTGGACGCTGCTGGACTATTGTCGCTACGTGACCACCCTGATGGGAAAAGGCATTGAAGAGGCGCGCAAAGTCGCAGGCATCGGCGGAGGGCGTCTGCGACTTGGCACGCTCTACTCCCTGACGCTGGAGACCATTCCCCGACTGATCATGGGCATGAAGCTGCGTCGGCCCACGCTGGAGCTCGATCTGACCATGGGTTCCAATCAAATGCTGCTGAATATGCTGGAAGATGATGCGCTGGATGCGATTCTGATCGCCACCGATGACGGCGAACTCAGCGACGCGCATTTTGATGTGATTCCGCTGTTTGAAGACAGGATCTTTCTGGCCACACCGGCCGGGGAGACGCGGGACGGAGCTGGTCCGGTGGATCTGCGTGATTATGCCGACCGTGATTTTGTCTCGCTGGCTGAGGGGTTTGCCACCTATGCCGGTTCGCAGGAGGCGTTCCAGATAGCCGGATTTGAACCGCGCATGGTCACCCAGGTGAATGACATCTTCTCGATGATAAGCCTGGTGCAGGCGGGCGTCGGCCTGGCGCTGATTCCGGGACGGATGAAGAAGGTGTATGAAAACAACATTCAGCTGCTGACGCTCGCTGAGCCTTACCAGATGCGTCAGCAGATCTCGATTGTCTACTCACATCGCCGCGAACGGGATAATGACCTGCTGGCACTGGCGGCAGAAGGGCGGATGTACGCCCGCAGCCTTACTGACTCAGCCGTTTAACCAGATGGAGTGCAACCTCAACGCTGTTGCGCTCCAGACAAATCGCGTCGCCCTGCCAGCCCGCCTGAAGCGTCAGGCCGGTCAGCACATTGCCAGGCGGCATCTCAATCGCCAGTCGGGCATCGCGCTGATTGGCTGAAACCATCGCATCATTCCACTGCACCGTACGCGCCATATTAAAGGCAAGATCGTCGGCAATCTTCTCCGGCTCCCAAATCACGCGTCCGGTTGAACCGCTGAGGTAAGCGCAATGGGGACGGGAAAGGCTGACGGACCCGAACGCGCGCGCCAGTTCTGCGGCGGGCTTATCCAGCAGCGCGCAGTGCGACGGCACGCTCACCGCGAGTTTAATCGCTTTGCTGGCACCGGCATCCAGCGCTTTCTGCGCGACTACCGCCATATCCTCGTCGCGGCCAGCAATCACAATCTGCGTTTCCGCATTCAGGTTGGCAATATAGGTGTTGCTGCCGGGCAGCAGTTTTTCCAGACGACTCAGCGTCAGGCCGGTGATGGCGGTCAGGCCATATCCCTCCGGATAAGCCTGCTCCATCAGATCGCCGCGCAGCGCCACCAGCCGCAAAGCATCACTGAAATCCAGCGCGCCGGAAATCACCGCAGCAGGAAACGCGCCAATCGACAGACCGCTGACGATATCGGGTTTCACCCCACGGCGGATCAGCTCGCGCGCCCAGGCGACACCGCAAATCAGCAGACTGAGCTGCACGGCGCGCGTGTGGCGCAGTGCATCGGCACTGTCGAGCTGGTCAGTCTCGGCGCCCAGCACTGCACGCACGCTGTTTAACAGGGCGTCGCCGTCGGGAAGGTGCTGTAACATCCCGGCACGCTGAGTGCCCTGGCCGGGAAAGGTAAAGAGTATTTTCATTGTAGCTCCCTGCTCCAGGGTGAAGCGGTCAGTATCGGCCCGGTAACGGTTTTAACCAGCGCGCGGCCTTCACGCAGCCACTCGCTGAGGGCAAACGCGCCGGACGGCGTTTCTACCTGCGTATCGACCCGGCAGGCCAGCGTGTCGGTTTGCGCCTGCCAGCGTTGCAGCGCATCGCGCGCCAGCGGCTCTGGCGCGCGAATAACTAAATCAAGATCGCTGGCGGCATGCAGCGTGGGTTGCTGTGTTGCCAGTGCGTAACCGGTACTGCCGGTAATACCCCAGCGCCACGGCCAGTCGTGCTCACTGAGGGCAATCGCCGCGCCGACCGGCGCATAAGCGGTAAACGGCGAGGCAAGCAACTGCGCACGCGCCGCCAGCATCTCCGGCGTGACAACGCGAACGATATCCGCTGCATTGACCCATCCGGCGGCGCGCTGTTCGCGGCGCTCGCCGCGCACACCCACCGGTATCAGCCCGGTTTCGCTCCTGTCGCGCCGCACCACGACCGGAAGGCCGGGATGCCAGAACTGACTGACCCAGCTCTCACTGATGGCGGCTAAGGCGTTGCCGTCTCGCAGCCAGAGAAGATCGTGGGGGCGCGGTACAGAGCTCATATTACATTCCTGATGTCAGCGTAATGAACAGCGGTAATGACAAAATACAGAGAATAGAACTGAGCAGCAGCACAGCCTCTGCATCCGGCGACTGCACGCCAAAGCGGTTGCCAAACACCACCCCGAAGAAACCGGCGGAGAGCGCAATCATCAGAATGGCGGTAATGGCCACCGGACCGCTGAGACCCAATGCCAGCACCAGACCCCAGGCGATAAAGGGCTGAATCAGCAGTTTAGTTACCGTGCCGACGCCCACCACCGCGTTGAGTTTCAGTTTGCGTGCCGACAGGATGACACCGGTCAGGAAGAGTGCAGCGGCGGTGGCAGCCAGACCCAGCGGTTTGATGGCAGCCAGCACCAGATCAGGCATTTTAACGCCCAGCGCTGATAACACCACGCCAATCAACGGTCCCAGTACGATCGGTTTTTTCACTGAACGCCACATCAGAATCGGCAGCATGGTCAGGGTTGAACCGTGTTCGGTGCCGTCGGCAAACGCTTTTTCACGTTCCAGAATCAGCAGGCAAAGCGGTGTAAGCAGCACTGAACCACAGGCGATGGAGACCGCTACCGAGAGCGAGGTGGCGCCATTTTCACCCAGTACGCTGGCCAGAATGGGCAGGCCCAGCGCGGCGTAATTTGGCAGCGCCACAGTCAGTGTCAGCACAGCCGCATCCTGCGGTGACTTTTTGAAAACTTTTGTAGCCGCGAAATAGACAGCTCCATAGGTAATCCACATTGCGCCGGTAATAACCACAATCAGCGGCCATTGCGCCACGATGCCCGGCCAGGGCGTTTGTACCGTGGCACTGAACAGCGCGGCGGGCAGCGCAAAATCCATGACGAAAATATTCAGCAGAGAGACGTCTTTGTTGTTGACCATTCCGGCCTTACCGGCCCAGAAACCCAGAAGCATGATGACAAAAATCGGAGCAAGGGCATGAACAATTATATAAATCATAAATCACCTGTATTTAAGAAAGAATTTTCTGTTAACAGCGATGTTTATAATTCTGAACACGGCCACTGCCCCGGGGCGCACTTAGCAATGCGCCCCGTCAGACCGATTTCGGCAGGTTTATTTTTTTATTTAATTACCAGGTTGCGCGCATCCGCTCGCGAACCAGGGAGGAGCTGTGGCGATTGGATGCGCCCAGCCGGTTTTTCAGGCTCGGATCCTGACGCGCATCGCTAATGGCTTTCTGCAACGCGATCTCGACCATCGCCACATCGGCGTCAGAAGGCGCATCGGGATTGGCCACGTTCAGCAGATCGGAGAGCAGACCCAGCGTGGCGAAGTTATTCACGTCATAGGCCATCGGCGGAATGGTCGCCGCCAGTTTCTCCAGCGCCTCCACCGAACGCAGCGTGATACGCGCGGCGGACTCTTTACCCATCGCGTGCACCAGTACACCCTGATCGTTGAGCGCAATCAGGCGGTTGGCCTGATAACCGTGCGCCAGGAAGGCACCAGACATCGCTTTGCCAACAATCAGCCCAATCACCGGATGACCCGCAAGGCGTGCTTTGGCATAAGCGCCTGCAGCCCCGGCCAGCGCCTGATGAATACCGAACGCCTCTTCGCGACGACCATAGGCCTGACTCGGCACGTCGATCACCGCCACAATCGGGCGTTTCACGTCGCTGTTCTTGTCCTCTTCCAGCGTTTCATTCACCACTTTCGCCAGCGTCCAGCCTTCCAGCAGACCGACTTCGCCCTGCGCGGCACGCGGATAGTGGTTTTGTGCATCGGGCACCACGGCGATAAAGCGCACGCTTTCACCATTAAGTTCACCGTCCGCCACCTGGACAGAGGCGCACAGGCCGCTGAGGCGCTGCGCATCAGGTGCAAGTTTTTCCAGCCAGATTGCACCGCGGCTGTTTGTCTGGGTCATTATTTATCCTCCCGGGCGAAAAGCTGTTTAATCTGCGCCGTGTCCGCCTGCTGACGGGTGTCGAACTGCGTCAGACGTGGCAGGAAATCGGCATATTTATCGCTGCGGTGCTGCGCCGGAACACCTTTAGCGATGAAGTCATTCATCGCACTTTTAACCGCATTGACGCCATCACCGACCAGCGCATCGACCAGGCCGCTGGCGTAGCGGATTTCACCGCCTGTCATGCTCCAGATAAACGGGCGATCGCGCGAGTCATACTCTTCAATGCCCGCTTCCTGCTCAATCACCTGCGGACCGTTCAGCCCCAGGCGCGCTTCACGCGTCACAATCAGGTAGCTGCACAGCGCAGCGGCGATGGACATCCCGCCAAAGCAGCCGACGGTACCGGCAATAATGCCGATAACCGGGGTATAGCGGCGCAGATCGACAATCGCGGCATGAATATCGGCAATCGCCGCCAGCCCCAGATTTGCTTCCTGTAAACGCACGCCGCCGGTTTCCAGGCAGAGCACCGCCTGAGTGGGTATTCCATTGCGGTTGTCTTCGGCTGCCAGTTCCAGCGCCGCCGCCATTTTGGCACCGGAGACTTCGCCCATGCTGCCACCCTGGAAGGTGCCTTCAATGGCGATAACCACCGCAGGCTGCCCGTTCAGCGTGCCGCGTGCCACCACCATGCCGTCATCTGACTGCGGCACCACACCCTGCGGGGCCAGCCACGGCGACATGATGCCTTCGAAAGGATCCAGCAGTTCGCGATAGCTGCCGTCGTCCAGCAGTGCACGGGCGCGCTCACGGGCGCGTAATTCAATAAAACTGGCATCGTTACGCATGGCTCACCTCCTCAAAAACCTGTTCAATACGGATACGCGCTACGCCGGGTGTCGCGCCGAAATCGTGAATAATCAGCTTTCCGGCAGGCAGACCGTTGGTTAAATTCAGGCGGTCAAACAGCGCCTTCCAGCGGGCGTCGCTGTTATCCAGTGAGGTGGTGATATCAATGCTAAGCGTTTGTCCTTCAGTTGCGGTGTACAGCACTTCCATATCACCGGAACCAACGACCCCTGCCAGAGCTTTACCGCTGAGTGAGCGGTTAGCAGGTAAAGATAATGTGATGTGTTCCATAATGGCCTCTAGAAATAAGAATGTTCAGGTGAACAGACCCGATCAATGAACAGCGTCGCGGCCAGCAAATCGGCGGCCCCGCCAGGCGAAGCGTTGAGCGACAGCATGCGCTGATCGAGCTGCGCCAGCGCCTTCTGGCCGCCTGCTGTGCGACAGCCGCCAGACAGCAGCACGGCGCGTGCTCCCTGCTGCATCGCTTTCAGTCCGGTCATACCGGCCCGTGACAGCACGCAGGTATCGCTGAGCGAGGTCATGATCGCCATCAGCGCATCAAGGCGGGCTTCATTTTCACTGGCACCCGTTGCACGACTGGTCAGCAGCTGCGGCAGCGCCAGCTTCATCACGTGAGGAAACGCCTGTTGCGCCTCTTCGCGTGCGCCGGGCACCTGATAGCGATGCGTCGCTTTTAACCCTTTGCTGAACAGTTTTGGTGCGGCGCGGTCGGGCAGGCTGGCCAGCGCGGCTGCTGTGCGGGTCAGCTGGTCGGCACTGGCCGCGCCACCGTGCATGGCTGCAGCACTGACCAGCAGTCCCAGCGCCCAGATCGCACCCCGATGGGTGTTGACGCCGCCGGTTGCCGCCATCATCTGCTGTTCACCGTCACGGCCCAGCCGACCCACCGTTTCGCGCAGGGCAATATCAGCAGGGCGCAGCCAGCTGTGACGGGCCAGCGCCAGAAAGGTCGGCACAAGGCTGTGAGCGGAACGCTCCATCAGCGCCAGCGTCAGGTCCTGATGCGCGCCGTTTCCCCGACTGTCTACCAGACCCGGCTTGGGGCTTAGCCGCGCTTCATCGGTCAGACAATCGCGCGCAATCATCGCCAGCTGGCTGGCCTGCGCCTCGGTTTGAGTCTGCGACAGAAGTTTCATTACCAGCTCCGGAATTTTGCCGGTGGGTTATAAAGACCACCCGACCATTCCACCAGGTCAGAGACGCTGCTGGCGGCGAGCAGTGAGCGGGTCGCATCTGAACGACGAATGCCCATATCTTCCGGATAGACCACTTTGCCGCTTTTACGCAGGGCCGCCACGCGTGCCGCATCGACGCCAAGGCCGATATCGGTGATGCCGGCTACCGCAGCGACCATCGCACGGCGCTCTTCAAGGCTTTCCGCGCGATAGAGATAGGCAATACCCTCTTCGGTCAGCACGTGGGTGACGTCATCGCCATAGATCATCACGGGTGCCAGCGGCATACCGGTCGATTTCGCCACTTCAACGGCATCTAGCGTTTCAACAAAGGTCGGTTTGGCACCGGCCTGGAAGGTTTCCACCATCTGAACCACCAGTTTTTTACCGCGCTGCATCGGGTCCGGTTCGGTGATCATATTGAGCCATGCAGGCGTGGCATGACGTCGGCCGTGCGGATCGTGGCCCATGTTAGGCGCACCGCCGAAACCGGAAAGGCGACCGCGGGTCACGGTTGAGGAGTTTGCCAGGCCATCGACCTGCAGGGTGGCACCGATAAACATATCCACCGCATACTGACCTGCCAGCTGACAGAAGGCGCGGTTAGAGCGCATAGAGCCGTCGCTGCCGGTGAAGAAGATATCGGGACGGGCGCGAATGTACTCTTCCATGCCCAGTTCGCCACCGAAGCAATGCACGCTTTCAACCCAGCCGCTCTCAATCGCCGGGATCAGCGTCGGATGCGGGTTAAGGGTCCAGTGCTTACAGATTTTGCCTTTCAGGCCGAGTTGTTCGCCGTAGGTAGGCAGCAGCAGTTCGATCGCGGCGGTGTTAAAACCGATACCGTGGTTAAGTGACTGCACCTGATGTTCGGCGTAAATGCCTTTAATCGCCATCATCGCCATCAGGATATGTTCCTGTTTAATCAGGCGCGGATCGCGGGTAAACAGCGGTTCGATAAAGAAAGGTTTATCGGCTACGACGATGTAATCGATCCAGGAGCCGGGAATATCGACGCGGGGCAGGTCGGTCTCGTCATCGACCAGCTCATTTACCTGGGCAATCACGATACCGTCACGGAACGCGGCGGCTTCCACCAGGGCAGGCGTATCTTCAGTACTCGGGCCGGTGTAAAGGTTGCCTTTGCGGTCAGCTTTATAACCGGCAATCAGCGCGACGTTTGGACTCAGATCGACATAAAGGCGGGAATAGAGTTCGATATAGGTGTGGATTGCGCCTATTTCCAGCTGACCATCTTCTAACAACTGAGAAATACGCAGACTTTGCGGACCGGAAAAAGAGAAGTCGAGTTTACGCGCAATGCCTTTTTCGAAAATATCCAGATGCTCACTGCGACCCACGCTCGGCATAATCATATGCAGGTCGTGTACTATCGCCGGATTAACCTCAGCCAGGGTACGTGATAAAAAATCGGCCTGCTTCTGGTTATTCCCTTCCAGTACCACCCGGTCGCCCGGTGCAATCAGTTTTTCAAATGCTTCTACAGCTCTTTCAGTAGGAATGACTTTGCCATCAACAGAGAAGGATGCCAGACGACGCGCTTTTTCACTGCGGCGTGTGTTCCATTCCCGGGCAGGCGTTTGGCCTGTGTTCATTTCAACCTCCTGATTAAAATAACGGTTGTTTCGTTTTTACTGAGGAAAGTTTGTGCTTTCTGATGACGTCGTTCAATTAAGCAAAAAGCCTGAACGTTATATTTACAGTAACAATAGGATGTGAACGTTTTGATATGCGAAGCAGAAAGAGTTGAGTTTAGGCGCTGACCAAAAATGTGATCGCATAAACGGATTTCTGTATAAAAAATGGTTTGAGCCTGGCATTTTTAATAAAAAGTTCGTCGTACAAAAATAAACTCTGCTGCACGCTGAAAAGCGCAACCTGTCGGATCAGCACCCGGATTCACCGACCCGCTATCGCAGACATAAAAAAAGCAGGCCGAAGCCTGCTTTCTGATTCTTTAGTTAGTTACTGTCCGTTTATGATGCCAGCGACAGGGCGGGTTTAGCTTTCGCTGCCAGCCACTCGGTGACTCGCGCCTGCTGCTCTTTGGTCAGCCACATGCCCTGTTTGGTACGACGCCAGATAGCATCATCCAGCTCACGAACCCACTCATGCTGCACCAGGTAGCGTAATTCTGCTTCGTAAAACTCGTGACCGAAGTTCTCGCCCAGATCGTCCAGGCTTTTCGCGCCAGCCAGCAGGGTTTCAGTGCTGCTGCCGTAGGTGCGCGAGAAGTGGCGCGCCATATTTTCACTGATAAACGGATAGCGACGACGCAGGCTGGCCGCATAATCTTCACGGGTGCCGGAGATATTTCCGCCTGGCAACACGCAGTTCTTCGTCCATGCCGGGCCCGCGTTCGGGTAGTACTTCGCCAGTTTCTCCAGCGCATGTTCTGCCAGCTTACGGTAGGTGGTCAGCTTGCCGCCAAACACCGACAGCAGCGGAGCCTGACCATTATCGTCGCGCACATCCAGGGTGTAATCACGGGTTATCGCCTGTGGCGAATCGGATTCGTCATCACACAGCGGACGGACACCGGAATAGGACCAGACGATATCGTCAGCGGTCAGCTGCTTTTTAAAGTGTCCGTTGAACACTTTCAGCAGATAGTCGGTCTCGCTGTCATCAATATTGACGTTTTTCGGATCGCCTTTGTACTCGACGTCGGTGGTACCGATGATAGAGAACTCATCCATCCACGGGATGACAAACACGATGCGGTTATCTTCGTTCTGCAGAATGTAAGCCTGCTTTTCGGTATGGACGCGTGGCACCACGATGTGGCTGCCCTTGATCAGGCGAATACCGTAAGGTGATTTCAGCTTCAGGCTGTCGTCGAACAGCTGTTTGACCCACGGGCCGGCAGCATTGACCAGGCCTTTCGCCTGCCAGGTAAAGGTTTTACCGCTGTCGACATCTTCCGCTTCGACCTTCCACAGGCCGCCTTCACGCCAGGCACGGGTCACGCGGGTGCGGGTACGGACTTCGCCGCCACGCTTCACGACTTCCTGTGCGTTCAGTACCACCATGCGGGCATCATCGACCCAGCAGTCAGAATATTCGAATCCGCGCGTAATTTCCGGCTTCAGGGCCGAATCCGTGCCAAATCGCAAACTTTTACTGCCTGGCAGACTGGTACGCTTGCCAAGATGGTCATACATAAACAGGCCGGTGCGAATCATCCACGCCGGACGCAGATGCGGACGGTGCGGCAGACGGAAGCGCATCGGGAACGCCAGATGCGGAGCCATTTTCAGCAGCACTTCACGCTCGGCCAGTGCTTCACTGACCAGACGGAATTCGTAATGTTCAAGGTAGCGCAAGCCGCCGTGAATCAGTTTTGAACTGGCAGAGGAGGTCGCGCAAGCCAGATCCCGCGCCTCCAGCATTAACACCGACAGTCCGCGTCCTGCAGCATCTGCTGCAATGCCGGCACCGTTGATGCCGCCGCCGATCACGATCAGGTCTTTGGTTTCCACGTCATCTCCTCCGATGTTCGGAATAGTTCACTAATGTTCGTTTTCGAGCATAATCATAATCGCAAACCAACATTGACGCCAGCTTTTAACCAGGTAAAAACATTTTTGCGTGATATAGCTAACATTCTGCCCACCAAAAAAACCGATAGCCGTAACGATTGTCAGGTTATCGGCGTCGATTCTCGGGTTACACTACGCGCTATTGTGACGCTGTTATGAGAGATCCCATGGAAACGTTCGAATGTATTGATGTGCAGCAGGCGCAGGCGCGTCTGGCGCAGGGTGCGCTGCTGGTAGATATCCGCGATCCGCAAAGTTATGCCCTGGGTCATGCGGCCGGTGCGTTGCATCTGACCAACAGCAACCTCAGCGATTTTGTCACTGGCGCCGATCACAGCCTGCCGGTGCTGGTGATGTGCTATCACGGCAACAGCAGCAAAAGCGCGGCACAATATCTGCTGGGACAGGGCTTCAGCGCGGCGTACAGCATTGATGGCGGCTTTGATGCCTGGCGTGCGGCCTTTCCTCAGCAGGTTGCCCTCGGCAGCGAATAGATTGCCGCTCGTCACATGGAGAGTTACTGATGCGCATTACTCAATTTAATCAGCCCCGCATGGCGCAGGCCTTTGTTGACTACATGGCGACGCGGGGCATCACGCTGCGTATTGAGCATGAAAATCACTACGTCATCATGCTGGATGATGAGAGCAAGATTTCACTGGTCGAAAACGAACTTCAGCAGTTTTTGCACGACCCTAACCATCCGCGTTATCAGGCCGCCAGCTGGCATAGCGGAAAAACTGACAGTGGCCTGCGCTATGAGCGCAGCAATATCTGGGCGAATATCCGTGAGCGTGCCGGTCCGCTGACCATGACGCTGATGGTGCTCTGTATCGCGATATTTATTCTGATGCAGGTCATGGGCGATCGCACCGTGATGGCCTGGCTCTCCTGGCCGGATGCCGATCAGCATCTTCAGGTCTGGCGCTGGTTCAGCCATGCGCTGCTGCACTTTTCACTGCTGCACATTCTGTTTAATCTGATGTGGTGGTGGTATCTGGGCGGCGCGGTTGAGAAGCGACTTGGCAGCGGCAAACTCTTTGTCATCCTGCTGATTTCGGCTCTGCTCAGCGGCTGGCTGCAGGCGAAGTTCAGCGGCATCTGGTTTGGTGGCCTGTCGGGCGTGGTCTATGCCCTGATGGGTTACTGCTGGCTGCGCGGGGAGCGCGATCCCGACAGCGGCGTCTATCTTGAACGGGGATTGATCGGTTTTGCGCTGGTCTGGCTGGTGATTGGCTGGTTTGGCGTCTTTGGTCTGGCTATTGCCAACGCGGCGCACGTCGCCGGTCTGGTGGTCGGACTGGCGATGGCGCTGGTGGATACGCGTAAAGTCACGCGTCGTTAGACAGGATTATGCGGGTTAACAGGAGAGGAACGTGAAGCAGACGCAACGTCATGACGCGATTATCGATTTAGTCCGTCGTCAGGGATATGTCAGTACTGAGGAGCTGGTGGATCATTTTGAGGTCAGCCCGCAAACCATTCGTCGCGATCTCAACGATCTGGCCGATCAGAACAAAATTCAGCGTCACCACGGCGGCGCGGCGCTTCCCTCCAGCTCTGAGAATACCGCCTGGCACGACCGTAAAATGATGTGGTCAGCGGAAAAAGCGCGGATTGCCCAGCGCGTGGCCAGCCAGATCCCGGATGGTGCTACGCTGTTTATCGATATCGGCACCACGCCGGAAGCGGTGGCGCATGCGCTGCTCAACCACAGCGATTTGCGCGTGGTCACCAATAACCTTAACGTCGCCATGCTGCTGATGGATAAACCCGATTTCCGGGTCATTATCGCGGGCGGTGAAGTGCGGACCCGTGATGGCGCGGTAATGGGTGAAGCGACGCTCGACTTCATTTCTCAGTTCCGGCTCGACTACGGCATTCTGGGGATCAGCGGCATCGATATGGATGGTTCGCTGCTGGAGTTTGACTATCACGAAGTCCGCACCAAGCGCGCCATCATTGAAAATTCACGCTGCGTGATGCTGGTGGTGGATCACTCGAAGTTTGGCCGTAACGCGATGGTCAACCTCGGCAACATGAGTCTGCTTGACTACCTCTACACGGACAAAACGCCGCCTGCCAGCGTAATGAAAGTGATTGAGCAGCATGAGGTTCACCTCGAACTCTGCTGATTCCTGCCACGCCAGCCTCCCGGCTGGCGTTTTTCTTTGATTGCTGTCGCTTTTTTCCTCACTCCCGTCTTTACTTAACGGTTGCTGGCACCCGGTTGCCAGCCCGTGCGCTTTCTATTTTTGCTTCACCTCATTGCGTAACAGAAGGGAGTGATATGCCGCAGCAAAAATTTAATAAAGCCCGTTTTAATGCCGCCTTTACCCGCCAGTGGCAACAGTTAAGTCTCCGTTCCGCCCAGCAGATGACCCCGCACCAGGCGTGGCAGGCGGTCAGCGCGGCGCTGGCGGAGCTACTGGACGCACAACCGGCACCGCGTCCGGCTGTGCAGCAGCGTCACGTTAATTACCTTTCGATGGAGTTTCTGATTGGCCGTCTGACCGGCAACAACCTGCTCAATCTCGGCTGGTATAACGACGTCAAAGCGGCGCTGGCTGAGCACGAGTTCGATTTAACGGAACTGCTGGAGCAGGAGGTCGATCCGGCGCTGGGTAACGGCGGGCTGGGACGACTGGCCGCCTGCTACATGGATTCGATGGCAACGGTGGGGCAGTCCGCCACCGGCCACGGACTGAACTACCAGTATGGCCTGTTCCGCCAGTCTTTCGATGATGGTCAGCAGATTGAAGCGCCCGATGACTGGCAGCGTGAGCGCTATCCCTGGTTCCGCCACAACGCGGCGCTGGATGTTGAGGTGGCGATGGGGGGCCGGGTAGAAAAGCAGGAAAACGGCGGCGTACGCTGGCTGCCCGATTTTACGCTGCGCGGCGAGGCCTGGGATTTGCCGGTGACCGGCTACCGCAACGGCGTGACGCTGCCGCTGCGTCTGTGGCAGGCAGTGAGTGCGCATCCGTTTAATCTTACGGCGTTTAACGACGGCAATTTTCTGCAGGCGGAGCAGCCGGGCATCGAGGCGGCAAAACTGACCAAAGTGCTCTATCCCAATGACAACCATCAGGCCGGCAAGCGGCTGCGCCTGATGCAGCAATATTTCCAGTGCGCCTGTGCGGTGGCGGATATCCTGCGTCGTCACCATCTGGCGGGACGCAGCATTCACAGCCTGCCTGACTTTGAAGTGATTCAGCTCAACGATACGCATCCCACCATCGCCATCCCGGAGATGCTGCGCGTGCTGCTGGATGAGCATCAGCTGAGCTGGGATGAGGCGTGGCAGATCACCAGCCGGTTGTTTGCCTACACCAACCACACGCTGATGCCGGAGGCGCTGGAGCGCTGGGATGAGAAGCTGATGCGCAGCCTGCTGCCGCGCCATATGCTGATCATCAAAGAGATCAACCAGCGGCTGAAAAAGCAGGTGAAGCAGCGCTGGCCGGATGACAAAGCGATGTGGCACAAGCTGGCGGTGGTCGCTGACGGTCAGGTGCGGATGGCGAATCTCTGCGTCGTCAGCGGGTTTGCGGTCAACGGCGTGGCGGCGCTGCACTCAAGCCTGGTGGTCAGCGATCTTTTCCCGGAATATCACCAGCTCTGGCCGCAGAAATTCCACAACGTCACCAACGGCATCACGCCACGCCGCTGGCTGAAGCAGTGTAATCCGGCGCTGGCCGGGCTGATTGATGAGACGCTGAAAACCGAGTGGGCCAATAACCTTGAGGCGTTAAGCGGTCTGGAGGCCTATGCCGACGATCAGGCGTTTCGTCAGCGCTATCGCAGCATCAAACAGCAGAATAAAGCGCAGCTCACCGAGTATATCGCCCGCCACACGGGGATTATCGTGAACCCGGCCGCGCTGTTCGATGTGCAGATCAAACGGCTGCATGAGTACAAGCGCCAGCACCTCAGCCTGCTGCATATCCTCTACTGCTATCAGAAGCTCTGTCATAACCCGGAGGATGTCACCTTTACGCCACGGGTGTTCCTGTTCGGGGCCAAAGCCGCGCCGGGTTATTACCTCGCCAAAAATATCATTTACGCCATTAACAAGGTGGCGGAGGTGGTGAACAACGATCCACGGGTCGGCGACCGACTTAAAGTGGTGTTTATCCCGGACTACCGCATCACCGTGGCCGAACTGATGATCCCGGCGGCCGATCTCTCAGAGCAGATCTCCACCGCCGGGTATGAAGCCTCCGGCACCGGCAACATGAAGCTGGCATTGAACGGTGCGCTGACGATTGGCACGCTGGATGGCGCCAATGTCGAGATTGCCGAACAGGTGGGTGAGGAGAATATCTTTATCTTCGGTCACACCGTGGATGAGGTCAAAGCGCTTAAGGCGAAAGGCTATAACCCGAAAAAGGTGCGTAAGCAGAACAAGCCGCTGGACGATCTACTGAAATCGCTGGAGAAGGGCAAATTCAGCAACGGGGATAAACATGCGTTTGACCTGATGCTGGAGAGCCTGACGAAACATGGCGATCCCTGGCTGGTGCTGGCCGATTTCCAGGCCTACATCGAGGCGCAGCAACGGGTGGAAGCCCTGTGGCGCGACCCGGAAGGCTGGACCCGCGCCGCCATCCTCAATACGGCACGAACCGGCATGTTCAGTTCGGACCGGTCAATTCGTGACTATCAGCAACGTATCTGGCAGGCACCGCGCTAAGGAGCAGCAATGAAGCAACATTCACTCGGTCAGGCCGCCCGTGCCGCGGGAATTTCACTTGACTACATCAACGTCAATGGCGAGAAAGAGGCGATCAGCGATGAGACCCTGCAGGCGCTGCTGGCGGTGATGGACGATCCGCAGGACGCAAAAAAATCGCCGCTGCCGCCGGTCGCGGTGTTCAGCGACAGTGGCAAGCGACAGCTGACGCCACAGGGCAGCGGCGTTTACCGCTGGCAGTTGCAGACTGAAAAGGGCAAACAGCACAGCGGCGAGTTAACCGCCGGTGAGCCTTTTACGCTGCCTGGCCCGCTGGCGCAGGGGTACCACCAGCTCACACTCAGTAAGGGCAAAAAAAGCTGGCAGACGCGGCTTATCGTAGCGCCGCGCCGCTGCTATCTGCCTCCGGCGCTGGAAGCGGGGGAAAAACGCTGGGGTGCGCTGGTGCAGCTCTACACCGTGCGCTCTGAACAGAACTGGGGCATCGGCGACTTCGGCGATCTCGACCAGCTGCTGGTGCAGCTGGCTGAACGCGGTGGCGATTTCGTCGGGCTGAATCCGCTGCATGCGCTCTATCCCGCCAGCGCCGGTTTCGCCAGTCCGTACAGCCCGTCGTCGCGCCGCTGGCTGAACGTAATCTATATCGACGTCAGTCAGGTGGCCGATTTTCAGCAAAGCGCGGCGGCACAGAAGTGGTGGAACAGCGCCAGAACCCGGAAGGCGCTGACCAAAGCGCGTGAGGCGGAGCTGGTTGACTACGAGGCGGTAATGGCGCTTAAGCTCGCTGCGCTGCGGCACGCCTGGGCACACTTTCAGGCGCGAGACAGCCAGAGCGAAGAGCATCAATCCTGGGCGGCCTTTTTGCATGAAGGCGGCGACAGCCTGCGTTATCAGGCCGCCTACGACGGCATACAGCTGGAGCGACGGGCAGATAAGGCGCAGCAGGGCGGCTGGCCTGCGTGGCCGGAAGCATGGCGCAACAGCCAGTTGCCGGAGGTGCAGCAGTGGTGTGAACAGCATGAAGAGGAGATCGCCTTCTGGCAGTGGCTGCAATGGCTGGCGCAGCAGCAGTTCTCTGGCTGCTGGACGCACAGTCAGGCGCTGGGCATGAGCGTCGGACTCTACCGTGACCTGGCAGTGGGCGTGGCGGAAGGCAGCGCGGAAACCTGGCACGACCCGGAGCTTTACCGCCTCAAGGCCTCGGTGGGTGCGCCGCCTGACCGTCTCGGTCCGCTGGGACAAAACTGGGGCTTACCGCCGATGGATCCGCATGTAATGAAGGCGCGCGGCTACCAGCCATTTATCGACATGCTGCGTGCCAATATGCGCGACTGCGGCGCGTTGCGCATCGATCACGTGATGTCACTGCTGCGTCTGTGGTGGGTGCCTGCCGGGGAGACGGCGGATAAAGGCGCCTATGTGGCCTATCCGGTCAACGATCTGCTGGGTATCCTGGCGCTGGAGAGCCACCGGCTGCGCTGCATGGTGATTGGCGAAGACCTGGGCACCGTACCCCAGGAGATTGTCAGCCTGCTGCGTAAAAGTGGCGTCTTTTCATGGAAGGTGCTCTGGTTTGAGCAGGAGAAGGATGAGCGCTATCGCGCGCCGCAGGACTATCCGCGCCAGTCTATCGCCAGCGCCAGCACGCACGATCTGCCTACGCTGACCGGCTTCTGGGAGCAGGGCGACCTGGCGCTGGGTGAGAAGATTGGCCTCTATCCAGGCGATGCGGTGAAAGCGTTACATCAGCAGCGCGCCGCGCAGAAGCAGGCGCTGCTGGATGCGCTGCATCAGGCGGGTGCCTTACCGGCACGCAGCCAGAAGAAGGCAGAGAAGCTCACCATGACGCCTGCGCTGAATCGGGCAATACATCGCTTCCTGGCGGATACCGACAGTGCGCTGCTTGGCCTGCAGCCTGAGGACTGGCTTGGCATGACCACGCCGGTCAACGTCCCGGGCACGGTGGAGCAGTACCCTAACTGGCGACGCAAGCTGAGCAAAACGCTGGAGGAGATCTTTGCGGACAAGGAAGTGAATGCACTGCTGAAGGTGGTCAGCCAGCAGCGTCAGTCAGGACAGAAAGGGCAATAACAGAAGCGCGGCAGCCAGGCTGCCGCGCTTAATCATCAATAGAACGAGTGTTCACCGCGCTGATGCTCAGTAATATCCCGCACGCCTTTGAGTTCCGGGAAGGCGGCCAGCAGCTCTTTCTCGATACCATCTTTCAGGGTCACGTCGATCATCGAACAGCCGTTACAGCCGCCGCCAAACTGCAGAATGGCGTAGCCCTCATCGGTGATCTCCATCAGCGACACGCGACCGCCATGGCCGGCCAGCTGTGGGTTGATCTGCGCCTGAAGCAGATACTCAACGCGCTCAACCATTGGCGCATCATCAGAGACTTTACGCATTTTGGCATTCGGCGCTTTCAGCGTCAGCTGTGAACCAAGATTGTCGGTAACGAAGTCAATTTCAGCATCTTCCAGATACGGCTTGCTCAGTTCATCAACGTAAGCAGAGAGCTTTTCGAACTTCAGTTCGGTGTCAGTAGCTTCAACGGCATCGGGCGGACAGTAAGAGACGCCACACTCGGCTGTTGGCGTACCCGGGTTAATCACGAATACGCGAATCTGGGTGCCATCTTCTTGTTTGGATAGCAGTTTAGAAAAATGTTCCTGGGCAGAGTCAGTAATTCGGATCATGTCGATTGCTCAATAGTTGACTAATTTAGTTGGTTATAATACGCCCATCAAAGACGCTCTACAAGGTACGGCACAGGCACCAGACCTGCACGCTGGCGGCACCCTGGGCCATTAACAGGCGGCTGATTTCATCTACCGTACTGCCGGTGGTAATGACGTCATCCAGCAGAGCGATATGGCGTCCCTGCACCACCATTTCAAGGCAGAAAGCACCCCGTAAGTTGGTGCGGCGCTGGCGGGCGCTGAGCTGATGCTGTAATGCGCCCCCGCGCTTGCGGGAAAGACCTTCGCGCCATTCACATCCCAGCCAGTGCGCCAGCGGTGCGGCCAGCAGTACCGTCTGATTAAAGCCACGCTGCCAGCGTCGTCGCCGATGCAGCGGAACCGGCAGCAGCAGATCGGGACGCGGCACACTGCCACGCCGGTAAACATTAAGCCAGCTTAGCAAAAGCAGCCGCGCCAGCATCACCCTGAGTGCGGTTATGTGAGAAAATTTAAGCTGGTTAACCCACTGGCTGAACGGCGGACAATAGTCATTGACGCAGACCAGCGCCTGCCAGGCGGGCGGTTTAAGCTGGCAGCGGCCGCAGGCGACCTTTGCTGAACCTGCCGGCAATCCGCAGCGTGGACAGAGCAGCGGTAACGGCGGTAATCCGCGCAGACATAAGCTGCAGATGCCGTGCCGGGCTATCCGCAACGGCATCCGGCATAGCCAACACAGGGCAGGCATTGCTAGCATAGCGACCTCCTTATCATTTTCGGGATAGTAACTGATGACGTCGCTCTACTGGCACACCTGCGGAGAAGGAAAATGCGATCTTGTGCTGCTGCACGGATGGGGACTGAATGCCGAAGTCTGGCAAAGCATCATTCCGCGACTCAGTGCGCACTATCGCCTGCATCTGGTCGATCTGCCCGGCTATGGCCGCAGCCAGCATTTCGGTGCGCTGACGCTGGAGCAGATGGCAGCGCAATTGCTGCCTGCGCTGCCACCGCAGTCGATTGTGGTGGGCTGGTCGCTGGGCGGACTGGTGGCGACGCAGCTGGCGCTGAGTGCGCCAGAAAAACTGGCTGCATTGATCACCGTTGCCTCGTCGCCCTGTTTCACCGCCACAGAGAGCTGGCCCGGCATTAAACCGGAGACGCTGCAGAACTTTCAGCAGATGCTCAGCAACGATTTCCAGCGCACGGTGGAGCGCTTTCTGGCGCTGCAGACGCTGGGTACCGAAACGGCTCGCGCCGATGCGCGGCAGCTGAAAGAGGTGGTGCTGTCGCAGCCGATGCCGGAGGTGGCGGTGCTGGATGGCGGACTGGATATTCTGCGCCAGGTCGATCTGCGCGACGCGTTACCGCAGATTACGCTGCCGTTCCTGCGACTCTATGGCGCGTTAGATGGACTGGTGCCGCGCCGGATTGCGGCGGAGATAGATGAGATGTTGCCAGCATCGCCTTCAGTGGTTATCGAAAAAGCCGCACATGCGCCTTTTATTTCCCATCCTGAGCGCTTTTGCCAACATATTGTTAATTTTATCAGTAATCTGCCGTGATAATGACGCTTTGAACTGGCAAAATCGCAGACAGCAGCAATACTTCTCTCTGTGAGCGAGGCCGTTGCAATTTTATGTGATTAGTCATGGAAATGACTATGCCGTTCCATACTGCCTTACGCGTTTAGCGGCTGCTTACATCTCACAATGGATCATGAATGAGGGTAAACATAATGAAGGTTTTTAAATGGGTTGTGGCTTCAATGATGATGGGCGCGATTTCATTTTCTGCGATGGCAGCGAAAGAAGTCACCCAGGAAGAAGTTAAAACAATGAACCTGCAAAAGATCGGCAACGTTAACACCACGGCGGAAACCACCTCGCCAATGGATGCTAAGAAAGTGTTGTCGAAGCTCGCTGACGAAAAGGGCGGTAAATATTACCGCGTGATCGCAGGCCGCGAACACGGTAAATTCAGCGCAACGGCTGAAGTCTACAAGTAATTAACGTAGCCACATGAACTGCCAGGCATCCAGCTTGACCGGCTGGGTGCCATCAATTTTCTCTCCGCTCACCACATCCTGCAACGTATGCGCCACCGGTAATTGCGTCTCCACTGACCGTCCACTGAGATTAAACACGCACAGCAGCCCGTCGCCGCTTTCTGGCTGATGACGTCTGAGCACCAGCACGGCGTTTTCGCTCTCATAAAGCGTCATCGGATTATCCGGGTGAAACGCAGGCTGACGACGACGCAGCTGAATCAGTTGCCCGAGCCGGGTATAGACCTGCTGGCGCAGCCAGTTACCGCCCGCCAGATCCGCTTCTATCTGCTGTAAATCATACTTCTGCCGATTAATCGCCCGGTTGTGTCCGGCGGCGCGCACGCCATCGTAATGGTTACGACCACCCAGAATGCTCTGGATATAGATGGCAGGCACGCCGGGAAAGACCAGCAGAATCGCATGGGCCAGCAAAAAACGTTTCAGCCGCGTGGCGTCATCGTCATCTTCACGGTTGAGCGCATCCAGATAGGTGACGTTGATTTCATAGGGGCTGGTGGTGCCGTCAGGGTTGTTTTTATAGGAGACCAGCGCGCCTTCCAGCGCCAGATCGCGCACCAGCGCCAAAATCTCTACTTCAGACAAAATGCCGCGCGCCGGATTAAGGCCGATGCCGTCGTGTGACGCCAGAAAGTTGAAAAAGGTGGTGTCGTTGCTGCTGAGATCCAGAGCGCTCGCCCACTGCCGCAGTGCGCGCGCCGAGCCGGTGTGAATCGCATGCAGTACCAGCGGCGGCAGTGAAAACTGATAGACCATCTGCGCCTCATCGTGCCCGTTGCCCAGATAGCTGATGTTGTCCTGATGCGGCACGTTGGTCTCGGTGATAATCACCGTGCCTGGCGCAACCTGGTCGGCAATAGCGCGAAACAGCTTCACCAGCTGATGGGTCTTTTCCAGATGAATACAGCGCGTGCCGGGCGTTTTCCACATATAGCCGACCGCATCAAGACGCACATAGTCAGCGCCGCGTTTCAGGTAGTCGAGCAGCACATTGACCATGCGCAGCAGCACCTCAGGATTGGCAAAGTTGAGGTCGATCTGGTCAGCGCTGAAAGTGGTCCAGATAAAGCGGGTTTCGCCATCCGCCATTTTAAACGGCGTCAGCAGCGGCGAGGTGCGCGGACGCGTCACGGCGCTGAGATCGGTGGCGGGCGGCATACTGATAAAGAAATCGTCCCAGCCGGGATCCTGCGCCAGGAAGTGGCTGAACCAGGCGCTGTGTGCCGACATATGGTTGCAGACAAAATCGAACATCAGCCGGGTTTCCTGATGCAGCCGCGCAATGTCCTGCCAGTCGCCGCACAGCGGATCGACCTGATGGTAATCAATCACCGAAAAGCCGTCATCGGACGACCAGGGGAAAAAGGGCAGCAGGTGAACCAGCGGAAACGTGGATTGCAGGTGCTGCTGATAGAACCGGGAAAAGGTGCTGAGCGTGGGTTTATCGGCTTCGCGAAACTGATCGGCATAGGTGATCAGCACCACATCCTGCTCATCCCAGTGTGCCTTGCGCGGCAGCTTAATGGCCTCGCGGGCGGTGGCGATGTCAGCCAGCAGGCGCGCAAAGGTCGCCTCCGGAAATGTGCCAGCATAAATCTTATCAATCAGATCGGTGATCGTTTCCATCGTGAATTGGGTGCCACAGCAGGTGTTGTTTTTATGACAGGCGTCTTTTTAGCGTAGCGCGATGGCGGGGATTTTCAACCGGGGAGAAGGGTGTGAAGAGGGGGCCAGGCAGTGGCCCCCTGAAAAGCTTAGCGTTTTTTACCGAAAGCCGCAGCCAGCGCATCACCCATCGCACTGTTACCTGCTGACGAGCTGACCGGACGCGGACGACCTTTCGCGGTGTTCTGACGTTTCTCCTCGCGCGGAGCAGCGTTTTTCGCGCCACCACGGGCATTGCCTTCGCCTGGCTGCTCATCAAGACGCATGGTCAGGGCAATACGCTTGCGCTGGAGATCGACCTCCATCACTTTCACTTTGACGATATCGCCCGCTTTCACCACCTGATGCGGATCTTCCACGAAGCGATCGGAGAGCGAAGAGATATGCACCAGGCCATCCTGATGCACGCCGATATCCACAAATGCACCGAAGTTGGTCACGTTAGTGACGGCACCTTCGAGGATCATGCCCGGCGTCAGATCGTTCAGCGTCTCTACGCCTTCAGCGAACTGTGCAGTTTTAAACTCAGGACGCGGATCGCGGCCCGGCTTCTCAAGCTCTTTCATGATGTCGGTGACGGTCGGCAGACCAAAACGTTCATCAATGAAATCGCGGGCGCTGAGATTACGCAGGCTGCCTGCGTTGCCCATCAGATCGCTCAGTGCCTGCTCGGTGGCGGCCAGGATGCGCTCCACCACCGGGTAGGCTTCCGGATGCACAGTCGAGGCATCCAGCGGGTTATCGCCATGGTTGATGCGCAGGAAGCCCGCACACTGCTCAAAGGCTTTTGGCCCAAGACGGCTCACTTTCAGCAACTGCTGACGGTTCTGGAAGCGGCCATGCTCATCACGCCAGCCGACAATATTCTGCGCCATCATGCGCGTCAGGCCCGCCACGCGGGTCAGCAGCGGCACCGAGGCGGTGTTGAGGTCAACGCCGACGGCGTTCACGCAATCTTCCACTACCGCGTCGAGTTTCTTCGCCAGCTGGCTCTGACTGACGTCATGCTGATACTGACCCACACCGATCGATTTCGGGTCGATTTTCACCAGCTCAGCCAGCGGATCCTGCAAACGTCGGGCAATCGACACCGCGCCGCGCAGCGAAACATCGAGATCCGGGAACTCCAGCGCCGCCAGTTCAGAGGCCGAATAGACAGATGCGCCAGCTTCACTGACAATCACTTTTTGCGCCGTGACCTGCGGGAACTGCTGCTGCAGATCCAGGAAGAAGCGCTCAGTTTCACGTGAAGCGGTGCCGTTGCCAATCGCCACCAGCTCAACCTGATGCTTAATGCAGAGTGCCGCTACGGCGGCCGCGGCTTTCGCGGTCTGGCCGGTATGCGGATAGACGGTATCGGTCGCGACGACCTTGCCGGTGGCATCGACCACCGCCACTTTGACACCGGTGCGCAGGCCTGGGTCCAGCCCCATGGTGGCGCGCATACCGGCGGGAGCGGCCATCAGCAGATCGTGCAGGTTGCGGGCAAAGACGTTAATCGCTTCATCTTCTGCGCGTTCGCGCACCGTGCCCATCAGCTCCGTTTCCAGATGCAGCATCACCTTGATGCGCCACGTCCAGCTCACCACCGCTTTACGCCAGCTGTCGGCAGGAGCGTTATTCAGGCGCAGGTTCAGGTGCTCAGCAATCAGCGTTTCGCCGTGGCTCTCACGCGGTGCTTCATCAAACTGCGGATCGGCATTCAGCGACAGTTGCAGCACGCCTTCGTTGCGGCCACGCAGCATCGCCAGCGCACGGTGCGACGGCACGCCGCTCAGCGCTTCATGGTGATCAAAGTAGTCGCGGAACTTCGCGCCCGCTTCCTCTTTGCCTTCCACCACGCGTGACACCAGATGGGCATTTTTCCACAGGTAATTACGCACCTTCGCCAGCAGCGCGGCATCTTCAGCGAAACGCTCCATCAGAATGTAGCGGGCACCATCCAGCGCGGCACGGACGTCGGCGACGCCTTTGTCGGCATCGACATACTGTTCGGCAAGCTGCTCAGGAATGTGAGACGGCTCCTGCCACAGCGTCTCCGCCAGCGGCTCCAGACCCGCTTCGATAGCGATCTGTCCACGCGTCCGGCGTTTCTGTTTGTAGGGCAGGTAGAGATCTTCAAGCTCGGTTTTGCTGAGGGTGGTGTTGATCGCGCGGGCGAGGTCGTCAGTGAGTTTCCCCTGATCGTCAATCGACTTCAGAATCGACTGGCGTCGCTCTTCAAGTTCACGCAGATAGCTGAGGCGGGTTTCCAGCTGGCGCAACTGGGTATCATCCAGCCCGCCGGTGACCTCTTTACGATAGCGTGCGATAAACGGCACGGTATTCCCTTCATCCAGCAGGCGAACGGCGGCGTCAACTTGCTCTGGACGCGCCTGGAGCTCACTGGCAATTATCTGGCTCAGAACTTTCATCATCAGGATTGTCTTGCTTTCCGGGTTGAGAAATAGCCGACAGTTATACGGATTGATGGTTAAAATTGCCAGAGACGCGGGCGGCTTTCAGCGATAATCTGAAGGGTTATTGCGGGTAGTCAATCGCGTTGATATACCACAGCGCCGGCCCCACTGGCGTCTCGACGGTGGCGGCATCGCCGACCTCTTTTTTCAGCAGCGCCCGCGCCATGGGCGAGTCGATGGAGATGTAATCTTTGCGGCCAAAAATCTCATCGTAGCCCACAATGCGGAAGCGTTTGAGGTCGCCCTCATCGTTTTCAATTTCCACCCAGGCGCCAAAGAAGACTTTGCCATCCTGCTGGGGTGAATAGTCAACGATACGCAGCTGTTCAAGACTTTTGGTCAGATAGCGAACGCGACGGTCGATTTCACGCAGCCGTTTTTTGTTGTACTGATAATCGGCATTTTCACTGCGATCGCCAAGACTGGCGGCCCAGGTGACTTTTTTTGTCACTTCCGGTCGCTCTTCACGCCAGAGATAGTCGAGTTCTGCTTTCAGCTTATCGAAGCCTTCGCGGGTAATGAGTCGGGTTTTCATGCTATACCGGCCAGAGAGATCCAAAGAGGAACAGTGTAAGACAAAGGGGGCGCGGCAAAAAAGGGCGGGGAAAGGGTTTTTAAAGGCTAAAAACCCACGTTGACTTCCCCGGCGGCGAAAGGGTTGGTGCTGAACAACAATCTGAAGCCAGTAATCTGAAGCTGTAAAAGAAGTCGTGATACTTATTTACCGGCGTGAGTCGCCGTGGTGGTCGATGTACCGGTGCTGTGACCGTCACCGCCGCCGCCGCCCATGGTGGCCAGCGCAACGCCCAGCAGGGCTGCGACTGCGCCAACACCGATGGCGTTAGAGTTACCTTGTGCTGTGGTGGTTGCCGCTGCGCCAGCTGCTTCACCGGTGGCTGTGGCAGCATAAGCTGGAGTGACGCTGCTTAATGCCAGCGCGCTCAGCAGTAAAATTGTTTTTTTCATTGTGTGTAATCCCCGTTGAGACATCGAATGTTGCCTGAGCAGTCTGGTTGAAAACGGAGAAGGCGAAAAGTTGGCTTTACTGATTGATTTAACGGACTTTAATTTCAACTGGCCTTGCTGGTGGCACCGCTGAAACTAATCCGAGAGGAGAGTGGGGCGTTACGCAGGTTTGCTGGAATATTATGCTGCCTGACTGCTGTTGAGGTAGATTATCTGGAGCTTATCCACAATGATGGCTGATCATTAAGTCAAATTGTCTGCTAACTTGCTGAATTCGTTCATCGAATAAAAACTGGCCCGCTTCTGACGCCAGCGATTCAGAGAAACAGAGCCGTTTTTTCAGATTTGCCGTAACAGGGGCCGGGCAGCGCCAGACGCGTTAAAACTGACCCGAAATCGCCTTAAATCAAATATAAGCTCCTGTTTAATATGCTTTGTAACAATTTTGGCTAGAATATAAACCATTAATGACTGTCACTATAAGGCATCTTTTTTTAACAATGTTGGCTCAGGCAATAGCGCCTTTGGGAGTTGAAAATGCAAGAGAACTACAAAATTCTGGTCGTCGATGATGATATGCGTCTGCGTGCACTGCTTGAACGCTATCTCACCGAGCAGGGCTTTCAGGTGCGCAGTGTCGCTAATGCCGAGCAGATGGATCGTCTGTTAACCCGTGAATCCTTTCATCTGATGGTGCTCGACCTGATGTTGCCAGGCGAGGATGGTCTCTCTATCTGCCGTCGTCTGCGCAGTCAGAGCAACCCGATGCCGATTATTATGGTGACCGCCAAGGGCGAAGAGGTGGATCGTATCGTGGGGCTGGAAATCGGCGCTGACGACTATATTCCTAAACCCTTTAACCCGCGTGAGCTGCTGGCGCGCATCCGTGCGGTGCTGCGCCGTCAGGCTAATGAACTGCCAGGCGCGCCTTCGCAGGAAGAGGCGATCATCGCCTTTGGTAAGTTCAAACTTAACCTCGGCACCCGCGAGATGTTCCGTGAAGATGAGCCGATGCCGCTGACCAGCGGTGAGTTTGCGGTGCTGAAAGCACTGGTCAGCCATCCACGTGAGCCGCTGTCTCGCGATAAGCTGATGAACCTGGCGCGTGGCCGTGAATACAGCGCCATGGAACGTTCGATTGACGTCCAAATCTCCCGCCTGCGTCGCATGGTGGAAGAGGATCCTGCGCATCCGCGTTATATCCAGACCGTCTGGGGTCTGGGCTACGTCTTTGTGCCGGACGGCAGTAAAGCATGAAGCGACTGCGCTTCTCGCCTCGCAGTTCGTTTGCCCGCACCCTGCTGCTGATCGTTACCCTGCTGTTTGTCAGCCTGGTAACGACCTATCTGGTGGTGCTGAACTTCGCCATTCTTCCCAGCCTGCAACAGTTCAATAAGGTGCTCGCTTACGAAGTTCGTATGCTGATGACCGACCGGTTGCAGCTGGAAGATGGCACGCAGCTGGAAGTGCCACCGGCGTTTCGCCGGGAAATCTACCGCGAACTGGGGATCTCGCTCTACACCAATGCAGCAGCAGAGGAGAGCGGATTACGATGGGCGCAGCACTATGAATTCCTGAGCGAGCAGATGGGCCAGCAGCTTGGCGGTCCCACCGATGTGCGGGTTGAGGTTAACAAAAACTCGCCCGTCGTCTGGCTGAAAACCTGGCTGTCGCCCGATATCTGGGTACGGGTGCCGCTGACTGAGATTCATCAGGGCGACTTCTCGCCGCTGTTCCGCTACACCCTGGCGATTATGCTGCTGGCGATTGGCGGTGCCTGGCTGTTTATCCGCATCCAGAACCGACCGCTGGTGGATCTGGAGCACGCCGCCCTGCAGGTCGGGCGCGGGATTATTCCGCCGCCGCTGCGCGAGTATGGCGCGTCAGAAGTGCGATCGGTGACCCGCGCCTTTAACCAGATGGCGGCCGGGGTGAAGCAGCTGGCGGATGACCGCACGCTGTTAATGGCGGGCGTCAGCCACGATTTGCGAACGCCGCTGACCCGTATTCGTCTCGCCACCGAGATGATGAGCGAGCAGGATGGCTACCTGGCCGAATCGATTAATAAAGATATCGAAGAGTGCAACGCCATTATCGAACAGTTCATCGACTACCTGCGTACCGGTCAGGAGATGCAGACTGAGCGCGCCGACCTTAACAGTGTGCTGGGCGAAGTGGTGGCCGCTGAAAGCGGCTATGAACGTGAGATCGAAAATGCGGTGATGCCGGAAGAGTTAATGCTGGATATCAACCCGCTGTCGATTAAACGGGCACTGGCTAACCTGGTGGTCAATGCCGCGCGATACGGTAATGGCTGGATCAGGGTCAGCAGCGGACGGGAACTGCATCGTGCCTGGTTCCAGGTGGAAGATGATGGACCAGGCATTAAGCCGGATCAGCTGGCGCATCTGTTCCAGCCCTTTGTGCGCGGCGACAGCGCCCGCAGCACCAGCGGAACCGGTCTGGGCCTGGCGATCGTGCAGCGTATCATCGATGCCCATCAGGGCTCGCTGGAGATTGGCGAGAGCGAACGCGGCGGTTTACGCATTCGTGCCTGGTTGCCGTTAGTGGAAAGCATGGCGCTGAGCCACAACAACGGCAGCAACAGCGTGTCGGGATGATAAAAACGGCGCGGCAGTTTCATTGCCGCGCCGCTTCTTTTAGCGTTGCGGGCCAGCTTTCACCAGCGCAGCACCTGCGGCGTTATCCGTGTACTTGTCGAAGTTATCAATAAAACGCTGCGCCAGACCTTCGGCGGCGGCGGTCCACTTCTCCTCACTCTCCCAGCTACGACGCGGATCGAGCGTATCACTATCCAGTTCGCCCAGCGTAACCGGCATCTGCAGATTAAAGATCGGCAGCGTTTCCATCGGCGCATCATCCAGCTCACCCGCCAGAATGGCATTGATAATGGCGCGGGTATTCTTCAGTGAGATGCGTTTGCCGCTGCCGTTCCAGCCGGTATTGACCAGATAAGCCTGCGCACCGGACGCCTCCATCCGTTTCACCAGCACTTCCGCATACTGCGTCGGATGCAGCATCAGGAACGCCGCGCCGAAACAGGCGGAGAAGGTGGGGGTCGGCTCAGTGACGCCACGCTCGGTCCCCGCCAGTTTGGCGGTGAAACCTGACAGGAAATGATACTGCGTCTGCTCCGGCGTCAGACGTGAAACCGGCGGCAGCACGCCAAACGCATCGGCGGTCAGGAAAATCACTTTCTTCGCGTGGCCCGCTTTTGAGACCGGCTGCACGATATTGTCGATGTGATTGATCGGATAGGAGACGCGGGTGTTTTCGGTTTTGCTGCCGTCGTCATAATCGACGCTGCCATCTTCGCGAACCACCACATTTTCCAGCAGCGCATTGCGGCGAATGGCGCGGTAGATCTCCGGCTCAGCCTGCTCAGAGAGGTTGATGGTTTTGGCGTAACAACCGCCCTCGAAGTTAAACACGCCATCATCGTCCCAGCCGTGCTCATCGTCACCGATCAGCTGGCGGTCAGGATCGGTAGAGAGTGTGGTTTTACCGGTGCCCGAGAGGCCAAAGAAGACCGCCACATCGCCCGCTTTACCCACGTTTGCTGAGCAGTGCATTGAGGCGATGCCTTTCAGCGGCAGCAGGTAGTTCATGATGGCGAACAGACCTTTCTTCATCTCGCCGCCGTACCAGGTTCCGCCAATCAGCTGCATGCGTTCAGTCAGATTGAAGGCGACAAAGTTTTCAGAGTGAAGACCCTGCGCCTGCCAGTCTGGATTGGTGCATTTGGCGCCGTTCATCACCATAAAGTCGGGAGTGAATTCGACCAGTTCAGCGTCGTCAGGCTGGATGAACATGTTCTTCACGAAGTGTGCCTGCCAGGCCACTTCGGTGACAAAACGTACGCTCAGACGGGAATCGGCATTGGCACCACAGAACGCATCCACCACAAACAGGCGCTTGCCGGAAAGCTGGCGGGTGACGCAGCTTTTCAGCGCGTTCCAGGTCTCCTGCGACAGGGGCTGATTGTCGTTTTTGCCGGTGCCCTGGTCGTTCCACCACAGGGTATCGCGCGTGGTGTCGTCACGCACAATGTACTTATCCTTTGGCGATCGCCCGGTGAAAATCCCGGTGTCTACTGCAATCGCGCCGCTCTGCGTCAGGGTGCCACGAGCAAAACCTTCGAGGTCCGGGCGCGTCTCTTCCTGAAAAAGCGTGTCGTAATCAGGGTTGTAAACCACTTCCGTGGTATCCACGATGCCCAAAGCGGCAAGGTCTTGCGAGGTCAGGCCGTTAACGCGCATTTTACTGCTCCTTAAATCGGTGTCTGTTCTGCAAAGCAGAGATAGGTTGGGATCGTGCCACCGGCTGTTGTATCGGGTGCGGCAAATCACTGACAGTCGACTGCGCTTCGTCACGACAGCCTGCAAAGATCACCGGGCAATTCAGGGCATCTGCCTCTGACTTCCGGGCGTTTGCACGATCGCGCGCAGTTTACTCTTCTGCGTTAAGGGAAAAAGGGCAGTGATCTAAAAATGCGACTCAGGGCGCGTTAAGGCTATGTTTCGAACGTTTAAAAGATGTTATGAAAGTAAAAAAAGATAATTTGTCTGAAAAATTATGGGGATAGGCATGGGCGGCGGGGAAGGGGCGGCAGAAGCCGCCCGATAAATCAGTGAAGCTGGTTATTATTCTCAAGGGAGTGGCTGCGAATACCGGCGATATCGACGGCGTCAAACACGTAGTTTGAGCCGCAATAGTCGCAGTGCATGTCGATTTTGCCATCTTCCGCGATGATCTCATCCACCTCTTCCTGCGGCAGCGTGGTCAGTACTTCGCCACAGCGCTCACGCGAGCAGGTGCATTTGTAGATCACCGGCTGCGGATCGTAGAGGGTGACCTCTTCCTGATGGTAGAGACGCCACAGCGCTTCATTCGCAGGCAGATCGATCAGCTCTTCCGTTTTAATGGTTTCGGTCAGCGTTGCCAGATGGTCGAAAACCTCTTTCTCCGTATCCTGCGCAGGCATCACCTGCAGCAGAATACCCGCGGCGCCTTTGTCGCTGGTGCGGATAAACAGCCGCGTTGGCAGCTGCTCTGAGCGCATGAAGTAATCTTCCAGGCACTCCGCCAGGGTTTCACCTTCCAGTCCCACTACACCCTGATAACGTTCGCCCTTTTCAGGGGAAATGGTGATTACCAGATAGCCATTGCCCACCATGCTTTTCAGAGTACTGTCGTCCGGGATGTCGCCTTTGATACGCGCTACGCCGCGCAGTTCCTGGTTGTTGTTGCCGTTGATCACCGCCAGCGACAGCGGACCGTCACCCTGCAATTGCACGGTGATTTCGCCATCAAACTTCAGCGTGGCAGTCAGCAGGCTGGTGGCGACCAGCATCTCACCCAGCAGCGTTTTAACCGGTGCCGGATAGTCATGGTTCTTTACGGTTTCACGCCAGGTGTCAGAGACGTTCACCAGCTCGCCGCGCACGGCGGCATTTTCAAACAGATAACGGTGCAGTTGATCCTGGGCTGACATATTTTTTCTCTCACTGGTACGGGGCGATGGCGCGTCAGCTAAGACGGCGTTATTCATCGCCCGATAATTTAAACTTCATCAAATCGCGACGTTCTTTTTTGTCAGGTCGCCGATCGGGATGGGGCATAGTCAGCGCATTCATTTTGCGCGCCTGCGCCATTTTTTCGCGTTTTTCAATGCTGGCATCGGTTTCGCGATAGAGCTGCTGGGCCTCGCTGGCCGGACGGCGCTGAGCGCTGATGTCCGCCACCACCACGGTGCGTTCATCATTGCCCTGACGCAGTGTCAGTTCCGCATTCAGCTCTACCACCTTGCCGGGTTTGCTGCGCTGGCCGTTGTAATGCACTTTGCCGCCTTCAATCATCTCCCGCGCAATCGCCCGGGTTTTGTAAAAGCGCGCGGCCCACAGCCATTTGTCGAGGCGTACCTCTTCGCTGCTTTTCTCTTTCTTCATTGCTGCTCCTGACTCAGATCAGCGTCCGGTAGTCGCCGGTGGCGCGATGACGCTGAAAGATTTGCTCAGGACGACCCGAATCGGGGTTCTTTACGCCTAAGCACTCGCCGATGCCCCATGACGTCGCAGCATCCAGAATCACTTCGCTATCATCGATAAACAGCGTGCGCGGCGCAGAAAAGCCGGTGTGCTGTTGTACCGCCTGCCATAAACGCTGGTCTTCTTTCGGATACCCAAAGGTATGGGTGGAAAGTAATAAATCAAGGTGCGGCGCTAAACCTGTCTGCGCCAGTTTGACGTCCAGATTGTAAGGATGCGCGTTGGTCAGCAGGATAGTGGACTTGCCCGCGCGGCGCAGAGCCTGCAAAAAAGGCAGCGTATCGTCACGCAGCGCAATGCGGCTGCGCATCGCCCAGGTCATGGCACGGATGTCCAGCGCCAGCGCTTCTGCCCAGTAATCCAGACAATACCAGTTTAGCGTATGGGCGACGGCCTGATACTTTTCCGCGATGATCGCTTCGGCTTCCGCCCGGGTGATGCCGCGTTGCTGACTGAGTTGTTCAGGCACATGCTCCAGCCAGAAGTGGCGATCAAACGCCAAATCCAGCAGCGTGCCATCCATGTCGAGCAGCACGGTATCAATCTCAGACCAGTTGAGCATGCGGATGTTTCACCCTGTAAAAAAACCGGGCGACAGGGTAGCACAGAAGGGCAGGGCTCAGAATATCGGGCGCACGCTCTGCAAAGTGCCGAGGTTATGATTGAAGCACTTGTCGTAATAGTGCTGGATATCGATCATGCGCTGGCGATTAAGGTGCATACGGCGCAGCGCCAGTAACCCATTGATCACACCGCAGGTTAACAGCACCAGCAGCAGCAATACGGTGCCGAGATAGCGCCACTGCGCCATGGCATCCGGTTCATTGTGCAGCACGATATGACGCGTGCCGTTGGCATCCGTTGAAATGCTGGTGATGATGCCGCTGGCGCTGAAAGGCGTATGCAGCAGCATGGCGGAGATACGTTGCAGTTCGCGCCACTGAGAGGGCGGATCGAGATCAAACAGCGACACGGTTGGCTGAGGCTGATTTACCAGCTGGCGGCCCTCGTCGCTGACGATCAGAAAACCCCCTGGCGGCGGGCTGTTAAGATTTTCTGCTGCACGACGGGTTTCGCGGAAAAAGAAGGTCGAGGTGGCGGTATTGACCAGGTTTTCCAGGGCTTCAGCACTGACCGGCCGCAGCAGCACATTCATGCCGTTTAGCTGGCCGGAATCTGCGCGACGCATCAGCGCTTCCCAGTCTTTGGCATTGCCCAGGTTCACCAGCGCATTTTTCAGGCGCATACAATCCTGTGGCTGATTACAGAGATCCTGCGTTTTCATCACCAGATCGGAGAAGTCATCCAGCAGGATCATGCCGGACTTCTGAATCGCGGAGGCCAGCTGCGGATTCAGTTTAGGATCGGTATTGGTTTCCGGATGCAGCTGCTTTGTGGTGGTCTCCAGCAGAGCAGCGGCTTTATCAATAATGTCCGATTGTGGCTGCGGCAACGGCGTGGCGTTATTCCAGTAGACCGCCGAGCAGTCGAACGGCATGAAGGCGTAACTTCGGTTGCTCTGATAGTTGTCCGGCACTGAACACATGCCGGTACCGCTCACTTTGAGGTTGTCGCCAATATTCAGGGGCACGCTGCTGAGTTTATCGACGCTGCTGACCTCCAGGCTGTCGGTGCCCCTGGCCCAGGCCAGACTGAGCTTGATCGGCATGCCGAGCGGGATCCAGGTGACCAGCATGGTCAGCACCATCAGTGAACCGCAGGCCAGCACCACGTTTTTCCGCCAGCGCTGAATAGGGAAGTTTTTGACTTCATCCTGCAGCGACAGGAAGCGACCCTGACGCACCACCTGGCGGTTAAGGTAGATCTCCACATCCGTCACCTGTCCGAGATCGTGCGCGACATAAGGCTGCCAGTGTGGTGGATAGGCGAGGTCAATAATCCCCAGTGTGATATTGCTCTGCTCCTGGTTCGATTCGCTGAACAGGCCCCAGCGCTTTGGCGCGCCGCGCAGGCAGTGTATGTCACGCAGGCCGCGCTCACCCGGAATGCGGTAGAGCAGCCACAGGCTGGCGGCAATCATGACTGCACCCGTCAGCACCAGCCAGATCATCAGCGTTGCGGGGACTAACAGGCTGAAGAAGAAGAGTAAGAAGGCAAGAGAGATGAGCACCGCTTCACGCGTGCCATCTGGTCGCGACAGACGATACTCTTCCGGCGTCTCTTTGCGCACCTGCAGCAGTTCGACGTTTTCCGTTTCCGCTTTGCGGATAGAGGCGTTGGTCGACACCGGACGCATCAGCGTCGGCAGCGATTGCTGATCCACGGCGTAATCCACCAGCGAGTGGCCGTTCAGCGAGATCACCAGCGGAATAGATTGGGTGCGGATTAACTCAACGTAGTTTTCGTCGGCGATGTACTGTTCCCACAGCGGCGGCAGATGAACTTCAACTTCATCAAGGTAGTAGCGCCATTTATGGGGATCGTCCGTAGAGAGTCCGTAGCGGGTAATCGCACGGGTAACGGGGTAGACATTGTTGCTCTGGGCCGTCAGCGTCAGTCGTTCGGACGCGCTGCGCTTATCGGTCGTCACCGTGGTACGGGGCTGCTTTTCCAGCGCGGCGACATACTTATCAACCGCCTCACGCTCCTGAGCAGAGAGTTTACGACAGGGCGGACTGATAAATGGCAGAGGTTTCGCCAACGGCGGACGATGCCGCATAGCGTACCAGAACCCAATGCCTGCCAGGATTGAACAGGTCAGCACTATGGCCAGGATCATCAAGATTGTGCTCATGCTCTGCTCAATTCAGCCAAAATGCTGCCTTCACTTTAAACTTTCGCTTTCGATTATGCTCACTATAAAAGAGGCATTCCGGAAGATTATATAACCCTGAGGAGTCAGACACCCGATGAAATAGTGCCAGCGTATATCTGATTAGCATTTGTTAAACCCTGCCTTGTCCGAATGGTAACCGGCTCAGACTGGATTAAATATCGGTATTATCTGAAACTTATCGCAGCATATTGACTAATGCAAATTTAGTCTTAAGTGATAACCAAAGGCTGTTATTCAATCGATGTAATCTGTGTAACGATAACGTGATTGTCTGACTGTCGCACAATTGCCTGTGGTTAGGTATGCTAATTCGCTCCAGATAGCCGGCGCAAAATAATTTGAGGCTGATATGAAAATTCCAAAAAAACCTGACATCCTCAATATCACCGCCGTGGCACGTTCACGGTTATTCACCATTGAATCGGTCGATCTGACTTTCAGCAATGGTGCGCATCGCGTTTATGAGCGGATGAAGCCCTCAGAGCGTGAAGCGGTGATGATTGTGCCGATTATTGATGACCATCTGATCCTGATTCAGGAGTATGCCGTCGGACTGGAAACCTACGAGCTCGGCTTCCCCAAGGGGCTGATCGATTCAGGTGAAACCGTGAATGAAGCGGCGGTTCGCGAACTGAAAGAAGAGGTCGGTTTTGGTGCTGACCAGCTGACAACGCTGGGCAAACTCACCATGGCCCCCTCCTACTTTTCCAGCAAAATGAACATTGTGGTGGCGGAAGGTCTTTACGCTGAAAAGCTGGAAGGCGATGAGCCGGAGCCGCTGATTGTCCACCGCTGGCCGCTGAGCGATATGATGTCGCTGCTGGATGAACCCGATTTCCGCGAGGCACGTAATGTCAGTGCGCTGTTTATGGCGCGCGAATGGCTGGTGAAGCAGGGACGGCTGAGTTACTGAATATCATCTGTGACTGAATAAAAAAAGGCCGACTGACGTCGGCCTTTTTTACAGTGCGGTTTCGTGGGTCACATCAGAACAGCTCGTGACTCTCACCGTTATCCATAATGGTGGTACCCACATCATGAACCGAATATTCGGTTGGCTGGGTGCCATTGATGAAGTACTCCTGACGGGTGTTACCCCCCCCATTTGCCAGCTTGCCGGTACTGCGATCAATAGTGACGGTGACCACACCATCCGGCGGCGTTAACGGCTGCACCGGTACACCATCCAGCGCACTCTTCATGTACTCATCCCATGCCGGTTGTGCGCTCTTAGCACCGCCTTCATAGCCCGAAATCTGATCGGGAATGGCGCCGGAGAGCGTGCTGCGGCCCAGATTGCGGCGAGCATCATCAAAGCCGATCCAGACTGAGGTGACCACGCCAGGGCCGTAACCCGAGAACCAGGCATCTTTCGAGCTGTTAGTGGTACCGGTTTTACCGCCGATATCATTACGCTTGAGGTCACGCCCGGCACGCCAGCCTGTTCCCATCCAGCCCGGTTCGCCAAAGATGTTACTGTTCAGCGCGCTCTTGATCAGGAAGGTGAGCGGGGTGTTGATCACGTGCGGTGCATATTGCTGCTCACCCTGTTGTGCCTGAGCGGGAACCTGCTCCAGTTCAGGCTGAGGAACGGCCTGATTCTGGTTGTTATTAGAGGCTGCAACGTTCTCGACGCTCTCTTCATTCAGGGCCAGCGCTTTTTTGGTCTCGCCATAGATCACTGGCAGATTGCACTGCGGGCAGGCGATCTTCGGTTTCTCTTCAAATACGAGGCCGCCCTGTTCGTTCTCAATCCGGGTGATGAAGTAAGGATCGACCAGGAAGCCGCCATTCGCCATCACGGAGTAGCCGCGCACCACCTGTAACGGGGTAAACGAGGCCGCACCTAATGCCAGCGATTCGGTATGAACAATGTTCTGAGCCGGGAAACCAAAGCGCTGCAGATACTCAGCAGCGTAATCCACGCCCATCGCACGCATCGCACGCACCATCACCACGTTTTTCGACTGGCCTAAACCCTGACGCAGACGAATCGGACCATCGTAAGTTGGCGGTGAGTTCTTGGGACGCCAGTCAGCACCCGCACCCGCATCCCAGCGTGAAATCGGCACATCGTTAAGGATTGAGGCGAGCGTCAGCCCGCGATCCATTGCGGCGGTATAGAGGAAAGGCTTGATGTTAGAGCCGACCTGACGCAGCGCCTGGGTCGCACGGTTAAACATGCTCTGGTTAAAGGCAAAGCCGCCTACCAGCGCGCGCACCGCACCATCATTCGGATCCAGCGAGACCAGCGCCGAGTTCACATCCGGCACCTGGCCCAGCCACCACTCATCACCCACTTTGCGCACCCAGATCTGCTGGCCGGCCTGCAATACCTGCGTCACGCTTTTCGGCGTCGGGCCCTGCACGGTGTCAGACTTATAAGGACGCGCCCAGCGCACACCCGCTAATGCCAGCGACACATTGCTGCCATCTTTCAGCATCACGGTCGCTTCATCGCTGCGCGCTTCCGTTACGACTGCCGGATTGAGCGGACCATAGACCGGCAGCGTCTTCAGCGCTTTCTCAATCTTCGTCTGATCCCAGGCCGGTTCACCCACTTTCCACAGCACGCTGGTCGGGCCGCGATAGCCATGACGCATATCGTAGGCCATGACGTTATTGCGAACGGAGGTCTGCGCGGCTTCCTGCAGGCGACGGGTTACGGTGGTGTAGACCTTGTAACCGTCGGTGTAGGCATTCTCACCGTAGCGTTTCACCATCTCCTGACGCACCATCTCGCTGAGATAGGGGGCAGAGAAAGCGATTTCCGGACCGTGATACTTCGCGACCAGCGGCGTGTTACGCGCCTCATCATACTGCTGCTGCGTGATGTAATGCTGATCCAGCATACGCGCCAGCACCACGTTGCGGCGTGACAGGGCACGACTCGGCGAGTAGAGCGGGTTAAAGGTGGAAGGGGCTTTCGGCAGACCGGCAATCATCGCCATCTCACTCAGCGACAGCTGGTCAACCGGCTTACCAAAATAGACCTGTGAGGCTGCGCCGACGCCATAAGCACGGTAGCCGAGGTAGATCTTATTCAGGTAGAGCTCAAGGATTTCATCTTTGTTCAGCAACTGCTCAATGCGGATCGCCAGGAACGCTTCCTTTATTTTACGCATCAGGGTGCGTTCCGGGCTCAGGAAGAAGTTACGGGCCAGCTGCTGAGTGATAGTACTGGCACCCTGTGAGGCGTGACCGGAGACCAGCGCAACGCTGGCCGCACGGAAAATACCCACCGGATCAACACCATGGTGCTCATAAAAACGGCTATCTTCGGTCGCAATAAACGCTTTCACCATCACAGGTGGCACTTGCTGCAGGGTCAAAGGAATACGGCGCATTTCGCCATACTGGGCGATCAGATCGCCATCGGCGCTGTAAACCTGCATAGGGGTTTGCAGACGCACATCTTTCAGCGTGTTTACGTCGGGCAGCTGTGGCTCTATGTATTTGTATAAACCATAAATCGAGCCAGCTCCCAACAGGATGCAACACACTGCAAGGATCAATAAATACTTTACGAACTTCACCTGGAATTTCCCATCTGTTGTCGTTTGAGCAGTTTATAAACAACCGCGCGGTAGTATAAAGGCAAGCCAGACGCTTTGATATGTCCATTTTCCCGGACGATAAGGAGATCGCGCGTATGGCTTTTCATACCTGGCAAATTGGGCTGGATATTCAGAATAGGCAGATTTGCGCCCTGGCCCTCCAGCCTCGTCGTGATGGCTGGCAGCTACGCCACTGGTGGCAGCAGCGGCTGCCGCAAGATACGTTAAGAAACGGCGTGCTGCAATCTTCGCCTGAATTACTGGCGGCCTTAACGACCTGGCGTCAGCGGTTACCACGCCGTTATTCGCTGCGGGTCGGATTGCCTGCCCAGCTGGTGCTGCAGCGCCAGCTCCCCCTTCCTGCGCAGTCGCTGAATGAGCCCGCGCTGGGGCACTACGTGCAGGCGGCCGCGCGCCGTCTCTTTCCGCTGGAGCCCGCTGCGCTGGCGCTGGATTACCGACCGGATGCGCAGAGCGGTCAGCTCTGCGTCACGGCAGCGCGGCTGGAGATTATCGACCAGTGGGCGGCACCCCTGTTGCAGGCGGGTTTAAAACCGCAGGTGTTCGAACTGACCACCGAGGCGCTGAAGCGGTTAGCCCGGCAGGCAGCGCTGCAGGACGATGCGGTACTGGTTCTGCAGCAGGATAACCGCTGGCTCTGGAGCGATGCGCACACCGCTGCTGACACAGGCGAAGCCGCCACGCTGGAGGCACTGCAACGGCAGGCCTTTCCCGGGGCGCGTTCTGTCGCCTGGTGTACCGCAGAGCAGACGCCGTTGCCCGCAGACGTTAGCGCGTTTTCCCCTTTTGATCTGTTTCGTTATAAGCAGCCACCTTTGCCGGAGAATCCGGGCGCTTTTGCGCTGGCGGCCGGGCTGGCGCTGCGCGACGGAGATGAGTGATGGTCGCGGTTAATCTGCTGCCCTGGCGGCAGCGCCGTCGGCAACAGCAGCGGCGACAAAGCCTGGTCGTGCTGTCACTGGCGACTGGCGCCCTGTTACTGGTGGTGATGCAGCAAACCTGGCGGATCCAGCAGATGCGTCAGCAGGTGGCGCAGGCGAGCAGGACGCAGCAGCAGGCGCTGGAAAGCCTGGGGCAGCAGTTAGCGCAACAGAAGCAGTTACTGGAGCAGCTCGCGGTCGTGCAAAAACAGCAGGCGAAGCATCGCCAGCAGGCTGCACAACTGGCCGCCTGGCAGCAGTTCTGGCTCGATTTACCCGCGTTGCTGCCCGACACCGCCTGGCTGACCCGGCTGGAGAAGCGCGACAACCGTCTGACACTGGAGGGGCAGGCACAGGATATGGCGGCAGTCCGACAGTTCCGCCAGCAATTAACCACTGTGGCCCTGTTTGGTCTGGTGAAGCAGGGCGGGGTTAAGCGTCAGGCTGATGGCCATTATCGGTTTTCACTGCGGGCAGAGATGCAGGAGGTGAACAGTGAGTGAATGGTGGGAGCGCTGGTGGCAGATGGCCGCTATTGCGCGCTATGGCTTGCTCGCCGCGCTCTTATCCGGTCTGCTGCTGCTCTCCTGGATCCTGTGGTTACGGCCACAGCAGCAGGCGCTCATTGCTGAACAGCAGACGCTGTTGCAGTTGACCCGCACTCTGCAGCTGCGCCAGCACCAGTGGCGTCAGAACCCTGATAATGCACAGTTGCAGGCGCAGCTGCAGTCGATGCAGATCGCGAGATCAGCATCTGCATCGGGCCGTGCAGTGGAAGAGATCCTGGCGGCACGCCGTAGCCAGCTGGAAGAGTGGCAGCCGGACGCCCCCTCACGCATGCTGACGCTGCATCTGCAGTGGCCGGCGTTCCAGTCGCTTTTTGCCGAGCTGGCCCAGGCCTCCGCACCGTTTCCGGTGCATTTCCAGCTGCTGGCGCAGCCGCAGTACCTGGTGGCTCAACTCTGGCTGGAACCTGACGATGCGCCATAGTCTGCTGATTTTACTGTTGTGCTGTGGCGGCGTGCTGGCGCGCGATCCGTTCCGGCCTGTAGCCGGTTCCGTCTGTGAGGCGTCAGTGGAACCGCTCACCGGCTGGCGTCTGCAGGGGATCATCGGCCGGGAGGCGCATTTCCATGCCTGGCTGCTGACCCCGCAGGGAGAGAGCGTCACGGCCCGCACCGGCAAGCCATTTCCATTCGCACCCTGGCAACTGGCGGATATGACCCGCCGCAGCCTTACCTTAGCGGTGCCGAATAGCTGCAACGCACAACAGACCGTATTTTATTTAAAAGGACGTTCGCATGATAAGGATAGCTACCCTGCTGCTGCTACTAAGCTGCCTGCTGCCGGTTCACGCCGCTGATGAGGAGCCTCTCAGTCTGACTTTTGATAACGCCCCGGTAGAGCGTATTTTGCAGGCGCTGGCTGACTATCAGCAGATCAATCTGATGATTGCGCCAGAGGTTGAAGGTTCGTTATCGCTGCGGCTGGATAACCTGCCCTGGCATCAGGCGCTCAACCTGGTGGCGCGCATGGCAAAGCTGACGCTGGTTGAACAGGATAATGTCCTGCTGGTCTATCCGGAAAGCTGGCAGCAGGCACGTGAGGCTGAGCAGCAGTCGCAGTTGCAGCAGATTCCTTTGCAACAGCGCGCTGTGATATTGCGTTATGCCAGCGCCAGCGAGGTGTATGCCAGCCTGCTGAGTGAGCGTCAGTCGCTGATGACGCCGCGCGGTAGCGTGACGGTCGACAAACGTACCAACGCATTGTTACTGCGCGATAGTGCGGCGGCTTTGAAAGAGACGGAGCGCTGGATACGGGCGCTGGATCTGCCACTGGAACAGATTGAACTGTCAGCCCACATCATCACTATCAGCGAGGAGCATCTGCAGGAGCTGGGGGTGAAGTGGGGATTGCAGGCGGGGGACGCCGCCGTAACTGATATTCTGCATCATCCCCGGCTGGATGTTCCGCTGGCGGTGAGTTCACCCGGCATCAGCGTGGGTATGGCGCTGGCGCGCATCGGGGGGCAGCTTCTGGATCTGGAGTTAAGTGCGCTGGAGCAGGAGAACCAAATTGAAATCATCGCCAGTCCACGCCTCTTTACCTCACATCAGCAGACCGCTTCGATTAAGCAGGGCACAGAAATTCCTTATGAGGTGTCTGCAGGAAACAGCGGTGCCACCAGTATTGAGTTTAAAGAAGCGGTACTGGGTATGGAGGTGACACCGACGATTTCCGGCAATGGCCGCATCCAGCTGAAGATCCATATCAGTCAGAATATGCCGGGTCGCAGCATCAGAACCGGCGATAGCGACATATTATCCATCGATAAACAGGAAATTGAGACTCAGGTCACGGTCAGTGACGGGCAAACACTGGCGTTAGGCGGTATCTTTCAGCAGCAGCGCACCCGCGGACAGAATCAGGTGCCGCTACTGGGAAATGTGCCGCTGATTGGCGGGTTGTTTCGCCAGCAATCTGATCAGCGCAAAAAAAGAGAGCTGGTGATCTTCATTACGCCGCGATTGGTCAGGGAAGCAGCGCTTACGGCTGGATAAAACGGAAAATGCGTCCCTTAAGGCCATCTGCGTTGACGCAGGAGAGGAATTAGCTTACAAGGTTTAGCGATTTTCAATACGGTGTAACCGTCTATGCTGGGTAAATCCCGGCAAACAGATCAGAAAACTCCTCTGTACGCAGCGTTGTAAAGACGCAGCGCTGGCGCGTTACAGTTTCGCGAACACAGGCCAATTCAGAAATGGATGTGCTGAAGGCAATATAATCGGTTGCCAAACAGCCTTGAGTGTTGAGATAATTTTTCATCTGACTCTTGCTAACGCTCATGAGGTCTCAGTTCCTGTCCCGCCAGCAAATGCTGAACGCGGGGTATCATTAACGAATTCTTAGTAATACCGACAAAATGGCAGAGAAACGCAATATCTTTCTGGTTGGGCCGATGGGTGCCGGCAAAAGCACTATTGGCCGTCAGTTGGCTCAGCAACTCAACATGGAGTTCTTCGATTCCGATCAGGAAATTGAGCGACGCACCGGAGCGGATGTGGGCTGGGTTTTTGATGTCGAAGGCGAAGCTGGCTTTCGCGATCGCGAAGAAAAAATCATTAACGAACTGACCGAGAAGCAAGGCATCGTCCTGGCGACAGGCGGTGGTTCCGTCAAATCCCGGGAAACGCGTAATCGTCTCTCCGCCCGCGGTGTTGTGGTTTATCTTGAAACCACCATCGAGAAGCAACTGGCGCGCACCCAACGTGACAAAAAACGTCCGTTGCTGCAGGTGGATTCACCGCCGCGTGAAGTGCTCGAAGCGCTGGCTGGCGAACGTAACCCGCTCTACGAAGAGATCGCCGATGTAACCATTCGCACAGATGATCAGAGTGCGAAAGTGGTGGCGAATCAGATTATCCACATGTTGGAAAAAAGTTGATCCAACGTTCGAAGGCTCCTTAACAGGTATCGGGCATCATGGAGAAGATCACCGTCTCACTGGGGGAACGCAGTTACCCCATCACTATCGCTGCCGGACTGTTTAACGATCCGGCTTCTTTTTGGCCGCTAACCGCGGGCGAAAACGCCATGGTGGTGACAAACCAGACGCTGGCTCCGCTTTATCTTGACCAGCTGACGGCGCTGCTGACGGGGGCAGGTGTAAAAGTGGATCAGGTGATCTTACCCGACGGCGAGCAATATAAGACGCTGGCCGTGATGGATCAGGTTTTTACCGCGCTCCTGCAAAAGCCGCACGGTCGTGATACGACGCTTATCGCCTTAGGCGGCGGCGTCATTGGCGATCTTACCGGTTTTGCTGCGGCCAGTTATCAGCGTGGCGTACGCTTTATTCAGGTACCGACCACCTTACTGTCGCAGGTCGACTCTTCGGTTGGCGGCAAAACGGCCGTTAACCATCCGCTGGGCAAAAACATGATCGGCGCGTTTTATCAACCCGCGTCAGTGGTGATTGATACTGCCTGTCTGCAGACGCTGCCCGCGCGTGAACTGGCGTCGGGTCTGGCGGAAGTGATTAAGTACGGCATCATCCTCGACGGTGCGTTTTTCCAGTGGCTGGAGCAGAATCTTGATGCCCTGCTGGCGCTGGATGAACAGGCGCTGGCGTACTGCATTCGTCGCTGCTGTGAACTGAAAGCCGAAGTCGTGGCCGCCGATGAACGTGAAAACGGTCAGCGGGCGTTGCTGAATCTGGGCCATACTTTTGGTCATGCGATTGAAGCACACATGGGCTATGGCAACTGGCTGCACGGTGAAGCGATTGCAGCGGGCATGGTGATGGCGGCACGCACGGCTGAACGCCTGGGGCAGTTCCAGGCACAGGAGACGGACCGCATTATTGCTCTGTTCCTGCGTGCCGGTTTGCCGGTACATGGGCCGGAGGCGATGAGTGCGGAGATGTATCTGCCGCACATGATGCGCGATAAGAAAGTTCTGGCGGGCGAATTGCGGCTGGTACTCCCGCTGTCGATTGGCCGCTCTGAAGTGCGTGGCGGCGTGGCACATGATATGGTGCTGGCTGCAATTAATGATTGTCAGCAATCCTGAGATTAAGCAGTTGAGTGGTGACGCGGCGCGCAGGGTGCGCAGTGCGGAATGCCGCTTTACGGAGGAGGCAAAATGGATGAGTTTAAACCGGAAGATGAGTTAAAACCTGACGCCAGCGATCGCCGTCCCTCGCGCCCTCGTAAGTCGTCTCCCGCAGCCAAAATACCGGTTTCGCGCCAGCGCATCATGATGGGTGTCGGGATCCTGGTTCTGCTGTTACTGGTACTGGGTATTGGTTCGGCGCTGAATGGCCCGGATGAGAAAAAACCTGCTACTGCGGGCAATACGCCTGCCGCTGGCGGCGGTTCCGGCAGTGAGAAGAACATCGACCTGGCTGGCTCCTCTTCCATGTCGGGTGGACAGACGACGCCAACCGGCGGGCAGACCACGCCAGCTACCAGCGAAAATAACGCGGCGACCAGCGGTAATGCTGCGTCTGACCCGCAGCGCGACGTCTCAATGCCGCCTGTGGCTTCAACGCCTACGCAGGCCGCCCCTGTTGAGACGCCAGCAAATCAGCAGCGTGTCACGCTGCCGGGCGATCTGAACAGCGCGCTGAGTAATCAGCAGCAGCAGGTCGACAGTGCCGCGATGGGCACGCAGGGTGGCAGTTCACTGCCAACAGCCCCTGCCACAGTCAGCGGTAATGCCGGAACGGCTGCGAATCCGGTTACGGCCCCTGCAGGCCGTCAGACGCCAAACAAATCAAACGCTTCTGCCCGTCCGGCGCACGATTCATCGCATAAAACTGCCTCGAAGCCTGCAACCCGTGACAGCAAAACACATACCACGCCAGCACGTACGCCAGCCCCTTCTGCTCCGGCCACTGCGGCGGCAGGCAGCAGTTCAGCCAGCAAATCATTGCCAGGCGGCAGCTATACCCTGCAGCTGAGCGGTGCATCGAAGGCGGAAAGCCTGAATGCCTGGGCTAAGCAGCAGAATCTGAGTGGGTATCACGTCTACAAAACCACCCGTAACGGTCAGTCGTGGTACGTGCTGGTGAGTGGTTCCTATGCCACACCGGCTGATGCCAAACGCGCGGTAGCCTCACTGCCTGCCGAAGTGCGTGCGAAGAACCCGTGGGTTAAACCAGTAAGCCAGGTGAAGAAAGAAGCCAGCCAATAGCGGATGTGGGGCCAGTTTCTGGCCCCGTTTTAAGCGCAGATCTGCTGTCGGTCCAGCCACAGCCTCACAATAAGATGTAATAACCACGACAGCATGAAAAAAAATCGCGCTTTCCTGAAATGGGCAGGGGGAAAATTTCCCTTAGTAGAAGAGATCCATCGCCATCTGCCGCAAGGCGACTGTCTGGTAGAACCCTTTGTTGGCGCGGGTTCGGTGTTTCTGAACACTGAATTTGATCGCTACCATCTGGCTGATATCAACAGTGACCTGATTAATCTCTATAACATTGTTAAAACGCGCACGGCGGATTTCATCCGTGACGCGCAGCTGCTGTTTACGCCGGAAAGTAACAACGAGATCTGTTATTACCAGCGTCGCACCGAATTTAACACCAGCACCGACGCCTACCTGCGCGCGCTGTTGTTCCTCTATCTGAACCGTCACTGTTACAACGGCCTCTGTCGCTATAACCTGCGTGGCGAGTTCAACGTGCCGTTTGGCCGCTATCGCAAACCCTACTTTCCGGAAGCAGAACTGTTATGGTTTGCCGAGCGTGCGCAAAAAGCGACGTTTGTCTGTGAATCGTACGATGTTACCCTGACCAATGCCGGTAAAGGCTCGGTAGTCTATTGCGATCCGCCTTATGCGCCGCTGTCGGCAACGGCCAATTTCACGGCTTATCACACCAACAGCTTCAGCCTGCGTGAGCAGGAGAACCTGGCGGCGTTAGCGGCAAAGCTGGCTTCGTCGGAGGACCGGATTCCGGTACTGATTTCTAACCACGACACTGCACTGACGCGTTTATGGTATCAGGATGCAGAGTTACATGTGGTCAAAGCCCGGCGTTCTATCAGCCGAAGCATAACGGGTCGCACCAAGGTCGACGAACTGCTGGCACTTTATAGCTAGTCTGTTTCGTCCGCGACCAACGCATTACGCCAGCCTGCGTGCTGGCGCACAACAGTGGGAGAATCGGATGAAACAATATTTGCTGGCCCCTTCAATCCTTTCGGCGGACTTTGCTCGCCTGGGCGAAGACACAGCCAAAGCGCTGGCGGCCGGAGGTGACGTGGTTCACTTCGACGTGATGGACAACCACTACGTGCCTAATCTGACCATGGGTCCGATGGTGCTGAAAGCACTGCGCGACTATGGCATCACCGCCCCCATCGATGTGCATCTGATGGTGAAGCCGGTAGATGCGCTAATCCCTGATTTCGCCAAAGCGGGTGCCACCTACATCACCTTTCATCCCGAAGCCAGCGAACACGTTGACCGCACCCTGCAAATCATCAAAGAGCATGGCTGCAAAGCGGGTCTGGTGTTTAACCCGGCGACCCCGCTGAGCTACCTCGATTACGTCATGGATAAGCTGGATATCATTCTGCTGATGTCAGTGAACCCTGGCTTTGGCGGTCAGTCATTTATTCCTGGTACACTGGATAAACTGCGTGAAGCGCGCAGGCGTATCGATCAGAGCGGTTACAGCATTCGCCTTGAAGTGGATGGCGGCGTGAAGATCGACAATATTGGCCAGATCGCTGCCGCCGGTGCCGACATGTTTGTCGCCGGTTCCGCGATCTTCGGTCACCCTGACTATAAAAAAGTGATCGATGATATGCGCAACGAACTGGAGAAGGCCAATGGCTCATTTCACTGATATTCGTGCGCTGGCGTTTGATCTCGATGGGACACTGGTGGATAGCGCACCCGGCCTGGCCGATGCGATAGACCGCACGCTGAACGACCTCCGTCTGCCGCAGGCGGGCCTTGAGCGTGTCTCAACCTGGATTGGCAACGGCGCGGATATCATGATGGCCCGCGCGCTGACCTTCGCGCTGGGCCGTGAGCCGCAGCCGGAAGAGCAGCGTGATGCGCGGGCGCTGTTTGACCGACATTATGCCGATACCGTGGATGCGGGCAGTACGCTGTTTCCACAGGTAAAGCAGACGCTGGCCGCCTTAAAGGCCGCCGGGCTGCCGATGGCGATAGTCACCAACAAGCCGACGCCGTTTGTGGCACCGCTGCTGGAGTCGCTTGGCATTGCTGATGCGTTTTCGCTGATTATCGGTGGCGACGATGTGCCGGTTAAAAAACCGCATCCTGCGGCAATTTTTATGGTGCTGGGCACCTTTGGTGTGTTGCCGAATGAGTTGCTGTTTGTCGGCGACTCACGCAATGATATCCAGGCGGCGCAGGCGGCGGGCGTACCCAATATCGGCATGACCTTTGGCTATAACTATGGCGAGCCGATTGCCACCAGCCAGCCCGATTTAACCCTCGACTCTTTCGACGAACTTTTGCCCGCTCTGGGGCTGTAAATATCAGGACATAAGTATGAAACCCATCGTTTTCAGCGGCGCACAGCCGTCCGGCGAACTGACCATTGGCAACTATATGGGAGCGCTGCGTCAGTGGGTGCAGATGCAGGATGATTTCCACTGCATTTATTGCATCGTTGATCTGCACGCGATCACCGTGCGTCAGGATCCTGTTGCACTGCGTAAAGCGACGCTGGACACGCTGGCGCTCTATCTGGCCTGTGGTATCGACCCGCAAAAAAGCACCATCTTCGTTCAGTCGCATGTGCCAGAGCACACGCAGCTGAGCTGGATCCTGAACTGCTACGCCTACTTCGGTGAACTGAGCCGCATGACGCAGTTCAAGGATAAATCAGCGCGTTACGAAGAGAACATTAACGCCGGTCTGTTCGACTATCCGGTGCTGATGGCGGCTGACATTCTGCTCTATCAGACCCATCAGGTGCCGGTGGGTGAAGATCAGAAGCAGCATCTGGAGCTGAGCCGCGATATCGCGCATCGCTTCAATGCGATCTACGGCGATATCTTCAAAGTACCAGAGCCGTTGATTCCGAAGTCTGGCGCGCGCGTGATGTCGCTGCTGGAACCGACGAAGAAGATGTCCAAGTCTGACGATAACCGCAATAACGTGATCGGCCTGCTGGAAGATCCGAAAGCGGTCGTGAAGAAGATTAAACGCGCCGTCACCGATTCTGAAGAGCCGCCAGTGGTGCGCTACGACATCAAAGAGAAAGCGGGCGTCTCTAACCTGCTGGATATACTGTCGGGCGTGACCGGTAAAACCATCGCCGAGCTGGAGCAGGAGTTCGAAGGCAAGATGTATGGCCACCTGAAAGGCGCAGTAGCCGATGCCGTGTCCGGTATGCTCTCTGAGCTGCAGGAGCGTTATCACAGCTTCCGCAACGATGAAGCACTGCTGGAGCAGGTGATGCGTGATGGCGCGGCCAAAGCACGCGCACAGGCGCAGGAAACGCTGAAGAAGGTGTATCAGGCGGTAGGCTTTGTCGCGATGCCGTAATGGCTGAGCAGACAACCAGGACGGCGGGCATTGTGCCCGCCGTTTTTATTTGCCGGACTCAGAACCAGCGCAGGCTGTCACGCAGACTTACCACGCTGCCGATGATCATCAGGCTGGGACTGGTCACCTGACCGGCTAACGCCTCCAGCTCGCTCAGTGTCCCGGTGACCACGCGTTGACGCGTAGTGGTGCCGTTTTCCACCAGCGCCACCGGCATATCGCTGCGCATACCGTGCTTTATCAACTGCTGCTGAATCTCTCCGGCCTGCGTGAGCCCCATATAAAAGACCAACGTCTGCTGTTCCGCCGCCAGCGTCTCCCAGGCGAGCGAGGCCTCTTTCTGCAGATGTCCGGTAACCAGTCTGACGCTCTGCGCATGATCGCGGTGGGTCAGGGGAATACCGCTGTAGGCCGCACAGCCCGATGCGGCGGTGATCCCCGGCACCACGCTGAACGGAATCTGCCGCTGCGCCAGCGCTTCCAGCTCTTCACCGCCGCGACCAAAGATAAAGGGATCGCCGCCTTTCAGCCGCACTACGCGTTTTCCCCGCTGCGCCTGTTCGCAGAGCAGCTGGTTAATCTCATTCTGCGGTACGCAGTGATGTCCGGCGCGTTTCCCGACAAAAATGCGCTCGGCATCGCGGCGCACCAGATTCAGGATCTCATTGGAGACCAGCCGGTCATAGACGATGACGTCTGCCTGCTGGATCAGCTGTAAGCCTTTCAGGGTCAGTAATCCGGCATCACCCGGACCGGCACCGACCAGCGCCACTTCACCCTGTTGGCGAAGGTCAGCGTTAAAGAGCTGGTCGGTAATCTGCTCCGCGCGTTCACTGTCGCCGTTGGCCAGCGTCTGGGCCAGCCGCTCGCTGTTAAAGAAGCGTTCCCAGAAGTGGCGGCGGGCACTGACAGCGCTGAATTGCTGTTTCACCCGCGCGCGCAAAGTGCCTGCCAGCTGTGCCAGCTGGCCAAGGTGTTGCGGCAGCATCGCCTCCAGCTTCTCCCGCAACAGGCGCGCCAGTACCGGCGCGCGTCCACCGGAAGAGACGGCGACCATCAGCGGGGAACGATCGATAATCGACGGCATAATGGCGCTGGCCTGCTGCGGCGCATCCACCAGATTGCAGAAGATCTGCTGTTTTTCGGCGGCTTCAGCCACCTGCTGATTAACCGCATCATCGCTGGTCGCGGCGACCACCAGCCAGCAGCCGGTGAGCCAGTGCTGATCAAACGCCCCTGGCAGCAGCGTGATGGTTTCCTGCTGCGCCCATTGCCGGAAGGCGGGGGAGAAATCAAGGGCACCGACCAGCAGTTCGGCGCCGGCCTCCAGCAGCAGGCGGGCTTTCCGCTCAGCCACGTCACCTGCGCCGACCAGCAGGCAGCGTCGGCCCTGCAGGCGGCAGAATAAGGGGAAGTAGTCCATCAGACGTCCTTAAAAAAGCCCGCGGAGGCGGGCTGTTGACGGGAGAGTTACAGGCAGACTTCAACCTGTCCGGCATTGACCCGCACCGGCCAGGCCGCCACGGAGCGCGTTTTATCCTCCATGCAGTAGCCATCGCTAAGACGAAAACGCTGCTTTTTCAGCGGGCTGGCAACCCAGAGCGCATCCTGATGTTCAGCAATAATGCCGCGTGACAGCACGCTGGCATCGGCAAAGGGGTCGATATTGCTGATGGCATAGAGCTGCTCATCGTTGCGGGGACGGAAGATAGCAACCTGCTGGCCTTTGACCAGCGCGCAGACGCCCGTAGCGGGCAGGATCTGCGTCAGCGGGCACACCGGATTCCACTGGCTCATGATTCGGTCTCCTCAATCAGGGTCACGGCAATGCGTTCATCGGCGCGTGCCGGGCGGTGCTGGTCGCGCTCCGCGACCCGCTGCACGCCAGGATCGCGTTGCGGCGAGTTGATAAAGTGGGCAAAGCGCGTCAGGTGATCCTTATCTTCCAGCGTCGCTTTCCATTCACAGCTGACGCTGGCGCGCAGTGCGGCCAGCTGCTGCTCCATCTGGCCGTTGAGGCCAAGTTTGTCATCCACAATCACCTTACGCAGATAGTCGATGCCGCCTTCCAGACTCTCCAGCCACAGCGAGGTGCGCTGCAGTTTGTCGGCGGTGCGGATATAGAACATCATGAAACGGTCGAGATAGGTGATCAGCGTCTGCTGATCGAGATCGGCCGCCAGCAGATCGCCATGGCGCGGCTTCATGCCGCCGTTGCCGCAGACGTAAAGGTTCCACCCTTTTTCCGTCGCGATAATGCCGACATCTTTGCCCTGTGCTTCTGCACATTCACGGGTGCAGCCAGAGACGCCAAACTTCATCTTGTGCGGCGTACGGATGCCTTTGTAGCGGTTCTCCAGCATCACGCCGAAGCCGAGGCTGTCACCCACACCATAACGGCACCAGGCGCTGCCAACGCAGGTTTTCGCCATGCGCAGCGCCTTGGCGTAGGCCTGGCCGGTTTCAAATCCGGCGTCGATCAGCTGTGACCAGATAGCGGGCAGATCGTCTTTCTGCGCGCCAAACAGACCGATGCGCTGAGAGCCGGTAATTTTGGTGTAGAGCTGATAGCGCTCGGCGATCTCGCCAATCACTTTCAGTCCCTGGGGCGTGATTTCACCGCCGGGCGAGCGCGGGATCACCGAGTAGGTGCCATCTTTCTGGATGTTGCCAAGGTAGAGGTCGTTGCTGTCCTGTAACGGCGCGTGCTGGGGCTTGAGCACATACTCATTCCAGCAGGAGGCGAGCAGTGAGCCAACCACCGGCTTGCACACTTCACAGCCGTAACCCTGACCATAGCGGGCCAGCAGTTCGTCAAAGGTTTTAATCTCCTCTACCTGAATCAGGTGATAAAGCTCCTGACGTGACCATGCGAAGTGGGCGCAAAGATGGTTATTGACCTCAATGCCCTGACGGCTGAGTTCACTATTGAGAACCTGGGTGATCAGTGGGATACAGCCGCCGCAACCGGTGCCGGCACGGGTGCTGCTTTTCAGTGCTGCCACGGTATGACAGCCACCCTGTACCGCCTTAATGATGTCGCCTTTACTGACGTCAAAGCAGGAGCAGATTTGTGCGGTATCAGGCAGAGAATCGACGCCGATGGCCGGTTTATCCCCGCTGCCGGCTGGCAGAATCAGCGCTTCCGGATTAGCAGGCAGCGGAATACCATTCAGCACCAGCTGCAGCAGGTTGCCATAATCGCTGGTGTCGCCCACCAGTACGGCACCCAGCAGGGTTTTCTGATCTTCGCTGATAATCAGGCGCTTGTAGATCGATTTGCTCTCATCCAGCCAGACCACGCTGCGAGCGCCTGGCGTGGTGCCGCGCGCATCGCCAATGCCGCCAACATCAACACCCAGCAGCTTCAGTTTGGCGCTCATGTCCGCGCCGGTAAACGCATTGGCGCGGCCCAGCAGATGGTCGCTGGCGACCTGGGCCATTTTGTAACCCGGCGCCACCAGGCCATAGACACGATTCTGCCAGGCAGCGCACTCACCGATAGCGTAGATGGTGGGATCGCTGGTCCGGCACTGGTCATCAATGGCGATGCCGCCGCGCGGCCCCAGGGCTAATCCACACTGTTTCGCCAGTTTGTCCTGCGGGCGAATGCCGGTGGAGAAGACGATGAAATCGACCTCCAGCGCGCTGCCATCAGCAAACTGCAGCGTTTTGCCGCCGTGTTCGTGATGCACAATCTGTTGGGTGTTTTTACCGGTGTGGACCCGTACACCCATCTGCTCAATCTTGCGACGTAGCTGCTCACCGCCTTGCTGATCTAACTGCTCCGCCATCAGCACCGGCGCAAATTCAATGACGTGGGTTTCAATGCCCAGATTTTTCAGTGCGCCCGCCGCTTCCAGCCCCAGCAGGCCGCCGCCGATCACCGCGCCGCGTTTGCTGCGGCGCGAACAGGCTTCGATGGCGTTGAGATCTTCGATGGTGCGATAGACAAAGCAGTCGCTGCCTTCGGCACCGTTGATTGGCGGGATCCACGGATAAGAGCCGGTGGCAAAAATCAGCGTATCGTAATGCACTGCGCGACCGGTACTGGAGTGGATGAGTTTCTCATCACGATTAATGGTGATGGCGCGTTCACCCAGCAGCAGATTGACCTGATGTTTGTCGTAATAGCCTTCACGAACCAGCGACAATTCTTCAGCGGTGTGATGGGAAAAGTAGGCGGACAGGTGGACACGATCATAGGCGACGCGGGGTTCTTCACAAAAGACGGTCAGCGAAAACTGGTCAGGTTCCGCTTTCTCTAGTAATTCTTCTATGAAGCGGTGGCCGACCATGCCGTTACCGATAACGACGACATTGTGCTTGCTCATTTTTGCCTCAAATTTGCGATATCTGCGGCTACAATAGCGCGCCGTTTCTGGCACTTATTGATATACATCAACCACGACGCCATATACCTATTAAGAGGTATATGGTTGATTTGAAATAATTTTTTCTGGTGCGGATAACCCGCTGATTATTCGGGCTTGCGGCGGGTCACCTGAATCGTGTTAGTTTTAAAACACAAAACCGGAAAAGGAGTCGGCAATGATGTCACCTAAGTGGATCAATAACGTGCGTTTACCCTGGCGGGATGGGTTATGGCAGATCGCCATCGCCGATGGCAAAATTGCCCGGCTCTCAGCCCAGCCGCAGCACGCTTCACCGGCGGATGAATCGCTGGACGGCGAGGGTGGCTTAGCCTGCGCGCCTTTTATTGAGCCGCATATTCATCTGGATACCACCCAGACCGCTGGCGAACCCGCGTGGAACCAGTCCGGGACGCTGTTTGAAGGCATTGAGCGCTGGGCTGAACGCAAAGCCATGCTCAGTCATGAAGATGTTAAGCGGCGGGCGATGCAGACGCTGAAGTGGCAGATTGCCAACGGCATTCAGTTTGTCCGTACCCATGTTGACGTTTCTGACCCGTCACTGACGGCGCTTAAAGCGATGCTGGAGCTAAAGGCGGAGATGGCGCCGTGGATCACTATCCAGATTGTTGCTTTTCCCCAGGAGGGTATTCTCTCTTATCCCAACGGTGAAGCGCTGCTGGAGGAGGCATTGCGGCTGGGCGCGGATGTGGTCGGCGCGATCCCGCATTACGAATTCACCCGTGAATATGGCGTTGAGTCGCTGCATAAAACCTTTGCGCTGGCTAACCGCTACGATCGGCTGATCGATGTTCACTGCGATGAGATCGATGATGAACAGTCGCGCTTTGTGGAAACCGTGGCGGCGCTGGCGCATCGCGATGGCAACGGCGCGCGCGTGACGGCCAGTCATACCACCGCGATGCACTCTTACAATGGCGCGTATACCTCACGACTGTTTCGACTGCTTAAGCTGTCGGGCATTAATTTTGTCGCGAATCCGCTGGTCAATATTCACCTGCAGGGCCGCTTTGATACCTACCCTAAACGGCGCGGCATTACGCGGGTGAAAGAGATGCTGGAGGCGGAGATTAACGTCTGTTTCGGCCACGACGATGTGTTCGATCCCTGGTATCCGCTGGGTACCGCCAGCATGCTGCAGGTGCTGCATATGGGCTTACACGTCTGTCAGTTGATGGGCTATGAGCAGATTGATGCGGGTCTGGATCTGATTACGCATAACAGCGCGAAGACGCTGCAGCTGTCAGGCTATGGCATTCAGACCGGCAACGATGCCAGCCTGATTATTCTGCCGGCAGAGAGTGGTTTTGATGCAGTAAGAAGACAGGTTCCGGTGCGCTACTCACTGCGTCGCGGCATTGTGGTGGCAGAGACAAAGCCCGCAGAAAGCGAGATTTACTGGCGGGAGCGGGAGCGGATAGACTTCCGGCGTTAAAGCAGGGCGGCGATCTATCGCCGCCCTGCATGATTAATGCGTAACGTGACCGTGCGAGCGATGTTTAGTGACCAGCCCCAGCAGGACACACATCACAAACACCACCGCGTAGAGGCCGTTAGCGGTGGCCAGCGCCGTGTGCACGCCGCTCTTCTCAACAATCGGCGCGGTCACCACGAAGGTCAGCATGGTGCCGACGGTGCCGCAGGTCAGAATAAAGTTCACCAGCTTCGGTGACGCCACTTTGGTCTGCAGCGAACCGAGCGTGATGATGGTGGTGTAAATCGCGCTCGAGCTGAAGCCCAACACCATAATGATCCACTTCAGCATGCTGGCATCGCTGCTGCTGACGAACCAGTACATCAGTACGGTAGCCAGTCCCGCCAGTACCATCAGAATGCGTTGCAGATCGAAGAAGCGCAGCAGGAAGCTGAAGGCCCACATCCCCACCATATAAGCGGTCCAGAAGCTGCCCACCAGTTGTCCGGCATCATTAATATTCATGCCCATGACTTTGGTGGCATATTCCGGCACCCAGGAGATAAAGCCAAGCTGGCCCAGAATGTAGCAGAGCGCCGCCACTGCCAGCAGCAGCACGCCCACACCCCATTTTTCTTTCTCAACTGTCGGGCTGTTTTCGGGCTTACGCAGCACCGGGAACTCGACAAACAGCGTCATGATGAAGATCGCGACGTAGATAAAGCCGATGCAGACGTAGACCCAGTACCACGGCAGCTGACGCGCCAGCAGAATCCCCGCCAGCACCGGAAACAGCGTGCCCGCCATGCTGAAGAAGGAGTCGGTAAACAGCAGGCGCGAACCGCGCTGGCGGCCTTCATACATATGGGTGATCAGGAAGGTGCCGATCGACATAGTAATGCCGCTGACCACGCCCAGCACAAACATACAGAGCGAGAAGACGGTCAGATCGCGGCTGGTCATCAACCCGATTATCGCCAGTACCATCAGGACGAAGCCGAAAATCAGCTGACGCTTCAGTGGCACAATCACCATCAGCCAGGCGTTCAGGAAAACCGCCGCCAGGATGCCGCTGTTGAGGAAGGTGAAGGTATTACTCATGCTGGAGATGGGGATCTGGAAATCTTTTGCGATATCGCCCATTACCATGCCGGTAACAATCACCAGCGCGCCGGTAAGCGCGTAGGAGAAGAAGCTTATCCAGGTGAGGCCAATACGATTGCGGTTTGTCATGTTCTGAACCTGTTGAGAACCGGGTGCCAAAAAGTGTCAGAAAGTGTAAACGGAACCGTGATCTTAATAAACAACCAGTGAAACCAGAGATCCATATTTCATGTGTTGTGTGATTTTAATCACGTAATTGCCGGGGTTTAACGTTTGCCCCCCCATTTGCTGCCACAGCGTAAATATAGGTAAAACGCTGGCTCCTGGAATAGAGTCTCTTTACAATCAATCACGTTTTTGTGCCCGCTCTCCCAGGTAAGGAATCTTTCATGTTTAAACGTACTTTAACAGCGGCCATCACCCTGTTAGCGCTCTCTTCCGTTTCCGCCCAGGCGCTGGCTGCAAAAGGTGACACCCACGTTCTGCTCACCACCTCCGCCGGCAATATCGAACTCGAACTGAATAACCAGAAAGCGCCGGTTTCTGTGAAAAACTTCGTTGATTACGTCAACAACGGTTTTTACAACAACACCATTTTTCACCGCGTGATCCCGGGCTTTATGGTGCAGGGTGGGGGCTTCACTACGGACATGCAGCAGAAGCAGACCAACGCGCCGATCAAGAATGAAGCGGATAATGGCCTGCGTAACCTGCGCGGCACGATTTCCATGGCGCGTACCGCCGATAAAGACAGTGCGACCAGCCAGTTCTTCCTCAACGTCGCGGATAATGCATTTCTCGATCACGGACAGCGCGATTTTGGCTATGCCGTATTTGGTAAGATTGTGAAAGGTCAGGATGTGGTTGAAAAAATTTCTCAGGTACCGACCAAAGATGTGGGTCCTTACCAGAATGTTCCATCCAAACCGGTAGTTATCCTCTCCGCCAAAGTCCTGCCTTAGGTCCGTTCGTCGCCATCTGCGGATGGCGACCGCCTGCCGCATCCGGCAAAGCCAGAATTTGCTCTTATACTTAGGGCAAAAACCTGAGCAGGAGGCGGCATGGCGAACAAACTCACCGAAAAACAGAAGGTCACCCTGTGGCGACAGCGGCGTAGCGCCAGCTATCAGGCCAGCTGTCGGCTGGAAGGCTTCTCGCCAAATGAAACCAGCGTAAACAGCGATGATGCGGCCGCACGTCTGGCGTCACTGAGGAGGCAATATGGACTCTAATACCGCCGTCAGCCAGGATCCCTACCTGTGGCAGCATGACAATGTGCTGAAAAACCTGCCCGATATTCACGATGCCGCGCAGCTGCGTAAGGCGGAGCTGAGTTTTAGTGCGGCGCGTGCCGCCACGCTGGAGCTGGGCCCACGTAATCCTGGACTGCCTTACCTGCGCCAGATCCACCGTACGCTGTTTCAGGACGTCTACAGCTGGGCTGGTGAACTGCGCACTATCGATATCTGGCGCGATGAGACGCCGTTCTGTCATTTCGAATATATCGAAAAGGAAGGTAACGCCCTGATGGCCGCGCTGGAGGAGGAGAAGGGCCTTGCTGACCTGCCACGTGACGCGTTTATTGAGCGTGTTGCCCACTACTACTGCGAAATCAATATGTTGCATCCTTTCCGCCACGGCAACGGTCGGGCGCAGCGGATTTTCTTTGAACAGCTGGCGCTGCATGCCGGTTATCTGCTCTCCTGGGAAGAGACTGACGCTGAAAGCTGGAAAGCGGCGAATCAGGCCGGTGTGGCCGGAGACCTGACTCTGCTGGAGCAGGTATTTGCGAAAGTGGTGAGCGAGGCGGCTTAACCGCGTAGAATAGCGGCGCGGGTAATTATTCTGGACTGGCCATGCTGCTGCTTATCGACAATTACGACTCCTTTACCTGGAATCTTTATCAATATTTCTGCGAGCTGGGCGCGCAGGTTCAGGTGGTGCGCAATGATGCCATCACGCTGGAGCAGATGGCGGCGTTACCGCTGACTCATCTGGTGATCTCCCCTGGTCCCTGCACGCCGTCGGAGTCAGGCATTTCGCTGGCGGCGATCCGGCATTTCGCCGGTCAGCTGCCGGTGCTGGGCGTCTGCCTGGGCCATCAGGCAATTGCGCAGGCGTATGGCGCGCAGGTCGTGCGCGCGCGTCAGGTGATGCACGGCAAAACCTCTGCGATTCAGCACACCGGACAGGGCGTGTTCCGCACTCTGAATAATCCACTGACCGTGACCCGCTACCATTCGCTGATTGTACAGCGCGACTCCCTGCCAGATGCCTTCGAGGTGACTGCCTGGACGGTGCGTGACGGCGAGCCTGAGGAAATTATGGCATTCCGCCATAAAACCCTGGCGCTGGAAGGCGTGCAGTTCCATCCCGAAAGCATTCTCAGCGAGCAGGGACATCAGCTGCTGCGCAATTTCCTTGAGCAATAAGTTGCCTTTGAGTGATTTTTTATGCATATTTTGTGATTATTATTTCAAAGTTGCACATCAATCATCTAAATGGGGTCATCAATGGCAGCGGAAAAAATTGCGGTCACGCGGGAGACGTTCGATAACGTTATTTTGCCTGTTTATGCACCTGCGCAGTTCGTGCCGGTAAAAGGCAAGGGCAGTCGTGTATGGGATCAGCAGGGCAAAGAGTATATCGATTTCTCAGGTGGTATCGCCGTCACCGCACTTGGACACTGCCATCCTGCGCTGGTGGAGACGCTAAAAAGTCAGGGCGAGACGCTGTGGCACACCAGCAACGTCTTCACCAACGAACCGGCGCTGCGTCTTGCCAGTAAGTTAATTCAGGCGACCTTTGCCGAGCGGGTCTTCTTCGCTAACTCCGGGGCCGAAGCCAACGAGGCCGCCTTTAAGCTGGCGCGCTACTACGCCTGCAAACGTCACAGCCCGTTCAAAAGTAAGATTATCGCCTTTCATAACGCCTTTCATGGCCGGACGCTGTTTACCGTCACGGTCGGCGGACAGCCAAAATATTCTGATGGGTTCGGGCCTAAACCGGCGGATATCGTCCATGTGCCGTTCAATGATCTGAACGCAGTAAAAGCGGTCATTGACGATCACACCTGCGCCATTGTGGTTGAACCGATTCAGGGTGAGGGCGGCGTCGTGCCCGCAACGCAGGAATTTATGCAGGGACTGCGTGAGCTTTGCGATCAGCATCAGGCGCTGCTGGTGCTGGATGAAGTGCAGAGCGGCATGGGGCGCAGCGGCAAGCTGTTCGCCTATGAGCATTATGGCATCCAGCCCGATATTCTGACCTCAGCCAAAGCGCTGGGCGGCGGTTTCCCGGTCAGCGCCATGCTGACCACTAACGAAATCGCCTCGACCATGGCGCCGGGCGTGCATGGCACCACCTATGGCGGCAATCCACTCGCCTGCGCCATCGCCGAAACTGCGCTCGATATTATCAATACGCCGGAGGTGCTGGCAGGCGTTGAGACACGTCGTCAGCACTTTGTCACGGCGCTGCAGGCCATCGATGCGAAGTATGATCTCTTCAGCGATATTCGCGGCAAGGGTCTGCTGATTGGCGCGGCGCTGAAACCGCAGCATGCCGGTAAAGCACGCGACATCCTGAATGCCGCGGCCGCAGAAGGCGTGATGGTGCTGGTTGCCGGCACCGACGTGATGCGTTTTGCCCCGTCACTGATCATTGAGCCTGCCGACATCGAAGAGGGCATGAGTCGCTTCGCCACGGCCGTCGGCAATGTGCTCAACGGCTAGCTTAGTTTTTACGTAAGCGTCTGATCAGCCAGCGGCCATGTTGCGGCCGCTGGTTCCACGCCAGCGATGAAATGGTGTACATCACGCTCAGATGGTCGAGAATGCGCCGCACATGCTGCTCCACCACCGTGATCGGTCCCTCACTGATGTTCTCCAGCTCATCCAGCAGGTTAACCTGTGAGCTTTCACCATCATATTCCAGCCGCTGCTGACACCGCTGCAGCGCGATTTCACAGGATTGCAGGTAACGCTCAGCCAGCGAGGCAGTGAGCATGGTGTGCTCCCGCGCCAGAATCGTCATGGCGTTGATATGCTCGACGATAAACTGACTGTGCGTGACCCAGAGCCGCATATCACTCAGATAGCGGGAGTTGAACGCGGGTTCCTGCATCGCCTGATTCAGTGAGTTAAACAGCGCATTGTGTGCCTGATTGACCTTCACGCGCTGATAAGCCAGTTTCTCTGGTGACTGTTCGTCACCCAGCAACAGCCGTAGCGCATCCTGATAGGTTTCCAGTGCGTCATGGGCGTTCTGCCGCAGCAAGCCGCTCTGCCACTGCGGCCACAGCCAGAGCATCCCGCCAAAGGCGATCAGACAACCCATCAGCGTATCCATGAGTCGCGGCAGCAGAAACTGCGCGCCATTCAGCGACAGCAACTGCAGCGAGTAAACCGCCGTGACCGTAAAGCCAATCATCGACCAGCCATAAAACTGGCGGGTAAAGCGATAGCTGATAAAAGTAATTGCCAGCATGATCAGCAGCACCAGCGACTCCGGCACCGCCATGCGCAGCGTGGCGGCCGCGATCACCAGACCGGCAAAAGTGCCCAGCGCCCGGTGCTGAATGCGGACACGGGTAGCGCTGTAGCCGTTCTGGCTGACGAACATGATGGTCATCAGGATCCAGTAGGGTTTGGGGATGTTGAAGAACAGCGCCAGCGCGCTGCCCAGCATCAGCATCACCGCAAAGCGGCCGGCAGTGCGCAGGGCCGATGAGCGAAACGAGAGATAACTGCGCAGTGCCGGTAACAGCGGCAGACGGCGCTGGCGGTCAGCCATCAGATCGCGCTGATAAAGGGGTTTCTGGGTGCGCAGGACCCGCGCGATGCGGTTGAAGTGGTAAAGGCAGAAGTTACCCACCGGATTGTCGGGATGCTGATGGGCGATTTTCTCCAGCGCGCCGAGCTGTTTATCCATCGCAAAGCGATCGGGTAGCTGGTGATAGAGAATGTTATCCGCCAGCACCCGCAACCGGGCCGAGATGGTTTTGGCATTCCAGCGGATCACCGCTTCGGCGTGGCTCTGTTCGACCAGCTTCTGCACCTCTTCCGGCCGATGCAGGCTGACCGAGATATGTTCCTGCAGATCCAGCGCCACCTGAAAGGCGCGCGTCAGCCGTTTATGGCTGTGATCGCGGCTTGCCGACAGCATATGCATCTGCTGATAACAGGTGTTAATCAGATCGACCACTTTCTGCTGACGAGCCAGCAGCGGCGGCAGCGCCTTTTCCGGATCGGTCAGCTGCGTCAGCAGGGTATATTTTGCGTCGCAGTAGTTAGCCAGCTCGCGGTAGATCAGGCTCAGGCTTTCGCGCATTGGCTGCTCTTTCCACAGCCAGAACCAGAACCAGTTAAAGAGCCCGTACCATAGCGTGCCGCCGATATAGAGCAGCGGGGGAACATAGATTGGCATGCGGCCAATCAGGCTCAGGGTAAAGATGGCGGCAATCAGGGTGCCGGGCAGCAAACGGCCATGCAGCGGGCTGATCTCCCCGGTAACGCCGAGCAATAAGGGCATAGCAAACAGGATCAGCGGCAGCGGAATAGCATGCAGGGTGAGCCACTGCATCAGAAAGCTGCCGAGGGCAAACAGGCTGCCGCCAACAATCAGGCGTTTGAAGAAGCGTTTATGCGGGGTATCCAGACCGGCGATGTTGCAGCAGGCGGGCACTAATGAGAACAGCAGACCTTTTTGCAGGTCGCCAGCCAACCAGCCCAGCGCCACCGGCAGACAGAGCACCAGCGTTTGCCGCAAGGCGTAGTTAACTTCAGGATGGTAAATAATTCGACGCCACATCGGCCCAACACAAACAATAACGGCGTGATGTTGCCATCACGCCGTGGGTGACAGGAATTAGCGGGTGCCGTAAACGACGATGGTTTTGCCGTGTGCGGAGATCAGGTTCTGATCTTCCAGCATCTTCAAAATACGGCCCACGGTTTCACGTGAACAACCAACAATCTGGCCAATTTCCTGACGAGTGATTTTAATTTGCATGCCGTCGGGATGCGTCATGGCATCTGGCTGCTTCGCCAGGTTGAGCAGGGTCTGTGCAATGCGTCCGGTTACGTCGAGGAAAGCGAGGTTACCCACTTTTTCAGACGTCACCTGCAGGCGACGCGCCATCTGCGATGAGAGTCGCATCAGGATGTCAGGGTTAACCTGGATCAGCTGACGGAATTTCTTGTAAGAAATTTCCGCCACTTCGCACGCGCTTTTCGCACGTACCCAGGCGCTGCGCTCCTGGCCTTCTTCGAACAGGCCAAGTTCACCAATAAAATCGCCCTGATTCAGGTAGGAAAGAATCATCTCTTTGCCTTCTTCATCTTTAATCAGAACCGCAACGGAACCTTTCACGATGTAGTAAAGCGTTTCTGCTTTTTCACCTTGGTGAATCAGCGTACTTTTGGATGGATACTTGTGAATATGGCAATGGGACAGGAACCATTCGAGTGTAGGGTCTGTTTGCGGTTTGCCGAGAACCATTCGCTATTATCCTCTGTTGTAATCGTGCCCAAAATACAGGGGGCAGTTTTCCCTGTCAGGCGGTGAAAGCTTCAAGCGTTTCCATTTCAGGAAATTATTCGGGCCGCATCAGGCGCAGTGCGCATCATCCTTCCCGGCTTCGTCATCGGGTGACGAAAAATATTTTCAGCACTGTTTGTAGCACAGCTTTTGCCGACTGTCTTCTGTTGTCTCGCTTCAGCTACGGGCGGATTTCTCTGGATTGCTGTTTACCAGGCGAAAGCGTACTCTGGCGACAAAACAGCGTATTCCGGAGCAAAAATCATGCAGGCAAGAGTGAAATGGGTAGAAGGGCTGACATTCCTCGGAGAATCCTCATCCGGCCATCAGATACTGATGGATGGAAATTCGGGTGATAAAGCGCCCAGCCCAATGGAGATGGTGCTGATGGCGGCGGGCGGATGCAGCGCGATTGACGTGGTATCAATTCTGCAAAAAGGCCGAAACGATGTGGCTGATTGTGAAGTAAAACTGACCTCAGAACGTCGTGAAGAGGCGCCGCGAATCTTTACGCACATCAACCTGCATTTTATCGTGAGTGGCAAAGCCCTCCAGGATAAAGCGGTCTCACGCGCTGTTGATCTTTCTGCTGAAAAATATTGCTCTGTGGCCATCATGCTGGGTAAAGGCGTCAACATTACCCATAGCTATGAAGTGATCGAACTTTAGTAGCCGCAGGGGTTATTGCAGACCTGCTAACTTCACTTCCAGTATCTGATGCAGGTTGCTTTAGGACTGTGCCTGGGCCGGGAATCCGCTTTGATACTGTGCCTGCGTATTGAACAGGGTCAGAGCGGTTTGTGTCGGTCCGCTGTCAGACTGTGCCTGCGCTGGGAACCGGGTCAGATCGGAAAGTCGCTTAAGCCAATCCCTGGCCGCTCGGCCCGCGCCGTCCCTGGCGCGGGACGCTTTCCTCTTCTGACCCGGTTCCCTGCGTGTTAAGCTTTTTCGCTGCTGTCAGATTCATCCTGCATTGGCATTGGCATTAGTCTGGAAAGGCCCTTTTGGCCTCTTACTCTATTCGCTTACCTTCCATCAGCCGCTTCACCAGCGGACCCATGATCAACTCCATCGCCAGACCCATTTTGCCGCCAGGCACTACCAGCGTATTGATGTGCGAGATAAACGAGCCCTGCAGCATCGCCAGCAGGTAGGGGAGGTCGATATCTTCCAGCGCCTGGAAGTGGATCACCACAAAGCTCTCATCCAGTGACGGAATAGCGCGGGCAGCGAACGGGTTTGAGGTATCGACCGTCGGGACGCGCTGAAAGTTGAGGTGAGTGCGTGAGAACTGTGGTGTGATGAAGTTGATGTAATCTTCCATCGAGCGCACCACCGAATCCATGACCGCTTCACGTGAATGGCCGCGCTCGCCAGTGTCGCGCACCAGCTTCTGAATCCACTCCAGGTTCACAATCGGCACCACGCCAACCAGCAGATCAACCTGTTCTGCTACGTTGTGCTGCGCCGTTACCACGCCGCCGTGCAGCCCTTCGTAGAAGAGAATATCGGTGTTCTGCGGCAGCGGTTGCCACGGCGTAAAGGTGCCGGGCACCTGATTCCACGGCACCGCTTCATCGTAGGTGTGCAGATATTTACGCGACTGGCCCTGTCCGCTCTGACCATACTCTTTAAAGCTCTGCTCCAGCAGGCCAAAGTCATTGGCTTCCGGGCCGAAGTAGCTGACATGACGTCCTAAATCGCGCGCCTTACGAATCGCCATATCCATTTCAGGACGGGTAAAGCGGTGAAAGCTGTCACCCTCCAGCTCCGCCGCATGAAGATCGAGCTGCTGAAAGATTTTGCGAAACGCCACGCTGGTGGTGGTGGTCCCTGCGCCGCTGGAACCAGTCACCGCGATAATGGGATGACGTGCAGACATAGAAAAGCTCCCTGTGAGGTCGGGCAATAGGCATTGTTAACACGAAATGCCGTTGGGTGCATCAGCCACGAAATTCTTTGCGCGGCATGATATTGACCGATTCGTGCAGTTCCGACCACACCAGTACCACTTCACCCGTTTCCAGCTGACGTCGCACATCGGCCACCTTGTCGATCAGGCTGCGTTCCTGCTCGCCATAGTCCGTGCCTTCGCGCAGCACAAAGGTTTCAATCAGATTTTCAAGGGTCTCAGGTGAGACCTGTTGCCAGGGAATAATCACGAGTTCAGTTATCCAGAAAAGGGGCGATCCACTGGGGGATACGCTGTTCCAGCCACATTTCAGGCTGGCGTAATGTCCCACCAACAAAACCTACATGGCCGCCGTGTGGTGTCAGTTGATAAGTAATAGTGGCAGATAATTGGCTGCTGTGCGGGATCACCTCATCACTCATAAAAGGATCATCTTTGGCGTGAATGATCAGCAGCGGTTTCTCTGCGTGCTTCAGCCAGGGCATGGCGCTGGCACGATGATAGTAATCGGCCGCATCCAGAAAACCGTGGGCGCGGGCGGTAATGGCATCATCAAAGTCGCGCAGTCGCCGTAGCGCTTTCAGCTGCGCCAGATTGACCGGCAGCGTATCCGGCCAGGCGTGCAGTTTGCGGCGGGCATTTTTCTTGAGCTGCGCCAGCAAATAGTATTGATAGACGCGTGAGAAGCCGCGTTCCAGTTTTACGCTACAGGGCTCCAGCAGCAGCGGAGCGGAGACAATGACGCCCGCGTCTACCTCAGCGGCTGCGCCCTGCTGGCCCAGCAGGCAGCCCAGCATGTTACCGCCCAGCGAGAAACCCACCGCCGCGGTGGGTACGCGGCCCCAGCGGGTGCGCAGCCAGTGCAGAAAAAAACGGGCATCTTCGGTTTCGCCAGAGTGATAGATGCGGTTGAGCCGATTCGGTTCGCCGCTGCAGCCGCGAAAATGCATCACCACCGCCAGCCAGCCGCGCGCGCGGCAGATCGCCATCAGTCCATGAATATAGGGGCTGTGAAAACTGCCCTCCAGCCCATGAAACAGCACCACGCGCGGTTTATGCTGCGCGAACTGCGGATCTTCACTCCAGGCGAGATCGACGAAGTCGCCATCCGGCAGGTCGAGACGCTGCCAGTGGGGATCGCCCGTGATACGACGACGTAGCAGGCGCGGCAGCAGGGTCTGCAGGTGCGCATTACGCAGACTCTCAGGAGGCGTGAAGTGCTCGTTTTCCGGTCCGGTAAATTTCATGTGGTAAAAGCTTGTCTGTTCCATATCACACTGTTAGCTTCGATAAGTTTTTTCTTGCAGGGTAAGGAGTACCCGATTGCCATGGAACTGAGTCTTTTCTTATCAATGTTGGGATTTCTTTGGGTCGCGGCCATTACGCCCGGGCCTAATAATATGTTACTCACCGCCTCGGGCGCTAATTTTGGCTTTATGCGCACCATTCCGCTGATGATTGGCATCATGATCGGAATGCAGGTGATGCTGCTGATGGTGGCCTTTGGCGTCGGCGGGCTGATCCTGCTCTATCCTTCGCTGCACCTGGTGCTGAAAATCGCCGGTAGCCTCTATCTGCTCTGGCTGGCATGGAAAATCGCTACTGCCAGTTATGAGAAGCTGGAAACCGATCAGGCGCCGGATGCGCCGATGCCCTTCTGGCAGGGCGGCTTGTTGCAGTTGATCAATCCCAAGGCCTGGCTGATGGCGCTGGGCGCGGTCGCCAGCTTCAGCCTGGCCGGTGACGCGTATCGCCATTCAGTGATGGCGATAAGCATCGGCATGTTTCTGGTTAATCTGGTATCGGGTGTTATCTGGATGGGATTTGGTGCGATGATCGGCCGCATTCTGCGCAGCCGTCGCGCCTGGAAAATCTTTAACCTCGCCATGGGGCTGCTGACCGCCGCCTGCGTGCTGTTAATCTGGCACTAAGTTAGCTGGATGCGCGTTCAACGCGCGTCCACGGCAGCACCTCGCGGATGACTGGCGCATTAGCATTGCGGATCTTCTGCAGCAGCAATTGCACGCTACGCGCGCCCAGCTGGTTCATCGGCTGCTCGATGGTCGTCAGCGGTGGATTCAGGCTGCGGGTAAACGACACGCCATCAAACCCGACCACCGCCAGATCTTCCGGCACGCGCAGACCCGCTTCCAGCGCCGCATGCACCACGCCTACCGCCAGTACATCTGAAACCGCAAACACCGCATCCGGCGGTTCCGGCAGCGCCATCAACTCCCTCAGCCCCTGACTGCCCGCCTCACAGGAGATTTCGTAAGTGTAAGAGACGCCGGACCACGCATACCCCAGCTCCTCAATCGCCTGCCGGTAGCCCTTTTCACGATGATGTGAGTAAAGGTAACGCATGTCGCCATTGATCAGCCCGATGCGTTTACGCCCTTTACCGGCAAGGTAATGGACGGTGTCGCGCGCGGCTTCAAGGTGATCAATGCTGACCGAGGAGGCGGGGATATCCGGATCAAATTCGCAGCACTGCACCCAGGGCGCCCCGGCAATGAGCGCCTGCAAATCCTGTAAACCGGAGGCCGCATCCATCGTAATCACGCCATCCACCACTTTTCCGGTCAGCAGGGAGAGATAGGCGGCTTCACGCTGGAGCTGCGAGGCGGAGTTACAGAGCAGGATGTGATAGCCGTGCAGTTCCGCTTCGGCCTCGATGCCCTGAACCACGCGTGAACAGAAGGGATTGGTGATATCCGAGATCAGCACCAGCAGCATGTTGCTTTGCGACGTACGCAGCTGACGCGCCAGTAAGTTGGGCTGATAGTCGCAGGCAGAGATTGCCGCCAGAACTTTCTCACGCGTATCGGGCTTCACGCCGGGATGCGCGTTGAGAACCCGCGATACCGTGGCTTTGGAGACGCCAGCCAGCTGAGCGACTTTCTCGATCGACATCGGATTCAGAAACCTTAACAGGCAATAATTGGGAACGCATATGAATAGCACAGGGACAATGTGAGCGCCTGACATTTTTGCTTACTTTAGCTATTTTCAGCATTTGCGATTTTTAACTTTGTTTTGCAGATAGTGATCTAAGAACTTATTTCTATTAGGGATAATTTTTAATTCCTTTATGAAACTATAGCGTGCAGAGACACTGCCTCCACTATAAAAACGGTGGGGTAGTGATCATGGCAGCAACACGTTTAACTTTTTTAGCCGCAGCGCTGGCGCTGCTGGCGTTTCGGGCTGATGCGGTCAATGTCACCGTGGCTTACCAGACCTCGGCTGAGCCGGCGAAAGTGGCGCAGGCTGACAACAGCTTTGCGAAAGAGAGCGGGGCCAGCGTTGACTGGCGCAAGTTTGACAGCGGCGCCGGGGTATTACGTGCGATGGCGTCCGGTGACGTCCAGATTGGCAATATCGGTTCCAGCCCGTTAGCGGTCGCGGCGGCGCAGAAGCTGCCGATTGAAGCCTTTTTACTCGCCTCTCAGCTGGGCAACTCTGAAGCGCTGGTGGTGAAGAAGAACATCACTACGCCCAAAGATTTAATTGGCAAACGCATCGCGGTGCCGTTCATCTCTACCACCCACTACAGCCTGCTGGCTGCGCTGAAACACTGGGGCATCAAACCGTCACAGGTACAGCTGGTCAATCTGCAGCCGCCAGCGATTATTGCTGCCTGGCAGCGTGGCGACATTGATGGCGCTTACGTCTGGGCACCGGCGGTTAATGAGCTGGAAAAAGAGGGCAAGGTGTTAACCGACTCTGCGGAAGTGGGAAGCTGGGGATCGCCGACGCTGGATGTCTGGGTGGTACGCAAAGATTTTGCTCAGCAGCATCCGGAGATCGTGACTGCTTTTGCCCGCAGCGCGCTTGACGCGCAGCAGGCCTACCTGAACAGCCCCGACAGCTGGCTGAAGCAGTCCGATAACCTCAGCAAACTCTCTCGCCTCAGCGGTGTGCCGGAAGCACAGGTGCCCGGTCTGGTGAAGGGCAATACCTATCTCACGGCGCAGAAGCAGGTTGAGCAACTGGGCAAACCGGTCAATAAAGCGATCGTCGATACCGCGCAGTTTCTGAAAGCACAGGGCCGGGTGCCGCAGGCGGATAACGACTACAGCAGCTATGTGACCTCCCGTTTCGTCGAGCCATTAGTTAAACCTTAAGGAGGCACTATGCTGCGCATCGCTCACCTTAATGCCCGTTATGCCGGACAGCCGGTGTTGCAGGATATCAATCTGCAGCTGGATAGCCATGAACTGCTGGTGGTGCTCGGCCCCTCCGGCTGCGGCAAAACCACACTGCTCAATCTGGTTGCCGGTTTCCTGCCGGTGGAGTCGGGCAGCATCACGCTGGATAACCAGCCGGTGACCGGGCCTGGTGCGGAGCGCGGCGTGGTATTTCAGCATGAAGGATTACTGCCGTGGCGCAATGTGCTGGATAACGTCGCCTTTGGCCTGCAGCTGGCGGGGATGTCACGCCCGGATCGCGACACGATTGCCCGCCGGTTAATCAGACAGGTGGGGCTGGAGGGCGCGGAAAAGCGCGCCATCTGGCAGTTGTCCGGCGGTCAGCGTCAGCGGGTGGGCATTGCGCGCGCGCTGGCCACCGATCCACAACTGCTGTTGCTGGATGAGCCTTTCGGCGCACTGGATGCCTTTACCCGCGAGCAGATGCAAACCCTGCTGCTGACGCTATGGCGCGACAGCGGTAAACAGATTCTGTTGATTACGCACGACATAGAAGAGGCGATTTTCCTGGCCAGCGAACTGATTCTGCTGTCGCCAGGACCGGGCCGCATCGTTGAGCGGCTGCGTCCTGGCTTTGGCCAGCGCTTTGCCGCAGGGGAGTCGTGCCGCAGTATCAAATCCGATCCGCAGTTTATCGCCCAGCGCGAGTATGTGCTGAGCCGGGTATTTGATCAGAGGGAGGCGTTTGCATGAGTGCACTCATCAATGACAAGTCTCTGCCGGTGCGCCGTCGTTTGCGCTGGCCGTTTTCAACCGCCTTTACGCTGAGCATGCTGAGTCTCTCTCTGCTGTTGCTGCTCTGGTGGGGCGTGACCGCGCTGGGCCTGATTGCCCCGCTGTTCCTGCCGTCGCCGCAGCAGGTGTTAAGCAAGCTGCTGCTGATTGCCAGCGCGCAGGGCTTTATGGATGCCACGCTGTGGCAGCATCTGGCCGCCAGCCTGACACGAATGCTGATTGCGCTGACTGCCGCTGCCGCCATCGGTATTCCGGTAGGGATCCTGATGGGCCTCAGCCCGGTCGCTCGCGGGTTGCTCGATCCTCTGATTGAACTCTATCGTCCGATTCCGCCACTCGCCTATCTGCCATTAATGGTGATCTGGTTCGGCATTGGAGAGACCTCGAAAATCCTGCTGATCTATCTGGCGATTTTCGCGCCGGTGACGCTCTCCACCCTGGCCGGCGTGCGTAACACGCAGCAGGTCCGACTGCGTGCGGCGCGCTCGCTGGGGGCTAACCGCTGGCAACTGCTGCGCTGGGTGATTCTGCCAGGCGCGTTGCCGGAGATCCTCACCGGTCTGCGCATCGGTCTGGGGGTTGGCTGGTCAACGCTGGTGGCCGCTGAGCTGATTGCCGCCACGCGGGGTCTGGGTTTTATGGTGCAGTCAGCAGGAGAATTCCTCGCCACCGATGTGGTGCTGGCGGGTATCGCGGTAATCGCCTTTATTGCTTTTAGCTTAGAACTCGGGCTCCGCGCGTTGCAGCGCCGTCTGACGCCCTGGAGTGGAGAACAATCATGAACGAACGTCTCAGTTTTACCCCGCTTGGCCCGTACATTGGCGCGCAGGTCTCAAACCTGGATGTGTCTCGCCCATTGAGTGATGCTCAGTTTGAGCAGCTTTATCATGGCCTGCTGCGTCATCAGGTGCTGTTTCTGCGTGACCAGAAAATAACGCCGGAACAGCACCGCGCGCTGGCAATCCGCTTTGGCGATCTGCACATCCATCCGGTCTATCCGCATGCGGAAGGCGTCGAGGAGATTATCGTGCTGGATACCCATCAGGATAATCCGCCGGATAATGACAACTGGCATACCGATGTCACCTTTATTGATACGCCGCCAGCGATCGCCTTGCTGGCCTCGAAGGTGTTACCGGAGTCGGGGGGTGACACGCTCTGGACCAGCGGCATTGCGGCTTACGAAGCGCTCTCTGAACCCTTTAAGCAGCTGCTGGCAGGTCTCCATGCCGAGCATGATTTCAAAAAGTCATTCCAGGAGTATAAGTACCGCAAAACCGAGGACGAGCATCAGCGCTGGCAGCAGGCGGTAGCAAAACATCCGCCGGTGCAGCATCCGGTCATCCGCACCCATCCGGTCAGCGGCAAAAAAGCGCTGTTTGTGAATGAGGGCTTTACCACGCGGATCGTCGATTTAAGCGAGAAAGAGAGTGATGCGGTGCTGGGCTTTCTGTTTGCGCACGCCACCAAACCGGAGTTTCAGGTGCGCTGGCGCTGGCAGCCAGACGATCTGGCTATCTGGGATAATCGGGTCACGCAGCATTATGCCAATGCTGATTACTATCCTGCCCGGCGCATTATGCAGCGGGCAACGGTGCTGGGCGATAAACCCCGTTAAAAGAGAATCTCCCCGCTCGCGGGGAGATTTTTTTATGAGGCCATAATCTGTTCGAGCTGTTCCTGCGCTTCCAGCCACGCCATCTCCACCTCTTCCAGCGCAGATTTGCTCTCCGCCTGACGCTGCAGCGCGGTGGTCAGGTCCGCTTTACGGCTCTGTTCATAGATAGCGCTGTCTGAGAGCTGAGCTTCGGCTTCGGCCAGCTGGCTCTGCCATTTGCTCATCTGCTTTTCCAGCTTCTCTATCTCTTTGCGCAGCGGCTGCGTCTGGGTGCGCAGTTCAGCATCACGACGCTTCTGGTCTTTACGCGCCTGGGCACTGTTGCCGTTATCCTGCTTCGGCGCGGCATCCTGTTGCGCCTGCTGCTTCTGCAGATCGCTCAGCCACTTCTGGTAATCTTCGAGATCGCCTTCAAACACATCCACTTTGCCATCATGCACCAGATAGAGATCGTCTGTGGTCGCGCGCAGCAGATGTCGGTCGTGCGATACCACGACCAGCGCACCTTCGAAGTCGATCAACGCTTCGGTCAGCGCCTGGCGCATATCGAGATCGAGGTGGTTGGTGGGTTCATCCAGCAGCAGCAGGTTAGGGCGCTGCCAGACAATCAGCGCCAGCACCAGTCGCGCTTTCTCTCCGCCGGAGAAGCGCTCAGTGATTTCAGTGACTTTATCGCCGCGGAAATCGAAGCCGCCCAGATAGTCGCGCAGCTGCTGTTCCAGCACCTCAGGCGCAATACGCGACAGATGCTGCAGCGGTGACTCATCGGCTCGCAGATACTCCAGCTGATGCTGGGCGAAGTAACCGAGCTTGATCCCTTTCGCCAGACCCATCTTGCCGTCCATCGCCTCCAGCTCACCCGCCAGCAGCTTAATCAGGGTCGATTTACCGGCACCGTTACGTCCCAGCAGGCCGATGCGCGAGCCGGGGACCAGGTTGAGCTTGATGGCGTCGAGAATAATACGATCGCCATAACCCGCGGTGACCTTCTCCATCTTCATCAGTGGATTAGGCAGGTTCTCCGGCTTGCGGAAAGTGAAGCTGAATGGATTATCGACATGGGCGGGCGCAATCATCTCCATGCGCTCCAGCATCTTGATGCGGCTCTGCGCCTGCTTCGCCTTGGTGGCTTGGGCACGGAAGCGATCAATGTAGCTGTGCAGGTGCGCCACTTTCTCCTGCTGGCTCTCATACAGCGACTGCTGCTGAGCCAGTTTGGCGACGCGCTGCCGCTCAAAGGAGCTGTAGTTGCCGGTATATTCGAACATCGACTCCTGTTCGATATGAATAATTTTGTCGATGACGGGATCGAGGAAGTCACGATCGTGCGAAATCAGAATCAGCGTGCCTTCATAACTCTTCAGCCAGCGCTCCAGCCAGATCACCGCATCGAGATCGAGGTGGTTGGTCGGTTCATCCAGCAGCAGCAGATCGGAACGGCAAATCAGCGCCTGTGCCAGGTTGAGGCGCATGCGCCAGCCACCCGAGAAGTCGCTGACCGGGCGTTGCAGCTGTTCCTGACTGAAGCCCAGACCATGCAGCAGGCTTGAGGCGCGCGCATGGATGCTCCACGCCTGCACCGCGTCCAGCTTGCCATGCAGCAGCGCGATGGCATTGCCATCGTCACGCAGATTGGCGTCCGCCAGTTCTGCTTCAAGCTGGCGAAACTGGCGATCGCCATCAATCACGTACTCCAGCGCGGCTTTATCCAGCGCAGGGGTTTCCTGATTCACCCAGGCCAGCGCCCAGTGAGTGGGGAAAGTGACGGTACCGGCATCGCTGGTGATTTCACCTTTTAACAGCGACAGCAGCGTGGATTTTCCACAGCCGTTTTTACCCACCAGCCCGACCTTCTGGCCGGGATTAATGGTGGCGGTGGCATTGTCGAGCAGGACGCGGATGCCGCGGCGAATTTGTAAGGCTGAGAAGACAATCATGTAAGCGCCGTATCGTCAGAATATGTTAATTTACTGGCAACATAATGAGATTTTGCTGCGTCGTGCATGGTAGCGGAAAACCGCACCAATGACGACGCTTTGGAGGGAAAGGATGTCGCAGCCACCCAGGGTTTTGCTGCTTTATGCTCATCCGGAATCACAGGATTCGATCGCCAATCGGATTCTGCTGCAGCCGGCTCAGGCACTGGAACACGTTACCGTGCACGATCTGTACGCAACCTATCCGGATTTTTTTATCGATATTCACCATGAACAACAGCTGCTGCGTGAACATGATGTCATCATTTTTCAGCATCCGCTCTATACCTATAGCTGTCCGGCGCTGCTGAAAGAGTGGCTGGACAGAGTTCTGTCGCGCGGTTTCGCCAATGGCGTGGATGGCAATGCGCTGGAAGGAAAGTACTGGCGCAGCGTCGTCACCACCGGAGAACCGGAAAGTGCCTTCAGACATCAGGGTCTGAACCGCTATTCGCTCAATGACATTATGCGTCCTTTTGAGCTGACCGCGCAGATGTGCCGTATGCACTGGATGCCGCCGATGATCGTCTACTGGGCGCGTCGTCAGAGTCCTGAATTAATGAAAAATTACGCCCGCGCCTATGGCGACTGGCTGGCGGCACCGCTGCCGAATGGAGGGGTATAGATGGAAGGGCAAACGCTGCTGACCGCCGGGGTGATTTATCTGGTCGCGGCGGTATTGATTGTACCGGTGGCGGCTCGCCTCGGTATTGGTGCAGTTCTGGGCTATCTGGTGGCGGGTATCGCTATCGGCCCGTGGGGATTAGGCTTTATCAGCGACGTCGACGAGATTCTGCACTTCTCTGAGCTCGGCGTGGTGTTCCTGATGTTTATTATCGGGCTGGAGCTGAACCCGGCAAAGCTGTGGGCGCTGCGCCGCTCCATTTTTGGCGTCGGCGCGGCGCAGGTGATCTTCTCAGCGGCGATTCTGGGCGGCTTATTATGGCTGACCAACTTTAGCTGGCAGGCGGCGATCATTGGCGGGATTGGTCTGGCGATGTCCTCGACCGCTATGGCCCTGCAGCTGATGATGGATAAAGGCATGAACCGCAGCGAAGCGGGGCAACTGGGCTTTTCGGTGTTGCTGTTTCAGGATATCGCGGTGATCCCAGCCCTGGCGCTGATCCCGCTGCTGGCCGGAACCGACAGCGGTCATATCGACTGGATGAAGGTCGGCATGAAAGTACTGGCGTTTGCCGGCATGCTGGTAGGCGGACGCTATCTGCTGCGGCCTATCTTCCGTTACATCGCTGCGTCGGGCGTGCGCGAAGTCTTTACCGCCGCTTCGCTGCTGCTGGTGCTGGGCTCCGCGCTGTTTATGGATGCGCTGGGTCTGTCGATGGCGCTGGGGACCTTTATTGCCGGGATCCTGCTGGCGGAGAGCGAGTACCGGCATGAGCTGGAAGTCGCCATCGACCCGTTTAAAGGTTTACTGCTGGGCCTGTTCTTTATTTCGGTTGGCATGGCGCTCAACCTCGGTGTGCTCTATACCCATATTGTGACCATCCTGCTGGGTGTCGTGACGCTGGTGGCGGTGAAAACGCTGGTGCTCTATCTGCTGGCGCGCATTTATGGCTTGCGCAGCTCTGAGCGGCAGCAGTTCGCTGGCGTACTGAGTCAGGGGGGCGAGTTCGCCTTTGTGCTCTTTTCCGCGGCCTCCTCGGCAAAGCTGTTCTCTGGCGATCAACTGCCGATGCTGCTGGTGACGGTAACCCTGTCGATGATGACCACGCCGCTGTTGATGAAGGGAATCGATCGTCTGCTGGCACGCCGCTTCAATGAGCCGGATGACGAGGCAGAGAAACACTTTGTCGAAGACGATCAGCCGCAGGTGATTGTGGTGGGCTTTGGTCGCTTCGGGCAGGTCGTGGGGCGTTTGCTGATGGCGAATAACAAACGCATCACCGTGCTTGAGCGCGATATCAGTGCAGTCAGTCTGATGCGGAAATATGGCTATAAGGTCTATTACGGCGACGCCACCGAACTGGAGTTGCTGCGGGCCGCCGGTGCGGCCAGCGCTCAGGCGATTGTGATCACCTGTAACGAGCCCGAAGATGTGATGACGATTGTACATCTGTGCCAGCAGCATTTTCCGCAGTTGCAGATTCAGGCGCGCGCCCGGGGCCGTGTAGAAGCGCATGAACTGCTTCAGGCGGGCGTCACGCAGTTCTCGCGTGAGACCTTCTCCAGTGCGCTGGAGCTGGGACGTAAAACGCTGATGACGCTGGGGATGCATCCGCATCAGGCGCACCGCGCCCAGCAGTATTTCCGCCATCTTGATATGCGGATGCTGCGCGAGCTGATGCCCAATCTCTCTGAAAGCGCGCAGGCTTCGCGCGTCCGTGAAGCGCGGCGTGAACTGGAAGATATCTTCCAGCGCGAAATGCAGCGCGAAAAGCGGCAGATCGACGGCTGGGACGATGATGAATAACCTCTTTAAACAGGCAGAAGCTAATGCGTAAACGTTTTATTGCTGGTGCGACATGCCCGCACTGCCAGGAGAAGGACACGCTGGCAATGTGGCGTGAAAATAATGTCGATGTGGTGGAGTGCGTGAAGTGTGGTCACCAGATGCGTGAGGCCGATAAGCAGGCGCGCGATCAGGTTCGCACCAATGAGCAGGTTATCGGTATTTTTCATCCTGAGTAGCGGAATGGCGCAGCTTTTTTTACGCCTGGACTTACAGCGGGATTGAATTCCGTTACAATTGTCGCCATTAACGCTGTAGTCGCAAGAGAAAGTGAAAACCCTCTTGTACTCAGCCCCGAACCTTTCTGGTTGGTGTTATTGCACGAAAGAATAGACCAATGAGACGGGATCTCAGCTCTCAACGGTTAGGAGATATCATGAAAGTAGCAAAAGACCTGGTGGTAAGCCTGGCCTATCAGGTACGTACAGAAGACGGCGTGTTAGTTGACGAGTCACCGGTGAGTGCACCGTTAGACTACCTGCACGGTCATGGTTCCCTGATTTCTGGTCTGGAAAATGCGCTGGAAAACCACATTGCCGGCGACAAGTTTGACGTGCATATCCCGGCAAACGATGCCTACGGTCAGTATGACGATAACCTGGTGCAGCGCGTTCCTAAAGACGTCTTCATGGGCGTTGACGAACTGCAGGTTGGCATGCGCTTCCTGGCAGAAACCGATCAGGGCCCGGTACCGGTAGAAATCACCGAAGTGGAAGATGATCACGTCGTGGTTGATGGTAACCACATGCTGGCGGGTCAGAACCTGAACTTCAACGTTGAAGTGGTTGCTATCCGCGAAGCCACGCCGGAAGAACTGGCTCATGGCCACGTTCACGGTGCAGATGGCCATCATCATGACCACGATCACGGCCATGATCACGACCACGACCATGATCAGGGTAAAGGCGGTTGTGGCACTGGCGGCTGCGGCTGCAGCCACTAAGTCTCAACAGACCTTTCAAGGCCACCCTCGGGTGGCCTTTCTTTTGTCGCGTATTCTGGTTCTGCCCGGGTAAGCCGGGGCCAGATAGCCCGCGATCAGTAGTGCGGTGGTGGCGTCTCTTCAGATTGTGAGGCGACGATCGATGGCGCATTCGCTTTGAGCTTGTCGGTTAAAATGCGCATCTGCTCACGCATCTTATTCATCTCCAGCTCGTGCTGAACGACCGCGCTGTTCAGCTGATCGATAGTCATCTCCTGAAAGGCCAGTTTGCTCTCCAGCGTCTCCAGACGCTGTTCCCACTCAGATTGTTGCATGACCTGTTCCTCTGTTAAGGTGCGACTCGGGGCGTGATTCTACGATCTGAATGCCAGGAATCACCTGTTTTTTTCACGCCCGGAGGCGTTGCGCTTGAAAAAAGGCAGCGCGGCATCATCTCTGATGAAACTTCCCGATGTTATAAAGGTCGGAGGTTAACCGGGTAATTACATTGTGGGAGTGTTCGACACTGCCACGTAAAGTTATAGTGTGGACCCTGAAGTCCGCAATGTTTCCCGAGGTTAGACGCTTCGGTTTTGGAGAATGGATGAAATCACTGTTTAAAGTCACATTGTTAGCTACCACCATGGCTGTTGCGCTGAATGCTCCGCTGGCAATGGCGGCAGATACCGCTGCGGCGCCACAGGCTGCACCAGCCGCCGCGCCACAGTCTGCGCCTCAGGCACCGAAAAATGCTGCCTTCAAAGATGAAGACCAGCAGTCTGCCTACGCGCTGGGTGCTTCGCTGGGTCGCTACATGGACAACTCCCTGAAGGAGCAGGAAAAACTGGGCATCAAACTGGATAAGCAGCAGCTGATCGCTGGTGTTCAGGATGCATTTGGTGGCAAGAGCAAACTCTCTGATGAAGAGATTGAGCAGACGCTGCAATCCTTTGAAGGCCGCGTGAAAGGCGCAGCCTCAGCGAAAATGGAAAAAGATGCGAAAGAGAACTCTGAAAAGGGCGAAGCTTACGCAACCAAATTTGCTAAAGAGAGCGGCGTGAAGAAAACCGAAAGCGGCCTGCTGTATAAAGTTGAGAAAGAGGGTACCGGCGACGCACCTAAAGACAGCGACACTGTAGTGGTAAACTACAAAGGGACGCTGATTGACGGTACTGAATTCGACAACTCTTATACCCGTGGCGAGCCACTTTCATTCCGTCTGGATGGTGTCATCCCGGGCTGGACTGAAGGTCTGAAGCACGTGAAGAAAGGCGGTAAGATCAAGCTGGTGATCCCACCAAATCTGGCTTACGGCAAAAATGGCGTTCCGGGCATCCCGGCTAACTCCACCCTGGTATTTGATGTCGAGCTGCTTGATATCAAACCAGCGCCAAAGGCAGATGAAAAAGCACAGGCTCCTGCGCCTGCTGCTGCAGAAAAAGCGCAGTAATCTGCTGACCGCCGCCTCCGGGCGGCGGTTTCATTTCGGCTTCACGACAAACCTCTGGCATAAGCCGACGACATTTGCCAGACTAATGCCTGCCTAATTATCCCAATATTGAGTCTGCCCATAAGCCGCTGTGACAGGCTCCAGCCATTCAGGGTGATACTCTTCAATGTCTAATCCATTCAATCCGGGTGAACTGAGCGACTTCGATCTTCTGGAGCAGCGCCCGTTCGAACAAAGTGATTACGATATTCTGAAATCGTACGAGGCTGTCGTGGATGGCCTGGCGATGTTGATCGGTTCGCATTGTGAAATTGTCCTGCATTCGCTTGAAGATCTTAAGTGTTCGGCCGTGCGTATCGCTAATGGTGAACACACTGGACGTAAAGTCGGTTCGCCTATTACCGATTTAGCCCTGCGTATGCTGCATGATATGCATGGTGCGGACAGTAATGTCTCCCGTGCTTACTTCACACGTGCTAAAAGCGGCGTACTGATGAAATCAGTCACGATTGCGATTCGTAACCGTCAGCAACGGGTCATTGGCTTGCTCTGCATCAACATGAACCTTGATGTGCCGTTCTCACAGATCATGTCGACCTTTATGCCGCCCGAGATGCAGCAGGTTGACTCCAACGTCAACTTCGCCAGTTCGGTAGACGATCTGGTGATGCAGACGCTGGAGTTCACCATTGAAGAGGTGAGTGCTGACCGTAATGTATCGAACAACGCCAAGAATCGTCAGATTGTGCTGAACCTGTATGAGAAGGGGATCTTCGACATCAAGGATGCCATCAACCAGGTGGCCGATCGGCTGAATATTTCCAAACACACCGTCTATCTCTACATCCGTCAGTTCAAAAATGGCGACTTCCAGGGGCAGGAGCGGTAATGCGTTACACCCTGCTGGTCACCGGCCCGGCTTACGGTACGCAACAGGCGACCAGTGCCTGGCTGTTTGCCTGCGCACTGCTGACGGCAGGCCATCAGCTTGACAGTGTTTTCTTCTATCGCGAAGGGGTGCTGAACGCTAACCAACTGACGTCGCCCGCCAGTGATGAGTTTGATCTGGTGCGCGCATGGCAGACATTGCATCAGGAGCAGGGTGTGGCACTGAATATTTGTGTGGCGGCCGCGCTGCGTCGTGGCGTCAGCGACCAGCAGGAAGCGGCACGACTCCAGCTGGCGGGCAGTAACCTGCAGCCGGGCTTTACCCTGAGCGGGCTGGGCGCGCTGGCGGAAGCGGCGCTGAGCTGTGAACGCATGGTGCAGTTCTGATGAATCGGGTCGCGTTTGTCTTTACCCGGGCGCCGCACGGCAGCAGCGCAGGACGTGAGGGGCTGGATGCCGCGCTGGCCACGGGCGCGCTCAGTGAGGATATCGGCCTGTTTTTTATCGGTGATGGCGTGCTGCAGCTTAATCTGCACCAGCAACCTGAGACGATTAAGAGCCGTCACTATGCCGCGACCTTTGGCGTGCTGGCACTGTATGAGATTGAACACTGCTATCTCTGCCGGACATCGCTGATAGCGCGTGGATTAGAGGTTGACGCTGACCGGTTGCTGGATGTTACGCTACTGGACGCGCCGGCACTGCGACAGACGCTGGCCAGCTACGATCGCATTCTTACTTTTTAAGAGACGTTAATGCTGCATACGTTACTGCACTCACCGGCACACTGTGACCTTGAGAGCCTGCTTTTAATGGCGGGTGCTGGTGATGACCTGCTGCTGTTGCAGGATGGCGTGCTGGCCGCTATAGCTGGCAGCCACGCATTGATGCGACTGTCAGAGAGCGAAGCGACGCTCTGGGTGCTGGACGAAGATGTCCAGGCTCGCGGTCTCGCTGGACAAATTTCGACCCGTGTGCAGTCAGTAGACTATACTGGGTTTGTCACGCTAACGATCAGGCATCAGCAACAAATGGTCTGGTAATCGGCTAAAACCTGGTTATTTCTTGACACCCCTTTGACTCAGCCCTAAAATTCTGCCTCCTCGTAATTCTACGAGGCGATTTATTACGTGTTTACGAAGCAAAAGCAAATCCAGGAGCTATTTAATGGCAACAGTTAACCAGCTGGTTCGCAAACCACGCGTCCGCAAAGTTGCAAAGAGCAACGTGCCGGCGCTGGAAGCTTGCCCGCAAAAACGTGGCGTTTGTACTCGTGTGTACACCACCACTCCTAAGAAACCAAACTCCGCACTGCGTAAAGTCTGCCGTGTGCGTTTGACCAACGGTTTTGAAGTTACCTCCTACATTGGTGGTGAAGGTCATAACCTGCAGGAACACTCCGTGATCCTGATCCGTGGCGGTCGTGTAAAAGACCTGCCAGGTGTGCGTTACCACACCGTTCGTGGCGCGCTTGACTGCTCAGGTGTTAAAGACCGTAAGCAGGCTCGCTCCAAGTACGGCGTGAAGAAGCCAAAGGCTTAATGGTTCTCCGTTAAGTAAGGCCAAACGTTTTAAATTAAATGTCATAATAAACTCATAGAGTTTTGGACAATCCTGAATTAACAACGGAGTATTTCCATGCCACGTCGTCGCGTCATTGGTCAGCGTAAAATTCTGCCAGATCCTAAGTTCGGATCAGAGCTGCTGGCCAAATTTGTAAATATCCTGATGGTAGATGGTAAAAAATCTACTGCAGAATCAATCGTTTATACCGCGCTTGAGACCCTGGCTCAGCGTTCAGGTAAAAACGCGCTGGAATCTTTTGAAGTAGCCCTGGAAAACGTGCGTCCGACTGTCGAAGTTAAGTCACGTCGCGTTGGTGGTTCTACTTATCAGGTACCAGTAGAAGTCCGTCCGGTTCGTCGTAATGCTCTGGCAATGCGCTGGATCGTAGATGCTGCTCGTAAACGCGGTGATAAATCAATGGCTCTTCGCCTGGCGAACGAACTTTCTGATGCTGCAGAGAACAAAGGTACAGCAGTTAAGAAACGTGAAGACGTTCACCGCATGGCAGAAGCCAACAAGGCGTTCGCACACTACCGTTGGTAATCACCACGTAGTTGTTAAACCAGCGGGCGCTCAATCAGCCAACCCGCTGGGGTCGACTTACCTTGAACGTCCGAGAATCAGAGGAATCAAATGGCTCGTAAAACACCCATTGCCCGCTACCGTAATATCGGTATCAGTGCGCACATCGACGCCGGTAAGACTACCACTACCGAACGCGTTCTGTTCTACACCGGTGTAAACCACAAAATCGGTGAAGTACATGACGGCGCAGCAACCATGGACTGGATGGAGCAGGAACAGGAACGTGGTATTACCATCACCTCCGCTGCGACCACCTGTTACTGGTCTGGTATGGCCAAGCAGTTTGAACCACACCACGTAAACATTATCGACACCCCAGGACACGTTGACTTCACCATCGAAGTTGAACGTTCTATGCGTGTGCTTGATGGCGCGGTAATGGTTTACTGTGCAGTTGGTGGCGTTCAGCCACAGTCTGAGACCGTATGGCGTCAGGCTAACAAATATAAAGTTCCACGCATTGCGTTCGTTAACAAAATGGACCGCATGGGTGCTAACTTCCTGAAAGTTGTTAAACAGATGGAAGTTCGTCTGGGCGCAACTCCAGTTCCTCTGCAGCTGGCTATCGGCGCAGAAGAGAAATTCACCGGTGTTGTTGACCTGGTGAAAATGAAAGCAATCAACTGGAACGACGCAGACCAGGGTGTAACCTTCGTCTACGAAGATATTCCAGCTGATATGCAGGAACTGGCTGAAGAATGGCATGCGAAGCTGGTTGAAGCCGCTGCTGAAGGCTCTGATGAGCTGATGGAGAAATTCTTCGGTGGTGAAGAACTGACTGAAGAAGAGATCAAAACATCTCTGCGTAAGCGTGTTCTGAACAACGAAATTATCCTGGTAACCTGTGGTTCTGCATTTAAGAACAAAGGTGTTCAGGCGATGCTGGATGCAGTTGTTGAATATCTGCCAGCACCGACTGACGTTACCGCGATCAACGGTATGCTGGACGACGGTAAAGACACGCCGGCTGTTCGTCACTCTGATGACAACGAGCCGTTTGCTGCACTGGCGTTCAAAATCGCTACCGACCCGTTCGTGGGTAACTTAACCTTCTTCCGCGTTTACTCTGGTGTTGTTAACACGGGTGACACCGTGTTCAACCCGGTTAAGTCAAACCGTGAGCGTCTGGGCCGTATCGTTCAGATGCACGCTAACAAGCGTGAAGAGATTAAAGAAGTTCGTGCGGGTGATATCGCAGCTGCGATCGGCCTGAAAGATGTGACCACTGGTGACACCCTGTGTGACCCAGATAACGTCATCATCCTTGAGCGCATGGAGTTCCCGGAGCCGGTAATCTCTATCGCCGTTGAGCCAAAAACCAAAGCTGACCAGGAAAAAATGGGTCTGGCTCTGGGCCGTCTGGCAAAAGAAGACCCATCATTCCGCGTATGGACTGATGAAGAATCTAACCAGACCATCATCGCCGGTATGGGTGAATTGCACCTCGACATCATCGTTGACCGTATGAAGCGTGAGTTCAACGTTGAAGCAAACGTGGGTAAACCACAGGTTGCTTACCGTGAAGCGATTCGCAACAAAGTTACCGATGTTGAAGGTAAACACGCCAAGCAGTCTGGTGGTCGTGGTCAGTATGGTCATGTTGTTATCGACATGTACCCACTGGAGCCAGGTTCGAACCCGAAAGGCTACGAATTTGTCAACGACATCAAAGGTGGTGTGATTCCTGGTGAATACATCCCTGCGGTTGACAAAGGTATCCAGGAGCAGCTGAAATCAGGCCCTCTGGCTGGTTACCCGGTTGTGGATCTGGGCGTGCGTCTGCACTTCGGTTCTTACCACGATGTCGACTCCTCAGAACTGGCGTTTAAACTGGCCGCGTCTCTTGCCTTCAAACAAGGCTTTAAACAAGCGACACCTGTTCTGCTTGAACCTATCATGAAGGTTGAAGTTGAAACGCCAGAAGAGAACACGGGTGATGTCATCGGTGACCTTAGCCGTCGTCGTGGTATGCTCAAAGGGCAGGAATCTAACGCTACTGGCGTTCAGATTCACGCTGAAGTTCCGTTGTCTGAGATGTTCGGATACGCAACTCAGCTGCGTTCTCTGACCAAAGGTCGTGCTTCTTACTCCATGGAGTTCCTGAAGTATGACGATGCGCCAAACAACGTAGCGCAGGCCGTTATTGAAGCTCGTAGCAAATAAGCTACGGTTTAAATTTGAACTGATGCCTTCACCCAGATGGTGAAGGCACAACGTAAGGAATTATCGCCATGGCGAAAGAGCAATTTCAGCGTAACAAACTGCACGTAAACGTGGGCACCATCGGTCACGTCGACCACGGTAAAACCACCCTGACTGCAGCTATCACCACCGTACTGTCTAAAACTTACGGCGGCCAGGCTCGTGCATTCGATCAGATCGATAACGCACCAGAAGAGAAAGCACGTGGTATCACCATCAACACTTCACACGTTGAGTATGAAACCCCGACTCGCCACTATGCGCACGTTGACTGCCCAGGCCACGCCGACTATGTGAAAAACATGATCACCGGTGCTGCGCAGATGGACGGCGCGATCCTGGTTGTTGCTGCGACTGATGGCCCAATGCCACAGACCCGTGAGCACATCCTGCTGGGTCGTCAGGTTGGCGTTCCTTACATCATCGTGTTCCTGAACAAGTGTGACATGGTTGATGATGAAGAGCTGCTGGAACTGGTAGAGATGGAAGTTCGTGACCTGCTGTCAGCATATGACTTCCCAGGCGACGACACTCCAATCGTTCGTGGTTCTGCTCTGAAAGCGCTGGAAGGCAACCCAGAGTGGGAAGCGAAAATCATCGAACTGGCTGAGCATCTGGACAACTACATCCCAGAGCCACAGCGTGCGATCGACATGCCGTTCCTGCTGCCAATCGAAGACGTATTCTCAATCTCTGGCCGTGGTACCGTTGTAACCGGTCGTGTTGAGCGCGGCATCGTTAAAGTCGGCGACGAAGTTGAAATCGTGGGTATCAAAGATACTGTGAAATCAACCTGTACCGGTGTTGAGATGTTCCGTAAGCTGCTGGACCAGGGTCAGGCAGGCGAAAACTGTGGTGTTCTGCTGCGCGGTATCAAGCGTGAAGACATCCAGCGTGGCCAGGTTCTGGCTAAGCCAGGCTCAATCAAGCCGCACACCCAGTTCGAGTCAGAAGTTTACGTTCTGTCTAAAGACGAAGGTGGTCGCCATACTCCGTTCTTCAAAGGCTATCGTCCACAGTTCTACTTCCGTACAACTGACGTAACCGGCTCAGTAGAGCTGCCAGAAGGCGTTGAAATGGTAATGCCAGGCGACAACATCAAAATGGTTGTTACCCTGATCCACCCAATCGCAATGGACGAAGGTCTGCGCTTCGCAATCCGCGAAGGCGGCCGTACCGTTGGCGCGGGTGTTGTTGCTAAAGTTATCGCTTAATTGTGATATCTGCTGTGGCTGTGTAAATGGCCACTGCAACACAGTAAAAAGAGCACTTCGGTGCTCTTTTTTTTTGCTCTGAAAACGCCATAACCCTGCAAAGGGTGGGTTTGAAATAAAAACGATTCGCATTTACACTGTGTACAGAAAATGTACCCGAGTGATGAATCAATGTACGTCTGCCTGTGTAATGCCATCAGTGATAAAACCCTTCGTGAAGTCGTGCGTCGCTATCAGCCCAAATCTATTCAGCAACTGCGCCAGCTTGTGCCGGTCGGCAAGCAATGCGGCAAATGTATTCGTGCTGCGCGTGAAATTATGGATGAAGAGATGCAGCATGCACCACTCTACAAAGAGATAGCCTGACCGACGATCGGTGCGTGAATACCCACAATATCTGTCGCGTTTTTTTGACTTCTTTTTAACCGCATCTACGCTCTAATAAACCAGACGCGGAGGGTTAACAATGAAGGGCGATATCAAAGTTATCAGTCATCTCAATAAACTGCTTGGAAATGAACTGGTTGCTATCAATCAGTACTTTCTTCATGCGCGCATGTTCAAAAACTGGGGTCTGACGCGCCTCAATGATGTGGAATACCATGAATCAATCGATGAGATGAAACATGCCGATAAATATATTGAGCGTATTCTTTTCCTTGAAGGGATCCCAAATCTTCAGGATCTGGGACGGCTCCGTATCGGTGAAGATGTTGAAGAGATGCTGAGTTCAGACCTGAATCTGGAGCTGGAGGGCGCGAAAGACCTTCGTGAAGCTATCTCCTATGCTGACAAAGTGCATGACTATGTCAGCCGTGACATGATGATTGAAATCCTGGCTGATGAGGAACATCACATCGACTGGATTGAGACGGAACTTGAGTTAATCCAGAAGATGGGCATCCAGAACTATCTGCAGGCTCAAATCAAACAAGAGTGAATCGGGTCTGCAGTACTATCGCTACCCAGCCCGCAATGGCCAGGAAAGGGCCAAACGGCAGCGGGCTGTCCCCCTGAATAAAACCCCGCAGTTGCAGCATCACGATCGACGTCAGCGCCATAACGGTGGCACCCAACGCAATCCAGGGTAATGCCTGCCAGCCACAGCAGGCACCTAACGCTGCGAAGAGCTTGATATCGCCATAACCTAATCCCTCGTACCCCCGCATCTGCCGATAGCTCCAGGCGAGCAGCCACAACGCACAGTAGCCCGCCACAGCACCCCATATCGCCGTTGTTTCGGTTCCGGACAGCGTGGCATGGAATAATCCAGACCAGAGCAGCAGATAATTGAGCGGGTCAGGTATACAGAAGTGGCGACGATCGATGGCAGCCACGAGCAGCAAGAGGCCGGAGGCAGTAATAATAAAAATAGCCTCCGCAGAGTGGTCAAAACTCTGCAGCACCAGCAGGCACAGTAGGGCAAACAGCCATTCAATGACAACGCTTTCTGCGCCGAACGCGCGATGACAGAAGCGACACCGCCCTTTTAAGCCAGGCCAGCTTATTAACGGCAGCGCATCTCGCCACAGCAGGCGCTGCTGGCAATGATTACAGTGCGAGCCCGGAAAGCAGAGTAGGGCAAACCATTGAGCGGGTGAGAGGGCGGGGGTGAAGCGCTGGCTGGTCAGCGAAAGAAAGCTTCCCAATGCACCTCCGCCTGCGAGTGCAGCAATGTGAGTTATCAGAGTGGGCGACATGATTATGCTCCGGACGAAAGGTTAGATGCACTCTCGTGGGCAACGGGTTCTGTGTCACCTATGAATGAAGAAGGGCGGAAACAGACTCACAACTGAATAACTGATTTATCAGCGTTACGGCAGTGCAATGCGACGCACGCTTCACGAACCGGCCACAATTTAATGGGTAAAACCTCAACACGGGTTGCTTCCTGAACAGATTTACGTATAATGCGCGGGCCTGCAGATATTGCAGGCGCGATTCGAGCAGAATCGCAGACGGCTGAAATTTAGGCCGCCTGACAATACTCCCAATTGTGGAGTTATATGCTGAACGATTACACTCTCCCATCAATCGTAATGGGCTCGAGTAGTAATTTTTTTCGTCTATAAAAAGTTTGGAGCTCTGGTCTCATGCAGAACCAAAGAATCCGTATCCGTCTTAAAGCGTTTGATCATCGTCTGATCGATCAATCAACCGCGGAAATCGTTGAGACCGCCAAGCGCACTGGTGCGCAGGTTCGTGGTCCAATCCCGCTGCCAACCCGCAAAGAGCGTTTTACTGTTCTGATCTCTCCGCACGTTAACAAAGATGCGCGTGATCAGTACGAAATCCGCACTCACAAGCGTCTGGTAGACATCGTTGAGCCAACTGAAAAAACCGTTGATGCTCTGATGCGTCTGGATCTGGCTGCCGGTGTTGACGTGCAGATCAGCCTGGGTTAATCAGGTCATCGAGCGATTGAGAGGTTGAAACAATGATTGGTTTAGTCGGTAAAAAAGTGGGCATGACCCGCATCTTCACTGAAGATGGCGTTTCTATCCCCGTCACCGTAATCGAAGTTGAAGCGAACCGCGTTACTCAGGTCAAAGGCCTGGAAAACGATGGTTACCAGGCAATTCAGGTTACCACCGGTGCTAAAAAAGCAAACCGTGTGACCAAACCTGAAGCTGGTCATTTTGCTAAAGCTGGCGTTGAAGCTGGCCGTGGCCTGTGGGAATTCCGCACCGCTGAAGGTGAAGAATACTCTGTAGGTCAGAGCATCAGCGTTGAGATTTTCGCTGAAGTTAAGAAAGTTGACGTAACCGGTACCTCTAAAGGTAAAGGTTTCGCCGGTACCGTTAAGCGCTGGAACTTCCGTACCCAGGACGCTACTCACGGTAACTCCTTGTCTCACCGCGTTCCGGGTTCTATCGGTCAGAACCAGACTCCGGGCAAAGTGTTCAAAGGCAAGAAAATGGCAGGTCAGCTGGGTAATGAGCGCGTAACCGTTCAGAGTCTGGACGTAGTACGTGTTGACGCTGAGCGCAACCTGCTGCTGGTTAAAGGTGCAGTTCCCGGTGCTACCGGTAGCGACCTGATCGTTAAACCAGCTGTGAAGGCGTAAGGGGATAGCAATGGAATTAGTATTGAAAGACGCGCAGAGCGCGCTGACTGTTTCCGAAACTACCTTCGGTCGTGATTTCAACGAAGCGCTGGTTCACCAGGTTGTTGTTGCTTACGCATCTGGCGCCCGCCAGGGTACTCGCGCGCAGAAAACTCGCGCCGAAGTAACCGGTTCAGGCAAAAAGCCATGGCGTCAAAAAGGCACCGGCCGTGCGCGTGCAGGTTCTGTAAAGAGCCCAATCTGGCGTTCAGGTGGTGTGACCTTTGCTGCGAAGCCGCAGGACCACAGTCAAAAAGTTAACAAAAAGATGTACCGCGGCGCGCTGAAAAGCATCCTGTCCGAACTGGTACGTCAAGATCGTCTGATCGTTGTCGAATCATTTGCTGTAGAAGCACCGAAAACCAAGCTGCTGGTACAGAAACTGAAAGACATGGCTCTGGAAGACGTGCTGATCATCACCGGTGAACTGGATGAGAATCTGTTCCTGGCTGCGCGCAACCTGTACAAGGTTGACGTACGTGATGCATCCGGTATCGACCCAGTTAGCCTGATCGCCTTCGACAAAGTCGTTATGACTGCTGATGCAGTTAAGCAAGTTGAGGAGATGCTGGCATGATCCGTGAAGAACGTCTGCTGAAAGTACTGCGCGCGCCGCACGTATCTGAAAAAGCATCTAGCGCGATGGAAAAAACCAATACCATCGTTCTCAAAGTTGCTAATGACGCGACCAAAGCAGAGATCGTTGCTGCTGTTGAGAAACTGTTCGAAGTAGAAGTTAAAGACGTAAACACCCTGGTAGTTAAGGGCAAAGTTAAGCGTCAAGGACAGCGTATCGGTCGTCGTAGCGACTGGAAAAAAGCTTACGTCACCCTGAAAGAAGGCCAGAATCTGGACTTCGCTGGCGGCGCTGAGTAAGTCGGAGGAGAAAGACAATGGCAGTTGTTAAATGTAAACCGACATCTCCGGGTCGTCGCCATGTAGTTAAAGTGGTAAACGCGGAGCTGCACAAGGGCAAACCATTTGCCCCGCTGGTAGAAAAAAACAGCAAATCCGGTGGCCGTAACAACAATGGTCGTATCACTACCCGTCATATCGGTGGTGGTCACAAGCAGGCTTATCGTATTGTTGACTTCAAACGCAACAAAGACGGTATCCCGGCAGTTGTTGAACGTCTTGAGTACGATCCGAACCGCTCTGCGAACATCGCACTGGTTCTGTACAAAGACGGCGAGCGCCGTTACATCCTGGCCCCTAAAGGCCTGAAAGCCGGCGACCAGATCCAATCTGGCGTTGATGCTGCGATTAAAGCAGGTAACACTCTGCCGATGCGTAACATCCCGGTGGGTTCAACCGTGCATAACGTAGAAATGAAACCAGGCAAAGGCGGTCAGATTGCTCGCTCAGCCGGTGCTTACGTGCAGATCGTTGCGCGTGAAGGTTCTTACGTTACCCTGCGTCTGCGTTCAGGTGAAATGCGTAAAGTCGAGTCTGACTGCCGCGCAACACTGGGCGAAGTCGGCAACGCTGAGCATATGCTGCGCGTTCTGGGTAAAGCTGGTGCAGCCCGTTGGCGTGGTGTTCGTCCTACCGTTCGTGGTACCGCGATGAACCCAGTTGATCACCCGCACGGTGGTGGTGAAGGTCGTAACTTTGGTAAGCACCCGGTAACTCCGTGGGGCGTTCAGACCAAAGGTAAGAAGACCCGTAGCAACAAGCGTACCGATAAGTTTATCGTACGTCGCCGTAGCAAATAATATTAGAGGATAAGCCATGCCACGTTCTCTCAAGAAAGGTCCTTTTATTGACCTGCACTTGCTGAAGAAGGTAGAGAAAGCGGTGGAAAGCGGTGACAAGAAGCCTTTGCGCACTTGGTCCCGTCGTTCAACGATCTTTCCTAACATGATCGGTTTGACCATCGCTGTCCATAATGGTCGTCAGCACGTTCCTGTCTTTGTTTCCGACGAAATGGTTGGTCACAAACTGGGTGAATTCGCGCCGACACGTACTTATCGCGGTCACGCGGCTGATAAAAAAGCCAAGAAGAAATAAGTAGGAGGAAGAGATGGAAACTTTAGCTCAACATCGCCACGCTCGTTCTTCTGCTCAGAAGGTTCGCCTTGTTGCTGACCTGATTCGCGGTAAGAAAGTGTCGCAGGCACTGGACATTTTGACCTACACCAATAAGAAAGCGGCTGTACTGGTCAAAAAAGTTCTGGAATCTGCCATTGCTAACGCCGAACACAACGATGGCGCTGATATCGACGATCTGAAAATCACGAAAATTTTCGTTGATGAAGGTCCGACCATGAAACGCATTATGCCGCGTGCCAAAGGTCGTGCAGATCGCATCCTGAAGCGCACCAGCCACATTACTGTGGTTGTGTCCGATCGCTGAGACTCTGGAGACTAGCAATGGGTCAGAAAGTACATCCTAATGGTATTCGCCTGGGTATTGTAAAACCATGGAACTCTACCTGGTTTGCGAACACCAAAGAATTCGCTGACAACCTGGACAGCGATTTTAAAGTACGTCAGTTTTTGACTAAAGAACTGGCTAAAGCATCTGTCTCTCGTATCGTTATCGAGCGTCCAGCGAAGAGCATCCGTGTGACTATTCACACCGCTCGTCCGGGCATCGTTATCGGTAAGAAAGGCGAAGATGTAGAAAAACTGCGCACGGTCGTCGCGAATATCGCTGGCGTTCCTGCACAGATTAATATCGCCGAAGTCCGCAAGCCGGAACTGGACGCGAAACTGGTAGCTGACAGCATCACTTCACAGCTGGAGCGTCGTGTGATGTTCCGTCGTGCTATGAAGCGTGCAGTTCAGAACGCCATGCGTCTTGGCGCGAAGGGTATTAAAGTCGAAGTTAGCGGCCGTCTGGGTGGCGCCGAGATCGCACGTACCGAATGGTATCGTGAAGGTCGCGTGCCATTGCACACACTGCGTGCTGACATTGACTACAACACCTCTGAAGCGCACACCACTTATGGTGTAATCGGCGTTAAGGTATGGATCTTCAAAGGTGAGATCCTGGGTGGTATGGCTGCTGTTGAACAACCGGAACCGGCTGCTCAACCTAAAAAGCAGCAGCGTAAAGGCCGTAAGTAAGGAGAGTCGCTGATGTTACAACCAAAGCGTACGAAATTCCGTAAAGTGCACAAAGGCCGTAACCGCGGTCTGGCTGCGGGTACGGATGTCAGCTTCGGTACTTTCGGTCTGAAAGCTGTTGGCCGTGGTCGTCTGACTGCTCGTCAGATCGAAGCAGCACGTCGTGCTATGACCCGTGCAGTTAAGCGTCAAGGTAAGATCTGGATCCGAGTATTCCCGGACAAACCGATCACCGAGAAGCCGCTGGAAGTGCGTATGGGTAAAGGTAAGGGTAACGTAGAGTATTGGGTTGCCCTGATCCAGCCTGGTAAAGTCCTGTATGAAATGGACGGCGTACCAGAAGAGCTGGCCCGTGAAGCATTCAAGCTGGCAGCAGCAAAACTGCCTATCAAAACCACCTTTGTAACTAAGACGGTGATGTAATGAAAGCAACTGAGCTGCGTGAAAAAAGCGTTGAAGAGCTGAACACTGAGCTGCTTAATCTGCTGCGTGAGCAATTTAACCTGCGCATGCAGGCAGCATCTGGCCAACTGCAGCAGACTCATCTGCTGAAACAGGTGCGCCGTGATGTTGCACGCGTTAAGACTTTACTGACTGAGAAGGCGGGTTCGTAATGACCGATAAAATCCGTACTCTGCAGGGTCGTGTAGTAAGTGACAAAATGCAGAAATCTGCAGTTGTTGCTATCGAACGTTTCGTGAAACACCCGATCTACGGCAAATTCATTAAACGTACGACCAAGCTGCACATCCATGACGAGAACAATGAATGTGGAATTGGTGACGTGGTAGAAATCCGCGAATGCCGTCCACTGTCCAAGACTAAATCCTGGACCCTGGTTCGCGTAATCGAGAAAGCTGTTCTGTAATAAGAATCGTTTTTTCTGAGGAAACCCTCTGCTTCGGCAGGGGGTTTTTTTTTGCCTGCGATTCGGGCTTGATCCATTTGTGCCCGTGGCAATACGGATTTGATGGCGCTCACAAATTCAGGGGCTTGCAGGGATTAAGCTGCCTCTCTTCAGGCGACGTGGCCTGAAAACGCCAGGCTATAAACGCCGGGGTTATCATAACTGTACAAGGAAATGTGCCGTGAAAATGGAGAGTCATGACCGCTTACGCCGGTCACTGTTAAAATTGCCACTGTTAGCTGCGTTACCTGCGATTAGCTCTGCCAAAAGCTTGCCGCTATTATCGGGTAACACACAACCACTACCCACAGGCAATAGCATGGAACGAACTCTGTTACTGAAGAATGCTGAATGTGTAGTCTGCATGGATGCAGACCGTCGGGAAATAGGTAACGCCTCTATTCTGATAAAAGGAAATAAGATCGTTGCAGTCGGGGAAGCACGCTCGTTACCTGATAGCGCGGATGAGATCATCGATCTGCGAGGACACATCGTCATCCCTGGCCTGATCAATACGCATCACCACATGTATCAGAGCCTGACCCGCGCTATTCCTGCAGTGCAAAACGGCGAGCTCTTTAACTGGCTGACCCACCTCTATCCACTGTGGCAGAATCTGACGCCTGAGATGATTCATATCTCAACACAGATCTCCATGGCCGAGTTAATGCTCTCCGGCTGCACCACCACCAGTGACCATCTCTACGTCTACCCGAATGGCTGTAAGCTTGATGACAGTATTGAGGCTGCAGCCTTAATGGGCATGCGTTTCCATGCGAGCCGGGGCAGCATGAGCGTCGGTAAGTCCCTGGGTGGCTTACCACCCGATGCACTGGTAGAGGATGAAGCCGCCATTCTTAAAGATACGCAGCGTGTGATTGAGCGCTACCATGATGACAGCCACGGTTCGATGTTACGCATCGTGGTTGCGCCATGTTCGCCGTTTTCAGTCAGCCGTGAGCTGATGAAGCAATCCGCAGCGATGGCACGCAGCTTCAACGTCTCAATGCACACCCATTTGGCGGAGAACGACAGCGATATCCGTTATAGCCGTGAAAAATTCAATATGACGCCAGCACAGTATGTTGAAGACCTCGGCTGGGTAGGACCGGATGTCTGGCATGCACACTGCGTCAAACTGGATCAGCATGGCATAGAACTCTTTGCACGTACCGGTACCGGCGTCGCGCACTGTCCCTGCTCGAACATGCGTCTCGGTTCCGGTATTGCGCCGATACGCCATATGTGTGATGCCGGCGTACACGTGGGTATGGGTGTGGATGGCTCAGCCTCCAATGACAGCTCAGACATGATGGCCGAAGTTCGTCAGGCGATGCTGCTGCAACGCGTTGGCTTCGGCCCGGATGCGATGACGGCACGTCAGGCACTGGAACTGGCGACGCTGGGTGGAGCAAAGGTGCTAAACCGCGATGATGTGGGCACCATTGCGCCGGGCATGATGGCCGATCTGGCCATTTTTGACCTGAATCGAATTGGACTTGCCGGGGCAGGGCACGATCCTGTCGCCGCCCTGGTGTTCTGTAATCCGGGACAGGTTGCCTATAGCATCATTAACGGAAAAGTCCGGGTACGGGACGGACAAGTGGCCGGAATTGAACTGCCAGCCGTGTTGCGTCAGCATAACCAACTGGCCAGGAAACTGGCTGGTTGAGTCAGAAGGGCACTTTATTTGGGAGGCGACGAAAAATAAGGCAGATTACATTTGCTACTGTTCGCACTATTCCCTAGAATACGCCCTCCCTGTCATCAGGGGAAATCAGCGGCTCGATTGAGAGCCGTTTATTTTTTCTACCCATCTGTGAGAACCGGTGTTACAATGCCGCGCCCTCAATTATGGGGCTTTCTAACGACCTGAGGTTTAGGTCCCGAAGTAGTAGTTGACATTAGCGGAGCACTAAAATGATCCAAGAACAGACTATGCTGAACGTCGCCGACAACTCCGGTGCACGTCGCGTAATGTGTATCAAGGTTCTGGGTGGCTCGCACCGTCGCTACGCAGGCGTCGGTGACATCATCAAAGTTACCATCAAGGAAGCAATTCCGCGTGGTAAAGTCAAAAAAGGTGATGTCCTGAAGGCGGTAGTGGTGCGCACCAGGAAGGGTGTTCGTCGCCCGGACGGTTCTGTCATTCGCTTCGATGGTAATGCATGCGTTATTCTGAACAATAACAGTGAGCAGCCTATCGGTACGCGTATTTTTGGGCCGGTAACTCGTGAACTTCGTACTGAAAAGTTCATGAAAATTATCTCTCTGGCACCAGAAGTACTCTAAGGAGCGAACAATGGCAGCTAAAATCCGTCGTAACGACGAAGTTATCGTGTTAACCGGTAAAGATAAAGGTAAGCGCGGTAAAGTTAAGAATGTCCTGTCTTCTGGTAAGGTCATCGTTGAAGGTATCAACCTGGTGAAGAAACATCAGAAGCCGGTTCCGGCTCTGAACCAACCAGGTGGCATCGTTGAAAAAGAAGCTGCTATTCAGGTTTCTAACGTTGCACTGTTCAACGCGGCAACTGGTAAGGCTGACCGTGTAGGCTTTAGATTCGAAGACGGCAAAAAAGTCCGTTTCTTCAAGTCTAACAGCGAAACTATCAAGTAATTTGGAGTAGTACGATGGCGAAACTGCATGATTACTACAAAGACGAAGTAGTCCAGAAACTCATGACAGAGTTTGGCTACAATTCTGTCATGCAAGTCCCTCGGGTCGAGAAGATCACCCTGAACATGGGTGTTGGTGAAGCGATCGCTGACAAGAAACTGCTGGATAACGCAGCAGCTGACCTGGCAGCAATCTCCGGTCAAAAACCGCTGGTCACCAAAGCACGCAAATCAGTTGCAGGCTTCAAAATCCGTCAGGGCTATCCGATCGGCTGTAAAGTAACTCTGCGTGGCGAGCGCATGTGGGAGTTCTTTGAGCGTCTGGTCACCATTGCTGTTCCACGTATCCGTGACTTCCGTGGCTTGTCCGCTAAGTCATTCGATGGTCGTGGCAACTACAGCATGGGTGTACGTGAGCAGATCATCTTCCCAGAAATCGACTACGACAAAGTCGATCGCGTTCGTGGTTTGGATATCACCATTACCACTACTGCGAAATCTGATGATGAAGGCCGTGCTCTGCTGGCTGCCTTTGACTTCCCGTTCCGTAAGTAAGGTAGGGTTACTTAATGGCTAAGCAATCTATGAAAGCACGCGAAGTTAAGCGTGCAAAATTAGCAGACAAATTCTTCGCTAAACGCGCTGAACTGAAAGCGATCATCTCTGATGTGAACGCTTCCGACGAAGATCGTTGGGATGCTGTTCTGAAGCTGCAGAGTCTGCCGCGTGATTCCAGCCCTTCGCGTCAGCGTAACCGCTGCCGTCAAACAGGTCGTCCGCACGGTTTCCTGCGGAAGTTTGGGTTGAGCCGTATCAAGGTCCGCGAAGCCGCCATGCGCGGTGAAATCCCGGGCCTGAAAAAGGCTAGCTGGTAATTGTCACCAATTGAATCACGGGAGTAACACAGATGAGCATGCAAGATCCGATCGCGGATATGCTGACCCGTATCCGTAACGGTCAGGCCGCAAACAAAGTTGCGGTCACCATGCCTTCCTCCAAGCTGAAATTGGCAATTGCCAACGTTCTGAAGGAAGAAGGATATATTGAAGATTTCAAAATCGAAGGCGACATCAAGCTGGAACTGGAACTTACTCTCAAGTATTTCCAGGGCAAAGCTGTTGTAGAAAGCATTCAGCGAGTAAGCCGTCCTGGTCTGCGCATCTATAAGAAAAAAGATGAGCTGCCAAAGGTAATGGCTGGTATGGGCATCGCTGTAGTTTCTACATCTAAAGGTGTCATGACTGATCGTGCAGCGCGCCAGGCAGGTCTTGGTGGCGAAATTATCTGCTACGTAGCGTAATCGGAGGATACATATGTCTCGTGTTGCTAAAGCACCTGTCGTTGTTCCTGCCGGCGTAGAGGTAAAACTCAACGGTCAGGTAATTTCGATTAAAGGTAAAAACGGCGAGCTGACTCGTACTATCAATGATGCTGTTGAAGTTAAGCATGCTGACAACGCTCTGACTTTCGCTCCGCGCGAAGGTTTCGTTGACGGCTGGGCGCAGGCGGGTACTTCTCGCGCGCTGCTGAACGCAATGGTAATCGGTGTTACCGAAGGCTTCACTAAGAAGCTGCAGCTGGTTGGTGTAGGTTATCGTGCAGCCGTTAAAGGCGACGTGGTTAACCTGTCTCTGGGCTTTTCTCATCCAGTCGATCACCAGCTGCCCGCGGGTATCACTGCAGAATGTCCAACTCAGACTGAGATCGTGCTGAAAGGTGCTGATAAACAGCTGATTGGTCAGGTTGCAGCGGACTTGCGCGCCTACCGTCGTCCTGAGCCTTATAAAGGCAAGGGTGTCCGTTACGCCGACGAAGTCGTGCGTACCAAAGAGGCTAAGAAGAAGTAAGGTAACACTATGGATAAGAAATCTGCTCGTATCCGTCGTGCGACCCGTGCACGTCGCAAGCTCAAAGAGCTGGGTGCTACTCGCCTGGTGGTACATCGTACCCCGCGTCATATTTACGCACAGGTAATCGCCCCGAACGGTTCCGAAGTTCTGGTCGCTGCTTCTACTGTAGAAAAAGCTATCACTGAACAACTGAAGTATACCGGTAATAAAGAAGCCGCAGCTGCAGTAGGTAAAGCTATCGCAGAACGCGCAATCGAAAAAGGCATCACTGGTGTTTCTTTCGACCGTTCCGGTTTCCAATATCATGGTCGCGTCCAGGCACTGGCAGATGCTGCCCGTGAAGCTGGCCTTCAGTTCTAAGGTAGAGGTCTAAGATGGCACACATCGAGAAACAAGCTGGCGAACTGCAGGAAAAACTGATCGCGGTAAACCGTGTTTCTAAAACTGTTAAAGGTGGTCGTATCTTCTCCTTCACAGCACTGACTGTGGTAGGCGATGGTAATGGTCGCGTAGGTTTTGGTTACGGTAAAGCGCGTGAAGTTCCAGCAGCGATCCAGAAAGCGATGGAGAAAGCCCGTCGCAACATGGTTAACGTCGCGCTGACCAACGGCACCCTGCAGCACCCAGTTAAAGGTGCACACACGGGTTCCCGCGTGTTCATGCAGCCGGCTTCAGAAGGTACCGGTATTATTGCCGGTGGTGCAATGCGCGCCGTTCTGGAAGTCGCTGGAGTTCATAACGTACTGGCAAAAGCCTATGGTTCTACTAACCCGATTAACGTGGTTCGTGCAACTATCGACGGCCTGGGCAATATGAAATCTCCGGAAATGGTCGCTGCTAAGCGTGGTAAATCCGTTGAAGAAATTCTGGGGTAATCACGATGGCTAAGACTATTAAAATCACTCAAACCCGTAGTTCAATCGGCCGCTTGCCTAAGCATAAAGCCACTCTGGTTGGCCTGGGTCTGCGTCGTATTGGCCACACCGTTGAGCGTGAAGACACGCCTGCAGTACGCGGTATGGTTAACGCGGTTTCCTATATGGTTAAAGTGGAGGAGTAAGAGATGCGTTTAAATACTCTGTCTCCGGCCGAAGGGTCTAAGCACGCTACCAAGCGTCTGGGTCGTGGTATCGGTTCTGGCCTCGGAAAAACCGGTGGTCGTGGTCACAAAGGTCAGAACTCACGTTCTGGCGGTGGCGTACGTCGCGGTTTCGAAGGTGGTCAGATGCCTCTGTACCGTCGTCTGCCGAAGTTCGGTTTCACCTCTCGCAAAGCAATGATCACCACAGAGATTCGTCTGTCTGATCTGGCGAAAGTTGAAGGCGGTATCGTCGACCTGAACGCGCTGAAAGCAGCCAACATTGTCGGTGTTCAGATTGAATTCGTTAAAGTAATTCTGTCTGGTGAAGTTTCTACACCGGTAACGGTTCGCGGTCTGCGTGTCACCAAAGGTGCACGTGCTGCAATCGAAGCTGCTGGCGGTAAAATCGAGGAATAAGTAGCAGATGGCTAAACAACCGGGATTAGATTTTCAAAGTGCCAAGGGTGGCTTTGGTGAGCTGAAACGCAGACTGCTGTTTGTAATCGGCGCACTCATTGTCTTCCGTATTGGCTCTTTTATTCCAATCCCTGGTATTGATGCCACTGTACTTGCCAAACTGCTTGAGCAACAGCGTGGCACCATCATTGAAATGTTTAACATGTTCTCTGGTGGTGCTCTGAGCCGTGCTTCTATTTTCGCACTGGGCATCATGCCGTATATTTCGGCGTCGATTATCATCCAGTTATTAACGGTGGTTCATCCAGCGTTAGCGGAAATTAAGAAAGAAGGGGAGGCTGGCCGTCGTAAGATTAGCCAGTACACCCGATACGGTACGTTGGTATTGGCCATATTTCAGTCGATCGGTATTGCTACCGGTCTGCCGAATATGCCAGGGATGCAAGGCCTGGTAATGAATCCAGGCTTTGCTTTCTACTTTACCGCTGTTGTGAGTCTGGTCTCAGGAACGATGTTCCTGATGTGGCTGGGCGAACAGATTACTGAACGTGGTATCGGTAACGGTATTTCGATCATTATCTTCGCAGGTATCGTTGCGGGTCTCCCGCCGGCCATTGGCCATACCATCGAGCAAGCGCGGCAAGGCGACCTGCACTTCCTTCTGTTGCTGTTGGTTGCAGTACTCGTATTCGCAGTGACCTTCTTTGTTATCTTTGTTGAACGTGGTCAACGCCGCATTGTGGTGAACTACGCAAAACGTCAGCAAGGTCGTCGCGTTTACGCTGCACAGAGCACACATTTACCGTTGAAAGTGAACATGGCAGGCGTCATTCCAGCCATTTTTGCTTCCAGCATTATTCTGTTCCCGGCAACGATTGCATCGTGGTTTGGGGGCGGTACCGGTTGGAACTGGCTGACAACAATTTCGCTGTATTTGCAGCCAGGACAGCCGCTTTATGTGCTACTCTATGCGACTGCAATCATCTTCTTCTGTTTCTTCTATACGGCGTTGGTTTTCAACCCACGTGAAACAGCAGATAACCTGAAGAAGTCTGGTGCATTCGTACCGGGAATTCGTCCGGGAGAGCAAACGGCGAAGTATATTGATAAAGTAATGACGCGATTGACCTTAATCGGCGCTCTCTACATTACGTTTATCTGCCTTATCCCGGAGTTCATGCGTGATGCGATGAAGGTTCCCTTCTACTTTGGCGGTACTTCACTGCTTATCGTAGTTGTCGTCATCATGGACTTTATGGCTCAAGTGCAAACTCTGATGATGTCAAGTCAGTACGAGTCGGCACTGAAGAAAGCTAACCTGAAAGGCTACGGCCGTTAATTCAGTTGGTTGAGAAGTTACGGAGAGTAAAAATGAAAGTTCGTGCTTCCGTCAAGAGATTATGTCGTAACTGCAAAATCATTCGTCGCGACGGTGTCGTCCGTGTGATCTGCAGCGCCGAGCCAAAGCATAAACAGCGCCAAGGCTGATTTTGTCACATATTTTTCTTGCAAAGTCGGGTTGAGCTGGCTAGATTAGCCAGCCAATCTTTTGTATGTCAGTGCGTTTCCATTTGAGTATCCTGAAAACGGGCTTTTCAGCATGGGACGTGCTTGTTTAATTATAGGAGTGCATAGTGGCCCGTATAGCAGGCATTAACATTCCTGATCAAAAACATACCGTTATCGCATTAACTTCGATCTTCGGTATCGGTAAAACTCGTTCTAAAGCCATCTGCGCTTCAACGGGTATTGCTGAAAATGTTAAGATCAGTGAGCTGTCTGAAGAACAAATTGATCAGCTGCGTGATGCAGTTGCGAAATTCGTTGTAGAAGGTGATCTGCGCCGTGAAATCACCCTGAGCATCAAGCGTCTTATGGACCTTGGTTGCTACCGTGGTTTGCGCCATCGTCGTGGTCTTCCGGTTCGCGGTCAGCGTACTAAGACCAACGCACGTACCCGTAAGGGTCCGCGTAAACCGATCAAGAAATAATCGGGGTGAGTAAATAATGGCAAAGGCACCAGTTCGTGCACGTAAGCGTGTAAGAAAACAAGTCTCAGATGGCGTGGCTCATGTCCATGCTTCTTTTAACAACACCATCGTTACCATTACTGATCGTCAGGGTAACGCACTGGGTTGGGCAACCGCCGGTGGTTCCGGTTTCCGCGGTTCACGTAAATCCACTCCGTTTGCTGCTCAGGTCGCTGCAGAGCGCTGTGCAGAAGCGGTAAAAGATTACGGAATTAAGAACCTGGAAGTTATGGTAAAGGGTCCGGGTCCAGGTCGCGAATCTACGATTCGTGCTTTGAACGCCGCTGGTTTCCGCATCACTAATATTACTGATGTGACTCCGATCCCTCATAACGGTTGTCGTCCGCCGAAAAAACGTCGCGTATAACGCCCGTTTTTTTAGGATAGTTGGAGAAAGAAAATGGCAAGATATTTGGGTCCTAAGCTCAAGCTGAGCCGTCGTGAGGGCACTGACTTATTCCTTAAGTCTGGCGTTCGCGCGATTGATTCCAAGTGTAAGATTGAACAAGCCCCTGGTCAGCATGGTGCGCGTAAACCGCGTCTGTCTGATTACGGCGGTCAGTTACGTGAAAAGCAAAAAGTTCGTCGTATCTACGGCGTGCTGGAGCGTCAGTTCCGTAACTATTATAAAGAAGCAGCTCGTCTGAAAGGCAACACCGGTGAAAACCTGTTGGCTCTGCTGGAAGGTCGTCTGGACAACGTAGTTTATCGTATGGGCTTTGGTGCCACTCGTGCAGAAGCACGTCAGCTGGTTAGCCATAAGTCTGTTCTGGTAAATGGCCGCGTTGTTAACATCGCTTCTTATCAGGTATCTCCGAATGATGTCGTTAGCATCCGTGAGAAAGCCAAAAAGCAATCTCGCGTGAAGGCCGCTCTGGAGCTGGCTGAGCAGCGTGAAAAGCCAACCTGGCTGGAAGTTGATGCGACTAAGATGGAAGGTGTGTTCAAGCGTATTCCTGAACGTACTGATCTGTCTGCGGACATTAACGAACACCTGATCGTCGAGCTTTACTCCAAGTAAGGCTTAGTACCAAAGAGAGGACACAATGCAGGGTTCTGTGACAGAGTTTCTAAAACCGCGCCTGGTAGATATCGAGCAAGTGAGTTCGACGCACGCCAAGGTGACCCTTGAGCCTTTAGAGCGTGGCTTTGGCCATACTCTTGGTAACGCACTGCGCCGTATTCTGCTTTCATCCATGCCGGGTTGCGCGGTGACCGAGGTTGAAATTGATGGTGTACTTCATGAGTACAGCACCAAAGAGGGAGTACAGGAAGATATCCTGGAAATCCTGCTCAACCTGAAAGGGCTGGCGGTAAGAGTTCAGGGGAAAGATGAAGTTATTCTGACCTTGAATAAATCTGGCATTGGCCCTGTGACTGCAGCCGACATTACCCATGATGGTGATGTCGAAATCGTCAAGCCTCAGCATGTCATTTGCCATCTGACCGATGAGAACGCTGCTATCAGCATGCGTATCAAAGTTCAGCGTGGTCGTGGCTATGTGCCGGCTTCTGCCCGAATTCATTCGGAAGAAGATGAGCGCCCAATCGGCCGCCTGTTAGTTGACGCTTGCTACAGCCCTGTAGACCGTATCGCCTACAATGTTGAAGCAGCGCGTGTAGAGCAGCGCACCGACCTGGACAAGCTGGTCATCGAAATGGAAACCAACGGCACAATCGATCCTGAAGAGGCGATTCGTCGTGCGGCAACCATTCTGGCAGAACAACTTGAAGCTTTCGTTGACTTACGTGATGTACGTCAGCCGGAAGTTAAAGAAGAGAAACCAGAATTCGATCCGATCCTGCTGCGCCCTGTTGACGATCTGGAATTGACTGTCCGCTCTGCTAACTGCCTTAAGGCAGAAGCTATCCACTACATCGGTGATCTGGTACAGCGTACCGAGGTTGAGCTGCTTAAAACGCCTAACCTTGGTAAAAAATCTCTTACCGAGATTAAAGATGTGCTGGCTTCGCGTGGTCTTTCTCTGGGTATGCGCCTCGAGAACTGGCCGCCAGCAAGCATTGCTGATGAATAATCAGATCACAGGTTAAGGTTTCACTGAGAAGGATAAGGTCATGCGCCATCGTAAGAGTGGTCGTCAACTGAACCGCAACAGCAGCCATCGTCAGGCTATGTTCCGCAACATGGCCGGTTCTCTGGTTCGTCATGAGATCATCAAAACGACTCTGCCGAAAGCCAAAGAACTGCGTCGCGTAGTTGAGCCGCTGATTACTCTTGCCAAGACCGACAGCGTAGCTAATCGTCGTCTGGCATTCGCCCGTACTCGTGATAACGAGATCGTGGCAAAACTGTTTAATGAGCTGGGCCCGCGTTTCGCGAGCCGTGCCGGTGGTTACACTCGTATTCTGAAGTGTGGCTTCCGTGCTGGTGACAACGCTCCGATGGCTTACATCGAGCTGGTTGATCGTCCAGAAGCTCAAGCAGAAGCAGCCGCAGAGTAATCTGTAGCAACGTAAAAAACCCGCTTCGGCGGGTTTTTTATTGCCTGAAATTTACTACCTTAGAACTTACTCTTTACATGTTCAAAGGAGCTAACTATGTGGCTGGTTGATGAACTTGCTGAACAGCACATCAAAGCGGCGCTGGAAAAAGGCGAGCTGAGTAATCTTCCCGGCTCTGGTAAGCCGCTGCAGCTGGATGATGACAGTCATGTTCCGCCTGAGTTAAGAGCGGGCTACCGGTTACTGAAAAATTCGGGCTTTCTGCCGCCGGAGCTTGAGCTCAGACGTGAAGCCATGGAAGTTAACGATCTTATGCGTAACCTCGATCCAGCGGATCAAAATTATCGGGATCATTGCCATCGGCTTCAGGTGCTGGAGCTAAGATTACGCCAGGCGGGTATCAGTACCGATTTTCTTCATGGTAGTTATTCCACTGCTATTCAGCATCGTTTCCGCGAGGAGGAGTAAATGTTTCGCATCGGTCAGTTAGCTAAGCTTGCGGAGGTGACGCCAGACACTATCCGTTTTTATGAAAAGCAGCAGATGATGGATCATGATGGTCGTACGGAAGGTGGCTTTCGCCTTTACAGCGAGGGCGATCTTCAGCGTCTGAAATTTATTCGCTATGGCCGTAAACTGGGTTTCAGCCTTGAAGCGATCAGAGAGCTACTTTCGATCCGGGTTGATCCTGCGCATCACACCTGTCAGGAATCAAAAGCGATCGTTGAAAAACGGCTGAGTGAAGTTGCTCAGATGATCGCAGAGTTAGAAACGATGCAGCGTTCCCTGCGACACCTTTCCGATGCCTGTTGTGGTGACAGTCACAGTAGCATTTCGTGCTCAATTCTTGAGGCGCTGGAGCGGGGAGAGGCTTCGAGCAAATAAGCATATTGTTATTTTGCTGCAAAGGAATAGAGTATCAGACCATCTCAACAGGAGGCGTCATGAGTAAATATCAGCACACCAAAGGGCAAATCCGCGATAACGCGATTCAGGCTCTGTTACACGACCCACTATTTCGGCAACGCATAGAGCAGAAGCAAAAGGGTAAAGGTAGTTTCAAGCGGAAAGAGAAACATGGCAAGGGGACTGGATGGGAGGGCAGTGATAAGAAAGCGTCTTATCACTGCCCTTCTGCTTTTACGGTTAAAAAAACCGCCTGTGCGGCGGCTTATTAACTAGACCCGGGTATTCTGCTGTTTCAGCAGATCGCGGATTTCAGTCAGCAGAACTTCTTCGTTTGACGGTTTAGCAACTGGCTTCTCTACTTCCTTTTTCTTGTACAGACGATTCATTAACTTGATCGCCATAAAGATTGCGAAAGCGATGATGACGAAATCGAAGATGGTCTGAAGGAAGATACCGTACTGCATTACAACGGCTGGAGCATCACCAACTGCAGGCTTAAGTACCCAGGCGAATGATTTAAAATCGACACCACCAATCAGTAAGCCTAAAGGCGGCATAATGATGTTGGCGACTAACGATGAAACAATTTTACCGAATGCAGCACCGATGATGACACCGACGGCTAAATCCATCACATTGCCGCGCATTGCGAAATCGCGAAACTCTTTGATTAAACTCATACTTATCTCCTTGCCCAAGCCAATGCCATAAAGTCTAACAAACCCTACTGGTTTTGCCATCAACACAGCGAATTAAGCGGCAGTTTTGCGTTCCTTGTGTTCTGTTCGCCTATAAACGCGGCATTTACAGGAAAAATGGACTCGGCTGGAAGAGACGTTCCACATCTGATACAAACTTCTTGTCGGTCAGGAACATGATGACATGATCACCTTGTTCAATTCGCAGGTTATCATTGGCAATCATCACATCGTCTCCACGAACCACTGCGCCAATAATGGTGCCTGGCGGTAGTTTGATATCATCAATGGAGCGGCCGACCACGCGTGAAGTTGATTCGTCTCCGTGCGCTATCGCTTCGATCGCTTCTGCAATACCGCGTCGTAGCGATGAAACGCCCACGATATCCGCTTTGCGCACATGACCAAGCAGGGCAGAAATCGTGGCCTGCTGAGGTGAAATAGCGATATCGATAACGCTGCCTTGTACCAGATCGACGTAGGCGCGGCGCTGAATCAGCACCATAACCTTCTTCGCCCCCATCTTTTTTGCCAGCATGGCTGACATAATATTGGCTTCATCATCATTGGTGACGGCGATAAAGAGATCAACCTGATCAACATGTTCTTCAGCGAGAAGTTCCTGATCTGACGCATCGCCATAAAAGACGACTGTGTCGTGAAGATGCTCTGCCAGTTCTGCTGCGCGCTGGGGGTTACGTTCAATCAGCTTCACGCTGTAATTTTTCTCAAGTTTTTGTGCCAGACCGAAACCGATATTACCGCCACCTACCAGCATAATCCGTTTATAAGGTTTCTCCAGCCGCTGCATTTCACTCATTACCGCACGAATGTTCTGACTGGCTGCAATGAAAAAGACTTCATCACCCGCTTCTACGATGGTTGAACCCTGCGGGCGAATGGGGCGATCCTGACGAAATATAGCGGCTACGCGGGTATCAATGTGTGGCATATGCTCACGCATGATCGACAGCGGATTTCCTACCAGTGGCCCGCCATAATAAGCTTTCACCACGGCGAGGCTGACTTTGCCTTCAGCAAAGTTTACGACCTGCAATGCGCCAGGGTACTGAATTAAACGATAGATATTGTCAATTACCAGCTGTTCAGGCGAGATCAGGTGATCGATAGGCACCGCTTCAGGAATAAATAACTTGTCCGCATCACGCAGATAGTCGGCCGCGCGAATACGGGCGATGCGATTCGGCGTATTGAAAAGCGAATAAGCAATCTGACAGGCAATCATGTTGGTTTCATCGGAGTTGGTTACGGCAACCAGCATGTCGGCATCTTCTGCACCCGCCTCACGTAAAATGCGTGGATGAGAACCATGACCCTGCACGACGCGAAGATCGAACTTATCCTGCAGGTGACGCAGGCGTGAAGAGTCGGTATCAACCACCGTGATATCGTTGTTTTCACCCACCAGATTTTCTGCCAGGGTTCCGCCAACCTGTCCTGCGCCCAGAATGATTATTTTCATCGCTTATCAATACTCATTTCAGTTTGTACCCGATTTTTTTATCAGCTTAGCGTAGAAGAAACCATCTCCGCCTTCGGCTTCCGGGAATACCTGTAAGCCGTTCGCGGGCGCATCTCTGAGGGGCTCAGCCTGCGAATCATGCTGGCGCTGCAGGAAAGCATCTATCTGCTGATGATTCTCTTCAGGCAGGATGGAACAGGTGGCATAAATCAGTGTACCGCCAGGTTTCAGGTGCGGCCAGATAGCATCAAGAATTTCACCCTGAAGCTTTGCCAGCTCGGCGATATCCCGATCGCGACGCAGCCACTTAATATCGGGATGGCGTCGGATAACACCGGTAGCAGAGCAGGGCGCATCCAGCAGAATACGGTCAAACTGACGATCGCCGCACCACTGTTGCGGCGTTCGTCCATCACCCTGTTTCACGTCTGCTTTCATACCCAGTCGCTGCAGATTCTCATTTACGCGTTTAAGACGCTGCGCATCCACGTCGACGGCCATAACTTCGGCCTGAGGCGCGATTTCAAGGATATGGGTCGTTTTACCGCCGGGCGCAGCGCATAAATCCAGAATCTGTTCGCCGTTTTGGGGCTCAAGCAGCAAGGCACAGCGCTGAGCAGATAAATCCTGCACGGTAACCCAACCCTGATCAAAGCCTGGTAGCTGGCTGACCGGGGCAGGGGCGTCAAGCCGCAGCGCATCCGGCACATCGACAGCAGGCTGAGCATTCCTGCCGCTTTCGGCCAGCATAGCCAGCCACGTGTCACGATCGTGGTGCTGGCGATTAACCCGCAGCCACATCGGCGGACGCAGATTATTTGCTTCGACAATCTGTTGCCATTGTTCCGGCCAGGCATGCTGTAAACGCTTTAGCAGCCATCCGGGATGCAGATAGCGTTGCGGGCCATCCTGAACAGTGGCGAGCAGCTCTTCCCGCTGACGCTGAAACTGGCGTAATACGCCATTTAATAAGCCTTTCATACTGGTGCGCTTCAGCACTTCGGCGCCCGCGACGGTTTCTGCCAGTGCGGCATGGGCAGGCACACGGGTATATTCCAGCTGATAAAGCCCGACCATGATCAGATAGTGCAGAACCCGCTGTTTGCCGGTAAGTGGACGCTCCATCAGTTTGCCAATCAGCGCTTCCAGCTGCGGTAATGTGCGCAATACGCCAAAACAGATCTCCTGCACTAATGCGCTATCTTTGTCAGAGAGCTTTTTCTGGGCGGCTGGCAGTGCCGTATTCAGGGATTCGCCCTTGTCGACCACACGCTCAATAAGTTGAGCCGAGAGGCTACGCAGGTTGATAGATTTAGTCATAGGGTTTTGTCATCAAACAAAAGGCCCGGTGAGGGACCGGGCCTGAGAGTCAGTCCAGAAGGGTTCCAGGTTCAAACCATTCCCGGCGCGAGTTGAGAAGATCCTGAGCCGACATCGGTTTTTTACCGGCGGGCTGCAACTGGAGCAGGTTCAGTACGCCCTGAGCCGTTGCCACCTGGATGCCATGCTTGTCAGCATGGATAATTTCACCAGGCGCACGATCGCAGTGGGGCAGAACGCTTGCCTGCCAGACTTTAACCGGCTGATCTTCAATGGTGAAAAAGCTCATCGGCCACGGGTTAAAAGCGCGAATACAACGCTCAAGCTGTTCTGCAGAGAGTGTCCAGTCAAGACGTGCTTCCTCTTTACTGAGTTTCTCAGCATAGTTGGCCAGCGTTTCATCCTGTTTTTCAGGTGAAGCCTGCTGAGTGGTCAGTAATGTCAGCGTATCCAGCAGCCCCTGTGGGCCAAGCTGTGCCAGCTTGTCATACAGCGTGGCACTGGTATCCTGGGCAGTAATCGGACAGGCCAGCTTATGCAGCATATCGCCGGTATCCAGTCCCACGTCCATCTGCATGATGGTCACGCCGGTTTCGCTGTCGCCAGCCCAGAGCGCACGTTGAATAGGCGCAGCTCCGCGCCAGCGTGGCAGCAGTGAGCCATGGACATTGATGCATCCCAGACGTGGCATATCAAGCACGGCCTTGGGCAGAATTAATCCGTAGGCTACAACCACCATCACATCGGCCTTGAGGTCAGCAACCAGTTGCTGATTTTCTTCAGGTCGCAGTGACTTAGGCTGATAAACCGGAATGTCATGTGCCATCGCCAGCGTTTTGACCGGGCCTGGCGTTAATTTGTTACCGCGACCAGAAGGACGGTCGGGTTGGGTGAATACGCCGATAACCTGATGTTCAGAAGCAAGCAGCGCGTCAAGATGACGCGCTGCAAAGTCAGGTGTGCCGGCAAAGATGATTTTTAGCGGGGCAGACACGTTTATCCCTTATTAAGATCTCAGGAAGCCTGCGCGTTCTGACGCGCCAGTTTCTCTAATTTATTTTTGATCCGTTGCCGCTTTAAAGGCGACAGATAATCGATAAACAGTTTGCCTTCCAGATGATCGATCTCATGCTGGATACAGATGGCCAGTAACTCGCTGGCTTCCAGTTCGAAACTTTTACCCTCGCGATCCAGTGCACGGACCTTTACCCGCTCGGCACGCGGAACAAATGCGCGCTGTTCCGGAATAGAGAGGCAACCCTCTTCAATGCCGGTTTCACCACTTTTTTCCAGCAGCTCAGGGTTAATCAGCACTAAACGCTCTTCACGACTTTCAGAGACGTCAATCACGATAATGCGCTGATGAATATCGACCTGCGTAGCCGCAAGACCGATACCTTCTTCGGCATACATCGTCTCGAACATATCATCAACGATACGCTGAATGTCTGCGTTAACTTCTTTAACGGGCGCAGCAACTTTGCGAAGACGCTCGTCAGGGAAATGTAATACCTGCAAAACTGACATAAATATCCAGATCTGTATTCGGTTAAGAAAAGATTACTACCTTATATTGTAGACTTTTCGAGGCCTGATTGACAGCATTCTGCGGCAGGAAGCAAGGGCGATCAGGGAGCTGAAGATGGACAAAATAGCGCAGTCTGTACGGCTGGCCGCCGTCACTGGAATGACAGGGAAACGCTGGGTTGATGTGGCGCAGCAAATAGGTGCCGGACAGGCAGACAGGGAGCAGCTTATCCGGCTTGGCTTAGATGAGAGCCAGTGCCAGCAATATGATGATTTTAATGAAAATAATCTCACAGAAGTCTATTCCTGGCTGGCTCAGAGTCCGGCTCATCATCTGGTAACTGCTCTGGACGCGGCCTATCCTGCCCGTCTTAAAGAAACCAACCGCTTTCCGCCGCTGCTCTATATTGATGGCGATCCTGCGCTTATCAGCACACCACAGTTAGCGGTGGTGGGCAGCCGAAACTGTTCACACTATGGCCGCTACTGGTGCGACTGGTTTACCCAGCACTTAAGCCTCAGCGGTCTGACCATTACCAGCGGACTGGCAAGGGGTATTGATGGTGTTGCGCATCAGGCAGCACTCAACGTAGGCGGTAAAACGGTGGCCGTGTTAGGTAGTGGTTTGCAGCGGCTCTATCCCAGCAATCATGCCCATCTTGCCGCAGAGATCGTTGAACAGGGTGGAGCGGTGGTTTCTGAGTTTCCGCTGACGACCCTGCCGCATCCGCTTAATTTTCCGCGCCGTAATCGTATTATCAGCGGCCTGAGCCATGGGGTGCTGGTGGTAGAAGCCTCGCTGAAGAGTGGTTCCCTGGTAACGGCGCGGTATGGGCTGGAGCAAAATCGTAATGTCTATGCCTTACCTGGCGCGCTCGGTAACCCGTTAAGCGAAGGCGTAAACTGGCTGATTCAGCAGGGGGCGCTGCTGGTGGCCCATCCCCATAACATCGTGGAAGATCTGGCAAGTGCACTTAACTGGCTGCCGATGACACCGGCCGGTGAAATTTATTCTGAGGTGAGTGACGATGCTCCATTGCCATTTGCTGATGTGTTGGCTAACGTAGGTGATGATGTTACACCTGTTGACGTTGTCGCTGAACGTGCCGGCCAATCTGTGCCAGTTATCTCAGCTCAGTTGCTGGAACTGGAGTTAGCAGGATGGATCGCAGCTGTACCCGGCGGCTATGTCCGATTGAGGAGGGCATGCCATGTTCGACGTACTGATGTATTTGTTTGAGACATATATCCACAACGAAGCAGAAATGGGTGTTGATCAGGACAGATTGACAGACGACCTGACGGATGCCGGGTTCCATCGTGAAGATATTTACAGTGCGCTGAACTGGTTAGAAAGATTGGCTGACTATCAGGAAGGACTGGTTGCGCCAATTTTACTGACAAATGATCCGCTCTCCATGCGTATTTATACCGATGAAGAGAGCAAACGTTTAGATGCTGACAGCCGTGGTTTCCTGCTGTTCCTGGAGCAGATTCAGGTGCTGAACCTGGAAACGCGTGAAATGGTCATCGAACGCATTATGGCGCTGGATACCTCTGAGTTTGACCTGGAGGATCTCAAATGGGTGGTACTGATGGTGTTGTTCAACATTCCCGGATGTGAAAATGCCTATCAGCAGATGGAAGAACTGCTATTCGACGCCAATGAAGGTATGCTGCATTAAATTTCCTTTCATGCATTGATCGCTATGAGTAAAGCTGCACTCTTCACCGTGCGTAAACAGGATCCCTGCCCCGCTTGCGGGGCAGAACTGGTTATCCGCTCCGGTAAACACGGTCCTTTTCTGGGCTGCGCGAACTACCCGGCATGCGACTACATTCGACCCTTAAAGGGTCAGGCCGATGGTCATGTGGTCAAAGTGCTGGAAGGCCACGCCTGTCCCGAATGCGGTGCGGATAAAGTGTTGCGGCAGGGGCGATTTGGCATGTTCATTGGCTGTAGCCTCTATCCGGAATGCGGATACACCGAAACCATCGACAAACCGGATGAAACCTCGCTGGCCTGTCCACAGTGCCATGAAGGCCGGTTAGTTCAGCGGCGCTCCCGTTACGGCAAAACGTTTCACTCCTGCGACCGCTATCCAGCCTGCCAGTTTGTTGTGAATCTGACACCCGTTGCCGGAATCTGTCCTTATTGCCAGTATCCGCTATTAGTTGAAAAAAAGACGGCCCAAGGGATCAAACGCTTTTGCGCCAGTAAAAGTTGTGGCAAAGCCATTGCTGAAGAGAATTCATAGACCATGGAAAATCAACACCTCGCCGATTCACTTGAAACCTGCTTAGAGCAGCTGAATCGACAGGCGGTCATCGCCTATCCTACTGAAGCCGTATTTGGTCTGGGCTGTGACCCTGACAGTGAATCTGCCGTCATGGCTTTACTGGCGCTGAAACAGCGTCCGGTAGAAAAGGGGCTTATCCTGATTGCGGCTGATTACACCCAGCTGGAACCTTACATCTCCGCTCGGGAACTGTCTGTGATACAGCGTGAGCGGATGTTTGCATGCTGGCCCGGCCCGGTGACCTTTGTCGTACCCGTTCCGCCACAAACGCCTCGCTGGCTTACCGGACAGTTTGATTCACTGGCCATTCGCGTCAGTGACCATCCTGATGTGCAGGCCCTTTGCCGCGCATTTGGTAAACCGCTGGTCTCAACCAGTGCAAATCTGTCAGGCCTGCCTCCCTGCCGAACGGCTGAAGAAGTGAAGCAGCAGTTTGGTGAGCAGTTCCCGGTTCTGTCGGGAAAAACAGGTGGGCGGCTCAATCCCTCTGAAATCCGCGATGTCATCAGCGGCGAACTTATACGTCAGGGCTAATTCATGGATCAATTCGCCGTTTTCGGTAATCCGATCAACCACAGTAAATCTCCGCTGATCCATCAGGCTTTCGCTGAACAGACGGGCGTTGAACATCGCTATGGTCGGATTTGTGCCCCGATAGATGGTTTTCCTCAGGCGCTCTCTGCCTTTTTCGAACAGGGAGGCCGTGGCGCCAACGTGACGTTACCTTTTAAACAGCAGGCATGGGAATTTGCCGATCAGCTCAGCGAACGTGCAGCCCTGTCCGGCGCGGTAAACACGGTGAAAAAACTCAGCGATGGGCAGATCCTGGGTGACAACACGGATGGTATCGGGCTGTTAAGCGATCTTGAACGGCTGAAGATGATCAATGCTGGTGACAAGGTTTTGCTGGTGGGGGCGGGCGGTGCTGCACGTGGGGTCATTCTGCCGCTTCTCTCAGCAGGCGTGACACTCACTGTTGTTAACCGTACCGCCGCGCGGGCGGAAGAGCTGGCTGGCCTGTTTGCAGCGAGCGGCACTATCCGCGCATGTGGTTTTGAGCAGCTGACAGATCAGCACTTTGATCTGATCATTAATGCGACCTCAAGCGGTGTGAATGGCGAAACCCCTCCTTTACCTGCAGCAGTCATTCATGCTGATGTGCGCTGTTATGACATGTTTTATCAAAGCGGGCTGACGCCTTTCCTGCGCTGGTGTCAGGCGCAGGGCACGGCTCATCTGGCAGATGGTTTGGGCATGCTGGTGGGGCAGGCTGCTCATGCCTTCTATCTGTGGCACGGTGTGATGCCGGAAATCGCGCCGGTGATTACCCAGCTTAAACAGGCCATGCAGCCATGAATCAGGCGATACAGTTTCCTGATGATGAAACCTATGATGCTGAACTGAACGCGGTCTGTTTCCCGGTGCTGGTCAACGGCATGCGGCTGACCTGTGCAATCAGCGGGAAGTCGCTGGCTTCACGTTTTGGTGAAGGGGAGGCGATGGCGCTGTTTCAGCACCATCGCTGGGATCTGGAAGATGAGGCTGAAGCGGCTATCCGTCAGGATAATATTGATGCTCAGGGCTGGATCTGGTTATCTCCCGCCAGGTAATCATCTTTCCAGGCGACATAATTATTAGCAGAATAGCGTAAACCTTCCTTCTCATTGTCATTCAGCGGCCTGATCTGCCTGACCGGACTACCCAGATAGAGATAGCCGCTCTCCAGTCTTTTACCTGGCGGCACCAGACTTCCGGCACCAATCATCACCTCTTCTTCTACTATTACGCCATCAAGCAGAATCGATCCCATTCCGACCAGCACGCGATCACCAATGGTACAGCCGTGCAACATCGCTTTATGCCCGACCGTGACATCCTCGCCAATAATAAGAGGGAAGCCTTGCGGGTTAGACGCTGATTTATGCGTAACGTGCAGAACACTGCCGTCCTGTACATTAGTACGGGCACCAATGCGGACCTGATTCACATCACCCCTGATCGCAACCAGCGGCCAGATGCTCACGTCGTCCTCCATTATGACATCACCGACCACAACACTGCTTGGATCGACCATAACGCGCTGGCCGGTTTGCGGGAAAAGGTCTTTATATGGACGTATGGCGGAAGTCATCATGTTCTCCTTTGTTCTGTTTTCAATGCAGCCTGATGCGATTTCAGGCAGCTGACAAGCCAATTCTGGCCTGGATCGCTGGCGATCTCATCAATCTGGATCATTTATAACCGTTCAGATAAAAGATCCAAAAAAAGGGTTGTGCTCTGAAACGGGATCCCTATAATGCGCCTCCATCAACACGGAACACCGGCAACGGAAAACGGGTTGAGAGGCACAGGAGACTGCGCCGCCGGAGAAAAACTTCTGAGAAAGAGGTTGACTCTGCAGGAGGAAAGCGTAATATACGCCACCTCGCGACAGGACGCTAACGCACTGTTCGCACTGCTCTTTAACAATTTATCAGACAATCTGTGTGGGCACTCGCAGGATTGATATCAGCGTCTCCGGACGTAAAAAATATCAAGCCTCACGAGTGAACACATAATGAAATTCATTATGACGTTTTACAG
>NZ_JAHXYM010000005.1:0-417144 GCF_019969975.1 Pantoea sp. OVA07A | reverse complement strand
CTGAAGGGACGTTGAAGACTACGACGTTGATAGGCCGGGTGTGTAAGCGCAGCGATGCGTTGAGCTAACCGGTACTAATGACCCGTGAGGCTTAACCTTACAACGCCAGAGGCGTTTTTGAGAGACACAATTTTCAGCCTGTACCGGATATTCTGCGCGGCCTTACGGGCGGCGCGGAGACAGAATTTGCCTGGCGGCTTTAGCGCGGTGGTCCCACCTGACCCCATGCCGAACTCAGAAGTGAAACGCCGTAGCGCCGATGGTAGTGTGGGGTCTCCCCATGCGAGAGTAGGGAACTGCCAGGCATTAAATAAGTGAAGAAGCCCCGCACGAAAGTGCGGGGCTTTTTTACGTCTGCACTTTGCCACGTTAAGCTGAAAACGTGACCTGCAGGCATGCGGTATGTCACCCTTAACTACCCATTTTTCACTTCTGAATGACCAGCAACCCGCTGATTTTTCGATAATTAGCGACATGGCTCACAATAATAATCTCGGATTACGCCGCCTTTACCTTCAGTAGACTTAAATGCTTTACTCACTCCTTTAAACGCTGTTGATCAGCAAGGAACAGAGGTAAGGCATGGCACCCACAAATAATAAAACTCAGACGGATGATACAAAGAAACGTATCTGGGCTATCGTCGGCGCGTCATCAGGTAACCTGGTTGAGTGGTTCGACTTCTACGTTTACTCCTTCTTCTCACTCTATTTTGCCCACATTTTCTTTCCGCAGGGCGATACCACCACTCAGTTGTTACAGACGGCGGGCGTTTTTGCGGCAGGATTTTTAATGCGTCCGATTGGCGGCTGGCTGTTTGGCTATATCGGCGACAAACATGGCCGAAAAAATTCGATGCTGGTTTCGGTCTGCATGATGTGTTTTGGTTCGCTGGTGATTGCCTGCTTACCCGGTTACGCAACGATCGGCGTGGCTGCGCCCGTCATTCTGCTGCTGGCGCGTATGTTTCAGGGATTATCGGTGGGAGGAGAATATGGGACCAGCGCAACCTACATGAGTGAAGTGGCTCTGGAAGGACGCAAAGGATTCTACGCCTCATTCCAGTATGTCACGCTGATAGGTGGTCAGTTAGCGGCGGTACTCACCGTCGTGGTCCTGCAATTTTTGCTGACGGATGCAGAACTGCGAAGCTGGGGCTGGCGTATTCCGTTCTTCCTCGGCGCACTCCTCGCCGTTGTCGCATTATGGTTACGACGCTCACTGGAAGAGACCTCAGATAAGACGAGCCGCGAACATCGCGATGCGGGTAGCGTAATCGGGTTACTGCGTAATCATACTCGTCCCTTCCTGATGGTGCTGGGTTTCACCGCAGGCGGCTCCCTGAGTTTTTACACCTTCACTACCTACATGCAGAAGTATCTGGTTAATACGTCAGGTATGGATCCTAAAACCGCCAGCGGCCTGATGACCGGTGCGCTGCTGGTCTTTATGCTGATTCAGCCGATTATCGGTGCCCTGTCAGATAAAATCGGTCGTCGCACCTCAATGATGATTTTTGGCGCGGGCGCGGCCATCTGTACGGTCCCCATTCTGACCCTGTTGCAAAACGTGCAGAGCCCTGGTGTGGCTTTCCTGTTAATCATGCTGGCGCTGCTGATTACCAGCTTCTACACCGCCATCAGTGGCATTCTTAAAGCAGAAATGTTTCCGCCACAGGTGCGCGCACTGGGTGTAGGACTATCTTACGCAGTAGCGAATGCGATCTTCGGTGGGTCGGCAGAGTATGTTGCGTTGCTGATGAAGCAGCAGGGGATTGAGACGACTTTCTTCTGGTATGTTTCAGCGATGGGCGCGGTGGCATTTCTGGTGTCGCTGTTGCTGCACAAGCGCGGTAAGGGGATTAAGCTTTAACAGAGAAAGCTACTGACTCAGATTCCACAGGGCAATGCCGCTGGCAGCACCGGCGGCATCCCAGGCGAAATCTTTCCAGCTCCAGCCGCTGCCATTCGGGCGGCTGTCATACCACTCTTTTCCCGCCCCAGGCGTTAATGAAAACAGTCTGGCTTTGCCGGTCAGAATGGTGCTGACGCTGCCTTCCCATATTCACTACCGGCAGCGGCCAGGACTGCAGAGGCGACAAAATGCTCCGCTTTATCCCGTCCGGTCCACTGATCTTCCGCCATATGGGCGCATCCGCTACACAACAACACAGCAAGCAGCACACTTCGCATAGCAGATGCCTTATTGGCCGCAGTGATTAAAGAATCCGGCTGATCAGGCGATCGATACGTATCCGGCGCAGACGGCGAATCAGTTTGCGCACCTTGGCCGGGTAATCAGCAATACTCTCAAGCTCACGGAAATGCGTCACTACCGTTGTGTTCTGCCGGATTAACTTCAGTTCCTTCTCACGCTGAGCCGCTAACTCCTGATGAGGATCGTGGATCAGCACCGCATTTTCCAGATCGAGCCGCCAGGCACGTGGATTGAGGTTATTACCGGTAATCAGCTGCCATTCATCATCAACCCACATTCCTTTAAGGTGATAACTGTTCTCGCCATCCTTCCACAGTCTCACGACCAGCTGATCGGTCGTAACGTAGTAGTGCAAACGGCTCATAAAGCGACGCAGATTGATTTCATACAGGTAAGGCAGTGCGCCGATGATTTTGAACGGCTGATCGGGCGCAATATAGAAGTCATTGGCTGTTTTATCGCCGACGATGATCTCAACCTGTTTTCCCTGACGCAGAAGATGAATGATATTACGTACCAGCAAGGCGGGCATGTTGAAGTAGGGGGTACAGATGATCAGCTTCTGTTCCGCACAGGGCATCAGGTGGAAAATGGTTTTATTGAGCAGGCTATGCTTACCCAGACCGACCAGCGGCGTGACCGTCAGTTCATCGTTGCCGGCATTCCCTTCAAACTGATAATTGAAACCGCGCAGGTCCTGACGGAACTGGCGTGTCTCATTTTTAATTTCAGGACTTGAGGGGCGCTCAGCAAAATCGAGTCGGTTTACCGCCTCTGCTGACTTCAGATTGAGCGTGATCCAGTCATACATCGTATCTGTCAGCTGGGAATTACGGATAACCTGATAACGGTCATAGCGATACTTATCATGCTGATGCAGGTAGACATCATTGATGCTGGCGCCGCTGTAGAGCAGCATATCATCAATAATGAACCCTTTAAGGTGGAGCACGCCCAGCGCTTCACGGGTATTGACCGGGATACCATAAACCGGGATGGCAATATCCGGATAACGTGTCGCCATTTCGCAATACCAGTCGGCATTGGTTACGCCTCGCGCTGCGCCAATTCGCCCACGCTGCGCACGGTGCCAGTCAACCAGAATCGAGATATCCAGCTCCGGCCGCGCCTGCTTCGCACTATAAAGCGCATCCATGACGGCACGTCCGGCGTCATCATTTTCCAGATAGAGCGCAACAATACAGATGCGAGTCTGCGCTGCCGCAATCTTCTCCAGCAACGTCTGGCGAAATTCGGCAGGCGAGTAAAGTGTCGACACATCCGCAACGGATTGTGACAGTTTCGGCAGCTGTGCGAGGTGTTGTTGGTGTTTGTTACGTTTAAATTTAGACAACATCACAGTGCACTTCTTCTCTGTTCATTGCATGGCCTTTTGCCATCAAATCAGGGTTATAACCACAAATAATAACATCAACTTCGCCGATTCGAACGTTTTTTACCTTTCTCTACAAGGTTAGTTGATCTCATTCTGTAAAGACAATTTCAGGCTGACAATACCGTCATCCAGTTGAATATCAACATGAAAGTTTAGCTTTCGTGCCAGCGTAATCATGCCGCGGTTATGGGGCATGGTGATACCGTTCAATTGTTGCAAGCCGTGATGCCGGGTATAGCGGATCATCTTTTCCAGCAGACGACGGCCCATGCCTAAGCCTTTCAGGTCGGAACGGACCAGCACCGAAAACTCCGCATCAATGTTATCTGCATCAGAGATAGCGCGGGTGACGCCGATGATCTCGGGGCGTCCATGATGCTGACGTACCGCCACAATCGCCATCTCGCGGTCATAATCGATCTGGGTCATGTTGGCGAGATCATCATGAGTAAACTCACTGATTTCACTGAAGTAGCGGTAGTAGAGATCTTCTTTGGTGACCTGACTGATGAAATCGCGCAGCAGGGGCTCATCCTCTGGCAGAATGGGCCGGAACAGGCAGAATTGCCCATCCTTTAACTCTACCTGCTCTTCCAGATGCTGAGGATAAGGACGTATTGCCAGCCGTGCTTCGTTATCGCCATGGAACGGAGCCAGCGTCAGGGTGACATCCAGCAGGGTAAAATCATTGCCCGCCGCCAGCAGCGGATGAATATCCAGTCGCTGGATCTCCGGGCAATCCACCACCAGGTTAGAGACCTGCACCAGCAGCTGGCTTAAACCGGGGATATCCAGCGGATTCAGCGCGCTGCGGCTGCGGATTTTTCCGCTCTTGATCGCCTGAATCACCAGATAGCGTGCCAGCGTCATATTCAGCGGGGGAAGGGCAACGGCAGCCTGTTTATCGGCCTGCCATTCAACGCCGCCTTCCCCCAGCATAATGATCGGGCCAAACAGGGCATCCTGTTCGACCACGACCCGCAGCTCCTGTGCGCCTGCACGACTCGCCATGCTCTGAACCAGCAGCCCTTCGATACGTGCCTGCGGCAACGTCTGTTTTACCCGATCAAAAATGGCCTCAGCGGCATGCTCCACTTCGCTGGCATTACGCAGGTAGAGCATCACGCCCTGCACCTCCGATTTATGCGCGATATCGGGTGAACGCAGTTTCAGCGCCACCGGATAGCCAATCTGATCGGCAATCGCCACTGCCGCCTTACTGTCGCTGGCGATCCAGGTCGGCAGCGTGGCCAGGCCGTAAGCCTGCAACACCGGCTGCACTTCGTGGGTATCCAGCGCGGTAACACCGCGCTCCAGCGCCTGTGACAGCAGCTGGTGTGCATGGGCGCTGTCCAGGTTCAGGGTGGCGGGCAGGGCAGGGGTTTCGCGCAGCTGCTTCTGGTTACGGCGGTACTCAACCTGATGCATAAAGGCGGTCACCGTTCCCTCTGGCGTGCGCCAGGTCGGTATCCCCGCCTGCGTAAAGGCTCGGCGCGCGGCTTGTGAAGAGAACTCGCCGCTCCAGTTGGTCAGCAGCGTCACCAGCTTACCGCGCGGGTGACGGGCGATGGTGTCGATCAGATGTCCGGCCGTTTCAGTCGCGGGCGCGACCGCGCTTGGCGCATGAATAATCATCAATGCATCAAGTTCATGGCTGTCGAGCAGGATCTCTGTGCAGGCGGCATAACGTTCCGCTGTGGCGTCATCTTTTAAATCCAGCGGGTTACCGCGACCTGCGCCAGCGGGCAATAGCGCCTCGAGCTGCTGAATCGTCTGCTCGCTGAGCTGCGCCAGTTTCCCGTTGCGGGCATAGAGCTCATCCAGCGCCAGCGCGGCGGGGGCGGCACCATTACTGATGATCATCAGCCTGTCGCCACGCAGCGGCCGCATATGACTCAGCGACTCAACGGCGGAGAAGAGCTCATGGGTATCCTGCACCCGCAGTAACCCGGCACGCTGAATGGCTGCATCCCAGGCGGCGTCCAGACCGCTGTGGGTGCCCAGCAGCGCCTGTGCTTCCCGGCTGCGACCACTCTTGATCACCAGAATCGGTTTATTACGGGAGGCGCTGCGTGAGGCAGAAACAAAACGACGCGCATCGCTGAGGTGCTCAAGATAGAGCAGGATAGCGCTGGTTTTACCGTCGCGAGCCAGGAAGTCGAGCAGATCATCGACATCGGTATCCAGACTGTCACCCAGCGCGATAAACCAGGAGAATCCGAGATTACGCTGCTGCGCCCAGTCGAGAATGGTATTGGATACGGCGGCGGACTGGGAGATAAATGCAATACGGCCTTTCTCTATCGGCACTGGCGAGAAGCTGGCATTCAATCCCTGCCAGGGGGCCAGCAGGCCAAGACTGTTCGGTCCCAGCAGACGTATCTGCCACTGGCTGGCACAGGCTTTGAGCTCGGCAGACTGGCTGGCGGGCGCAGAGAGAATAATGCAGGCTTTGCAACCTTTCTCCCCGAGCTGTTGCAGCAGTTCGAGGTTACGTTTTGAGTGGGTGCAGATCACTGCCAGGTCTGGCGCGAAAGGTAAGCTGTCGATGGTGGGCCAGGCCAGTACGCCGCTGACCGCTTTATATTTCGGCGTCACCGGCAACACCGGGCCGCTAAAACCGCCCGCCAGCAGGTTACGCATCATAAAATATCCGGCGCGCCCTGGCGTGACCGAGGCACCAATCACCGCAATTGATTTAGGTCGTAACAGCGCTTCCAGTCCGCGTTGGCTCATCTCGCTCTCCAGAGTTCGGGATTTGCGTGATTGTAAACGCTTTTTGCTGGCAGTGCTTCCGGGCAGATCGCAGGCTGCGCATTCCGATTTTAATCTCTGTCACCGCAGGGACGCTCCCGCCAGGAGCGTGACTGGGCGATTAAGCCTGTCCGGCGTGGTGCGGTTTCCCTGCCAGGTAGGCTGCGCGGAACTGATCAAAATGGTGAGATAATGCCTCAGCCGCCAGCCGATCGCCCGCCTGCGCCAGCAGCGCCGCGGCCACTTCAGCAGTGCAGTGCTGACCTGCGCCGTGGGCTTCACGCAGCGTATAGCGCGACGGGGTGCTGACCTCCAGCGACATCACCGGCAGGGCGTCGAGCCAGGGGCTTTTACGGAACATTTTGCGGGCTTCGGTCCAGGTGCCATCCAGCATAATAAACAGCGGCGGCTTGCCACTGGCGGGCGGCGTTGTCAGCACTTCGCGACCGGGGTCGGCATAGGATGCCGGGAAAACCACCAGCGGCTGATAATCGGGATTGCGCACCGCCGCCAGCAGCAGCGGATCCGGCTCGGTGCGTGACCAGCCAAAAGCCTGGGTATCCGGCAGAATATCGGCAATCAGCCGGCCGGTGTTGCTCGGCTTCATCGGCTCGGTATCGAACATCACCAGGCAGAAGCGGCTACGGGCGGACTGCGGCACAATCTGACTGCAGAGACAGTTGACTTCTGGCAGCAGACAGCCCTGACAGCGGATGACCCGATTGCCGCGCGCGAGGAAAGGACGGGTGGATCGGGCCAGGCGTTGGGTGCGCAAGCGCAAAACAGCATTATCAGACATGAGTATTCAGGGCAGGAAAAACGTCAGTGTAATCGAAGCACAGGCGAAAAGGAAAAGGCCAGCCAGGCTGGCCTCTGAAGATTAAAGTGACTCATCCAGCCATTCATTGAAAGGCGCTTTGGGCATCGCGCCATTCAGCATGTCGACCCGCTCGCCGTTCTTAAACAGCATGATGGTCGGGATGCTGCGAATGTTGAAACGGGCGCTCAGGGCCGGTTCCGCTTCGGTGTTCACTTTAATAAAGCGGACTTTACCGCTGCGTTCACTGGCGACATCTTTAAACACCGGCGCAAAATTGACACAGGGACCACACCAGGGCGCCCAGAAATCGATCACCACCGGCAGATCATCCTGCAGATATTTGTCAAAGTTAGCGCTGGTGGCATTCACCACTTCGCCATCAAATAACGCATTTCCACAGCGACCACATTTCGCCACGTCGGCAAGGCGTTCTTCAGGAACGCGATTGGTTGCCTGACAGGAAGCGCATACCGTATTCATAGGAACCTCTGATGTTGAAAAGTGTCAGTCTGATAAATATTGTTCATTATGAAAGGGGACGGATTCCCTCTCAATCTGGATTGCTCTATAGGTTCAATAGTTGATAGCTAAGCGCCAGCACATCAGGTAATCTGCGCGCTCTCAATGCAGGAGGAAGACATGAACGACGAATTTAAAGGCAAGAGCGGTAAGGTTAAGGTGATGTACGTGCGTGGCGAGGACGATAAAAGCGCGCGCGCGCCTAATCCTCGTACAGGCAAAGGTGGTCACGCTGCTGCCCGTTCGGATGATAATCGTCGTTCGTCTGGCCCCCGTACTGAACGCAGTCAGGAAGGTGATCGCTCCGCTGGCCGTCGCAGCGACGACACCGGTCGCAGCAGTTCACCGCGTCGTGATGAAGGCGGACGTGGCGCTCCACGCCGTTCAGACGATGGCGCAGGCCGCCGCAACGATCGTGGCGATGATAATCGCGGCGCCTATGGCAGCAGCGATTCCCCATGGCGCACCGTGTCACGCGCGCCATCAGCAGATCGTCCGGCAACCGAAAGCGATAAGCCGGATCATGGCGGCATCAGCGGCAAGAGCTTCGTCGATCCCGAACAGATCCGTCGTCAGCGTAACGAAGAGACGCGCGTCTATGGTGAGAACGCCTGTCAGGCGCTGTTCCAGAGCCGTCCTGAAGCGATTGTTCGCGCCTGGTTCGTGCAGGAAGTGACACCGCGTTTCCGCGAAGCGCTGCGCTGGCTGGCGGCTAACCGCAAAGCCTATCACGTCGTGGAAGATGCAGAGATTACCAAAGCGTCAGGCACTGAGCATCATGGTGGCGTCTGCTTCCTGATCAAAAAGCGCATGGGTATGGCGGTTTCTGAATGGCTGAGCCAGGCGAATACCAAAGATTGCGTGCTGGCACTGGAAGATGTCAGCAACCCGCATAACCTCGGCGCGATTATGCGCAGCTGCGCGCACTTTGGCGTAAAAGGTTTGCTGGTGAACGACGCCTCACTGCTGGAGTCCGGCGCAGCGGTACGTACCGCAGAAGGCGGTGCTGAGCATGTGCAGGCCATCAGCGGCGCAACTTTCAGTGAAGGTCTGGAAGCGTTCCGTAAAGCGGGTTACACCATCGTCACCACCTCCAGCCATCAGGGCACGCCGCTGGCGCAGGCTCAGCTGCCGGAGAAAATGGTGCTGGTGTTAGGGCAGGAGCGTGAAGGTCTTTCTGATACCGCGTTCAAACAGGGTGACATGAGCCTGTCGATTGGCGGCACCGGCAACGTAGAAAGCCTTAACGTCTCGGTCGCAACCGGCGTACTGCTCGCCGAATGGTGGCGTCAGAACGCATAAAAAAACGGGCCGAAAGGCCCGTTTTGCTGTGTCACATCAGTGCGCGCCACCGCCACCGCCGCCTGCGCTAAACGGCGGACGGGCAAACCAGATCAGCACCAGCAGAATCAAAAAGACCCCCGCCGACGCCCAGAAAATTTCATTCGCTGAAATAATCAGTCCCTGGTTAGTAATCTGCTGCGCGATCCAGGCCGACGCCTGCTGCTGCGTCATCCCCATGCTCTCCAGCTGGCTATACATCTGCTGCGAATTGACGTTGTACGGGGTGATCGACTCCGTCAGGTAGCTATGATGCATCGACTCGCGGTTACTCCACATAGTGGTGGTAATCGACGTTCCCACCGAGCCTGCAAAGGTACGCATAAAGTTCGACAGGCTGGAGGCTGCGGCCATGCGCTCCGGCGGCAATCCCGACAGCGTAATGGTGGTCAGCGGCATAAAGAAGCAGGCCACGGCAAAGCCCTGAATAAACTGCGGCCAGGCTGAGGCACCAAAGTCCATTCCCGGTTCAAACGTATACGCGCGCCAGTAGAAGCAGACGGCATACATAATGAAGCTGAACGTGACCAGCCGTCGCATGTCGAGCTTATGGGCAAAGCGTCCGATGATCGGCGACAGGATCACCGGCAAAATGCCCACTGGCGCAGACGCCAGACCGGCCCAGGTTGCGGTGTAGCCGTAGACCTCCTGCAGCAGCTGCGGCAACAGAACAATCGAGCCGAAGTAGAGCATATAAGCCAGACTGATCGACAGGCAGCCAATGGTGAAGTTGCGCGACTTAAACAGCGACAGATCTATGATCGGGTGATCGTCAGTCAGCTCCCACACCAGCAGGACTGACAGCGCAATCACGGCCACTACCCCGAGCACGATGATCTCGGACGAGTTAAACCAGTCGAGCTCCTTTCCGCGATCCAGCATCACCTGCAAACAGCCGATCCCCACCACCAGCAGCACCAGCCCGACCATATCGATCCGCCGGATTTCGGTTTTGGTTTCCCGGCCGCGCAGGGTTTGCAGCGTCAGTATTACCACCGCCACACCAATGGGCACGTTGATAAAGAAGATCCAGCCCCAGTGATAGTTATCGCTGATCCAGCCGCCCAGTATCGGACCACAGATCGGTGCGACGATCACCGTCATCGCCCACAGCGACAGCGCAACACTGCGCTTGGCGGGCGGATAGTTGTTGAGCAGCAGACTTTGCGACAGCGGGATCAATGGACCCGCGACGATCCCCTGAATGACGCGGAAGAAGATCAGCATCTCCAGGCTGTCTGACATGCCGCATGCCCAGGAGGCGATAGCAAACAGAATGGTCGACCAGGTAAAGAGCTTCACTTCACCGATGCGTTTTGCCAGCCAGCCGGTCAGCGGGATCGAGATCGCATTGGCCACACCAAACGAGGTGATCACCCAGGTTCCCTGGGAGTTCGACGCCCCCAGATTACCGGCAATCGTAGGGATAGCCACGTTGGCGATGGTCGAGTCCAGAACCTGCATGAACGTCGCCAGCGATAGCGCAATGGTCATCAGGACCAGCGGCATTCCTTCAAGCGGTTTTTGTGCCATTACAGCCTCCGCGTCATCATCCGGCGTTGGCGCGGACGATATCGGTGATCAGCTGATTGACCGGCGCAAGGTCAATCGCCAGTGCGTTGCTGCTGTAAGCGGCTTGCTGACGGGCGCTGGTGGCCAGCGCGCTGCCCTCTTTGCTGGTGGTATCGATTTTAACCAGCGTTGAGAGACCAATACGCAGCGGATGTCTGGCGATATCTTCCTGATTCAGTTCGATACGAACCGGCAGGCGCTGAACCACTTTGATCCAGTTACCGGTGGCATTCTGTGCCGGCAACAGTGAGAAGGCGCTGCCGGTGCCCATATCCAGTCCTGCAACTTTGCCCTGATAAACCACTTCGTCACCGTAGATGTCGGCAACTACGGTGACAGGCTGACCAATACGAACGCCAGCCAGCTGAGTCTCTTTAAAGTTAGCATCGACCCACAGATTCGTTGCAGGCACGACGGCGAGCAGCGGGGTGCTGGTGGAGATTTGCGAACCGACCTGTACGCTGCGACGGGAGACAAAACCATCCATCGGACTACGGATTTCGGTGCGCTGCAGCGCCAGCCAGGCGTCACGCAGCTCAGCCGCGCTCTGTTGCACGGCAGGCTGATTTTCCAGTGAGGTGTTGAGGATCATCGCCTGATTCGCATTGTATTGCTGAATTGCCACGTCCAGTTGTGCTTTGGCCGTCGCGACGGCATCGCGGGCGTGCTGCAACTCTTCACGGCCAATCAGATTAGCCGCACCTAACGGCTCACGGCGTTTCAGGTCGGCCTGTGCCTGCGCCAGAGCGGTCTGTTGCAATGTAATGCTGGCCTGATACTGTTTGCCATTAATCATCAGTTGATGCGTCTGACGCACGCTGGTGGCGAGTGCCGTCTGCGCTTTTTCAAACGCCTGCTCCGCATCCGTCTTATCCAGTGAAACCAGCACATCGCCTTTTTTGACGAAATCGGTATCTTCAAACCAGACTTTATTCACGCTACCGGAGACCTGTGCCATCACCTGCACCTGGTTACCCGCAACGTAGGCGTCATCCGTTTCCTGAAAATGGCGCAGGACCAGGAACCAGTAAACTCCCCAGGCAATACCAATCAGCACAAAGATCAGCGCCAGCACGATGAGCACACTTTTGCGCTTCTTCTTTTTGTTGGCTGACGGTTGCGGGCTTTGTGCTTCTGCCGTTGCACTCATGTCTTTCTCCACGTTTTCCATTTAGTCGGGCGGCAGAAATCCCTTTTCGCCAGCGCCCGAGTCGAAAAAGCCAGCGACTGAGCGCTGGCCAGATAAAAAAGGAAATTAAAATAACGATTCCGACAGGTGATTGTGTCGCACTTATTGCTATTAGCGGGAAAGCGAGGCGATCAGCTGATCTTCATCCATTTTATCAAGACGATTAAGTAGCTTACGGGTGATGCCTTCCAGCTGTGACTTCTCATCGACGGAGAGCGAAGACCAGAGGTATTGCAGGCTCTGATGCTGAGGTGGCAGCAGCTGACGCAGGAACTCCATCCCTTTATCGGTCAGATGCAGGTGCAGGCAGCGACGGTCGTGATCGCTTTCGCGACGCTCAATCCAGCCGCGCTTTTCCAGTTCATCAGCAATGCGCGTGGCATTGGTACGTGAAGAGCCAAGGGCAGAGCTGAGCTCAGAGGGCTGAATACTATGGTTTTCCTGTGCATCCAGCGTAATCAACGCCATGAACAGGGTTTCATTAATACCCTGTGCTTTCAGCATCTTATTACGGTTGTCCAGCAGTTTACCCTGCATATGCATACAGAGACGCGTCAGAATAATTTCCTGCAACGGAAAATCCTTATGGCGATTGGCACGGATGTTTAGCATCTGCTCAATGGGAGTAAACGAACTTTCCATTAAAAAAAACCTCACTAATTGCAACTTGTATAATAACTATGGTGACAGGATAAGCGTAGTCACTTTTTGGCAGGTGATCGCTGACAGAATCACTATTCACCATCAAAGGTATTCCAGGCCATTCCCTGGCCCTGGGTCAAAAACCCGTACGTCCGGCGGCAGCCGCTGTGCCGGAACGTGATCAAAAAGGGGGCAAATTTAATAATATCGCGGGGAAAAATAACTGAAGTGAATAGGTTTGCTACTAACCATAACAAACCTAACCATTTGTGACCAGACGCAATGCGCTGTCCGGCCAGGCTTCAGTTGATTTTTTCCGGCTCAAAGCGCGATCCGGTTGCCCAAATCAGCAGATTAACCACAGTCAGCAGCGCGCCAGCGCCACAGACGCCATACCAGCCCCAAAGATGGTAAGCGGTCGCGGAGAGCAGTGAGCCGGCCGCGCCACCCATAAAGTAGCTGGTCATGTAACCGGCATTAAGACGGTTCCGCGCCTCCGGCATCTGCGCGTAGATCACGCTTTGATTGGTGATATGGACGGCCTGTACCGCCAGATCCAGCAGCAGGATGCCGACGATCAGCGGCGCAAGCTGCTCCGCGCCCCACGCAATGGCGGCCCACGACAGCAGCATAAGCAGCAGGCCCAGTCGGGTGGTCAGCTTCGCTTTACCCTTGTCAGCCAGCGCGCCCGCCTGACGTGCGGCCAGCGCACCCGCGGCACCGACCAGCCCCAGCAAGCCAATCTCGCCCTCTGAGAAATGATAAGGCGCCCCGGCGAGCAGAAAGGCCATTGAGGTCCACAGCAGGCTGAAATTGGCAAAGGAGAGGCAGCCGGTCCAGGCGCGGGTGCGGAGCACCCGATTACCGGCATACAGGCGAAAGATGGAGGCCAGCAGTTGCGGATAGCTCATGGGCACGGACTGTTTTACGCGTGGCAGCGATCGCCACAGCGCTAGGGCCATCACCACCATCAGCAGGCTGGCAGTCCAGTAGACGGTACGCCAGCCGCCAAGCTGCGCCAGGCCGCCTGCCACGGTGCGCGCCAGCAGAATCCCCAGCAGCAAACCGCTCATTACCGTTCCCACTATTTTGCCGCGCCGCTCCGGCTCTGCCAGCGTGGCGGCCAGCGGCACCAGGATTTGTGCGGCGACCGAGAACAGGCCGGTCATCACCGTGCCCAGCAGTAAAAAGAGAAAGGAGTGCGAAAGGGCGATAATCACCATGCCGGCAGCAGCCAGCAGGATCATCGTAACAATCAGGCTGCGTCGTTCAAACCGATCGCCAAGCGGCACCAGCAGCAGCAGACCGCAGGCGTAGCCCAGCTGCGCCGTGGTGACAATAAATCCGGCGAGGCTGACAGAGAGATCAAACTGTTGGGCGATGGTATTCAGTAGTGGCTGAACGTAGTAATTACTGGCTACGCAGAGGCCGGTTGCTACTGACATCAGCATTACTAAAGCAGGCGTCAGACCCTGGCGAGTCGCATTCATAAACAGCATCGGTCGCTAATAATCATTTGAGGTTAATAGTAACTCAAAAAACTATTTCACACGCATGTTTATTAACAGGCCATACCAGTCGGGATAGCAGCCATAAAAAAGGGCAGAAAAATTTCTGCCCTCAGATAACTGCCCGACTAAAAGCGTATGCTCACTGAGCCAGCACTTTTATCAACCGCCCTGGGGCGGAAATGTTTTCAGGTTATTGCGCGGCGGCCTGCGCCTCGCTGATCCATTTATCGAACTCAGCCTGATGCGCCTTAATCCAGCCATCCACATGACGGTTAATCGCCTCTTCTGAGTTTTGTCCGGCATGCATTGCTGAGTTTTCAGCATTGATATCGGTAATGGGCAGCTTCATGACCGCAAACAGACGGGCAGCCGCCGGGTTTTTCGCCGCCCAGGCTTTGTTGGCGACGATGTGCATGGTGTTAACCGGGAAACCGTAGTTCGCGCCGTTTGGCAGCTTAGTATCCACATCCTTCTGTTCGCCAGGCAGCGAAGAGAACGGCACCTGCAGCCAGACCACATCGCGGCCCGGCTTCAGCACATCGCTCAGCCAGTAGGGCGTCCAGGTGTAATAAAGGATCGGTTTACCCTGTTTGTAGCGCGCCAGCGTATCCGCCACCATCGCCGAATAGTTACCCATATTGGCGGTCACGGTATCACTGAGACCGAAGGCGCTGTTCTGATGATTAATCACCGCTTCACAGCCCCAGCCTGGCGTACAGCCGGTCATATCCGCTTTGCCATCGCCGTTGGCGTCAAACAGGCTGGCGATCTTAGGATCTTTCAGCTGTTCGATATTGGTGATGTGATATTTCTCGGCGGTCTTCTTATCAATCAGATAACCCTGGGCGGCACCGGTAACGTAGGTTCCCTGACGATAGAGCTTCTGATCGCCACCGGCGGCTTTGTACATGTCGTCATGCAGCGGCTGCCAGTTCACCGCGGTAAAGGTGGCGTCGCCAGCGGCGATAGAGGTGTAGCCAACGTTGTAATCCACTTCACTCGGCTTGCTGACCTGATAGCCGAGTTTTTCCAGCGCGCGGCTGACAATCAGGGTCTGAAAAGTCTCTTCAGCGATAGTGCTCTGTATGGGTTGTACCGTAATACCTTTGCCCGGCAGATCGGCAGCGGAGACGTGTGAAACGGCCAGCGTGGTTACCACGGCGGCGAGCAGAGAGGCTCTGTTGCGCATAGTCATTCCTTATTTCAGATGTCGCGTCAGGATGGGCGGCGCGCAGGCGCCGCCCGACAGATTATTTTTTACGCGAAGGAGAGAAGATCAGGCCCAGCGGGCCGGTGTGATACCAGTGACGATTACCGCGGCTGCGGCTATCGCGACCAAACGATTGGGTCAGACGGTCAAGGATAATGGCAAGGATCACAATCCCCACGCCACCCACCGTAGCCAGCCCCATATCGAGACGGCCAATACCGCGCAGGACCATCTGACCGAGTCCGCCCACGGCGATCATCGAGGCGATCACCACCATCGACAGCGCCAGCATCAGCGTCTGATTGACGCCCGCCATAATGGTGGGCATCGCCAGCGGCAACTGCACTTTGAATAGCAGCTGACGCGGACTGGCACCAAAGGATTCGCTCGCTTCGATCAGATCGGCGGGCACCTGCTTAATGCCGAGAATAGTCAGACGCACAATCGGTGGCAGGGCGAAGATAATCGTGACCACCACGCCTGGCACGTTGCCGATACCAAACAGCATCACAATCGGCACCAGATAGACAAAGGCGGGTGTTGTCTGCATCGCATCCAGCAAGGGGCGTACGATACGCGCTGCCCGTTCACTGCGGGCCAGCCAGATCCCCAGCGGCAGGCCGATGAGAATGCAGAACATTAGTGCGGTAAGCACCAGCGCCAGCGTGACCATCGCCTGCGACCAGGCGCCAATTGCGCCAATCACGATCAGCGATACCAGCGTGGCGATGCCCATGGCGGGTGTCGCGATCTGCCAGGCGATCAGCGCAAACACCAGAATCGCTACCGGCGCGGGCATCCCCAGCAACAGCTGCTGAAAGGCGCTGAGAATATAGTCAACCGGTACCCGGATACCCTGAAACAGCGGGCGGAAATGGTTGACCACCCAGTCGATACCGGTGGTCACCCAGTGATCAAGCGGGATCCAGGTTTTGTGGAACGGATCCATGATATTGAAATGTTCCGGCGCGGGCGCGGGGGCGCTGTTGAGCCAGTCACTGCTGCTGGCTGCATCGGGTGTCGCGCTGCCATCGGGCGTGCCCCAGGCATCGGCACCGCCGCTGCTGGTGGGCGCAGCCTGACTGCTGGCGGCGTTGCCGCTATCCCACGGATTGGTGGTTTCCTGACTCATGGCTGGGCTCCTTCACGATCTAACGCGCGCAATAGCGTGCTTTTGGAAATGATACCGACATACTGATTCTCCTCGCCGACCACTGGCACCGCACAGGGCGCCTGAGCGACGTGCGAGAGCAGATCGCTCAGTGAGGTATCGGCGGGCACCGCGGCTGGCGAGTCGAGAAGGGCGCTATCGAGTCCCAGACCTGCTGCCAGCGCGGCTTTCAGCGAGTCGGTGGAGACCACGCCAAGAAACTTCTGTTTCTCCAGCACGTAACCGTAGTCGCGGTCTTCATCCTGCAGCAGCTTAATGGCGGAGCGCGGGCCGAAACCTGGCGCTTTGCGGATCAACGCTCCCGCGCTACGACGGGCGATATCTTTGGCGCTGAATACATGGCTGATATCGACGCCACGGAAAAAGGTGCGGACATAGTCATTGGCTGGGTTATTCAGGATTTCATCCGGCGTACCAACCTGTATCACTTCGCCGCCCTGCATAATGGCAATACGGTCGCCAATACGCATCGCTTCATCAAGATCGTGGGAAATAAAGACGATGGTGCGCTGATGCCTGGCTTGTAAATTAACCAGCTCATCCTGCATTTCAGTACGAATCAACGGATCCAGAGCGGAGAAGGCCTCATCCATTAATAAGATGTCGGGATTGATGGCCAGTGCGCGGGCTAATCCGACGCGCTGCCGCATCCCTCCGGAAAGTTCATCCGGGTAAGCGTGCGCATAATTCTCTAGCCCGACCTGACGTAACGCTTCCAGTGCTTTTTCCTGGCGTTCAGCCAGTGCGACTCCCGCTAATTCCATACCAAATGCCGTATTATTTAATACATTCATGTGCGGCATCAAAGCAAATGACTGGAATACCATGCTGATTTTATTTCTGCGCACGTCACGCAGTTCGCTGGCTGATATTTTGGCAATATCGACACCGTCAATAATCACCTGGCCGCGCGTCGGCTCTATCAGACGATTGAGAAGGCGAACCATGGTCGATTTTCCTGAACCGGATAACCCCATGATGACGAATATCTCGCCTTCTTCAATGGCCAGACTGGCGTTCTTTACGCCAAGGGAGAGCCCGGTCTTCTCAAGAATGACATCTTTGGTCGCACCCTTTTCAATATATTTAAACGCGCGATCCGGATTGTCGCCAAATATTTTATAGAGATTTTTTACTTCGAGCTTAATAGCCATGCAGTCATTAAATCCTGGTTGAAATATCTAATATTATCCTGTCGTTCCCGCTGAAATTTAAGCAGGCCATACCGTAGCACACTGACGTTATCTGACAACCCTGAAGTGGAATATTGACCGGCCGCGGGACATTCAGATGCCGATTATCTTCAGTGCTCACAAGGGATAAGCGTGGATTAATTTTTTGTGAAATCATTGGCGGGTTTTTGGCATTTCAGCCTATTTGCCGCGTGAAAAGCAGAAAAACAAGCGTCACCAGGGTGAAATATTACGGAAATAATGGATTCCGATGCAGGGAAATAATCACGCCTGAAACGATCATGTTCAGTGGAATAATTGGTCGAAAAAAAAGGAAATGCGGGGAGGGGCAGAATCAACAAACGGTGAAATAGTCAGGCTGTGTTGCAGTAATATTTTTTTCTTATGATTAGACGGAATGGCGCGGCTGACACGGCACTGCCAGAGAAAACCGGATGCTGACAAAACAGCACCCGGTAACCCTCAGAAATTCCAGTCTTCGTCTTCGGTTTCGACCGCTTTTCCCATCACATAGGAGGAGCCTGAACCGGAGAAGAAGTCGTGGTTTTCGTCGGCGTTGGGCGACAGAGCCGACAGAATGGCCGGATTCACCGCTGTCAGCTCCGCCGGGAACAGCGCCTCATAGCCCAGATTCATCAACGCTTTGTTGGCGTTGTAGTGCAGGAAGGTTTTCACCTCCTCTACCCAGCCAACATCGGCATAGAGCGCCTCGGTATAAGCCACTTCGTTCTCATACAGCGCCAGCAGCAGATCATAGGCGAACTGCTGCAGCTCTTCGCGGCGCAGATCGTCAGTGGCAGCCAGCGCCTGCTGATATTTGTAACCGATGTAGTAACCGTGTACCGCCTCATCGCGAATAATCAGGCGAATCAGGTCAGCGGTGTTGGTCAGCTTGCCACGGCTCGACCAGTACATCGGCAGCCAGAAGCCGGAATAGAACAAAAACGACTCCAGGAAAACGCTGGCGATCTTCTTCTTCAGCGGATCATCGGCCTGGTAGTGTTCCAGAATGATGCGCGCCTTGTTCTGCAGCGGCGCATTCTCTTCACTCCACTGATAAGCGGCATCCACATCCTGGGTGTTACACAGCGTTGAGAAGATCGAACTGTAGGAGCGGGCATGCACCGCTTCCATAAAGCTGATATTCGACAGCACCGCCTCTTCGTGCGGGGTAATGGCATCTTTCATCAGCCCCGGCGCGCCGATCACGTTCTGGATAGTGTCGAGCAGCGTCAGGCCGGTGAACACCCGGATGGTCAGCTGCTGCTGCTGTTTATCCAGCGTCTGCCAGCCGGGCAGATCGTTGGAGAGCGGCACTTTCTCGGGCAGCCAGAAGTTGCTGGTGAGACGATTCCACACCTCAAGATCTTTGTCGTCCTGAATGCGGTTCCAGTTAATTGCCTGAATCTGTTTTAGTTTCATCGTTTTCATCACAGGGAGCATGAGACGCAACCCTGAACCTCCGTGCCCTGAAGCGCCATCTGGCGCAGTCGAATGTAATAGAGCGTTTTGATGCCTTTTTTCCACGCGTAAATCTGCGCTTTGTTGATGTCACGGGTCGAGACGTCATCGCGGAAGAACAGCGTCAGCGACAGGCCCTGATCGACATGCTGCGTCGCTTCTGCGTAGGTATCAATAATCGCTTCCGGCCCAATCTGATACGCATCCTGATAGAGATGGAGATTCTCATTGGTCATAAAGGGCGCGGGATAGTAGACGCGGCCGGTTTTGCCCTCTTTGCGGATCTCGATAGGGGAGACAATCGGATGGATGCTGGAGGTGGCATGGTTGATGTAGGAGATTGAACCGGTTGGCGGGATCGCCTGCAGGTTCTGATTAAACAGCCCGTGCTGCATCACCGCGTCGCGCAGCGCCTGCCAGTCCGCCTGTGTCGGCAGGGGCAGTCCGGCGTCGGCAAACAGCGTCGCTACCCGTTCCGTGCGCGGCAACCATTCGCGCTGCAGATACTTATTGAAGTAGGCGCCGCTGGCGTACTGCGATTCCGCAAAGCCGTCGAAGGTCTGCTGACGCTCCTGTGCCAGCTGATTAGAGGTGCGCAGCGCATAATAGGTGATGCAGTAGAAGTAGAGATTGGTGAAATCCAGCGCTTCCGGTGAACCATAGGCGATGCCTTCCCGCGCCAGATAGCCGTGCAGGTTCATCTGACCCAGGCCAATGGCGTGCGAACGGCGATTGCCTTCGGCGACCGAGGGCACCGAGCCAATTTCGCTCATCATCGACACCGAGGTCAGGGCGCGGATCGCCACATCCACGGTACGCGCCAGATCGCGTGAATCCATGGCGTGCGCAATGTTCAGTGAGCCGAGATTACAGGAGATATCTTTGCCGATCCGGCGATAGCTGAGATCGTCATTGTACTCGCTGGCACTGTTCACCTGCAGGATCTCAGAGCAGAGGTTACTCATGTTAATGCGACCGGCAATCGGGTTACTGCGGTTCACGCTGTCCTCATACATGATGTAGGGATAGCCCGACTCAAACTGAATCTCAGCCAGCGTCTGGAAAAAGTCGCGTGGCTGAATATAGGTTTTACGGATGCGGTCGTCGGCCAGCATCTCGTCATATTTCTCGCTGATGCTGATATCGCCAAAGGCCTGACCGTAGATCCGTTCAACGTCGTAAGGTGAGAACAGCGCCATCGGTTTGTTCTCTTTTGCCAGCTGGAAGGTGATATCGGGGATCACTACGCCCAGCGACAGGGTTTTGATGCGGATCTTCTCATCGGCATTTTCGCGCTTGGTATCAAGGAAGCGGAAAATATCGGGATGGTGCGCATTGAGCCACACCGCGCCAGCGCCCTGACGCGCGCCGAGCTGATTCGCATAAGAGAAGGCATCCTCCAGCATTTTCATCACCGGGATAACGCCCGACGACTGATTTTCAATACGTTTGATTGGCGCACCGGACTCACGCAGGTTCGACAGCAAAAAGGCGACGCCGCCGCCGCGCTTTGAGAGCTGTAGTGCCGAATTCACGGCGCGACCAATTGACTCCATATTGTCTTCGATGCGCAGCAGGAAGCAGGAGACCAGCTCACCGCGTTGCTGTTTGCCGCAATTCAGGAAGGTTGGTGTAGCGGGCTGGAAACGGCCGCTGAGGATCTCCTCCAGCAGGGCCCGCGCAAGCTTTTCATCGCCCTGAGCCAGCGTCAGCGCCACCATGCAGGCGCGCTGTTCGAAGGTTTCCAGATAGCGTTTGCCGTCGAAGGTCTTCAGGGTGTAGCTGGTGTAGTACTTCCAGGCACCGAGAAAGGTTTTGAACTCAAAGCCCCAATTTTCCGCCACCTCATGCAGCGCAAGCAGGAACGAAAAATCGTACTGGTTCAGTACTTCCGCTTCGTAATAGCTCTCTGCCACCAGATAGCGTAAACGCTCAGCGCAGCTATTGAAGGGGACGGTATTGGGTTGCACATGCTGCAGATAAAACTGACGTGTCGCTTCGCGATCCTTGTCGAACTGGATGCGGCCCTCGGCGTCGTAGAGATTGAGCATGGCATTAAGGGCGTGATAATCGAGCGTCACGCCGTTGAGGGTGTCTGTTGTTGCCAAAATTGGGTTACTCCCGCTTTAACTTTCGCGATATCGTCAGGCGTTCCCATCAGCTCGAAGCGGTAGAGGCAGGGAACCTGACATTTATTTGCAATGATGCTGCCCGCCAGGCAGTAACCGGCACCGAAGTTACGGTTGCCCGCTGCGATCACGCCACGAATACCGCGTCGGTTCGCCTCATCATTAAGAAACTGAATCACCTGACCGGGCACCGCACCACGACTGCTGCCACCGCCATAGCTGGGCACCACCAGAATATAGGGCTGGTCGATATGCAGTTGTTGCCGGGCATCAAGCGGGATGCGCCGGGCGGGCAAACCGAGGCGCGTCACAAACCGGTGGGTGTTTTCCGACTGGCTGGAAAAATAGACCAGCGGGAACATGTGTTTATCCTCCGACAGCAGAAAGCGTGCGCAGCGTGGCGATTTTGTCCGGGCGGAAACCGCTCCAGTGATCGTTATCTGCCATCACGACGGGTACCTGGCGGTAACCCAGTGATTTCAGGTTGTCGATCGCCTCGGGCTGGCTGTCGAGATTGATAAGCTGATAGGCGAGACCATGACGGTCCATCGCATTTTTGGTTGCCGTGCACTGGACACAGTTATCTTTAGTGTAAATAATAATGCGCATGATTCGTATTTCCCTCTATATGCGGTTCTGATGCCCGAAAACAAAGCAGACGCGGCAGGTTGCGGGCTTCATTGTGACGAACATCTGGTGTCGTGCTGATGAGATAAATACTAGATGTAGTGGTTTTCTGGGTCAAGCCCACCAGATATAGGGTTTTATGATTTGCATTTGCGCAACAGCGGCAAAGCCAGCAGGGATGCGCCCTGCAGCCTGGAAAAATCTTTTGTAAATGTCATCGGCCAGAAAAAGGGCATAAAAAAGCCCCGCACAGGGCAGGGCTCAGGAGATTTTTTAGAGTTGAGCTTAGCGGCGTGAAGCCAGCAGCACACCCACTACGATACCGAAAGCGGCACCGATACCAACACCGTGCCATGGCTTGTCATGGACATAGGTGTCAACCTGTGCACTGGCATCACGGGCAACCTGTGAGACACGGTTGCTGCCGCCGTTCAGTCTGGAGCGGGTCTGTTTCAGCAGCTTTTCTGCCTGACTGCGTGCAGAATCCACTTCGTCTTTGGCGTCACTGCCGTAAGATTTCAGCAGCGCTTCCAGTGAATCGGCCAGTTCGTTAACATCCTGATTAATATCAATGTCATCGTTTTTTACAGTGCGATTAAACATTTTTTAGCTCCCTTTGATTTAAAAACGTAATACTAGTGTAGACGACCTTGAGATAAACGAGACGCGGGAGTGTTCTTTAGGGAAAATTCCGAATGCCCACTCTGTCATGCTGTTGTAAGGTTGCGAAGCTTTTGAAAGAGGAGAGGATCGAGCATGTATTTACGACCAGATGAGGTAGCGCGCGTACTGGAAAAAGCGGGTTTCGAAGTCGATGAAATTACCCCACGGGCCTATGGTTATCGCCGTGGAGAGAACTATGTTTATGTGAATCGCGAAGCGCGCATGGGGCGCATGGCACTCGTCATTCACCCGACACTGAAAGAGAAGAGCCAGCCGTTCGCTGAACCTGCTTCAGAAATGAAGACCTGCGATCACTACACCCAATTCCCTCTCTACCTGGCGGGTGATTCACAGGAACACTACGGCATCCCGCACGGATTTAGTTCCCGCATGGCGCTGGAACGTTATATTCAGAGCGTTTTCGGCTAACGCATCAGGCCCCGCCGCGACGGGGCACTGAACTGCCTTTACCTCCTCCCTGTTTCCCTGCCGTTGCAATTACCGGCTGTGACGCGTATAAAACTGTCCATTATAGATGTTTAGACGTCCATACGGATAAAAGTGATGAGCGAACAGCCAACTCCCTCGCAGGAACAATTTAAACGCACCATGAAAGTGCGCCATCTGGTGATGTTATCGCTGGGCGGCGTAATCGGCACCGGCCTGTTTTTTAATACCGGCTACATCATTTCCACCACCGGGGCGGCGGGGACGCTGCTCGCCTATCTGATTGGCGCGCTGGTGGTCTGGCTGGTGATGGTCTGTCTGGGCGAACTCTCGGTGGCGATGCCGGAAACTGGCGCGTTCCACGTCTATGCCGCACGCTATCTCAGCCCGGCTACCGGCTACACCGTGGCCTGGCTCTACTGGCTCACCTGGACCGTCGCCCTCGGCTCCAGCCTGACGGCGGCGGGCTTCTGTATGCAGTACTGGTTCCCGCAGATCCCGGTATGGATCTGGTGCCTGGTCTTCTGCTGCGCCATCTATCTGCTGAACGTTATCTCAACCCGCTTCTTCGCCGAAGGGGAGTTCTGGTTCTCGCTGATTAAGGTGGTAACGATCGTCGCCTTTATCGTGCTCGGGGGTGCGGCGATGTTTGGGTTTATCCCGATGAAGGATGGCACGCCCGCACCGGGCCTGAGCAATCTGACGGCGCACGGCTGGCTGCCCAACGGCGTACTGCCGATTCTGATGACCATGGTGGCAGTCAACTTCGCTTTTTCCGGCACCGAGCTGATCGGTATTGCGGCCGGTGAAACCCAGCAGCCGGAGAAAGTGCTGCCGCTGGCGATCCGTACTACCGTGGCCCGGCTGATTATCTTCTTCATCGGCACGGTATTTGTGCTGGCGGCGCTGATTCCTATGGATCAGGCGGGTATCGTGAAAAGCCCGTTCGTGCTGGTCTTCGAAAAGATCGGCATCCCGTGGGCGGCTGATATTATTAACTTTGTGATCCTGACCGCTATCCTGTCTGCGGCCAACTCCGGACTCTATGCCTCCGGGCGGATGCTCTGGTCGCTGGCCAATGAAAATACGCTGCCGCGCGCCTTTGCCCGGGTGAACAAGCGCGGCGTGCCGATGCTGGCGATCACCGTCAGCATGGTGGGTAGTTTGCTGGCGCTGGTCTCCAGCGTGGTCGCGCCAGACACGGTGTTTGTGGCGCTGTCGGCCATCTCCGGCTTTGCGGTGGTAGCCGTCTGGCTCAGCATCTGCGCTTCGCATTTTGTTTTCCGTCGTCGTCATCTTCAGCAGGGCAAATCGCTGGCCGAGCTGGCCTACCGTGCGCCGCTCTATCCGCTGACGCCGGTGCTGGGTTTCCTGCTCTGCCTGCTGGCCTGTGTCGGTCTGGCATTCGATCCGACTCAGCGTATCGCGCTGTGGTGTGGCATCCCGTTTGTGCTGTTCTGCTATGCCGCTTACCATCTGACCCACAAATCATCCCCGAAGCCTGAGGAGGCCAATGATGTCGTATAACCCTGTCGCGCAGGCTTTAGCGGAGTCGCCACTGCTGATTCTGGATGGTGCCCTGGCCACCGAGCTGGAAGCCCGCGGCTGTCATCTGGCCGATGCGTTATGGTCAGCTAAGGTGCTGATGGAAAATCCTGAGCTGATCTATCAGGTGCACTACGACTATTTTGTCGCTGGCGCGCGCTGTGCCATTACCGCCAGCTACCAGGCGACGCCGCAGGGCTTTGCCACACGTGGCCTTGATGAGGCGGAGTCACTGGCGTTGATCGCGCAGAGCGTGGAGCTGGCGCGGCGCGCCCGTCACGATTATCTGGCGGTCCGGCCCGACGCGAAAACGCTGCTGGTAGCGGGATCGGTCGGTCCCTATGGCGCTTTTCTGGCGGATGGTTCGGAATATCGCGGCGACTATGCGTTGCCGGAAGCGGAGATGATGGCGTTTCACCGCCCACGCGTGCAGGCGCTGCTGGCGGCGGGTGCCGATCTGCTGGCCTGCGAAACCCTGCCTTCGTTTGCCGAAGCGCAGGCGCTGGTGAAGCTGCTGGCTGAATTTCCTGAAGGCCGCGCCTGGTTCTCGTTTACCCTGCGTGACGCCGGACACATCAGCGACGGCACGCCGCTGTCAGACGTCGTGAGCTGGCTGAATCAGCAGCCACAGGTGGTAGCGGTGGGAATCAACTGTGTGGCACTTGAGAGCGTGACGCCTGCGCTGCAGCAGTTGCAGAAGCTGACCGACAAGCCGCTGGTGGTCTATCCCAACTCTGGCGAGCAGTATGATGCCAGCAGCAAAACCTGGCACTCAGCGCCATCAGGCTGCACGCTGCATGACAAGCTGGCAGAGTGGCAGCAGGCGGGCGCGAAGCTGATTGGCGGCTGCTGTCGCACCTCACCCAACGACATCGCGGCTATCGCCCGCGCTTGTCAACCGCAATAAGCTGGCTGAATCGGGCGATGATAGCCCGATTGAGGCGGAGAGGGCGGTCTACACTCTGATCACTGATCACTCTGTGGACCCCTTCATGAAACAGCGAATTCTGGCCCTGGCCGCCGCGCTGCTGCTTAGCGGCTGTGCCACCATTGTCGGCAATGAAACCCAACTGGTGCGCATCGACTCCTTGCCGCAGGGCGCGCGCTTTACCGTGCAGGATGAGCGTGGCTATGCGGTTGCGCAGGGTTTCACGCCGCAGACCGTTGAACTGGAAAAATCTACCGGCCGCTACTTCGGCAAAAAGCACTACCTGCTGATGCTGGAAAGTCCGGGCTACGTGCCGGTCACGGTGCCTATCGAGGCACGCGCTAACCTGTGGTATCTGCTGGGCAATATCCCACTGGGTGGATTCCCCGGCTGGCTGCTGGTCGATCCCTTCTATGGCGGCATGTACGACCTTAAGCCTGAACACCCGCGTCCCTTTATGAACCCGGTTGGCGCGCGCGGCTGATTACTGCGCGGTCGGCTTCACCATTCCGCCTGGCGTTTTATGGCGTTCCAGATACTGATGCTGGAAAATGCACATGCGGATGGTGTTGCGGTACTCCCCGTTGATGAAAAACTCATGTTTAAGCACGCCTTCGATCTCGAAGCCGAGCTTGGTGTAGATGTGGATCGCTTTTTCATTCTCCTGATCGACAATCAGGTAGAGCTTGTAGAGATTCAGCACCGAGAAGCCGTAATCCATCGCCAGCTTCGCCGCCTGGGTTGCCAGTCCTTTGCCCTGATGCGCCGGATCGATAATGATCTGAAACTCGGCGCGCCGGTGCACATGGTTGATTTCCACCAGTTCCACTAATCCCGCTTTCTGCCCGTTGTGCTCGACCACAAAGCGACGTTCGGTCTGATCGTGAATGTGCTTGTTGTAGAGATCGGACAGCTCCACAAACGCCTCATACGGCTCCTCAAACCAGTAACGCATCACGCTGGCGTTGTTATCCAGCTGATGGACAAAGTGCAGATCTTCCCGCTCCAGCGGACGTAGTTTTACCGTCATTGCCTTTTCCTCTCATGAAATAATGGTCGCGAGTATACCGCATCAGCCAGCCGCTGCGTTTTGCGCTGTCGCATTCGCGTGCCTGCTTCAGCCTGTAAAGGTTTACAGCGTCGCGTGGCAATCTAATGACTCAGAGGAAGAGAACAGCGCGCCGTTCTGGCAATGGAGAGGATGACGCTAATGGCGGAAGAAGGGGATGTTACAGAAAGGCGCGGCGGATGCAGCAGCGCCGGACGGCAGGTGAACACCGTCCGGCCTGATTTCAGGCAGAGATCTGTTCGATGATGCGACCCTGCGACATGTGCACGGCGCGATCGCACATGTGATCGATCACGTCGGGATCGTGGCTCACCAGCACCATGGTCAGGCCATCCTGCTGTTTCAGATCGTTGAGCAGATTGAGGATCTCCGCCTGCACTGACATATCCAGCGCCGACGTCGGCTCATCCAGCAGCAGGATCTTCGGCTGCAGCAGCAGGGCGCGCACGATGGCGACGCGCTGACGCTGACCGCCGGAGAGCTGATGCGGATAGCGATCCGCCATAGCGGGATCGAGTCCGACGTGACGGAAGCCCTGATCGATACGATCGTTGATATTGTCGCGTTTCAGCAGCTTCAGCGGCTCCGCCAGCGTGCGACGCAGCCGGTGACGCGGATGCAGCGAGGCATAGGGATCCTGAAACACCATCTGCACTTCCTGACGCAGCGCGCCGGTGAAAGCTTTACCCGGCTGAACTTCGTGACCGGCAAGCTGCATCTGACCCTGCCAGTGTGGGTTCAGACCTGCCAGCACCCACAGCAGCGACGACTTGCCGCAGCCTGACGGACCCACCAGACCAAAACACTCGCCAGCGTTAACCTCCAGGTTAACCTCATGCACCACGGTGCGCAGCTCGTAACCCTGTTTGTGGGCGACGCTTAGATCCTGCAGCTTAATCATAATTTGCCTCCAGCGCAGCGCGGTCCAGCACCGGTAAAGTCTGTCCGTGGGTCGCTTTGCCCGGACGGCAGGCCCACAGCGTGCGGGTGTAGGGATGGGTAGCGTGCGGCAGATCGGCGGCGGGCAGCGTATCCAGCAACCGGCCTTTATACATCACCATCACCCGCTCGCAATGTTCTGAAACCTGCTGCAAATCATGGCTGATCAGCAGCAGGCCCATGTTGCGCGCCTCCACCAGACCGCGGATCAGCGCCAGCACCTGATCGCGCATGGCATGATCCAGCGCGGAGGTCGGTTCATCGGCGATCAGGAAGTCCGGATCGGTAATCAGGGCGATCGCCAGCATCACGCGCTGGCCCATGCCGCCAGAGAGCTGATGCGGATACTGCTGCATCAGACGACGCGGATCGGGCAGGCCGACCGCATCCAGCATTTCACACACTTTCTCTTTGCGCTCGGCACGGCTCAGGCGGCGATGTAGGATCAGCGGCTCTTCCACCTGCCAGCCAATGGTGCGCGTCGGGTTAAGCGCATACTTCGGGTCCTGCATCACCATCGCCACGCGGTTACCGCGCAGCTGGTTCCAGTGACGCTCGCTCAGCGTCAGCGCATTTTCACCGGCCACCTGGAGCTGGCTGGCCTGCAGATGCAGCGCGGGCGAGAGTAAGCCCATCAGGCTGCGGGCGGTCAGTGACTTGCCGGAACCGGACTCACCGACCAGCGCCACGCGCTCGCGACCCACGGAAAAACGGATGTTATCGACCAGCAGCGCATCGTCGCTGCGAATGGTCAGCCCCTCGGCATGGAGCAGTTTATTTTGCATGTCGGGTATCCAGTCGGTCGCGCAGGCCATCGCCTGTCAGGTTAAAGGCCAGGCTGGCAAACAGAATCGCCGCGCCCGGTGCAGCAGCAACCCACCACTGATCAAAAATGACTTTACTGCCTTCGGCCACCATCGAACCCCATTCCGCCGTCGGCGGCTGAACGCCCATACCGAGGAAACCGAGTCCGGCCGCAGCCAGGATAATCCCGCCCAGGCTCAGGGCGGCGCGGACTACCGCCGTCGGCATGCAGAGCGGCAGGATATGACCGAACATCAGGCGAAAGCCCGTAATCCCCTGCATCCGCGCGGCAGCAAGGTAGTCGCTGCGGCGCAGTGCCAGGGTTTCAGCGCGTGCCTGACGGGCAAACGGCGGCCAGCTGGTCAGCGCCAGCGCCAGCGCGCCGTTCATCAGGCCAGGGCCGAGAATCGCCACCAGCGCCAGCGCGATTACCAGGTTGGGCAGTGACAGAAAGATATCGGTAATGCGCATCAGCAGGCGTTCGGTCCAGCCGCCCACGTAACCGGCGGTGATGCCGATCAGCAGCCCGGCCGGAATAGTCAGCACCAGAATCAGCGACACCAGCAGCAGGGTCGGACGCGCACCGTAAATCACGCGCGACAGCAGATCGCGGCCAAAGCCGTCGGTGCCGAACCAGTGCTGTGCTGACGGCGCCAGCAGACGGCTCGACATGGTCTGCACGTTCGGATCGAACGGCGCAATCAGCGGCGCCAGCAGTGCCATCAGGATAAGAATCGCCACCAGCGTCAGCCCAACGGTTAACGAGGTAACGCGTTGACGGCGACGGCGTGGTCGCAGCGTTTCGATTTCAGAGAGTTGTTGCGTCATCGGGTTCTCGGATCGGTTAACCAGGTTAAAACATCCGCCAGGGTGTTAATCAGGATAAAGCAGCTGCCGATTAACAGGGTTGAGCCCAGAATCGCCGGCACATCGCCGGAGAACAGCGCATTGGTCATATAGCGACCCACACCTGGCCAGGCGAAGACGGTTTCAGTCAGCACCGAGCCTTCCAACAGCGTAGCGTAGGAGAGGGCGATCACCGTGACCAGCGTGCCCAGCACGTTGGGGAAGATATGGCGCAGCAGGATGCGCACCCGACCCGCGCCTTTAGCACGCGCCAGCACCACATACTCTTTGCTGCTCTCTTCCAGCAGCGCAGCACGCAGCAGGCGGGTAATGCCCGCCATCGCCAGCAGGCCGAGGATCACCACCGGCAGCCAGAGGTGCGCAATTGCATTGCGGAACATCTCCGGTTCACCCGACAGCCAGCTGTCGATCAGCACAAAGCCGGTCTTCGGCTCCAGGGTGTAGACCCAGATATCATCCAGCCGTCCCGGTCCGGCGGACCAGTGCAGCACCGCATAAAAGAGCAGCAGGCCCAGCAGGCCGAGCCAGAACACCGGCACCGAGTAGCCCAGCAGCGAGACAAAGCGGGCGAGATTATCGATCCAGCTGCCCGGTTTCCAGGCGGCCAGCAGCGCCAGCGTCACGCCGAACACCACCGCGAAGATCATCGCACAGGTCGCCAGCTCGATGGTGGCGGGGAAGGTGGTCATCAGGTCGCCGCTCACCGACTGATTGGTGAGACGGGAGACACCCAGATCGCCCTGCGCCAGATGTTCGACGTAGCGCCAGAACTGCATCAGCACCGGCTGGTCGAGACCCAGGTCATGACGCACCTGCTCATAGGTCGCTTCACTGGCGTGATCGCCGGCGATCTGCTGCACCGGATCGATCGGCGAGAGATGCGACAGCATAAAGGTAAAGGCGAGCAGGCCAAGCAGCGTAACCAGCAGCGACAGTACGCTACCGATCAGGCGCCCGCCACGCTGCCAAAAAAGCCGGGCGAACCCGGCTGAAGGAACAGACTGTGCCATTACTTAGTGACCTGCGAGTAATACACCATGTCAGGGTTAATGCCCTGCACATAGCCTTTCAGGTTGTCGCGCAGGGCGATGAGGTTCTTCGCCTGCATCCCAATCACATACGGTGAGTTCTTCATCACTTCACGCTGCATCGCTTCATACAATGCCACGCGTTTCTTCGGATCGCTTTCAGCCGTCGCCGCAATCACCTGCTTGTTCAGCTCAGGAATGTGCCAGTCTGAACGGAAGGCGATGGTTTTGCTGCCATCTTCCGGGTTGTAAGCAAACGAGGCGGCATTGGTGTTGGGATCGAAATAGTCGGAGCCCCAGGCGTTCAGCGTCGCTTCATATTTATGCGCTTTCACGTTGGTCGATACTTCGGAGCTCAGACCCGGCACCACTTCCACTTTCACGCCCGCTTTGGCGAAGCTGCCCTGCAGCGCCTGTGCGATATCCAGATAAGGCGGCTGGTTGCTGGTGGAGAGCTTGAAGGTGACGTTGTTCAGGCCCGCTTTCTTCAGAATCGCTTTGGCTTTTTCCGGATCGTAGCTGTATGGCGTGTCGTTGATCGCGCCCAGGAAGCCCTTAGGCAGGAAGCTCTGATGCACGTCGAACTGGCCTTTCAGCAGCTCACTGGCGATGCCTTTGTAATCCCACAGGTAGCGTGCCGCTTCCCAGAAGGCCGGGTTCTTCATCGTTTCGTTCGCGCCGATGTTGAACTGGATGTAGTAGAGCGACGCCATTGGAATCGCTTCCGTCTTCACGCCCGGTTTGCCGTTCAGCGCAGCAATCTGATCGGCACCCAGGTTACGGGCGATATCGGCATCACCCTGTTCCAGCAGCAGACGACGCGCAGCCGGTTCAGGCACGTTCTTGATCAGAATGTTCTTCATTTTTGGCGCGCCCGCTGGTGAAGTCGGGTTAGCGCTGAGCAGCACCACCTGATGCATCACCACTTTGCGGATCTGATACGGGCCGCTGCCCGCCGAGTGGGTGGCCAGCCAGGCGTTACCGAAATCGCCGTTCTTCTGGTTCGCCATCGCGGTTTTTTCATCAATGATCGATGAAACCGGGGCAGAGAGCAGGCTCAGGACGTAGGTCGGGCTGACGTTGGCGGTCCAGCTGATCTGCACATGATTGTCGTCGACTTTCTTCAGGAAGCCATCGACGTTATCTTTGGTCCAGCCGAGCTGCGTCAGGATGAAAGAGGGATCGAGGTTCAGTTTCACCACGCGGCCCAGCGAGAAGATCACATCTTCCGGACGCAGCGGGTTGCCGGTAGAGAATTTCGCATCTTTACGCAGTTCAAAGGTCAGGCTGCGGTTGTCGCTGCCGGGCTGCCACGAGGTGGCCAGTGTAGGTTTCAGGTCCACCGGATTCTGCGGGTCAGACTGCACCAGGCGCTGATAGATGTTCGTAAAGGCCTGAACGCTGGTCAGCTCAAACCCTTTGGCCGGGTCGAAGCTGTCGGCGTCGTCAGTTGATTGTGCAATCACCAGCGTATCTTTTGGTGTTGCGGCCTGGGCTGTGAAGGCGGCAGCCAGCGTCAGCGCCAGCAGTGATGGAATTATAGTTTTCATGAAATTTCCTTGCCTCTAAAAAGTTACGCGAGTTTACGAAAGGGCCGATGCGAAGAATAGTCGAATATGGGCTAATCATATGCCAAAAGGTTATAAGCATTACCTGGAGGTTATAAGAAGATCGCCACGCTGTTACCGAAGCGGCAACCTGAGCAGAAACAAATCCTCAACGAAACCGTTATTCAATACGTTATTGCTTTACCGAAGCCTGCCTCTCTTTATAATGGCGGCAGATAACTTCAGGAGAATTCAGTTGGACAGTCACCCGAGATTAACCTTTATTCTGGCAAGCTGAGTTTCCTCTGCTGCTTGCCAACCGGCGAGCAGCGATCCCCGCTTTAATTAACGATCGCGCTCCTTATTTTTAATCCTGTCATCACCAGGAGTGCGCGTTATGCTGCTGTTTATATTCGCTCTTTTTCCTCCGCCCCGTCTGGCGTAGCCCAGGCTGCGCCCAATCGCTGATATCAGACTTTTAAAACGCCGCGTATAAACGGCGTCAGGTAACCCTGCGCGCGTCATTATTTAGCGCGCCGGCGGAATAACCTGACTGTTTCTGAAAGTCACCCCATTAAATAACCCGGCCACGCCAGGTTTTATCCATGCACGTTATTTCCCGTGCAGGACAACTATTGCTTTAAATCAGGGAGATGTCGAAATGAGCGACATGAAACTGGAACAGGTTGCGATCACTTCATCCGGCAACCGTAATGATAAAAAAAGTAAAAAAATGTTTGCTGTGGCGCAGCAGGCAGAACAGCACATTGATATGACGCTGGCGAACCTGCGCAGTCAGCGTCAGGGCCTGACCCAGGCTGAGGCGGCGAAACGACTGGCTTTGTATGGCCGTAATGAAGTGGCGCATGAGAAAGCGCCACCCGCGCTGATTCAGCTACTGATGGCGTTTAATAACCCGTTTATCTACGTATTACTGGTCCTGGCGCTGGTGAGCCTGTTTACCGACTATATTCTGCCGCTGCGTGCCGGTCAGGAGACCGATCTCTCCGGCGTCATCATCATCTTCACCATGGTGATGCTGAGCGGGCTGCTGCGCTTCTGGCAGGAGTTTCGCACTAACCGTGCGGCGCAGGCTCTGAAGTCACTGGTGCGTAGCCAGGTCACCGTGTTGCGCCGTGAGCCAGGCAGCGAAACCGCGCAGCGTCAGGATGTGGATATGAGCGAACTGGTGCCAGGCGATATCATTCTGCTCAGCACCGGCGATCAGGTGCCTGCCGATGTCCGTCTGCTGAGTTCACGTAATCTGTTTATCAGTGAAGCAGTACTGACCGGCGAGTCGCTGCCGGTTGAGAAACAGAGCTGCGATGCGGGTATCGATGCCGGAGGTCAGACCGCTCAGGAGCGGCTGGCATCACCGAATATCTGCCTGATGGGCACCAGCGTGGCCAGCGGCACAGCCAGCGCAGTCGTGGTAGCGACGGGCGGCGAAACCTGGTTCGGCTCCCTGGCCTCATCGCTGACCGGAAGCCGTCCGCAGACCGCCTTTGACCGCGGGGTGAACAGCGTCAGCAAGCTGCTGATCCGCTTTATGCTGGTGATGGTTCCGGTGGTGCTGCTGATTAACGGCTTCACCAAAGGCGACTGGATGGATGCCACGCTGTTTGCACTGGCCGTCGCGGTCGGGCTGACCCCGGAAATGCTGCCGATGATTGTCAGCGCCAACCTGGCTAAGGGCGCGATTGCGATGTCACGTCGCAAAGTAATCGTTAAAAAGCTCAACGCCATTCAGAACCTCGGCGCGATGGATGTGCTCTGCACCGATAAAACCGGCACGCTGACCCAGGACACCATCCTGCTGGCGCATCATCTGGATGCGCGGGGCAACGAAGATGCACAGGTGCTGCTGCTGGCATGGCTCAACAGCGGCAGCCAGAGTGGCGCGAAAAACCTGATGGATCGCGCCTTACTCTGCGCGGGCGACAAGGTCATTTCACAGTCTCAGCGCAGCCAGTTCCAGCTGATCGATGAGCTGCCGTTTGATTTTACCCGCCGTCGGGTGTCGGTGCTGGTGGAAGATCTGACTCAGCATCGTTCACAACTGATCTGTAAAGGCGCAGTGGAAGAGATGCTGGCCGTCAGCATTGCCGTGCGGCAGGGCGACACGGTGGTCGCACTGGATGCAGAACAGCGCGCGGCGCTGCTGGCGCAGACCGAACACTATCATCAGCAGGGCTATCGCGTGCTGCTGGTGGCAACCCGTGATGGCGAGCTGCACGCGCCGCTCAGCGACAGTGATGAGCGCGATCTGATTATCCAGGGAATGCTGACCTTCCGCGATCCACCTAAAGCCAGCGCGGGCAAAGCGATTAAAGCCCTGCGTGACAGCGGTGTGACGGTGAAAGTGCTGACCGGTGACAATCCGCTGGTGACGCTGCGGGTCTGTGCCGATGTCGGGCTGACCGATCCGGCGATGCTGACCGGCGATCAGATTGAGGCGATGAACGATGATGAGCTGGCGCAGGAAGCAGAACGCTGCACCCTGTTTGCTCAGCTGACGCCGCTGCAAAAATCCCGTCTGGTGCGGCTGATGCAGCAGAACGGTCACACCGTCGGGTTCCTGGGCGATGGCATTAATGACGCGCCTGCGCTGCGGGCGGCTGACACCGGGATTTCCGTGGACAGCGCGGCAGATGTGGCGAAAGCCTCATCGGATATCATCCTGCTGGAGAAAGATTTACAGGTGCTGAATGAGGGTGTACTCAAAGGACGCGAGACCTTTGGCAACATCATCAAGTATCTCAACATGACCGCCAGCTCCAACTTCGGCAACGTTTTCTCGCTGCTGGTGGCCAGTGCCTTTATTCCGTTTCTGCCGATGCTGTCGATTCATCTGCTGATTCAGAACCTGATGTATGACGTTTCCCAGCTGGCGCTGCCGTGGGACAAGGTTGACCGTGAGTTTCTGAATAAGCCGCGTAAATGGGATGCCGGCAACATCAAACGCTTCATGCTGTGGATGGGCCCGACCTCGTCAATTTTTGACGTCACCACCTTTGCGCTGATGTGGTTTGTTTTCGGCGCTAACCATGCAGGCGTGCAGTCGCTGTTCCAGTCCGGCTGGTTTATTGAGGGGCTGCTGTCACAGACGCTGGTAGTGCATATGCTGCGTACCCGGAAGATTCCGTTTATTCAGAGCCGCGCCACCTTACCGGTGATGCTGACTACGCTGGCGGTGATGGCGCTGGGCATCCTGATCCCGTTCTCCCCGCTGGGTGCGATGGTCGGTCTGGTGCCACTGCCATGGCAATATTTCCCGTGGCTGGTGCTTACGCTGTTCAGCTACTGCCTGGTGGCGCAGGGCATGAAGCGTTTCTATATCCGTCGCTTTGGTCAGTGGTTCTAGGGAGGGGAAGATGAAAAAAAGCAGGCTCGATACGGTATTTGTCGGCGTGATGATCATCGGCTTAACTCTGATTGCGCTGACGGTCATCGTGCGGTGATGACGTTGTGATAGTGCGGTAATTGAGAGGCAGCGAGGCGACTCGCTGCCTTTTTTATTGAGGCAGTTACTCTTCGTCGCGCTCACGGCTGGCGCGCTGGCGCTCGTAATATTCATCTTCTGCCGTGATGATCTCATCCATCAGAGAATCCATATCGACTACGCGCTCCTCTTCCACAAACTTCCCGGTAAGCGGTGTTTCCGGGGTGAGTTTACCATCTTCATAGAGCAGCCAGATCTCTTTGGCGTAGCGCGTCTTCAACAGCTGCGGAGCGAACTGACCGTAGTAGGAGGTGATGTTGTCCACGTCACGTTCGAACATCGACTCGGCATGGTTATTGGCCGCCGCATCGACCGCCTGTGGCAGGTCGATAATCACCGGGCCCTGGTCATCCAGCAGTACGTTGAACTCGGATAAGTCACCGTGAACGATACCGGCACAGAGCATACGGACGATGTTGCGGATCATGGTGTGGAAATCCGTCACCGCCTGCTCTTCAGACAGAGAGACATCGCTGAGCCGTGGCGCGACCGAGCCATTGGCATCGGTCACCAGTTCCATCAGTAACACACCGTCGATGCAGAGATAAGGCTGCGGCACGCGAACACCGGCGTTCGCCAGGCGGAACAGGGCATCTACTTCGGCGGTCTGCCAGGACTCTTCCTGCTGCTTACGGCCGAACTTTGTGCCTTTCTGCATGGCGCGGGCGTTACGGCTGTTACGGGTTTTACGGCCTTCCTGATACTGCACGGCCTGCTTGAAGCTACGCTGGGTCGCTTCTTTATAGACTTTGGCGCACTGCACCTTGCCGCCGCATAGCACGGTATAGACGTCTGCTTCTTTGCCGCTTTTCAGCCGCTGCAGGACATCGTCAATCAGGCCGTCATCGACCAGGGGCTGGATTCTGTTTGGGATTTTCATGCGGCTTTATACCTTATTTCACCCGCTTTTCGTATCACTTTGCGATGATGGAAAACATTGGCAATGACTGAACAAAGTTTCTAATTCTACCCTGGAAAGTCGCTTTGTGGGGATGAACCTTGATGAGCTGCGCTTTTGACCTTTGTTTTATCATAAACAATGGATTAGAGGGGAGTGCAGTGCGGTTTTATCCGCCAGAGGAGCGCTTTGTCATGTATCAGCCCTGTGGGCGGGGATTTCGTGTCAGAGAAATGTGCCTGAATAGCAGGCTGGCAGGAGGCTGAAGGCCGAAATCCTGCCAACAGGATTTCGGCCCGCCTGCGGGATTACTTCAGGCCTTTAAGCACTTTAACCGTGCTTTCAATGTCGATCTCGTCTTCAGAGAAGATCAGTGTCGTACCCTGGAAGGTGGTGACCGCCAGCTTTTTCAGCGAGCGCATCTCATTGGCGTTCGGGTCAGTTTTCGGCCGGATATTATTCAGCAACAGGCCCACTGACAACACCGCGTTCTCTTTATCGACACCGGCATCAACCGGGACTTCTTCGTTGTAGACCAGATAAGACTTAATCGAGGTGATCTTGAGCCGCTCGCCTGCGATATAGATGTATTTGCTTGTCGGCGCGACCTTCACCGCATAGGCGGATAAGCCCTTGTTGTTGGTGGTGGGTTCAAACGTCACCGCCGCATCTTTCTTGATCAGATCAGGATTGGCGACCTTAATCACATGAAAATAGCGGTTATCACCGTTTTCATCTTTGATAAAGCCAAAACCTTTATCTTCAAACCAGGTTGTGATCGTTCCGTTCATCGCCATTTTTGCCTGCTTAATCTACTCAGTTTTTTACAGCGCGCAGTGTAAAACACAATGCCTGCGCAGACTATATAAGTCTGGATGATAATTTTCAGGTGCGCCAGAGGGTGAGCGGCGGAAGGGGGCTTTGTGGCAGATGAAAGCGTGTGTGATGGAGTGTGTGTAGCGGCAGATAAAAACGAAGATGGGTCGGTAGGGCAGGGAACGGACATCAGCCACGTGATACACGTGGCTGTCAGCACTGCGCGTTGTTACGGGGATACCGGCGCTGTGTCGAATCAGGTTGTTGAGTCAGGCAGATTACCGGCAAACTGCGCAAAGCTCGTCTGCCGGTGAGCGTCTGTTACTCGTTGCCCCAGCGGTTCAGGAACTCGGCAATTTCATCAATACGCTGCTCATCGATACCCGCTTCACGCGCCATATCCTGCTGCGACTCTTCACTGATCTCTTCGTTGTTCATCAGACGGGTGATCAGCAGCTGGAAGTAATGCGCCAGTGGGGTACGTTCAGCTTCGCTCACTGGCTTAGCGGACTCCGTCGCATACTCATCTGCGACATCATAGTATTTGAGAGAGATTTCGTTATTCATAGGGTGTCCGCAGAGTTGAGTTTAGGTTTAAGCGTTGGCAGGGCGTTGTGGCCCGGCGTAGAGGGGTATTATTTCGTGTTTGGGTTGGGGCTGTAAAGGGGGAGTGGGGAGGGCGGAAGGAGGTATAGTAATGACGTTGCAGAAAATGTTGATAGACATGCCTGAAGCGCATTCGCACGGAAGGCCGCAGGGCTGCACAGACACAAAAAGCCCGCAGTACGTTTATCTCGCGGGCTTTGAGGAGTTCGATGAAGTTCTGGTAACCCTCCATCGAACACCAATGCTCGTTTATAAGGGATTGCCATGGTCACTATGCTTGTTGATGCTTTCAAGTATTCGCAGAAGCAACCCTTTACCATCTTCCGGTGCAAAGGCGTTAATATACCTGTCTCTGAACTCTGATTTAATCATTTCATCATCATATGTCAGAAGGTTCATCACTTCTTTTTTTAGATCTTCACGATCCTGGAGTGTTAATTCAGCTGTGTAAATATCAATAGCTTCATCAATGGTGTCAGCACCTGTAATAAAGTCAAAGTCCTGATTTAATGTCCCTTCAATCAGAATATCTATATTAGTAGTGAGTAGCATAATTTACACCTCCGGGAATGCAGTCAGAATATAGTAAGGCTTGCCGTTGTACAATTCATATTTAAGAACAACTTTGACTTTCGTTGCCGGAGTCAGTTTTTGACTACCCCTGAACAGGGAGTAACCAATGGCTTTCCCGGTGTCATATTTGATATTTAAATTATGTCCTGGTCTGCTTGCCGCCCAAATCTTTATCCACTCTTTATTTACTTTTATGGCATCGGATACTGACTTTTCGGCCAGATCTATATTGGTGAAAGAGCTAATGGCATTTGGCGGGCGAGCCATATTTTCTGTGCTTTTTAACCGGGCTGCTAATTCATGCTGTGTTTTACCAATATGCTTTAAAATTGCATGGCCTCCGGGCGTGTGACCAGTTACTGATTCATGTTGAATAAGTTTGATGCGTCCTGTCCGAATGGCTGCAACTCTAACTGCTCCAGCCCCCAGAGAAAGAGTAACAGGTACAGCAACATCGAAGGTCAAACCTACCTTCCAGGCAGTATCTTCATCAGCACCAAACTGTTTCGCCATCTCAATGGCGGCGCGATATGTTGCACTACGAACATTCTTGCCGCTCAGAACCTGATTTGCTGCGGTATTAATACTGTCCATGCTGTGCGTGCCAACAACGATGCAGGCCGCCTTTGTTAAGCCTGTAGGCTCGGGTGCCATACAAAGCGCAGTTGCCCCGGCAAGCTCCAGCGTACCCATTATCAGCCCCAGCCCGCCCATAAGACGGTTAGACATTGTTTCAGATTCGGTAACTGAGTTATCAGAAAGTGCAGCAGCCAGCTGGACAGGAGACAATACTATTTTTAACCCATCATCCATGATTCAACTCCATCTGTGTGAACGACATCCTTTTGAAATCAGGCAGGTAGGTGCTTTGATCAGACCTACCTTAAATAAACACTGTTTCTTTAAAACTTCGTTATCTGAATTATTCATTATTTATTTTTAAAATAATATACTTAGGTCACTAACTATAGGGATTAACTCATATAGCAAGTGCAAGCTGGTTTTATTAGTTTATGAAGTTAGTCAGACGATGAAGTGGGCATTGCGTCAGTCAGGAGGTATGTTTTAAGGAAGATCGCAGACACAGGAAAGGCCGCAAGATTTTTATCTTGCGAATTTGCTGGCGGAATCTGAATAGGTTTTACAACCTAATGTAATAACAGGTTTTTTTGATTAAACTTTTTTCGAGTGCCTAAAAGTGTACCTATTATTGGATCACATACCCCGGAACGGCTTTGCTAGGATAATCAACAGCCAGCCTATAATCAAAATAAAATGGTTTTAGGAATAAATGTTCACACTATTCAGTATTTTTTTGCTTATTAAATCTAAACGATTAGGTAGTAAAGGATTTAAGGCTGGGTGTATACAAGTGTGCACTAAGGGTAATCACTTTGTACAGATTTAAAAACCGGCATAAGCCGGTTGATGTGAGGGAATTACACATTTGTAATGAAAATATGGCCATGTTTAAGGTTGACTGTCCGTCAACATGATGGAGTAATGAATATGCTGCGGTAGTACAATTGATACTGGCTTGTTGAGTGTCAACGAAACAGTCTGGTGTGCAAAAGATATTGTTTTGACACTGTCTCCTACCAGGCGAGCATTTTCATATCGCTCATGATCATAGTAATTTATCTCACCACTAACCTCGGCAGTTCTTTTTATTGTACCAGGGGACAAATCGATATACATCGTCACTGCTATAAATTTTCTTTCCAGCTCGGAGCTGAATTTTTTTCCAGGCAATGGACGGAGTGCATACAGTACAAAGTTGCGAGTTTTTTCTTTTTTCAGAAAGTTATCTGCTGTCACGGTTGCACCATTTTGTCCTGAAACTGATGATTGCATTTCCGTTTTCAGGTAAAGCGTTCTGTTTTCTGAAGGTACAGAGCTGCATCCCAACAGCGCCAGACATAAAACAGCGATTCCTGTAATTTTTTTCAACTCAAATTTCCTTTTTTAAAATCAAAATTTATTTTTTCTCGATCAGTATCGGCATGCATGAGAAATAGTTTAATTACTAATCTACGAAGTACATTAAAGATAACGTTATGTATGCTTCTTGCTCTAAGCTGAGCTTGTTGTCATGCGTGGTCTCGCTCTTTTGCTGGTATAACTTCCGGGAGCTTTAAGATCACCCGATTGCGCGAAAGGCCACCGCTATGATCGCTGAAGCGCACCGGATTGTTGTTTACCGCCAGAATCACCGCCGGGATGTGTGTTGAGTAGAAGTCACGGTATTTCGGGTCGATTGTCACCGCATCACCGTCAGTAACCGCCTTGATGCCTGCGCCATCGCCTCTCCATTTCTCCTGGTCAGACAAAATAATCAGCGAGAAGACCACCACCCTAGCGCGCTCGCGGGATGATGTCAGCGTGTCAATGGCAGCTGTCGTGGTGTTGTCTTATCTTATCCAGCCTGCAGGGTGTCTATTGAGGCTATCAAGCTCTTGCCGCTGCCGCCGAGGCCGGCAGCCCTGCTTAACGTGAGTCCGTCGCTGTTGTGGGCAATTAAGCTGAGTATCCGCCGTGAAGAACTGTCACCGACCTTTGCTGGTGACGACCGGGACCGGATTAAAGATGTAGCTTATCTGGTTGTTGAAGCGCTGACGCGGGCGGCTGTGGTTCTGCCGGACAGCATACTAAATGAGGCTCCGCTGCTGGAGAATATCGGCCTGCATCGACCGGCACTGACGGGAGTCGATATGGAGCTTTATTGTCAGCCCATGCGCCGCCATAAGCAGGCTGAACTAATCCGGACGCAGCGTGCAAAGCTTGATGAGGGCAGCCGGAAATGATGCACTGTCCATACTGCAAAAGTGCGGCGCACACCAAGTCGAGCCGCTATATGTCCGAATAGGTGAAAGAGCGTTCTCACCAGTGCACTAACCTGGACTGTTCATGCACATTCAAGACGAATGAGAGCATCACAAAGGTGATCACCGCACCGCCGCAGCCGGAAAAAGTACCGGAAGCACCACCGGAACCAGTAAGAGAATGTCAGACGCTGGGCCGCTATGGTTCTGCATTCCGCCAAGTTCATTAATCCCGCATAGCCGCTGCACGATCAGTGGCTTTTTTATGCCTGTCCCGGATCTTTCTGAAGCCCTTTTTCTGGCAAGCCGCTTTATAAAGAGCCGTGCATGTATAGCGCGCATGGATCTGCATGCAAAATCATGTACCACTTTCCCCAGTTCAGGCCATACAGGGCGCGGCGCGGCCTACATAATGCACCTGCATGAAAAGCAATGCATAAAGCAGGCAGGCGTGGCGGGGATAGCATTGCGCGCATTAAGAGTTATAATGAGTTTAGGGGTTTTGCGATTTTATTAATACCGCCTTGAAATGAGATTGTAGTTTTTCTAGATGACATATAAGGGCGTCTATAAGTGTGAGATCATTCTTTCCTAAAATTGAATCGGAAAATTTATTTAACACAGTAAGATCGAGTGTCAGAGATGACTCCATATATTCAGAGTACCCAATGCATTTGTTATCATGCATCATCTTTTCGCCAATATAACTTTGCTCCAAAGACCTTAGTGATGGGTGGTTAGAATCATGCTTTCTCATAACTATAGATATGTTCTTCATTAAATCACCAATTAATACCTCATCGTTGACTGGCGAAAGTAAAGTGGTGTCTCTGCTTTTTCTATATATTTGCTCCCAGCACAAGTATTGAGCAATATAAAATCGAGTGCTTTTTAATAAGTAATCATCATTAATGTCAGGCGTGTTGGATTTAATGTATTTCAGCCTGCCGATGTATCCATTTGTAGCGCTAAGTAATGTGTTGCTCCAGCGACCTAGTTCAATTGCTGTTTTATTTGTTTTCTCTATCTCATGGTTTCTTATTAATATGAGCCTGTCGCTCTCATTCTTTATTTTTAACTTAAAAGACTCTAGTTCTCGTTTGTCTATGTGTTGTAAAAAAATCTTACAGGTGGCGCCGATAGCAGCAAGAGCTACAGTAGATGTAAGAAGTGTATCAAGAAAATTATTCATCTGTGCTTCTCTTTAAAAGTTTTCCGTGATCAAAACCGGGGGGGTTAGGTTTGATAATGTCATTAATTACTCTGGAGGAACGATATTGGGCTTCTCGAAGAGATGTGATATCTAATGTAGTGGTCAAAATACAATTGTTTTCACCACCCTTCACATAAATTTTATTAGAAATATCACTTTTAGTAGGCTGTAATACACATGAGCCACCGTAATGAGATGTATTGGCTTGTGCGACGTAACAGTGCAAGTCTCTGGCTGCTGATTCAGTGATATGCTGATAATACTTGGTGTCTTTATTCCAGACGCAAGCGAACAAAATATCAATTTGAGAGCGGAATAAAGCTCTGTGCTTAATATTTGCTAGCTCGAAACAATTATAAGTCGCAAAGGTGATGCCTTTCCATTTTATTAAGTGGTACTTGTGATTTTCTTCGTGTGGAGAGCCAATGCCGAGCCTAAATGAATTTAGTATATCAATTTCACCAGGAGCATAATGATTCTTAATTCTGAAAACGAGAAGGCTGGATTTGAATTTATTCTCTGAGGTGTATGGTAAACATTCAACTATAATATTATAGGCGATTCCATTAATGACCCAGTGCTCTAATCCAAATATCAAAGCTATTTGCTTTCTTCTGGAATGAGCCGCCATGAAAGGAAGCCATGATACAGGTATTGAAAGCTCAGGAAGTAGTAAAATGTCCGCATCTTCTTCATTCGCAGAGTTCAGTACTTTGTAAAGATTTTTTTGTCTTTCATAGCTAAGGTTTGGATTACGGTCTTCACGACATGCATCTTCTATTGAGGATCTATCAACTTTAATGTTTGCCAAGGCTATTTTTATTTTTTTAGATTTTTCTGGGCTTTTAACTTTAATCTTTATTGCTGGTTTTTTTTTGAATGGCTTGACCTCACAGTTATTTTTGTGATAGCTGTTTTGCTCAGTGAAAACACTTAGAGTGTTGGTGTTGATTGCATCAATCAAATGGAATAGCTGATATTCATCATGGTTAATGTATCTAGGTGATGTCCTTTTTTTTCGTTTGCTTAACTTAAGCTTTCCTATTTTTAAAAAAGCAACTTCATCAGTCAGATCTCCAGTATAGCTGGTGTAATTTGCTAAAGGCCAAGATACAAGGTTATGCCTAATTAAGTTACTATATCTAAATTGCTTAACTAAATTCCCAATAATTTGGTTTTCTTCAGCTATATTTGCTATGCACGATAAGTTAATGTCTTTAGTTTTCTTCTTTTTGAATAATAATTTTTGGTCTAATAGAGCTAAATTAAGCGAAAGAGAAATATCGATGTAATTATGTAAAGCATCTTGAAGTTTAAGCGTTAAATTTTCGTCCCCATTATTCCATTTTGCTTTAGATATTGTTTTCTTTATGTAATTATAAAATGAAACGGTAAACTCATATTTTTTTGTTATAAGAGTATAGGATAAAACTTTTTCCCATAGCCTGCTAAAACGAAGAGCATTTTCACCTTTGAAAAAAAGGCTGATTTGTTCAAGTGTATTTTCATCAGACGGTGTCTTGCACAAACGATGAGCTATAATATGAGACGACAAATACTTTGACAGCTCGGTTTCATTTTCAGCCATTCCTACAATGCTTCTGAACTTGTTTGCAGAACCATCATACATGATATCATAGGCAAATCTGTCTAGTTCACTTGTAATGTGTTCATCAGGAAGGAATCTGAATGCGCTGCTTCTATTCTCTATTTCCTGTTTAAATACTTTAAGTCCCGCAAGGCTGTGCTCTTTACTAAAGAAGTGAAAAATTAATTTGTCTTTCTGAATTGGCAATGAATGATATTTTTCTGTTAAATTTAATTCATTGCTATCATGGTTGTTTTTCTCAATGAAATCACTAAGTGTCTCTTTGATGAAATGAGATACTTCATTCCCATAATTATCTTCTCCTATTTCAGGAGATGTGAATACGAACAGAATATCGTCGACATAACGACCATAATATGAAGGCTTTAACAGCTTTAATATATCCTCATCAAAATTAATCATGTGCCAATTTGCAAGAATTGCAGAAGAAGTAAATCCAATGGGTATACCTCCATGTTCTAAATGAGGATGTGTGATTGATAAGTCATCAGAAATAATTGAGTTGTATTTATCATGAATTTCTTCAAGCTTATTATTTAGGAAGTGAGACAATTCTAAAAGCTCATTAACTTGACTTTTATCAATGAACTTGGATATTTTTGAAAAGTCAATTTTAATGTTATAATAAAACCCTTTTAGATCAAGTGAAAGGATTGCTACATCTTTATCATTTTCTTCGACTTCTTGTATTGCTTTTTCGATTGCCCGATCACGCCATTTGTTATAATTTTCAATATATATACTGAATATGTTTTTGGCGTTATTAACTCGTTCAAAACTGAGTTTTTTTCTTAATTCAATAATGAATTCTGATACTCGATTTCCATAACTGGAATCTGTCATTTCTTCATCAAGCATCGATCCTACAATTATTGACCAAAGAGTTTCTATAATATATATCTCAATTGGTGCTGAAATTAAGTAATTGACGGAATTTATAGTGTAGTGTTCAGCTGTTTTTTTATTATTTAAGAATAAAGATTTGTCATTTTGTTTTACATCAAGAGGGCTGGTTATTTTTTTTGGTAAGATCTCTACTCTTATGCCTTCAAGCCAATGTTGAAAAACGTCTTCTTTTGGCTCAATTAAATAATCCGTTATTAACTGAATGCAATTATCAAAGTCTCTATTTTCAAATAATGCAACTTCAGCTTTTAAGAAGAAATTAAGATTTTCATAGTAAGCATAATTTTTAAGAGAGTTAAAAGCGGTAAGTACAAGTTCTTTGGTTATCATTTTCGATTATCCATGTTTTCTTTCACAAAAATACCCCACCAATTCATTAGGGTAACTCGTTAGTCAAAGTAAATTGACCTATTATACGCACGTCGAACTTCATGTTTATCTATGTGAGCTAAAGCTGACTCAATCACATATGAATTAAACTCAGCTTCATTGATTGTTGTACTAGCGATTGAACGTAGTCCATGAGCCACTAGTTCCCCGTTATAGCCTATTCTTTTAAAAGCTGCGTTGGCAGTATGACTATTCATTGGATTTAGTGGGTCATTTCTATTTGGAAAAACATATTCTCGGTTTCTACTAATTTTCTCCATAACTCTCAGTGTTTCAATTGATTGAGGGGATAGAGGTACTAAATGTTCACGTTTAGCCTTCCTTCTGGCTGCTGGGATTTCCCACAAGCTAAGTTCGAAGTTAATCTCGTCCCATTTAGTTCCAGATGCCTCCAAGGGACGCACTAAAGTTAACAGTTGCCATTCTATAAGACAGCGAGTCACCACCGACAAGTTCCACATGTACAGACTTTGCATGAATTTAAAAACATCTTCCGGCCTTAGCGTCGGCATATGCTTTTTCGATGGTTTTTCAAATGTCATACCAATTCCAGAGGCAGGGTTCATGTTCGTTAAACCAGTTTTTACGGCAAAATCATTATTTCATTGATCCGTTGCGCTAATCGTCTGACGGTTTCAAGTGCCCCACGGGCCTTGATTGGCTCCAATGCTTCAACAAATGTTCTAGCTTTAATTGCTTGCACTGGTATCTCGCCAATTACAGGGAAAATGTCTTTCTCCAAGGATCGCCAAATATCCTTCGCATAATCCACTGTAACGCTTTTGCTTTTTAGCTGAAACCAATTTCTAGCAACTACAGAGAAAATGCTATCTAACTCGATTTGGCGTTGCTCGGAGCCTTCTTCCTATTGCTGTTGTGGATCGATTCCTTGAGCAAACAGCGACAGATATTGGTCACGCATCTGACGTGCGGCAGCGAGTCTTAAAGTAGAGTAGGAACCAAGACTTAGATTTGTGCGACGACTGCTATTTGGCCTCTGGTAGCGAAAACGCTAGAGCTTCTAGCCTGTGGTTTTACAACCATAAAAACCCCGTCGGCATCATGCAGGGTTATATCTTTGTTATTGGCTTTTGAGCGAAGCACTTCAGTGTTGGTTAAAGGGCGCGTTTTTCTTGCCATACTGGGTGTTCCTGCGTGAATTGGTATACATTTTAGGATGCATATTACCGTATACCAATAATCACTGGATTTGGCTGGATCTCTTCGGAAGATCACAAACACAAAAAAGCCCGCAAGGCTTTCACCTTGCGGGCTCTCAGGACTTCGATGATGGTTCTGGTAACCATCAACCAAGAATTTTGGTGGAGCTGGCGGGAGTTGAACCCGCGTCCGAAATTACTACACCGTCGGCACTACATGCTTAGTCAGTTTTTACATTCGCCGGTTAGCTGCGAACAGACACGCCACTAACAGACTAGCCTGATTGGATTTAACGCTTCAACCCCAGGCAAGGCATCCACGCGATCTCTTTTGGGTTTGACTTCTCTTGATCCCCGTCTTAAGAGCGGAAGCTAGGGAGAGAAGGCTCTAAGCAGGTTATTAAGCTGCTAGTGCGTAGTTTTCGTCGTTTGCGACTATTTTTTTGCGGCTTTTTACGAGGCAAACCGCCCCTCGGCATGCTCCTAAGGCTTCACAATCCCGTCGAGTCCAGAATCAGCCCCAGAACTTCAAATACTAACAACAAAACAACTCAAAATCCAGTGCTTAACGCTTTGAATTCTTCATGATACGTGCTTTGTCTAATTGCCATTCGCGGTCTTTGATATCATCGCGCTTGTCGTGCTCTTTTTTACCGCGTGCAACACCAATCTTCAGTTTGCACCAGGCGTTCTTCCAGTACAGCGACAGCGCCACGATGGTGTAGCCTTCGCGGTTGACGCGGCCATACAGGGAGTCGAGTTCACGTTGCTTCAGCAGCAGCTTACGGCTGCGCGTCGGGTCACAGACCACGTGACTGGAGGCAACGGCTAAGGGTTGAAAGGTTGAACCGAACAGAAAGGCTTCGCCATCGCGCAGCAGAATATAGCTGTCGCTGATGTTGGCTTTACCAGCACGAAGTGACTTAACTTCCCATCCTTGTAACGACAATCCCGCTTCGTACTCCTCTTCAATGAAGTACTCGTGACGGGCGCGTTTGTTCATGGCAACAGTGGCAGAACCGGGTTTGTGTGCTTTTTTCTTTGTCATAGTGCGGCGTATTTTACATCACTTAGTCGGTTATCGCATCCCCAGTCCAGCGGGGCGGCAGGAAACGGGATATTCTAGCACACCCTCACTCGGGGACATTTTTGTTTAATCGCTGAAAATGCTATTATTCAGCGGTTTCGTGATGAACAGGAACCATTATGGCTCAGATTAGTCGTTCGGCGCTGGTCCCGTTTAGTGCCGGGCAGATGTACAAACTTGTAAATGATGTGGATGCCTATCCGCAATTCCTGCCGGGTTGCACCGGAAGCCGCGTGCTGGATGCGTCAGATAATCAGATGACTGCGTCCGTGGATGTGTCGAAAGCGGGCATCAGCAAGACATTTACCACCCGCAATACCCTGACAGATAACCAGAGCATCCATATGCAACTGGTTGATGGACCGTTCCGCAAGCTGACCGGCGGCTGGAAGTTCGTCTCGCTGGGCGATGACGCCTGCAAGGTTGAATTAAGCCTGGAGTTTGAATTCACCAACATGCTGGTAGAGATGGCCTTTGGACGTATCTTCAAAGAGCTTGCCAACAGCATGGTGCAGGCTTTCACTCAGCGTGCCAAAGAGGTCTACAGTGCCTGAGATCTCCGTTGAGGTGGTCTACGCCTTACCTGAAAAACAGTATCAGCTTTACGTGAAAGTGGAGCAGGGCAGTACGGTAGAGCAGGCCATCGAAAAGTCAGGACTACTGGAACTGCGTCGGGAGATTGACCTCACCAGTAACAAAGTCGGCATCTACAGTCGGCCAGTGAAGCTGGGTGATGAGGTTAATGAGGGCGATCGTATTGAGATCTATCGTCCGCTGATTGCCGATCCCAAAGAGCTGCGCCGTCAGCGCGCAGAGCGAGCGGCAGAAAGCAAAAAATAAGTCGCTATCCTGTCAGGCTCAGTGGATAGCGGGCATAAAAAAAGGCGCTCAGTGCGCCTTTTTGCTGTCTGTTGTTTAAACGGTCTTACGTTCAATCAGTCGCTGTTTCTGGCCAGATTCTGCTTATTGTCGATGTTAGTCAGAACACCGTTGCCATCAAAGTTCAGCGTCAGCGTCTGCTGTTTCACGCGCTCATGACCTGGCTCCTGACGGAACACGTAATACCATACGTTGCTGCCAAACGGGTCTTTCATCATCGGCGTACCGAGGGTGTAAGCCACCTGTTGCTGTGTCATACCGGTATGGATCTTGGCTACGTCGTTAGCTACCAGATAGTTACCCTGGTTGATATCAGGACGATAGACCACGCGCTCTAAGGTGGAACATCCGGCGGTCATCATCAACATTACTACTGCCGCGGCAGTCAGCGTTTTACAGCGCATCTATACATTCCTTTTCCGGGGCCAAACGCCTTTTACAGGCGGTTTTCTTGCCATCAAAATCTGAACTCTGCCTGCGGCAGGCTTTATTACTTTGGCGACATAAGTGCCGATGATAATAAACCTTTTCGCTATTGGAAACCTCTACAGAGCAAGCTTATGACCCCAGCCGGTTAAAAAAGTGCGCTGCTATGCGGCTAAAAGTTCTTTTGCGTTGGCCAGGGTATTGCGTGTGACCTCGCTGCCACCCAGCAGTCGTGCCAGTTCCTGCAGACGTGCACGCTTGTCCAGTGGCTGCATATGGGTCTCGGTCATCGCACCATCGGTCTCTTTGCTGACATAAAAATGCTGATGACCACAACCTGCAACCTGCGGCAGGTGGGTTACGCACATTACCTGGGTCGATTCGCCCAGCTGACGCAACAGCTTACCTACCACGGCGGCGGTCGGGCCGCTGATGCCGACATCCACTTCATCGAAAATCATCGCTAGCGTTTCCATTTTCTTCGCGGTGATCACCTGAATCGCCAGGGCGATACGTGACAGTTCACCGCCCGAAGCAACTTTGCCCAGCGGCTGCAGTGGCTGACCTGGGTTAGTGGTCACCTGGAAATCGACGCGGCTCGCACCGTCTGCGGTCAGCTGATCCGGGTTAAAGGTCAGCGCGATTTTAAACTGACCATGCGGCATTGAGAGCAGATGCATACTCTGGGTAATCAGCAGCTGCAACTCATCTGCATAGTGGCTGCGCTGCTGGTGCAGCTGCTCTGCGCTTTGCAGCGCGGCCTGATAGTGTTCACCCACCAGTAATTGCAGGCTCTCCTGATCGCTCTCATGCTGAGACAGCAGTTCCGCTTCTGCCAGCAGTTGCTGATGCAGTTCAGGCAGCCCTTCAGGGGTGACGTGATGCTTACGGGCTAAGGCGATCTGGCGCGAAATACGCTGTTCCAGTTCATACAGGCGGTTAGGATCCAGATCGAGGCTGTCGCAGTAGTGGCGCAGCTCATCGCTGGCTTCGCTCAGCTGAATCGCCGCCTCTTCCAGCAGGTTGTGAACGCCATTCAGTTTCTCATCCAGCGAGGTCAGTTCTGAAATCATCTCACGCGCGCTGTAGAGCAGGCTGTTGAGATTATTGTCATCGCTGTCTGCTAACAGTTGCAGTGCTTGCTGGCTGGTCGACAGCAGCTGTCCGCTGTTGGCCAGACGCTTGTACTCTTCGTCGATCTGCTCATATTCACCCTGCTGCGGGGCGAAGTCGTTCAGTTCTTTCAGCTGATACTGCAACAACTCGCGGCGGGATTCGCGCTCCTGCGCCTGCTGCTGATGCAGCGCCAGGGTGCGGCAGCTCTGATGCCAGGTCTGATAGCTGGCGCGCATTTGCTGCAGCAGATCGTCGTGACCGGCATAGGCATCCAGCAGATGTTTCTGGTGGTCTGGTTTGAGCAGAAGCTGATGGGCATGCTGACCGTGGATCTGAATCAGTAACTGGCCGAGATCACGCAGCTGAGAGAGCGGCACCGCCGTGCCATTGATAAAGCCGCGGGAACGTCCGTCAGCGCTGATAACCCGGCGCAGCAGACATTCGTTGCCATCGTCCAGATGATTATCAATCAGCCAGCGCTGAGCAGAAGGGGAGGACTTAAGCTGGAAGCGAGCGCAGAGGTCGGCCCGGCTGGCACCCTGACGCACCATGTCGGCATCAGCACGACCACCCAGACATAATCCCAGCGCATCAATCGCGATAGACTTACCGGCACCGGTCTCACCAGTGATTGCTGTCATGCCGCGTTGAAAATCAATGTCGAGCTCACGAACGATAGCGAAATTACTGATGGTCAGTTGGGCCAGCATAGGTTCACCTGTATGAATAAACACATATGGTTTTTCATACAGTATAAACTGGTTTTTTATCCAGTAAAGAGGGGAGGCCGCATTTCAGAACAATTTTTTTGACCAGCCCAGTTTTGAACTCAGCGTATTGAAATAGCTGTAGTTTTTGGGGTGAATCAGGTTCAGGTGATTGCTGCTGCGTCGTATCAGTACATCCTCGCCTTCCTGAATCGGCAGCGCAATCTGGCTGTCACAGCTGATTTCCAGATCGCTGCGGCGTGAGGAAAAGCGCAAACGGATGGTACTGCTGCTGTTGATGACCAGTGGCCGCGCTGACAGCGTATGCGGGAACATCGGCACCAGCACAATCGCTTCAAGTGACGGCGTCAGAATCGGGCCGCCCGCAGAGAGTGAATAGGCGGTCGAGCCGGTGGGTGTTGAGATAATCAGCCCATCCGATCGCTGGGAGAAGGCGAACACTTCATCGATATAGACTTCAAATTCGATCATGTGCGCGACTTTGCCGGGATGCAGCACCACTTCGTTGATAGCGGAGCCAATGCGCGGCGAGCAGTCAGATTTGCACACCTGCGCTTCCAGCAGAAAGCGGCTCTCGACGAAATAGTTGCCCTGTAGCACCTCATCCAGCTGTTGCTGCGCATTGTCCGGATCAAGATCGGTGAGAAAGCCGAGATTACCGCGGTTAATCCCAATCACTTTAATGTCGTAGCGCGCCAGCACTCGTGCTGCGCCCAGCATATTGCCATCACCGCCCACCACGACCGCTAAATCGGCCTGCTGACCAATCTCCGCCAGCGTGCCCGTCTGCACGTCGTGAAGCGACAGCTCCTGCGCAATTTGCTTCTCAACGATCACTTGATAACCTTTGGCTGTCAGCCAGCGCCAGAGCATCTCATGCGTGGTTAACGCGGTGGGATGGCGCGGATGACCCACAATACCAATGCAGTTAAAGTGTTTGTTCATCTGGTCGGTGTTCCTTATAAGCCAAAACGGTAAGGCAATGTGATAGGTTCCCTTGAATCCGTCATACCAATCCCCATAATAAGCCAACCAGCGAAATGAATGTGCAAAACGCGGAGAAATTCATGAGTAGTAAAGAACAGAACACCCCAAACGAGCAAGTCTCAGACGAAATTCAGCAGGATCAGCAGCAACCTCAGGAAGCGGAGACAGCGGCAGAGGTGGATCCGCGTGATGAGCGTATTGCTCAGCTCGAAGCTGAATTAGCGCAGTCGCAGACCGGTGTGCGCGATGCCCAGCTGCGTGCGCAGGCAGAGATTGAGAACATTCGTCGTCGTGCCGAGATGGACGTTGAAAAGGCGCACAAATTTGCGCTTGAGAAGTTTGCCAACGAACTGCTGCCGGTAATCGACAGTCTGGAACGTGCGCTGGAAGTGGCGAACAAAGAGGATCCACAGCTGGCCTCTATGATTGAAGGGATTGAACTGACCCTGAAAGGCCTGCTGGGCGCCGTGCGTAAATTCGGTGTTGAAGTGGTCGGCGAAACCGGCGTGCCGTTTAACCCGGAAGTGCATCAGGCGATGTCGATGATGGAGTCTGAAGAGTTTGAGCCAAACCATGTCATGCTGGTGATGCAGCGTGGCTATACGCTGAATGGTCGCCTGCTGCGCCCGGCGATGGTTGCGGTTTCCAAAGCGAAAAGCTGATTCAACGCCTGAATCCCGTTACACGGCCGCGCACTGACGCGGCCGTGTGCTTTCTGGCGTTAGTCTGGTAAAACCGGCGTCCAGTCCACCGGCTTTTTACCGGCAGCGCTCAGCAGCTCATTGGTTGTTGAAAAGTGTTTGCAGCCGAAAAAGCCACGGTGCGCGGAGAGCGGCGAGGGATGCGGTGCCTGCAACACGTGATGGCGCTGGCGATCGATAATGCTGCCTTTCTTCTGCGCATGTGAACCCCACAGCAGAAAAATCACCCCTTCACAGTGCTGGTTAATCGCCGCAATCACATTATCCGTAAAGGTCTCCCAGCCAAATCGCGCATGGGAATGCGCTTTGCCCGCCTCAACTGTCAACACGGTGTTCAGCAACATCACGCCCTGTTTTGCCCAGCTCTCAAGAAAGCCGTGACTGGGCTTCTGAAAGCCTGGAATATCCTGCATCAGCTCTTTGTAGATATTTTGCAGCGAGGGCGGCACCTGGACGCCGGGCAATACCGAGAAGGCCAGGCCGTGCGCCTGATGAGGCCCGTGATAGGGATCCTGACCGAGTATCACGACGTTGACGTCGCCCAGTTCCGTCAGGCGAAAGGCGTTGAACACATCTTTCTGCGGCGGATAGACCGTGACACCTGCGGCGCGTTGATCGGCGACCTGCTTCAGCGTCTCGATAAAATAGGGTTTCTCTTTCTCTTCAGCCAGCACGTCGTGCCAGGTCAGCTTTTCAGCCATGTTTAACTCCCTTAACGTTAGTGCCATAAGCTTAGCGGTTCCTGCCGCTGACCTGAAGGCAAAAATAATTTGAATAATACAAATTAAGTTTAGGTGGCAGGGGTATTGAGATCAACGGGTTAGCTTAAAAGCGGTCGGAATGCCTGATTAATATTGATACAGGTCAAAGCTGTCCGAAATCAAAGGTGATATACCGGGGCCTCAAATTTGATTTATCCACGTATTACCCGGGAGACGCAATCATGATCACTGGTATCCAGATCACTCAATCAAACAATTCACAACTACTGAACTCCTTCTGGCTGCTGGACGAAGAGAAAGCCGAAGCGCGTTGCCTGTGTGCAAAAGCGGGCTACGAAGAAGATCAGGTTGTTGCCATCAGCGAACTGGGCGAATTCGCTTTCCGCGAAGTGCCGGTTGAAATCAAACCTCAGGTACGTGTTGAAGGTGGACAGCATCTGAACGTCAACGTTCTGCGCCGCGAAACGCTGGAAGATGCAGTTAAACATCCTGAAAACTATCCGCAGCTGACCATCCGTGTTTCAGGCTATGCCGTGCGTTTTAACTCACTGACGCCTGAGCAGCAGCGCGACGTGATTACCCGTACCTTTACTGAAAGTCTTTGAGCAGCCTGAGTTAGCGGCTGCTGAAAATTAGCGCAAAGCTCACACAGCAATTTTTATTAATATTATGAATAAGATAAAAAGTTAACTGTCCGGCACGCTGATGCCAGTGTCATGAAGAAAGCGCTCTGGCAGACAAAAGATTGTGAAAGGGCTGTTACTGATTATCAGATAAAAAAAATCGCCTCCTGTGAGGCGATTTTTTTATAGTTGCGATGATTTATTCCGCATTCTCGTTAGCTGGCGTACTGCCGCTTGCCTTGCGGCGTTTGCCGACATTTTTGGCATCACGATGGCGTTTTTTCACTCGCGGTTTTTCTGTTTCACTGGCTTTCTGCTCTGCACGCTTCGCCAGAACCTTTTTCGACGGTTTGCCGGTCGTTTTGGCACTTGGCGCCCGCGTCTCAGGACGCAGCTCATCAATCACGCGCGCTTTGATCGGCTCGTTCACGTAGCGGGTGATTTTGCCCAGCAGCACGAAATCGTGCGCTTCAACCAGTGAGATGGCGATACCTTTACGGCCCGCACGACCGGTACGCCCGATGCGGTGCAGATAGGTATCAGCGGTGCGCGTCATGTCATAGTTGAAGACGTGACTGACATCTTCAACGTCAATGCCGCGCGCGGCGATATCCGTCGCAACCAGCACGTTAACGCGGCCTTCACTCAGACGTTTAATCGCTTCGTTACGCTTTGCCTGCACCATTTCGCCTTCAAGATAGCTGCTACGAATCCCCGCTTCGTGCAGCCAGCTCACCAGCTCGTGCAGACGTTCACGCTTACGCACGAAGACGATGCTGCGCGTCACATCCGGCTGTTTCAGCAGATGGATCAGTAATTTGGTCTTGTGCTGCAGATCGTCAGCGCGGTAGTACCACTGCTGGATCTTTTTGCGCTCACGGCGGCTTGGGTCCGCTTCCAGCTCAACCGGATCGTTCAGCAGACGCTCGGCGAAGTCACGGATATTGTCGCCTTCCAGCGTGGCAGAGAACAGCAGGGTCTGCTTGCGCCAGCGCGTTTCAGCCGCGATGGTTTCGATATCCTGGGCAAAGCCCATATCGAGCATGCGGTCCGCTTCATCCAGCACCAGGGTTTCTACTGCACGGCAGTCAAAGTTCTCTTCTTTGATGTACTGCAGCAGACGGCCGGTGGTGGCGACCACGATGTCCTGGTTTTCGCTGAACACTTCGGCATGGTTCATATAGGCCACGCCGCCGGTAATGGTGGCGATGTCCAGATGGGTATGTTTCGCCAGCTCACGCGCATGATCGGCGACCTGCATCGCCAGTTCGCGGGTCGGGGTCACAATCAGGATGCGTGGCGGGCCAGATTTCTTACGCGGAAAATCAAGGAGGTGCTGCAACGCCGGTAACAGATACGCGGCGGTTTTCCCGGTCCCTGTAGGTGCCGAACCCAGAACGTCACGGCCCTCCAGCGCGGGCGGAATTGCAGCAGCCTGGATCACTGTTGGGCGCGTAAAGCCTTTTTCCTGCAACGCTTGTAGCAGGCTTTCGTCGAGTTCGAGTTCGGAAAATGTGGTTACTGTCATGGTCTACCTCAGTTTGGGGCGCTGATTATAGACAGATCAGACTGAATCTTCATCTGTTAATCCGTTTCGGCTGCGCCTGGGGTTGTCTGCCGCGTGAATTCCCTCTGTTGTCACGTTACACTCATGCGCTGCCGTACGGCAGGAAAAAAACGATGGTAGTGACGAATGATGCAGGATAAGCCGCGTGAACGGCCACAGTTAAACAAGAACGGTTTTACCTTTAAACAATTTTTTGTCGCGCACGATCGCTGTGCGATGAAAGTGGGCACCGATGCCATTCTGCTTGGGGCCTGGGCGCCGGTTGCCGGGGTAAAACGTATTCTGGATATTGGCAGCGGCAGCGGGCTTATCGCGCTGATGCTGGCGCAGCGTACGCCGTCGCCGGTCAACATCGATGCGGTTGAGTTAGAACCGCAAGCCGCGCTTCAGGCGCAGGAGAATGTGCAGCAGTCGCCGTGGCCTGAACGTATTCAGGTTCATCAGCGTGATATCGCCGACTGGGCTGAACAGTGCGATAAACGTTACTCGCTAATCGTCAGCAATCCGCCTTATTTTGCACCTGGCGTGGCCTGTTCGACTGCGGCACGGGACAGCGCCCGTGCGACTGCCTCGCTCGATCATCAGACACTGTTGCGCAGTGCTGCATTACTGATTGAAGAAGAGGGGATGTTCTGCGTGGTGCTGCCCACCGCGACCGGCCAGGAATTCATCGCCCTGGCGCAGGCGGATGGCTGGCATCTGCGTTTCCGGCTGGACGTGGCGGAATATGCCCATCGTCCGCCGCACCGCGTTCTGCTGGGGCTGTCGCCGCAGGCCGGTGAAACCCTGCTGGAGCGCCTTGCTATCCGTACGCCGGACACCCGCTATTCTGATGAGTGGTGTAGCCTGACGCGGGAGTTCTACCTTTTTATGTAGTCCGGCGGCGTCAGGATGGTTGGCCGCGCCTCGGGCAGTAAATCCGGGTAGTCGCGGATATAGTGCAGGCCGCGACTCTCTTTTCGCTCCAGCGCACAGCGCACCATCAGGTCAGCGACCTGCACCAGATTCCGTAGCTCCAGCAGGTTATTGGAGAGGCGGAAATGACGATAATATTCATCGATCTCCTGCTGAAGCAGGTTGATGCGACGCAGCGCCCGCTCCAGCCGCCGGGTCGTGCGGACGATTCCCATGTAGTCCCACATGAATAACCGCAGTTCGTGCCAGTTATGCTGGATCACCACGCGCTCATCGGCGTCATCGACCTGACTTTCATCCCATGCGGGTAGCGCAGTAACGGCTTCGATGGTGGGCAGGGTGCGAATCAGCTCCTCTGCCGCGGACCAGCCATAAACCAGACACTCCAGCAGCGAATTGGATGCCATGCGGTTAGCGCCATGCAGGCCGGTATAACTCACCTCACCGATGGCATAGAGGCCACTGACGTCAGTCTGGCCATGCTGATCAACGACCACGCCGCCACAGGTATAGTGCGCGGCAGGCACAATCGGGATGGGTTCTTTGGTGAGGTCAAAGCCAAAGGTCAGCAACTTCTCATAGATCATCGGGAAGTGCGCGCGAACAAACTCCTCAGGCTGGTGGCTGATGTCCAGATACATACAGTCAACGCCCAGCCGCTTCATCTCATGATCGATGGCCCGGGCGACGATATCGCGCGGGGCGAGTTCGGCACGCTCATCGAAATCGGGCATGAAACGGCTGCCATCGGGACGCAACAGCCAGGCACCTTCTCCGCGTAACGCTTCGGTTAACAGGAAATTCTGCGCCTGCGGATGAAACAGGCAGGTCGGGTGGAACTGGTTAAATTCCAGATTGGCAACCCGGCAGCCGGCACGCCAGGCCATCGCGATGCCGTCACCGGAGGCGATGTCGGGGTTAGTCGTATATTGATAAACTTTGGCGGCACCGCCAGTTGCAACCACCACGGCCCGTGCCCGACAGGTTTCTACCTGTTCGCGATTACGGTTCCAGATCCATGCGCCCACCACGCGGCGTGGGCCTGGCAGGCCGATTTTATCTGAAAGAATCAGATCGACTGCGTTGGTGCGTTCCAGAATCCGGATATTGGGATGGCTCAACGCCTGGCTTACCAGCGTCGTTTCAACCGCATGGCCGGTGGCGTCAGCGCTGTGCAGGATACGGCGATGACTGTGGCCGCCTTCCCGCGTCAGGTGATAGCGCATGTCGCCGGCCGCCTGCGGATCGAGATCAAAGGCGACACCGTTGTCGATCAGCCACTGCACGCAATGCCGGGCATTACTGGCGATAAACGAGACGGCTTCACGGTCGCATAATCCGGCACCGGCAATCAGCGTATCTTCGATGTGTGACTCGATGCTGTCAGTCTCATCAAATACCGCAGCAATACCGCCCTGGGCGTAAAGGGTTGACCCCTCATTGACCTGCGCTTTACTGAGAACTGTCACCTGGTACTGTTTTGCCAGCCGCAACGCCAGCGACAGGCCAGCAGCACCGCTGCCCACAATGAGTACATCACACTGATAATCCGGGTTCGCATTCATCATAATGTTTAATTTACTAAACAAGAATAGGGCTGAGCATAAGCGCAATGGGGGTTGCTGTGAAGTATTTTAAACATCTGGCGCAGGTTTTTGTCTGATGATTTCCCAAAGTTACTTAATATCAGTGAGTTAATACCGGACTGCTTTTGGCGCGGTTTTTTATAGCAAACTTATTAAACCTAAAGGATTTAATGATGAAAAAGCTGTTGTCATAGGTTACTCTGCCTGCGATTTACGCTCCTTACACTGAACGAAAACGAAGAACCTGTGTAATGTCCATCGGAGCGGTAAATATCAGGGCGAGAAGTGAACTTCGCACCACATCACAACTCTAAGCGCATGCTTGCTCAGAACCATGAGATGTGCTGGCAGTTACTTTATGCGTATGAAAAATTTGGGGAGACATTACCTCGGATGAGCGAGCAGTTGACGGACCAGGTCCTTGTCGAGCGCGTACAGAAGGGAGATCAAAAAGCTTTCAACTTACTGGTGATTCGTTACCAGCATAAAGTGGCGAGCCTGGTTTCACGCTATGTTCCCTCGGGCGACGTACCTGATGTAGTACAGGAATCGTTTATTAAAGCGTATCGCGCACTGGATTCATTCCGGGGCGATAGCGCGTTTTATACCTGGCTGTACCGCATTGCGGTAAATACAGCGAAAAATTACCTGGTTGCTCAGGGGCGTCGTCCGCCATCCAGCGATGTGGATGCTATAGACGCAGAAAATTTCGAAAGTGCGGGTGCATTAAAAGAAATTTCGAACCCTGAGAACTTAATGTTGTCAGAAGAATTGAAACAAATTGTCTTTCGTACCATCGAGGCGCTACCCGAGGATTTGCGTATGGCAATCACCCTCAGGGAACTGGACGGTCTGAGTTATGAAGAGATCGCCGTCATTATGGATTGCCCGGTAGGCACTGTTCGATCACGTATCTTTCGTGCGCGAGAGGCCATTGATAACAAAGTTCAACCGCTTATCCAACGTCAGTGATAACGGCTACTGGAAGGGTACATAGGCATGCAGAAAGAAAAACTTTCCGCTTTAATGGATGGTGAGACCTTAGATAACGAGCTGTTTTCCGCCTTGTCTAAGGACGCAGAATTACAGAAAAGCTGGGCAAGCTATCATCTCATTCGCGATACCATGCGCGGTGATGTAGGCGATGTCCTGCATTTTGATATTTCTGCGCGCGTCGCTGCTGCCATCGAAAAAGAACCGTTGCGTACGGTTACAACGCTGATCCCTGAAGCTCAGCCAGAACCTTCCCGCTGGGAAAAAATGCCGTTCTGGAAAAAAGCGCGCCCGTGGGCTGCGCAACTGACCCAGGTCGGTGTCGCTGCCTGTGTTTCACTGGCCGTGATCGTAGGCGTTCAGCACTATAACCAGCCAGAGGGCAGCGCCACGCAGACCTCTGACTCTCCGGTGTTCAATACGATGCCGATGATGGGCAAAGCGTCTCCGGTGAGCCTGGGCGTGCCGTCTGATGCATTTGACACCAACAGTTCTAACCAGCAGGTTCAGGACCAGCGTCGTCGCGTAAATGCCATGCTGCAGGATTACGAACTGCAACGTCGCCTGCACGCTGACCAGCTGCAGTTTGAAACCACTGCGCCAAAACAGGCGCAGGTTGATGTTCCCGGAAATCAATCATTAGGACAGCAACAGCAGTAATGAAGCCGCTTTGGTATGCTGTTAGCCTGCTGACAGGCAGCCTGTTGTGGTCATCTGCCGCCCCGGCGCAACCTTCTGCGTCCGGGGCGCTATTGCAGCAGATGGAGCAGGCAAGTCAGAACCTCAACTACGAATTCGCCTATATCAACGTCTCCCGCATCGGCATCGAATCGCTGCGTTATCGTCATGCTGTAATCGATAACCGGATATTCGCGCAGCTGTTGCAGATGGACGGGCCACGTCGGGAAGTGATCCAGCGCGGCAACGATATCAGTTACTTCGAACCCGGCCTCGATCCCTTTTCGCTCCCCGGCAATCACATTATCGATGCTTTACCGTCGGTGATTTTTGCTGACTTCACCAAGCTCGCCACAGCCTATGATTTTATTACCGTGGGCCGCTCGCGCATTGCCGATCAGATGTGTGATGTGTTGCGCATCGTTTCACGCGATGGCACCCGTTACAGCTATGTGGTCTGGCTGGATGTGGACACCAAGCTGCCGCTGCGCATCGACCTGCTCGATCGTGATGGCGAAACGCTGGAACAATTCCGCGTCATCAGCTTTGCGGTGGACGAAGGGGTGCGTAATCTGATGCAGGGGCTGGAGAAAGCCAATCTGCCTCCGTCGCTTTCCGTGCCGAAAGGGGATGCGGTCACGCTCACCTGGCAGCCAGGCTGGATACCTGCCGGTATGTCGCTGGTGTCGCAGAATCGTCGCACGCTACCCGGTCTGAACAAAAATATGGAATCGAAGCTCTACAGCGATGGCCTGTTTAGTTTCGCGATCAACGTGACGCCGGCCGATAAAACCAGCACAACGCAGACATTGCGCACTGGGCGTCGTACGGTACAGACCGTTGTGCGCAATAATAGCGAAATAGCGGTGATCGGCGAATTACCGCCCTCGACCGCAAAACGTATTGCGGACAGCATCGACCTGGGGTCACAAAAATGATGAGAGAATGGGCCACCGTGGTGGCATGGCAGGATGGCATCGCCACGCTGCACACCGAAGCAAAAACCTCCTGCAACAGCTGCCAGGCGCGTAAAGGCTGTGGCAGCCATATGCTGAATAAGCTCGGTCCGAAGAATGCCCACGTGATGCAGATCGCCAGCAGCAAGCCGCTGCAGCCGGGGCAGCGGATCGAACTCGGTATCAAAGAGAGCAGCCTGCTGGGTTCAGCGCTGCTGGTCTACATGACGCCGCTGTTTGGCCTGTTCCTGGTTTCCGGGCTGTTTCAGGCGCTGTTCAGCAGCGATCTGGCCGCCGCCTGCGGTGCGCTGCTGGGCGGTATCGGGGGTTTTATTGTCGCCAAAGGCGTTTCAATGAAATTCGGCGATCGGGAAGCCTTTCAGCCGGTCATTCTGAACATCGCCTTGCCTCCCGATGCGCTGCGTGTTGAAAGCGAAGCGTAACGCACGTCCAGGCCGCGCATCCCGCGGCCTTTGTCTGTTCTGCCTCGCGCAGATATCTGTTTCGCTTCCACCACGTTCCATTCTTTTATGCGCGGCGTTAACAGTGTAATATGCGTCGTCATTAATGAGGCTGACAGGATTGTGGGTAAAGAGCGATCTTCCTGAATGTGTCTGTGCTCAGGTTTTCAACTGAATTTTAAGCGAAGATATCCCAATAAATGAAGCACATAAGAAATTTCTCCATCATCGCTCATATCGACCATGGCAAATCTACGCTCTCTGACCGCCTGATTCAGATTTGCGGCGGCCTCACCGCTCGTGAAATGGCTGCGCAGGTTCTTGACTCTATGGATCTGGAGCGCGAGCGTGGCATCACCATCAAAGCACAGAGCGTCACACTCGATTACCACGCGAAAGACGGCCAAACTTACCAGCTCAATTTCATCGATACCCCAGGACATGTAGACTTCTCTTATGAAGTTTCCCGCTCACTGGCCGCCTGTGAAGGTGCGCTGCTGGTGGTGGATGCCGGTCAGGGTGTTGAAGCGCAGACACTGGCGAACTGCTACACCGCGATGGAGATGGATCTGGAAGTGGTGCCGGTTCTGAACAAAATTGATCTGCCCGCTGCCGATCCCGATCGCGCCGCGCAGGAAATTGAAGATATCGTCGGCATTGATGCAACTGACGCGGTGCGCTGCTCAGCCAAAACCGGCGTCGGCGTTCCGGAAGTGCTGGAACGCTTAGTGCGCGACATTCCGCCGCCAGAAGGCGATCCGGAAGCGCCGCTGCAGGCACTGATTATCGACTCCTGGTTCGATAACTACCTGGGTGTTGTTTCCCTGGTGCGCGTGAAAAACGGCACCATGCGCAAAGGCGACAAGATCAAAGTCCTGAGCACCGGCCAGGTTTATAACGCTGACCGCCTGGGTATCTTCACCCCGAAACGGGTTGATCGTAATGAGCTGAACTGCGGTGAAGTTGGCTGGCTGGTCTGCGCCATTAAAGATATCCTCGGCGCACCAGTTGGCGATACGCTGACTACCGCACGTAACCCGGCAGACAAAGCGCTGCCAGGCTTTAAAAAAGTGAAGCCACAGGTTTACGCCGGTCTGTTCCCAATCAGCTCTGACGACTATGAAGCGTTCCGTGATGCGCTCGGTAAGCTGAGCCTGAACGACGCCTCGCTGTTCTATGAGCCAGAAAGCTCAACGGCGCTGGGCTTTGGTTTCCGCTGCGGCTTCCTCGGTCTGCTGCACATGGAGATCATCCAGGAGCGTCTGGAGCGCGAATACGATCTCGATCTGATCACTACAGCACCGACGGTGGTGTATGAAGTCGTGACCACCAGCGGCGAAATCGTTCATGTCGACAGCCCATCCAAGCTGCCGGCACTGAACAATATCGAAGAGCTGCGTGAACCGATTGCCGAATGTCACATGCTGCTGCCGCAGGAGTATCTGGGCAACGTCATCACGCTCTGTATTGAGAAGCGTGGCGTGCAGACCAACATGGTTTACCACGGCAACCAAGTGGCACTGACTTACGAAATTCCGATGGCTGAAGTGGTACTCGACTTCTTTGACCGTCTGAAATCAACCTCGCGCGGTTATGCCTCGCTGGATTACAACTTTAAACGTTTCCAGCCTTCAGACATGGTACGTGTTGACGTACTGATTAACTCTGAGCGTGTGGATGCGCTGGCGCTGATTACCCACCGTGACAACGCGCCTTATCGCGGACGCGATCTGGTTGAGAAAATGAAAGAGCTCATCCCGCGTCAGCAGTTTGATATTGCGATTCAGGCTGCCATCGGCAACCACATTATCGCGCGTTCAACGGTGAAACAGCTGCGTAAAAACGTTCTCGCCAAGTGTTATGGCGGTGACGTCAGCCGTAAGAAGAAACTGTTGCAGAAGCAGAAAGATGGTAAGAAGCGAATGAAGCAGGTTGGTAACGTTGAGCTGCCACAGGAAGCGTTCCTCGCCATTCTGCATGTCGGTAAGGACAGCAAATAAGGATTTCCAATGGCTAATATGTTCGCCCTGATTCTGGCGATAGCGACGCTGATTACTGGCATCGTATGGGTAATTGATCGTTTTAAATGGGCACCCGCGCGTCGCGCGAAACAGGCTGAGGCTCAGGCCCAGACCGGTAACGCGCTCGACAGCAAAACGCTGGCGAAGGTCGCTGCAAAGCCAGGCTGGGTTGAAACCACCGCATCTGTGTTCCCGGTGCTGGCTGTGGTTTTCATCGTGCGTTCGTTTATCTACGAACCGTTCCAGATTCCCTCTGGCTCGATGATGCCGACACTGCTGATTGGTGACTTTATCCTGGTGGAGAAGTTTGCTTACGGCATCAAGGATCCGATCACCCAGACGACGCTGATCCCAACCGGTCAGCCGAAGCGCGGCGATATCGCGGTATTTAAATACCCGAAAGATCCGAGCCTGGATTATATTAAGCGCGTTATCGGCCTGCCGGGCGACAAAGTCATTTATGATCCTTACAGCAAAACGCTGACGGTGAAACCGACCTGCTCCGATGATAAAGCCTGTGACACAGCGTTAGCGGTAACTTACACCGACGTTGAGCCAAGCAACTTTGTTCAGACCTTTAGCGGCTTTGATGGCAACGAAACCGGCAACGGTTTTTATCAGGTGCCGCAGGGCGATACCCTGCGCGGTGGTTTGCGCCTGGGAACCCGCAAAGAGACAATCGGTAACGTGACGCATGACATTCTGCTGGTAAACGAAGCGCAGAGTCAGGCAGGCATGTATTATCAGCAGCCGGGTCAGCCGCAGGCGAGCTGGGTCGTGCCGAAAGGGCAATACTTCATGATGGGCGACAACCGTGATAACAGCGCCGACAGCCGCTACTGGGGCTTTGTCCCGGAGCGTAATCTGGTCGGTAAAGCGGTCGCTATCTGGATGAGCTTTGAGAAACAAGAAGGCCAGTGGCCAACCGGCGTGCGATTCAGTCGCATCGGTGGTATCCACTAACATTATTGTCTGATTAACAGGCAAATCGGGTGGCCTCCTCAGGGAGGCCACTGCACACCAAACGGAACGTGTTGGATTACCAGCCCCGTTTGGTATGCAGAGTCACAGACGCAACAAAGAACTGGAATCGCATGAACCCCATCCTGATTAACAAGCTTCAGCGCAAACTGGGCTACACTTTTACTCATTCGGAACTGTTACAGCAGGCCCTGACTCACCGCAGCGCCAGCAGTAAGCACAACGAACGCCTGGAATTTCTTGGCGATTCTATTCTTAGCTATGTGATTGCTAATGCCCTTTATCACCGCTTCCCGCGGGTTGATGAAGGTGACATGAGCCGCATGCGCGCCACGCTGGTACGGGGCAACACGCTGGCTGAAATGGCACGCGAATTTGATCTTGGCGAGTGCCTGCGCCTGGGACCCGGTGAGCTGAAAAGCGGCGGTTTCCGTCGTGAATCGATCCTGGCGGATACGGTGGAAGCGCTGATTGGCGGTATCTTCCTCGACAGCAGTATCGAGCGGGTAGAGCAGCTGATCCTCGACTGGTATCAGACCCGCCTCGACGAAATCAGTCCTGGCGACAAACAAAAAGATCCGAAAACGCGCCTGCAGGAGTATCTGCAGGGGCGTCATCTGCCGCTGCCAAGTTATCTGGTGGTACAGGTACGTGGCGAAGCCCACGATCAGGAATTCACCATTCACTGTCAGGTGAGTGGCATGGCCGAGCCGGTTGTCGGCGTCGGCTCCAGCCGTCGTAAAGCTGAGCAGGCAGCGGCTGAACAGGCACTGATAAAATTAGGTCTTGAATAGATCTGTCGGGATGATAGTGCCGGAACCGGCACTGACCATTAACCTGACACTCTATCCCGGCGTCAGAAGACGCTGAATGACACATGACTCAAATAGCACTCTTTCGGCGCCGCATCAGGCGCTGAACAATTCAGGACTCGAATGAGCGAAAACGTTACTTATTGCGGCTTTGTCGCGATTGTTGGCCGACCAAACGTCGGTAAATCCACCTTACTGAACCAGTTGCTGGGGCAGAAGGTGTCGATCACCTCGCGTAAGCCGCAAACCACGCGCCACCGCATCATGGGCATTCATACCGAAGGCGAATATCAGGCGATCTACGTCGATACCCCAGGTCTGCACATGGAAGAGAAGCGCGCCATTAACCGTCTGATGAACCGCGCAGCCAGCAGTTCCATTGGCGACGTAGAACTGGTGATCTTCGTGGTTGAAGGCACCCGCTGGACGCCCGATGATGAGATGGTGTTGGGCAAACTGCGCGACAATAAAGTGCCGGTGGTGCTGGCGATCAATAAGGTCGATAACATCCAGGATAAAAGCATTCTGCTGCCGCATCTGCAGTTCCTGAGCCAGCAGATGAACTTCCTCGATATCGTGCCTATTTCCGCTGAGAGCGGCAAAAACGTCGATACCATTGCGGCGATTACCCGCAAGCATCTGCCGCAGGCCGATCATCACTTCCCGGAAGATTACATCACCGACCGCTCACAGCGTTTCATAGCGTCAGAGATGATCCGTGAAAAACTGATGCGCTTCCTGGGTGCTGAACTGCCTTACTCCGTTACGGTTGAGATCGAGCGCTTCGTGACCAACGAACGTGGCGGTTACGACATTCACGGTCTGATTCTGGTTGAGCGCGAAGGGCAGAAGAAGATGGTGATTGGCAACAAAGGTGCCAAAATCAAAGTCATCGGAACAGAAGCGCGCAGAGACATGGAAGAGATGTTCGAAGCGAAAGTGCATCTCGAACTGTGGGTGAAAGTGAAATCCGGCTGGGCAGATGACGAACGTGCGCTGCGCAGCCTGGGTTATACAGACGATCTCTGATTCAATGGAAGGCTGGCAACGCGCCTTTGTGCTGCATAGTCGCCCCTTCAGCGAAACCAGTCTGCTGCTCGACCTGTTCAGCGAAAGTGAAGGGCGGGTGCGGGTTCTGGCCAAGGGCGCACGTTCGCGGCGCTCGCAGCTGAAGGGGGCGTTACAGCCTTTTACCCCGCTGCTGGTTCGCTGGAGCGGGCGCGGGGAAGTCAAAACCCTGCGCAATGCCGAAGCGGTGTCGCTGGCCTTACCGCTCAGCGGCATCACGCTCTACTGCGGTCTCTACGTCAATGAGCTGGTCTCTCGCGTATTGCAGCAGGAATTCCCCTTCTCAGAACTCTTCTTCGACTATCTCAACTGCCTTCAGGCATTAGCCTCAACGCACGGCAAGCCCGAACCGGCGCTGCGACGTTTTGAACTGGCGCTGCTCGGTCACCTGGGTTATGGCGTCGATTTCCTGCACTGCGCCGGCAGCGGCGAGCCGGTCAGCGACAACATGACGTACAGCTACCGCGAAGAGCGCGGCTTTATTGCCAGCCTGGTGGTCAATCAGCGCAGCTTTACCGGCCGCGAATTGCGCGCCCTGTGCGAGCGAGAGTTTCCCGATGCCGACACTCTGCGCGCCGCGAAGCGGTTTACCCGCATCGCCCTGAAGCCCTATCTTGGTGGCAAGCCGCTGAAGAGTCAGGAGCTGTTCCGCCAGTTTATCCCGAAGAAAAAGCCTGAACAGGCAGAAGAATAGCGCGGGTCGTACCGCCTGTTTCACTTTGCGCGGTACACTCAACATCACGATGAAAAAGAAGTGAGGATGGTCATGGCTGAGTTGCTGTTAGGCGTCAATATCGATCACATTGCCACGGTGCGTAACGCCCGTGGGACAAACTATCCCGATCCGGTGCAGGCGGCGTTTATCGCCGAGCAGGCGGGCGCAGACGGCATTACCGTGCACCTGCGCGAAGATCGCCGTCACATCACTGACCGCGACGTGCGTATCCTGCGTGACACCATCCAGACGCGGATGAATCTGGAGATGGCGGTCACAGATGAGATGATCGGCATCGCCTGTGATATCCAGCCCCACTTCTGCTGCCTGGTGCCGGAAAAGCGTCAGGAAGTGACCACTGAAGGCGGGCTGGATGTGGCGGGGCAGCAGGAGAAGATGAACGCGGCCGTACGACTGCTGAGTGACGCAGGCATTCTGGTTTCGCTGTTTATCGATGCCGATCACCGCCAGATTGAAGCGGCCGTGGCCAGCGGCGCGCCTTACATCGAAATTCATACCGGCGCTTACGCCGAAGCACCAGAGGGACTGGCGCGTGACGCTGAGCTGGCGCGTATCCGTCACGCCGCGACCTTTGCCGCCAGCCTGGGACTGAAGGTCAATGCCGGTCATGGTCTGACCTACCACAACGTGCTGCCGATTGCGGCGCTGCCGGAAATGCATGAGCTGAATATCGGCCATGCGATTATTGGCCGCGCGGTGATGAGTGGCCTGCCGGATGCGGTGAAAGAGATGAAGCAGCTGCTGCGTGAAGCCCGTCGCTGATGGCTATTCTGGGACTGGGTACGGACATCGTTGAGATTGAACGCATCGCCGGGGTAATAGAGCGCTCCGGCGACCGGCTGGCGCGGCGGGTGCTGAGCGAAGCCGAATGGCAGCAATATCAGGCGCACAAGCAGCCGGTGCGCTTTCTCTCTAAACGCTTTGCGGTAAAAGAGGCGGCAGCAAAAGCCTTTGGCACCGGTATTCGCGGTGGTCTGGCGTTTAATCAGTTTGAAGTTTACAACGATGCGCTGGGAAAACCGGGATTACGCTTCTTTCAGCATGCCGCTGAAGTGGCGGAGAGGCTGGGCGTTAAACACGTTCACGTGACGCTGGCCGATGAGCGTCACTACGCCTGCGCCACGGTGATCATTGAAAGCTAGCCGTGCAGCAGCACGAACTTCTCCCACAGCGCATCACGTGATTCGGTGTGCTGTGGGTCAATGATGATGGTGTTGTCGATGGGGCATACCTGCTGACAGGTTGGCGTCTCATAATGCCCGACACATTCCGTGCAGCGGCTGACATCAATCTCATAGATCGCATCGCCCAGTGAAATGGCCTGGTTCGGGCACTCCGGTTCACACATATCGCAGTTAATGCATCTGGACGTAATCAACAGCGCCATTTTACCCACCTGATAACAACAGAAAAAGCGCGGGTATTATACGCGCTGCAGCTGATCAGACCAGCTTTTTCACCAGCGCTTCGCTGTGGCGAATATGACTGGACGCGCGTTCCGGATCGTTTTGCACCAGCGCCATGAACAGCAGATCGGTCAGGGCCAGCTGCGCCGTGGTCGAGGAGATGGCCGCGCTGCGGGTACTCTGCTCTTCCGCCACCGTATAGAGACAGTAACTGGCGCTCTGCTGCAGCGTATTCGGCGTAAAGCCGGTAAACGCCACCACATCGGCGCCTACCTGAACCGCCTCCTGCGCGGCCAGATTGATCTCCCGTCGTTCACCGGTGTAAGAGATGGCGAGCAGCACATCGCCGGGCCCCATCGCCTGCACGCTGGCCAGCAGGGCGTGCATATCCTGCTCCGCCACCGCATTAATGCCGATCTTCATCAGTTTCCAGGAGAAGTCCTTCGCCACCAGACCCGAAGCGCCGATGCCCACCAGTAAAATACGCCGGGCATTTTTCAGCAGCTGCAACACATCGTTGAGTTTCTCTTCGCTGTTGATATCCAGCGTGGCGCGGATCGCCGAAAGTTTCTCCGTCAGCAGCTTCTCACCCACCATTTTAAGGGGATCGTCGCTGAGGATATGGTTATGCACGGTAATGGCATCCTTGTCCGCCAGTGACTCACTCAGGGCCAGCTTAAGCGCCGGAAAACCTTTGTATCCCAGTTTCTGAGCAAACTTCACCACGCTCGACTGGCTGACGCCAGACTCTTCCGCCAGCTTTTGCGAACTCAGGTGGCGCGCCCGATCGGGTTGCGACAGTAAAAAATCAGCCAGCCGACGCTCGTTCAATGCCAGACGTGGATAAAGCTGGCGAATGCGCAGCAATGAACTCATGCCCAATCCTCGTAATTCAGGGATAATCTGTGAAGAATAAACTATTCATCAGGCATTGTAGTCATCGGAATTAAAAATGACAGTCATCGCCGTAGCGCCTGATGATGGCTACACTACTCTTTATCATTCCAGAATCAGCCTGAAGGAGAGTTGTTTGACCAGGGGAACACAACGTCGCGTCGTATTTTTTGACCTGGATGGCACTTTGCACCAGCAGGACATGTTCGGCACTTTTATGCGCTATCTGCTGCGTCGCCGCCCGCTTAATCTGCTGCTGGTGGTGCCGTTATTGCCGGTAGTGGGTATCGGCTTGCTGTTTAAAGGCCGGGCGGCACGCTGGCCCATGAGCCTGCTGCTCTGGTCTATTACTTTTGGCCGTACTGAGCGGACGCTGCTGCAACTCGAAGCCGAATTTGCGCAGTGGTTTCGCCTGCGCGTCAAAGCCTTTCCGGTGGTTCAGCAGCGCCTGACCGATTACCTCGGCAGTGATGATGCTGACGTCTGGCTCATCACCGGATCGCCACAGTCTCTGGTGGAGCAGGTCTATTACGACTCCGCGTTTCTGCCACGCGTGAAGCTGATTGCCAGTCAGATGCAGCGCGGCTGGGGCGGGCGGGTACTGGCAATGCGCTGCCTCGGTCATGAGAAAGTGGCACAGCTGGAAGAGAAAATCGGCACGCCGCTACAGCTCTACAGCGGCTATAGCGACAGCAAACAGGACAACCCGCTGTTGTTTTTCTGTCAGCATCGCTGGCGCGTAACACCCGCAGGTGAGCTGCAACAGCTGGAATAAGTTTCTAAAGGATCGGTGAGACCGCTATAATGCGCCGCTTTTCTGTCGCCCGGAGTGGTCAGCATGAAACAACAAGATGAATACTGGATGCGCCATGCGCTTGACCTGGCGCGCCGGGCGTGGGAGCAGGGCGAAGTGCCGGTGGGTGCGGTGCTGGTTCAGAATGACCGGGTGATCGGTGAAGGCTGGAACCGGCCCATCGGCCAGCACGATCCGACGGCGCATGCGGAGATTATGGCGTTGCGGCAGGGCGGTAAAGTACTGGAAAATTATCGTCTGCTGGACACCACGCTCTACGTGACGCTGGAGCCGTGCGTGATGTGCGCCGGCGCCATGGTTCACAGCCGCATCAGCCGGCTGGTCTACGGTGCGCACGATATCAAAAGTGGAGCGGCAGGATCGCTGCTCGATGTGCTGGGGCACCCCGGCATGAATCATCAGGTTGAATTACAGAGCGGCGTGCTGGCTGAAGAGTGTGCCGCTATGCTGAGCGACTTCTTCCGTATGCGTCGCGAGCAGAAAAAAGCGCTGCGTCAGGCGCAACGCCAGGATTATTAATTCATGGCGATCTTTGGTTCGACCGCCGGATAGCCTTTGGCCAGTTCGGCCTGTGCTTGTTGTGCTTCAGCCTGCTGCGCCAGGCGTTTTTCCTGCTCCTGCAGATAACCCACCAGGCTTAACTGATATTTGCGGATGTTCTCCACATAGTTATAGGCTTCATGCCCACGGGCATAGCCATAAGCCGTCTGGGTGTAGTAACGCTTCTGGCTCAGCATGGGCAGACGCAGCTTCACATCCGCCCAGCTATCCGGATTACCCCCCTGGCGGGCAGTGAGTTTACGGACATCCAGCATATGGGCATAGCCCATGTTATAGGCCGCCAGCGCAAACCAGATGCGCTCATCTTCCGGGATGGTCTGCGGCACCTTCGCCATCATATCCTGCAGATACTGACTGCCGCCGCGAATGCTCTGTTCGGGATCCGTCCGGTCGCCCACATCCAGGCTCTCAGCGGTGTTACGGGTCAGCATCATCATGCCGCGCACGCCGGTAGGGGAGGTGGCCTGCGGGTTCCAGTGCGACTCCTGATAGGAGATTGCCGCCAGCAGTCGCCAGTCAATGCTGGTGGCGTACTTCTCAAACAGCGGTTTGATGTCAGGCAGCGTGTTGTCGATGGCGCGCAGGAAAGTGCGGGTATCGACATAATCAAAGGTGCCGACGTGGCCGAGATATTTCTCCTCCAGTCGCGCCATCGCCCCTTCTTCACCCATACCGTTAAAGAAGTCGAGCATCGCGGCATTCAGGCTGTCGTCATCGCTGTGCCGCACATACCATGTGACCGGCTCTTCATCAGTGACGTCAAACGCCACCGCCAGCTGCGGATAGATGCGCTGCAGCAGAGCGATGGTCACGGAGTCGCCAATCGTATAGTCGAGCTTGCCGTCTGCCACCGCTTCCAGCAGGGCTTTAGGACTTTGATCGGTGGAGATCGCCCAGTCCAGATCGGGGTACTGATTTGACCGCGCGCTCTTCAGCGTTGACAGATACGCCGATCCTGACGCAACAGTCAGCCGCCCCTTTAAGTCACCGAGGTTTTTAGGGCGCGGCTTATCCACGCGATAGACCAGCTGCTGCGAAACGTTGTAGTAGCCTGGCCCGGTCTGATAGCGGGTCAGGCGTTCGCTGTTGTAGTTCAGACCCGCGGCCAGCAAATCGGCTTTGCCATCATCTAAATCGTCAAACAGATCGCTCAGGTTGGGACGTACTGTCACCTTGAGTTTGACGCCCAGATAATCGGCGAAGCGTTTTGCCAGCTCATAATCCATACCGGCCGGAGATTGGTTCACTGTGTAGTAAGTCAACGGGGAATTGATGGTACTGACACGCAGTACTCCCCGTGATTTAATCTGTGAAATCTGGTCCTGCCCACCCCCATACCAGGGAATGGATGGCCATAGCGCTAACGCTAACAGCACGGCAACCAGACCGATAAACAGATAATTAAATTTTAGGCGTTTCAAATAGTTATCTCTCGCTGGCTCTAAGGCCTCTGTCTTTTAAAGGCAGTATTTGTCTTCTTTGAACTCCCAGAGCGAGGGGCATTTTGCGCAACAAAATCACGCTGAGCAACTTTTATAGCAGCTTTTGCGCAAAATTCAGGCAAATCCGGGTCGCCAAAAATTGTGCGCAAACGGTTTCGTCGCGAGGTCGCTTTCTCTATAATACGCCCCGTTTTCCCTGTTGCGCCCAATGAAGCGTCGCCCGGCGCCCTGACGAGAGATTTATTAATGGAAATTCTGCGTGGTTCGCCCGCCCTGTCGGCATTTCGTGTAAACAAACTGCTGACCCGCTTTCAGGACGCTCATCTGCCGGTGAGTGATATTTACGCTGAGTACATCCATTTTGCTGATGTCAGCACGCCCTTAAGCGCTGACGAACAGAGCCGTCTGCAGCGCCTGCTGAAATATGGTCCCTCTCTCGCTGAACATGCCCCACAGGGGCGTCTGCTGCTGGTGACGCCTCGTCCCGGCACCATTTCGCCCTGGTCATCCAAAGCCACTGACATTGCCCACAACTGCGGTCTGCCGCAGGTCCGTCGCCTGGAGCGCGGCCTGGCCTTTTATGTACAGGCCCCACAACTGACGGAAGCGCAGTGGCAAACGCTGGGCACACTGCTGCACGATCGGATGATGGAAACGGTCTTCGGCGATCTGGCGCAGGCTGAACAGCTGTTCGCGCATCACACGCCACAGCCGGTGAAAAGTGTCGATCTGCTGGGTGAGGGCCGTCAGGCGCTGGTTCAGGCGAATATCTCACTGGGTCTGGCGCTGGCTGACGATGAAATCGACTATCTGGTGGCGGCGTTTACCGCATTGGGCCGCAATCCCAACGACATTGAACTCTATATGTTTGCGCAGGCGAACTCTGAGCACTGTCGTCACAAGATCTTCAACGCCGACTGGATTATCGACGGCGAGAAACAGCCAAAGTCGCTGTTTAAGATGATTAAAAACACCATGGAGCAGACGCCGGACTACGTGCTCTCTGCTTACAAAGATAACGCCGCCGTGATGGAAGGCTCAGAGGTTGGCCGCTTCTTTGCTGACGCCGGAGAGAGCGAATACCGCTGGCATCAGGAAGCCGCACACATCCTGATGAAGGTGGAAACCCATAACCACCCGACGGCCATCTCGCCGTGGCCTGGTGCTGCGACCGGTTCCGGTGGTGAAATTCGTGATGAAGGCGCAACCGGAAGGGGTTCAAAGCCAAAAGCGGGCCTCGTCGGTTTCTCCGTATCGAACCTGCGTATCCCTGGCTATGAACAGCCGTGGGAAGAGGACTTCGGCAAACCGGCCCGCATCGTCAGCGCGCTGGAAATTATGACCGATGGCCCGCTGGGCGGCGCTGCATTTAACAATGAATTTGGTCGTCCGGCTCTGAATGGTTACTTCCGTACCTATGAAGAGCAGGTCACCAGCCACAACGGCACTGAGCTGCGTGGCTACCATAAGCCCATTATGCTGGCGGGCGGCATCGGGAATATCCGTGCCGATCACGTGCAGAAAGGTGAAATCACCGTAGGCGCGAAGCTGGTGGTGCTGGGCGGTCCGGCAATGAATATCGGCCTGGGCGGCGGCGCGGCCTCATCAATGGCCTCGGGCCAGTCTGATGCCGATCTCGACTTTGCCTCGGTACAGCGTGATAACCCGGAGATGGAGCGCCGTTGTCAGGAAGTGATCGACCGCTGCTGGCAGCTGGGCGATGCGAACCCGATTCTGTTTATCCACGACGTGGGCGCTGGCGGTCTCTCCAATGCGATGCCGGAGCTGGTCAGCGATGGCGGTCGTGGCGGCCGGTTTAACCTGCGTGACATCCTGAGTGATGAGCCAGGCATGAGTCCGCTGGAGGTCTGGTGTAACGAATCACAGGAACGTTATGTGATGGCAGTGGCACCCGATCAGCTGGCGCAGTTTGAGGCAATTTGTCAGCGCGAACGCGCACCGTTCGCGGTCATTGGTGAAGCTACCGAAGAGCTGCACCTGAGCCTGGAAGATAGTCATTTCGGTAATAAGCCGATCGATATGCCACTTGATGTCCTGCTGGGCAAAACGCCGAAGATGACGCGGGATGTGGTGACGCAGCAGACGCAGGGCACTGCCCTGCAGCGTGACGGCATTACGCTGGTCGATGCGGTGAACCGCGTGCTGCATCTGCCTGCCGTGGCGGAAAAAACCTTCCTGATCACCATCGGTGACCGCAGCGTGACCGGCATGGTGGCGCGCGACCAGATGGTGGGACCGTGGCAGATCCCGGTTGCCAACTGTGCGGTGACTACCGCCAGCCTCGACAGCTACCACGGCGAAGCGTTTGCACTGGGCGAACGTTCACCGGTTGCACTGCTGGACTTCGCGGCCTCGGGTCGTCTGGCCGTCGGTGAAGCCCTGACCAACCTGGCGGCTACCCATATTGGTTCGCTGAAGCGTGTGAAGCTTTCCGCAAACTGGATGTCCGCAGCCGGTCATCCGGGTGAAGATGCCGGTTTATATGCGGCGGTGAAAGCGGTCGGCGAAGAGCTTTGCCCGGCGCTGGGGATCACCATCCCGGTCGGTAAAGATTCGATGTCGATGAAAACACGCTGGCAGGAAGGCAGCGAACAGCGCGAAATGACCTCACCGCTGTCGCTGGTGATTACCGCTTTTGCCCGCGTCGAAGATGTCCGTCGCACCGTCACGCCACAACTGCAGGCCGATCAGGATAACCTGCTGCTGCTGATCGATCTGGGCAACGGCGCGAATACGCTGGGCGCAACCGCGCTGTCGCAGGTTTACCGTCAGCTTGGCGACAAACCTGCCGACGTGCGCGATGCCGCTCAGCTGGCGGGCTTCTTCAATGCCATCCAGGCGCTGGTGGCTGAGCAGAAACTGCTGGCTTATCACGATCGCTCCGACGGTGGTCTGCTGGTGACGCTGGCCGAGATGGCGTTTGCTGGTCACTGCGGCATCGACGTTGACATCGCCTCGCTGGGTAACGATGCGCTGGCTGCCCTGTTTACCGAGGAGCTGGGCGCGGTGATTCAGATCAACGCCGCCGATCGCGCCGTGGTTGAGCAGATCCTGGCGGATCACGGCCTTGCCGACTCGACGCATCTGCTGGGCAGCGCGCAGCCGGGCGATCGCTTTGTGATCCGTTCTGGTGACAGCGCGGTCTACAGTGAAAGCCGCAACACGTTGCGTACCTGGTGGGCGGAAACCACCTGGCAGATGCAGCGTCTGCGCGACAACCCGGCGTGTGCCGATCAGGAGCATGAAGCGAAGAAAAACGACAGCGATCCTGGCCTGAACGTTAATCTGACCTTTAATCCGCAGGAAGATGTTGCTGCCCCGATGATCGCCACTGGCGCACGTCCAAGGGTCGCGGTGCTGCGTGAGCAGGGCGTGAACTCCCATGTAGAGATGGCCGCCGCCTTTGATCGGGCAGGTTTCACCGCCATTGACGTTCATATGAGCGATCTGCTGGCCGGACGTCGCGGTCTGGAAGAGTTCCAGGCGCTGGTCGCCTGTGGCGGCTTCTCCTACGGCGATGTGCTGGGTGCCGGTGAGGGCTGGGCGAAATCGATTCTGTTTAATCCGCGCGTGCGTGACGAGTTCGAAACCTTCTTCCATCGTCCGCAAACCCTGGCGCTGGGCGTCTGCAACGGCTGCCAGATGATGTCTAATCTGCGTGAACTGATCCCAGGCAGCGATCTCTGGCCGCGCTTTGTGCGTAACCAGTCTGAGCGCTTTGAAGCGCGCTTCAGTCTGGTAGAAGTGGCTGCCAGTCCCTCGCTGTTGCTGGACGGCATGGCCGGTTCGCATATGCCTATCGCCGTTTCGCACGGTGAAGGCTTTGTTGAAGTGCGTGATGCTACGCATCTGGCGGCGCTGGAGTCGAAAGGGCTGGTGGCACTGCGCTTTGTCGATAACTTCGGCAAGGTGACAGAAACCTATCCGGCTAACCCGAATGGCTCACCAAACGGCATCACTGCCGTGACTAATGAAAGTGGTCGCGTCACTATCATGATGCCGCATCCGGAGCGGGTGTTCCGCACCGTCAGCAACTCCTGGCATCCGGCAGAATGGGGCGAAGACAGCCCGTGGATGCGTATTTTCCGCAATGCGCGCAAACAGCTGGGTTAATGTAATCCGCTGAAAAGAGCAGGAGGCCAGTGTGCCTCCTGTTCTTTTTTGTGACTCTGTTGGCAAATGGCGACAATGAGCAGGTCGTACTGTCTCTTTTTGGCGACATCTATCTCGTTGATTTTTAATGAACGCCTCTCCGGCGCGATTTCATGTCGCTCAGCGGAGACAGTTTTCCCTTACTGTAATCAGATTTTGCGCAACAGTTGTCCGGTAAGCTTATTCAATCTGCTGAAAAATATAATGATTTATTTTCTGGCATGGAACTTGCTATACTCATGCAGCTGCTCATTCACCTGTTTATGATTGCCCCGCTTAGCGGAGAAGAGCTCATAAAGCCCGAATGACGCACCAAACGGAGCCTGCCGTCCAACTGACCGATAATCGCTTGCGTTATCAAACACCGGACGTAACGTTGAGTAAGGCTCCACCCATTTTTACGCGATGCATCACGCGTCGTGCCAGCGGCAGGCCATTGAGCCTGCCGTTTTCTTTTGTTCCCCTTTCTTCCGCCGACACCTTTCTTCCGCTGACAGAGTCCGTTAGCATCCAGACAGCAAATCTTAAGGAAGCGGCTGCGTGAAAAAATGGCGTTTATTTCCCCGTTCTCTGCGTCAGCTGGTGCTGATGGCGTTTGTACTGGTGCTGCTGCCGTTGCTGGTGCTGGCCTGGCAGGCGTGGGAAAGTCTCTCTGCGTTAAGCGAACAGGCAGCGGATACCAACCGCAATACCTTCACCGATGTTCGCAGAAGTGAGGCGATGGCACGAACGGCGGTTGAGCTGGAGCGCAGCTATCGCCAGTACTGCGTGCTGGATGATGCCTCGCTGGCGCGCCTTTATCAGACCCAGCACACCCGCTACAGCCAGATGCTGAGTTCGCACAGCGCCAGCCTGCCCGAGCTGCCCGCATTCCAGACTTTACAGGCGACGTTGCCGCTGCTGACACCGTTAAAGTGCGATAACGGTAATCCGGTTACGCCTGCCGCAGAGGCGCTGGATCGTTTTTCTGCCACCAATGCGCAGATGGTGCAGGACACGCGCGAAGTGGTGTTTTCGCGCGGCCTTCAGCTGCAGCGCGAAATTGCCGATCGCGGCCAGTTTTTTGGCTGGCAGGCGCTGATTCTGTTTATCATCAGTCTGGCGTTGATGACGCTGTTTACCGGCATGATTATCGGGCCGGTCAAGCGTATTGAGCGGATGATCAACCGGCTTGGCGAAGGCCGGGAACTGGGTAACAGCGTGACATTTCGCGGCCCGCGCGAGTTACGCTCGCTGGGACAGCGCATCGTCTGGCTCAGCGAACGGCTTCAGTGGCTGGAATCGCAGCGCCATGAATTCCTGCGCCATCTTTCTCACGAACTCAAAACACCGCTGGCCAGCCTGCGTGAAGGCACCGAACTGCTGGCGGACGAGGTAGCCGGGTCGCTGAACGCCGATCAAAAAGAGGTGGTCACTATCCTCGACGGCAGCAGCCGTCATCTGCAGCGGCTGATTGAACAGCTGCTTGATTACAACCGTAAACTGGCAGATGGCCCGATCCAGCTGGAACCGGTCAGCGTGGCGGAAATTGTGGAGGGGGTAGTGAATGCACACGCACTCTCGGCGCGCGCCAAACTCATGCAGACGGTTGTCAATCTGGAGGTCAGTCACTGCCTTGCCGAACCGATGTTACTGATGCGGGTCATCGATAATCTCTATTCGAACGCCGTGAACTACGGCAGCGAATCCGGTACCATCTGGCTGCGCAGTCAGCAGCAGGGCGATCGGGTCTGGATTGATGTCGCGAACAGCGGTACGCCGATCCCGCCGGAAGAGCAGGCAATGATTTTCGAACCTTTTTTCCAGGGTAGCCAGCAGCGCAAAGGGCCGGTAAAAGGCAGCGGGCTGGGATTGAGTATTGCCAAAGATTGCCTGCGCCGGATGCATGGCGACCTGACGCTGGTCTCCTGCGAGCAGGCTGACGTCTGTTTTCGAATTGAACTGAACACCACAGCCGGGAATGTCTGACTGATGAAATATTTACCCGTTTTACTGTTGAGCACACTGATCACGCTGCTGCTCAGCGGATGTACGACCTCCCCGGCCACCTCATCCCTGCCGTCAGGCCATCAGGTAGCGGAACCCGAGGTCAGCGTGGCTGATTACCTGGCGACCCGCTGCAGTGACCTGTGGACGATAGAGAATAGTGCGGCACTGAGTAATCCCCTCTACTGGATGCGGGCCATCGATTGCGCTGAACGCCTTTCCCCCGCCGAGGCCCGAGCCGAAGCCCACCGCTGGCCGGTTGAGAGCTGGTCGCGCGCTTTCAAGCAGGGCGTGCTGATGTCGAACGGCAACGTGACGCCAGTGGAGCGTCGTCGCTATGTTGAAACCCTGGATCGCTACAGCGGCGATTTCCCGCAGTCTGTGCGTCCGCTGCTCCAGTTGTGGCGCAGTAATCAGGCCGCGCAGCTCGACCTGAGTGAAGCGCGCACCCGTTATGTTCATCTGCAACAGAGCAGCGATACCCAGCTGGAGGCGATACGCCAGCAGATGGTTAAACAGCAGCAGCAGCTCAGCGACACGCAGCATAAGCTGGAGCGGCTTACTGATATTGAGCGCCAGCTTTCATCGCGGAAAGCCCCGGATGTGTCTGACAGCGGCCATGGCACTGCGCTGCCGCAGGATGAGGAGCAATAATGGTCAGACAAGCGGCAAAACTGCTGCTGGTGGATGACGATCCCAGCCTGCTAAAGCTGCTGGGCATGCGTCTTCGCAGCGAAGGTTATCAGGTCACCACCGCGGCCAGCGGACCCGAAGCGTTGCGTCTGCTGCAGAAAGAAAAAATCGAGCTGGTGATCAGCGATCTGCGGATGGATGAGATGGATGGTCTGGCGCTGTTTGGCGAGATCCAGAAACGCCACACCGGTCTGCCAGTGATTATCCTGACGGCACACGGTTCTATCCCGGACGCAGTTTCCGCCACGCAGCAGGGCGTGTTCAGCTTCCTGACTAAACCGGTGGATAAAGATGCGCTTTACAAAGCGATCGATGAAGCACTGGCTCAGCAGGCGCCGGTCAGCGATGACCGCTGGCGGGAAGCGATCGTCACCCGCAGCCCGCTGATGTTGCGGCTGCTGGAGCAGGCACATATGGTGGCGCAGTCGGACGTCAGCGTGCTGATTAACGGGCAGAGCGGTACCGGTAAAGAGATGCTGGCACAGGCGATTCACGCCGCCAGCCCGCGAAACGGCAAGCCCTTTGTCGCCATTAACTGTGGCGCACTGCCGGAGCAGTTGCTGGAGTCAGAGCTGTTCGGGCATGCCAAAGGGGCCTTTACCGGCGCAGTCAGTGCCCGTGACGGTCTGTTTAAAACCGCAGGTGGCGGCACGCTGTTCCTGGATGAGATTGGCGATATGCCGCAACCGCTACAGGTTAAGTTGCTGCGGGTGTTGCAGGAGCGTAAGGTCAGGCCGCTGGGCAGCGATCATGATATTGAGATTGACGTGCGCATTATTTCAGCCACGCATCGCGATCTGCCGAAGGCGATGGAGAAAAAGGAGTTTCGCGAGGATCTCTTCTATCGTCTTAATGTGGTGAACCTGAAGATTCCGGCGTTGCATCAGCGCACTGAAGATATTCCGCTGCTGGCTAATCATCTGCTGCGACAGGCGGCGGAACGGCATAAACCGCAGATCCGCAGTTTTTCCGTTGATGCGATGAAGCGGTTGATGGCGGCCAGCTGGCCGGGCAACGTGCGTCAGCTGGTTAACGTGATTGAACAATGTGTAGCGCTGAGCTCATCGCCGGTCATCAGCGATGCGCTGGTGGAGCAGGCGTTGAGCGGTGAGAACAGCGCTTTGCCGACCTTTGCAGAGGCGCGCAATCAGTTTGAGCTGAACTATCTGCGTAAGCTGTTGCAGATGACCAAAGGCAATGTAACCAATGCCGCACGTCTGGCTGGACGCAACCGCACGGAGTTCTATAAGCTGCTGTCTCGTCATGAGCTGGATGCCAGTGATTTCAAAGAGTAGCGGAGGCTGCGGAGTGATACCGGCAGGTTGCCTGCTCAGGCCCGAATCAGAATGGGTGCGGTCAGCATAATCTGGCAGCGCTTGCGGCAACCTGAAGAATCCCGGATATTACCGCCCGACAGCGCCAGCAACATTTATACTTGATAAACCCTCTGACCATGGAGGGAGTGAAAAAGGGTCTGACATGAAAAAGATTGATGCGATTATCAAACCATTCAAACTCGATGATGTCCGTGAAGCCTTAGCGGAAGTCGGCATCACCGGGATGACCGTGAGTGAAGTAAAGGGTTTTGGCCGCCAGAAAGGGCACACCGAGCTTTACCGCGGCGCAGAGTATATGGTCGACTTTTTACCTAAAGTGAAAATCGAGATGGTGGTGGGCGACGATATCGTTGATACCTGCGTCGAGACCATTATGCGCACTGCGCAGACCGGCAAAATCGGTGACGGTAAAATCTTTGTCTTCGACGTGGCGCGCGTGGTGCGCATCCGAACTGGCGAAGAGGATGAAGAGGCGATCTGATTATATCTTTATCAGCTCTTTATCAGCATAAAGAAGCCCGCGCTGCGGGCTTTTTTATGCCTGAGAAACCTGATACGGATGATTGTGCGATCGTGCCTGCTCAGGGAACACGGTCAGATCGGAAAGACGCAAAACCCGCCATCCATGGCACGCTCGGCCCGCGCCGTCCTGGCGCGGGACGCTTTCCTCTTCTGCCCGTGTTCCCTTCGCTTTAGGCTAATTCGTTGCTGCCAGATTTACATCCCTTTGTGCGGGCCGAAAAGTTCGTAATGAATGCGTGTATCTGCCACGCTGGCATCACGCAGTTGCGCCACCACATGCTGCATAAAGGGCAGCGGACCGCAGAGGTAGAAGTGGGTGTCGGGTGAGGCGAGACGTGCGGAGATCGCGGTGATATCCATCAGACCCTGCGCGTCATAGCGACCGGCATCTTCAGCGGCGGGATCGCGATACCAGACCTGACTGACGAAATCGGTGAGCTGCGCGCCCGTTGCTATCACTTCCGGGCCAAATGCATGCTGTTTGCCGTTCTCTGCTGCGTGCAGCCAGCTGACCGGCGCGCGGTGCTGACGGGCCGCCAGGGCATGCAGCATCGCCAGCATCGGCGTCTGACCCACGCCCGCGGATATCAGCGCCACCGGGGTTGCAGCATCGACCTCAAGGAAGAAGTCGCCATGCGGTGCGGCCAGCATCAGCTCATCACCCACTTTGCCATTCTGATGCAGCCAGCCGGAGACGGTGCCCTGCGCTTCACGTTTCACCGCAATCCGGTAATCTTTGCCATTACTGAGGTGAGTAAGCGAGTACTGGCGAATCTGGTGATGTTCGAAACTGGCGGGCTGCAGATGCACCGTCAGATACTGACCCGGTTTAAAGGCCGCTACCGGGCCGCCATCTACCGGACTGAAGGTAAAGCTTTTAATCACCTCGCTCTGCTGCTCAACAGCACTGATGCGAAACGCACGAGTGCCGCGCCAGCCACCGGTTTGCTGCTCCGTCGCCTGATAAATCTCCTCTTCGCGATTAATGAACACATCTGCCAGTACGCCATAGGCCCGGCCCCAGGCTGCCAGCGCCTCTTCACCCGGATTCAGCAGCTCTTTAATGGTTGCCAGCAGATTTTCACCGACGATGGCGTATTGCGCAGGCTGAATATTCAGGCTGGTATGTTTCTGTGCAATCTTTTCCACCGCAGGCAGCAGCACGGCCAGGTTCTCCAGATTCGCGCCATAGGCGCAAATGGCGTTGAACAGCGCTTCACGCTGATCGCCATTGCGCTGGTTGTTCATATTGAAAACATTTTTGAGTTCAGGATGGTGCGACAGCATACGGTCATAGAAGTGTGCGGTAAGCGCAGGACCACAGGCGGCGATGGCAGGCAGGGTCGATTTAACCGTGGCGATAGTGTGTGCATCAAGCATAAAAGCGGCCTCTCATTTAAAGATGTATTTTAAATGCATCTTATAGCCGTCTCGCCTGTGGTGTAAATAACCCGATAAATTTCCCGGTTGTCAAAGTGGCAACTTTTTGGTGCATCCTGAGAAACCGCCGTCACATCCTGAAGAAAAATTGTGGCGTCTGACAGGGTGAAAAGGTGTAAAAAAGCCCTGCCAGTAGCCAGCCAATCGTTTGCGTAAAAAGAGGAGGTTCACCCTACCTTCACCTGTTAAAACGGTTTACACTGTGGGCCTTCGCCCCTGAAGGGGGGTAAATACCGTCAGAAAGTTAGCTGAGTCAGGAGATCCGGATGTTAAAGCGTGATATGAACATTGCCGATTACGATGCCGAGTTGTGGCAGGCGATGGAGCAGGAGACAGTGCGTCAGGAAGAGCACATTGAACTGATTGCTTCTGAAAACTACACCAGCCCGCGTGTTATGCAGGCACAAGGTTCTCAGCTCACCAATAAATACGCTGAAGGCTATCCGGGCAAACGCTACTACGGCGGCTGTGAGTACGTTGATATCGTTGAGCAACTGGCGATCGATCGCGCAAAAGAACTGTTTGGTGCCGATTACGCTAACGTGCAGCCACACTCAGGTTCACAGGCTAACTTTGCGGTTTACACCGCGCTGCTGCAGCCGGGCGATACTATTCTGGGGATGAACCTGGCGCACGGTGGACACCTGACTCACGGCTCACCGGTTAACCTGTCGGGCAAACTCTATAACGTTGTGGCTTACGGTATCGATGAGACCGGTAAAATTGACTACGACGAACTGGCTGAACTGGCGAAGACGCACAAGCCAAAAATGATCGTTGGCGGATTCTCAGCTTACTCCGGCGTTTGCGACTGGGCGAAAATGCGCGAAATCGCGGATAGCGTAGGTGCATGGCTGTTTGTGGACATGGCACACGTTGCCGGCCTGATTGCTGCAGACGTTTACCCGAGTCCGATCCCGCATGCGCACATCGTGACCTCTACCACTCACAAAACGCTGGCGGGTCCGCGCGGTGGTATCATTCTGGCGAAAAACGGCGACGAAGATTTCTATAAGAAACTGAACTCTGCTGTCTTCCCTGGCGGTCAGGGCGGTCCTCTGATGCACGTTATCGCTGGTAAAGCGGTTGCGTTCAAAGAGGCGATGGAGCCGGAATTCAAAACCTACCAGCAGCAGGTGGCAAAAAACGCCAAAGCGATGGTTGAGGTGCTGATTGAGCGTGGCTATGACATCGTTTCTGGCGGCACGTATAACCATCTGTTCCTGATCGATCTGGTGAGCAAAAACCTGACCGGTAAAGAAGCGGATGCGGCGCTGGGCCGTGCCAACATCACGGTTAACAAAAACAGCGTACCTAACGATCCGAAAAGCCCGTTTGTGACTTCTGGTATCCGTATCGGTACGCCAGCTGTTACCCGTCGTGGCTTCAATGAAGCGGACGTGCGTGAGCTGGCTGGCTGGATCGCGGATGTGCTGGATAACGTCAATGACGAAGCGACCATTGAGCGCACCAAAAAGAAAGTGCTGGAAATCTGCAGCCGTCTGCCGGTCTACGCTTAATCGTTAACCTGTTGTGAGACAGCATACAAAGGATGGCATCAGCCATCCTTTTTTATTGCCTGTCCTGCGGCGCTCTGCCAGAGTAGCGCCCACTCATGCTGCCAGGCAGCACTCTTGCTGGAGGGAATATGGCAATCGGCTCCGCCAGATGGCTCGGATTGGGCTACTTCACTTACTTCTTCTGTTACGGCATTTATCTGCCATTCTGGGGCGTGTGGCTGAAAGGCACCGGTCTCGATGCTGAAAAGATTGGCCTGTTGCTCGGCTGTGGCATGGTGGCACGCTTTGTCGGCAGTCTGCTTATCGCCTCTCAGGTCAAAAATCCTTCAAGGTTGATTACGGCGCTGCGTCTGCTGGCGCTGATGACCTGCCTGTTCGCCGCCGGTTTCTGGGTGGGTGAGCAGTGGATGTGGCTGCTGGCCGTGATGATCGGCTTTAACCTCTTTTTCTCGCCGCTGGTCCCACTTAGCGATGCGCTGGCCGCCACCTGGACACAGCAGATAGGGCTGGCGTACGGGCCGGTCAGGCTGTGGGGTTCGCTGGCCTTTGTGATCAGCTCGGCGTTAACCGGCGTGCTGGTCAGTGCTTACTCTTCAAACGCCATTTTGCTGCTGCTCTCCGTCGGCGTCATCTCTATGCTGGCAGGTATGATGCTGACACCCGCCACCCAGCCACAGGGTAATGAACGGCAGGGCGCGGCGGGCGGCGGCTGGCAGGTGTGGCGTGAATTGCTGCGTGAGAATGCGGTATGGCGATTTATGCTCTGCGTAACACTGCTGCAGGGTGCGCACGCCGCCTATTACGGCTTCAGTGCTATCTGGTGGCAGGGGAGTGGCTATTCCGCCTCCACGGTGGGTTATCTCTGGTCGCTGGGCGTGGTGGCCGAAATCGTCGTGTTTGCCCTGAGCAACCGGTTGTTCCGCCGCTGGAGCGCGCGCGATCTGCTGCTGCTTTCGGGCATTTGTGCGTTAATCCGCTGGAGCCTGATGGGTGCTACTACCGCGCTGCCGCTGCTGATTGTGGCGCAAATCCTCCACTGTGGCAGCTTCACCGTCTGTCATCTGGCGGCGATGCGTTTTATTGCGGCGCGTCAGGGAGCGGAAGTGATCCGTCTGCAGTCGCTCTATTCCGCGCTGGCGATGGGGGGTGGCATTGCGATAATGACCATGATCTGCGGCGTGCTGTTCGCTCATCTGCAGGGGCATCTGTTCTGGGTGATGGCACTGGTGGCGCTGCCCGCGCTATTTCTGCGTCCCGGCTACGACTCCAGTAAATAACGAATCCGCTGCTGATGGTGTAACGTCAGCGGCAGTTCCGCATGCACCAGCGGCGGGGAGAAGAGTGGCAGCGAGGTGGGGTAGGGCGAAATGATGATGTCCACATCCCGCGGTGCGCCATCCCGCTGAAACTGTTTCACGTCCTGATAGGTAATATTGATCGGCAGCAGCGTGATCTCCCGGATCTGCTGCTCCACATCCTGCTCCAGATCGGTATCGTCACCCGTCAGAATCAGCACCTGCTTCTCCTGCAACGCATTCTCCTGCATCAGCCAGGCACCAAAAATAACGGTGATTAAGCTCACCTCTTCCGGGCTGAACGCAATCCCATATTGCTGCTCAAACGCCTGCAGCGCCTGCTGAGTGGTGCGCAACAGGCGGGGATAGAGGCGGCTGACATCCAGCGCCACGCTGTTGTCGATGCCGATAGTGAAGTGGGTGCGATCCAGCGCCTGCGCCAGATGAGGATAGAGCTGGTTAAGCAGCTCGTCGCGATCAGCAAAAGTAATGTCGGCACACCGTTCAAAGTCATTAATCAACTGCTGCGTCGCAGCCATTAACTGCTGCTCAGCAGGATGTGCAATCGCATCCACGACAGGCGTATGTATCTGGCTGAACAGCAGTGTCCAGAAGTCGGTTTCACTGACGGGCGGCGCAAGGTGGCAGCGTTTGCGCCAGTGGTGAATCACATCCTCAGCGGCCTGCCGCTCAGCCTTCTGCTGCAGCCAGTGACACTGCGCTTCACTGAACAGCACCGGCTGGCGCTGGCACAATCCATATTTCATGAAAATCTGCAGAAAAAGCCGGTCGCGTTCGCTGAAATCGCGCTTCAGACGCAGGCTACAGTGCTGGATCAGCGCCTGTAAATTGGTCTCATCCCACAGCGCCTTCTCAATCTTCATCACCTTCAGGCGCTGACGCAGGGGAGCTGCAAAATGGTCGCAGACGAAATCCTGCGATAAACGCAAACTGCGTCGCAGGTTGTGCAGCAGACAGAGGCGCCGATCCAACTCTGTGCCATGAAGACGAAAGCTGCCATCCACCATCTGATGCAATTCCAGCTGGTGATATCGCTGTATCTCAAGGCCCACATCCGCGATATCCTGTCGGGCAACAGCAGGATCGACGCCATTCAGCTGGCAGACTTTTTCAAGCGTAAGCACGGGTGTCGGCAGAAACAGCAGCAATAAAAGATGGCACTGACGCTGTGAGCGGGTGAAGAGTGGTGCCAAAGGGGTAGCAGAACTCATCAATCAGGTTTCCAGCAGGCTATTTTGAGCTAAGAATAGTCAACCCCGTCAGCGCCTGCGCGGTTTACGCGGTTTATTTGCCGGAGGTTTAAGGCGGGTCACAAAATTTTGTTACTTATAGATTCTTTTCATCGGGAACGTTACTTTATAACATTATGAAACGCACACTCTTTGCCCTCTTGATGGTATTAAGTCCGGCTGTAATGGCACATCCTCACAGCTTCATCGATATGAAAACCGAACTGGTGGCGCAGGATGACACCTTTACCGGATTAAAGATGACCTGGACCATGGATGAGATTACCTCCGCCGATCTGCTTTACGACGCGGGCGAGGCGAAACCAGGCAGCGTGGTGTGGAAGAAGCTGGCGGCAGGCGTGATGGCGAACGTGCTGGGCCAGCACTACTTTTCTGAAATCTGGCACAACCAACAGCGGGTAAAGTTTTTGAATCTGCCAACCGAATACAACCTGTCACGTAACGGCCATAAAGCGGTGCTGGAATTTATTCTGCCGCTGGCGGAACCCCCGAAGCTGACCGGGCAGCGCTTTGAGATCCTGACTTTTGATCCCACCTATTTCGTCGATATGTTCTATGACAATCCCGGTGCGTTAACGCTGCCGACGGCGCTGCAGGCGCGCTGCAAGTTCGCGCTGAACACGCCAAAGCCCAATGATTCACTGAAGCAGTATGCGCTGTCGCTGGATAAAGCCGACGCGCCTGCAGAGGAGATGGATTTAGGCCGCCAGTTTGCCCAGACGGTGATACTGACATGTCAGTAATCTCCACTCCGTTACGGGCTTCCCGCCTCTGGCCGCTGTGGCTGATGGCGGGCGTGCTGCTGAGCAGCGCATTGCTGGTCTGGCTCTACTGGCCGCAGATTCTGATGCAGAGCATACTGTGGCAAAAAGATCTGCATCGGCAGATGACTCAGCTGCTACAGCAGGTTGCGGAACAGCCCCACCAGGCAGGCATTTCGCTGGTGATATTCAGCCTGCTGTATGGCGTACTGCACGCGCTGGGGCCGGGCCATGGCAAAGTGGTGATCGCGACCTTTCTGGCAACCCATCCCACCAGAGTGAAAACCAGTATCAGGCTGACGCTGCTCGCCTCACTGCTGCAGGGTTCGGTGGCGATTGTCCTGGTGACGGTGATGCTGTTGCTGCTGAAAACGTCATCGCGACAGCTGCATCTCAGCAGTTTCTGGCTGGAGAAGGGCAGTTATCTGCTGGTGATCGGGCTGGGCGTGATGATCGGTTATCGGGCGCTGCGTTCGCTGTGGCGGACATTGCGTCCGCGTCCGGCCCCGGTATTTCGCGCCTTCAAATCTCACCATCAGCATGACGATCAGTGCGGATGCGGACACGCACATCTTCCGACACCGCAGCAGATGAGCGGCAATCTCAGCGTGAAAACCCAGCTGCTGGTGGTGGTGTCGATGGGATTACGTCCCTGTTCCGGCGCGATTATGATGCTGCTGTTTGCCAAAGTGATTGGTGTCTATGGCTGGGGGGTTATCTCTGCTGCGGTGATGGCGCTGGGCACGGCACTGACCATTTCGGCGATTGGCCTGCTGGTTCAGCAGGCGCGCACGGTGGCGCAACGGCTGGCACAGCCTGGCGTTACCGCAGGCATGACGCGACTGCTGATCCCCGCGCTGGCCTTAACCGGCAGTCTGATTTTAATCGTAGCGGGTATCGCGCTATGGCAGTCAGCGCAGATGACGCTGGGTGGCGGAATTCGACCTTTCTGAATAAAAGCGCAGCGGAAATAAAATTGCCGCTGCGCTCTTCTCTTCGTTAATTATCTCTGAATTCATCTCTTTATTTTTTTCTCTGGCTGGTTTAGTGGTGAAATGACTATTCCCTGTCTACGCTGATAATACCAAAACGGCATTCCGCCGTCGGGATGATAAAAGATCAAGACCGCTTTCTGTTTATTGCGAGGAGTATATTTCATGGCTGATACCCGTATTAATAATGGCTACACCGAAACGCTGGCGACCGGGCCGGCTGGATTGCCGTTAAAACGTATTTCCTGGAGCGCCGTGTTTGCCGGTGTCATTTGTGCGTTGATCGTTCACATTATTCTGACGCTGCTGGGAACCGCCATTGGTGCAACAACCATTGATCCGATGAAAGAACAGAATCCACTCGACGGCCTGGGCACAGGCGCGCTGGTCTGGACTGCCATTGAAATGCTGGTCGCGATGGCTGCAGGTAGTTATGTTGCAGGCCGACTGGCTCAGCGCGAAGGCGCACTGCACGGTTTACTGATGTTTGGCCTTAGCACAATTTTCACTATTTACCTGGCTATTGCGCTGGCGACCAGTGTATTAGGCGGCGCGATGAATATTGTGGGCTCAGGCTTCCAGGCGCTGGGTAGTGGTATTTCCGCCGCTGCGCCATCCGTTACCCAAATGGCAAAAGACAAACTGCAGGAGAGTAATATTAATTTAGATAACCTGCAGAACGAACTGGAAACGACTTTACGCCAGACCGGGAAACCGGAATTACAGCCAGAGAACTTAAAGCAGGATGCAAATAAAGAAGCGCAGAATGCTGAAAACCAGGCTAACAACACCGCAAACCATCCACAGACAGCGGATACTGATCTGGCTAACTGGTTAAAAGGGGTGATGGATCGTCATTCCGATACCCTGCAGGCAGCCGATCGTGATGCGCTGAAAAATATTATCAAAGCGCGCACCGGCAAAAGCGATCAGGAAGTGGATCAGATCGTGGCCAAAACTGAACAGAGCTATCAGCAGGCCGTTCAGAAGTATCAGGAACTGAAACAGCAGGCTGAACAGAAAGCGCGTGAAGCCGGTGAAAAAGCCGCTGCCGCGACTGCGAAAGCGAGCTGGTATGCCCTGATTCTGCTGATCATCGAAGCGGTGCTGGCAGGCGTGATGGGTATGGTAGGTCGTCGTACTCAGCCTCGTCAGGTGCTGTCACACGAACGTCGTTAATCATCACTGAGTAACAGGCAATAAAAAAGGCGGCTGAGAAGCCGCCTTTTTCTGTACTGAGACTTAGCGTTTTAACGCTTCGCTCAGCTCATCACGCATGTTCGACAGCATCGATTTCACCACACGTGGGTTACCCGCGACCAGGTTACCTGACAGCAGATAGCCATGGTTGCCGGTGAAGTCGGTCACCAGACCGCCCGCTTCACGGACCAGCAGTTCACCCGCCGCAAAATCCCACGGCTTCAGGCCAATCTCAAAATAGCCATCTACGCGACCGGCAGCCACATAGGCCAGATCCAGCGCAGCAGAACCGGTGCGGCGGAAGTCAGCACACTGGGTAAAGAGTTTGGTCATGATATTCATGTAAGCCGGCGCGTGCTGCTTCATTTTGAACGGGAAGCCGGTCGCCAGAACGGTGCCATCCAGATCGCGGGCCGTGCTGCCACGCAGACGATAGCCATTCAGCTGAGCGCCCTGACCGCGTGAAGAGGTGAAGAGTTCATTGCGCATTGGATCGTAAACGACGGCGACTTCGGTGCGGCCTTTAATGCGCACAGCGATAGAAACAGCAAAGTGGGGTAAACGTTTGATGAAGTTTGAGGTGCCATCCAGCGGATCGATAACCCATTGAACATCCTGATCTTCGCCCGCCAGTTCACCGCTTTCTTCGGTGATGATGGTATGTTTCGGGTAAGATTTACGAATAATTTCGATAATCAGGCGTTCTGCTTCGCGGTCAACATTCGTTACGAAGTCGTTGCTGCCTTTCTGGCTGGCTTCGACGGCGTCCGGGGTTTCATAATATTTGGCAATTAAATTTCCGGCCTTGCGCGCTGCGCGCACGGCAATGTTGAGCATTGGATGCATCGGTATCTCTCGCTGGATGTTAAAGAACGGGGAAAACGGCGCGGAGTATAGCAGCGTGTTCGGTAAATGTCCTGCTTTATGTTAATATTCTCTCTACTGATTTTACTGACCCGTTTCTGAGTATCCCTAATCATGTTGCAAAATATTCGTATCGTGCTGGTCGAGACTTCTCACACCGGTAACATGGGCTCCGTTGCGCGCGCCATGAAAACCATGGGCTTAACCAACCTCTATCTGGTTAATCCGCTGGTCAAGCCTGACTCACAGGCTATCTCACTCGCGGCCGGTGCCAGCGACGTTATCGGCGACGCCAAAATTGTCGACTCGCTGGATGAGGCCATTGCCGGATGCAGTCTGGTGGTCGGCACCAGCGCACGTTCCCGCTCGCTGCCCTGGCCGATGCTGGATGCGCGCGAATGTGGCGTGAAAAGCGTGGAAGAGGGCCAGCAGGCACCGGTTGCGCTGGTATTTGGTCGTGAACGTGTCGGCCTGACCAATGACGAGTTGCAGAAGTGCCACTATCACGTCGCAATTCAGGCAAACCCGGAATACAGCTCGCTGAATCTGGCGATGGCCGTACAGATTATCGCCTATGAAGTGCGCATGGCATGGTTACAGGCGCAGGAGCAGGCCAGCCCGCCGCCACAGTATGAAGAGTCACCTTATCCACTGGTGGATGATCTCGAGCGCTTCTATCAGCATATGGAACAGATGATGCTGAACAGCGGCTTTATCCGTGAAGCCAATCCTGGCCAGGTGATGAGCAAACTGCGTCGTCTTTACACCCGCGCCCGCCCGGAACGCGACGAACTGAACATCCTGCGCGGCATGCTTTCGTCGTTTGAAAAGCGAAAAAACGATAAAAAAGAAGCGGATAATAGTTGAGTGAATTACCAGGTTAAATACCTGACTAATTTACCAGGTTAAATAGTTGACCAATTTACTCGGGAATGGCAGACTTCAGAGCATCTGTTGCTAATCCTCCGATAACCGGACGCTATTGAGGTCGTACGCTATGAGACTGACATCCAAAGGACGTTATGCCGTTACTGCAATGCTGGACGTTGCCCTTCACTCCCATGAAGGTCCGGTCCCGCTGGCTGATATTTCAGAGCGTCAGGGCATTTCGCTCTCCTATCTGGAGCAGTTATTCTCCCGATTGCGTAAAAATGAGCTGGTGTCCAGCGTACGTGGTCCGGGCGGCGGTTATCTGTTGGGCAAAGCGTCTAATACCATCTCTGTCGGTGAAGTGATCACCGCCGTTGATGAGTCTGTTGATGCCACCAAATGTCAGGGTAAAGAAGGCTGCCAGGGCGGCGAGCGTTGCCTGACTCACGTGCTGTGGCGCGATCTGAGCGTGCGTATCAGTGACTTCCTGAACAATATTACACTGGCTGAGCTGGTGAATAATCAGGAGATCCTGGATGTAGCCGATCGTCAGAATGCGATTGATAATCGTCGCTTCCAGAGCCCGCGCACGCAGGAAATTAACGTCAACCAACGCGCCTCGTAATCCCCGCTGTTGCGGCCCTTACTGCTAACGCGGTCAGGGCCGAATCTGCTATAAAGACGTATGATTTTTTATACGGAGCTGTAGCGCAATGAAATTACCGATTTACCTGGATTACGCCGCCACCACGCCGGCCGATCCGCGTGTGGCCAGCAAAATGATGCAGTTTCTGACGCTGGATGGCACGTTCGGTAATCCGGCCTCGCGATCGCACCGTTTTGGCTGGCAGTCTGAAGAAGCGGTTGATGTTGCGCGTAATCAGATCGCCGAACTGGTCAATGCCGATCCGCGTGAAATCATCTTTACCTCTGGCGCCACCGAATCCGATAACCTCGCGATTAAAGGTGCAGCTCACGCCCATCAGGCGCGCGGCAAACATATCATCACCAGCCAGACAGAACATAAAGCGGTGCTTGATAGCTGCCAGCAGCTTGAGCGTGAAGGCTTTGCTGTCACTTATCTCACCCCGGCGGCTAACGGCATTATCTCGCCTGACCAGCTGCGTGCGGCGCTGCGCGACGACACGATTTTAGTCACCCTAATGCACGTTAATAATGAAACCGGGGTGATTCAGGATATCGCCGCCTTTGGCGAACTCTGCCGCGAACGTGAGATTCTGTTTCATGTGGATGCGACCCAGAGCGTCGGCAAGCTGCCTATCGATCTCAGCCAGTTACCGGTTGATTTGATGTCCTTTTCTGCCCACAAACTCTATGGCCCGAAAGGCATCGGCGCACTCTATGTACGGCGTAAACCGCGTGTGCAGATTGCTGCGCAGATCCACGGCGGCGGACATGAACGCGGTATGCGATCCGGGACATTGCCGGTGCATCAGATTGTCGGCATGGGCGAGGCGTATCGTATCGCAGCAGAAGAGCGCGAAACCGAGATGGCGCGCCTGCAGACTCTGCGCGATCGTCTGTGGCAGGGCATCAGCACACTGCCCGACGTCACCCTCAATGGCGATCTGCAGCAGAGCGCACCGAACATTCTTAACCTCAGTTTTGCTGACGTTGAGGGTGAATCACTGATCATGGCGCTGAAAGATCTGGCGCTCTCTTCCGGCTCGGCCTGCACCTCCGCCAGCCTGGAGCCTTCCTATGTATTGCGGGCGCTGGGCCTGACTGAAGAGCTGGCGCACAGTTCGTTGCGCTTCTCGCTGGGACGCTTCACAACCGAGGAAGAGATCGACTACGCCATTGCCCTGGTGCAGAAATCAGTGACCCGTCTGCGGGCCTTAATGAAATCCTGATATCCGGTCATAGTCCGGAAATTGCGCCTATATTTGCACTTCGCTGGCAACACCTGACGGAATCTGTTATCAGGTCTCTCTGCGAATTATATTTAACATCTTATTAAAGCCGTTATAACAATCAGGCTGGATGAAACAGATAACGATTATGGAGCTTTTCGATGACCACACAACCCATGAATATTACGCTTAGCAGCCAGCCCGCCGATGCGCGCTGGGGCGAAAAAGCGATTCTCAGCAGCAACGACAGCGGCATGACACTGCATCTGACCGGCGCGGATGCGCTGAATATCATTCAGCGTGCGGCTCACAAAATCGACAGCCAGGGGATCCGCCATGTGGCGCTGACCGGCGAAGGCTGGCACCTTGAGCAGTGCTGGGCATTCTGGCAGGGCTTCCGTGGTCCGAAAGGCCAGCGTCAGGTTGAGTGGCCGGCGCTGGGCGAACATGAGCAGGCGGAGTTTGATCGCCGTCTGAAAATTATCGACTGGGTTCGCAACGTTATTAACCTGCCTGCGGAAGATCTTGGGCCAGAACAGCTGGCACACAATGCAGTCGATCTGATCAGTGAAGTGGGCGGCAGTGCCGTCAGCTATCGCATCACCAAAGGCGACGATCTGCGGGTACAGGGGTATATGGGCCTGCACACCGTTGGACGCGGTTCAAATCGTCCGCCGGTATTTCTGGCGCTCGATTACAACCCGACCGGCGACGACGATGCCCCGGTCTACGCCTGTCTGGTCGGTAAAGGCATCACCTTTGATACCGGTGGCTACAGCCTGAAGCAGAGCAGCTTCATGGACTCAATGAAATCTGACATGGGCGGCGCGGCGACCGTCACCGGCGCGCTGGCCATGGCGATTTCGCGCGGTCTTAACAAGCGCGTCAAACTCTACCTCTGCTGTGCCGATAATATGGTCAGCAGCAACGCCTTTAAACTGGGCGACATCATTCGCTATCGCAACGGTAAATCGGTGGAAGTGATGAACACCGATGCGGAAGGGCGTCTGGTCCTGGCCGACGGTTTAATCGACGCCAGCGAGCAGAACCCGACGATGATCATCGATGCTGCGACGCTGACCGGTGCGGCTAAGACGGCGCTGGGCAACGATTACCATGCGCTGTTTACCTTTGATGATGTGATGGCACAGTCGCTGATGGGCAGCGCGGTGAGTGAGAACGAACCTTTCTGGCGTCTGCCGCTGGCCGAATTCCATCGCAGCCATCTGCCGTCTAACTTCGCCGATCTCAATAATATCGCCAGCCCGTCACATGCGGCGGGTGCCAGTAGCGCGGCAGCGTTCCTGTCACACTTCGTCAGTAACTATCAGCAGGGCTGGCTGCACATCGACTGCTCCGCGACCTATCGCAAAGGCGCAGTTGACCAGTGGGCGGCGGGTGCAACAGGTCTTGGCGTGCGTACCCTCGCCAATCTGTTACTGAAATAAGCCGATCTCAGCGGTGGCTGATGCCGCCGCTGTTCAAAGGAAAACTATGAATCGTCTTGAAGAGGTGCTGAAGCTGGCGGCCACTGAGCCTGCCCATCGGCCCGAATTTTTTCAGCTGTTGCTGGAATCTGATGCCTGGGTGCCAGGTGAAAGCACCACGCAACAGCTTGATGCCAGCACGCCCGTTGATCTGCAGCACTGGGAAAAAGAGGATGGCAGCAGCATCATTCCTTTTTTCACGTCAGAAGAGGCGATGAGTGAAGCGGTGAGCGGTGAGCAGTCCTGGCTGCGTCTGCCGGTACGAACGCTGTTTGAGATTACACGTGGCGAGACGCTGTTTCTCAATCCCAAACTGCCTTCCGGTAAAGAGTTTACTGCGGCCGAGATCACCCATCTGCTGGCTGAAGAGGGCAGTGCACTAAGCCAGCAAACCGTGCTGGAAGGCGGACAGTCACTATTGCTGTCTGAGGTGGCTGAACCCCCTGCGCAGATGATCGACTCACTGACTCAGCTCTTCAGCAAGCATAAGCAGGTGCGTCGCGCGTTTATCGCCAGTATCCGTGAGCGGGCTGACGAAGCGCCCAATCTGCTGATTGGCATTGAAGCGGACAGCAATATTGAGACGATCATTCAGGCGGCGGGCAGCGTGGCAACCGATACGCTGCCGGACGATGCGCCGGTTGATATCTGTGAGGTGACGCTGAACGATCGCGGCATCAGCCACTTCTTTACCGCCCACATCACGCCATTCTATGAGCGTCGCTGGGGCAGTTTCCTGCGCGACTTCAAGGGCAGTGAGCGGATTATCTGAGACAACAAAGTAAACAGGCGGCTCACGAGCCGCCTCATATAGCTGATATCCTGAATCAGGGGGAGTCTGGCCGCAACGAATAAGCTTAACGCGCAGGGAACAGGGTCAGAGGAGGAAAGCGTCCCGCGCCATGGACGGCGCGGGCCGAGCGGCCAGGGAGTGGCTTTAGCGACTTTCCGATCTGACCCTGTTTCCTGTGCTACCTCGTTCTTACAGCTGATCGAATCCGATATTATTAAAAAAACAGGCGGCTCATGGGCCGCCTGTTTTTTATTTCGCGATAGGTAAGTCGTCGCGACTGCCCCATTCGCCCCAGGATCCGTCATACAGTGTGACATCCCGTGCGCCCAGCGCCGTCAGCGCCAGAATCACCACCACCGCCGTCACGCCTGAGCCACAGCTGGCGACCACCGGTTGGGTAATATCGACGCGCGCATCGGCAAACAGCGTCTGAAGTTCCGCCTCCGGCTTGAGTTTTCCCTGTTCAACCAGGCTGTTCCACGGCACGTTCAGGCTGTTGGGAATATGGCCACGATGCAATCCGGGACGTGGTTCATCCACTTCGGCGTTAAAGCGATTGGCAGGACGCGCATCAATAATCTGTGCGCCGCCTTCATGGCTGACCAGCAGTACGTCCGTCAGGCGTTTCACCCGGCTTTCATCCGCGTGGGCCTCAAACTCACCTTCCGGCAGATTCACTTCGCCGGTTGCCAGCGCAAAACCGGCTTCTTTCCAGCCCTGCAAGCCCCCGGCCAGAATCGACACCTGAGCCACACCAAAGGTTTTCAGCATCCACCAGGCGCGTGGCGCAGAAAAGAGATTACCCTCGTCATACACCACCAGGTGCTTATCACTGCTGACACCCAGTTCACGCATCGCGACGGCAAAACTTTCGGCGCGGGGCAGCATATGGGGGTAAGGGCTGGTGTGATCGGAAAGCGCTTCAATATCGAAGTAAGGGGCGTCGGGTAAATGACCCGCCAGATATTCGGCCTGGATATCGCGAACCGCTTCCATCCCGGGTGGCAACAACCGTGCATCCAGCACCTGAAGCCGCTCATCGTTGTAGTGCTCTTGTAACCAGTCGGCGGACACAAACAGTGGCGTCGTCATAACAACCTCATCTCAGCAATCTGTCATACCAGTGTCAGGGAATGTGCGCACCATCTCAAGAGAAGCGTTGATTAAATGCGAGCATTGATATGAAATTGCGCTGCGTAATCAAACGACACTCCCTGCGTCCCGGTGAAGGAACTACCATGAAGAAACGCAATACCCGGCTGCTGCTCAGCATGCTGATCGGTGGCTCGCTGCTGTCAGCGACCCTGTTACCTGTTTTGCCTCTCCAGGCGGCAGAAGCACCCGCAACCTCCCAGGTCAGCAAACCGCTGACGATTATCGATCTCTCGGAACTGCAGATCGATAATGCCGCTGCGCTGGTCTTAACCTTCAGTCAGCCGCTTGATGATAAACAGGATATCGCGCAAAAAGTCAGGCTGACCGACGATAAACAGGGCCGGGTGGATGGCGGCTGGGAGCTTTCTGCTAACCGCAAAACGTTGCGCTTCCGCCATCCCGAGCCGTCGCGTCACTTCACCGTCACGGTGGATGCGGGACTGCGCGCGGCCAGCGGAGAGACGCTTGCCGCCGGTTACAGTCAGAAAATCGCCACCCGTGATATCCAGCCGATGGTGGGCTTTGCCAGTCGCGGTTCACTGCTGCCGCTGCGTATCACCCAGGGACTGCCGGTGCTGGCGCTGAATGTTGACCAGGTCGATGTCGATTTCTTCCGGATAAAGAATGCCGGCCTGGCGGAATTTCTCTCGCAGTGGAATTACGGCAACAACCTCTCAAGCTGGCAGTCGCAGGAGCTGCTGAAAAGCAGCCAGCTGGTTTATAGCGGACGCTTTGAGCTCAATCCGGCGCGTAACACGCGTGAAAAATTGCAGCTGCCGATGCGTGACATTACCGCACTTCAGCAGCCGGGCGTCTATCTGGCGGTGATGAAGCAGGCCGGTACTTATCGCTACAGCCAGCCCGCCACGCTTTTCACCCTCAGCGATATTGGCCTGTCACTGCATCGCTTCCCGACCCGGTTCGAACTGTTCGCCCAGAGTCTGGCAGACGGTCAGCCGCTTTCCGGGGTCAGCGTCAGGTTACTGGATGAGAAGGGGCAGGTGCTGCAAAGCGGTACCAGTGACAGCACCGGTCATCTGAGCCTCAAGGCGGATGAAAAAGGCAAGCTCCTGCTGGCAATTCAGGGAGAACAGACCTCAATGATCGACCTGGCGCGTCCGGCGCTGGATCTCGCTGAATTCCCGGTCGCGGGGCCGCAGGGCTATGACAAACAGCTGTTTGTTTTTGGTCCGCGCGATATCTATCGTCCCGGCGAAACGGTCATCGTGAATGCGCTGCTTCGTGATGCCGACGGACACCCCTTGCCCGCGCAGCCGATCAAAGCGGAGCTGGTGCAGCCCGATGGCCAGGTGATGCGGACTTTTGTCTGGCAGCCTGAAGCGGGATTCTACCAGCAGCGACTGGCGCTGTCCGCGTCGGCCATGACCGGCGACTGGATGTTGCGACTGAATACCGGCGATAACCTCAAGCGAGAGTGGAAGTTTCACGTCGAAGATTTTCTGCCGGAGCGTATGGCGTTAACCCTGAAAAATGACCCTCAGCCACAGGCCGCTGATGCCAGTGTTGAGTTCGGTATTGAGGGGCGCTATCTCTATGGCGCCCCGGCAGCAGGTAACACGCTACAGGGTCAACTCTATCTGCGACCGGCACGCGAGGCGGTGACTGCACTGCCAGGCTACCAGTTTGGTGACATCACCGAAGAGGGGTTAAAGCGCACGCTGGATGAGGTGGATCTCAAGCTCGACGCCAGCGGTAAAGCAGAACTCACGGTAGAAAATCAGTGGGATCAACTCCACTCCCCGCTCAATCTGATCCTGCAGGCCAGCCTGCTGGAAACCGGCGGACGTCCGGTCACCCGTCGTGCCACCCAGGCCATCTGGCCCGCTGAAGCGCTGCCAGGTATCCGGCCGCTGTTTGGTAACAAGGCGGTTTATGACTACCGCAGTGACAGCTATCACGATGAGCCGACTGTGCCGGAACAGAGCCTGGCCGAATTCGACATTGTCTATGCCAACAGTCAGGGCAAAAAACTGGCGGCAGAGAAGCTGGATGTTCGCCTGATCCGTGAACGCCATGATTACTACTGGAGCTTCTCTGACAGCGAAGGCTGGCAGTCGCAGTATAGCGACAAGGATCTGCAGGAAGATGAACGCGCCATCTCTGTCCCGGCTGATGGCAGCACCAAAGTCAGCTTCCCGGTCGAGTGGGGCCACTACCGGCTGGAAGTGCAGGCGGGCGAGAAAATCGTCAGCAGCGTGCGGTTCCAGGCCGGTTATGACTGGCAGGATAACACCAACGGCACGGGGGCATTGCGCCCGGATCAGGTCAGACTGAAGCTGGATAAAGCGGCTTACCAGCCGGGCGATACCGTGCATCTGCAGGTTGAGTCACCGGCGGCCGGTAAAGGTTACCTGATGGTGGAGTCGAGCAGCGGCACGCTCTGGTGGCAGCCACTGACCGTACCTAAGGGCGGCACAACGGTGGATGTCCCTGTTGCTGAGAGCTGGCAGCGTCACGATCTCTACTTCAGCGCCATCGTGGTGCGAGACGGCGATAAGGTCAGTGGCGCAACGCCAAAACGCGCGGTGGGGCTGTTGCATCTGCCGATGGCGACGGAGGCGCGCCGCTTAAATCTGACGCTGGATGCGCCCGATAAAATCCGTCCTGAGCAACGCCTGACGGTAAAAGTCCACGCCAGTCGTGACGGCGGCCCGCTGCCTGAAAAAGTGAATGTACTGCTGTCAGCAGTGGACAGCGGCGTTCTGAGCGTCACGGATTATAAAACCCCCGATCCGTGGCAGGCGTTTTTTGGTCGTAAACGCTATAACGTCGATCAGTACGACGTCTTTGGCCAGCTGATCGAAGGCGGTGGCCGGCTCGCGGCACTGCGTTTTGGTGGTGATGGCGAAGATGAATCGATGACGCGCGGCGGCAAAAAGCCGGTGACGCACGTCAATATCGTGGCGCAGCAGTTACAGGCAGTCACGCTGGATAAAGAGGGCAACGGGTCGATTACGCTGCCGATCCCGACCTTTAACGGTGAACTGCGGCTGATGACCCAGGCATGGAGCGACGACAGCTTCGGAGCGGCCGAACGTAAACTGGTGGTCGCGGCGCCGCTGATCAGCGAACTGGCCACCCCGCGCTTCCTTGCCAGCGGCGATACAGCCTCACTGGCGCTGGATCTCACTAACCTGACCGATCTGCCGCAAACCCTGAAGGTGGATCTGAGCAGCAGTGGCTTAGTGGATCTGGCCGGGGCTGCCAGCCAGAGCGTGACGCTGGCCAAAGGCGCACGTACCACACTTCAGATTCCGGTCACGGCGAAAACCGGCTTTGGTGATGGTGAGGTCGCCGTGCAGATTTCCGGTCTGAACCTGCCGGGCGAGCAGGTGAAGCCCAGCAAACAGCAGTGGAAAATCGGCGTCAGACCACCTTATCCGGCCCGGACGCTGAATTTCGATGCCGTCATCAATTCCGATCAGCCCTGGCAGGTCGCGGCAACCGCGTTTACCGGCCTGGATGCTCAGACCCTGAGTGGACAGCTGACGCTGAGCAATCGTCCGCCGCTCAATATCGCCAGTTATATCAGTGCGCTTTACGCCTATCCCTACGGCTGTCTGGAACAGACCACCAGCGGCCTCTGGCCGTCGCTCTACACCAGCCATGCCGAGCTGACCGCGATGGGGATAAAAACCAGCAGTGACGAGGCGCGCCGGGCCGCCGTCGACACCGGCATTGCCCGTCTGGCGGGCATGCAGCGGGCCAACGGTAGCTTCGGGCTGTGGGACAAACAGAGTGAGGAGGAGTTCTGGCTGACGCCTTACGTGACCGATTTCCTGCTTCGCGCCAGCGAGGCGGGCTATGCGCTGCCGGATAATGTAGTTGATCGCGCTAACGCACGGCTGCTGCGCTATCTGCAGGATCCCGCGCAGATCAGCGGCGGCGGCAGTGATAACAACGCCGCGCTGCAGTTCAGCGTGCAGGCTTACGCCGGACTGGTGCTGGCGCGTCAGCAGCGTGCGCCGCTGGGGGCGCTGCGCGCCTTGTATGAAAAGCGTGAGAAGGCCCGCTCCGGCCTGGCGCTGATGCAGCTTGGCGTGGCGCTGAAGCTGATGGGTGACGGGCAGCGCGCATCGCTTGCGATCATGCAGGGTGCCAGTCTGACGCGCTCAGATAAAGAGTGGTATGGCGACTATGGCAGCACGGTGCGCGATCAGGGGATGATGATAGCCCTGTTAGCAGAGAATAAGCTGCAGCCTGATTTGCAGAATAGTCTGCTGCTGTCGCTGTCAAAAGAGGTCAACGGCAAGCGCTGGTTCTCGACTCAGGAGAATAACGCGCTCTATTTAGCGGCGCATACGCTGCAGCGTGCGCAGGGCGGAAGCTGGCAGGCGCAACTGTCGGGCAATGCACAGCCTCTGCAGGGTGATGCGCCACTGAATAAAGGGCTGGGAGCTGAACGACTGTTGCAGGGCTTAGCCATCAGTAATCCGGGCAGTGCGCCGCTGTATGGTCGTCTGGATGTCACCGGTTATCCGCTGGCCGCGCCACAGCCGGAGAGCAATGTGCTCGGGATAAAACGTGAATACTTTACGCTGGATGGCAAAGCCGCCGATCTCAGCAATCTGCGCAGCGGCGAGTTGCTGGTGGTGCGTCTGACCGTTTCGTCGAAGCGCAGCATCACCGATGCGCTGGTGGTGGATCTGCTGCCTGCCGGTCTGGAGCTGGAAAACCAGAACCTGGCTGACAGCAGCGCCAGCCTCGGCGACAGTGCGGATGCGCTGAAGGAGAGCATGGGTGACATGCAGCAGGCAGACATCAGACACATTGAGTTCCGTGACGATCGCTTTGTGGCGGCACTGGCGGTGGATACTTATCGTCCCGCGACGCTGGTCTACCTGGCGCGGGCGGTCACACCGGGTCGCTATCTGATGCCACCACCGCAGGTCGAGTCGATGTATGTGCCGGAGTGGCGCGCCACCGGCAGCACGCCGTCGCAGCTGCATATTCAGTAAGTGACGCGACGCGTGGTAAACGTCAGCAGCATCAAAAAGTGGTGGCTCGCGCTGCCGCTTTTTTTTCTGGCGCTGTGGCTGGCGACATGGGGGCTGGATCGGCTTTTCCCGTTGCCGCTTAAACAGGTGCAGCCTGCGCGGGTGGTTGTTGCCAGCGACGGTACACCATTGTGGCGCTTTGCTGACAGCAAGGGGATCTGGCGCTATCCGGTCACGCCAGAGGAGGTGGCTCCGGCCTATCTGCAGGCGCTGCTGACCTACGAAGATCGCTGGTTCTGGTATCACCCTGGCATCAATCCCCTGGCTCTGCTGCGCGCCGCCTGGCAGGATCTGCGCCATCAGAGCGTGATTTCCGGAGGCAGCACGCTGACCATGCAGGTGGCACGCCTTATCGACCCGCAACCCCGAACGCTGCGCGGCAAGCTGATTCAGGCGTGGCGGGCGCTGCAGCTGGAGTGGCATCTTTCCAAACGAGACATCCTGACGCTCTACCTTAACCGTGCGCCCTTTGGCGGCACGCTGGAAGGGGTGGGCGCGGCCAGCTGGAGCTGGCTGGGAAAAGCCCCGTCACAGCTGACGCCGGGCGAGGCGGCGCTGCTGGCCGTTTTGCCGCAGGCACCCAGCCGTCTGCGGCCCGATCGCTGGCCTGAGCGGGCAGAAGCCGCACGCAACAAAGTGCTGGATCGGCTGGCGGAATACCGGATCTGGTCTGCTGAACAGGTGGCGGAAATCCGTCAGGAGCCGGTGTGGCTGCCGCCGCGCCAGATGCCACAGATGGCGCCGCTGCTGGCCCGGCGACTGCTGTCGATCAGCCACAGCGATAAGATTGTCTCTACGCTTGACCCCTCACTGCAGCGCGAACTGGAAAGTCTGGCGCTGAATGTTAAAAATCAGCTTCCTCCACGCACTTCGCTGGCGATGCTGGTGGTGGATCACACCACCATGGCGGTTCGCGGCTACGTCGGCTCGGCTGATTTTACCGATGACAGCCGTTTTGGCCATGTGGATATGATCGCCAGCGTGCGTTCGCCAGGCTCGGTGTTAAAACCCTTTATTTACGGCATGGCGCTGGATGAGGGGCTGATTCATGCTGAATCACTGCTGCAGGATGTGCCGCGTCGCTTTGGTGATTACCGGCCAGGCAACTTCGATACCGGATTTCACGGGCCGGTCAGCGCCAGTGACGCGCTGGTGCGGTCGCTGAATCTGCCTGCGGTGCAGCTTCTGGAGGCGCTGGGACCGAAAAACGTTGCAGCGCGCCTGCGCAATGTCGGTCTGAACTTACGTTTCCCCCCCGGCGCTGAACCTAATCTTTCCCTGATTCTCGGCGGCACCGGAGCGCGCATGGATGAGATCGTGGCAGCCTACAGCGCCTTTGCCCGCCACGGCAACGCCGGCCAGCTGCGCTGGATGCCCGATCAACCCTTACAGCAGCGGCCGCTGCTTTCGCCTGAGTCGGCGTGGATCATCCGGCGTATCCTGGCCGGGGAAGCGCAGCCCGCGGGCAATGGCAGCGTACCCGATGTGGTGCCACTGGCCTGGAAAACCGGCACCAGTTATGGCTACCGCGACGCCTGGTCGGTGGGGATCAATCCCCGTTATCTGATTGGCGTCTGGGTCGGAAGACCGGATGCGACGCCGGTTGCCGGGCAGTTTGGTTTTGCCTCTGCCGTGCCCGTCATGAATCAGATCAACAGCCTGCTGATGAGTCGCCTTGGCAGACGTGATGTTCCGGGCGATCCGCGGCCGGCCTCGGTGACGGTGGCGAGCATTTGCTGGCCTGGCGGTCAGCCGTTGCCCGCCGGAGACGAAAACTGTCGCCAGCGACGGCAAAGCTGGGTCGCCGCCGACACGCTGCCGCCTACACTGCTGGCACCCGGCCAGGAGAGCCTCAGCGGATTACGCCTGGGCTACTGGCAGAATGCGCAGGGACTGCGCGTCGCAGCAGACTGCCCCGGCGCCACCCGCCATGAACGGCTGGTCTGGCCGCTGCCGCTGGAGGCCTGGCTGCCGCCTCAGGAGCGGCGGGCGCAACGTCTGCCCCCTGTCGATGCCCGGTGTCCGCCGTTACAGCAGGGCAGCAGCGCTCCGCTGATCGTTACCGGCGTGATTGAGGGGCAAATTGTCAGACCGCTGCCGGGCAGGAGCGCGCTGACAATGCCGGTCGCGGTGCAGGGAGGGCAGGGCGCGCAGCGCTGGTGGTTCCTGAATGGTGAGCCTCTGATGACGCAGAACGCCGCAGACAGCCTGTCGCTGCAGCTCGATCATCCGGGCGAGTATCAGCTGGTGGTGATGGATGAAGAGGGGCAACTTGTCTCGGTCACCTTCAGCCGGGGCTGACGCTTTTTTGCGCTAAATCATAACTATGGCGCGTCTGCTTCGACTCAGATCAAGAATTTTCATCAAATTAGGGATCTCTGATAGGCAATGCCGGACTCAGCCCCTATAATCGGCGCCGTTTCTTAACCGGGGCGGACGCCACCGGTTTCTTCAGAACGTCAAGACAGAGGTCATCATGGCAATCGAACGTACTTTTTCTATCATCAAGCCAAACGCCGTCGCTAAAAATGTGATTGGTGCTATCTACAACCGTTTTGAAAGCGCTGGCTTCAAAATCGTTGGCGCAAAAATGCTGCAGCTGAGCAAAGAGCAGGCTGAAGGTTTTTACGCTGAGCACCAGGGCAAGCCATTCTTCGATGGTCTGGTTGAATTCATGACCTCTGGCCCGGTTGTTGTTTCCGTGCTGGAAGGTGAAAATGCCGTTCAGCGTCACCGTGACCTGATGGGTGCCACTAACCCGGCAAACGCACTGGCTGGCACACTGCGTGCTGACTACGCTGACAGCTTCACCGAAAACGCCACGCACGGTTCAGATTCTGCTGAATCCGCTGCCCGCGAAATCGCTTATTTCTTTGGCGAAAACGAGATCTGCCCACGTACCCGTTAATCGCCTGGCGATAAACGTTACGTCGGCTTTACAAAAATCTGCGTAGGGGAGGTCACTCCCGCCTGTTATCAGGCTGCAGATGTTGTACAATATTGCGCCTTCATTGACTCAGCTTAATGAAGGCGCAATTTTTTTCACCTATCCCTGAACAGCGCCATAACGTGTAACAACGAGGCCAGAGAATATTATGTCCGAACAGATTGTGACGTCCGCGTCAGCATCCCCTATTGTCGTCTCCCCCAAAAGCCAGAAAATAAACCTGCTGGATCTCAACCGTCAGCAGATGCGCGAATTCTTCCTGTCGCTGGGCGAAAAGCCTTTCCGCGCCGATCAGGTCATGAAGTGGATTTATCACTACTGCTGCGATGACTTCGAGCAGATGACCGACATCAACAAAAAGCTGCGTAACCGGCTGATGGAGCTGACGGAGATCCGTGCGCCAGAAGTGGCAGAAGAGATGCGCTCTACCGACGGCACCATCAAATGGGCCATTCGCGTGGGCGACCAGCTGGTGGAAACGGTCTATATCCCGGAAGGGGACCGCGCCACGCTCTGTGTCTCTTCACAGGTGGGTTGTGCGCTGGAGTGTAAATTCTGTTCGACCGCACAGCAGGGCTTTAACCGTAACCTGCGGGTGTCAGAAATTATTGGTCAGGTGTGGCGCGCGGCGAAAATTGTCGGCGCAGCCAAAATCACCGGCCAGCGTCCTATCACCAACGTGGTGATGATGGGCATGGGCGAGCCGCTGCTCAACCTCAATAACGTGGTCCCGGCGATGGAGATCATGCTGGATGACTTCGGTTTTGGTCTGTCGAAGCGTCGCGTGACCCTCTCTACCTCGGGTGTGGTACCTGCGCTGGATAAACTGGGCGATATGATCGACGTCGCGCTGGCGATTTCCCTGCACGCGCCTAACGATAAGTTGCGTGATGATATTGTCCCGATCAACAAAAAGTACAATATCGAAACCTTCCTGGCGGCGGTGAAACGCTACATTGGCAAATCTAACGCCAATCAGGGACGCGTGACCATCGAGTACGTGTTGCTGGATCACGTCAATGACAGCACAGATGATGCGCATGAACTCGCCGCATTACTGAAAGAAACACCTTGTAAAATCAACCTGATCCCCTGGAACCCCTTCCCGGGCGCGCCTTATGGCCGTAGCTCCAATAGCCGCATCGATCGTTTCTCCAAAGTCCTGATGGACTATGGTTTTACGACCATCGTGCGTAAAACCCGTGGCGACGATATCGATGCCGCCTGTGGTCAGTTAGCCGGTGAGGTGATCGACCGTACCAAGCGTACGATGCGTAAAAAAATGGCGGGTGAAGCCATCTCTGTGAAGGCTCTCTAGAAGAGTGACTCAGAGCGTTTCCTGAAGTGATGACGCGTGGCAGGCTGCAGCCTGTCAACGTCAACCGGATGGAAACGATTATGCGTAACGGATTACCTGCAGTTTTACTGGCGCTGTTTGTTGTAAGCGGGTGTGTCAGCCAGCATCACGAACCCGGAGCAGAAGAGGTGCGTCTGCAGTTAGGGATGCACTATCTGGCGGGTGGCGACTATGCCGCAGCTGAGCGAAACTTTCTGCGGGCACAGGCCGCCGCGCCAGAGGATTACCGGGTCTCGCTTGCGCTGGCTCGACTGGCGCAGAAGCAGGGTAATCAGACAGCGGCGCAGGCACGGTTTATACTGGCACAGCAGCAGGCCCCGGATAATGGTTTTGTTGCTAACAATTACGGTGCGTTTCTCTGCGCTTTAAGGCAGTATGGCGAAGCGCATCAACAGTTTAGTCGGGCAAGCGCAGCACAGCAGTTTGATGCACGCAATGACGCGCTTGAACTGGCAGGGTTTTGTTATCTGCAGGCTGGCGATATTGCCGATGCCCGCAGGACACTACGCCAGGCCATTGAGGCTGACAGACGCAAAGCTGATTCGCTGCTGTCGGAAGCTGAAAAGCAGATGGCAGATAACCATCTGGCGAAGGTGCAGGTTTTGCTTGATATTTACCAGCAACAGCTGCCCGCAACGGCACGAAGTCTGGCGTTACACTTACGTTTCGCCGCGCTACAGGGAGATGCCGCTGACGTTTCACGTTATGGCGACCAGTTAGCGCGACGTTTTCCGCAATCGATACAGTACCAGCGTTATTTAGCTAATGAATACTGAAGCCACTCAAGAAAACTCTGCATTACATTCAACAGGTGAACGCCTGCGTCTGGCCCGTGAGCAGATGGGGCTGACGCAGCAGAACGTCGCTGAACGCCTGTGCCTGAAACTTTCTACCGTGCGTGATATCGAGGAAGACAAATCGCCTGCCGATCTGGCCTCCACGTTCCTGCGCGGATACATTCGCTCCTACGCGCGTCTGGTGCACATTCCTGAAGAGGAACTGCTGCCGATGATGGCGAAACAGACACCGATTCGGGCTTCAAAGATCGAGCCGATGCAAAGTTTCTCGCTGGGCAAACGCCGCAAGAAACGCGACGGCTGGTTGATGATTTTCACCTGGCTGGTGGTGTTTGTGGTGGTGGGCCTGACCGGTGCCTGGTGGTGGCAGAATCATAAAGAGTCGCAGGATGATCTGGTGCCGATGACCGATCAGAACAGCAGCAGCGGTGATAGCGGCCAGTCCATTCCGCTGGGTGAATCCAGCGGTGACAGCGCGGCACCTGCCGCACCTGACGAAAGCAATACCACCAGTGACAACAGCGCAGCCAGTGCGCCAGCGAGTGCGGCTCCGGCCGCCACTGGCAGCAATAGCGCGACCACCGCACAGCCGGATACCACCAGCAATGCCGTGGTTTCACCGAGCCAGGCGCCCGTGGACAACTCAGCGGCTGCACCTGCGGCCGCTAACACGAATACCAATAACAGCACGGCACCTCAGATGCCAGTAGGTGCAGCGGCGGTCAGTGAACCGGCTGCTGACCCTAATGCGGTGGTGATGACCTTTAACGCCGACTGCTGGCTGGAAGTGAGCGATGCCACCGGCAAAAAACTGTTCAGCGGCATTCAGCGCAGTGGTGGTAAACTCAGCCTCGCAGGAACGCCTCCGTATCGTCTGAAAATTGGCGCGCCTTCCGCTGTTCAGGTGCAATATCAGAATCAGCCCGTTGATTTAAGTCGTTTTATCCGTAATAACCAGGTTGCTCGCCTGACGTTGGGTGCGCAATAACAGCGTATCGCGTACCGGGCAATTGTGGAGAAGAAATATGCATAACGAAGCACCCATTATCCGTCGTAAATCCAAACGCATTTACGTCGGCAAGGTGCCGGTCGGTGACGGCGCACCCATCGCTGTCCAGTCGATGACCAACACCCGCACCACTGACGTGGAGGCGACGGTAAATCAGATCAAAGCCCTTGAGCGAGTCGGTGTCGACATCGTTCGTATCTCGGTGCCTACCATGGATGCCGCAGAAGCATTCAGACTGATCAAACAGCAGGTAAACGTCCCGCTGGTTGCAGATATTCATTTTGACTACCGCATCGCCCTGAAAGTCGCCGAGTATGGCGTCGACTGCCTGCGCATCAATCCCGGTAATATCGGGAACAATGAGCGCATCCGTATGGTGGTCGACTGCGCGCGCGACAACAATATTCCGATTCGAATTGGCGTGAACGCCGGTTCGCTGGAAAAAGATCTGCAGGAAAAGTATGGCGAGCCGACGCCGCAGGCGTTGCTGGAATCTGCCATGCGCCATGTCGATCATCTCGACCGTCTTAACTTCGATCAATTCAAAGTCAGCGTTAAAGCCTCTGACGTTTTCCTCGCGGTTGAATCTTATCGTCTGCTGGCGAAACAGATTGAACAGCCACTGCATCTCGGTATCACCGAAGCGGGTGGCGCGCGGGCTGGCGCAGTGAAATCGGCGATTGGACTGGGTCTGCTGCTGTCAGAAGGGATCGGCGATACGCTGCGTATCTCGCTGGCCGCCGATCCGGTAGAAGAAGTCAAAGTCGGTTTCGATATCCTCAAGTCACTGCGCATCCGTTCTCGTGGCATCAACTTCATCGCCTGTCCGACCTGCTCACGTCAGGAGTTCGACGTTATCGGTACGGTCAACGCGCTGGAGCAGCGTCTGGAAGACCTCATCACCCCGATGGATGTCTCCATCATCGGCTGCGTGGTCAACGGACCCGGCGAGGCGACTCTCTCTACGCTGGGCGTGACCGGCGGCAGCAAGAAGAGTGGTTTCTACGAGGATGGTGTGCGTCAGCGTGATCGTCTCGACAACAATGACATGATCGATCAGCTGGAAGCGCGCATTCGTGCTAAAGCGTCGATGCTGGATGCCAGTCGCCGTATTGATGTGCAGCATCTGGAAAAATAATGGCGTACGCGGTTTGCGTGCGTGACTTTTTTGACTGAACCTGTGCGGTTTCATCCTCATAAGGTATGATGCCGGACAGGTTTTTTTGCATTAAGAGATTCTAACGTGGCGAAGAATATTCAGGCGATTCGCGGGATGAACGACTACCTGCCTGCGGATACCGCCCTCTGGCAACGGATTGAAGGCGTTCTCAAGCAGACGCTGGCGAGCTACGGTTACAGCGAAATTCGCTTACCGCTGGTGGAGCAAACCCCACTGTTTAAACGCGCCATCGGTGAAGTCACCGACGTGGTTGAAAAAGAGATGTATACCTTCGAAGACCGCAACGGTGAAAGCCTGACGCTGCGTCCGGAAGGCACTGCAGGTTGCGTGCGAGCCGGTATTGAACACGGTTTACTCTACAACCAGGAGCAGCGCCTGTGGTATATGGGCCCGATGTTCCGCTATGAGCGTCCGCAGAAAGGCCGCTATCGTCAGTTCTACCAGATTGGCGTGGAAGTGTTTGGTCTGCAGGGACCGGACATCGATGCTGAACTGATCATGCTGAACGCCCGCTGGTGGAAAGCCCTGGGTATCTCTGAGCACGTTCGTCTGGAACTCAACTCTATCGGTTCGCTGGAAGCACGCGCGCATTACCGCGACGCGCTGGTCGCCTTCCTTGAACAGCATAAAGAGGTGCTGGATGAGGATTGTAAACGCCGCATGTACACCAATCCGATGCGCGTTCTCGACACTAAAAATCCCGATATTCAGCAGCTACTGAATGATGCGCCACAGCTTGGCGACTATCTTGATGACGAATCACGCGAACATTTCAGCGGCCTGTGTGCCCTGCTGGATGACGCCGGGATCAGCTACACCGTCAATCAGCGTCTGGTACGCGGTCTTGATTATTACAATCGCACCGTGATTGAGTGGGTCACCGATAGCCTGGGTTCACAGGGCACGGTATGTGGTGGCGGTCGCTATGATGGCCTGGTTGAGCAGCTCGGTGGGCGCGCAACACCTGCCGTTGGCTTTGCCATGGGCATGGAGCGTCTGGTGCTGCTGGTTCAGGCGGTTAATCCTGAATTTGAACCGACGAGCAATGTGGATGTCTATGTTATCGCTTCAGGTCAGGGCGTGCAGTCTGCAGCAATGCAGCTGGCTGAGAAATTGCGTGATGAAGCGCCAGAACTGAGGCTGATGACCAACTTTGGCGGCGGCAACTTCAAGAAACAGTTTGCCCGTGCTGACAAGTGGGGCGCTCGCGTCGCACTGGTGTTAGGCGAGGACGAGGTCAAAGCCGGTCAGGTCGTGATTAAAGATCTGCGCCGTGGCGAGCAGCAAACGCTGGATCAGGCAGAGGCTGCTGCTGTCTTGCGCTCGCTGTTACAGTAAGCGTGACACAGCACCAACCATAGAAAGGAGAGGGATTGCGTGGAAGTGTATAGCAATGAGAACGAGCAGACCGACGCGCTGCGCAACTTTTTTGCCAACAATGGCAAAGCGTTAGCTATTGGCGTGGTGATCGGCATTGCTGCGCTGGGCGGCTGGCGTTACTGGAGCAGTCATCAGGACGATACGGCGAAGACAGTATCAGCGCAGTATCAGCAGCTCACCAGCGCCATGCAGGCGGGCAAACCGGAGACGCTGGAAGCGGTAAACCGTTTTGCCAGTGAAAACAGCAACACCTACGGTGCGCTGGCTGCGATGGATCTGGCGAAGCAGTATGTTGACGCCGGTCAGCTTGATAAAGCCGCGACGCTGCTGCAAAACGGACTGAAAGATACCAAAGATGCCAATCTGCAGGCGGTGATTAACCTGCGCCTGGCACGCATTCAACTGCAACAGAATCAAGCGGATGCGGCGCTTAAAACCCTTGACGGTGTGAAGGGTGATGGCTGGACAGCCATTGTGGCCGATATTCGCGGCGAAGCGCTGCTGACCAAAGGCGACAAGCAGGGCGCGCGCGATGCCTGGAGTAAAGGGGTTGAATCTGACGCCTCTCCGGCATTGAAGCAAATGATGCAGATGAAGATGAATAACTTAAGCTAAGCCAGTCAAGAGAGAGCGCATGGAATTACGTAAATACCTGCTGCCGGGACTGATTTCAGTCACTTTGCTCAGCGGTTGTTCGCTGTTTAGCGGCGAAGAAGATGTAGTAAAAATGGCCCCGTTGCCGAAGGTGGAAAATCAGTTCACGCCACAGAAAGTGTGGAGCACCTCGGTAGGCGATGGTGTCGGTGATTTCTACTCAAATCTGCATCCTGCCTGGCAGGATAATACGGTTTATGCTGCCGACCGCTTTGGTATCGTCAAAGCGCTCGATGCCGCAGACGGTAAAGAAAAATGGAAAGTCGATCTCTCTGAGAAAACCGGCTTCTTCTCTAAAAATCGCTCAGCCATGTTATCAGGTGGCCTGACGGCTGATGGCGATCGGGTCTATGTGGGCAGCGAACGCGGCCAGGTTTATGCCCTCAACAGCAGTGATGGTAGCCTGGCGTGGCAGACGAAAGTCGCCGGTGAAGCACTGTCACGTCCGGTAGTCAGCGATGGTCTGGTGCTGGTTCATACCAGCAACGGCATGTTGCAGGGCCTGGATCAGAGCAGCGGTGCCGTGAAGTGGAGCGTTAACCTGGATATGCCAGCGTTGTCTCTGCGCGGTGAATCTGCTCCGGCTGTCGCTTTTGGTGGCGCGATTGTCGGTGGCGACAATGGTCGTGTCAGTGCCGTGGTGCTGAACCAGGGACAACTGGTCTGGCAGCAGCGTATTTCCCAGGTCAGCGGTGCCACTGAGATCGATCGTCTGAACGATGTCGATACCACTCCGGTTATCGTCAATGGCGTGGTTTACGCGCTGGCGTATAACGGCAATCTGACAGCACTGGATCTGCGTTCCGGCCAGATTTTGTGGAAACGCGAAATTGGCGGTGTGAAAGATCTGATTGTGGATGCCGGCCGCATCTATCTGGTCGATCAGGACGATCGTGTGATTGCGCTTAACGCTGACGGCGGTGTCGCCATCTGGCGTCAAAGCGATCTGCTGCATCGCAACCTGACTTCGCCGGTGCTCTACAACGGCTATCTGGTTGTCGGCGACAGCGAAGGTTATCTGCACTGGCTGAACACCACGGATGGTCGTTTTGTTGCGCAGCAGGAACTGGATAGCTCAGGCTTCCAGACCGAGCCGGTGGTCGCCAGCGATAAGCTGCTGATCCAGTCGAAAGATGGTGAGGTTTATGCGATTACCCGTTAACGGGTACACGTCTGGCAGGTGAAATCCTCCGTTCCGACGGCTCCTGATTTAATCAGGGGCCGTTTCGTTTTTAGTCAGGCATGGTATTCTTTGCGCCTTAAGCCTGAACTTGACGGCCAGAGCCGTTATAATCACGCCATTCGGGCGATTAATTATTTATTGAGGCATTTTGTTATGGTACCTGTGGTCGCGCTGGTTGGGCGTCCCAATGTGGGAAAATCTACGCTATTTAACCGCTTAACCCGCACACGTGATGCGCTGGTAGCGGATTTTCCTGGACTGACTCGCGATCGCAAATATGGTCGCGCCGAAGTGGAAGGGCGCGAATTTATTGTTATTGATACCGGTGGTATCGACGGCACCGAAGAGGGTGTTGAAACGCGGATGGCCGAGCAGTCACTGCTGGCGATTGAAGAAGCGGATGTCGTGCTGTTTATGGTCGATGCGCGTGCGGGCATGATGGCCGCCGATCAGCAAATCGCTAAGCATCTCCGTTCCCGCCAGAAAGCGACTTTCCTGGTGGCCAACAAAACTGACGGGATGGATCCTGATCAGGCGGTTGTGGACTTCTATTCACTGGGCCTGGGCGAGATCCACGCCATTGCGGCATCGCATGGTCGTGGTGTGAGCAGCCTGATAGAAGAGGCACTGCTGCCATGGATGGACAAAGTTGAGACGGTCGAGCTCACGGAAGAAGAAGAGAACCAGGCGTACTGGGCTGCGCTTGAAGCTGACGAGATTGCTGAGCAGGAAGCCGCCGAGGAAGAAGAAAACTTCGACCCGACGGGCCTGCCGATCAAACTGGCGATTGTTGGCCGTCCTAACGTAGGTAAGTCAACACTTACCAACCGTATTCTCGGTGAAGACCGCGTGGTGGTCTACGATATGCCGGGCACCACCCGCGACAGCATCTATATTCCGATGGAGCGTGATGGACGTGAATACGTTCTGATCGACACGGCGGGCGTGCGTAAGCGTGCCAAAATCTCTGACACCGTAGAGAAATTCTCGGTGATCAAGACGCTGCAGGCGATTGAAGATGCCAACGTGGTGATGCTGGTGATTGATGCCCATGCCGGTATTTCCGATCAGGATCTGTCGCTGCTTGGCTTCATTCTCAACAGTGGTCGTTCGCTGGTGATTGTGGTCAACAAATGGGATGGCCTGTCGCAGGAAGTGCGTGATGAAGTGAAAGAGACACTGGACTACCGTCTGGGCTTTATCGATTTCGCCCGCATCCACTTTATCTCTGCGCTGCACGGCAGCGGCGTCGGCAATCTGTTTGAGTCGATCACTGAAGCCTATGACTGTTCGACGAAGCGTGTAAACACCTCGCTGCTGACCCGTATCATGAATATGGCGGCAGACGATCACCAGCCACCGCTGGTACGCAGTCGTCGCGTTAAGCTCAAATACGCGCACGCGGGGGGCTATAACCCGCCTATCGTGGTAATCCACGGTAATCAGGTTAAGGATCTGCCCGATTCTTACAAACGCTACCTGATGAACTATTTCCGTAAATCACTTAACGTGATGGGAACGCCAATTCGTATTCAGTTCAAAGAGGGTGATAACCCTTATGAAGGCAAACGTAACCTGCTGACACCAACGCAGCAGCGTAAACGTAAGCGTCTGCTGGCGCATATGAAAAAGAACAAGCGTTAAGAATAGAGGGCCATCTGGCCCTCTTTTTTTTGCTCTGAATAAACCGGAGCAGGGAGAAAATAGTGACTATTATTTGCGAAAAATGTCAGCAACCGCTGTCGCTCAGTGACGGTGAATTTATCTGTATTACCTGCGGTACGCATTACCCCGCACAACCCTGCTGTCCGGCGTGTCATCAACCGCTTGAGGTGCTCAAAGCCTGCGGCGCGGTGGACTATTTTTGCCGGAACGGACATGGCCTTATCTCCCGCAAGCGCGTCCTTTTCCAGCCGCCAGGTCACTGACGCCGCTTTCAGCTACGCTTAAAACGTCTGAGAATTCAGAGCGACGACTGGCTCATTTTGTAGCAAAAATGCTATTGCGCCGTAACAAATGAGTTGTAGATATTCACTCTGTAATGTACCAGGTGGTACAATCCTGCCGCGTCGTGGGAGGGGCCAGCCACATCCGTGTTCTTCCGGCCCCTTGATCTCACGGACACGGGTCTGTTTATATTTGATTTGAAACCGAGCGGTGCCCGGCGCGGACTGACTTAACGCGCCGGCGTCCGGATGGCATCTGTCCGGGCGCTCTGTTTATTCAGGAGAGTAAGTATTATGGCTGAAACATCCTCCCGCTCCGGAAAGGGGCTGGGAATAGCATCCGTGCTGCTCGGACTGGTGCTGCTTGCCACCGGTCTGTTTTTTGCAATTGGCGGCGGCAAACTGGTTGCACTTGGTGGCAGCGGGTACTTTTTAATTGCGGGTATCGTCACTGTACTCTCCGCAATTCAGTTCTTCCGTCGCAAATCCTCGGCAGTGGTTCTGTTCCTGCTGGTCTTTGTCGGCACCCTGATCTGGTCGCTGTTCGACGCGGGCCTGGAATTCTGGCCGCTGGTATCACGCCTGATGGTGCCTGCCGGACTGATGCTGCTTGCCTTCCTGATCTGGCCTTCACTGCGTAAGCATGAAGGTAAGCGCTCACTGGCAAAACCCTCTTATGCGTTCTCTGCGCTGCTGGCGGCAGGCATGGTTGTTACGCTGGTGCAGATGTTCCAGCCTCATCCTACCGTTGCAGGCACGGGCGAAGAGCTGCCGCTAATCCCGGTAGATAAAGCGAAACAGCAGAAAGACTGGGATAACTACGGTAATACCCCGCAGGGCAGCCGCTTTGTGGCGCTGGATCAAATCACCCGCGACAACGTGAAAGATCTGCAGGTGGCCTGGACCTTCCGCACCGGTGATACCCCTGTCAGCCCGACCGGCAACGGCGCAGAAGATCAGCAGACACCGTTGCAGATTGGCAATACCCTTTATCTCTGCACACCGCACAACAACGTCATCGCCGTTGAAGCCAACAGCGGTAAGCAGATCTGGAAACGTGAAATCAATGCCAAAGCGGAAGTCTGGCCGCGCTGTCGTGGTCTGGCTTACTTTGACGCCACAAAACCGCTGCAGCAGCCAGATAAGCCGGGGTCTTCACCTGTGACTGCCGCAGTGTTGCCAGCCGGTGACAGCTGTCAGCGTCGTATTCTGATGAACACCATCGACGCGCGTCTGATTGCGATCAATGCTGACAACGGTGAGTTCTGTGAAAACTTTGGCGATCACGGCATCGTTGATCTCAAAGCGGGCATGGGCAAGGCACCGGATCCGCAATATCAGCTGACCTCAGCGCCAACCCTGGCTGGCACCACTGTGGTGGTCGGCGGTCGCGTAGCGGATAACGTGCAGACGGATATGCCGGGTGGCGTGTTGCGTGGCTTTGACGTTATCACCGGCCAGATGCGCTGGGCGTTTGACCCAGGCAATGTTGACCCGAATGCGATATTGATGCCGGGTAAAGATTATACCCGCAGTACGCCGAACTCATGGGCACCGATGTCTTACGACCCGGCAATGAACACCGTGTTCATTCCAATGGGCAGTTCGTCGGTTGACCTCTGGGGTGCGAACCGTACTGAGCTGGATCACAAATATGGCGCATCGGTTCTGGCGCTGGATGCCACGACCGGTAAAGAGAAGTGGGTCTATCAGACCGTGCATAACGATCTGTGGGACTTTGACCTGCCGATGCAGCCAAGCCTGATCGACTTCCCGCAAAAAGATGGCACTACCAAACCAGCGGTAGTGATTGGCGGCAAAACCGGCATGATCTTCGTACTTGACCGTATGACCGGCAAGCCGCTGACCAAAGTCGAAGAACTGCCGATGCCGCAGGGTCATATCCCGAACGAGCAGTACACCAAAACGCAGCCACACTCGACCGGGATGCCGCAGATTGGCAACCAGACGCTGAAAGAGTCTGACATGTGGGGTGCCACGCCGTTTGATCAGCTGGCCTGCCGCATTGGCTTCAAATCTATGCGCTATGATGGCCTGTTCACTGTGCCGGACACCGACAAGTCTCTGAGCTTCCCGGGTTCGCTGGGCGGTATGAACTGGGGCAGCATGTCGGTCGATCCGAACAACCACCTGTTGTTCGTCAATGATATGCGTCTGGGTCTGTGGGTCCAGATGATCCCGGCTGATACCAGCAATATTGCGCGCGGCAGCAACGGCGGCGAAGCGATCAACACCGGTATGGGTGCCGTTCCGCTGAAAGGCACGCCATATGCTGTGAATAAAAATCGCTTTATGTCACCGCTGGGTATCCCATGTCAGAAACCGCCATTTGGTACGCTGTCGGCGATTGACATGAAAACGCAGAAAATCGTCTGGCAGGTGCCGGTCGGCACGGTGCAGGATACCGGACCATTCGGTATCAAGATGCGCGTGAAAATGCCGGTTGGCATGCCAACGCTGGGCGGTACGCTGGCCACGCAGGGCGGCCTGGTGTTCATCGCGGGTACGCAGGATTACTATCTGCGCGCCTTTGATTCTTCAACCGGTAAAGAGGTGTGGAAAGCACGTCTGCCGGTGGGCAGTCAGGGTGGCCCGATGAGCTACGTCTCACCGAAAGATGGAAAGCAGTATATCCTGATCTCGGCAGGTGGCGCACGTCAGTCACCGGACCGTGGTGATTATGTAATTGCTTACGCGCTGCCAGACAGCAAGTAACAACACTTAATGAAAAGGGCCGACATTGTCGGCCCTTTTTTACGGAAAAGTCTTGCCTGGTTCGCTGTAAGACCGAGCATGCTCAGGGAACACGGTCAGATCGGAAAGTCGCAAAATCGTCATCCATGACTGCTCGGCCCGCGCCGTCCATGGCGCGGGACGCTTTCCTCTTCTGAACGTGTTACCTTCGCTTTAAGCTCATTTGTCGCTAACAGATGTACATCGGATTATCAGCAGTCTGAGGGCCGACATTGTCGGCCTTTTTTTTGCTTATTTACCGTCGCGCCACAGCGCCTGCAACTCAGGTGGCGCCACCTGTTCCGGAATCAACAGCACTATCGTCCCGACCTCGCGGTGCGTTGCATACTGAATCTGGATGCGAAAATAGCGTTGATCGCCACTGCCCACCTGCGCGGCTTTCTCCTCCGGTTCGCCCAGCGGCATCGCCTGCTGCAGCGCATGGCAGACGCGCTCTCTTTCTGGCGGCGGCAGATCGCCCAGCATAAAGCGTCGTTCGGCGCGTAGCCCCGGAATAAAGGCCATGCCGCCTTCACGCGCGACGATGATGGTGGCGTCATCAGTGAGTTCGGGCAGGTCACTCATAGCACGCCAACCTCCTTCCACGCCTGTTCAATGGCACTGCCGACCGATTCGTTGAACCGTTTTTTACCATGCTGAACGGTGAAGCGGGCAAAGGTCTTGAAGTCAGCATCCTGTGGCAGTTCGTCGTCACACACCGTGTCGTACCAGGCATATCCCGCCTGTTCCCACGCATAACCACCCAGCGCTGTTGCTGCCAGATAAAAAGCCCGGTTAGGGATGCCGGAGTTGATATGAACCCCGCCATTATCTTCACGTGTCTTCACGTAATGATCCATGTGTGCCGGTTGCGGATCTTTGCCCAGCATCGGGTCATCATAGGCCGAGCCAGGTTCAGACATCGATCGCAGACCACGCCCATTGATGCCGCTTGCCAGCAGGCCTTCGCCGATAATCCAGTCCGCCTCATCGGCGCGCTGTTTTTTACTGAACTGTTTCACCAGCGAGCCAAACACATCTGACAGTGACTCGTTCAGTGCACCAGCCTGCTCGAAGTAGATCAAGCCGGCTTCATTTTCCGTCACGCCATGCGCCAGTTCATGCGCCACAACGTCAATCGCAATGGTGAAGCGATTAAAGATTTCGCCGTCACCATCACCAAATACCATTTGCTGACCGTTCCAGAAGGCGTTCTGGTATTTGTCACCGTAGTGCACGGTACCGAGCAATTTCAGCCCCTGATTATCCAGCGAATTACGCTGATAAGCCTGCCAGAAGAAGTCATAGGTTACGCCAAGATAGTCCCATGCTTCCTCAGCCGCCACGTCGTCATTGCCGGGCTGGCCCTCCTGACGAATCAACTTACCTGGCAGGGTCTGCTGACTTTGCGCATCATAAATTTCACGATCCACGTGGCCGCCTGCCGCGGATTTTGCCACCGGCTGCTTTTGCCAGTGTTCCGCCATCAGGTGCTGGACGTGTGTCAGGGTGCGACGCGCCTGCTCCTGCTGGTGGCCGGAACCGTGCGCGATGATTTTGCGAAGGATATAGGGAGGAATAACGCAATAAGCCATCTGAAACTCCTTGGCGACAGGGAATGTGCCAGAAAGTATAGACCCGTCAGGCTGGTTAGACCTCATTAGTAAGGCCAGCGTTAAGTGTAAAAGTGTGAGCTGACGGGCAGAGTCAGGAGACGGTTTTGCGGCGGCGCTTTTCTGAGGCAACAACTTTGGCAAGCCATCTGAAACGCCCTGGCGACAGGGAATGTGCCAGAAAGTATAGACCCGTCAGGCTGGTTAGACCTCATTAGTAAGGCCAGCGTTAAGTGTAAAAGTGTGAGCTGACGAGCAGAGTCAGGAGGCGGTTTTGCGGCGGCGCTTTTCTGAGGCAACAACGTTGGCAAGCCATCTGAAACGCCCTGGCGACAGGGAATGTGCCAGAAAGTATAGACCCGTCAGGCGGGTTAGACCTCATTAGTAAGGCCAGCGTTAAGTGTAAAAGTGTGAGCTGACGGGCAGAGTCAGGAGGCGGTTTTGCGGCGGCGCTTTTCTGAGGCAACAACTTTGGCAAGCCATCTGAAACGCCCTGGCGACAGGGAATGTGCCAGAAAGTATAGACCCGTCAGGCTGGTTAGACCTCATTAGTAAGGCCAGCGTTAAGTGTAAAAGTGTGAGCTGACGAGCAGAGTCAGGAGGCGGTTTTGCGGCGGCGCTTTTCTGAGGCAACAACGTTGGCAAGCCATCTGAAACGCCCTGGCGACAGGGAATGTGCCAGAAAGTATAGACCCGTCAGGCGGGTTAGACCTCATTAGTAAGGCCAGCGTTAAGTGTAAAAGTGTGAGCTGACGGGCAGAGTCAGGAGGCGGTTTTGCGGCGGCGCTTTTTTTCAGGCAGTAACTGCGTCACCTGGCTTTCAACCCAGCCATCATCAAGACGGGTACGGAGCAGGTCGCCGCTCTGGAGCTGTGCGGTTTTCTTCACCACCTGTCCGGCAGTGTCGGTGGTCACGCTAAAACCGCGCGCCAGCGTCGCCAGCGGGCTGACGCCTTCCAGCTGCGCCACCAACTGACCAAAGTGCTGTTTGCTGGTGCTCAGCTGTTTTGTCATGCTCTGCTGCAGGCGGTAGTGCCAGCTTTGCAACTGTTTTTGCGCATCGAACAGCCGCTGCTGAGGCTGCTGGGCATTGAGTCGATGCGACAGACGATCCTGCTGACGCGTGGCCTGACGCAGGCGGGTTTCCATCGCTTCTCCCAGTCGCTGCTGCAGGCGGAACAGGGCGGTCTGCTGACGGGCCAGACGCAGCTGCGGATGCTGCTGTTGCAGACGATGTTCAAGGCGGGAGTAAAGCCGCTGCTGACGTGCCAGGTAGTAATCCATCGCCATCTCCAGCCGCTGTTGCTGTGACTGCAACTGACGCAGCAACTCCAGCTGGTTACGGCTGACAATTTCAGCCGCGGCGGAAGGGGTGGGTGCACGTAAATCGGCAACGAAGTCGGCAATGGTGACATCGGTTTCATGACCCACCGCGCTGACGATGGGAATGCGGCTGGCAAAAATGGCGCGCGCCACGCGTTCATCGTTAAAGCCCCACAAATCTTCCAGCGAACCGCCGCCGCGTCCGACAATTAATACGTCGCACTCGTTGCGCAGGTTGGCGATTTCAATTGCGCGGACGATAGCCGCTGGCGCATCGACGCCCTGAACCACGGTCGGGTAGATGACCACGGGCAGGGAGGGATCACGGCGATGCAGCACGCGTAACACATCGTGCAGCGCCGCGCCGGTGGAAGAGGTGATCACCCCGACCTGACGCGCCGGTTCCGGCAGCGGTTGCTTATGCTGCGGATCAAACAGTCCTTCGGTAGCCAGTTTTGCTTTCAGCAGTTCAAACTGCTGCTGCAGCAAGCCTTCACCCGCCGGATGCATACTTTCGGCAATCAGCTGATAGTCACCGCGTGGCTCATAGAGAGTGATGTTGGCGCGCACCAGCACCTGCTGACCATGCTGCGGACGGAAGGTGACGCGTCGGTTACTGTTGCGGAACATAGCACAGCGAACCTGAGCGCCATCATCTTTCAGCGTGAAGTACCAGTGACCGGATGCCGGTTGCGTGAAGTTGGAGATCTCGGCGCTGATCCAGACCAGGCCCATCTCTTTCTCCAGCAGCTGACGCACTGTCGTATTGAGACGGCTGACGGTAAAAATATTGGCGATGGGTGGCAGCGACATGTGACGAAGATCAAATTCCAAATCAGCAGGTTAATTCATCGATACTACAGGGCTGCCAGTGCGGATCAAGAGTTTTTCGTAAATAATGCTGGAGGCAATCGATTACGGCCTGTATAATGCCGCGGCAATATTTTATCTATTCTCAATCACCCGAGGTGGAGTATTGCCATGTTAAGAATCGCTAAAGAAGCACTCACTTTTGACGACGTTCTGCTCGTCCCTGCACACTCCACCGTCCTGCCGAATACGGCCGATCTCAGCACTCAGCTGACCAAAAATATCCGTTTAAATATTCCTATGCTCTCCGCTGCCATGGACACCGTGACCGAGTCGGGTCTGGCGATTGCGCTGGCACAGGAAGGCGGCTTTGGCTTCATCCATAAAAATATGTCAATCGAACGCCAGGCGGACGAAGTGCGCAAGGTGAAGAAACATGAAAGCGGCGTGGTGACTGAACCACAGACCGTCCTGCCAACCACCCCACTGGCTGACGTTAAAGCGCTGACCGAGCGCAACGGCTTTGCGGGCTATCCGGTGGTTAACCGCGACAACGAACTGGTGGGTATTATCACCGGTCGTGACGTGCGCTTTGTCACTGACCTTTCACAGCCTGTCTCTGCAGTCATGACCCCGAAAGATCGTCTGGTGACGGTGAAAGAGGGCGAAGCGCGCGATGTGGTGCTGCACAGGATGCATGAAAAGCGCGTTGAGAAAGCGCTGGTGGTAGATGACAGCTTCCATCTGCTGGGCATGATCACCGTTAAAGATTTCCAGAAAGCTGAACGTAAACCTAATGCCTGTAAAGATGAGCAGGGCCGTCTGCGTGTCGGTGCGGCAGTTGGCGCAGGTGCAGGTAACGAAGAGCGTATCGATGCGCTGGTTGCAGCGGGCGTTGACGTGCTGCTGATTGACTCTTCACACGGCCATTCTGAAGGCGTGCTGTCACGTATCCGTGAAACCCGTGCCAAATACCCGGACCTTGAAATCGTCGGCGGCAACGTAGCCACCGGTGCAGGCGCACTGGCGCTGGTTGCGGCAGGTGTCAGCGCCGTTAAAGTGGGTATCGGCCCGGGCTCTATCTGTACTACCCGTATCGTAACCGGCGTGGGCGTTCCGCAGATCACTGCCGTCTCTGACGCAGTCACCGCGCTGGAAGGCACCGGTATTCCGGTGATTGCCGATGGCGGTATCCGTTTCTCCGGTGACATCGCGAAAGCGATCGCCGCCGGTGCGTCCTGTGTCATGGTCGGTTCGATGCTGGCGGGGACCGAAGAGTCACCGGGCGAGATCGAACTCTATCAGGGCCGTTCGTTCAAATCCTATCGCGGTATGGGTTCACTGGGCGCGATGTCTAAAGGCTCTTCTGACCGCTACTTCCAGACCGATAACGCCGCTGACAAACTGGTGCCGGAAGGTATCGAAGGTCGCGTGGCCTATAAAGGCCGTCTGAAAGAGATCGTGCATCAGCAGATGGGCGGCCTGCGCTCGTGCATGGGCCTGACCGGTTGCCCGACCATTGATGACCTGCGCACTAAGGCGGAGTTTGTCCGCATCAGCGGCGCCGGCATCAATGAGAGCCACGTGCATGATGTGACCATCACCAAAGAGTCACCGAACTACCGCATGGGTTCATAATCCCGATTTCCCGCCCGGCTTCAGCCGGGCGCTTTTATTGATTAAGTCACCGTTCTGGAAAACCCTCAATGACGACGGAAAATATCCATAAGCATCGCATTCTGATTCTCGATTTCGGCTCACAATATACTCAGCTGGTCGCACGTCGCGTACGCGAGCTGGGCGTTTACTGTGAACTCTGGGCATGGGATGTTACCGAAGAGCAGATTCGCCAGTTCAACCCAAGCGGCATCATCCTTTCCGGTGGCCCGGAGAGCACCACCGAACTGAACAGCCCGCGTGCGCCTGAATATGTCTTCAGCGCTGGCGTGCCGGTGCTGGGTGTCTGCTACGGTATGCAGACGATGGCGATGCAGCTGGGCGGCACCGTTGCTGGCTCAACTGAGCGCGAGTTTGGTTATGCGCAGGTTGAAGTGACGACGCCAAGCGCTCTGGTTCGCGATATTGAAGATGCGATCAGCGCCGCCGGCAAACCGCTGCTGGATGTCTGGATGAGCCACGGCGACAAAGTCACGGCGATCCCGGCTGACTTCGTGACCGTTGCCAGCACAGAAACCTGTCCGTTCGCCATCATGGCTAACGAAGAGAAGCGTTTCTACGGCGTGCAGTTCCACCCGGAAGTGACCCATACCCGCCAGGGCCTGCGGATGCTTGAGCGCTTCGTTATCGACATCTGTGAATGTGAAGCCCTGTGGACGCCAGCCAAAATCATTGAAGATGCGGTTGAACGCCTGCGTGTGCAGGTCGGCAACGACAAAGTGATCCTCGGCCTGTCTGGTGGTGTTGACTCCTCCGTGACGGCAATGCTGCTGCATCGCGCCATTGGCGACCGTCTGACCTGTGTGTTCGTAGATAACGGCCTGCTGCGCCTGAACGAAGCACAACAGGTTATGGATATGTTTGGCGACCACTTCGGCCTCAACATTATTCACGTTGAAGGCGAAGCGCGCTTCCTCGACGCGCTGGCAGGTGAGAATGAGCCGGAAGCGAAACGTAAAATTATCGGTCGCGTCTTTGTGGAAGTCTTCGACGAAGAAGCGCTGAAGCTGCAGGACGTTAAGTGGCTGGCACAGGGCACCATCTATCCGGATGTTATTGAGTCTGCGGCCTCTGCAACCGGTAAGGCGCACGTCATCAAATCGCATCACAACGTCGGCGGCCTGCCGAAAGAGATGAAGATGGGCCTGGTTGAGCCGCTGCGTGAGCTGTTCAAAGATGAAGTGCGTAAGATTGGTCTGGAGCTGGGCCTGCCTTACGACATGCTCTATCGCCATCCGTTCCCGGGCCCAGGTCTGGGCGTGCGCGTGCTGGGCGAAGTGAAGAAAGAGTATTGCGACCTGCTGCGCCGTGCCGATGCCATCTTCATTGAAGAGCTGCATAAAGCGGATCTCTATAACAAAGTCAGCCAGGCCTTCACCGTCTTCCTGCCGGTACGTTCAGTCGGCGTGATGGGCGATGGCCGTAAATATGACTGGGTTGTCTCGCTGCGTGCGGTGGAAACCATCGACTTTATGACCGCACACTGGGCGCACCTGCCGTATGATTTCCTGGGTCGTGTCTCTAACCGCATCATCAATGAAGTCGACGGCATCTCCCGCGTGGTGTATGACATCAGCGGTAAGCCACCAGCGACGATTGAGTGGGAATGATTTCGCGTCTGGCAACAGCCAGTACGTAAAAGCAGTAAAGCACCTCTAAGCCCGCATCACTGCGGGCTTTTTTGTTTTTGTGTCTGACACTTTCTGGCAGCTGTTAGCAACGGGAAGCACGGTTTTTTCAATGGAATTTTTGATAGTACTCTCTGGTTTAGAATTCAGATTTGAGAAAGTACCATGTGATAAATGTCGATTGAGTTATGGTATTTTTTATAACTCACTTAAAAACAGAGGGTTAAATGACTTTTCTGAGCTTTTTGCAACATGGTATTAATTTATATAGGAAAACAATAAACCATGTTGACTGACACCAGGCTGCGTCACCTTAAGCCGAAGGAGAAACTCTATAAAGTTAATGACCGTGATGGTCTGTACGTTGCGATCACTCCGGCGGGGACGATCTCATTTCGTTATAACTATTCGATAAACGGAAGACAGGGGACCGTTACTTTTGGCCGCTATGGTGTTGGAGGGATTACGCTTGCAGAAGCGCGTGAACGGCTCAATGAAGCTAAAAAAATGGTTGCCGGTGGAAGATCGCCTGCGAGGGAGAAAGCCAGAGATAAAGCGCGTATCAAAGATGCGGAGACTTTTGGTGCGTGGGCTGAGAAATGGTTACGCGGTTATCAAATGGCTGAATCGACGCGTGATATGCGGCGTTCGGTATATCAAAGGGAGTTGAAGTCAAAATTTGCCCAGCAGAAACTGATTGAGATTACACATGAAGACTTACGCGCATTAACCGATAACATTTTCGAGAGAGGGGCAGCGGCGACAGCTGTGCACGCCAGAGAGATTGTATTGCAAGTCTATTGCTGGGCTATTGAGCGCGGTCAGAAGGTGGAGAATCCAGCTGATCGGGTACGGCCTGCAAGCATAGCAAAATTTGAGCCTCGTAACAGGACATTGACGGCAGGTGAAGTTGGATTGATGTACCACTATATGAAACATGTAGGCACTACGCCATCAATCAGAGCAGCGATTAATTTATGGTACGTAAAATTTAGTCATTAGTGCATTGGAATTGCAAAATATGCGGCTATGCCCGGCTAGCTTAACTTTATTAGTCTGCATGTTAATTAGACAATTCCTCGCCGTACATATAGTGGATGGGGGCATCGTGAAATAAACCTTAGGCTGGCAAGTGCTTGGCGACTCGCGTTCAGCAATCCGCCAACATGATACCTCGCATTATCTTCTCCAACGTTATCAACCTTGGCATGGACTAGCACAGTCCTTTTGGTATCTAGATTAATTTCAATAAATTCTGCAGCCTCACGGCTGGTTCGCCAGTTCGAACTGTTCTTCAGGTTTCTTAATTCTTTGTTCGATTTGAGTGGGATATTTATCTAAGTTACAGCAGTCTATTTTTCACTAAGTCTAGAAATCCAGGGCTCCAGTCGGGTAGGCCATATTTACGTAGTCAGACAAGCACGCTGAAGCACACCTTAATATCAAATCGCTGCTGGAATTTTTATAGATCATCTCATGTTTATTTTACATGTTCAACGACAGCTGTTTTAAAAAGCTAGGATAATCACGATTAGAACGTTTGAATTCAGTTGTCATCACGTTCTCCTGATTTAATCCAGGAACGTGTCAACGCTATTGAAGATGTTCTATTAATAAAAAAAGCCCATCATCTGGGCTTTTTTTAGATATTTGTATGCTGAATTATTGTGTGGCTGGATATTAATTAATCATCTGTTTGCTTTTCAGGACTGAAAAATTGATCAACGTCATCAAGACTCATGTTACGTTTGAAGTATTGCCCGTCAATAAAAACTACAGTGCCGTCATCACATTGCCAGGCTGGAGATGATGCTTTATAAACTGAGTGGCCATCTTCAATTTTAGTGAGTTTTTTTATGACGTTATCCGGTATGTTAAATTCTTCACTAATTATTTCAAGAACGATTTCATTCAATGCTTTTTGGTTTTCCAACTCAGGAAGCGATCGTGCCCACAGTGGGCCATTTATAAACCCACGAACACCATATCCAACAGAGATACAAGATTCTGTTCTTTTAGATGGTTTATCTTTTGGTCTTTCTAAGGATGCAGCTGAGTTGAAAATAACCCATACCTCATTTTTCTGTTTCAAATAATTAAGGAGTTCAGGTTTATTAAAATAGCTCCCACCAATTTCACAGAATTTTAAATGTCCAATGTTCCCGCCGATCGAGGCAATTTGTTCGGCAATGGTTTCTTGATCTTCATCTTTGGATACAATTTTTTGCAACAAAAAGCTTTGTTCTGTTGCCCATTTTTGTATTGCCTCGGAAGAGGCTAGCAGAGATGCAAAATCTCTTGCTGCCCTTACTGGTATTCCTAATAAAACTCCTCTGAAAGAACCTGTGCATATTTTTGCACCTTGGGACGAAACTGTACCTGAAATACTTTCGTATGGATGGTATCTGTTGGAAAGTCTGTCAGGATAAAGGGTCGCTCTACCAACAATTTCACCTGAATCTTCTTTTATTAATGATACGGTAGATTCGAACGGTAACCCAATTTCATCAAGATATGAATCACCCTCAACCCTTTTAAGGAAATCCGATACTGGCTCCGTTTCCCAGTTCCTACCATCTATGATCTCGAAAATATCTCCAAATGTAACTTTTATCGGAACGTTGGATGTTGGGAAACTCCTTGATATGGCCTCATTTAGAACTTTTATGCCATTTTTAGATACTGACCAAAAATCATGTTTAGTTTCCGAATACCATAAATCTTTCTGAAGTTTTTCCATATCTAGATACACGGATATTTCTGTCCCTCCAGCAGTCATTCTATCAGTGTATTCAGCTCCACACAGTAGTGGACGAGTATTCAGGCCTTCAGGAAATGATAATAGAGTTGTTTGGTCAGGGCTGGAATCAAAGCGGCGAGATTTAATTGCTATTGTATCCCCAAGCATGAAAATAGAAAAAAAACCTATTCCATAGCGACCTGAAACGTTATTTTTATGAGGGAAGTTATCGTTATACTCTCCAATAGCTGTATCGCTCAGCCAGCCGCTTTTCCCAAAGGAAAGTAGATTTTCAACTATGGAGACTTCAGACATACCTACACCATTATCTCTAACATTGAGTAAATATGAATCCTTTTCTTTAATTAACTCGACCTCAACCAACGGAGAAGGTGCTTGCGGATCTACAATTTGTCTGAGACGCACAGAGTCCATAGCGTTTTGTATGATTTCTCTTAATGCTGCCATGTTGTCATGACCGTAAAGTTGGTCACCACCTAAGTTTGCAATAAGCTGCGGAATATCTGAAATTGAAAATTCAGTATCAATTGGATGCCAACCATCGGTTTGAATACAGGTTTTTAAATTTGCTGCAGACTCGATATTTGAAACACGGCGAGCTGCAAATCGGCATTCATTTCCCCTGCGTCTAGCCAATAAATCATCAGTTTTCCTTAGCTCAACATCAATCATTTTGAGGGTGTCGTGTAACATCCACCACTCTTTGGCTTCAGTTTTAGGAAAAGGGCGTAATGCAGCGAAATACAAAGTGTCATTTCGATTTTGAGCTTGAGTTAACTTGTTTTGAAAGGTCCAGTGATGATTGGAATAGTCGGATAGTCTATTTTTTCTGAGTGCACGTAAAAAACCAGGAGCTCTACGTTCGTCAATTTGAGCTGCATCTGCAACACGAAGAACGCATGCCAATTTTAGTAGGTCAATGGACCAACTACTAGGAAAAGGGGAAGGTGCGGGGATTATTTTATCCTGCATGCTATTTTCAAGCTTTGAATGATCCCACCAATGAGATGCTGCTACTTGCCCAATAAAATCACCAAATTTGTCTCTGGCGTCTGCATCATCAATTAGGTAGCGTAAACCTGAGTCTCCTTTCCATGATACTTTAGGTAAATTCCCTGCACGAATAGCATGTTGTTCTCGAAGGAATATTTCAATAATGGATGCGTCATCAATATCTTCATTACTTGTGCTTTTGATTCTATTATGTATTCTTTTCCATTCACGTGAGTCTTTTATTTCTTCAAGACCACCTGGGTAGGCTGCCATAGTCATTGCAGAATCATGGAAAAGAAAACTGCACCCTAATACAAAACCTTCAACTGGATTGATAAAAAAATCAGGACCTACAATTTGACTGCTTATTTCCCAAAGAGCATCCAAGTGTTCTATATCATGAACTGTGTAGTTTGGAAGATCTATCGATATTTCTGATACGAGAACTCGCGCATTCTCTCTAGCTTTAGTGAATGAAGCAACGAGAGCTTCAACAGATGATTGGTGGGCTTTAGCCTGTTCACTTTCGAAGGCCATCTTCCACAGTAATGTCTCTTTGAAATTATTCACAATGCACCTAATTTAATGAGTTTTTTGGATTGATCTTATTACAATACTGACTGTAAACATCCCTGTAAATCGAACCAATCATTTTTAGAGATGTACCGACATACTAACTCTATACTCTTAGGATATTGCTATGCCTAAAGCCCCGATTCACCAAACACCTGATCATCACCGTTCTGAAGTCCGTCAAAGCCGGACGTACTGTTAAGGATGTCTGTGTAAAGCTGGTGTCTTTCAAGCCAGCTATTACATTTATGGACTACCACCGTTTTGCAAGTGCTCTATCTGGTTTTAGTTTATTGCTTACTACTATCTTGCATCAGCAATACTAAACTGTTCCCATATAGGTATGCCAGATGCGGAGATAACCAAAGCGCCTCTTTATCCAGCATAGCTTCAGCGAGCAGCTTCCTGAGTCGGGCGTTTTACTCTTCAGGTGACTTGAGCCGCTTCATTTTGGATACTCCCATGCCGTCAAACTTCCTGCGTGAGGTGTAGAAAGAGACGTCTGAAATAGCGTGCCTGCGGCAGAGTTTCCGGGCAGAAACCCCGACTTCGACCTCGCGGAGGATACTGAAGATCTGTTCGTCGGAAAAACGCTTCTTCATGGAGATGTCTTCACGTTGTTGATGAAGACATTATTAACATCGCGGTGTATTAATTAACGGGGGGCAGGGCAGATGAGTTGCCATCCTGCAGAGGCAGCCTCTATCACGAGAAAGGTTAATCCAACTTCTTGAACATTTTTACTGTGAATGGCATTTTTCATGGCAGCCTGATAGCTTTTATATAATGCTATTTTTTTAAATGGACTTTCTTGTTGAGTTAATAATAGAGTGGCAATAACCCGGTTCTCGCCGATTAAATACTGACGCTTTGAAAGCCCGCTCCTCAGCGGGCTTTTTTATTGCTCTGACCGTGTGCAGACTCGCTATTTTAACCTTTCAGCACATCCAGGTCCGTCGCTGGTGTTTTCCTGTTCACTTTGCCGGAAATTACGCTATCCTCCATGCAGTAAAAGCCCGCAACTGACGTCAGTTGTGTCCCGCTTTTACCCGCCGCTTTCATCGATCGTCCGTATCCCAAAGCCGCCGCTTTCATCGATCGTCCGTATCCCAAAGCCGCCGTTTACTGAAACCGCCTGCTGAACAGGCGATTCGCGATTCTTACGTCACCAGGAATGTTGTCATGCTCTCACTTAAAGTGTTCAGCCTGTTTTTTGTTGCCGTACTGCTGCTATCGCTGGGAGCCAGCATTGCGCAGGCGACGCGTCACAGCGAAACCGCAGAGCCGGGCGGCTGGGCGACCGCCCGACGTGATTCGTCCGGGATAGCACCCGACCCGCGCGCTTTATATAGCCTGGCTATTGTACAGGTCTATGCTGCGCCGACCTATGGCTGGAAAGGGGCGGTGGCGGTGCATCCGTGGATCATCTTCAAGCGCGCAGGTGAAACTCGATTCACTCGCTACGAAGTGATTAGCTGGGGCAGCGGCGATAAAGTCCGGCGCAACACCAACCTGCCTGATGGCTACTGGTATGGCGCAAAACCGCGGCTGCTGGTGGAACATCGCGGACCGGAAGCAGAAGCGATGATCCCGCAGATTGAAGCCGCCATTAAATCCTATCCGTGGCCGACAACCTACCGCGCCTGGCCAGGACCGAACAGCAACACCTTCCTGGCGCATATTGGCCGCGAAGTACCCGCTTTAAGGCTTGATCTGCCCGCTAACGCGCTGGGTAAAGATTACCGGCCACTGTGGCGTCCGGTCGGGCTGCCGCCATCCGGGCGCGGTGTGCAGGTGTCGATTCTGGGTGTGGCGGGAGTGACGCTGGGTGCAGAAGAGGGATTTGAAGTGAATCTGCTGGGCCTGAACATGGGAGTCGATTTCACACCGTTCCGGCTGCGTCTGCCGTTTATTGGCGGCCTGGGAAATGACAACCTTCAGCAGGATAAGCCCTGACAGTCTGGCCCCGTCAGGGGCCGTTTCACTTCAGCACACGCCAAAGTCACCCTCTTCGTGATAGAGATTGACGCTCTCTGCTTTTACTTCGATCTCTTTTTTCGCCGCATCATCAACGCGTGCACACCATAAGGTGTCGCCTTCGACGCGCAGCACCTGCATTTTCGGGCCGCCGGTTTTCGACTGAACAAAATCCTCTGCTTTAAACATATTGCCTCCGTTGTTAATCGTTTCTGCTGCCAGATGACTTCTGGCGCTGATCGTTTTTTGTGTGACGTTTTCCAGTTTATACCCTGACTGTTTTACTGCGAGAAAAAGTCTGCGCATGCTGAGCCGCACTAAGATAATTTCATCAGGTTGTCAGTTGACAACTTATCAATTCGGCGTCAGGATAGGGAAAAACATGGCAAGGAAGCGGCATCCCAACAAAGAGATCGAAACGGCGTTACGTTACGCCGAATCCCATGGCTGGCTGGTCGTCACGGGAGGCCATCACGCCTGGGGAAAAATGTACTGTCCGAAAAATCTGTTGATGTGCCGATGCGGGGAGTTTTGTCTGACCTGTATCTGGAGCACACCAAAAAACGCACATCAGCATGCCCGCGCGCTGCGACGCGTGGTCGACAACTGTCACTATCTGAAGTCCTGATGCAGCACAAGGAGAAGCATATGGAATATTGTTTCACATTACGGTTCAGCCTGCCGGAAGGGCATGCGCCGGTGGATGAACTGCTGGAAACGCTGGCAGCGGCAGGCTGTGATGATGCGCTAATCGGCCTGGGCATGCCGGGCAGAATTGCACTGGAGTTCACCCGGGAGTCTGACTCTGCAACGGATGTATTGAAGCAGGCAGAAGAGGATGTGTTGCGTGCGATACCGGGGGCCACGCTGGTGGAAGCCGCACCCGATTTTGTGGGATTGACGGATGTGGCGGAGATCATCGGCATGACGCGTCAGAATATGCGTAAGCTGATGCTCAGCCACCGCCCGCCGTTTCCGCTGCCGGTGCATGACGGTAAAACCGCCATCTGGCACTTAGCGGATGTGCTGGAGTGGCTGAGTCAGCGTGGTAACTATACGCTGCCTGCGGCGACCCGAGAGCTGGCACAGGTAACGCGGCAGCGCAATCTTAACGGATCGCTGCAACGTTACGGTCTGCAAGCCTGACGATCAGTGCGGCAGCAGGAAGATTGTCGCCAGCCCCAGGAAAATAAAGAAGCCGCCGGTGTCGGTAAGGGCAGTGATCAATACGCTGGAGCCGACGGCGGGATCGCGATTCATTTTAGTCATGACCAGCGGCACCAGCACGCCCATCAGCGCGGCCAGCAGCAGATTAAGCGCCATAGCCAGCATCATAACGCCGCCCAGCGCCATATTGTCATACATCATCCAGGTGATGCCGCCCATGATGCCGCCCCAGAACAGGCCGTTGATCAGCGCCACGCCAAGCTCGCGGACGATCAAAAACGAAAAGTTGCCCGGTTCAACCTGATGTAAGGCCAGCGCCCGCACAATCATGGTGATGGTCTGATTACCGGTATTGCCGCCGATACCCGCGACGATCGGCATCAGCGTGGCCAGCGCCACGATTTGCGAAATCGTCCCTTCAAACAGCCCGATAACCCGGGAGGCGACAAAGGCGGTGCAGAGGTTAATCGCCAGCCAGGCCCAGCGTTTACGTACCGATTTACGCACCGGCGCGAACACATCCTCTTCCTGGCTGATCCCCCCCATTTTACGAATATTGCTTTCGTTTTCGGCATTCACCAGATCGATGATGTCTTCAATGGTCACGCGGCCAATCAGCTTGCCTTTCGCATCGGTGACGGCGGCTGAAATGAGGTTATAACGTTCAAAGGCACTGGCAGCGTCTTCGGCCTTATCATTGAGCTGGAAGGTGGTAGGGCGGGCGTTCATCACGTCGCTCACCAGGGTTTTGGGTTTGTTAAGCAGGATGTCCGTCAGCAGCAGTTCGCCCAGCAGCTGATTATCTTTATTGGTGATAAAGAGTTTATCGGTACCGCCCGGCATGCTTTTGCGCTTGCGCAGAAAGCGTTGCACCGTTGCAAGCGTGACATCTTCACGCACCGTCAGGATATTGAAATCCATCACGCGGCCTACGCGGTCACGGTCAAGCTGCACCATATCGAGCATGCGGGCGCGCAGGGCGGGCTCCACCGTTGCCAGCAGGCGTCCGGTCAGGTCACGTGGCAGATAACGCGCCAGCCAGACCTGATCGTCGATATCCAGCGGCTGGATAGCGCGCAGGATATCGCGGTCGCTCATCTCTTCGGTGAGGCTGGCCCAGACCGTTTCAGACGCTTCAACCAGCACATGGCCGCGCCGCTCGTTCGGCACCAGCCGCCACAGCGCCTGACGTTCTTCTTCGGGCAGGGCTTCGAGAATATCCGCGAGGTCAGCGGCATGCAGTTGCAGAATGTCCTGCTCCAGCGCGTCACGCTGGGCCGCATTTTCACGTTGCTGTTCAGGATTGAGATCGCCCGATTTCTCCAGCAGGGCATCAACCAGATCGTGCTCGCTGAGCAGCAGCGTCAGAATGCGATGACGTATTTCACTTAAACGTTGAGAGTGAGAGGCAGACACATTGGATCCCTTAAGTCTGAAAGCACCAGCACGAAGTGTAGCGTTTCGCCTGAAAAAGGGATGCAAAAAAGAGTCCAGTTATCTGGATAACGTTTAAGTTTCAGGTACGTTTGAGGCGAAAGGTCGTTATTGGTTATTCGCTATCGCGTATCGCCTGATGTTATGGCAACCGGTTCAGGAATAGCTTTCTGTTGCTGATGATGCTCGAAGGCAGCAGGCAGGATAAAAATCAGGCGACTAAAAAGAATGATAAAACTAATCAGCAACACAATGCGGGTCATGGTGCCGGTTTTTTGACGTCTTCGGGGAGAAATAGCGCTGTTCACGCGGGGTGGTTCCTGTAATGACCCCATCTGGGGCGACTGCAATATTTAGTCACAGTCGCCTGATGAAATCAATCGCTGTTGAAAAAAACAGCAGATAAAGATCAGTAACTCGCTTTTTGCGCCAGCAGCGTCGCAAACCGACAGGTGATGCGGTTGCCATTTTCATCTGTGCGATGCAGCTGACCGGGGTGCTCGTTGTACTTCACGATGTGCCAGTTGCGGTAGTAGTGGCTGAGCTCACCTGATTTAAACGCAAAGGAGAAATCAGCCGGGCAGGGCATATCGTCCGTGTTCATCGCCGCCACGATCAGGTTAAAACCGTCTCTGACCGTACAGGCCTGCATGTCGGCAATCAGCTGCGGAATAGTCTGCGGCTGCAGGAACATCATCACCACGGTCGACAGCACAAAGTTAAAGCCGCCATTAAAGCGCGTGTTGTTCAGGTCGCGCTGCTCGGTATGTATGCCGCTGAGATTTTCCTGCGCAATAATCTCCTGCAGGCGCGCCAGGCTTTGCGGATTATGATCCCACGCCGTGACGTCAAAACCGTGCTGATTCAGAAACAGCGTATTGCGTCCCACGCCACAGCCAAGGTCAAGCGCCTTGCCGACGTTGAGCTGGGGCAGCGCCGCAACCACTTCGGAGTGGGGCGGCGTTAAACCATAGGTTTCGGCAAAATAGTTTTCGCCTGAAAGGGGTGCGGTTGGTTGTGTCATATTCATCATTTCAGTTAAACGGGCGCCAGGCGCCCGTGTTGTCAGACTTCTTCTTCGAGGATCAGTTTCCATCCCGTGACGTCATTCCAGTAAACCTGCTCCCGTTCAAGATCGAGCTGAACCAGGTTGTTCTGCGTGAAATAGCCCGCCGGGAAGGTCAGCGTCCAGTGGCCGTCATCGCATTTCAGGGTTAACGCCTCCGGACGCGTGGTGGCCTGTCGCTGATTATTCAGCAGGGTACCCAGGCGAAGCAGGAAGATCAGCGGCACAAACTGCTTTTTCTTGAACAGCGTCACGCGCGGCAGCTCATCAAGCTTTATTGCTTTACGATGGAATCTGACCAGCGCCGCCAGCAGCATCTGCTGATCCTGATTGAAGCCCGGCAGGTTGGTGTTTTGCAGAATATAGGCTGAATGGCGTTGCAGGCCGCTGTGATTGATGGTCAGGCCCACTTCGTGCAGCATCGCCGCCCATTTCAGCAGTGCGGCCAGTTGTGGATTCGCCAGTTTCTGATTCTGCTCGCGCCACTGCAGATAAAGCTGCTCGGTGGTGTCGAGCACGCGTCGTGCCTGATCGCTGTCGATAGCGTAATGGTTCGCCAGACTCTGTGCAGTACGGCTGCGAATATCCTGATGGCGGAAACGGCCCTCCATCTCATAGAGCACGCCTTCACGCAGCGCACCGTCGGAGAGGCGCAATTCGCGAATGGCCAGCGCATCAAATACGCCGCACAGAATCGCCAGCCCGGGTACAAACACACCTTTACGCTCTTCCGACAGACCCGGCAGGCTGAGTGCAGCAAAGGATTTGTGTTTCATCACCTCGTCATAGAGCTTTTCGAGGCGCTCAGGCGTAATCAGCTTCTCTTTTTCATCCATCGCCAGCAGCACTTCGCAGGCGGCTTTGATGGTGCCGGACGCGCCCAGCGCATATTGCCAGCCATGCAGACGATATTGCCACGCCAGCGTTTCCAGCTTCTGTGCGGCCGCTAAACGGGCGCGACGGAAGTTTTCACGGCTGATTTCACCTTTCGGGAAATAGAGCTGGGCGAAACTGACGCAACCCATGCGTCGGCTCTCAACCAGTTGCGGTTCAAAATCCTCACCTATGACCAGTTCGGTGGAGCCGCCGCCGATATCGATCACCAGCTTGCGGCCTTTCTCCGGCTGGGTATGTTCAACGCCCATAAAGATCAGGCGAGCCTCTTCATGGCCCGAAATCACCTCGATCGGATAAGGGATCACCTCGGCCGCACGTTGCAGGAAGGTTTCGGCGTTGACCGCCTCGCGCAGCGTGTGGGTACCGACAATCGTCACGTTGCTCGGACTGAACCCCTGCAGGCGCTCGGCGAACAGGGCCAGGCAGGCTAACCCCCGCTCCATCGCTTCCTCGCTGAGGTTGTGCCGGGCATCCAGCCCGTCAGCCAGATGGACGCGCTGCTTAAGGCGGCCCAGTACCTGCATCGCACCATCGACAACCCGCGCAATCACCATATGGAAACTGTTCGAGCCCAGGTCAATCGCCGCAAACTCCTGGGGTTTTGGCGTACTTTTATGAGAAATTGGCATAGGATTTATTCAGGTTGTTCCAGTTTCTTGATGTAATCATAAATGGCCAGCTGCGATCGCACTTTACGACGATTGCCGCGCTGGACGTAATGGTTACTCAACTCTTTATCGACGATGCGGGCTTTCACCGTATCACTCAACTGAATAGCAATAATGTCGAGTATGCGCTGCCGGATGTGGGGATCGAGAATCGCCACTGCCACTTCGATACGGTAATCAATGTTACGTGTCATCCAGTCAGCGGAGGAGAGGAACACCTTCTTATCGCCGCCATTCTCAAAAATATAGACGCGATCGTGTTCCAGATAACGGTCAACAATACTGATGACACGAATATTTTCACTGATCCCGGGCAAGTCAGGGATTAATGAGCACATTCCGCGCACCAGAAGATTGACCTTCACCCCTACGCTGGAGGCTGTATAAAGCCGATCAACCAGACCTTTGTCCACCAGATTGTTGATTTTCAGAGTAATGCCGCAGGGCTTATTCTGCTGCGCATTAGCAATTTCGGTGTCGATTAGCTCATACAGCATCCTGCGCGAGTTCTGCGGCGAGACCATCAGATGATCGAACGTCACGGGCCGGTAGGGATTCTCAATAAAGTTGAACACCCGACGTACTTCATTGGTGATACGCGCATCCGCGGTCAGCAACGAGTAGTCCGTATAGAGACGCGCGGTTTTCTCGTTAAAGTTGCCGGTACCGATATGCGCGTAGCGCACAATCTCTTCGCCTTCGCGGCGTGAGATCAGGAACAGCTTGGCGTGGATCTTCAGGCCTGGTGCGGAGAAAATGACATGCACGCCCGCTTCAGTCAGGCGTTTCGCCCAGTAAATATTGGCTTCTTCATCAAAGCGCGCCTGCAGCTCCACCACCACCGTGACTTTTTTACCGTTATAGGCGGCATGGATCATCGCATCCATGATGCGGGAATGTTTCGCGACGCGATAGATGTTGATTTTTATCGCCAGCACGCTGGGGTCGAACGACGCCTGACGCAGCAGCTCCAGCACATGCTCAAAGGTGTGGTACGGGTAGTAGAGCAGCACGTCGCGATTGCGAATCGCATCAAAGCCGTTGCGGAAGCCATCAAAGCCGATGTGGCGAATCTGCGGCAGCGGGCGGTTCACCAGGTTATTTTTGCCGACGTTCGGGAAGCCGATAAAGTCTTTGAAGTTGTGGTAGCGGCCGCCTGGCAGGATGGAGTCCAGGTTTGAGATGGAAAGCTTGTGGCACAGCAGCGACACCATCGTGTCGGGCATATCGCGCTGGTAGACGAAACGCACCGGTTCCGCCGTCAGTCGCTGCTTCAGGCTGGAGGACATCAGTTCCAGCAGGCTCGACTCCATCTCCGTGACCAGGTCGTACTCGGCGTCACGCGTCATTTTCATTGAATAGGCGTTGAGCGCGTCGTAGTCGTAGAAGCCTTTAAAAATGTCATCCAGGCAGTAGCGCAGAATGTTATCCAGCAGGATCATCGGTTTACGGCGACGCGGTGGCTCAGCCGGTAAATTGATGAAACGCGGGACTTTGTCGGACGGAATTTCCAGCAGCGCATACTGAATATTGTCACCGCGGATAATTTCTACCGCCAGGTAGGTGTAGTCATCTTTAAGGAATTCGGTCAGATCCGTTTCATGGGTGATCAGAATCGGCGAGATATGCTGACGCAGTTCGTGCTTGAAGTAGTGGCGCAGCCACGCCTGCTGATTGGATGAAAGCTGACGTTCATTGATCAGGAAGATCTGGTTACGTGCCATCTCCAGCAGCAGATCGTTATATAACGCATCAAACTCCTGATCGGACTTCATTACCCGCTGCTGAATTTTCTTAAACAGATGGCGTGGCGTACTGGCGGAACCCTGCTCTTCACCAATCAGAATGCGGCGTTTGAGGTCGGCAAAACGCACTTTATAGAATTCGTCGAGATTATTGGAGTAGATACCCAGAAAGCGCATCCGCTCAATCAGTGGATTGCTTTTGTCTGCTGCTTCCTGCAAAACCCGTTCATTAAAGGATAACCAGCTTAATTCTTTTTCAATATAAAGCTTTACCTGACCCATTCTCACTCCATTTAGCGGTTGCAGGACTGAAGATCCAGTATCCACCAACATTATGGCGAGAGTATGGCAGCGTTGTCCAACGCCAGGAGTTGTCTTATCAATCGGCTACGGGCAACATAGCGGCTTATTTTGGCCTGCTAGCGGAACCGCATGAGCGCAAACCACATTCCTGTCCAATTCAGCGATCGTAAGCGTCGTGCCGTTGACCGTCTGACACGGCGACTGGTCACCTGCTGTGGCGTGGCGATCCTGCTATTGATGCTGCTGCTCTTCTGCTGGCTGATTGGCGTGGTATTACCGCTGTTTAATGCGCCGGGCCTGCAGATTGCGGCCAGCCAGCAACTCTGGGATCGTGCGCCAGCCTTAGCGATTGGCAATCAGGGGAAGGTCGGCTGGCGCATCAGCGAGCGCGGTGCGGCGCGTTTTATTCCGCTGGATGGTCAGCCTGCGGAACCGGCACTGGCGCTGACCCCGCCGCCCGGGGAGATAGTGCGGAGTGCCGATGAGCAGACGCTACTGCTGAATATGCAGGGTGCGCTGACACTGATGCAGCCAACCGCCGACCAGCAGTGGCGTTTTCCGCTGGGAGACAAACCGTTTCATCTGCCCGATGGCGCAGTGACGAAGATGGCGCTGGCGACGCGCCATGCGGGTCAGTGGCGTATAGCCGCACTCACTGAGGCCGGACTCCGGGTGCTGACGCTCGGCACCGATCGCCAGGCCTCGGTTATCCCGCTGCCGCAACGCCAGCTGGATCTGCTGGCGCTCTCGCCGTCCGGCGATCTGCTCTACACCACCGAAGGCAATCTGCTGCGGGTCTGGCAACTTGACGATGACCGTGCACTATTGCGCGAAACGCACGCCCTGCCGCAGCGGCCAAAAAGTCTGCATCTGCTGGTGGGCGGTAAAAGCCTGCTGATTCAGGATGGCAGCGGCGTCACGCAGTGGTTTGCTATCGCTAGCGAACAGGGGCCGCGCCTGCAGCGCATTCGTACCTTTGCCAACAGCGACGGCGAGACCATTCTGGTGACGGAATCACAACGCCGCGTGTTTGCGACGCTCAGCAAACAGGGGCTGTTAAGGCTGTTCGCCAGCAAGCAGGATGGCCCGACACTGCAGCGTCAGCTGGAACCTGGCATTGTGCAGGCTCAGTTTTCGCCGCGTGGCGACAGCCTGCTGATTGAACGGGCGGGAAGCTGGCAGACTCTGCGGCTTGATAATCCGTGGCCGGACGTCACCTGGCGCAATTTCTGGCAAAAAATCTGGTATGAAAATTACCCCGGACCGGACTGGATCTGGCAATCGACCGCGGCGGGTGACAGTTATCAGGCCAAGTTCAGCCTGATGCCGATGGTGATGGGTACGCTGAAAGCGGCGAGTTTAGCGCTGCTGTTTGCCACACCGCTGGCGCTGGCGGCGGCGATGTACACCGCCTGGTTTATGGCGCCCGGCCTGCGACGCTGGGTCAAACCGGCCATTGAGATGATGGGTGCGCTGCCAAGCGTGGTCGTGGGGCTGATTGCCGGGATCTGGCTCGCGCCGCATATTGGTCAGGCGCTGGTAGGTGTGCTGCTGCTGCCGCTGACGCTGGCGGGCACGCTGCTGCTGTGCGGCGTGTTCAGCGCGCGTTTACCGCCGCGCTGGCGTCAGCCGGGTCATGAAGTGCTGATTCTGCTGCCGCTGTTGCTGCTGGTCACGCTGCTGACGCTGTGGCTGCCCACGCTGTTGATACCGGATGCGGGCGACTGGCTGCCGCATTACGAACAGCGCAATCTGCTGGTGGCCGCGCTGGCGATGGGCTTTGCGCTGGTACCGCTGATCTTTACCCTCTCTGAGGATGCGCTGTTCAGCGTGCCGGCTGCACTGGGGCAGGGCTCGCTGGCACTGGGCGCGACGCCGTGGCAAACCCTGACCCGCGTCGTGCTGCCGGGTGCTTCCGCCGGTATTTTTGCCGCTCTGATGATTGGTCTGGGGCGTGCCGTAGGAGAAACCATGATTTTGCTGATGGCGACCGGCAACACGCCGCAAAGTGAAGGTGGCCTGTTCAGCGGCCTGCGCGCGCTGTCCGCCAATATCGCCATTGAGATGCCGGAAGCGGCGGCGGGGAGTGCCCATTATCGCGTGCTGTTTCTTAGCGCCCTGATGCTGCTGCTGTTTACGCTGGTGATCAACACGGTTGCCGAGCTGATCCGTCAGCGGCTGCGCCAGCGCTACAGCCAGCACGAGGAGCAGGCATGAAAGCGATGCAACAGAACGATCGCTGGCGCTGGCTAACCGCCGGTGCCGTAGCCGTCTGCCTGCTGGCCTTTACGCTACTGATTGGGTTACTGGCCTGGCAGGGCGTGCGCGCTTTCTGGCCGCAGCGCGTCGATCTCTACACGTTTAGCCAGCCTGAAGGGGGCGAGACGCGGCTGCTGGGTGAAACCCTGGAACATCAGCGGCGCTTTCCGGCCCCGGCAGATGAGCAGGGCAACAGCGGCGGACAGGTTAATCGCTATCTGATTAAAACCGGTAACCGTGACTGGGACGCACCCGATTTCCGGGTGGTTTACAGTCGCACGGCGGCGCAGGTCAGCCAGCCCGCGGACATCATGGTGCTGCAGCGCCGCAGCCACGGTCAGGCATACGGCTGGTTTGTCGGCCTGCGTGAGGATAATGAAGAGCTGACTGCGCAGGATCCCGATGCACTGCTGCATCAGCGGCTCGGACAGGTGCAGATGCTGGTGCGGCAGGCTAATCAGATTCGCCGGGTCGATATGGCGCGCCTCAACAGCCAGCGTGAGCAGCTTGATGAGCAGGCGGCCACAAACCGTGCTGCCGGGCGCTTTGATTTGCAGGCCGAGTCAGAATATCAGGCCAATCAGGCTGCTTTGCAGCGCCGTTTTAATCAGCTGAGCGAGACACTGGCTTCGCTGCAACAGCAGAGTCAGCGCGATCTGTTAATCCTGCGGGATGTGCATGGCACCGAACATGCGATCCCGCTGACCGAAATCGTTGACAGCTGGAAGCCGAACGCGATGACGCTGACCGGCAAAACGCTGCATTTTCTGCATCAGCTGTGGCGTTTCGTCAGCGATTCACCCGCTGAAGGCGAGAGTGAATCCGGGGCGTTCCCGGCGATCTTTGGCACCGTGCTGATGGTGCTGCTGATGTCGGTGGTCGTGATGCCGCTGGGTGTCATCGCCGCCATCTGGCTGCATGAATATGCCGGACGCAATGCGCTGACCAGACTGGTGCGCATCGCGGTGGTCAATCTGGCAGGCGTTCCTTCAATCGTCTATGGCGTATTTGGTCTGGGCTTCTTTGTCTGGCTGGTGGGCGGCACGATAGACCAGCTCTTCTTCGCCAGCGCGCTGCCCAATCCCACCTTCGGGACACCTGGTTTGCTGTGGGCGTCGCTGACTCTGGCGTTACTAACGCTGCCGGTGGTGATTGTGGCGACCGAAGAGGGACTATCCCGCATTCCCAACAGCCTGCGGCAGGGTTCGCTGGCGCTGGGCGCGACTCAGGCGGAAACCCTGTGGAACGTGGTGCTGCCGATGGCGGTGCCTGCCATGCTGACCGGCCTGATTCTGGCGGTGGCGCGTGCCGCTGGTGAAACCGCGCCGCTGATGCTGGTTGGCGTGGTAAAAATGGTGCCGGAACTGCCCGTCGACGCGGTGTTTCCTTATCTGCATCTGGATCGCAAATTTATGCATCTGGGCTTCCAGATTTACGATCTGGCGTTTCAGAGTCCGAATATTGAAGCTGACCGGCCGCTGGTGTTCGCCACCGCGCTGCTGCTGGTGCTGATTATTCTGTCGCTTAATCTGCTGGCGATGGGCCTGCGTCACCGTCTGCGTGAACGCTATCGCCTTATGACTCAATAACAGGCTATGACTATGACGTCCGACACGGATATCGCGCTGACCGTTAACCAGCTGTCGCTGTGGTATGGCGAGCGCCAGGCACTGCAGGCTATTTCGCTGCAGGTGCCGAAAAACAAGATTACCGCGCTGATTGGTCCCTCCGGCTGTGGCAAATCGACGCTGCTGCGCTGCTTTAATCGCATGAATGATGTGATTGATCATTGCCGGGTCGAGGGTGAGGTGTTGCTGGGATCGCAGCCGATCCTGCGGCCTGAGCAGGATCTCTCGGCGCTGCGTCGTCGGGTCGGCATGGTGTTTCAGCGGCCCAATCCTTTTCCAAAATCGATCTATGAAAATGTGGTCTACGGGCTGCGTTTACAGGGTGTACGCGATCGGCGGGTGCTGAACGAAGCCTGTGAACGTGCGCTGCGCGCGGCGGCGCTGTGGAGTGAGGTCAAAGATCAGCTGTCACAGAATGCGCTGACGCTCTCGACCGGACAGCAGCAGCGGCTGGTGATTGCCCGCGCCATTGCGATTGAACCGGAAGTTCTGCTGCTGGATGAGCCGACCTCCGCGCTCGATCCCATCTCAACGCTGGTGATTGAAGAGCTGATGACTACGCTCAAGCAGCATTTCACGCTGGTGCTGGTGACGCACAACATGCAGCAGGCTTCTCGCGTGTCAGATTACACCGCGTTTATGCATCAGGGCGCGTTAGTGGAGTTTGATGAGACTGACCGTATCTTTACCGCGCCAAAACAGCGACGGACCGAAGATTACATTACGGGGCGCTACGGTTAAGTCAGTAACGGGAGCAGAGCAGGTTGTTATGTCAGACGGCTCATAGGCTCCCTGAGTCTTTACCCCGACCGCCAGCACTTCAGGGGAAGCCCCGGCTTCCCCTGTCGGGTCAGTCGTTAGCATAACCCTGCGGCGGCAGCGGTTCGCCATCCAGCCAGGCCTTGCCGTCACGCATCGCCAGACGACCCTCAACAAACCAGCCGATTACCATCGGATAGATGGCATGCTCCTGATGCTGCACCCGCTCCGTAATCTCCGCTTCGCTGTCGCCGGGAAAAACCGGGACTTTTGCCTGCAGGATCACCGGACCCCCATCCAGCTCGTCAGTGACGAAATGTACGGAGGTGCCATGTTCGCTGTCGCCATTTTCCAGCGCCTGACGATGCGTATGCAGACCCGGATATTTCGGCAACAGGGAGGGGTGGATATTCAGCAGGCGATCGTGAAAATGGGCCACGAACGCGCTGCTGAGAATGCGCATATATCCTGCCAGTACAATCAGGTCTGGACTGTAGGCTTCGATTTCAGCGATGAGCTGGCGATCGAAGGCTTCGCGGTCAGTGAAGTCGCTGGCGGCAAGCGAGTGGGCAGGAATACCTGCCTCCTGCGCCCGCGTAAGGCCATAAGCGGCGGCGCGGTTGCTGAACACGGCAGCCACGCTGCCGTGAATCCGCCCGCTTGCACAGGCGTCAAGGATGGACTGAAGGTTACTTCCGTTGCCGGAAATCAGTACAACCAGCTTTTTCATCCGTTGATGACCACACGCTCTTCGGCATCAGACGCTTTAATTACGCCGAGCTTCCAGGCTTTCTCGCCCGCAGCCTGCATCAGCGCAATCGCGTTGTCCGCGTCTGCCGGACTCAGGGCGATGATCATGCCGACGCCGCAGTTAAAGGTACGGTACATCTCGAAACGGCTGACGTTGCCCGCCTGCTGTAACCAGCTGAAGACGGCCGGCCACTGCCAGCTCTTCTCGTCGATCACCGCCTGAGTGTTATCGGGCAGCACGCGCGGAATATTCTCCCAGAAGCCGCCGCCGGTCAGGTGTGCGATAGCGTGCACATCGACCTGCTCAATCAGGCTCAGGATATTTTTCACGTAGATGCGGGTCGGTTCCAGCAGATGATCGGCCAGCGGTTTGCCTTCCAGCTGTTCAGCCAGCGGATCGGTGTTGCTGACTTCCAGAATCTTACGCACCAGCGAATAGCCGTTGGAGTGCGGGCCGCTGGAGCCGAGGGCGATAAGTACATCGCCATCCTGCACCTTGCTGCCATCAATGATCTCTGACTTTTCCACCACGCCAACACAGAAACCGGCCACATCGTAATCTTCGCCGTGATACATGCCTGGCATCTCAGCGGTTTCACCGCCCACCAGCGCACAACCCGACTGCAGACAACCTTCGGCGATGCCGGTGATCACCGCAGAGGCGGTATCCACATCCAGTTTGCCGGTAGCGTAGTAGTCGAGGAAGAAGAGGGGCTCGGCGCCCTGTACTACCAGGTCGTTGACGCACATCGCCACCAGGTCAACACCAATGGCATCGTGACGTTTGAGATCCATCGCCAGACGCAGCTTGGTGCCAACGCCATCGGTGCCGGAGACCAGCACCGGTTCACGGTATTTCTGCGGCAGCGCGCAAAGCGCACCAAAACCGCCCAGTCCACCCATCACTTCCGGGCGACGCGTCTTTTTCACTACGCCTTTAATACGGTCAACCAGAGCGTTACCAGCATCAATATCAACACCGGCGTCTTTGTAACTGAGAGAGGTTTTGTCGGTCACTGCGAGGTCCCCACGCGAGTTGCGGTTGGTGGTTTAAAATAAAGCGCGGCAATTCTATCAGTGCAGGCAAACGTTTGCGAGTCCGGGATTGCGCATCGGACGATTTTCATTAATCCTCTATTTGTCCCGGTAAAACCCGCGGCTTTGCGCAAGAGCAGGTGGCGCGGAGCGTAAAAGGCGGTATAATCCCGCGATTTTTTTTTAGCTCAACTCATTCCGGGAGAACACCAATGAAGATCGTGGAAGTCAGACACCCGCTGGTCAAACATAAACTGGGCTTGATGCGTGAGCATGATATCAGTACAAAGCGTTTTCGCGAGCTGGCGTCTGAAGTGGGCAGCCTGCTGACCTACGAAGCGACCGCCGATCTGGAAACAGAGCGCGTAACCATTGAGGGCTGGAATGGCCCGGTAGAGATCGATCAGATCAAAGGCAAAAAAATCACGGTGGTGCCGATTCTGCGTGCCGGCCTGGGCATGATGGAAGGGGTGCTGGAGCACGTTCCCAGCGCCCGCATCAGCGTGGTGGGTGTTTACCGTGATGAAGAGACACTGGAGCCGGTTCCCTATTTCCAGAAGCTGGTCTCTAACATCGAAGAGCGCCTGGCGCTGGTTGTCGATCCTATGCTGGCGACCGGCGGTTCCATGATCGCCACCATCGACCTGCTGAAGAAAGCGGGCTGCACCAGCATTAAAGTGCTGGTACTGGTTGCCGCGCCAGAAGGGATTGCCGCGCTGGAGAAAGCGCATCCTGACGTTGAGCTTTACACCGCGTCAGTGGATCAGGGACTGAATGAAAAGGGTTACATCATTCCCGGGCTCGGCGATGCCGGGGACAAGATTTTCGGAACCAAATAAATCGCACAGCCGACCAGAGAGTCGGCTTTTTTTTGGCAAAAAAAAGATCCCCGAACGGGTTTGGTGTGGCTGCGAGGCTCACCGGCGTGCCTGCTGCTGTGCCAGAGGCGCGCGCCCTGGGGGATAAATAACACAAGGGGATAAATGATGACTCGTCGCGCCATTGGCGTCAGTGAACGACCGCCGTTACTGCAAACCATTCCACTCAGCCTGCAACACCTGTTCGCCATGTTTGGTGCCACGGTACTGGTACCGATTCTGTTCCACATCAACCCGGCGACGGTGCTGTTATTTAACGGCGTAGGCACGCTGATCTACCTCTTTATCTGTAAAGGCAAAATTCCCGCTTACCTCGGTTCCAGTTTTGCCTTTATCTCGCCAGTACTGCTATTGCTGCCGCTGGGTTATGAGGTCGCGCTGGGCGGATTTATCCTGTGCGGCGTGCTGTTCTGTCTGGTGGCGCTGATTGTCAAACGCGCGGGCACCGGCTGGCTCGATGTGATGTTTCCCCCGGCGGCGATGGGCGCGATTGTCGCCGTCATCGGTCTGGAGCTGGCGGGTGTTGCCGCAAATATGGCAGGTCTGCTGCCCGCGGAAGGCAGTGCGCCCGACAGTACAACCGTGCTGATTTCGCTGGTCACGCTGGCAGTGACGGTATTCGGTTCCGTGCTGTTTCGTGGCTTCCTGGCGATCATCCCGATTCTGGTCGGGGTGGTGGCGGGTTATCTGCTCTCTGCATTTATGGGCATCGTTGACTGGAGCGGCGTGGTCAAAGCCCCCTGGTTTGCGCTGCCAACCTTCTATACCCCGCGCTTTGAGTGGGTGGCGATGCTGACGATCCTGCCTGCGGCGCTGGTGGTGATTGCCGAGCATATCGGTCATCTGGTGGTCACCGCCAACATCGTAAAGAAAGATCTGATTCGCGACCCTGGCCTGCATCGTTCGATGTTCGCCAACGGCTTATCAACGGTCATCTCCGGCTTCTTTGGTTCAACGCCTAACACCACCTACGGCGAAAACATCGGTGTGATGGCAATTACCCGCGTCTACAGTACCTGGGTGATTGGCGGCGCGGCGATTCTGGCAATCCTGCTCTCCTGTGTCGGCAAACTGGCGGCGGTGATCCAGGCGATCCCGGTACCGGTAATGGGCGGCGTGTCGCTGCTGCTGTATGGCGTGATCGGCGCATCCGGTATCCGGGTGTTGATCGAGTCCAAAGTCGATTACAACAAAGCGCAAAATCTGATCCTGACCTCGGTGATCCTGATCATCGGCGTCAGCGGTGCGAAGGTGCATATCGGTGCTGCGGAGCTGAAAGGCATGGCGCTGGCGACAATCGTAGGGGTTGGATTAGCGCTGATCTTCCGTGTGATCTCGCTGCTGCGTCCGGAAGAAGTGGTGCTGGAGGCTGAAGAATCGCGCGAGCCGTGATCGCAGCAAGCCTGACAGGATCGGGGCAGGGACGCCCCATTCATCTCTTTCTGAAAACTGTGTTAGACTTCCCCCGATTTTTTGCTTGTTCTCTTGCTGAGGTGCTTCTGAACACGCCGGCACAATTGTCATTGCCACTCTATTTACCTGACGATGAAACCTTCTCCAGCTTCTGGCCGGGGGAAAACCCGTCGCTGATTGCCGCGCTGAAAGGCGCTCTCAACCAACAACATGGCAGCTATCTCTACTTCTGGTCACGCGAAGGCGGAGGGCGGAGCCATTTGCTGCACGCCGCGTGCGCCGAGATGTCAGCGCGCAGCGAAGCGGTCGGTTACGTTCCGCTGGATAAACGCACCTGGTTTGTACCGGAAGTACTGGAAGGGATGGAGCAGCTTTCACTGGTCTGCATCGATAACATCGAGTGCATTGCAGGCGAGCCTGAATGGGAAATGGCGATCTTCGATCTCTATAACCGTATTCTGGAAACCGGCAATACGCGCCTGTTTATTACCGGCGATCGTCCGCCACGCCAGCTTAATCTGCAACTGCCCGATCTCGCCTCGCGGCTGGACTGGGGGCAGATCTATCGGCTGCAGCCTCTCTCCGACGAAGACAAATTACAGGCGCTGCAACTGCGCGCCGGGTTACGCGGATTTGAGCTGCCGGAAGATGTGGGGCGCTTCCTGCTGAAGCGACTGGATCGTGAGATGCGCACCCTGTTTGATACGCTGGATCGGCTTGATCGCGCCTCGATCAGCGCCCAGCGTAAACTCACCATTCCGTTTGTGAAAGAGACACTCGGCCTTTAAAACAGGTCGAGCACCGCTTCGGGCGGACGCCCGATCCGCGCCTTGTCGCCATTGATCACTATCGGCCTTTCAATCAGCACCGGATGTTCCACCAGCGCATCCAGCAGTGCACTTTCGCTTTTGTCGCTGAGTGCCAGTTCGCTATAGATCGCCTCTTTAGTCCGCATCAACTGCTGTGCGCTCTGCATTCCCAGTTTCTGTAACAGGATTTGCAGCGTCTCGCGATCGGGCGGCGTTTGCAGATAGAGCACCACTTCCGGCTCGATCCCGCGGGCGTTCAGCAGTGCCAGCGTCTCGCGGCTCTTGCTGCAGCGCGGGTTGTGGTAAATCGTCACCATCTCAGACTCTCCTTTATTCGCAGCGTGAATGCTCAGCCTTTCTGATATTGCTTAAAGCGCTGTTGTAACTGGCGCAGCTGATCGATACGGGCATCGTAGCGCGCCTGTTTCAGGCTGCCGAGCGGCACCTGTGCGCTGGCGCTGCCAAGCGCGGTGATCGCCTGATCGAGCTGGCCATTCAGCGCCAGACTCTCTGCCCGCGCCGATAACTCTTCATCATTCAGTCCCTGCTGTGCAGACGCCTGGGCCAGCAAATCCCAGCCGTTGGGATCATCTTTATTAGCCCAGGTGTAGCGATTCAGAATGCGGCTGGCATTGGCATACTGTTTCGCTTCAACGTAGGCATTGGCCAGGTTGAGCTGCACCACCGGGCTGTTTTTTGCACTGGTGGCGGCGCTGAGCAGGGCGATCGCCTGTTGTGGCTGATTCAGGCCGATATCGATGTCTGACATAAGATCCAGGAACCAGACTTTATTCGGCTGTTTCGCCAGCAACGGCGTCATAATCCGCTTCGCATCGGCAAAACTTTTCGCCTGCAAAAACTGTATGGCTTTGCCATATTGTGACGCCAGCTGCTCACGAGAATTGCCGCTGGCATACTGGCTCAGCAGTTCGTCGGTGAGCTGATTACGCCCGGTTGAGTACATTCCCAGTGAACGCACCTTTGCCAGATAGAAATCTTCTGTAGATTGCACCACCACCGGCCGCATCTGGTTAGCGCGGTTGCGGGCATCCGCCAGACGGCTGTCGGGCAGGGGATGCGTCAGCAGAATTTCAGGAGGCTTCGAGGAGAAACGGCTCTGATCGGCCAGCTTCTGTAAAAAGTTCGGCATCGCCTGAGGATCAAACCCGGCGCGCTGCAGTACCTGAATTCCGATGCGGTCGGCTTCCTGCTCATTACCCTGGGTAAAACTGATAATTCCCTGCTGAGTTCCCGCCAGGGTGCCGGTCAGTGCTGCCATGCCCGCCTGCGGATTGGCCATCGCCAGCAGAATAGAGCCCAGCGCACCGACCCATGTCAGTGGCGCATTGCGCTTCTGATCTTCCATTGCGCGCGCCAGATGGCGCTGGGTAACGTGTGAGATCTCATGCGCCATTACTGACGCCAGCTGGCTTTCATTTTCGGTATAGCGGAACAGCGCTGAGTGCAGCACCACGTTGCCACCAAAAAAGGCAAAGGCGTTGAGCTCATCGTTCTGAATCAGAAAGAAGTGGAACGGGGTTTTCACTGAGTCGGCATGCGACACCAGTCGCTGACCCAGCTGATTAATATACTGATTAAGCAACGGATCGTTGATCAGCGGCGCACTGGCACGCAGCTGGCGCACATAAAAGTCGCCCATCTGCAGTTCCTGATTAATCGACAGCGTCGAACCGGCCGTAGTGCCAATATCGGGAAGTGAATCACTGACATCGGCATAAGCAGGTGACAGAGTAGTGAAAATGAGCGTCGGAAGGAGCGCGGCGATCAGCGTTTTCTTTAACCGGTTCAACATGCCTTAATCCTGTAGAGAGGCCCTGAAAATGGACAGGTGCGCAGCGGGAATGTTCCATTTTTCGCAGATAACGACGGTTCGTGACTATCTTAACCAGAGCATCAAAAGAATGAAATGTCGTTTTCTGGCAAACGACCGACGTAATTTGTGCAAGATCGCCCATTTTGACGAAAAAAACTGAACATCCTGCCAACTTAAACCGCGGTTAAACGAATAAAAACCGGCGGAGTATCGCCGGGTTTGTGAGCGGTTAAGTAACGCCTTATTCATTTATTCCCAATGCGCTTCGGCAGAATAAAGCAGAATCTGCTGCCGCGCAGATTTAGCCTGTGAGCGAATTTTTTTAAAGTTATGTAAATTCACTCAAAAAAACTGACTATGGCATGAGTTTTTCCAGGTCTACTCTGAAAAAATAGCCCTCTCTGAGCCGTGAATCTCCTCTTCGCCATTGATAAATTAAATCGTAGCTTCCGCCGTTATCCTGCTTATTCCAGCTACAACTGGCTGTTATTTATTCCTGTTAATGTCACAGGAAGGGAAAAAAGCTTAAAGAGTCAGGTCCATTCTGATTAAGACCTTTTTTTTCTCCTAATGAAACTTTTCGATTAATACGGAAGGTGAATAATTTCAGCGGTTATCAACCGCGCGCTGACCTGAATTTACGCAGGCGAGAATTATGCCTGCGCTGTGATATAGATAGCCGACCTGATTCAGTCCTGAATCTGCCAGCCATTATTTGCCGGAGAGAAGTGTTATGCGTTCAGTTGTTTCATACGCGTTAATCGCCATTATTGGCGGAGTCGTTGGCGCGGCTGTCACACAGAGTGGCGAGATTTATGACAAAGTGACACGCCATTTTGCAACCGAGCCACAGGAAGCCCCGGGATTCTGGAGTACACCGGCGATTGAAGGTTACGGCAAAATTCATTATGAGCCCGACGCCGCGTTTAAACCGGTGGCAGGCCTGAGCAATAAAATTGTTTTCCAGATTACCCGAAGCGATGGCGCGATGACCGCGCCCAATCTGGGACTGGAGCGTGTGGCGCGCGTGGTGAATTTATATATCGCCTCCGGCATTCCGGCCGATCAGCTGAAGTTTGTCGTTTCGGTCACCGGCGATGCGACGCCCGCCATGCTGGATAATGCCCATTTTAAAAAGTTTTATGGCACCGAAAATCCAAACCTGAAGCTGATTAATGAGCTGAATCAGGCGGGAGTGAAAGTCTCGGTCTGCGATCAGTCCGTGGCATTCCATCACTATCCCAATAACTGGATTGATAAATCTGTAGTCCATGCGCTTTCCAGTCCGACCACCGTATCAACCCTGCAAAACCAGGGATACGCGTGGCTGGCAATGTAATTAATGTTTTAAACGATCGGGAGAAGAGTTAATGCGTCCAGCAGCTTTAGTGGTGATGGCAGCCGTAGCGGGATTTATCGGAGGCAATGTTTTACAGTTGCCGGAATTATTCGATAAGGTCAGCGGAAAAATGGCGGATAATAAATCCGAACCTGCTGATTTCTGGAGTACGCCAGCGATTGAAGGCTACGGCAAAATACATTATGTCGATACGCCTGCATTTAAACCCGGTACGACAGCGGGCCTGAGTAATAAAATAGTATTTCAGATCAACCGCAGTGAAGGGGATATTCGTAAGCCGAATCTCGGTCTGGAGCGCGTAGCGCGCGTCACCAACCTCTATTATGCGGCAGGTGTGCCACTCGACCAGCTGAAATTTGTGGTATCAATTAACGGCGACGCGGTTTCATCAGCGCTGAATAATGACCAGTTCAGCAAAGCCTACGGCGTCGATAACCCGAACCTGAAGCTGATCAGCGAACTGAAAAAAGCGGGCGTTCAGGTCACTATCTGCGATCAGTCAGTGGCGTTTCATCAGCTTGAGCGCAACTGGATCGACCCGATGGTCACTCACACCATCTCCAGCGGCACCACCGTTGCGACCCTGGAAAACAGCGGTTACGCCTTCCTGATGCTTTAATTCCCTCACAGCGGCGTCACTGCCGCTGTCACCTGCCCGTCAAATTCCTGTGATGCCCCTGTCATAGAACGCCGCTAGTGTTGTCGCAATGAGATCGATCTCATCGACAATACACGAGGCAGTTATGACCGATTTAATCAGCGTAGCCAGACTGGCAGGGGTCTCCCGCGCAACCGCCGCACGCGCCTTTTCTGACCCTCATCTGCTAAAACCGGGCACGCTGCAAAAGGTGCTTGCCGCCTCGGAACAGATCGGTTTCCGTCCAAATCATATTGCCCGTCAGCTCCGCACCCAGCACTCCACCACGCTTGGCGTCCTGTTGCCTTCACTGCTCAATCCGGTTTTTGCCATGCAGTTACAGGCGATGGAGCAGCAGGCTCGTCTGGCGGGATATGGGCTGCTGGTAGCAACCAGTGACTATCAGGCTGAGCGGGAAGCGGCCATTGTCGAACATATGCTGCACCAGCGTGTCGCCGGTCTGGTACTGACGGTGGCAGATGCCGACAGCAGTGCGCTGCTGCCGACACTGGCGGCGGCGAAGATGCCCTTCGTGCTGACCCACAACGTTCCGCAACAGCACGAATGGCCCGCGCTGTGCGTAGATAACCGCAAAGCCATTGCCGAAGCGACCGCCCATCTGGTGTCACTGGGCCACCGCCACATCGTGATGGCTGCGGGTCCTATGCAGCAATCTGACCGCGCCCGTCTGCGCTATCTCGGCTACTGCGATGCCATGCAGCAGGCCGGTCTGACGCCGCAGGCGATGATTGAGATGCCCAGCCATATCCAGTCCGATTTCCATCTGTTGCTGCCGCTGATTAATGCACCTTTGCCGCTGACGGCGGTGATTTGCAGTAACGATCTGCTGGCTATCAGCCTGCTGGGCGCCGCTGCGCGTGCCGGCGTCAGCGTACCGAATCAGCTCTCCGTGATCGGCTTCGATGGCATTGAGCTGGGCGAACAGCTTTCACCTTCACTGGCCAGCGTGGTGCAGCCGATTGCGCTAATGGGCGCGCGCGCTATTGACCTGCTTCTGAATCCCGTCGGCGGTAAAACCCATCTGCTGGCACATCATTTACGTCTCGGGGAGAGTGTCGCCCCGGCATTTCATGGCTCTTTTTCAGGGGAACATCATGTCACTCACCGTTAACTTCAAACCTATCGCCAGCGCTGCGCTGCTGGCCGGATGCACGCTTGCCTCATCGTGGGCGCAGGCGGCTGAAAATGCTATCTGCTACAACTGCCCGCCAGAGTGGGCCGACTGGGCGACACAGCTCCAGGCGATCGAAAAAACGACGGGCATTCATGTGCCGCAGGACAATAAAAATTCGGGTCAGGCGCTGGCGCAGCTGGTCGCCGAGAAAAGCAATCCGGTCGCCGACGTGGTCTATTACGGCGTCAGCTTCGGCATTCAGGCAGTCAGTACAGACGTGGTCAGCGCTTACAAACCGGCAAACTGGGATCAGATCCCGGCAGGCATGAAAGATCCTGCTGGCAAGTGGGTAGCGCTGCACTCCGGTACCATGGGTTTTATGGTCAATGTTGATGCGCTGGGTGGCGCGCCGGTGCCGCGTTCCTGGGATGATCTGCTGAAGCCGGAATATAAAGGCATGGTGGGTTATCTTGATCCGGCCAGCGCCTTTGTGGGCTACGTTGCAGCCGTCGCGGTGAACCAGGCGAAAGGCGGCAGTCTTCATGATTTCACCCCGGCCATCAACTGGTTCAAAGCACTGCAACGCAACCAGCCGATTGTGCCTAAGCAGACCGCCTATGCCCGGCTGATTTCAGGCGAAATCCCGATTCTGATCGACTACGACTTCAACGCCTATCGCGCCCGCTACAAAGATCACGCCAATGTGGAATTTGTGATCCCCAGCGAGGGGACGGTCACGGTGCCTTACGTCATCAGCCTGGTGAAAAATGCGCCGCATCCGGCCAACGGTAAGAAAGTGATCGATTTCGTGCTGTCAGATGCCGGTCAGGCGATCTGGGCTAATGCCTGGCTGCGTCCGGTCCGGGCGGGGGCGATGTCACCCGAAGCGAAGAAATATTTTCTGCCTGACAGCGACTATGCGCGCGCTCACACGGTGGATTATCAGCAGATGGCCGACGCGCAGAAGAGCTTCTCCGCCCGTTATCTGAACGAGATCCGCTGATGTCACTCTCAGAGATCAATCCGTTTGCTGCTGGCGACTCAGTTCGCCACCGCCTTCGGCCGCTGGGGGCAAACTGGCCGTGGATGCTGCTGCCTGCGCTGCTGTTCTTTGCTGCCTTCTGGCTGTTGCCGTTTGCTCGTCTGTTGCAGATCGGTATGACGGAAGATCGTACAACTCACCACAGCGGCTACTGGACGGTAATCAGCCAGCCGCAATATCTGCAAAGCCTGCTGAATACCGTGCTGCTCTCGGCAGCGGTCACGCTGGTGACGCTGCTGATTGCTGCGGTGGTGGGCTGCTTTCTGGCACGGCAGCGCTTTACCGGGCGAGGCACGCTGCTGGCGCTGCTGACCTTTCCGCTGGCCTTTCCGGGCGTGGTGGTGGGATTTCTGATGGTCATGCTGGCGGGGCGTCAGGGTGTTCTGGCGCAACTCAGTCTCAGTCTGTTTCATGAACGCTGGGTCCTTGCTTATTCGCTCAGCGGTTTATTTATTGGCTATCTCTATTTTTCGCTGCCGCGCGCCATCGTGACGCTGGTGGCGGCCAGTGAAAAGCTGGACCGTTCGCTGGAAGAGGCCGCCCGATCGCTGGGTGCCAGCCAGTGGCGCATCATCATTGACGTCATCATTCCTGGCCTGAAACCGGCGCTGCTCTCCTGCGGCGCGCTCTGTTTCGCCACCAGCATGGGCGCCTTTGGCACCGCATTTACCCTTGGCACAGAGCTCGCGGTGCTGCCGCTGACCATTTATGGTGAGTTCACTAATTACGCCAACTTTGCCACCGCAGCGGCGCTTTCGGTGGTGATGGGGGCGGTGGCCTGGCTGGCGCTGATGCTGGCGAACGGACTGGCTGCCCGCCGTAAGGAGAAGACATGAAACGCCGGGGGCTGTTCTGGCTGCAGGTGGTGATCACCAGCCTCACCGCGCTGTTTATGATTGTGCCGGTTGTGCTCTCGATGCTGGCGGGCGTCACGCAGAACTATTTCACTGGCCTGCGCAGCGGCCTGACGCTGAAGTGGGTGGAACAGGTGTGGCAGATGTATGCCGACACCTTCTGGCTGTCGCTGCTGATCGCTCTGAGTTGTCTGGCGGTGACGGTTATCGCTGGCGTGCCGGCCGCCTGGGGCTTACTGAAATCACCGTCACGCTGGGCCAGCCGCATTGAGGAGTGCCTGATGCTGCCAGTCGCATTGCCGGGCCTGGCCACCGCACTGGGCATCATTCTGCTTTATGGTCAGTTCAGCGCGTTGCGCGACAGCTGGCTCTTCATCCTTATCGGCCATGTGCTCTTTACCTTGCCCTTTATGATCCGACCGGTGCTGTCGGTGATGCAGGCGATTGATCTGCCGCGCCTTGAAGAAGCTGCCGCCAGCCTGGGGGCAGGCTTCTGGCGCCGCTTCTTTACCGTGGTCGTCCCGAACTGCCGCAACGGCATTCTGGCGGGCGCATTTATGGTGATCACCCTGTCGGTGGGGGAGTTCAACATTACCTGGATGCTGCACACGCCACTGACCAAAACCCTGCCGGTCGGTCTGGCCGACAGCTACACCTCGATGCGGCTGGAAGTCGGGTCCGCCTATACCCTGATCTTTATTATGATGATTTTACCGCTGCTGCTGTTGCTCAACGCCTGTAATCACTGGCTGGAACGGCAATCTTCGCGGCAGCAGAGAGAGGAAACCGTATGAATGAGGCCGTCAACGTGACGCTGAGCCACTGCTCGCGTCGCTTTAATCAGCAGGTCGCGCTGCATCCGCTCGACCTGCGGGTTCACGCCGGTGAAACACTGGTATTGCTGGGGCCGTCAGGCTGTGGCAAAACCACGCTGCTGCGTATTATCAGCGGTCTGGATAGCAGCGATCCCCCGGGAGAGATCTGGTTTGACAAGCGTAACGTCACCGCGCTGCCGATTGAGAAACGCAATGTTGGCATGGTGTTTCAGAACTACGCGCTGTTCCCGACGCTCAACGTGGCGCAGAACGTCGCCTATGGTCTGAAGGTACAGGGCGTGCCACATGCCGAGCGTGATGCGCGGGTCGCGGAGATGCTGGCACTGGTTGACCTGACACATCTGTCCCACCGGGCGATTGATAAATTGTCTGGCGGGCAGAAGCAGCGGGTGGCGCTGGCACGTGCGCTGGCTGCCCGGCCTAAAGTTCTGTTGTTCGATGAGCCGCTGGCGGCGCTTGACGCCAGGCTGCGCGATCGGCTGCGGCTGGAGATCGGCGCGCTGCTCAAGCGGCTGGCGATCACCGCGGTTTACGTCACCCACGATCAGCAGGAGGCGATGGCGCTGGGCGATCGCATCGCGGTGATGGAGCAGGGCCGTCTGGTGCAGCTCGATACTCCGCAGGGAATTTATCAGCGCCCGGCCTCCCGCTTTGTGGCGGATTTTGTGGGCGCCATAAACTGCATTGCGCACGATCCCGACGGTCATCCCCTGCGTTTTTGCCGCCCGGAAGATGTGTTGCTGGCCGACGACACCCGCTATGCCCAGCGCGGTGTGGTGGTGGGCAGTACGTTTCTTGGCGCCTCGCAGCGCTTACTGATCGATATTGGGCTGGATAACCCCATTCAGGTCGAGCGTCATGCCCGCGAAATCTGGCAGGCGGGACAGCGCATCAGCTGGTCGCTGACCCGCCAGGCCGCGCTGGAATTTAGTTGCTAAGGAGTCTGTTGTGTCTGTTCAACCCACAGTCATCGCGCAAATCAGCGATCTGCATATCAAGGCTTTTGGTCGTCTCTCTTATAAACAGGTCGATACCCATGCCGCTTTACTGCAGGTTATCGATACCCTTAACGCGCTGCAGCCGCGCCCCGATGTGGTGGTGATTACCGGCGACCTGGTCGATTTTGGCAGGCCGGAAGAGTATCAGACGCTGCGCGAAGCCCTGCAGCGCCTCCAGTTGCCCTTTTATCTGATGGCGGGCAATCACGACGATCGCGAGGCACTGCGTGCTGCCTTCCCGGATCACACCTACCTGCAGGCGGGACCAACCCTGAACTGGCAGCTTAGTGTGGGCGGCGTCAGGCTGCTGGCCCTGGACTCCAGCGTACCGCAACAGCCGTGGGGGGAGGTGGATGAGCAGCAGTTGCAATGGCTGGATCAGGCACTGCGCGAGGCCGCGGATCAGCCCACGCTGGTGATGCTGCATCATCCCCCTTTTGCCTGTGGCATTGCGCATATGGATCGGCAACGGTTACGCCATCCTGAGGCACTTGAGGCGATCATTGCCCGCCATCCGCAGGTTGAGCGGGTGCTTTGTGGTCATCTGCATCGCAGCCTGCAGACCCGCTTTGCCGGAACCCTGGCCTGTGTCGCACCAGGCGTGTCGCATCAGGTGGTTCTGGATCTGCACCCGGAGGGGCCGGCTCACTTTATTCTGGAGCCGCCCGGCTTTTTGCTCCATTGCTGGCAGCCAATGCAGGGAATGGTCACGCATCAGTGCGCGATTGGCCACTTTTCGGGACCCTGGCCATTTTACGATAGTCAGGGGTTAATCGATTAGTGCCAGCTAAATCTGTATTAAGCGGGGTGATATTTGTCTTAATGCTGCTCAAAAATGCCGACACAGTGTAGACTTAAGCCCGGCTATCAGGGCTTCTGGCACACATTAAAAAAATAATCAGGCATTCACGACATGACACTCTTCTCCGGGGCGGCGACGCCATGTTAAAGCTCTTTCGGCCCAAGGCCGACTTGCGCAATCTGATCGCCCTGCTGGTGATTGTCAGCATTGTTATCACGCTCGCGAATACGCTCTACGCCACCTGGCGGGTGCAGCGCCAGGTGCTGATTGACACCACGCTTGAGGCTAACCGGGCCTATGCCGCCAAGCTGGCCTCAACCAGTGAAATTTTCTTCCAGCTGGCGCAGTCACAGTTGCACTACAGCGCCAATCAGCTAAGCCGTGACTTTAATAATGAAGGACTGCTGAATAGCGAAGTCAATCGTCTGCGTGAGCAGACTACCAGTTTCAACTCGGTGGCCGTGGTGGATGAGCAGGGCGCGATCAAAGCGATCTCGCCCGAATCCCTGACGCTGAAAGGGATGCGTGTCACCAGCGACGCCTCCCGCGAAGCGCTGACGCTGCGGCAGCCGATCATCAGTAAACCGACCCTTTCTGCAGCCAATAATCTGCTGGTGTTTGTCTCCTGGCCAATCTGGAGTCCCGATGGCGACTATCTGGGCTACATCGGCGGCACGATCTATCTGAAGAAAAAAAGCATTCTGAATGCGCTACTGGGTGAACAATTCTACCGTGATGGCACCACGGTCTATGTGCTCGACAGTAATAATGAGGTGTTGTATCACCAGAATCGTCAGCTGATTGGTAAAGTTCTGCCCGCCATCGTCAGTCCGCGTGACGAGCAGACCAATGGCTCGCTGATGCTTGCGGGTGCAGGTGAGTCGACGCAGCTGGCGGGCTATGCCGTCGTCCCGACTACCGGCTGGACGGTGGTAGCGCTGAAGCCGATTAACGTCACGCTGAACCCGCTTTCAGGCCTGTTAATGAAAGTCCTGAAAAACTCGGTGCCGTTCGCACTGCTGACCCTGCTGGTTGCGTTAGGGCTGGCACGGCTGATTGCCCGACCACTGTTCCAGCTGGCCCGCAAAGCCAGCCGTATGGATGCGCAGGGCGTATCAAAAGAGATTGGCGGCATCAGTGCCTGGTATTTTGAGGCGGCGCAGGTCAAGCGCGCGCTACTCACCGGCATCGGACTGGTGCAGGACAAAATCGGTCGTCTGAGTTCGGAAGCCCAGACCGACCCCCTGACTCAGTTGCTGAATCGGCGTGGTCTTAATGCGGTACTGGAGTACTACCGCACGCTACGTCAGCCTTTCTCGGTGCTGGCGCTGGATATCGATCACTTTAAAAACGTCAACGATAGCTGGGGCCACGATGTGGGCGACCGGGTGATTCAGCAGGTGGCGAGCACGCTGCGTGCCAGCGCCCGTCAGTCTGATGTGGTGTGCCGCAACGGCGGAGAGGAGTTTCTGATGCTGCTGCCGGGAACGGCGCTGGATGAGGCGCAGATTATCGCCGAGCGCGTGCGCCTGGGCATTGCAGAAGCCTGGCTCACCGACGTGGGACGCATTACCTTGTCTATCGGCGTCGCGGCATGGAATGGTTCGCAGGATGTCGGGCTGGAAGGCAGTTTAAAACAGGCGGATGCGGCACTCTATGAGGCGAAAAATGCCGGGCGCAACTGCGTTATCGTGGCCGCCGCGTAATCGCGTTAACTCACAGTGTTTCGCAACGGCAGGATAAAAATGGGTGGGGAAGAGGCAGCTAAGCAGGGCGCGGCGTTAAGGCTACCGCGCCCCTCAACATCAGGCTGACTTGACGTAATCCAGCACCATGTCGTGGTGATTCGAGGTCTTGAAGTTATCAAACACTTTTTCGATCCTGCCCTCGGCATCTATCAGGAAGCTGATGCGATGAATGCCGTCATAGGTTTTCCCCATAAACGTTTTTTCACCCCAGACGCCAAACGCCTGGCAGACTTCATGGTTTTCATCGGAGAGCAGGGTAAAGTTCAGCAGCTCTTTTTCGACAAACTTTGACAGTTTTTCCGGTTTGTCGGTGCTGATGCCCAGCACTTCCACGCCCGCTTTTTTCAACTCATCCATGTTGTCACGCAGACCGCACGCCTGCACGGTGCAGCCTGGTGTCATCGCTTTCGGGTAAAAGTACACCAGAACGCGCTGTCCCTGGAAGTCGGTCAGATTCACGTGTTCGCCGTCCTGATCGGGCAGGCTAAATGCGGGTGCAGTATCTCCGGCTTTCAGTGGATTCATTACATCTCTCCATTTTCTTATTCAGGCTGTGGGTAATACACCATCCGGTCAGAAACGGCCAGAGGGAAAATTACCATCAGGGGGTATTTCACCACATAGCCGGTCACCTTTCAGTGGCAGTAATGTGGAGAAATAACTCCGGTTAATTGACCAAAGCTTAGCGTACCGCGCTGACAGATTCGCTGCTGTCGGCATCTGACACACTGTAAAGGCGCAGCGTTCCCTGAGCATTCAGCTCCTGACACAGGGTATTAAACGCCTGCTCAAACGGGGTGCCACTGGTTCGCGTCGGACTGTGAGCGGTCATTTGAATATAGAGCGTAGGGGGCAAATTGTGTTGCGCTGGCGTGATGCGCGACACCAGTTCGGCCACATTCATCTGATGCTTATCGATAAGATCGGTAAAGCGTTCAATAATATGCGGCGAATCAGCCACCTCAACCTGAATGAACGCGGTGTCGGGCATCGGCGGACGGAGCCGGGCATTGGTGCGCTTCATGACGATCAGCAGTTCCAGCTCTGCCCCTTTCAGTGGCAGGGTCGATTCAATCAGTGTGATCGCGTTCCAGCTGCCCGACAGCAGCATGATAAAGGTGAACTCATCCCCAAGCATGGCAAGACGGCTATCTTCAATATTGCAACCGCAGCTGCTGACGTGTCGGGTAATGGTGTTGACGATACCCGGACGGTCAACACCGAGCGCGGTGATCACCAGATGATGGGGCTGAGATTGCGGCAAAATGGCTTTTCCTCTGCTTTCGCTAATAACCATAAGGTAAACATAAAAAAAACTGCTGACAAGCGCGGGAATGGCGTGGCTGGCTTGCTTTTCCCTAAGTGTAAAACGTACCATGAAGCACTTGTTTGTCGAGGGGATCGCCAATGTTTACGGGAAGTATTGTTGCACTCGTTACGCCAATGGATGACAGCGGTAATGTCTGCCGGTCGAGTCTGAAAAAACTGATTGATTATCACGTCGCCAGCGGCACCGCGGCGATCGTTTCCGTCGGCACCACAGGCGAATCTGCTACCCTGAGCCATGAAGAACATGGTGATGTGGTGATGCTGACCCTGGAGCTGGCCGATGGCCGTATTCCGGTGATTGCCGGAACCGGGGCAAACGCCACTGCTGAAGGCATCTCTCTGACTAAGCGTTTTGAAAATTCCGGCGTTGTGGGTTGCCTGACCGTGACCCCATATTATAACCGTCCGACGCAGGAAGGGCTGTTCCAGCACTTTAAAGCGATTGCGAATAGCACCAGCCTGCCACAGATGCTGTATAACGTTCCTTCGCGTACCGGTTGTGACATGCTGCCGGAAACCGTTGCCCGCCTGGCCGAAATCAAAAATATTATCGGAATCAAAGAGGCAACCGGGAACTTATCGCGGGTTAGTCAGATCCAAGAGCTGGTTAATGAAGATTTCATTCTGGTGAGTGGCGATGACGCGACTGCGCTGGACTTTATGCAACTGGGCGGCAAAGGCGTTATTTCGGTGACGGCCAACGTGGCTGCGCGCGAAATGGTCGAACTGTGTCAACTCGCACAGCAGGGCAATTTCGTCGAGGCACGCCGCCTGAATCAGCGTCTGATGCATCTGCACCAGACGCTTTTCTGTGAACCCAATCCTATCCCGGTGAAATGGGCTGCGAAACAGCTAGGATTAATCGCTAACGACACGCTGCGTCTGCCAATGACGCCACTGACTGCAGCCGGCCAGCCGAAAGTGGAGCAGGCGCTGGTGAAAGCGGGTTTGCGATAATTTAGGGAGTTTGAATGAATTACTCAGTAAAGCGGTCAACAGTAGCCACAGTGGTGGGGCTTTCTACCCTGATGCTGTTGTCGGCCTGTTCAAGCGATCAGCGTTATAAGCGCCAGGTCAGCGGTGACGAATCTTATCTTGAAGCCAGTCAGTTAAATGAACTGAAAGCGCCTGCCGGAATGATCCTGCCGGTGCAGCGTGGTGATTTCGACGTGCCGCGCACGACCAGTCAGGCACCCACCGGCAAGCAGCTCGACATCCGTCCGCCAGCCCAGCCGCTGGCGCTGATGAACGGCACCCGCGCACAGTTCAGCAACAATACCGGCGCGCTGATGATTGATAACAGCCGCGGCTCAGTCTGGTCGCAGGTCGTCAACGTGGTGCAGTCTTACAAATTCCCGATTGCTTCCCGTAATGACGCAGGCCAGCAGCTGACGACGGACTGGGTGCAGTGGAACCGTGCTGATGAAGATCAGCAGTATCGTGGCCGCTACCAGATCAGCGTGCAGTCGCAGAGCTATCAGCAGCAGTTAACCGTTCGTCTGCTGGAGCTGCAGCAGGATGGTAAAACCATTACCTCACCTGTGCAGATCCAGCGTTACACCGCGCAGATGCTGAATGACATCAGCACCGGTATGGACAAGATTGATACGGCGAGTGAAAACGCGGCCTCTGGTCGGGTGAATGGGGCCATTGATGTGCAGAGCGGTGCAGATGATACCGGCCTGCCACTGCTGATCCTGCGTACGCCATACAACGTGGCATGGCAGCGTCTGCCTGATGCAATGAAACGCGTCGGGATGGAAGTGACTGACACGACCCGCTCAACCGGCAGCATGAAGGTGACCTACAAGTCACTGAGCAGCAGCGACTGGGATTCAGTCGGTGCGAAAGATCCGGAATTACCAAACGGTGATTACAAAGTGCAGGTCGGCGATCTCGACAACCGCACCAGTCTGCAATTCATCGACCCGAAAGGGCATGTGCTGACCCAGTCGCAGAACGATGCGCTGGTGGCCGTGTTCCAGGCGGCGCTGAACAAATAAAGTTGCCCCAGGCCGGAGATTCTCCGGCCTTTTTATTTTGTTTTTGGCATAATAGCGCGCGGCGAAGTAAACGATTGCGTCAAGGCAATCGCCGCAGCGGCACTGGCCGCTGAACACCCGTTATTTCAAGTCTGGAGTGAACAAGATGCAAAAGCGAGCTGAGTTGTATCGCGGTAAAGCGAAAACCGTATACAGCACCGATAACCCGGATCTGCTGATACTCGAATTCCGCAACGATACGTCAGCAGGTGATGGCGCCCGAATCGAGCAATTTGATCGCAAGGGAATGGTTAACAACAAGTTTAACCATTTTATCATGACTAAATTGCAGGAAGCGGGTATCCCGACCCAGATGGAAGCGCTGCTGTCAGATACTGAAGCGCTGGTGAAGAAGCTGGAGATGGTGCCGGTAGAGTGCGTGGTACGTAACCGCGCCGCAGGCTCGCTGGTAAAACGTCTGGGCGTGGAAGAGGGCATTGTGCTCAATCCGCCGCTGTTTGATCTTTTCCTGAAAGATGATGCAAAGCATGACCCGATGGTCAATGAATCCTACTGCGAAACCTTTGGCTGGGTCAGCAAACAGAACCTGGCGCGGATGCAGGAGCTGACCTTTAAAGCCAACGAGGTGCTGAGCAAACTGTTCGACGATGCGGGCCTGATTCTGGTCGACTTCAAACTGGAGTTTGGTCTGTTTAACGGCGAAGTGACGCTGGGCGATGAGTTTTCGCCAGACGGTGCGCGCCTGTGGGACAAAGAGACGCTGGATAAAATGGATAAAGACCGTTTCCGCCAGAGTCTGGGCGGCGTGGTGGAAGCCTATGAGGCGGTTGCACAGCGGCTGGGCGTGAAGCTTGACTGAGTTTGCCTGCCGCGCAGAAAGAAAAAGGAGAGCCCCGGCTCTCCTTTTTTCATTTCAGGGTAAAGCTGGTGATTGCTGCTTCACACAACTAAAATCATGCCATCTGAAAAAATGACTGAGGGAACACAGCATGCGCTGGCAAGGGCGTCGCGAAAGCGACAATGTAGAAGACCGTCGCGATCAATCGTCCGGTTTAGGCGGCGGAGGCCGCCAGATTCGTCTGCCGCGCGGTAAAGGCGGTATTGTGCTGCTGATTGTCGTGGCCATCGCGGGTTATTACGGTTACGACCTGACCGCACTGCTGACAGGCGGCGAAGTTGCACCGACCAGCCAGCAGCAACAGCGCAGCGTCAGCGCCAATGATGATGAGGCTGCGAAATTCACGAAGGTGATTCTGGCCACCACGGAAGATACCTGGGGCAAACTGTTCCAGCAGATGAACAAACAGTATGTGCCGCCGAAGCTGGTGATGTATCGCGGCGCAACCCGCACCGGCTGTGGTACCGGACAGTCAGTCATGGGGCCGTTCTACTGTCCTGCCGATCAGACCGTCTACATCGACCTCTCTTTTTATGACGAGATGAAAACCAAACTCGGCGCGGACGGTGACTTCGCCCAGGGCTACGTCGTCGCGCATGAAGTTGGCCACCATGTCCAGAAACTACTGGGCATTGAACCGAAAGTGCGTGAAATGCAGCAGGGTGCCAGCCAGACGCAGGTTAATCAGCTCTCCGTCAAAATGGAACTGCAGGCGGACTGTTTTGCCGGTGTCTGGGGACACTATATGCAGCAGGAAAATATCCTTGAAGCGGGCGATCTGCAGGAAGCGCTGAATGCCGCCGAGGCAATTGGCGATGACCGCCTGCAGCAGAAAGGTCAGGGCCGCGTAGTGCCGGACAGCTTCACCCACGGCACGTCTGAGCAGCGCTACACCTGGTTCAAGCGCGGGTTTGATGGTGGCAATCCAGGACAGTGCAACACCTTCGCCAGCAACTAATGAGTCTGCAGCCTCTTACGCAGCTTATGCAGCAGGCCGGTGTGCGTCGTCTGGCGGTGATCAGCGGCGACCCGGCCTGGTGTTTACTACGGGCTGCGGCGTGGCGTGAAACGCTGACCGGCGACTGGCTGGCGTTGAGCCCGGAACCGCTGTTCTCTGCTTCGGATAAAGGGCCGGGTCAGTATAAAACGCCGGTCCTGCACAAACAGCCTGCTGCGGTGCGCACACTGCTTGGCCGTGAATTTCGTCATGCTCTGTTTGACGCTCGTCAGGGCTTTCATGCCGACGCTTTCGCTGCGCTGGCTGGCACGCTCACCGCCGGTAGCTGGCTGTTACTGCTGGTGCCGCCCTGGGAACAGTGGGCGCAGCAGCCTGACAGCGACAGCCTGCGCTGGGCCGATGTCGCTGAACCCATCGCCACCCCTTATTTTGTTCACCACCTGCAACAGCTGATATTAGCGGATGACCAGGTGCTGCTGGAGCGGCAGCATCAGCCATGCCGGTTTCCGGCGCAGCCGGACTGGCCGCAGTGGCACTGTCAGGCACCGCAGCAGCAGCAGGCGATACTCGATCAGCTGATGAGGCTGCCATCGGGGGTTGCCGTGCTGACCGCGCCCCGCGGACGCGGTAAATCGGCGCTGGCGGGTATGCTGGTACGATTGAACGGACATTGTCTGGTGACGGCTCCGGCCAAAGCCTCAACGGAGGTGCTGAGCACCTTCGCCGCTGACGCTTTTCACTTTATGGCACCCGATGCGCTGCTGGCGCTGGAGACGCCACCGCAGGCGGAATGGCTGATTGTGGATGAAGCGGCGGCGATCCCGGCACCGCTGCTTCAGGCGCTGGTCAGTCGATATCCCCGCGTATTGCTCACCACCACCGTACAGGGCTACGAAGGAAGCGGGCGCGGGTTTATCCTTAAATTCTGCGCCGGGCTTCCTGATGCACACTATTTTACGCTCGATGAGCCGCTGCGCTGGTCGCGTTTCGATCCGCTGGAGCAGTGGCTGAACCAGGCGCTGCTGTTTGACGATGCCGCCGCGACCGCACCCGATTCTCCTGTAACGCCTCATCATGTTGAGCGCCACGATTTCAGCGCGCTGGAGGCCGCGTATCGTCTGCTGACCAGTGCACACTATCGTACCTCGCCACTTGATCTGCGCCGCCTGCTGGATGCTCCGGGCATGCAGCTGTGGCGGGCCGGCGACGCGCCGGCGTTACAGGGCGCGCTCTGGCTGGTGGAAGAGGGCGGTCTTGAACCTGCACTGGCACAGGCGGTCTGGGCGGGCACCCGGCGACCCCGCGGGAATCTGGTGGCGCAGTCGCTGGCAGCCCACGCTGGTCTGGCTGAGGCGGCGACATTGCGCTCGCTGCGCATCAGCCGTATTGCCGTGGCGGCGGAGCGGCGTCGTCTGGGAACCGGACAGCAGCTGGTTGCGGCAGCGGCCAGTGCGGCAGCCGGATATGACTACCTCTCCGTCAGCTTCGGCTACACTGAATCTCTCTGGGCGTTCTGGCGCGCCTGTGGCTTTAGCCTGGTGCGGATTGGCAGTCAGCGCGAAGCCAGCAGCGGCTGCTACGCGGCGATGGCCATGTTGCCCTGTTCTGCTGCGGGTGAGGCATTGCAACACCGCGCGGCAGAACAGCTGGCGCGAGACTGGCCGCTGTTGCGCCAGCATATCGCACTGGAACTGCAGTTTGATCAGGTTACTGACGACGGATTGACCGCGCAGGATATTCGTCTGGCGGCGGGTTTTGCCTGGGCGCAGCGGCCACTGGAAGCGAGCCTGCCGGTGTTGCAGCGTCTGGTGCAGGCCAGTTCAGCCTCTTTACCGCTGCTGGCTGCGGCGGTGGCCACACCCACAGCCCTGGGCGAACTGGCCCAGCAGGCGGGAGTGAGTGGGCGCAAAGCGCTAGTCGCAGCGCTGCGTCAGCAGGCGGCAGCGGCCCTCCAGACACTGGGCGTTGATGCAGCCTTGCTGCACCTGCCGTTGAAATAATTCGACCAGCTGGTTCAAATTATCCTCATATGATTTTATGCCAGGCGGCGTAGAGTGAACACAGGAGGTCAACATGACACTGAAATATGTAATCGTTCAACAGCCTGCCACCACAGCACAGCTGTTTCTGCTCTACCATGGCGTTGGCGATAACCCGGATTCAATGGGCGAGATTGGCAACTGGTTTGCCCGAACGTTTCCCGACGCGCTGGTGGTGTCCGTCGGCTCGCCTGGTGCGAGTCGTCAGTGGTTCGGCGAAACCGATCTGCACGATCAGACCGTCCAGCAGCGGGTTGATGCGGCCATGCCGCAGTTTGTTGGGTCTGTGCGTCACTGGCAAAAAAAGAGCAGCGTGCGGCCGGAAGCGACAGCCTTAATCGGCTTTTCGCAGGGCGGCAGTATGGTGCTGGAAGGGGTTAAGGCGCATCCGGATCTGGCGGGCCGCGCGGTGGTGTTTAATGGCCGGTTTATTACCCTGCCGGAGAAGGCCAGTACCCGCACCACCATTCACCTGATCCACGGTGATTATGATGAGCAGGTCCCGCTGCACCATGCGCAGCAGGCGGAGCATCGGCTGACCGCCTGCGGTGGCGATGTTACCCTGGATATCGTTGACGATCTGGAACACGCCATCGATCACCGCAGCATGGAGCTGGCGCTGAATCATCTGCGTTATACGGTGCCAAAACGCTACTTTGATGAGGCGTTAAGCGGCGCAAAACCGGGTGACGATGACGTTATCGTGATGATGTAAAGAAGCCCCTGCGCAAGCTCGATCTTAACGCTGATGAGAGCTGAATTTGTGAAGAACCATAAAAAAGCCCCTGCATAGCAGGGGCTTTTTCGTTTACTTCTTCTTCGGCCAGTTGTCGTCGTCATCCCATTTATCGTTGAAATCACGATGCGGCGGCAGGTCAGGTTTGTTATCCATAAATTTTTTATGATCGATGCGTTTCAGATCTTTATAAACGTTCATCAGCACGCCAACCATCAGCAGGATCACCAGGATCCACCAGTAATCTTTAATAAATTCCATTTGCTGCTCCTTAAAACCGCCGTCAGGCGATCAGTTGTTCCATGATGCGTTGGTACATCCGGCTCAGCATCTGCAGGTCGGAGGCTTTCACACACTCATTGATTTTATGAATGGTGGCATTCACTGGCCCCAGTTCCACCACCTGTGCACCCATCCGGGCAATAAAGCGGCCATCGGAGGTTCCGCCCGTGGTCAGCAGCTGCGGCTTAATTTCATTATAGTGCGCTACAGCTTTCACGACGGCATCAACCAGCTTACCGCGCGTGGTCAGGAAGGGCTGGCCAGAGAGTTTCCACTCAATGGTGTAACGCAACTGGTGACGATCCAGCAGCTCTGCGACCCGCTGACGAATCATCTCATCGGTGAGTTCGGTGCTGAAGCGGAAGTTAAACTGCACAAACAGCTCGCCGGGGATCACATTGTTACTGCCGGTGCCCGCCTGGACGTTGGCAATCTGCATGCTGGTCGCCGGAAAGAACTCATTCCCCTGATCCCACTCGGTCGCGACCAGCTCGTTCAGCGCGGGCATCGCCCGGTGAACCGGGTTATCCGCCAGATGCGGATAGGCGACGTGGCCCTGCACGCCATGCACCATCAGGTTAGCGGTGATTGAGCCGCGACGGCCATTTTTCACCACATCACCTACCACTTCCGTGCTGGAGGGCTCGCCGACCAGGCAATAGTCGAGCCGTTCGCGGCGCGCCATCAGCCGCTCAACCACTTTAACCGTGCCGTTGGCCCCGCTGGCCTCTTCATCAGAGGTAATCATAAAGGCGAGTCGCCCTCGGTGATTGGGACGCACTGCAACAAAACGTTCGGCAGCCACCACCATTGCCGCCAGCGATCCTTTCATGTCGGCCGCGCCGCGACCGAACAGCATGCCGTCGCGGATGGTGGGTTCAAACGGCGGATTAATCCAGCGGCTGGCATCGCCAGGCGGCACCACATCGGTGTGACCGGCAAACGCCAGCGTTTCACCTTCGCCACGGGTGGCCCAGAAATTCAGGGTGTCGTCGATGTTCATCGTTTCAATCTTAAAGCCAATGGCTTCAAGACGGGCGATCAGCAGAGCCTGACATCCGGCATCATCGGGGCTGAGAGAGGGGCGACGAATAAGCTGCTGCGTCAGCTCAATGACCGGGCAAAACATATTATGACTTCTCCTGGATAGCATTCTGATAGGTGGCTTCGCTGAAACCGGCGAGCAGGGCGCCATCCGGGGCGCGCAACAGCGGACGCTTAATCATGGCGGGATGCGCCAGCATCAGCGCTTTGGCGCTGCTGGCATCGGTAACCGCGTCGCGATCACTCTCAGGCAATTTACGCCAGGTGGTGCCCCGGGTGTTAAGCAGAGCCTGATAACCCAGTGCATCGATAAACTCCTGCAGCAGGACATCGTTCAGGCCATCCGCACGGTAGTCGTGGAAGTGATAGTCAACGCCTGCGTCTGTTAAAAAGCGCCGGGCTTTTTTTATGGTGTCGCAATTTTTAATCCCGAACATCACCCACTGCGTGCTCATTGCCCGATCCTTATTGTCCTGTGAGAAGTGAAGCTGAAAAAAGCAGCCAAAGTGCGAGTTTACCATAGTGTGATCCGTTGCGGCATCTGCACAGGCGCGGGAATCGGGCCATAGAGCACGGCAGCGAAGTCATCGTCTGGCATCGGGTAAACGCTATCAATTTCGCAGCTAACCATTACCCTGCTTATCAATAAGAGCTTAGGAATTTCGCCATGTTGATAAAATAGTCTACCGCTGGGTTTAAAATAAATTATTTTCAACGGGGTTAAGGAGTTGCTGAAGTGTGCGTCAGCTTGCAAAACCAGCAACATTCATGTTTTTATGGCGTATGCCGATAGATATAACAGGTGTAAACGTATTCACCTGTATAAAAAAAGAGCGTAACATTGCCAGCACAATAAGAGAGGGCATTATGATTGACACCGAAATGGGAACCTGGAAAGAATTTATCGAAGCGATGTTACGCAACAAGTAACGCGCGAAGAAAAAGCAGGTTAATCCCGCTTGCTGGAATTCTTACCACACACAGAAATAAGGCGGCCACTGATATCAGTGACCGCTTTTTATTTGCGCCTCTACTTAGTCGAGCGGCTTCTCTTTGAGCGGGAAACGGCGGCGTACCAGTACAAAGAACAGCGGCACAAAAAAGATCGCCAGCAGTGTGGCAGAGATCATTCCGCCCATCACACCGGTTCCTACGGCATGCTGGCTGCCGGAGCCCGCTCCGCTGCTGATCGCCATGGGCAGTACACCAAAGATAAAGGCCAGCGAGGTCATCAGAATCGGCCGCAGGCGCTGACGCGATGCCTCCAGCGTAGATTCCACCAGCTCGCGTCCACGGCTGTTGATCTCATTAGCAAATTCTACAATCAGGATGGCGTTTTTGGCGGATAACCCCACTACCGTCAGCAGGCCAACCTGGAAATAGACGTCATTTTCCAGCCCACGCATCCAGGTGGCGATCAGCGCCCCGACCACGCCCAGCGGCACCACCAGCATCACCGAGAACGGGATCGACCAGCTTTCATACAGCGCGGCCAGGCAGAGGAACACCACCAGCAGCGAAATCGCATAAAGTGCCGGTGCCTGCGAACCGGAGAGCCGCTCCTGATAAGAGGCACCGGTCCACTGGAACCCGACGCCCAGGGGCAGGGCATTAACCAGTTTTTCCATCTCATCCATCGCCGTGCCACTGCTGACGCCACTGGCCGCTTCGCCGACAATCTCCAGCGATGAATAGCCGTTGTAGCGTTCAAGACGCGGGGAACCGGTCTCCCAGCGGCTGGTGGCAAACGCGGAGAAGGGCACCATTTTGCCGCTGCTATTTCGCACGTACCATTTGTTGATGTCGTCTGGCAGCATGCGGAATTCAGCGGCAGCCTGCACATAGACCTTCTTCACCCGGCCACGATCCAGGAAGTCATTCACGTAGCTGGAGCCCCACGCGGTGGTCAGGGTGTCGTTGATGGTATCCAGCGACACGCCCAGCGCCTGCGCTTTACGTGCATCAACATCGATCTGCAGCTGCGGGCTGTCATCCAGTCCATTGTGCCGTACCCGCGACAGCGCGTTGTCATTGCCCGCCATCTCCAGCAGTTTGTCACGCATCGCCATCAGTTGGGTATGACCGACGCCCGCGTGATCCTGCAGTTGCAGGTCAAAGCCGGAGCTGCTGCCCATGCCGGTGATGGCTGGCGGGCTGCTGGCAATCACCCGGCCCTCTTTGATCTTCTGGAATGCCTTCGTCGCGCGATCGATAATCGCGAACGAGGTGCGATCGGAACCGGGCCGCGCTTCCCAGTCTTTCAGCCGCACAAACAGACGCGCCACGTTTTGTCCATTGCCGCCCGGACCTGCGCCGATGGTGGAGAAGACCGACAGCACGTTGGCCTTCTCCTCGGTGAGATAATAGTTTTCAACTTTGGCGACGACGCTGGCAGTTTGCTCAAGCGTCGCGCCTGCCGGAAGCTGAACCTGAGTCAGGAATACGCCGCGATCTTCCAGCGGCAGAAACGACGTCGGCAGACGCAGAAACAGAAAGGCCATCAGGCCGATGATGCCGAGATAGAGCAGCAGCCAGCGACCGCCCTTACGCAGGATACCCGCGACCCCGCGCTCGTAGCGGTCAGCATTGCGATTAAAGTGACGATTGAACCAGCCGAAGAAGCCGCGACGCTCAGGCTGCTCGCCCTGCGCCACGGGTTTGAGCAGCGTGGCACAGAGCGCCGGTGTCAGGATCATCGCCACCAGCACCGACAGCACCATCGCCGACACAATGGTAATTGAGAACTGACGGTAGATGGCGCCGACGGTGCCGCCGAAAAACGCCATCGGCACAAACACCGCAGAGAGCACCAGCGCGATACCCACCAGCGCGCCCTGAATCTGGCCCATCGATTTTCGGGTGGCGGCACGCGGCGAGAGTCCCTCTTCATGCATGATACGTTCAACGTTTTCCACCACCACGATGGCATCATCCACCAGCAGCCCGATTGCCAGCACCATGGCAAACATGGTCAGGGTATTGATGCTGAACCCGCAGGCATAGAGCACGCTGAAGGTGCCGAACAGCACCACCGGCACTGCAATAGTAGGAATTAAGGTGGCACGGAAGTTCTGCATAAACAGGTACATCACGCCAAATACCAGCACAATCGCCTCCAGCAACGTCTTCACCACATCTGTGATTGACGCTTTAACGAAAGGGGATGTTTCATAGGCGATTTTTGCTTCCAGACCGTGCGGGAAGTAGTGGGACAGCTCCTCAATGCGCGCCCGCACCAGCTTATCGGTGTTCATCTCGTTGGCACCGGATGCCAGCTTCACCCCCAGGCCTGACGCGGGCTGGCCGTTGTAACGACTCAGATAATCATACTTCTCAGCGCCCAGCGCCACGCTGGCGACATCGCCCAGCGTCACCACCGAACCATCGGGATTGTTCTTCAGGGTAATCGCCCGGAACTGCTCAGGGGTCTGCAGCATCGACTGGGCGTTGACCGTAGCGTTAAGCGCCTGTTTCTCTACCGACGGCAGGCCACCCACCTGACCCACGGCAACCTGGGTGTTCTGCGACTGGATCGCACTGACCACATCTTCCGTGGTCAGCGAATAGGCGATCAGTTTATTGGGATCGAGCCAGATACGCATCGCATATTGCGAGCCGTAAGCGTCAACCTGGCCGACGCCATCAATACGGCTTAGCGGATCCTGAATATTACTGGCGACATAGTCTGAAATATCCTGCTTATCCATGCTGCCGTCGGTTGAAACGAATGCCACCATCAGAATATTACTGTCACCGGTTTTATTGACGGTTACACCCTGCGACTGCACCGCCTGTGGCAATTTTCGCAGTGCGGATTGCAGCTGGTTCTGTACCTGCTGACGGGCTTCATCGGGATTGGTCCCGGCGGTAAAGGTGAGGGTGATCTGTGCCTGGCCGGTGTTGCTGCTGTTAGAGGACATGTACATCAGATTATCGATGCCGGTCATGTTCTGCTCGATCACCTGGGTAACGGTGTTTTCCAGCGTCTGGGCGGATGCGCCCGGATAGTTAGCGGTGATGCGCACGTTGGGCGGTGCCAGATCGGGGTACTGTTCAATAGGCAGCGAAATAATCGAAAGCGTGCCACACAGGCACAGCAGAATCGCCAGAACCCAGGCAAAGATAGGGCGGTCGATAAAGAAATTCGACATTAAATCGACACTCCTCACTACTTTTATCGTTGGTCAGGCCCACCAGCAACGGGCGCTCTGGCAGGAAACTCGGCGGGTCTTTGCCACGTTTCTCCGCCGCCGTTTACTCTACGTGCGGCAGCGGGGGAAATCGTGGAGAAATTGAGGAGAAAATGTAAATTCGTTGGCTATTTGCGGCTTTCAAGCCACATCACCGTGGCGGCGACGCGTGAGCGGACATCCAGTTTCCGCAGCAGGTTACGAATGTGCACTTTTACCGTCTCTTCAGAGATATGCAGAATAGCGGCAACCTCTTTATTCGACAGGCCACGCGCCACCTCCTGCAGCACATCCCGTTCGCGCTCGGTGAGCTGACGCAGAGGATCGGCACTGTGCTGGCGATTAGCCAGATAGCGGGTGACGCCCTCGCTGAAGACCTTTTCGCCCCGTGATGCCTGCAGGATATGCGCCAGCAGGACCTCCGGCTCGCTGTCCTTGAGCAGATAGCCGTCAGCACCGGCATCCACCATGGCAAAAATATCGCTGCGGGCGTCAGAAACGGTCAGCACCAGAATGCGCGAACTGATCCCTTCATGGCGCAGCGCCTTCAGCGTATCCAGTCCGGACATGCCTTTCATATTCAGGTCGAGCAGAATGATGTCCGGTTCCTGATGGCGGGCCTCCGCCAGCGCTTCAGTGCCGTTGCTGGCTTCGGCGATCACCTCCAGCCGGGGATCCAGCGCCAGCAGCTGACGGACACCGCGGCGCATCAGCGGGTGGTCATCCACAATCATCAATGTTAATGCGGGCTGTTGCATATTTTCTCCGTTGCATTGGTTTCAGACTGCGGCAGATCAGACGGTATTGTTCAGGGACAACACCCTGTTCTGTATCGAATAGCCCGCGGTCGCAAACCGATAGATTATTTTAATGAATTAAGACCCGCTCTGGCCTGCTATTCCAGCGGGCGCGCCGGTTGCGGTGGAAAGCGCAACTCCACCCTGGTACCCCGTGGCTGTGCGTGGAGGGTCAGATGGCCGCTCAGGCGCTGAGCGCGCTCCGCCATAATAGTCAGGCCGTAATGGCCCGGCGGTTCCTCAGTGCTGTTCATCCCCACGCCATCATCGGTAATTGTCAGTAAGTGCTCACCTTTTTCACTGTGCTGATAATCCACCCGGATAACCTGCGCACTGGCGTGACGAATCGCATTCAGCAGCGCCTCACGGACGATCTGCAACACATGCACCTGCTGTTGTGCTTCCAGACTCTGCAGTCCGGTCTGATAGTTAAAGTGTATCTCTGCACTGCTCTTCTCCTGCAGCGAGGCGATCATCGCCTGCATGGCCGCCACCAGATCCGCCTGCTCAATGGTCAGACGGAAAGTGGTCAGCAGCTCACGCAGCTGACGATAGGCCTCGGCCAGCGCCTGATCGAAGTCCGCGATAATGGTATGGGCGGCGCTATCGTCTTTATCAACGGCGCGGCGCAGCAGGGTCAGCTGAATGCGTAAAAACGAGAGCGACTGCGCCAGCGAGTCATGTAATTCCCGGGCAATGGTCGTGCGCTCTTCAATCAGCAGCATCTGCTGATACTGCTGCTGTGCCTGCCAGATCCAGATAGCCCGTCCCAGCATCGCCGCCAGGCTGCGCATCAGTTCGTCCGGAGGCGAGGCACCAGCTGTCTGCCAGCGCAGCTCGCCAATCTGCTGCTCGTCCTGCTGTAACGGCAGACGTTGCCACTGACCGGCTGCCTGATCATCACCGGCACGAAACTGAAACTGGTCGCTGTCGAGCCGGATCGCCGTCAGTTTCTCGCGCGTCAGTACATTGGTTAACACGGCTTCAAACAGTGCCGGATGCAGCGGGCTGGCGGTCAGCATTTGTGAGCTGTCATAGAGTAGCGACAGCGTGCGATTCGCCTGGGTTAAATCTTCTGTTTTGGCGCGCACCGTGCTTTCCAGCAGCTGGTAGTGCGAATGCAGCCGTGCCGCCATGCCGCTGAAGGCATGCGACAGCACCCGCAGTTCATTCTGCTGCTCAACGTGCAGCGGCGGAAAAGCAAAGTTGCCGCTCTCTACGTAGCGACTGGCGGTGACCAGCGCATTAAGCGGGCGCACCACCTGCAGTCGGGTAAAGCGAATCGTCATCAGTGCCAGCGCCACAATCGCAATGACCCCCACCAGGCTGCTGGCGGCCACCAGATGCATTTTCAACTCGGTATAGCGTTGCAGACCCAGCACAAAGCGATCGATTTCACCGACGTAGATTGGCACCTGCTGCTGATAAGCCACGGTATCGCCCTGTTGCAACTGTTGCTGCAGCGAGGGCCAGGCGGCACGCAGCCGTTGATAGCGAACACTTACTTCACGGGGTACCCAGGGCCGATCAAGTTTTTGCAGCACCGGGGCATCCAGCGTTTGCTGATAGCGCGCCAGATGATGAGCCAGATTTTGCGGCTGACGGCTGGCATCCCAGGCCATGCGATAGCTCTGCATGCGCAGTGAACCCGCCAGATTGATCGCCTCCGCGTCGCGCTGGCTGCTCAGGAGCGTGACTAATGCCAGACCGGTGGTGAGCAGCGACAGCAGGACAATGGCGCTGAGCGCCTGAGCGATGCTTTGAGTTACGGAACGTTTAACAATCACATGAATGGCCCTGTTGAGAGTGCGGGAATTATAAGAGCGCATTAACGTAACGCAAATGATCCATTCCCTGTTTATCGCACAGGACGTTACACATCGCACATAAAATGACCGCAACTGACAGTTCCCAGGACGTGCTGCTGTTCAACGCTTAAAAAAGGAACAGGTTTACATCGTCCCGATGTTGCTTTTCATTGCAGCGCTAATAATTCATCCAGTCATCAACTCAACCCCGAACACAGATTAAGGAGCATCCAATGAAAAAGCTGAATGCTGTCCTGGCAGGCGCATTACTGGCTACCGCCTCATTTGCCACTTTTGCCGCCGCGCCGGTCGATCAGTCGCAGGCGCAGAGTATGCAGAGCATCGGTAGCGTTTCGGTCTCCGGCGTTCGCGGCTCGCTGGACGATGCGAATCGCCAGCTGTCGCAAAAAGCGGAAGAGATGGGCGCCAGCCATTACCGCGTTATCGGTGTCGATAACCCAGGCGACTCCAGCCTGTGGAGCGGCACCGCAGAGATTTATCGCTAACCCAACCCTCCTGTTTCCATCCCTGTAGCTTTTACCGGCCTGAAAATGGCCGGTTTTTTTGTTTTTGTGCATCAGGATGGATTCTTACAAATCAGCCTGTGCATCTGCCCGGTATATTTTGCTTCGTTCTTGCAGAACGGGTAGGATTCATCGCCGTAAATTCCCGCGCTGCCTGGCACTCACTCACAGGCAAACGCACAGAGGAAAATACCCCGTTTCACAGGGCATTACGCCTGAAATGGGGGCGACGACTGATAGTCAGGACAAACAGGAATGCTATGAAATCTAAAAACAAAACCCCAGGCGAGATGCGCGCTGCGAAACGACGCTGGCTCAACTCTCATGACGCCGGCTACCAGAAGGCGATGGGTAACCGTCACGTACAGATGATTGCGATCGGCGGTGCCATCGGTACCGGTTTGTTCCTGGGCGCAGGTGGCCGTTTGCAGGCTGCTGGCCCCGCCTTAGCCATCATCTATCTGGTGTGTGGCATCTTCTCCTTCTTTATTCTGCGTGCGCTGGGCGAACTGGTGTTACACCGTCCCAGCAGCGGCAGCTTCGTCTCCTACGCCCGTGAATTCCTGGGTGAGAAAGCCTCCTACGTGGCGGGCTGGATGTACTTCGTCAACTGGGCAATGACCGGCATCGTCGATATCACCGCCGTCGCGCTCTACATGCACTACTGGGGCGCGTTTGGTGATGTGCCACAGTGGGTGTTCGCCCTGGGCGCGCTGGCGATTGTCGGCACCATGAACATGATCGGCGTAAAGTGGTTTGCCGAGATGGAGTTCTGGTTCGCGCTGGTGAAAGTGCTGGCAATTGTGATCTTCCTGGTGGTGGGCGTGGTGTTCCTTGGCACCGGCAAACCGCTGGATGGCAACAGCACCGGCTTCCATCTGATCACCGATAACGGTGGCATGTTCCCGCACGGCTTACTGCCTGCGCTGGTGCTGATTCAGGGTGTGGTGTTCGCCTTTGCCTCTATCGAACTGGTAGGTACGGCGGCGGGAGAATGTAAAGACCCGAAAACCATGCTGCCGAAAGCGATCAACAGCGTGATCTGGCGTATCGGCCTGTTCTACGTTGGCTCCGTGGTCCTGCTGGTGCTGCTGCTGCCGTGGAACGCCTATCAGGCGGGTCAGAGTCCGTTTGTTACCTTCTTCTCGAAGCTGGGCGTGCCTTACGTTGGCAGCATCATGAATATCGTAGTGCTGAGTGCGGCGCTCTCCAGCCTGAACTCGGGCCTCTACTCAACCGGGCGTATTCTGCGCTCCATGTCGATGGGTGGCTCTGCACCGAAATTCATGTCTAAGATGAACGGTCAGCAGGTGCCTTATGCCGGTATTCTGGTGACCATCGCCGTCTATGTGATTGGTGTGGTGCTTAACTACTATGTGCCTTCTCAGGTGTTTGAGATCGTCCTGAACGTCGCCTCGCTGGGGATTATCTCCTCCTGGGCCTTTATCGTGGTTTGTCAGCTGCGTCTGCGCAAAGCGATTAAAGAGGGCAAGGCGGATGATGTCAGCTTCAAGCTGCCAGGCGCGCCGTTTACCTCATGGCTGACGCTGCTGTTCCTGTTCAGCGTGCTGGTGCTGATGGCGTTTGACTACCCGAACGGGACTTACACCATCGCCTCCATTCCGCTTATCGCGGTATTGCTGGTGCTGGGATGGTTTGGCGTGCGTAAACGTGTTCACGCCATAGCTGAGACCGAACAGGATCATCACGAAGAGGAGCCTCAGCCGACCCGACTGGCTGACGACACCTCACGCTGATAAGCGCTGCAGCAATCAGGCCAGCCTTCGGGCTGGTTTTTTTTTGGCGTAAACCGCCTCATTCACCGCGAGAATTAAGATAGTTTTCCCGCAAGCTTGCCCCTATGATGAAAGGCTCCCTTTATGCGGTAGCGGAGTCCTCATGTCGTTTAAGATCAACATCATCAAAGATAAGCTCCTGTCCGAAAACTGGTTTGTGCTGCGTAACTACACTTATGAGATCACCGATGGTCGTGGCGAGGTTATCCGCCATAAACGTGAAGTCTACGATCGCGGAAACGGGGCGACCATCCTGCTCTATAACCGTGAAAAGAACAGCGTGGTCCTGACGCGCCAGTTCCGTATCGCCACTTACGTCAACGGTAACGAGGGCGGCATGTTAATTGAAGCCTGTGCCGGCTTGCTGGACGACGACTCTCCGGAAGATTGCATTCGCAAAGAGGCGATTGAAGAGACCGGTTATGCGGTGGGCGAGGTGGAGAAACTTTATGCCTGCTATATGTCGCCGGGCGGCGTCACTGAATTGATCCACTTTTTCGCAGCGGAATATAATGAATCGCTGCGCGACAATGCGGGCGGCGGTGTTGAAGATGAGTCGATCGACGTGCTGGAACTGCCTTTCCCTGATGCACTGGCAATGGTCGCTGATGGCCGCATTCGCGACGGCAAAACCGTCATGCTGTTGCAGCATGCGCAGATTGCTGGCTGGCTGATACCATAAAAAATCATGCAGTTAGCCTGTTGCAGCGTGACAGCGTTGAGCGTGGAAAGTGAAGCATAATCCACTTTTCATGCACGCTTTTTAAGCAGTTAACTGCGCTTTTTGCACAGGTTCACAGAATGGGAACCCTGGCAGGCCCGTTGATGCGCTATCCTCTCCACTCTGGGTATTCGGGGATCGATTTTCTTAATGTCGTATTGGATGAAATCGCTGTGGCTGTTGCCGTCTCTGTGGGTTGCCTGTGTTCAGGCGGAACCGTTGCAAAAGTCATTCAACGACTGGCAAATCACCTGCAACAATGAAGCCTTTTGTGTGGCGCGCAATATTCCGGGCGACAAAGGGTTAGTGATGACGATTTCGCGGCATGCGGGCGTCAACGATCGCCCCTTGCTGCGAATCGACTACGGCAGTGCCTACAGTGGCGCGCTGCCTGGCGGTTCGCTTCAGGATAACCTGCTACTGGATCAGCGCCGTCTGAAACCCGACCTCAAACACTGGACGGTTGAACCGCATCATCTCGCCACCAGCAATGCCATCGCAATTGATGAGTTTCTTGATCTGGTGATGGAGGCGAAAACCCTTCAGCTCACTTTCGATCCCAATGCGCTGATCTCCCTGCGCGGTATGAAGGCCGCGCTGTTGCTGATGGATGACACCCAGGGGCGGGTCAACAGCATGAGCGCATGGGTTAAACGTGGCGATCGCGCCAGCTGGGATGTTCCGCCGCCGCCTGCGCTGCCGCCACTGCCGCCTGCTGTCGAGCCACCCGCGGCATTGACGCGCGATGAGACCAGCGGATTAATTGATTACGGCACCTGGCGGGTCAATACCGACTCCTGCTCACTCGATCCACTGCGCCGTGAAGTCAGCGTGGCGCCACTCACCGATCAGCGCGCGCTGCTGCTGGTGAGTTGTGAAATGGGGGCTTATAACGTGATCGATCTGGCGTTTGAAGTGACGCGCAGCCAGCCGTATGTCGCGCGCGGCATCACCTTAACTCTGCCGTTTACCCCACCAGGTGCCAGTGACCGACAGCTTGAGCTGATTAACGCCGAATATGATGCGGCCAGCGGCCAGCTCTACACCTTTGGTAAAGGACGTGGGTTGGGTGACTGCGGCAGTGCCACTCGCTGGCAGTTTGATGGCACGCGTTTTGTGTTAGCGGAGTATGCGGAGGAGTCAACCTGTGACGCCTGGCACAGCAGTGATGACTGGCCAACCCTGTGGGTCAGCCAGTCTGACGGTGGCGTACAGCAGCGTTAACGAATCGCCTGCACCATCATCGGTGAGCCAAGCTGATTGCCGACCAGTTCGGCCAGCATATTATTCACGCCGTCGCTCATTGGCGTAAAGCGGGTCAGCGGCGAGCGGGTCACCACCACAAATACCCCCACGTTATGCTGCGGCACCATCGCCATATAGGTGATGAAACCGCCGCCGCCGCCGGTTTTCTGAATAATGCCAGGGCGACCATTTTTCGGCCCCATAAAGACCCAGCCCATCCCCAGCGCATCCGCTTTACCCGGCACATCCATGCCTTCTACTTTGCTCAGCTGATCGCGACGATAGATCAGCGTCTGCAGTCGATCGATCTGCGGCGTGCGGTGGTTAACCGAAGAGTTAAGGAACTGCTGCATCCAGCGGCCCATATCATCCGGCGTGGAGTAAACACCGCCGCTGCCAATCGCCGCCAGGGTGTTATTGCACGGACTGGCCCCTTTTTCCGCCACCATCAGGCGTCCGCACTGCTCAGGCGACGGCGTAAACGTCGTGTCCTTCATGCCGAGCGGTCGGGTAATCAGCTGCTGAAACAGTGCCGGATAGGGTTTGCCGGTGGCGCGCGACAGCGCATCACCCAGCAGATCGTAGCCCAGGTTGGAGTAGGCGGCACTGCTGCCTGGCGCCGCTTTGAGGTTAGCGCGCGACAGCCACGCCCAGCGTTCACCACGGGTCGGCCAGACAAATACCGGACGCTGCGCTTTGCCGCCTGGCTGTTCGCGAGGCAGTCCGCTGGTGTGGGTCGAGAGATTGATCAGGCGAATGGGCTGACCATTGTAGGTGGGCACGCGTGAACCCGGCGGCGCATATTTACTCAGGGGATCGTCGAGGCGAATCTGTCCGCGCTCAGCCAGCTTCACCATCACTTCACTGGTCATCAGCTTACTCAGCGAGGCGATGCGAATCAGCGAATCTTTCTGCGGACGGATATTGTTGCCGGGACGGGTTTCACCAAAGCTGGCGAACACCCGCTGATTGCCATCAATCGCCACCAGTGCCATGCCGGTTGCACCGCTGCCGTAAAAGATATGTTCCGCATAGCGATCAACAATCTGAGAGGCCAGCAGCGGATCGGGCGCGACCTGCGCCATGCTTTTTAATGGAAGCAGTGAAACCATCAGGGCCAGTAAATAGGGTGTGCGCATGTTCAACGGAAGTGGCTTCGCTATAAAATCGGAGGAAATCTGCCTTCACTCATCGGGATGCATCAGGACAGAACCGCGTTATCCTGGCAGAACAACAGCAGGAACAGACGGACAGCCAGCGCACAGGCAGCATTAAGTATGACGGCTCTATAGTAATGAGTTTGCGCAGGGCGGGAAGAGGGGAATGGAGTTTTTTTTATGTATCAGGCTATAAGTAGAAATGGCCCTTCCCGGTGAGCCGGGAAGGGCATAAGCATTAAACTGGCTTGAGTAATGCTTCAGCGTGGCTGACGATATTCTCAACCGTGAAGCCAAACTCCGGGAACAGCTGACTGGCCGGGGCGGATTCACCAAAGGTGGTCATACCGACAATCGCACCGTCCAGACCGACATACTTGAACCAGTAGTCAGCAATACCCGCTTCTACCGCCACACGCGCTTTCACGCCGCTCGGCAGTACGGATTCGCGGTAAGCGGCATCCTGCGCATCAAACAGGTCAGTAGAAGGCAGTGAAACCACCCGCACCTTGTGACCGCCTGAAGTGAGCTTATCCGCTGCACCCAGGGTGATCTCAATCTCTGAACCGGTTGCGATCAGAATCACTTCTGGTGTGCCGTCGCAATCCTTCAGCACGTAGCCGCCGCGTTTGATGTTTTCGATCTGCTCCGGGGTACGTTCCGGCTGCAGCAGATTCTGACGCGAGAGGATCAGCGCTGTCGGGCCGTGATGACGTTCGACGGCGGCTTTCCACGCTACAGCGGTTTCGACCTGATCGCACGGACGCCATACGCTCATGTTTGGTGTCAGACGCAGGCTGGCGATCTGCTCTACCGGCTGGTGCGTCGGGCCATCTTCGCCCAGACCGATGGAGTCATGGGTGTAGACCAGAATCTGTCGTGCCTTCATCAGTGCAGCCATACGCGCGGCGTTACGCGCATATTCAACAAACATCAGGAAGGTTGCGGTGTAGGGAACGAAACCGCCATGGTGCGCGATACCGTTACCAATCGCCGTCATACCAAATTCACGCACGCCGTAGTGAATATAGTTACCGGCCGGATCCTCTTTGATCGATTTAGAACCAGACCAGATGGTGAGGTTACTCGGTGCCAGGTCAGCAGAACCGCCGAGGAACTCCGGCAGCATTTTGCCGTAGGCTTCCAGCGAGTTTTGTGACGCTTTACGGCTGGCGATTTTCTGCGGGTTAGCCTGCAACTCCTGAATGAACCGGGTCGCTTCGGTTTCCCAGTTGGCGGGCATTTCGCCATTCATCCGGCGCTCATACTCTTTCGCCAGCTCTGGATGGGCTTCTTTGTAAGCCGCAAATTTTGCATCCCAGGCTTTTTCACGTTCAGCACCCGCCGCTTTGGCATCCCACTGCTGGTAGATTTCAGCCGGGATCTCAAACGCCGGATAGTTCCAGCCGAGCTGTTTGCGGGTCAGGGCAACTTCTGCCTCACCCAGCGCCGCGCCGTGCGACTCCTCTTTACCGGCTTTGTTCGGCGAACCGAAACCGATAATGGTGCGGCAGATAATCAGTGAAGGCTTATCGGTGACGCTCTGCGCCTCTTTGATCGCCTCACGAATGGCATCAGCGTCATGGCCGTCGATGTCGCCAATCACATGCCAGTTGTAGGACTCAAAGCGTTTATGGGTGTCGTCAGTAAACCAGCCTTCGGTCTCGCCATCGATCGAGATACCGTTATGGTCATAGAAGCCGATCAGTTTGCCGAGACCCAGGGTCCCCGCCAGTGAACAGACTTCGTGCGAGATGCCTTCCATCAGACAGCCATCGCCCATAAACACATAGGTGTGGTGATCGACAATCTCATGATCCGGACGGTTAAACTGCGCGGCCAGCGTGCGTTCTGCAATCGCTAAGCCCACGGCGTTAGCCAGTCCCTGACCCAGCGGGCCAGTGGTGGTTTCAACGCCTGGGGTGTAGCCGATTTCCGGGTGACCTGGCGTTTTAGAGTGCAGCTGACGGAAATTTTTCAGCTCTTCAATCGGCAGGTCATAACCGCTCAGGTGCAGCAGGCTATAAAGCAGCATCGAGCCGTGGCCGTTGGAGAGGATAAAGCGGTCGCGATCAAGCCAGGCGGGATTGGTCGGATTATGCTGGAGGAAGTCGCGCCACAACACTTCGGCGATATCGGCCATTCCCATTGGCGCACCGGGGTGGCCTGAATTTGCCTTCTGTACCGCATCCATGCTCAGTGCACGAATCGCGTTTGCCAACTCTCTGCGTGAGGACATAAAGTTCTCCCTTGTTATGCATCAGGGCGGGAAAGTCCCGCCCGACTAAAATAAAGACTACAGGCGTGCGGCGAGCACATCTTCCAGCTTCTGCTGGTCAACCGCGAACTGGCGGATGCCGTCAGAGAGTTTTTCAACTGCCATTGGATCCTGATTATGTTCCCAACGGAACTCCGCCTCGGAGAGCGGCGACGGCTGATGGAAACCTTCAGTTGAAGGTTCCAGTTTGCGCTCAAGCGGCGCATCACTGTTCTGCAACTCTTCCAGCAGGTTAGGTGACAGGGTCAGGCGGTCGCAGCCTGCCAGTGCGATAATCTGCTCCACTTTACGGAAGCTGGCACCCATGATGATGGTGCTGTAACGGTGCTTTTTGTAGTAATCGTAGATGCGACGCACGGATTTCACGCCCGGATCTTCATCCGCCACGTAGGGGTCCATGGGTTTGCGCGAGTTATACCAGTCGTAGATGCGGCCAACGAACGGGGAGATCAGGAACACGCCCGCTTCGGCACAGGCACGCGCCTGAGCAAAGGAGAAGAGCAGTGTCAGGTTGCACTGAATGCCGTTTTTTTCCAGCTCTTCCGCTGCGCGGATGCCTTCCCAGGTCGAGGCCAGCTTAATCAGTACGCGTGAGCGATCGATACCGTGCTCTTCATACATCCGAATCAGTTTTTCTGCTTTGGTCACACACATGCCACGATCGAAGGAGAGGCGCGCATCCACTTCGGTCGAAACACGGCCCGGTATGCTTTTCAGGATTTCCATACCAAGGTTGATCGCCACTTTGTCGCTGGCGTTGATAATCTGCGTCTCTTTGCTGCCGCCCTGTTTTTTGGCGTACTCAATCGCGTCATCCATCAGGTGCTTATACCCTTCGAGACCGGACGCTTTCAGAATGAGTGAGGGGTTGGTGGTGGCGTCTTCCGGATGGTAATTACGAATCGATTCGATATCACCACTGTCCGCCACCACGGTGGTGAACTGTTTTAGGGCTTCTAGCTGGTTCATCTCTAAACTCCTTGAAAAGAAAAATGAAAGCGAACAGGGGGCACCTCAGGCCTCGCAGCCGGTCTGTGGCATGTTCTGCTACCGGGAACGCGAACCCATAACATTGCAACAGAGAGTTTCTGATGAACATGCGGTTTCTCTGATTGTTGCGCTGCGAGGCGGTGCGAAGGAGCCGTCATGCGGTGTTAACCGTGGGGTGCGCCATATTCCACCCATAAGCATAGCAGTCAGGAGGAATGACGCAGGCCACACTGTAGCAATCTGTGCCCTGTAAAAAAGAAGAGGCCGATCAGGCGAGAGGTAAGCGCAGCGCGGGTTGAGACCCGCGCTGCAGCGGCAGAAACGATCAGACTGGCAGGTTCAGCCAGTTCTTCACCGGCAGGAAATCGCGATAGAGGGCGGCTTCAGGTGAGTCGGCATCGGGCTGATAATCATATTCCCAGCGCACCAGCGGGGGCATCGACATCAGGATCGATTCAGTGCGACCGCCGGTCTGCAGACCAAACAGCGTGCCGCGGTCCCACACCAGATTAAACTCCACATAGCGGCCACGGCGGTAGAGCTGGAACTGACGCTCACGATCGCCCCACGGGTGCGCTTTACGGCGCGCCACAATCGGCCGATAGGCATCCATAAAGCCGCGGCCAACCGCCTGCATAAAGCTGAAGCTCTGCTCAAAGTCGGGCGTATTGAGATCGTCAAAAAACAGGCCGCCAATGCCGCGCTGCTCATCACGATGCTTCAGATAGAAATAGTCATCACACCACTTTTTATAGCGCGGATAGACATCCTCGCCAAAAGGCTGGCAGAGGTCAGCGGCAGTCTGGTGCCAGTGCAGCGCATCTTCTTCGAAGCCATAAAAAGGGGTCAGGTCAAATCCGCCACCAAACCACCAGACCGGATCGGCACCCGGTTTCTCCGCGATAAAAAAGCGCACGTTGGCGTGGCTGGTAGGTACATAAGGGTTGTTCGGGTGGATCACCAGCGACACGCCCATTGCTTCAAAGCTGCGACCCGCCAGCTCCGGCCGGTGTGCAGTGGCGGATGCCGGCATCTGATCGCCATGCACGTGCGAAAAGTTGACGCCCGCCTGCTCAAACACCGCGCCGTTGCGCAGCACGCGGCTCTGACCGCCGCCGCCGCCAGGACGCTGCCAGCTATCTTCGGCAAACGCTGCGCCGCCATCTTCAGCCGCCAGCTGGTTACAAATCTCATCCTGCAATGCGAGCAGGAACGCTTTTACGCGGGAAATATCAGCCATTTTTTCGCTTATGGTTTGTCAAAGTCTGACGCGATTATACGCAAAACCGCGCCGCTTGCATGAGTGCGGCGAGTCGCACGGCCTGAACCGGCGACACGCATCAGGCGTTGCGGCGATCAAACTCATCAAAGTAATTGACGATGCCGCTGGCAATAGCCGAGGCGATTTTCTGACGAAACGCGGTGGTGCCGAGCAATTGCTCTTCACGCGGATTGGTAATAAAGGAGGTTTCGACCAGCACCGAGGGGATCGACGGTGACTTGAGTACCGCAAAGGCAGCCTGCTCGGTGTGCTGGCTGTGAAGATGATGAACCGGGCGGATCTGATCCAGTACATGCTTGCCCAGCGTCAGGCTGTTTTTGATGGTGTCTGTCTGCACCAGATCGAACAGGATCTGCTGCAGATAGTGATCCTGCTGCTGCGCTTTCACGCCACCCAGCTTATCCGCATCGTTCTCCCGCTGTGACAGATAACGCGCCATCGAGCTGCTGGCACCGCGATTAGAGAGCGCAAACACCGAGGCACCGCTGGCATCGGGACTGGTAAAACCGTCGGCATGAATCGACATAAAGAGATCGGCGCCGTGCTGGTGGGCGATCTCCACCCGCTGATAGAGCGGAATAAAGTGGTCGCTGTCGCGGGTCAGACGCACTTCTATGCGCGGATGGCTCTGTAGCTGACGTTGCACGTTACCGGCAATCTCCAGCACGATGTGTTTCTCTTCGGAACCCTCTTCGCCAACGGCACCAGAGTCGATGCCGCCGTGACCGGGGTCGATCATCACGATACGTTTCCCGTTCTTAGCGGGCGGGGCAGGGCGCGAGTGACGATTGGCACCAGTAAGCGCAGACTGCTCTTTAGCCTGAACCGCGCGCGGCGATAAAATGGCCAGAGCCAGCCCGGAAAGCAGTAACTGACGGCGATGAATCAAACGTTTAAGCAGGTGCATGTGCGGGTCCGATAACAGGAATCTTGCCGGTGTTATAGCCTAAGGGGCTGCTGCCTGCGATCACAGAACCATTTCAGGGCATTACTTTGTATTGCAGGTCGCGAACAGTAAATTTGCGCTTTTTTATTTGTCGCCCGTCATGGAGGGTTGCGTGCGGCAGAGAATGCGTGATAATCAGCAAATTGTGCTTATTTGCAGGTAAAGAAGATGGAAATCCGCGCCTTCCGCCAGGAAGATTTTGAAGAAGTGATCACCTTATGGGAACGTTGCGATTTGTTACGGCCATGGAACGATCCTGAGCTGGATATCGAACGCAAAATGAATCACGACCCCGATCTCTTTCTGGTCGCTGAAGTGGGCGGCGTGGTCGTGGGCACACTGATGGGCGGCTATGATGGCCATCGCGGCGCGGCTTACTATCTGGCCGTGCATCCCGACTATCAGGGACGCGGCTTTGCGAATGCGCTGATGAACCGTCTGGAGAAGAAGCTTATCGCGCGCGGCTGTCCGAAACTGCATCTGATGATCCGCGAAGAGAATGATCAGGTAGTGGCGTTCTATGAGAAGCTCGATTATGAGCCGGTCGATGCGCTGCTGTTTGGTAAACGTCTGATCGAAGATCGTGAATACTAAGCCGTCACCGGGCTATCTGCCGGACGAGTATGACGCCAGAGGGCAGCTGCGGCTGCCGTTTCTTTTTTGGCTGATCCTGTTACTCCAGGCACGGACCTGGCTGCTGCTGGTGATGGCCGGTGCGTCTCGGCAGCAGGGCAACGATCTGCTGGCGCTGTTCTATCCGGATCGTCAGGCGTTCTGGATCGGCCTTGCGCTGGGTTTACCGGCGCTGGCGGGCCTGCTGCTGACCGGGTATCGCACCCGCCTGCTGCGACTCTGGCAGCACTGGCGCAGCGTGCTGGCGCTGTCGCTGCTGGTGAATCTGCTCTGGCAGGGAATGCAGTTTGTGCAGGGCGATCTGCTCACCTCACCGCTGCCATTGTTGCTGACGCTCTTTGACCTGCTGGCGCTGATCTGGCTGCAATCCAGCCGCCGCTGTCGCGACTGCTTTCTGCCCGAACATCATCTTCACTAAACTTTTTGTCGCTTTGCGACTCCAATCAGTTCCGCCTTTCCGGCATCGCATTTACAGGAGTTCTCATGAAAGCTGTTCGTTCCACGCTACTGATTGCCGCGGTTGTACTGAGCGGCTGTGCCAGTTCGGGTTCCGGCGCTGACAGCAGCCAGCAGGCAAGCTGGTGGAATCCGCTGACGTATCACTGGTCTTCGGCGCTGCCGTGGAACTGGTTCGGTTCCTCGCTGACCGCGACTGAACAGGGTGTGGGTGGGTTAACTGCCTCGACCGCCATGAAAGAGGACGCGATTAATGCCGGACTGAACGGTGACTATAGCCTGCGTCAGGGCATGCGCAGCCAGAACGGTCAGGTGGTCTCTTTCTGGCAGGCGCTGGATGATGGCAACGTTAAGCTGGTGATTTACGGGCAGTCGCAGGTCGAACGTATTGAGGTCATGGACAGCGCAATCGCCAGCAGCGATGGCAGCAAAGTGGGTGATCTCTTCAGTAATAAGTTCAGCAAAGCCTTCGACAACTGCACCTTAGCCAGCGGCACCGATGCGCGTGACGTGGCGTGCCGCGCACCTGGCAGTCAGCATCTGACCTATGTTTATCATGGTGACTGGCATGGACCGGAGGGATTAATGCCCTCGGACGATACGCTGAAAAGCTGGAAAATCAGCAAGATTGTCTGGCAGCGTTAATCCCTCGTCTTCAGCGCGCCGCCCGTCAGGCGGCCGCTGAGCCTCTCAAAACCTTTGCCGGCGCGCACGGCACGGGGTTCCTCCTACCTATCGGCTTTTGCTGATTTTTGCATAAACAGTGCCGTCGTCTTATGCTTTTTTCGACTTTGAAATCATCAAACGATATATAAAACCGTTACTGGTTTTCACTGAGTTATAAATAAACTGGTGCCTCAGCGGGTGAGATCCGCATCAAACTTTTTCAGGGTGCCAAATGACATTACAAGCGATGAAAAAAATCGTGAGCGGTATCGCGTTGTCGCTGAGCCTGGCCGGCGCAGCCAATGCCACTGAACTCCTCAATAGCTCTTACGATGTTTCGCGGGAGCTGTTTGTCGCCCTGAATGCTCCCTTCGTTAAGCAGTGGGATGCCAGCCATCCCGGCGATCCACTGACCATTAAGATGTCGCACGCCGGTTCATCGAAGCAGGCGCTGGCAATCCTGCAGGGACTGCGCGCGGATGTCGTCACATACAATCAGGTTACGGATGTGCAGGTGCTGCACGATAAAGGCAACCTGATTGCCGCAGACTGGAAAAGCCGTCTGCCGAATAACAGCTCGCCTTTCTACTCCACCATGGCGTTTCTGGTGCGCAAAGGGAATCCAAAACAGATTCACGACTGGTCAGATTTGACCCGCAGTGATGTGAAGCTGATTTTCCCGAATCCGAAAACCTCAGGTAATGGCCGCTACACCTATCTGGCCGCCTGGGGCGCAGCGGAGAAAGCGGACGGGGGCGATCAGGCCAAAACCCGTGCCTTTATGACGCAATTTCTGAAAAACGTTGAAGTATTCGACACCGGTGGTCGCGGTGCCACCACGACCTTTGCTGAGCGTGGCCTGGGCGACGTATTAATTAGCTTTGAGTCCGAAGTGAATAACATCCGCAACCAGTACGGCAAAGATGAGTATGAAGTGGTGGTGCCGAAAACCAACATTCTGGCGGAGTTTCCGGTGGCATGGGTGGATAAAAACGTCGCCACCAATAAAACCGCTGATGCGGCCAGCGCTTATCTGAACTATCTCTATACACCTGAAGCGCAGAATATTATTACTCACTACTACTATCGCGTGAACAATGCACAGCTGATGGCGGAGCAGAAAGATCGCTTCCCGCAGACCAACCTGTTCCGGGTGGAAGAGGCGTTTGGCGGCTGGGATAAGGTGATGAAGACGCACTTCGTCAGCGGCGGTGAGCTTGATAAGTTGTTAGCGGCGGGGCGCGGATAATGTTTGCAGCCAGCCAGAAACGCGTGTTGCCCGGCTTTGGTCTCAGCCTTGGCACCAGTCTGCTCTTTACCTGTCTGATTCTGCTGCTGCCTATCAGCGCGGTGATCATGCAGCTGTCGCAGATGACGCTGCAACAGTACTGGGATGTGGTGACCAATCCGCAGCTGATTGCCGCCTATAAAGTAACGCTGCTCTCTGCAGGCGTCGCCTCACTGTTTAATGCGGTGTTCGGCATGCTGATGGCATGGATCCTGACCCGTTACCGTTTTCCGGGGCGGACGCTGCTGGATGGCCTGATGGATCTGCCGTTTGCACTGCCTACGGCGGTGGCGGGTCTGACCCTGGCCGGACTCTTTTCGGTCAACGGCTGGTATGGACAGTGGTTCGCTCAGTTCGACATCAAAATTTCCTATACCTGGATTGGTATCGCCATCGCCATGGCCTTTACCAGCATTCCGTTTGTGGTGCGTACCGTACAGCCGGTGCTGGAAGAGTTAGGCCCGGAGTATGAAGAGGCGGCCGAAACGCTGGGTGCCACGCCGTGGCAGAGCTTCCGCCGCGTCGTGTTGCCGGAAGTGGCACCGGCGCTGCTGGCCGGAACGGCGCTCTCCTTTACCCGCAGCCTGGGTGAATTTGGTGCGGTGATCTTTATTGCCGGTAACATCGCCTGGAAAACGGAAGTCACCTCGCTGATGATTTTTGTCCGGCTGCAGGAGTTCGACTATCCGGCGGCCAGCGCCATCGCCTCGGTGATCCTGGCGGCATCGCTGATTCTGTTATTTGCGATTAACACATTACAGAGCCGCTTTGGCCGTCGTCTGGGAGGTCACTAATGGCTGAGGTTTCACAGATTAATCACGCTGCACGTCAGCCAGTGAACTGGGGTAAGTGGCTGCTGATTAGTATCGGCGCGCTGATCTCGATTCTGCTGCTGGTGGTGCCGATGGCCTCCATCTTCTGGGAAGCGCTGAATCAGGGGCTGATTGTCGCTCTCAGCAATCTGGCGGATCCGGACATGCTGCACGCCATCTGGCTGACCGTAATGGTGGCGTTGATCACCGTACCGGTTAACCTGGTGTTCGGCACGCTGCTCGCCTGGCTGGTGACGCGCTTTACCTTTCCGGGGCGTCAGTTGCTGCTGACCCTGTTTGATATTCCTTTTGCCGTGTCGCCGGTCGTGGCCGGTCTGATGTATCTGCTGTTCTGGGGCGTTAATGGCCCGGCAGGCGGCTGGCTGGATGCGCATAACATCCAGATTATGTTTGCCTGGCCTGGCATGGTGCTGGCGACGGTGTTTGTGACCTGTCCGTTTGTGGTGCGCGAACTGGTGCCGGTGATGCTGAGTCAGGGCAGTCACGAAGATGAAGCGGCGGTGCTGCTGGGTGCCTCTGGCTGGCAGATGTTCCGCCGCGTAACGCTGCCGAACATTCGCTGGGCGCTGCTGTATGGCATCGTGCTGACCAACGCCCGTGCGATTGGTGAATTTGGTGCGGTCTCGGTGGTATCGGGATCGATTCGCGGTGAGACCTACACATTACCGCTTCAGGTTGAATTATTGCATCAGGATTACAACACCGTTGGCGCGTTTACCGCGGCCGCCCTGTTAACCCTGATGGCAATTGTGACGCTGTTTCTGAAAAGTATTGTGCAGTGGCGTTTAGAGCAACAGCACAAACGCCTGCAACAGGAGGGAAATCATGAGCATTGAGATTAACAAGATCAACAAATCCTTTGGTCGCACATCGGTGCTGAACGATATCTCTCTGGATATTGCCTCGGGTGAAATGGTGGCGTTGCTTGGCCCATCAGGCTCGGGTAAAACCACGCTGCTGCGCATCATTGCCGGGCTGGAGCATCAGAACAGCGGTCATATCCGTTTTCATGGCAACGATGTCAGCCGCCTGCATGCGCGCGATCGTCAGGTCGGTTTTGTCTTCCAGCACTACGCGCTGTTCCGTCATATGACGGTATTCGACAACATCGCCTTTGGCCTGACCGTGCTGCCACGTCGTGAGCGTCCTTCAACGGCGGAGATCAAACAGCGTGTTACCCGTCTGCTGGAGATGGTGCAGCTGGCTCATCTGGCGAATCGCTTCCCGGCACAGCTGTCGGGCGGTCAGAAACAGCGTGTGGCGCTGGCGCGTGCGTTAGCGGTTGAACCACAGATTCTGCTGCTGGACGAACCCTTTGGCGCGCTGGATGCTCAGGTGCGTAAAGAGCTGCGCCGCTGGCTGCGTCAGCTGCATGAAGAGCTGAAATTCACCAGTGTATTTGTCACCCACGACCAGGAAGAGGCGATGGAAGTCGCGGATCGCGTGGTGGTGATGAGCCAGGGCAACATTGAACAGGTCGGCACGCCAGATGATGTGTGGCGCGATCCGGCGACCCGTTTTGTGCTGGAATTCCTGGGTGAAGTGAACCGCTTTGATGGCGAGATTCAGGGATCACAGTTCCACGTTGGCGCGCACCACTGGCCGCTGGGCTATACCTCGGCCCACCAGGGCGCGGTTGAGCTGTTCCTGCGTCCGTGGGAAATCGACGTGTCACGCCGCAGCAGTCTGGAAACCCCGCTGCCGGTACAGGTACTGGAGGTGAGCCCGCGTGGACACTTCTGGCAGCTGGTCGTCCAGCCTGCAGGCTGGCAAAGCGAGCCGGTCTCGGTGGTGTTTGAAGGTGAGCAGACAGCGCCGATTCGCGGCGAGCGTCTGTTTGTTGGCTTGCAGCAGGCGCGTCTCTATAAGGGCGATACGCCACTGCGCGCAGTTGCCTTTGCACAAAGCGCCTGATATTTTCTCTTCAACACCGGGCGGGAGTGACACTCCCGCCTTTTTTTCGCATCTGGTTTGTAAGATGCCAGGAACCGCACCGTGACGACTCTCGAAAATACCATCGGCAATACCCCGCTGATTAAGTTGCAGCGCCTGACGCCCGCCAACGGCAGCGAGGTCTGGCTCAAGCTGGAAGGCAATAATCCGGCAGGTTCGGTAAAAGATCGCGCGGCCTGGTCGATGATCAATCAGGCAGAGCTGCGTGGTGATATTTCACCTGGCGATCAGCTGATTGAAGCTACCAGCGGCAACACCGGGATTGCGCTGGCGATGATCGCGGCGATGAAAGGCTACCGACTTCGCCTGCTGATGCCCGACAATATGAGTCAGGAGCGGCAGGACGCGATGCGCGCCTATGGCGCAGAGTTAATTCTGGTGCCCCGTGAACAGGGCATGGAGGGCGCACGCGATCTGGCGCAGGCGATGGCGGCGCGCGGTGAAGGCCGGGTGCTGGACCAGTTTAATAATCCCGATAACCCATTGGGTCACTATCAGACCACCGGCCCGGAATTGTGGCAACAGTCGAACCAGCGCATGACCCATTTTGTCTCCAGTATGGGCACCACCGGCACCATTACCGGCGTGGGGCGTTATCTGAAAGAGCTCAACACGGGCGTGCAGGTGATCGGTTTGCAGCCCAGCGAAGGCAGCAGTATTCCGGGTATTCGACGCTGGCCGCTGGCCTATCTGCCGGGGATCTACCGTCCCGATCTGGTGGATGATGTAATGGATATGACGCAGAAAGAAGCGGAAGAGACCATGCGGGCGCTGGCACGCCGTGAAGGCATTTTCTGTGGCGTCAGCTCAGGCGGCGCGGTGGCGGGTGCGCTGCGCATTGCGCAGGCCAATCCTGGCAGCGTGGTGGTGGCGATCGCCTGCGATCGCGGTGACCGTTATCTCTCTACCGGACTCTACCATCAGTAACTTCTGCCGATGCGGAATCAGGCCTGTGCGCGCATTAACTGCCCACAGGCCTTTTTTTAACCCCAATTTTCGGTGCCAGACAGACTGAATCTGTAAGGATCGCGTAAATCAGGCTGCGCGAATGTTCAGCACAGGACAAAATAGCGGCAATTCTCCAGAGAGATAACCATGAAAATTTTGCTTGTTGATGATGATGTTGAATTAGGCACCATGTTAAGCCAGTACCTGATCGGGGAAGGGTTTGATGCCCAGCTGGTTCTGACCGGCAGCGTCGGGATTCAGGGCGCGTTGTCGGGAGAGTTCACCGCCATGATTCTGGACATCATGTTGCCCGACATGAGCGGCATCGATGTGTTGCGTCAGGTGCGCCAGAACAGCCGGATACCGGTCATTATGCTGACCGCCAAAGGCGATAATATTGATCGCGTGATCGGTCTGGAGATGGGCGCGGATGACTATATGCCCAAGCCCTGCTATCCCCGTGAACTGGTGGCGCGTCTGCGCGCCGTATTGCGCCGTTTCGAAGAGCAGGCGCCACAGCCAGACGCCAGAGAGCCGCTGCGCTGGGGAGAGCTGATGCTTAATCCCGCCACCCGCATCAGCGAATGGCAGGGTAAAACCTTTGATCTGACGGCGTCGGAATTTAATCTGCTGGATCTGCTGCTGCGTGCGCCGGACAGAGTGGTGTCAAAAGATGAGCTCTCCGAAAAGGGACTCGGTCGTCCGCGTGAAGCCTATGACCGCAGCGTCGATGTGCATATCAGTAACATTCGTCAGAAGCTCAGTGCATTAACCGCTGACAGCATCAACATCGAAACCGTTCGCAGCATCGGTTACCGTATTCGATGAAACAGAGTTACCGTGGACGCATGTTCTGGAAGATCTTTATCGGCTTCTGGATCGTTTTTGTCATCATGAGCCAGCTTATCTGGCTCGGCTTCACGCTCTCCGGTAAACGGCATGAACCGCCTGAACTCGTGGCTATCCGTCGTATTGTGGATCTGCAGATGACCTCCGCCGCGTCAGTGCTGGAGCGGGGCGGGCCTGATGCGCTGAATGCGATGCTCTCGGACTGGGATAACAGCGATCGGCAGTTCTTCCACGTCACCCAACAGACAAAACCGTCCCAATCAGAAAACAGCGGCAACCTGGATATCAGAGGGCGCTTTCCTGAAGAGGTGGTGCGCTGGGTTCGCGGCGCGGATGGCAAAGCCTATCATCTGCGCTACGACCTGGATGGCATGCGTAAAGACAGCACGCTGAACATGATGCCGCGAAAATTTCTGAATATTCCTGAGCCGATGTTTGTCTTCGCCGGTTCGGTGGGATTGCTGTTCAGTCTGCTTCTGGCCTGGAATCTGACGCGACCTATGCGTCAGCTGCGGGAAGGATTTTCCCGCGTGGCTGAGGGCGATTTAAGCGTGCGGCTGTTTCCGATCATGCGTAAGCGCCACGACGAGATCTCAAACGTCGCTGAAGCCTTTGACGCTATGGTCGAGCGGCTCGATACCCTGGTGCGCGCCCGTGAAGAACTGTTGCATGATATCTCACATGAGCTTCGTTCACCGCTGGCGCGACTGCAGCTGGCGACCGGGCTGGCCAGACAGACGCCAGAAAGTGTGAACAGTTCGCTTGATCGCATTGATGAAGAGGCGCGTCGGCTGGACAAGATGATCGGTGAACTGCTGACACTGTCGCGGGCTGAGCATGAAAGCATCCCGGATGAGCAATATTTTGATCTGACCGGCTTGCTGCAGGCGGTTATTACCGATGTCCGTTATGAAGCGCAGATCCCAGGCGTGCAGGTAGAGTTGCAGGTCGACGATCGCGCTGATTACACCGTGCGGGGCAATGCAGAGCTGATACGGCGCGGAGCAGAGAATGTATTACGCAATGCGCTGCGCTTCTCTCAGCCAGGGCAGCGGATTGATGTTCATCTGCGCGCAGAACAGCAGTGGCTGGTGATTCAGGTGCGCGATCAGGGGCCGGGTGTCGATGAGGATAAGCTCTCCAGCATCTTTGACCCGTTTGTGCGGGTGAATTCGCCGCTGATGGGCAAAGGTTATGGTCTGGGACTGGCTATCGTGCGCAAGGTGGTGCTGGCGCATCATGGTGAGGTTGAGGCAAGAAACCGGCCAGAAGGCGGACTGGAACTGACGCTGCGTCTGCCGCACTGGCAGCCCTGAACAGGCATACAGCAGAAACGATAACGGCACCCGCGGGTGCCGTTATGTTATGAACGAATGCTTACTTTCTGATGCGAATCACCGGCGTTTCGCCGACGGTGACCTGGCCAGTCAGCTTAATCAATTCCTTGATTTCATCCATGTTGGAGATGACAACCGGTGTCAGGGTTGATTTCGCTTTCTCTTCCAGCAACGGCAGGTCGAACTCGATAACCACGTCGCCTTTTTTGACCTTCTGGCCTTCTTCAGCGATGCGTTTGAAGCCTTCACCTTTCAGTTCTACCGTATCGATACCGAAGTGGACGAACAGCTCAATGCCATTGTCTGATTCGATCGAAAAAGCGTGATTGGTTTCAAAAATCTTACCGATAGTGCCATCAACAGGAGCAACCATTTTGTTGCCGCTGGGCTTGATCGCAATACCGTCGCCCACGATTTTTTCTGCAAACACCACATCTGGTACGTCTTCAATGTTCACGATTTCGCCTGACAGAGGCGCTACGATGTCAATTGTCCCAGCGCTATCCGTTTTTTCGCCAAAAAGTTTAGAAAACAAACCCATGATCTTCTCCTAAGCAGTAATTTGGGGCCAGCATCATGCGGATTAGCAGAGCGTTTTTTCCTTAATGAACTTGTTTACCAGGTTCATTAAATCTTCCGCTGTCGGTTGAGCCAGTGCCTGCTCCGCCAATGCCTTCGCATCTTCAAAATTAGTATTACGAATGATTTTCTTGATGCCAGGGATAGAAATGGCACTCATGCTGAACTCGTCCAGCCCCATTCCCAGTAACAGTAGTGTAGCACGTTCATCACCTGCCAGCTCACCACACATGCCGGTCCATTTACCTTCAGCGTGAGATGCATCAATGACTTGCTTGATTAAGTTAAGCACAGACGGCGCCATTGGGTTGTACAGGTGCGAGATCAAATCATTACCACGATCGACCGCCAGAGTATACTGCGTCAGATCGTTTGTCCCAATACTGAAGAAGTCGACTTCCTTCGCCAGATGATGAGCAATCACGGCTGAAGCCGGGGTTTCCACCATGATGCCGACTTCGATGCTCTCATCAAAGGCTTTACCTTCTTCACGCAACTGCGCTTTCAGCAGTTCCAGCTCCGCTTTCAGGCTGCGTACTTCTTCAACCGAAATAATCATCGGGAACATGATGCGCAGTTTACCGAAAGAGGAGGCGCGCAGAATGGCACGCAGCTGCGCATGCAGAATCTCTTTGCGGTCCATGGCGATACGGATAGCGCGCCAGCCGAGGAACGGGTTCTCTTCTTTTGGCAGGTTCATGTAAGGCAGATCTTTGTCGCCGCCGATGTCCATGGTACGCACGATAACGGCCTGTGAACCCATGGCTTCAGCGACGGCTTTGTACGCCTGGAACTGCTCTTCTTCGCTTGGCAGTGAGTCACGATCCATAAACAGGAATTCGGTGCGGTAGAGACCCACGCCTTCAGCGCCGTTACGTTCAGCACCGGCGATATCGCGCACAGTACCGATGTTGGCGCAGACTTCAACCTGATGACCATCCAGCGTAACGGCTGGCAGATCTTTCAGCTTAGCTAATTCATGTTTTTCCGACAGATACTGGTTCTGTACGGCTTTCAGCTCTTCCTGAATCGCTTCTGAAGGATTGACGTGAATCGCATTGTTAACGCCATCCAGAATCAGGAAATCGCCATTTTTCACCGTGACGGTCACATTGCCGGTACCGACAATGGCTGGGATCTCCAGCGAGCGCGCCATGATTGAGGTATGTGAGGTACGGCCACCCAGATCGGTGATAAAGCCCAGCACCTTCTTCAGGTTCAGCTGTGCGGTTTCTGACGGCGTTAAATCTTTTGCCACCAGAATTGATTCGTCCGGAATAGCGCTCAGGTCAACGATATGCAGACCGAGGATGTTTTGCAGCAGACGCTTACCGATGTCACGTACGTCAGCCGCACGCTCTTTCAGATATTCGTCATCTAACTCCTCCAGTGCTTTCGCCTGGCCATCGATGACCGAGTAAGCAGCAGCATCGGCAGAAGCGTGATCTTTTTTGATCAGGTCGATGATTTCCTGCTCCAGCTCTTCATCTTCCAGCAACATAATGTGGCCTTCGAAGATTGCTGCTTTCTCTTCACCGAGGGTTTCACCCGCTTTGACGCGAATCGCTTCCAGTTGTAATGCCGCTTTGCTGCGGCCATCGAGGAAGCGCTGAACTTCCTGCTCAACCTGGTCATCAGAAATTTTCTTGCGGTTGATGACGATCTCGTCTTCTTTCAGCAGCAGTGCTTTGCCGAAAGCGATACCTGGTGATGCTAAAATGCCTGAAATCATAACGCTACCTTTTAATCACGATGGCTGATGGGACTCTGTGCGGTGCCATTGTCGCGGGACACGTACTCTACGAAAGCAATAACGCGGACAGGTTGTCCGCGATCAAGATGTTTGCACTCAATGGCGCAGAGGAGTCGATTTGCTGGAGAGCTGAGCGGAGATTACTCCAGTTCAGCCATCAGTTTGACCAGATGCTCAACTGCTTTCTGCTCGTCTTCACCTTCCGCGGAAAGGGTCACAACCGTTCCCTGGGTTAAACCCAGTGTCTGCAGCTTGAACAGGCTCTTCGCGCTCGCTGATTTACCGTTAGAGGTCACGGTAATTTCTGACTGGAAAGCTTTGGCTTCTTTAACGAATTGCGCAGCTGGGCGAGTGTGCAGACCGTTTGGTGCAGTAATGGTAACTTCTTGCTGGAACATTCTATTTCCCCAACGTTATCAGGATGAGTGTTATGGATCTAAAGTCTAGCCTGGAGCCTTTACTTTAGCCTGTGTAGGTGCGCGGGTATAGCTTCATGCTGACCAAAGACGCGCATGCGTCAAATCTACAGTCCGTTGCGTCTCAAAACCGATTCTACACGTCACCGGTTAATTATGCCGTGATTCGCCGTTTCACTGAATCCGTAAATCGATTCAGCTTGATCCACTTCAAACGCGGATTAATTTCAGGCATCGAAATAATTGGCAGTCTAAATACCAGAGCGGCGTCACTGAAATCAATCTGCCGGGTGATGAAAGTGAGATCTGCACCACAAAAAAGCACCCGATTGGGTGCTTTTTTCTCCATTTTCGGACTATCGGCCTCTGCTACTGAAGCTCTTTTTCAGTGAAGAGATCGGCAAACAAGGCGGTACTCAGATAGCGTTCACCGGAGGAGGGGAGGATCACCACAATATTTTTGTTGGCGAAGGCTTCATCTTCCTGCAGCTTCAGCGCCGCGGCAACGGCAGCACCGGATGAGATACCGGCCAGAATACCTTCCTCTTCCATCAGCCGACGCGCCGTACTGATCGCTTCTTCATTGGTGATGGCCACGACGCGGTCCACCAGATTCAGCTCAAGGTTGCCCGGGATAAAGCCTGCGCCGATACCCTGAATTTTGTGTGGGCCGGGCTTGATCTCATCGCCCGCCAGCGCCTGAGCAATCACCGGGGAATCGGTCGGCTCAACCGCGACGGTAATCAGATCTTTTTTGCCTTTGGTGTTTTTGATGTAGCGGCTCACGCCGGTCAGCGTACCGCCGGTGCCGACACCGGCAATAAAGACATCCACTTCGCCGTCCGTGTCTTCCCAGATTTCCGGGCCGGTGGTCTTTTCATGGATTTCCGGGTTGGCCGGGTTGCTGAACTGCTGCAGCAGCACATATTTATCCGGATTGCTGGCAACAACCTCTTCAGCTTTGCTGATGGCACCTTTCATGCCTTTGGTGCCTTCGGTCAATATCAGCGTCGCGCCCAGCGCCTTCAGCAACTTACGGCGCTCCACTGACATGGTTTCTGGCATCGTCAGCGTTAATTTATAACCACGCGCTGCGGCGACATAGGCCAGAGCAATGCCGGTGTTGCCGCTGGTCGGTTCAACCAGTTCAACACCCGGTTTCAGAATACCGCGTTTTTCTGCGTCCCAAATCATATTGGCACCGATACGGCATTTTACGCTGAAGCTCGGGTTACGGGATTCAACTTTCGCAAGGATGCGGCCGTTACCGATGCGGTTCAGTCGAACCAATGGCGTATGACCAATTGTCAAAGAGTTGTCTTCATAGATCTTACTCATAGCCTGTCCTTAACTGTATGAATTATTGGGAACCCTATGAGCATACCTTTTCTGCCTGGTGGCGGAAGGAAAGAAATCGTATATCTATATGTCGCCCGGCAATAAGCCCTGCTAAAAAGAGCATAAGGCGCACTGATGAATTTAGCGCAACTCATCACGTGCCAGCGTTGACCGGTAGCGATCGACCCACATGGCGGTGGCACCGCAGACGGCAACCGGCATGATCACGAGGTTCAGAACCGGGATCATGGTGAACAGACTGATTAGCGCGCCAAACTGCATATTGGCCGTTTTGTGCTGACGCAGGGCGTTACGCATCTGCTGAAACGGCACTTTGTGGTTATCAAACGGGTAGTCGCAATACTGGATGGACAACATCCAGGCGCTGAACAGGAACCACAGCACCGGCGCAACGGTCTGGCCAAAGCCAGGAATAAAGTAGAGCAGCAGCAGTCCCAGCGCGCGGGGCAGGTAATAACCCAGTTTTTGCAGCTCGCGCTTCATAATGCGCGGCACATCCTTAATCATTCCAGCCCAGCCGCTGTCCGGCAGGGGCTTGCCTGTCAGGCGGCCTTCCAGTTGCTCGGCCAGCAGGCCGCAAAACGGAGCGGCAATTAAGTTTGCCAGGGTCGAAAAGAAGTAGCTAAACACCAGCACAATCGCAATCACCGACAGCGGCCATAACAGATAGCTCAGCCACTGCAGCCAGTCCGGAATATGGGCCATCAGCCGCGGGATCCAGTCACCGAGACGATAGAACAGCCAGATGAAAGCGCCACCCAGCATCACGATATTGATCAGCAACGGCATCACTACAAAGCGGCGAATGCCAGGCAGACGTACCAGTTTCCAGCCCTGGCTAAAGTAGTGCATGCCGTTAAAATTTGAGACGGAATTCTCAATGGCCATAAAGCCAGTTCTCCTGAAGATGTTAAGGCGCGCCCACTATAACCTGGCTTTTTCTCCAGGCCAGGTGCCGTTTGGGTAAAAAAACAGCGAAAAAGCGTGGGTTGCCTATCTTATTTGTCAGAAAATAGTGCACAGACTTGCACTTGTGTAGCAGGGCAAATACAGTTAGAGAATAAAGTTTGCCGCGGTGGCAAGGTATTGGAACAACAGAGAATACAATGATGCAGGATTTGCGTCTGATATTAATCGTTGTTGGCGCGATCGCCATTATAGCGCTCCTTCTTCACGGGCTGTGGACCAGCCGTAAAGAGCGTTCGTCAGTGTTCCGCGATCGCCCGCACAAACGTCTAAAACAACGTGATGAAAATGATGAGCAGGACCTGATTGACGACGAGGATGATGGCGTCGGCGAGGTTCGCGTTCGTTCTGATCGCAACGTACATCAGGAACCGCGTTTCGATGAGATTCGCGAGCCACAGCCAGAAGCGCCGCGTAAGCCTGCGCCCGCTGAGCCTGTGCGTCAGCCTGCGCCACGACCCGCACCGCAACCCGAACCTGAAAGCGACCCGCTTTTTAACACGGCACCGCAGCCTGCTCCGCAGTCGCGCCCTGAACCGGTTCGTCAGCAGCCCGCACCCACTTTTGTCGCGCCGCCCGTTCAGGCCGACCCGCTGCTGGATCTCGACCCGCTGGAATCTGTACAGCCAGCACCGCAGTACCAGGCAGAACCTGAGCCGCAGCCTGAAGTGACACCGGCGCCCGCGCCAGCACAGCCTGCTGCTAAAGCGCCAGCGGAAAAACCGAAAGAAGCGGTACTGGTGCTGCATGTTGCCGCACACTCGGGCGGTGAACTGAACGGTGAGGCCCTACTGCAGGGTATTCTCCAGGCGGGCTTCCAGTTTGGTGAAATGAACATTTTCCATCGTCATCTCAGTCCGGCTGGCAGCGGCCCTGTATTGTTCAGTCTGGCCAATATGGTTAAGCCGGGCTCGTTCAATCCTGACCTGATGACCGATTTCAGCACACCTGGCATCTCTATCTTTATGATGGTGCCTTCTTATGGCGATGCGAATCAGAACTTCAAGCTGATGCTGCAGTCGGCTCAGCGTATCGCTGATGATGTAGGTGGCGTGGTGCTGGATGATGAGCGTCGCATGATGACGCCACAGAAGCTGGAAACTTACAAAGCGCGTATCCGCGATGTGGTTGGCGTCTGAGACCTGCGCTAAACGCTATCTGAATTGTTAAAAACAAACCCCCGCCTGTCGGGGGTTTTTTATCTGATGGGGCTTTATGAAATCCGTCCAGGATCACATCACCGAACTGCGCACCACGTTGCGCCATCATGAATATCTCTATCACGTTATGGATGCGCCGGAAGTGCCGGATGCTGAATACGATCGTCTGATGCGTGAACTGCGTCAGCTGGAGGAGGAGCACCCGGATCTCATTACGCCAGACTCGCCGACACAACGCGTGGGTGCCGCGCCGCTGACGGTCTTCGAGCAGGTGCGCCATGAAGTCCCGATGCTGTCGCTGGATAACGCTTTTGATGAAGCCACGTTTATGGCTTTCAACAAGCGGGTGCAGGATCGGCTGAAAAGCAGTGACGATATTACCTACTGCTGTGAACTCAAGCTTGATGGCGCTGCGGTCAGCCTGATGTATGAAAATGGTCTGCTGGTCCAGGCCGCAACGCGCGGTGACGGCACAACCGGCGAGAACATTACCGCCAATGTCCGCACCATTCGCGCTATCCCGCTGCGGCTTAAAGGCGACAACATTCCGGCACGGCTGGAAGTGCGTGGCGAAATATTTATGACGCAGCGCGGCTTTGAAAAGCTGAATGAGGAAGCACGCCGGACTGATGGCAAAGTCTTTGCTAATCCGCGCAATGCAGCAGCCGGTTCTCTGCGTCAGCTGGATCCGCGCATTACCGCCAAACGTCCGCTGACCTTCTTCTGCTACGGTTTTGGCCTGCTGGAAGGCGGTGAGATGCCGCACAGTCACATGGGGCGTCTGCAACAGTTTAAAGCCTGGGGCCTGCCGGTCAGCGACCGCATTAAGCTGGTGCACAACGCAGAAGAAGCCCTGGCCTTCTATCGTGATATTGAACAACAGCGTCCGAATCTGGGTTTTGATATTGATGGCGTAGTGATCAAAGTCGATTCACAGGAACTGCAGGAAAAGCTGGGCTTTGTGGCGCGCGCGCCGCGCTGGGCGATTGCCTTTAAATTCCCGGCACAGGAACAACTGACCTGGGTGCGGGACGTCGAATTTCAGGTTGGCCGCACCGGGGCTATCACACCGGTGGCTCGCCTTGAGCCGGTGCAGGTCGCGGGCGTGATTGTCAGCAATGCCACGCTGCATAATGCGGATGAAATCGAGCGGCTGGGATTACGCATCGGCGATCGGGTCGTTATTCGCCGCGCCGGTGATGTGATCCCGCAGGTGGTCAACGTGGTGATGGCCGAGCGCCCTGAACAGACGCGTGAAGTCCTGTTCCCGGCACACTGTCCGGTCTGTGGTTCCGAGGTTGAACGGGTCGAAGGGGAATCGGTCACGCGCTGCACGGGCGGTTTAATCTGCGGTGCTCAGCGCAAAGAGGCGCTGAAGCATTTTGTCTCGCGTCGGGCACTGGATGTTGATGGCATGGGCGATAAGATTATCGACCAGCTGGTGGAGAAAGAGTACGTCAACACGCCAGCGGATCTGTTCCGTCTCACGGCGGGCAAACTGACCGGACTGGATCGCATGGGGCCGAAATCGGCGCAAAACGTTGTCGACGCGCTGGAGAAAGCGAAATCGACTACGCTGGCGCGTTTCCTCTATGCACTGGGCATTCGTGAAGTGGGTGAAGCCACCGCTGCCAATCTGGCTAACCATTTTGGTGAGTTGCAGAAGGTCATGGATGCCGATCTTGAGGCGCTGATTGCGGTGCCGGATGTCGGCAAAGTCGTTGCGGCACACGTGCGCAACTTCATGGAAGAGGAAAGCAACCGTGAGGTTATCCGCCAGCTGGTCGAGGATATCGGTATTCACTGGCCGCAGGTGGTGGCGGTGAGAGCCGAAGAGATCGACAGTCCGTTCGCGGGTAAAACGGTGGTGCTGACCGGCTCACTGTCGCAGATGAACCGCGATGATGCCAAAGCGCAGCTGATCGCTCTGGGCGCAAAAGTCAGCGGCAGTGTCTCAAAGAAAACTGATTTGCTGATTGCCGGTGAAGCGGCTGGTTCAAAGCTGGCGAAAGCAGCGGAGCTTGGCATTGAAGTGATTGATGAAGCGGAAATGATCCGCCTGCTGGGAGCCTCAGATGGATGAACATCAGCTGGTGGCGATAGCCAATACGCCTATGCCGTTTGGCAAATATAAGGGGCGGATGCTGATCGATCTGCCTGAGCCTTATCTGCTGTGGTTTGCCCGCAGTGGGGACTTTCCGTCTGGTCTGCTGGGTGATCTCATGCAACTCACCCTGACAATAAAAATTGAGGGTCTGGAAGGGTTAGTTAAACCGCTTCAGACCCGTAAGTAACGCTGCCCGCACTGGCGGGCAGCCGATCTATTTCTGAGACTCCATTACCGAATCCTTGACCTGCACAGCCTGCTGCTGCTTCTCATTGGTCTTCTTATAACGTCCGGCAATAAATGAGCAGACCATCAGCTGTACCTGATGGAAAATCATCAGCGGCAGCACAATAATCCCCACGGTACTGGCCGGGAACAGGATATTCGCCATCGGCACGCCATTCGCCAGACTCTTCTTCGAACCACAAAACAGCACCACAATTTCATCGGCGCGTTTAAAGCGGAACAGGCGCGAGGCCAGCAGGTTGATAATCAGCACGGCGGTCAGCAGGATGATTGAGCCTGCCACAATCCACAGCAGCGTAATCAACCCAACGCGATGCCAGATGCCGTTAACCACCGCTTCACTGAAGGCGGAGTAGACCACCAGCAGAATGGAGGTCTGGTCGGTTTTGCCAATCAGGCTGCGGTGCTTTTCAACCCAGCCCCCGATCCAGCGCCGTGAGAGGTGTCCCAGCACGAAAGGCACCATCAGTTGCAGCATAATCTTCCCGATCTGCTCCAGTCCATCGCTGGGCCCGCTGCTGTGAATATCCATCACCAGGTTCACCAGCAACGGCGAAATAAACACACCCAGCAGGCTTGATGCAGAGGCGCTGCATACCGCTGCCGCAACGTTACCGCCCGCCATGGAGGTAAACGCGATAGCAGACTGCACGGTCGCAGGCAGGATACAGAGGTAGATAAAGCCGGTATAAATTTCCGGGCCGACATTAACCGGATGCCACCAGACCAGCAACAGACCCAGCACTGGAAACAGCACAAAGGTGCTGAACATAATCCACAGATGCAACCGCCAGTGACTGCTGCCTGAGATGATCTTTTCACGCGACAGCTTGGCACCATGCATAAAGAACAGCAGTGCTATCGCTGCCGTCGCGAGATAGCTGAATATATCAACGTAGATCCCTCTGGCTGGCAGGAAAGAGGCCAGCAGCACGGTGATGATGAGTTTAACCATCATCGGATCGAGTTTTAAAAATCCCATTGTTAAATTCCGGTAAATTTTTCAATAGCGCGATTGTGCGTGAAACCTGTTTAGAAATAAAATTGATTTATTGAATTAATCTATGAGCAGAATCGATGAATTACACCCTGCGTCAGCTACGAACCTTTATTGCGGTGGCTCACTATGGCGGATTCAGCCAGGCGGGGCAGGCGATAGGTCTGAGTCAGTCGGCGGTCAGCCACAGTATTAAAGAGCTGGAAGCGGAAACCGGCGTGCGGTTGCTGGATCGAACCACCCGGGAGGTGATGCTGACTGAAGCGGGAAAACAGCTGGCGTCACGCATGGAGCGCCTGCTGGAGGAGATTCATACCACGCTGCTGGATATCCGCAGTTTTGGCGAACAGCGCAGTGGTACCGTCAGGGTGGCAGCCAGCCAGACCATTTCCGCTCATCTGATGCCGCAATGTCTGGCTGCCAGCCAGCAACACTTTCCTGACATCAAAGTGATACTGCACGATCGCGCCCAGCAGTGGGTGCTGCAAAGTGTGCGTAACGCCGAAGTCGATTTCGGGATTGTGATTGGGCCACTCAGCGACAGCGATTTTGACAGCATCGCGATTCTTGATGAGCCTTTCCTGCTGCTATGCCGTGATGATGATCCGCTGGCGCAGGTGGAAAGGGCAGAATGGTCAATGCTGGATGGCCGCACCATGGTGCTTCAGGACTATGCTTCGGGCAGTCGGGTCCTCATTGATGCGGCGATGCAGCAGCAGAATATCAGGGCTGAAGTCGTTCAGGAGATTGGTCATCCCGCTACGCTGTTTCCGATGGTACAGGTGGGGATCGGCATCAGTATTCTGCCCGCGCTGGCGTTACCGTTACCGGCGGATCGCGCATTAACGGTGCGGCGTCTATATCCTGAAATCAATCGCAGCCTCACGCTGATCAAGCGTAAAAACCGCTCGCTGACGCCTGCTGCCGAAGCGATCTGGCAGGAGGTGCGCCAGCAGGCGACGCTGCTGGCGCAACAACGCGAGGCCAGGCCCGCATTTTAGATGTAGACGTCAATTTTGTTGGTGTCGGTAGGGCGGTTAATCCCGTCTGCTTTGCTCTCACTGACGGACGAGCTGTCACTCTTTGGCTGATCCTGCTCGGCCTGCTTCTGTTCCAGCTGAGCAATCTGTGCCTGCAGCATGGTGATTTGTGACTGATACATCTGCTGCATTTCAGACTTCTGTTCGTCAGTCAGTTCTTTGTTGTCGGCCAGCTCTTTGACTTGCGTTAAGACGTTCTGAATCTGTTTATTCAGCGCCGCGACCTGAGAGGCAACACTGCCGCCACCGCTGTCACCGCCACTGACTGCACTGCTTAGAATTCCGGAAATTGAAGACATCATTTTTCTCCCTGTAAGTTGTCAGATACGTTATCGGCACGCTGTGAAACGACTTGAGAGCTGAAATTGTTAAGGTTGCGAAAAGGTGAGAGCTTATCTGTTACGCCAATGTCAGTGCTCCCTGATCCAGCACGCTTTTTAAAGCCTGAAGTCGCAGAAAAGGGCAGTTCAGATTTAAGTCATGCTTAAGTCAGTGCAGCAGAAACGAAAAAAGCGCCTTAAAGGCGCTTTATTCTGAATTGGTGGGTCGTGCAGGATAGCCTCGGCCCGTCGTGGGCCTCGCCCTGCGGGTGATGCTGTCGCATCAGCCTGAATCGCTCCCGGCGATTCAGTCGAACCTGCAGCAGGTTCTCATCCTGCACGGTAAAGTCCGAGCCCCGGAAACGAAAAAAGCGCCTTAAGGCGCTTTATTCTGAATTGGTGGGTCGTGCAGGATAGCCTCGGCCCGTCGTGGGCCTCGCCCTGCGGGTGATGCTGTCGCATCAGCCTGAATCGCTCCCGGCGATTCAGTCGAACCTGCAGCAGGTTCTCATCCTGCACGGTAAAGTCCGAGCCACGGAAACGAAAAAAGCGCCTTAAGGCGCTTTATTCTGAATTGGTGGGTCGTGCAGGATTCGAACCTGCGACCAATTGATTAAAAGTCAACTGCTCTACCAACTGAGCTAACGACCCGAAGTGGTGGGTGATGACGGGTTCGAACCGCCGACCCCCTCCTTGTAAGGGAGATGCTCTACCAACTGAGCTAATCACCCACTTCGTACTTCAGTACTACTAACAGGCAAGATATGGTGGGTGATGACGGGTTCGAACCGCCGACCCCCTCCTTGTAAGGGAGATGCTCTACCAACTGAGCTAATCACCCATATCTTCATACCTGTTCACTGCGGGCCACGCTGTTAAGAGTGGTGGGTGATGACGGGTTCGAACCGCCGACCCCCTCCTTGTAAGGGAGATGCTCTACCAACTGAGCTAATCACCCCCGCTGTGTGGAGTCGCATTATAGGGATAGTTGATTTTGAGTCAACGCTTTTTAAAACATAAATGTGCGTTCGGTTTATTTTTAAACACCCTGTCGCGCTTTTAGCCAATGTGCTGGTTTTACTGGCAGAAAAGCCCCTTTTCCCGGGCGGCAACTGGCGGGCATGCATTGAGGATTCACCGTCAGATGCTAGAATGTGCCCACTGTTTTTTCGCGTCTAACCTGTTTTTTGTCATCCAGACAGAGAACCCGCGCATCTAAGGCAATACTCAATGAAAATCAAAACACGCTTCGCGCCCAGCCCGACTGGCTATCTGCATGTAGGTGGCGCCCGTACCGCACTTTACTCCTGGCTCTTTGCCCGTCACAACCAGGGCGAGTTCGTGCTGCGCATTGAAGATACCGATCTGGAGCGCTCCACGCCGGAAGCTATCGAAGCCATCATGGATGGCATGAACTGGCTGAGCCTCGACTGGAATGAAGGCCCTTACTACCAGACAAAACGTTTTGATCGTTACAACGCGGTCATTGATGAAATGCTGGAAGCGGGTACAGCCTATAAATGCTACTGCTCTAAAGAACGTCTGGAAGCGCTGCGTGAAGAGCAGATGGCCAACAACGAAAAGCCGCGTTACGACGGCCGCTGCCGTGACAGCCATGAACATCATGCAGATGATGAGCCGTGCGTTGTGCGTTTCCGCAATCCGCAGGAAGGTTCGGTCATCTTTGACGACCAGATCCGTGGCCCGATTGAGTTCAGCAACCAGGAGCTGGATGATCTGATCATCCGCCGCACCGATGGTTCGCCAACCTACAACTTCTGCGTCGTCGTGGATGACTGGGATATGGGCATCACCCATGTGATTCGCGGTGAAGACCACATTAACAACACGCCACGTCAGATCAACATCCTCAAAGCAATTGGCGCGCAGGTTCCGGTGTATGCCCACGTCTCAATGATCCTGGGCGATGACGGCAAAAAGCTCTCCAAGCGTCATGGCGCGGTAGGGGTGATGCAGTATCGTGATGATGGCTACCTGCCAGAAGCGCTGCTCAACTACCTGGTTCGTCTGGGCTGGTCACATGGCGATCAGGAAATCTTCAGCGTGGCCGAAATGGCTGAGCTCTTTACCCTGGATGCGGTCAGTAAGTCTGCCAGTGCGTTCAACACTGAGAAACTGCAGTGGCTGAACCATCACTACATCAATACGCTGCCGCCAGAATATGTGGCGACACATCTGCAGTGGCATATTGAAGAGCAGAAAATTGATACCCGCACGGGCCCGGAACTGGCGAAGCTGGTTGGTCTGTTAGGCGAGCGCTGCAAAACATTGAAAGAGATGGCTGCATCCTGCCGCTACTTCTATGAAGACTTTGCAGAATTTGATGCCGATGCCGCGAAGAAACATCTTCGTCCGGTAGCGCGTCAGCCGCTGGAAGTGGTACGCGATAAGCTGGCCGCGATCGAAGAGTGGACGGCTGAAAACGTACATCAGGCTATTCAGAGCACCGCAGATGAGCTGGAAGTCGGGATGGGGAAAGTGGGCATGCCGCTGCGCGTGGCCGTAACCGGTGCCGGTCAGTCACCCGGACTGGATGTCACCGTGGAAGCGATAGGCCGCAGCCGCAGCGTTGCACGTATTGAGCAGGCGCTGGCCTTTATCAGTGAGCGGGAAGCGCAGGCTTAATAAACAGAACCGGAAGCTTCGCGCTTCCGGTTTTTACTCTTCAGTAATATCCAGACGCTGCAACATGCCTTTAATACCTATCCGTAATATCAGCGCTGACAGCTGCTCCTGTTCAGCCTGACTCATTTGTGGAACCGCATTCACCAACAGTGCCGTCAGTGAATCTGCCGGAACCCTGTACATTGCGGCGGGTTCGTGCAGGCTACGCGTCGAATGGATAAATTTTTCTACGCGATCATCGACATGAATCAATCGCGCCTTGCCGCCCTGAATGCCGGGTCTGGGCAGGGTGGTCCAGTTTTCGCGCTTAATCCATTTGTTCACTGTCTGTCGGCTCAGGCCCGTCTCTGAGGCGAGTTCTTCGGGTGTTAACCATTCCTTTTTCATCATACCTTCCCTGATAAATACACCTTACTCTTCGCTGATTCCCAGTCGCTGCAAAACGCCCTTGATACCTTCGCGTAAGATTAGTGCAGTGAATTGATCCTGCTCGTCCTGAGTCATTTGCTGGACGGAACTTATTAATAACGCAGGTAATGAATTAGACGGAGTGCCATAAGTTGCCGTCGGCTCGTTAAGGTTACGGGTCGACTGAATAAAACTTTTCACGCGCTCATCAATGTGAATCAATCGGGCTTTACCGCCTTGCACACCGGGCTTCGGCGTGGTCGTCCAGTTTTCCCGCTTGATCCATTTATTCACCGTTTGCCGACTGTAACCCGTCTCTGCAGCCAGCTCTTCGGGGGTAAGCCATTCCTTTTTCACGATGCAGTCCCTGATTAATACATTAGCAGGACATATTACAGCAAAACGTAACGGGTGAAAGTAACTGAAGCTGAAATTGCCTTTTGTCTCTCGACAAAAGGCAAAACATCATTACTGAGGATTACTGGCAGGTTCAGCGGCAGGGCGGAATGCAAGGAAATAGGCCAGACCAACGAACACGGCACCACCCACGGCATTGCCTGAGAAGACGGCAATAAAATTAGGAAAGTACTCTGCCCAGCTCATCTGACCGGCAAAAATGGCGGCCGGAATAATAAACATGTTAGCGACAACGTGCTGGAAGCCAATGGCCACAAATGCCATCACCGGGAACCACATGCCGAAGATCTTGCCGACCACATCTTTACTGGCAAAGGCCAGCCATACCGCCAGGCAAACCAGCCAGTTACAGCCGATGCCGGAAATAAAGGCGTGCAGGAAATCAGCGTGGACTTTTGCAGAGGCGATAGCAACGGTCTTCTTCAGGTAATCGCCCTCGGTCATACCCAGCATGTGACCAAAGAACCAGGCGACAGCCACGCTGCCGAGAAAGTTAGCCAGGGTAACCCAGAACCAGTTACGCGCCACGCTCATAAAGCTGATGCGACGGGCGAACCAGGCCACCGGTAAGGTCATCATATTACCGGTCAGCAGTTCACCACCCGCCAGCACGGTCATGATGATCCCCACCGGGAAGACCGCGGCACCTAACAGGCCACCAAAAGAGCCCCATTCAGCGGGAAGGGTGTTGATCACGTGAAGATCCAGCAGGAAGCCGGTCGCAATAAATGCGCCCGCCATAAAGCCGAGAATCAGAAGGATGCTGACAGGTGCACGGCTTTTAGCCACGCCTGACTGGATCGCCAGTTGTGCGATTTCTTTAGGTGTATGCAGCGACATAGTATCTCAGTAGTTTTTTTATGATTAATGGGACGATAACGCCTGGTGGACGTGTGGTGCGCGGGAGAGGGTCCCGGGTACCACTAAATTAGCGGGCTAAGTTTTGCATGCGAAAAAGCCGAAGACAAGAAAATTCCTATAACATATTTAACCGTGAATTAACCTGACGGCAGACTGAATAACAGTTAAAAAACGGTCCTGTGTGAACAGACACGATTTTCCCCTGCAGCATGCTGCTGAAACTTCGCAGGTTGCCGCCTTTTTCAGCGATCAAACAGAGAATGTCATTTTGCCGTTGACACCCCGGAGGGGGTTTCATATTATGCCGTCCGTCGCTTAACGCGACAGTTTTTCGGTTCGGGGCTATAGCTCAGCTGGGAGAGCGCCTGCATGGCATGCAGGAGGTCAGCGGTTCGATCCCGCTTAGCTCCACCAAACTTCTTCCCAAAAGTTTGGCACTGAAAAACGATTCCAGATGTGGGGGTATAGCTCAGCTGGGAGAGCGCTTGCATGGCATGCAAGAGGTCAGCGGTTCGATCCCGCTTATCTCCACCATTTTCTGACACGCCGTTGTCAAAATCCTTTCTGATTAATCTCTTATTCGCCAGTTGCTGCGGATCCCAACGCTATTGCTTTGCCATACGCGCTGCTGCGCACGCTTAATTGCGTTATCAACCGGCATAACCTGCTATGACATCCGATGCTGTTTGCGGGACGCTGTGCCGCCTGTTGTGCACTATCTGAATGCAGATGTGACATGTGCAATGAAAGAGTTAACGCAGGAAAGTGGAATCAGCGGGAAGCAGAGCAAGGATAGAGCAGAAAGAGAAGGGCGAGACCTGCTCGCCCTTTGATGCTTAGAGTAGTGCGCAGAACCGTGCTTAGAACGCCAGAACCAGACCGGCGATAGCGGCGGAAAGCACGCTCACCAGCGTAGAGCCGTACAGCAGCTTCAGACCAAAGCGGGAAACCACGTTGCCCTGTTCTTCGTTCAGACCTTTAATCGCACCGGCCACGATGCCGATAGAAGAGAAGTTAGCGAACGAGACCAGGAACACAGAAAGAATACCTTCTGAATGTGGCGACAGCTGACCCGCGATTTTCTGCAGATCCATCATGGCAACAAACTCATTCGACACCAGCTTGGTCGCCATAATACTGCCGACCTGCAACGCTTCGCCAGCAGGCACGCCCATCACCCAGGCAAACGGATAGAAGACAAAGCCGAGAACGCCCTGGAAGGAGATGCCGAAGATCAGATCAAACAGCGCATTCAGACCTGAAATCAGCGCGATAAAACCAATCAGCATGGCGGCAACGATAATCGCGACGCGGAAACCGGCCAGGATATACTCGCCCAGCATCTCAAAGAAGCTCTGGCCTTTGTGCAGATCCTGCAACTGCAGATCTTCTTCGTTCTCAACGCGATAAGGGTTGATCAGCGACAGCACGATAAAGGTGCTGAACATGTTGAGCACCAGCGCGGCGACCACATACTTCGGCTGCAGCATGGTCATGTAGGCGCCGACGATCGACATCGATACGGTCGACATCGCGGTCGCGGCCATGGTGTACATGCGGCGCTGTGACATTTGGCCCAGGATATCTTTATAGGCGATGAAGTTTTCTGATTGTCCCAGTATCAGAGAACTCACGGCGTTGAAAGATTCCAGTTTTCCCATGCCATTCACTTTCGACAGTACGGTACCAATACCGCGAATCACCCATGGCAGGATACGGAAATGCTGCAGAATACCGATCAGCGCAGAGATAAAGACGATAGGGCACAATACGTTAAGGAAGAAGAAGGCCAGGCCTTTGTCGCTCATGTTGCCGAAGACGAAGTTGGTACCCTCAGCGGCATACTTCAGCAGATGGTCAAAGAAGCCCGCGAATCCTTTGACGAAACCGAGTCCCGCTTCTGAGTTCAGGAAGAACCAGGCGAGCACAATTTCAATCACCAGTAGCTGTATAATGTAGCGAATGCGAATGCTTTTACGATCGTGACTAACCAGCAAGGCGAGTATCCCGACCAACACCAGTGCTAAAAGAAATTGCAAAATATGGGACATGGTTGCTCCAAATTTGAGGAGGGTTGTATTTTGTTGCGTATTCTATGTAACGCGTTACTTAAAAACGAGATCTGAACCACAATATAAGTATTCGCTATCGTTATATTTTCCAGAAAAGTTCCAGAGATCACGTCCTGTTTACAAATACTTCACTTCAGATAACCACATAATTATTGTCTGAATTTTACACCGGGCGTAAAGTGACACTATTGCTCACATTTTTAGCAATCACATCCTTTACTGTAATGTATAGCAATGGCTATACTTTATAGCAGCATCTATTACACCGATAACAACAAACGAATTTCACTTGCACCTGCTAACCCCTAAGCTGCCGGGGCAGGCAAATGTTCAGACAGGGTACCGGATATGTTTGAAAGTCGTACCGCCGAGCGCGCCGCTCGCGGAGTCAGAAAAGTCAAACTCGCACTACTGGGGCCCGCTTTTATCGCCGCTATCGGCTATATCGATCCGGGCAACTTTGCGACCAACATTCAGGCGGGCGCTGCTTACGGCTACAAATTGCTGTGGGTGGTGGTATGGGCCAACATCATGGCCATGCTTATTCAGCTGATGTCAGCCAAGCTGGGTATCGCTACCGGCAAAAACCTCGCTGAACACATCCGCGATCGTTTTCCCCGGCCCGCCGTCTGGTTTTACTGGGTGCAGGCGGAAATTATCGCCATGGCCACTGACCTGGCGGAATTTATCGGTGCCGCGCTGGGGTTCAAACTGCTGCTCGGCATTTCTTTGATGCAGGGCGCGGTGCTGACCGGCATCGCCACGTTCCTGATATTAATGTTACAGAGCCGGGGGCAAAAGCCGCTGGAGCTGGTGATTGGCGGACTGCTGCTGTTTGTGGCGGCGGCCTATATCGTCGAACTCTTCTTCTCTCAGCCCAGTGTCAAAGAGCTGGTGATCGGCATGGCGCTGCCCGCGTTACCAACGTCGGATGCCGTATTCCTGGCGGCGGGTGTGCTGGGTGCGACCATTATGCCGCACGTGATTTACCTGCACTCCGCGCTGACGCAGGGCAAAAGTGAGGACAGCAAAGGTCAGCGGTACTCCTCAACTAAACTGGATGTGGCGATTGCCATGACCATCGCCGGATTTGTTAACCTGGCAATGATGGCGACTGCCGCAGCGGCGTTTCACTTCAGCGGGCACAGTAAAATCGCTGAACTCGATCAGGCCTATCTGACGTTGCAACCGCTGTTAGGTCAGGCAGCGGCGACGGTGTTTGGTCTGAGCCTGGTCGCCGCCGGATTATCTTCAACGGTGGTCGGTACGCTGGCGGGGCAGGTGGTGATGCAGGGCTTTATCCACTTCCATATTCCCCTGTGGGTGCGCCGAACCGTCACCATGCTGCCCTCTTTTATTGTCATCTGGGCCGGCTGGGACCCGACAAGGGTGCTGGTGATGAGTCAGGTGCTGCTGAGTTTTGGTATTGCGCTGGCGTTGATTCCGCTGCTCTCCTTTACCGGCAACCGCGAGCTGATGGGCGATGATATGGTTAACTCGCGTCTGATGCAGAATACCGGGCGACTGATCGTGCTGCTGGTGATTACGCTGAATCTTTACCTGCTGGTGGGTGAAGCGCTGGGGCTGTAGCGGTTATGGTAAACAAGAAAACGCCCGGCTATGCCGGGCATTTTCTTGTTGGCAACGTCTGGCCAGGTTCGCAGTGATACCGAGCCAGCGCAGGAAACACGGTCAGATCGGAAAGACGCAAAATCCGTCATCCATGACATGCTCGGCCCGCGCGATTACGCACCTCATCCCTGAGGTGCGCACGTAGCCGGGCCAACGCGTTGCGTTGTTCAAAAACGCTCCCGGCGTTTTTGTCCATGGCGCGGGACGCTTTCCTCTTCTGACCGTGTTCCCTGCGCGTTGAGTTTATGCGTTGCGGCCAGAATCACACTGATTGAAGTCTTTGTGTTGTCTGAAACGCCCGGTTCTGCCGGGCGTTTTTATTAATGGCGATCGTGTCCGTGATGGTCTGGACCGCGATGGTCAGGACCACGACGGTCATGATGATCCCAGCCACGATCACGATCGCGGCGATACTGATGTTCCCAGCGACGCTCACGGTCGCGCTCATGCCAGCGGCGTTCGCGCTCCCACTGCTGCTGACGACGCCACTCTTCGTGTCGCCACCAGCGGCGTTCGTTGTAAGAATAGCGGTCGTTCCACCAGCGCGGTTCACGCCAGCGACCACCATCCCAGTAATAGCCACGGCGATCGCGATCGCCAAGATTCAGGGTGACGCCGGGGGCCAGAGTAATAGAGGCACTGGAGGCCTGGGCTGTGTGGTGTGCCAGCGGCGACAACAGGGCCAGCAGGGCAGCAAAAATAAGGGCTCTTTTCATTTTCTTCTCCTCATCAACAGTCTGACGCTGTTGCGGCGCAGCGATTATGCCTGCGTATTGCTGTTGTTACCGCATCATTGTGTCGGAAGATTGTGAGGAAATTGGGGAGAGAAAGGGGTTTGAGACTATTCTGGCGCAGAAAACGCCCGGCCTCAGCCGGGCGCTAAAACCGTTACAGCAGCGCCGCGTCAATCGCAGCTAACTCGCTGTCGCTGAACTGACGGCGAGCGAGCATCGCCACCGCGTCATCGATCTGGGCTGTTTTGCTGGCTCCGATCAGTACTGAAGTCACACGCTCATCGCGCAGCACCCACGCCAGCGCCATCTGCGCCAGCTTCTGTTCGCGCTGCTGCGCAATAGCATTAAGCTTGCGGACTTTCTCCATCTTCTCATCCGTCAGCTGGTTCTCATTCAGGAACTTGCTGCCGCTGGCCGCGCGCGAATCTTCAGGAATGCCCTGCAGATAGCGATCGGTGAGCACGCCGCCTGCCAGCGGAGAGAAGGCGATACAGCCGACGCCCGCATCGCCCAGCGTCTGAATCAATCCCTGCTCAGGTGTTCGTTCAAACATCGAATATCGCGGCTGGTGAATCAGACAAGGGGTGCCGAGATCGCGCAGGATAGCTATCGCTTCGGCGGCGAGATCGGCCGGATAGTTAGAAAGGGCAGCGTAAAGTGCTTTGCCCTGGCGCACCACATGATCCAGCGCGCGCATCGTCTCTTCCAGCGGGGTTTCCGGATCGGGACGGTGATGATAGAAAATATCCACATACTCCAGCCCCATTCGCTTCAGGCTCTGATCCAGACTGGCGACCAGATATTTACGCGAACCCCAATCCCCATAAGGCCCCTGCCACATGGTATAGCCCGCTTTAGTGGAGATGATCAGCTCATCACGATGGGCACGAAAATCTTCCCGCAGAATACGACCGAAGTTCTCTTCTGCTGAGCCAGGGGGTGGACCGTAATTGTTGGCTAAGTCGAAGTGCGTAATGCCAAGGTCAAACGCATGACGCAGCAGCTCACGGCTGTTATCGACCCGGGTACTGTCACCAAAGTTATGCCACAGTCCCAGCGAAATGGCGGGCAGTTTAATGCCGCTGCGGCCGCTGCGGCGATATTCCATCTGTTGATAGCGATCGGGATGAGGGAAAAGGGACATTCAGCGCTCCTGGATAAAAACGGGGATATCTGCCAAAAGTCTATCAGTGTATACGGTTACACTTAGTGACAGCGCGCTGCAATTCGTATTTTTACAGAATATTCCGCCAGCGTAACGTCGCCTTTCCAGCCATTGCGGCTGGCTAAAATAGCGGCACGCCTCGCTAATTTCATCCTCTGTCAGATACTTAACCCGACTCTTCCCTGAAAGGAATGCGCAATGTCCACGTTTACTGTTGGAGATTACCTGCTGACCCGTCTGCAGGAGATTGGTGTAAAGCATCTGTTTGGCGTGCCGGGCGACTATAACCTGCAATTTCTTGACCACGTCATCGCCCATCCGGCCATCAGCTGGGTAGGCTGCGCTAATGAGCTTAACGCAGCCTATGCGGCAGACGGTTATGCACGCTGCAACGGCGCGGGAGCGCTATTGACCACGTTTGGTGTGGGCGAGCTCAGCGCGATTAATGGCATTGCGGGCAGTTATGCCGAGTATCTGCCGGTGATCCATATCGTTGGCGCGCCTGCGACACAGGCCCAGTTGCAGGGGGATTGTGTTCATCATTCGCTGGGCGATGGCGATTTCCAGCATTTTATCCGCATGGCCACAGAAGTCAGTGCGGCAACGGCACAGCTTACCGCCGACAACGCCACGGCTGAGATCGATCGGGTGATCGTCAGTGCGCTGCAGGCTCGTCGTCCCGGCTATTTGTCGCTGGCCGTCGACGTGGCGGCCATGGAGGTGCAGCCACCCGCGCAGCCCCTGAACAGTCATCAATCCTCTTCGCCCGCTGCGCGTCGCGCTTTCAGCGACGCGGCGGAACGTTTGCTGGCACCGGCGCAGCGGGTTTCACTCCTGGCCGATTTTCTTGCGCTGCGCTGGCAGCAGCAGTCCGCACTGGCCGCGCTGCGTGAACAGTGTGCGATTCCCTGTGCCAGCCTGCTGATGGGCAAGGGGGTTCTGGATGAACAGCAGCCGGGTTACGTCGGTACCTATGCCGGTGAGGCCAGCGCAGGTCAGGTGTGCGAACAGATCGAGCAGGTGGATGTGGCGATCTGCGTCGGGGTGCGATTTACCGACACCATTACTGCAGGCTTCACGCAGCAGTTTAACCCTGAGCGGCTGATTGATCTGCAGCCCCTCAGCGCCAGCGTGGGCGGTGAACGTTTTGCGCCACTGTCGATGGCGGATGCGCTGAGCGAACTGCTGCCGCTGTTTGAACGCTATGGCCAGCAGTGGCAACCCGGTGCCACGCCGCCCGCCGCGCAGCCTGCAGAACCGGCGGCGGTGATCAGCCAGCAGGCGTTCTGGCAGGCGATGCAGGCATTCCTGCAACCCGGCGACCTTATTCTGGCCGAGCAGGGGACAGCCGCCTTTGGGGCCGCCGCGTTAAGATTGCCCTCGCAGGCGCAGCTGGTGGTTCAGCCATTATGGGGATCAATCGGCTATACTCTTCCGGCAGCATTTGGCGCGCAGACTGCCGATCCTGATCGCCGGGTTATCCTGATCATCGGGGACGGTTCGGCGCAGCTGACAATTCAGGAACTGGGTTCGATGCTGCGTGACCAGCAGCGACTGATACTCTTTTTGCTGAATAATGAAGGCTATACCGTCGAACGGGCGATTCATGGCGCAACACAACGTTACAATGATATTGCCCAGTGGAGCTGGACGGCCTTACCGCACGCCCTTAGCCTGCAGGGCCAGGCGCAGAGCTGGCGTATCAGTGAAACGGTGCAGTTAGAGGAAGTGATGGCGCGACTCTCAGAGCCGAAGTGGCTCTCTCTGGTTGAAGTCGTCATGCAGAAAGAGGATTTGCCGCCACTGCTACGAAAAGTCACCGCCTGCCTGAATCAACGCAACGGCGGCTAAGATTCAGATAGTTGCCGCTGTGCAGGGTGGACTATCGCGGTTAGGCTGTAGCACACCTGAGTAAGACGCTCACCAATCGCACCGGTGAGCGTTGTTGTTTTATGGGCAGAATTTTATAGTGTCCTCCAACTCTTAAGACCCCAAGCGGAGCAACAGAAGAATGACAACCTATGCCTTGGTCGGCGATGTCGGCGGTACTAACGCACGCCTCGCCCTGTGTGAGGTGGAAAGCGGCAGCATCACCCAGGCCAAAACATTCTCAACATCAGAATACGACAGCCTCGAAGCCGTCATCCGCCACTATCTTGATGAACAACAGCAGGACGTTAAAGATGGCTGTATTGCCATTGCCTGCCCGATTACCGATGACTGGGTTGAAATGACCAACCATGACTGGGCGTTTTCCACGCGCAAGCTCAAAGAGAACATCGGTTTTGAACACCTGGAAATCATTAACGACTTCACTGCGGTATCTATGGCGATCCCGATGCTGACCGCCGAAAACGTGATTCAGTTTGGCGGTACAGAGCCAGTCAAAGATAAACCTATCGCGATTTATGGTGCCGGCACCGGATTAGGCGTCAGCCATCTGGTGCATGTGGACAAGCGCTGGGTCAGCCTGCCAGGTGAGGGCGGTCATGTCGACTTCGCTGCCAACAGCGAAGAAGAAGATCAGATCCTGGAAGTGCTGCGCGAAGAACTGGGCCATGTTTCAGCGGAACGTGTGCTGTCAGGTGCCGGTCTGGTTAACCTCTATCGTGCGATTGTTAAAGTGGATAATCGCGTGCCGGAAAACCTGAAGCCGAAAGATGTCAGCCAGCGTGCGCTGGATGACAGCTGCACCGACTGCCGTCGCGCGCTGTCAATGTTCTGCGTCATCATGGGCCGTTTCGGCGGTAACCTGGCGCTGAATCTCGGCACCTTTGGTGGTGTCTATATTGCCGGCGGCATCGTGCCACGCTTCCTGGAGTTCTTTAAGTCGTCGGGTTTCCGTGCGGCGTTTGAAGATAAAGGCCGCTTCCGAGACTATGTTGCCAGCATCCCGGTTTATATGATTACGCACGACCAGCCTGGCCTGCTGGGCGCGGGCGCGCATCTGCGCCAGACGCTGGGTCGCGAAATCTGATTCTGTTTTACCTCGCGCGCGTACTGCCATTTGCGCGCGAGCGATTTTCCCGATCTGCCTGCTTTAGCGGGGCAGGATCGGGAAATCCCCCCGAACTTTTTGCTGCTCTCCTGCTTTGCCATCCCCCTTTCTGAACAGGCCTTTAGCCCTCCTGCGCTACAGGCGCATCAGCTGTCGAAACTGCTTCACCTTACTGCGGCTGACCGGCACCTGAAACTCCAGATCGCGCAGCTTCAGCAGATAGGTGTTGTTAAACCACGGCTCGATTTCACGAATCTTGCTGAGGCTGACGCAGAAAGAGCGGTGGCAGCGGAAAAATTGCTGTTCCGGCAGGCGTGAACAGAACTCGGTAATATTCATCGACATCACGTAGGATTCGCGCCGGGTATAAACAAAGGTCAGCTTCTCATGCGCCTCAACGTAGTAAATATCATTCACGTCAGTGACGATAATGCGCTCATCTTTGATCAGGTTGACCGTCTGCGGCGCGGGCGTGGCGCTGAGATGGCTGACCGCCTGCTGCGCCTGCGCTGTGGCTTCGAGCTTGTTCAGCATGGTAACAATCCGCGACTCCTGATAGGGCTTGAGAATGTAGTCAAACGCCTCCAGCTCAAACGCTTCCACCGCATGCTCTTTCCACGCGGTAATAAAGACAATCAGTGGCTTGTGGGCAAACTGATGGATATTCTGTGCCAGCAGCATGCCATCCAGTGAGGGGATGTTGATATCGAGGAAAATCACATCAACCCGATGCTGTTGCAGGTACTTCAGCACGTCCAGACCATCGTCAAAACAGGCTTCAATCTCGATTTTGCTGTGATGCTGAATCATCCAGCTCAGCTCCTGCTGCGCCAGGAATTCATCTTCCACAATAATGGCTTTCATAACAGATTCTCCGCCAGGCGCTGGCCATTCTTACTCAGCGTAAAGGAAATCTCGGTGCCCGGCTGATGCCGCACGATATTCAATCCCTGACCCGACAAAAGTTTTACCCGATGATGCACATTGAGCAGGCCGATTTTATTACCGGGCATCTCGTTGCGCGCCACCCGTGCTATCACTTCGTCACTGATGCCCTGGCCGGTATCCCGCACCGAGATCCGCACCTGATCGCCCAGATCCCGGACGCTCAGCGTCACCACGCCTTTGCCTTTACAGGGCTGGATGCCATGGACAATGGCATTCTCCACCAGAGGCTGGATCAGCAGACTCGGCAGCAGAAAATGGAGATCCTCATCGACGTCATAGATCATCGTCAGCTTATCGCCAAACCGGGCCTGCTCGATGGCGATGTAATCTTTCACCTGCCACAGCTCTTTACGGATGTCGATTAGCTCATCGTCGTTCAGTTCCAGGTTGTAGCGCAGATAGCGTGACAGATTTATCACCAGCTGACGGGCGGTATCGGGATTGAGCCGGATAGAAGAGGAGATAGCATTCAGGGCGTTGAACAGGAAATGAGGATTTATTTTACTTTGCAGCGCACGCAGTTCCGCTTTATTAGCCATCTCGCGCAACTGCTCGGCACGCGATACTTCAAGCTGGGTTGAGATGATTTGTGACAGGCCGATCGCCATCTCCTTCAGCGAGCCGGTAATACGGTGTGCGCGGCGATAGTAGATTTTCAGCGTGCCGGTGACTTTGCCTTTCTCCCACAGCGGGATCACAATCATGGAGTGAATATCTTTGGTGCGATGCGCTTCATCGTTGTTCTTAATGATAATTTTACCGCTGGCGATCGACTGCGCCGTGGTGGGGCTGATGCCATCATCCCCATGTTTATAATTATGTTCGCCATAGCCGACGTAGGCCAGAATCTGTTTTTTATCGGTCATCGCCACCGCATCGGCTTTGATCTCCCGTCGGATAATGTCACAGATGTTGCGCAGCGAGTCGCTGTTCACCTGACGGAACAGCGGCAGGGTTTTATTGGCGATCTCCAGCGCCAGCTTGGCCTGGCGGGCGGCAATCGCCTCTTTTTCCCCCTCGACGCTCTGCACCAGCAGTACAATGATGCCGATACTGGAGGCACCGAGGATCATCGGCAGGGCAATTTCCGACACAATCGCCAGCCCGAGTGAGGTGGGGCGCGCCCACACAACAATCAACAACATCGTCAGGGCTTCACAGAGCATGCCGCCGACGATACCGGCACGCCAGCGGTGCTCTTTCAGTACCCGGCGATTAATACCGCCCGCGACGATACCGGCAATGATGCTGGTAATCAGGCAGGGCACGGAGGTTACGCCGTGAATATCGATCAGAAAACGGTGCAGACCGGCAATAACCCCGGTGGCGATCCCGACCCAGGGACCAAACAGAATGCCACCCGCCATCACGGCGATGACCCGCACATTCAGCAGTGAACCATCGACATCGACACCCGACCAGGTACTGAACAGCGCAAACAGGGAAAAGATGGCAGTAACGGCTACTTTCTCCGCACGGGTGTGTTCATCTTTTTGCAGCAGCTGACGAAACGGGCGGGTGCGTGTCAGAAAGAACAGGCAGATCAGCATCAGGGCGGCGCGGTCAAATACTGCCAGTAACATCGTGAAGTGGGAGGACACAGGCGACTCGTCGGCAATGGAAAGTGCCTCTATGATAAAAAATGTGATCGCGAACCGCTAGCGTCCCGATCAATCACGGCGGGAGTTAGTGTTTCAGATCAATTTTTACGACATATCTGCAAAAAGGGGAAAGGTTGAGTGCATTAAAGGGGAACAGTTTTTTCGCCCTGCAGAGGCTGGTCGCTAAGGTGCCGTTTTGCTATGTTGCGCGATGAGGTGCGCCAGTGACCGCTGGAAAACCGCGCCCATCGGGAGCAGCAGATGCAACTAGTCACCGCCAGATTAACCCTGAGTAAATTACAGCCAGAAGACTGGCAACTGTTTCGTGCCGTCCATGAAGATCGCGACACCATGACCTGGGTGAGCGAAATCCCCGATGAAGCGGATATCCGCCAGCGCTTCACCGAGCGTCTGGCCCCCTGGCAGGCGAGCAGTTTTCATATGCTCTGCCTGGTTGCGCGACGTCGTGACAACGGTGAGCCGATTGGCCTGTTTGGCTGCAGCCCCGAATGGGAGCCATACCGTCAGGCGGAGGTGGGCTATATGCTGCTGCATCGCCACTGCGGTCAGGGATATGGCAGCGAAGCCCTGGCGGCGCTGTGTCAGTTTTTGCTTGAAGCCGATTTCCACAAACTCAAAGCGATGGTGATTGAAGGGAACTGGGCGTCACGCCGTATTCTGGAGAAAAACGGCTTTCAGCTGGAGGGCACGCTACGGGATAATTATCTGCTGAACGGCTACTGGGTGAACGATTGGCTGCTGGGGCGGCTGAATCCGCAAAAATAAAAATATTTTCCGCCACCCTCGACAAAATGATCCTCGCCACGTTATGTTCGTAACGGGTCACCACAGTGACCCGCGTCGCTCGGACGGTCCGGGCGCTTACGTAATCCAGAGGACATCATGGCTGATAACAGCACACCCCGTCGTTTCTCGCGTATCGAACGTTTACCCCCTTACGTTTTCAACATCACCGCTGAACTGAAGATGGCTGCGCGTCGGCGCGGCGAAGATATCATCGACTTTTCAATGGGCAACCCGGATGGTCCGACTCCGCCACACATCGTCGAAAAGTTATGCCAGGTGGCGCAGCGTGACGATACCCACGGTTATTCCACTTCTCGCGGTATTCCGCGCCTGCGCCGGGCGATCTCGCGCTGGTACGCCGATCGCTATCAGGTTGAGATCGATCCTGAATCAGAGGCGATTGTCACCATCGGTTCCAAAGAGGGGCTGGCGCACCTGATGCTGGCGACGCTGGATCACGGTGATACCGTGCTGGTGCCCAATCCCAGCTATCCGATCCATATCTACGGTGCGGTGATTGCCGGGGCGCAGGTACGCTCGGTGCCGCTGGTGGCGGGTGTCGACTTCTTCAATGAGCTGGAACGCGCCATCCGCGAGAGCTATCCCAAGCCAAAAATGATGATCCTCGGCTTCCCGTCCAACCCCACCGCACAGTGTGTGGAGCTCGACTTTTTCGAACGGGTGATTGCGCTGGCGAAGCAGTACAACGTGCTGGTGATCCACGATCTGGCCTATGCCGACATCGTCTACGATGGCTGGAAAGCGCCATCGATTATGCAGGTGCCGGGCGCGCGTGATGTCGCCGTCGAATTCTTTACCCTGTCAAAAAGCTACAACATGGCGGGCTGGCGTATCGGTTTCATGGTGGGCAACAAAGAGCTGGTCGCCGCGCTGGCGCGAATCAAAAGTTATCATGACTACGGCACCTTTACGCCACTGCAGGTGGCGGCGATTGCGGCGCTGGAAGGGGATCAACAGTGCGTACGCGACATCGCAGAGCAGTACAAACGCCGCCGTGATGTGCTGGTCAAAGGATTGCATGAAGCGGGCTGGATGGTGGATAACCCGAAAGCCTCAATGTACGTCTGGGCAAAAATACCGGACCATTACGCACATCTTGGGTCGCTGGAGTTCGCTAAGCAACTGCTGCAGGAGGCGAAAGTCTGTGTCTCGCCCGGTATCGGGTTTGGCGACTATGGCGACACGCACGTGCGTTTTGCGCTGATAGAGAACAGCGATCGTATTCGTCAGGCGGTACGGGGAATTAAAGCGATGTTTCGTGCCGATGGCATATTGCCAGGCAGCATAAAAATGGAAGAAGAACGCTGACAGCCAGCAGGGGCGACTCAGGGGTCGCCCCGTGGCGGCACTGTCACGCCATTACTTCAGCAGCAGAACAAAGGTTCCGAACCAAAGTAACGCGAAAAAAGATATTCCCATCAAGGCATATTTCACAAAGCAACTCCTCTGAGCGGTTACGATGATGGCGATCCCAAACCAGTGCAACGCGAACAGATGTGGAAAAGAGATCGCCATTTACAGTCATGGTCTGCTCTTTTCCGGGTTGATCTGAATAACTCAGAACAGGATCGAGCGCTAATTTACGCGTAATCCTCCCCAAATGAAATAGGTCCGTTCTGAGATATTGCTCACAATTTTACGGCACTTCGATTTCAGGGATCGCCGACATGCCTACACGTAACTGAGCCAGATGCTGTTGGTCGCCATCCAGCACAATTTTCACCGGCAGACGTTGAACGACTTTAGTGTAGTTGCCGGTGGCGTTATCGGGAGAGATCGCCGAAAAAGTTGCGCCGGTGGCCGGTGCGATGCTGTCCACATGACCGGTAAAGGTCTCGCCCGGCAGGGCGTCCACCCGGATCCGCACCCGCTGGCCGGGACGCACATCGCTTAACTGCGTCTCAAGATAGTTAGCAGTAATGTAGGTTTGCTGCAGTGGCACCACCGCCAGCAGACGGGTGCCGGCTGATACGTACGCGCCGGTCCGCACCGAGCGCTGACCTACCATGCCGTCAACGGGCGCAGTAATGCGCGTGTAGGAGAGATTCAGCCTGGCCTGATCGACGCTGGCCTTCGCCGCTGCAACATCCGCTTCCGCAGAACGCACCGCCGCCTGTAACACCCCCACCTGTTTTACTGCCGACGCCAGCGCGGCCTGACTCTGATGCACGGCTGCCAGCGCCGAGCGCTGGTTTGAGCTGGCTTTCTGCTGATCGTCGGCTGCCACGGTACCGCTTTTATAGAGGCGGTTATAACGATCGGCGCTCTGACCGGCATACTGCGCAGAGGCTTCGCTGGCCGCGACGCTGGCTTTCTGTTGATCAATCACCGACTGCTGCTGCTCCAGCTGTGCCTGACTGCTCAGCAGTTTCGCCTGGCTCACCTGCAGGTCAGCCTCCGCACTCTCAAGCGCCACACGATAGTCACGATCGTCCAGCGTCGCCAGCAGCTGACCCGCTTTGACCTGCTGATTATCCTGCACCTGCACGTGGCTGATGTAGCCCGAGACTTTCGGTGCCACCAGGGTGTAGTCCGCATTGACGTAAGCGTCGTTGGTGCGGTGATCATTGCCGGTCATCAGTGACCAGACCACAAAAGCGATGGCCAGTAACACCAGCAGCAACAGACTCAGCAGCAGGGTTCTTTTCATTTCGAAAGCACGCATATTCAGTTATTCCGGGAAGGGTTTTGAATCAAAGTTTGAGGCGGCCACACCCGTTTTGGCAGGATGGCGGTAAGCAATAACAGGCAGGCGGCAAAGCCGGTCAGCATCAGCCAGCTGTCGCTCAGACCAAGGATCGTGGCCTGATGCCTGACCAGGGAAGCGAATCCGCTGAGATTATCGGCGGCGCTGATGCTGCCATCCGGCAACAGCGGCAAGCTGCTGCTGGCCTGACTGGCCGTCGGCGCTGTCATCAGCCAGCTGCGACTGGCCGCCTGATTAATCAGCACACTGGAGTGAAACTGCTCACGATGCGAAAGGAAAACCTCAACCAGCGTAGAGGCAGCGATGCTGGAAAAGCCGCGCACCGTATTAAACATTGCCGAGGCAAACGGGCCTTCTGGCGGGGCCACAACGCTGGTGGCGCTCATCAGTATCGGCAAAATGATCATCGGTTGTCCGAACGCCTGCAGGATCTGCAGCAGCCAGAAATTCTGTCTTGCCCAGTCACTGGTGATCTGTGTGCCCAGCAGACAGGAGGTCACCAGCAAGCCGACGCCCGCCGTCAGCATCCAGCGGCAGTCGATCCAGCGGATATTCAGCAGGGCTGCAATCAGCGGTGCGATCAGCAGTTGCGGCAGACCCACCGCCAGCGCCAGCGGGGCAAACTCAAGGGTGCGAAAGCCGCTGACCTGAGCAAAATAGGCCGAAGGCAGCGCGGAGCCAGAAAGCCCAAGGATGAGCACGCAGGCCAGGCCCAGCAAGCCATGCGCCAGATTTGGCCGTCGGAGCATCTGCAATTTAAACAGCGGCAGCGGGTGAAACCACTCATTAATCAGGAAAACCAGCAGCAGCGGCAGCGCGGTGAGCAACATACCGGTAATCAGTGGCGAGTTCAGCCAGTCGAGGCGCTCACCCTGGGTCAGCACCAGAATCAGCAGCGCAACACCACTGCAGCCGGTCACCATGCCGAACAGATCGATCTGCTGAAAGCGTTCCGGTCGCAGCGGATCCTGGGGCAATCCCCATCCTGTCAGCAGCATAGCGATCAGCATCAACGGCACGACCTGCCAGAACACCATCATCCAGCTGACGTGATCGGTCCACAACGAGGCCAGCGAGGCCGCCATATTGGGGCCAAACGTCGCGGTCAGGGCATAGCCCGCCAGGCCAAAAAGTTTAAAGGGCGGCGGCAGAAAGCGCAGGGCGACCGTCATCAGCATTGGCGGTAAGGCGCCGCCAAACAGGCCCTGCAATACGCGCAGGCTGATAAACAGCGTCGGATCCCGCACCAGCGGCAGCAGAATGCCAGTCAGCATAAATCCCGCCGACACGCCTAACGTAAAACGCCGCAGCGACAGGGTGACGGCAAACCAGGGCGCAATCATCATGGCGGCCACTTCTGCCGCCTGATAGCCAGAGATAATCCAGCTACCCTGATCGTAACTGATGCCGATCGCGGCACGGATATCGGCCAGCGCGATATCACTGACGCGATCGTTCAGCCCGGAGGTCAGGGCGGCGATGAGCACGCCGACTAATCCCAGTGCCAGTTGCAGTGTAAAAGGATGAGGGGCCGGCGCGGCGGCAGGCTTAGCGTTCATTGCAGGCGATCTCGTTATTATGATGCAGTGTACTGCGATGTGATACAGGTCGTAATATTACATCCCGGTATACTGTATTGCAATGTGGTACAGGCTGTAAAAAGTGCGGCATTCGCGCTACAGTAAGGCAGCTCAAACAGGACGACGCTATGGCACATCAACCCTCCAGCCGCGAGGATGAAAAAACGGGCGGTATACAGGTCATCGCCCGTGCGGCAAAAATTCTTAATGCGCTTGGCGAACAGCCCGGCGGCATGAGCCTCGGTGAGATAGCTCAGGCGGTCGAACTGCCGCGCTCAACGGTGCAGCGTATTGTTGCCGCGCTCGACAGCGCAGAGCTGGTGCGCAGCAGCGGGGCGGGCGGATTGCGTCTGGGGCCGGCGCTGTTAAAACTGATCTCCAGCGTACATACCGATGTGGTTGATCTGGTCAGTCCGCTGCTGGAAAAACTCTCTTCCGACACCAATGAAACCGTCTCGCTGGCGCGCGCCAGCGGCAGTCAGCTGGCGATTATTCACCACGTGGTGGCGTCGCGTGAGCTTCGGGTGGTTCCGCATATGGGACTCAATCTGCCGCTCTACAGCACCTCCGGTGGACGGGCGTTGCTGGCGCTGGAGTGTGAAAAAGATGTACGGACGATCGTTGGCGACGCCTGGCAGGAGTTAACCGATATGACGGTGAAAACGCTGCCTCAGTTGCTGCAACTTATCAGGGAAGTGCGCGAAACCGGTATCGCCGTGGATCGCGGTGAAACGCTGGAAGGTATCTCTACCATGGCGTTTGCGCTGGATACGCTGTTTGGTCGCTTTTCTGTCTCTTTGCTGGTGCCTTCTGCACGTTTTCTGCGACACGAAGCCCGTTTTCGTGACGAGATGCTGAAGTGTAAAGAGGCACTGGTGCGTGAAATCGGCAAAGTCGCCGCGATAGAAGGATAAGCATTCGATGAAAACCCTGCTGATGGCCATTGATCACTCTCCGGTAGCGGAAAAAGTGGTCGCCTTAACCATTGAAGAAGCGCTGGCGCATCGCGCCGATGTGGTCGTGCTGTGCTGCGTCGATCCCGCTTACTCCTCCTGTAATCAGCCAATGGAAATCGATGCGGGTGAAGATCCGGCCGATTTTGTGGCCGCGCAGGATGAGCAGAATACGGCAGAAATGGTGGTGCGCCATGCACTGGCTCCGTTACTGCGTGCGGGCATTAATGCGCGGGGCATGATTCTGGCGGGTGACGCGGCAGATACTATCGTTGCCCAGTCGCAACAGCTTAAGGCCAGCATGATTATCATGGGACGTCGCCATCTCTCCTCTTTGAATCGGCTGTTAAAAGGCTCAGTCAGCGCATCGGTTATTGAGCGCGCTCACTGTCCTGTGCTGATCGATGTGCGTAAGGATTAATCCCGCCGCATGAATGCTCTGCTTTTTATTACGCTGGCCGCGTTTGCGCTGCTGGCGCTGATTGTTATTGTGCTGATCAAAACCACCCGGCTGCGTTTGTGGCAGGGGCTGATCATCTTTCTGCTGCCCCTGATACTGGCAAACCTGCTCTGGTTCAGCTGGGTTGCGCCGCATCAGTTGCAGGCCAGTCAGCGTGAGCAGGCGGTAAATCAACTGGCAAAGATGCCCGGTTATCGGGTGCTGCAGACTCAGGAACCGGCGTTATGGCTGTTGCTGACCCAGGAGCTGACCCGGCGCATCCGGGCGGGGGAGCCAGCTGAGAAGGCGACGGGCGAGCTACGTGGCTGGCTGATTGAGGTGATTAATCAGCGGCTGATGCGCGGAACTGACGCGGCGGTGGTCAACTATATCAGCGTCTCAGTTGAAGAGATGCGGGCGCTGAACCAAATCGATCCGGGCCTCTGCTTCCGTTATCTCTATCCGCAGGTGAGTGGCGGCATCAATCTGCTGACCACACTGCCGCCGTCGCTGAATCGCAAAGAGGCGGATGCCATGGAGCAGCTGCTGCTGAACAGTCCATTGCCCGATCAGCCACTGGATAAGGCGCTGGCGCAGGATGATCTGCAAAAAATTGTCGCCCGGCTCTATCAGCAGTGGGGGGATAAGCTGCAGCAGCTGAATATGCCTGCCGACACGGCGGTTGATCGCTCATCGCTGTGTGCCATGTCGATTGATCTCTACAGCGCGATTCTGGCATTACCTGACAAGCGCGCCGCTAACCTGTTACGTAGAATGATTGCGCTGACTGGCCAGTAAGCGGCAGCGGAGCAGCGGAATGGCGGGCGAAAAAAAGCCCGCTAAGCGCGGGCAGGGAAGAGAGGAACAGATTTTTATTTTTGGCATTTCCTGGTGTGGTGCAGTCTTCGTTTTGTCTGAATGCATCTTGTCACGCCGTGCATGATAGTGATAGCCGTTTAATCGTATTACATTAATCGGTAAAAGCTTCTCAAGTTTTGAACTTTCGCGCATTAATCCTATGGATGCGCGGCATGCTGCGTCATAAACTGCGCGGCAACGTGAGGATAACTTAATGAAAAAACTAATAACCGGCGCACTGGCGCTGATTTTGCTGAGTGGATGTACTGCCAGCAAACCCGGGGCGTTTGAACGTGTAGATGAAGATCCAGGCTCAAATACCGTGCAGTACCGTTTTGACCCGGTAAAGGTCAATCGTGATGCAATGAATATTGATCTGGCGAATTACTGCAGTAATAAAGGCTTTGATAAAGTCGAGGCGTTACCTGCGCAGGAGAGTCATATTCCGGGACTGCAGAAAGCGTGGTTCCAGTGTAATTATGCTGTGAAAAGCTAAATAAAACGGGCGGGATAATTATCCCGCCCTTAAAGTTTAATGATTTTATTTTATGCTGTGTGACATCTTTGCCCGTTAGCGGCGATGGTGACCGCCATGATACCCACCGTGATAACCTCCATAGTAGCCTCCATGATATCCGCCGCCACCCCCGCGGTGCCAGCCATTGTCGTGTCTGGGGCTGATGATACAACCACTTAATAATGTCATCAGCGCAACCACCGAAGCGACTTTAATTAATCTCTTCATCGGAAGCTTCTCCTCTTTTCCAATGACTATGACACTACGCTGGAAAAGTGGAGTGAAGATGTACGCTTTGTAGAGTTATTTAAGAAGATATGACGGAATATTTCAGAGTGCTGCGCTTTGCAGCGGAGAATAATAAAGAAATAAGAATGAACTGAATAGTAAATACTATCAAAGAGAATAGTCTTAAAATCAAGCGGAAATAATTCTCATTTGAAAGTTTTTACAACTACATTATTAGCATGTCAGTTCAATGGGAGAAAAACATGGCGCATGACGTAAAAAATATTCTGGCTTTACAGGCTGAACTGGGCGAATGCCCGCTCTGGTCAGTGGAAGAACAGGTGCTGTACTGTGTCGATATTCTGGCACCCGCCATTCACCGTTTTGATCCGGTCAGCGGTGAACTGCAAACCTTCCCGCAGGCGGAAGAGGTGGGATGCATCGGTCTGCGTGAGCAGGGCGGTCTGATAGCTGCATTGCGTGGCGGTGTCTGGCTGCTGGATGCGCAGGGTAAGCCAGAGAAAAAGATCGCAGAGAATCCCGGTGTGGCTGCGCAAAGTCGCTTTAATGATGGCCGCGTTGATCCCTGGGGGAATTTCTGGTGCGGCAGCCTGTGGGAACCTCAGGACAAAAATGGCGGGCTGCTGTGCCGCGTGACGCCTGACCTGAAACTAGAGGTCAAAGCGCGTGACATTAAAATTTCCAACGGGCTGGCCTTCTCTCCCGACCGGCGCTGGATGTATCACAGTGACACGCCGAATGAAGCGCTCTATCGCTATCCATTAAATGCGCAGGGCGAACCGGGCGAACGCACTCTGTTCCGCCGTTTCGACGCGAAAGGTGGATTGCCGGATGGTGCCGCAGTGGATAGCGAAGGATTTTACTGGTCCGCACAGTTTGATGGCGGTCGCGTAGTACGCATCGATCCCCAGAGCAGCGAAATCGTCGATGAGATCCTGCTGCCGGTGAAGTGGCCAACCATGGTGGCCTTTGGTGGCGCCGATCTTAAAACGCTGTTTATTACCAGTTCACGGGAAGATCGCACCGAAGAGGAGCTGGCACGCTATCCGCAGTCAGGCGATATCTTTGCGGTGGACGTCTCGGTGGCGGGCATGGCAGAGCCGCGATTCCGCGGCTAAACGTGAACGGGCCGCTCTGGCGCGGCCCGTCGTGATGGTTAATGACGTTGCAATACAGGTGTTGCTGTAACAGAACTCTGTGGTAAGCGGATGGTGAGTGACAGGAACAGGGAGATGACCAGCAGCGTCATAATCAGGCTGAAGGTGACGGTGAACCCGCCAAACAGCGAGGCGACCAGTGAGCCCAGCACGCTTCCGATACCAAATCCGAGATAGAGCAGACCATAGTTTTTTGTCAGGTTGTTGAGGCCGAAAAAGTCACTGACCAGCGACGGGAATACCGTGATGGTACCGCCAAAGCTGAAGGCTACACAGGCGAGTGACAGGAAGAAGGTGATCTCATTCATTCGGGTAAACAGCAGCACGCTCATCCCGATCAGCGACACGATTTGCGCCAGTGAAATAACCCGGATGCGCATCATTTTGTCAGACAGTATGCCCAGCACCAGACGGCCACTCAGGTTGGCAATCGCAATCACCGTTACCGCACTGGCAGCGGTCTGTGTAGTCAGATGCACCAGCCCTTCGCCGATATCTTTGGCAACGCCTATCACATAGAGACCGCTCATGCAGGCTGTCAGGAACATCAGCGCCAGCATCCAGTACTGTGGCAGACGCACCGACTGTGCCAGCGTGTAATCCCGCGCATGTTGCTGACCATTCGTGCTGCTCCCGGTATCCTGAAGGGGGGCATCACGCATCAGCAGTGCACCGAGGATAATCATCGACATCGCGAGCACGCCCCAGATCATAAAGGTCTGCTCCAGACCCACCGTCGCCAGCAGCGCCCCGCAGATAAATTTGAATCCCAGACTGCCAAGACCGTAAGCGCCAATCGCACAGGCAGAGATCATTCCTTTGCGCTCCGGAAACCACTTCACGCAGTTTGAGAGCGTCATCAGGTAACCTGCGCCATCCGCCAGACCCACCAGCAGTCCGGCGCTGAAATAGAGCATCATCAGGTTATTAGCATGCGCGGTAAGCCAGAAACCCAGCGCCATCAGCACACCCGCCCCGATAGTGACGCGGCGTACGCCAAAACGTTCCTGTAATTTACCGGCCAGCGAGGAGGCAATAGCCAGCCCCAGACTCAGCAGACCAAACGAAAAAGCAACCTGACTGACCGTCGCATCCAGCTTCTGTGACAGCTGGCCGTTGAACAAACTCCATGTGTAGACTGACCCCAGTGCGAACTGAGTGATTACCGTTCCGAACAATGTAAGCCAGCGAGCACGCTGGTAAGAAGCCTGTTGAGTCTGGTTCATAATTTTTCTCTCCCATCCGGGAATCTGGAAACTGCGGTCAGAATAAAGCAGTGATTCGCGCGCGTGAGCAGTAAAGGCATGAACGGAACGGATCGGGGAATGAAATGCCATTCAGGCGGTATGAATGGCATCGGGAGAGATTAGCGACGTCGCGTCAAAAGTAAGCAAAACGGCAGCTTAATGATTAAGCGTAATTAGCCGTAAGATAATGTTTCATTAAGATGATTCTGTGAGCAGGTTTACAGATTATTTGCCAGGCTAACAGTTCACTTATCAGGAGGAAATATGAAAGACCGGACATATGAATCCAGCACCAGTGAGGATGAAGTTTGCTGCATCATCGGTCAGGCGGTGATTGAACTCAGTACAGAACAACAGCCTGTGACCAAATCGACGCTGGCATTAAAACTGCTGTCGATGGCCGATCGTGATAGTGACGATGAGCGTGTTCTGCTCTACTGGATTGCGCGTAAAGCGATCAATAAACCACAGAAACTCCTTCAGCAGCAGTGGGCATAACGCCCATCCGGACGCGGGCCTCAGCCCGCCTCCGCGTCAGATGATTATCCGGCGACGACTTGCCGGCCAACGGGCAAACATCACGATATTGCCCAGTAAAATCATGACAAGGCCAGGGATGGCGCTGGCATGCCACTCATATCCTTCATAACGGGTAGAGAGTGCCAGCGCCACCAGCGGAAACAGCACCGTTGTATAGGCAGCCCGACTGGCTCCGATACGTCCCACCAGCGTAAAATAGGCCCCGAATCCCATCACCGATCCCACGATAGCCAGATAGATCAATGCCCCAAACCACTGTGTATTCCATGTCGGCTGCAGCGAAACACCCTGCAGCAGCGAGACCAGTGCCATGATCAGCGCACCGTATAACATGCCGTAACTGTTGGTTGTCAGCACGTCACGTTGCAGACGCTGATGCCGCTGACTGATCATATTGCCGAATGAAAATCCCAGGGTGCCCAGCGCACTTAACCCAATGCCCCACATCAAGCCGGCCGAGGCCTGAGTGCTGCGCAGATCGTGCCAGAACAACGCAACAATACCCGCCATGCCGAGCACTATCGCCGGAATCAGACGTGCGGAAGGGCGCTGACGGAAAAATATCCAGCTGTTAATGGCGTTATACATCACCGCCAAAGAGAAAATGACCGACTCCAGTCCGCTGCTGATATAGCCAGAGGCGTAATAAAAGCAGACAAAGTTAAAGCCAAAAACGCAACAGCCCTGCAGCACACAGAAAAGGTGATCCTGCAGCGTCAGCCTGTGCAGACGCTTTATCAGCTTAAGCAGGAATAACATGACCAGCGAGGCCAGCAAAAAACGCCAGAAGACAGCGACGGTTACGGCGCTGATGCCTGCAGACTGTTGCGCATAAATCGCAATCCAGGTCGTGCCCCAGATCAGCACGACTGAGAGATACAAAAACAGGTTCATTACCAGATTCTCCACCGCAAAACGCCGAGTCTGCGCCCGCAACGCTCCCTGGTCTTGCAGCGGATTGCGCAGGGTTTGCAAAATCTTGCGCATTTTTACTCTCTGTCCCGATGTGCTCTGTTTTCTGTCCCGCGCAATCCGTAAACTGGCACTCTGTTTATCTGAACTGATACCCCGATGAGTCGCTTCCAGACCTTTGACATGCTGCAACGCCACAAAGCACAACTGCGCGATCAGGTGCAGCTTCACAGCGGCATTCAGCTTGCAGCCTGGTTTAATAGTGGCGATCGCGTGACAAACCTCAGCGATCATCACACGCTAAGCCTTTACGTGGCGGGCGGCTACGATACCTGGCATAAAACCCCGCATGGCTGGCGTAACGGTGGCGCACCCGATCGCTTCTGTCTGATGCCGGCTGGCACGGAATCGACCTGGGATCTGCGTGCCGATCTCGCCTTTGTTCATCTCTATTGCAGCGAGAACCAGTTGCGGCAACTGGCCGAACGGGTCTGGGACCGCAGTCCGGCGCAGTTAAACCTGCATGAGAAAATCTTTTCTGTTGATGACCGCATTACCCAGCTCTATCGACACTTTCTGCTGAGCAGCGACTGGCAACAGCCCGCCAGCCAGCTGACGCTGAGCAGCGCATCAACACTACTGCTGACCCATCTGCTGCAGCACTACAGCGAAGTTAAGTGGCAACTGCCCCAGGTGAGGGGCGGACTGGCTCCCGCAGTATTACGTCGGGTTCTCGACTTCATTGAGGCTCACATTGACCAGCCTTTAACCTTGGCTGTGCTGGCGCAGGAAGCAGCATTGAGTGAGTTTCACTTTGCCCGCATGTTCCGCCATACCACTGGCGAAGCGCCGCACCAGTTCGTGATGCGCCGTCGTATGGATCGTGCAAGGATGTTGCTTGAGCGGCCCGAGCTGACGATGACCGATATTGCCCTTCAGTGTGGTTACCACTCTTCAGCCCACTTCAGCCATCGTTTCCGGCAGGTTTATGGCATGACGCCCTCAGCGTGTCGTCGGGAAAGTCGATGAACTTCTTAGCGGCAACAGGCACATTAGCAGCGTATAACAGTGCCACAAATCATTAACATAACTTATTATAAAAACTAACCCGTTTGGGCTGGTTCTCGTTTTCACTTTCTGCCGCTATCCTGTAAAAAAAGCATGAACCGCACTTTTTAGCATTGGGTAATTTCTCTGCTCAATCCCGCAATGAACTATTCACTGAAACATTTTTTAGTCCCAGCTATCATGCGCCCCACAGCCGAAATCTTAAGAAAAATCTTATATATCAGATCAGTATCAGATTTTTTCTGGCAAGTTCATCCTGTTACATTTGGTTACATATTATCATTTCCTTTGGTTAACCCACTATTTCTAAACTCGCGCCATGGGTGTTTATCTGAAAAATAAATTCAGGATTTACGCTCTTTCATCACGTCATATCGCCAGTAAATGGAATGTACTCGCTTCTGACCGCAGGTCCTGCTTTTCATTGAATGTTTAATAGCAGGAATGTTTTATGGCAGGGTAAGCCATTCTTAATATTTGACACTGGCTGTGGCGGTTTCTATCACTCCATAGAACAGGGACAGCCATGTCTAACTCTTCCTTTCAGTCCGAAATACCCAAGGCACGTATCAATTTAAAACTTGATTTGCATACGGGCGGGGCGAGCAAGAAAACCGAACTCCCCCTGAAATTACTGGTGGCGGGCGACTTCAGTAATGGTCAGGAGTCCGCGCCACTCTCTGAACGCAAAAAAGTTAATCTGAACAAAAATAACTTTGACTCAGTACTTTCCGAATATTCCCCAAAAGTAAATCTCACCGTTAAAAACACGCTTGCCGGTGACGGTAGCGAAGACAATATCAATCTGACATTCCAGAGCATGAAGGATTTCACCCCTGAGCAGGTTTCCCGGCAGATCCCTCAGCTGAAGGCGATGCTTTCCATGCGTAATCTGCTTCGCGATTTAAAAGCTAACCTGCTGGACAATCAGGCTTTCCGGAAAGAGCTTGAAAAAATTCTGCTCGACCCGGCATTAAGCGCAGAACTCAGATCTGAGTTGTCTGCTCTGGCCCCTAAACAGCCATAACGGTCAGGATGTTTTAACGGATTAATAAGGAAGATGTTGATGTCTGTAAAAAATGAGAATGCCGCGGGTGGCGAGAGTGTGGTGCTGGAACGTCCGGCCGCTGGTGGGGTTTATGCGTCTCTGTTTAAAAAAATCAATCTGAACCCGGTCTCCGAACTCAGTGCACTGGATATCTGGCAGGATGCGCAGGCGATGTCGGATGCGACTGCGGATGAACGTTTAACGGCCGGGATGCAGGTGTTCCTGGAGTGCCTGACAAAAGCGGGCTCAAAAGTTGAAAAACTCGACAAAAACCTGATTGACCATCATATCGCTGAGCTGGACTACCAGATTAGTCGTCAGCTTGATGCTGTCATGCACCATGAGGACTTCCAGGCGGTAGAAAGTCTGTGGCGCGGCGTGAAATCGCTTGTCGACAAAACCGATTTCCGTCAGAACGTGAAGGTTGAACTGCTGGATATGTCCAAAGAAGACCTGCGACAGGACTTCGAAGACTGCCCGGAAATTATCCAGAGCGGACTGTATAAGCATACCTATATTGATGAGTATGACACCCCGGGTGGAGAGCCGATTGCCGCGCTGATTTCCGCCTACGAGTTTGATGCTTCCGCTCAGGATGTAACGCTTCTGCGCAACATATCTAAAGTCTCTGCTGCTGCGCATATGCCGTTTATCGGCTCCGCTGGCCCTAAATTTTTCCTCAAGGATTCGATGGAGGAAGTGGCGGCTATAAAAGATATCGGTAACTACTTTGACCGTGCCGAGTACATCAAGTGGAAATCGTTTCGTGAGACGGATGATTCCCGCTATATCGGTCTGGTGATGCCGCGTGTGCTGGGCCGCCTGCCGTATGGCCCGGATACCTTACCCGTGCGCAGCTTCAACTATGTTGAAGAAGTGAAAGGCCCGGATCACGACAAATACCTCTGGGCCAACGCATCCTTCGCCTTTGCATCCAACATGGTGCGCAGCTTTATCAATAACGGCTGGTGTGTGCAAATCCGTGGCCCGCAGGCCGGTGGTGCCGTTCAGGATCTGCCTATCCACCTGTATGACCTCGGCACCGGCAATCAGGTGAAAATCCCCTCTGAAGTGATGATCCCGGAAACCCGCGAATTTGAATTCGCCAACCTCGGCTTCATTCCGCTCTCCTACTACAAGAACCGCGACTACGCGTGCTTCTTCTCGGCGAACTCGACCCAGAAACCAGCCCTGTATGACACCGCAGATGCGACAGCCAACAGCCGCATCAATGCGCGTCTGCCGTACATCTTCCTGCTGTCGCGTATTGCCCACTACCTGAAGCTTATACAGCGGGAAAATATCGGGACCACCAAGGACCGTCGTCTGCTGGAGCTTGAGCTGAACACCTGGGTTCGTAGTCTGGTGACTGAAATGACCGATCCGGGCGACGAGCTGCAGGCTTCTCACCCGCTGCGCGACGCGAAAGTGACGGTGGAGGATATCGAGGACAACCCAGGTTTCTTCCGTGTGAAGCTCTATGCCGTGCCGCACTTCCAGGTGGAAGGGATGGACGTCAATCTGTCGCTGGTTTCCCAGATGCCGAAAGCGAAATCCTAAGGCGAGGGGAAATCAGGGATGAAAATTTACCGCCCACTTTGGGAAGATGGGGCCGCTCTGGCCCCGCAACAGTTCCAGCAGCAGGCCCGTTGGAATGAACGTGTTGCAGACATGGTCGCCCGGATGGGTATTTCTCATCCCTGGGGCGTGGTTGCGGCAGAATTTGATGATGCAGTGCTTGCGCTCTCGCGCCTAAATGCCACACGTCTGGTGGTGCGCTTTCAGGACGGGACCCTTGTTGATACCGACCTGGCAGACACGCTTCCTCCGGTCTGTGATTTGTCTGTTGCCGCCGGCAGTGAGGCTGTTGACGTGGTTGTCGCGCTGCCACTGCTGAGCGCCGGCGGTGGCAACCTCGATAACGGTCAGGACAGTGAGCGGCCGCGCCGCTGGAAAGCGGAGCGTGTCGTCGTGCAGGAACTGGCCGGCCATGAAAGCGGGGAACTCGCGATCCTGCGTCATGCGCTGACCCTGCGTCTGTCCAGCCAGGAAAACACGGCATACCTGACCTGTCCGGTAGCCCGTCTGGTGCGTAATGCGCAGGGGCAGTGGAGCCGGGACCCGGCTTTTATCCCGCCGATGATGTCCATTGCGGCCAGTCCGTGGCTTACTACCGAACTGAATGACCTGCTGGTGCGCCTGCAGGCACGCAGGAAGCGTTTGATGGCCATGCGCCGTGAAAGCAATGAGCGGATGGCCGACTTTGCGGTCGCCGATGTCTCCCTGTTCTGGCTGCTCAATGCCCTGAACAGCGCTGAACCCGTACTAACTGAATTGTTGCAGACCCCGTCTCGTCACCCGGAACTGCTGTACCGCGAACTGACCCGCCTGGCCGGCAGCCTGCTGACTTTCTCACTTGAGCACGACGCCGGGGATATTCCTGCTTATCAGCACGATGCACCGGAACGGATATTTCCGCCGTTGCTGGCACTGCTCGACAAGCTTCTGGAAGCGAGCCTGCCGTCGCGGGTGGTGAGTATCCACCTGGAGCATCAGGATCAGATCTGGAAAGGTGCCCTGCACGATGCGCGCCTGCGCGAAGGGGCAGACTTCTATCTCTCCGTTCGATCCTCCATGCCGAATCATGAACTACAGACGAAATTCCCGCAGCTGTGTAAAGCGGGCAGCTTTGACGATGTGTCGGATGTGGTGAATGTGGCCCTGAGCGGGATGGTTATCAAGCCGCTGGCCCATGTTCCGGCCGCTATCCCTTTACGTCTTGAGAACCAGTATTTCTCGCTGGATCTGAGTACGGAGGCGGCACGGGCAATGCTTGAGATGGGCAGCTGCACCTTCTACACCCCGCGCTCACTGGGGGATGTAAATCTGGAACTCTTTGCGGTCCTGCGCTCATGAATAAATCCGAACTCAGCCAGATAGAACGTATTTTCTACCCGGGCTGGCTGATGGCCAGCCAGCTGCGGGGCGGTCAGGAAGTCCGGGACGGGGAAGGGCTTTATCGCCGTGCCTGCCGTCTGGTGCAGGAGGCGAAAACGGCGCTCACGGAGGCAGGTTACAGCGACATCAGCCGTGACCATATGGTGTATGCCCTGTGTGCACTGCTTGATGAGAGCGTGATGAATCGCGGAACCACTGATGATGGTTACCTGACGTGGCGTCGTGATCCGCTGCAGGCCCACTTCTTTGGTACCCTCAATGCCGGTGAGGAGCTGTGGGAACGGATCCGCAACCTGCTGAAAGAAACCGCCCCTGACGCCGCCGTTCTGACCTGCATGTACCGCACTTTGCAGCTGGGCTTTGTCGGTCAGTATCGCGCCCAGGATGATGAGCGTCGGGAAGATATCGTTCGTGCGCTCGCGGAACGGGTGCCGGCCTTCACGCTGACACAGGACGCCCCCATTGTTGCCCGGGTATCACGCCTGCGCAGCGGTCGTCGCTGGTACTGGATGACCTTGGTTGTGGCCGCTGTCGCCCTGGTGGCGCTGTGGTTCTTCCTTTCGTCTTCGCTTACCGAGCTGGTGAGCCAGACTGTCAGGCCGGGGTAAGCGATGCGGGATGCGTACCGAAGTCTGTTAACTGCCCTGGGTGCCGTACTGGCGCTGTGGCTCATTCTGGGATTCTGGCCACTGTCCACGGGCAGCCGCGCGGCGCTCAGTCTGCTGGTTGTTCTGGTGTCCGGGGTGATGTTCTGGCGTCAGCGTCGGGCCTCCGGGGCGCGGGCGACCGCTGTCCGGGAGATTGTGGATGAAAACCTGCCGCCGGAAGATTTTCAGGGGGCGGTGATCCTCGTCTGCGGCGACAACGCCCCGCTGTTTGTGTCCGGTTTCCGTCACCGGGAAACCCGGCAGGGCTGGTATCTGTGGGTGAAGGATGCAGAACAGCTGCCACTCCTGGCACAGCACCTGAGCCTGGTGCGCCCGGCCCTGGCGTCGCAAATTTCCATCATGCTGGCGGTGGTACCTGAACAGCACATCTCCGGGGATGATTTTACCCAGAATCTTCGGGGCTGGCAGCGGGCTGTCGTCCAGTGCCGTGCGGCATTTGGCACGATCCCCCCGCTGTGGACCGTGACCTGGGTATCGCCCCCAGTGGTCTGCGCGGAGGCCGAACCCGTCTGGTTTACCACAGTAAGCCAGCGAAGCGGTATTCAGGTGTATCAGCCCGGTCAGGGCAATGTGTCATTGACGGAGTGGACCCGGGAGAGTGGATCTGACGGGAGACTTTCTCGTCTGAGTCAGGGTCTGTGGCTGGACAGCCTGCTTGCCTGGCAGAACAGCGCGGTGAATGACCTGCTGTCGGTACGCCAGGGCGAGCTGCCGGTGATGAAGCCTTGCGTACAGGGCATGTGCATGGTGCCGGTGAGCGGTATCGCGGGGAATCTCTGGCAACAGCACATTACTTCCGTGACGGCGCTGCCACCGGATGCCGTTGTGACGACAGAGCCACTGCCGCTGCCTGAGCTGCTGCTGCCAGCGTTACCGCGCCGACGCGGTGTCAGTCGCAGAATGGTGTTCTGGCGCTATGTCGGATTACTGGGCGGGATTTTCCTGGCCCTTGCCATGCTGGCGTCCTGGATGAACAACCAGCGTCTCATTCGTAATGTGGGCGATCACCTTGCGTTATATCACCAACTGGGGGATAAGCCTGCTGCCCCGAAACTGCGTGCGCAGCAGCGCCTGCGAGCCGATGGCGCATTGCTGGACGACTGGCAGCGTCGCGGGGAGCCACTGCGTTATCGCCTGGGGCTGTATCAGGGGCTGCGCCTGGTGCCGCCTGTTGAGGCTGCCATCAGTGACTGGGCCCCGCCGCCACCGCCTCCACCGGTTATCAAGAAAATCATTCAGGGTCCGAAAACCATTCGCCTCGACAGCATGTCGCTGTTCGATTCCGGCAAATCCGTGCTGAAGGCTGGCTCCACCAAAATGCTGGTCAACTCCCTGGTCGGTATCAGGGCGAAGCCAGGCTGGCTGATTGTGGTGAGTGGGCATACCGATAACACCGGTAATGCACAACTGAACCAGACGCTCTCTCAGAAACGTGCCGAAGCGGTACGCGACTGGATGCGTGATACCGGTGATGTACCGGAAAGCTGTTTTGCGGTTCAGGGCTATGGCGAGAGCCGTCCGATCGCAACCAATGACACCCCGGATGGGCGCGCGCTCAACCGCCGTGTCGAAATCAGTCTGGTACCGCAGGCCAATGCCTGTCAGATACCGGGCCACACCCAGGCGTCATCGCAGGATGATGACGCATCACAACACAATGGAGAGTAATTCCATGGCAATTCCTGTTTATCTTTGGCTGAAAGACGACGGCGGCGCGGACATTAAAGGTTCTGTGGACGTTCAGGATCGTGAAGGCAGCATCGAAGTTGTCGCTCAGGAGCATAACCTGTACATCCCGACGGACAACAACACCGGCAAGCTGACCGGTACCCGTATCCACACCCCGTTCCTGTTCACCAAGGAAATCGACTCGTCCAGCCCGTACCTGTACAAGGCTGTGACCACCGGTCAGACCCTCAAGTCTGCGGAATTCAGGTGGTACAAAATCAACGACGCGGGCCAGGAAGTGGAGTACTTCAACACCAAACTGGAAAACGTGAAAGTGGTGAAAGTGAATCCTGAAATGTATGACATCAAGGATCCTTCCAAAGAGAAGCACAACCACCTTGAGCGCATTGAACTGCGTTACGAAAAAATCACCTGGACCTACAAAGACGGCAACATCATTCATTCCGATAGCTGGAACGAACGCGCCACCGCCTGATTACGCGTCATATTTCGCGCCACAGGTGCGTTGGCTGCGTTCGCTCGCTCCGGTCACATAGTTATCTATGTTCCCGGAGACTTAAGAACTTGCCGCCTTCCTGCGACACGAACTCTTTAGCGTAATCCTCGTTTTTAAGCGGAGGGGGATGACCTTTCCGCTGTTTTGCTGAACGTCTGCAGCTCGCGGGCTTTCAGCAAAGAAAACCACAAACTGCCAGCCTGACCGTATGCGCTTTGGTCCCCTTAACGGGAACAGCGATGGGCGGTAGCGTGTCCAGGAACCGACAAAGAGAGAGATTCATGGAAAACCCAGCCATCCTGTTGCGACGTCTGAACCCTTACTGTGCCCGTGCGATGGAAGGGGCGGCGTCGCTCTGCCAGACCCGCGCCCATGCGGAAATTTTGCCGGAGCACTGGCTGCTGAAGCTGCTCGAACAGGGGGAAGGTGACCTGACGGTGCTGGCCCGCCGCTATGAGTGGGATATGGACCAGCTTTGGCAGGATTTGCTTGCCTGGCTGGATAAACAGCCGCGTTCAGTACGTCAACGTCCACAGTTGTCTGATGCCATTCAGACGCTGATGCAGGAAGCCTGGCTGATTGCTTCCCTTAACGGCGAGGAACAAATCCGCAGCATCCATCTACTGATGGCGCTGGTTTACAAACAGAAACTGGTTCGCTGTGACGGGCTGTGGCCACTGCTGACGCTGGGCCAGAGTCAGCTGGAACGTATGCGTCCGCTGCTTGATGGGCAGTCGGATGAACGTCCGGAAGTGCAGCAGGAAGCCGGACTGGCGCAGAACCACGGTGGTGACTTGGAATTTGTCGGCCGTCCGGTCGATGCAGAGCTGAACGTCGGGGAGCTGAACCTGGCGCTGCAGAACGCGCTGGATAAATTCACTCTGGATGTCACCGCCAAAGCGAAGGAGGGCAAGATTGACCCCGTGTTCGGCCGTGATACCGAAATCCGCCAGATGGTCGACATTCTCTCGCGCCGTCGTAAGAACAACCCGATTCTGGTCGGTGAACCGGGTGTCGGTAAAACGGCTCTGGTCGAAGGTCTGGCGCTGCGTATTGCCGAGGGCAACGTACCTGAATCCCTCAAACCGGTCATCCTGCGCACCCTTGACCTCGGTCTGTTGCAGGCGGGCGCAGGCGTGAAAGGTGAATTTGAACAACGCCTGAAAAACGTCATCGATGCGGTTCAGCAGTCGCCGGTGCCGGTTCTGCTGTTTATCGACGAAGCGCATACCATCATTGGTGCCGGTAACCAGGTGGGCGGAGCCGATGCGGCCAACCTGCTGAAGCCAGCGCTGGCTCGCGGCGAACTGCGCACCATTGCTGCGACAACCTGGTCCGAATACAAGCAGTACTTCGAGCGCGATGCCGCGCTGGAGCGCCGATTCCAGCGGGTGTTGGTGGACGAGCCGGACGATGAGACGGCGTGTCTGATGCTGCGTGGCCTCAAATCCCGCTATGCCGAACACCACAATGTACACATCACTGACGATGCGGTGCGCGCTGCGGTCACGCTGTCCCGTCGCTACCTGACAGGTCGCCAGCTGCCGGACAAGGCCGTTGACCTGCTGGATACCGCCGCTGCGCGCGTGCGCATGAGCCTCGACACCGTGCCGGAACAGCTGACCCGCATTCGCTCGCAGATTACCTCTCTTGAAATGGAGAAGCAGGCGCTGCAGGAAGATATCGCCGTCGGCACTCAGAGTCATGGTGAACGCCTGACCGCCATTGAGCAGGAAGAGAACGATCTCATCGTTGCACTCGACGAGCTTCAAACCCAGTACGGTCAGGAACTGAAACTCACCGGACAACTGCTGGAAAGCCGGCAGGACATCTCCCGTCGTAGCGAGACGCGCACGCTGCAACAGGAGCTGAAGGGCATGCAGCACAGCAACCCGCTGCTTTCCGTTGATGTGGACGTACGCACCGTTGCCACCGTGATTGCCGACTGGACCGGCGTGCCGCTGTCGTCACTGATGAAAGACGAACAGACCGACCTGCTGACCCTGGAAAACGAAATTGGCCAGCGAGTGGTAGGCCAGAATGTTCCTCTGACCGCCATCGCTCAGCGCCTGCGTGCGGCGAAAACAGGCCTCACCTCAGAAAATGGTCCGCAGGGTGTCTTTCTGCTGGTCGGCCCGAGCGGCGTCGGCAAGACCGAAACCGCGCTGGCGCTGGCGGATGTGCTGTACGGTGGCGAGAAGTCACTCATCACCATCAACCTGTCCGAGTACCAGGAACCGCACACGGTGTCGCAGCTGAAAGGCTCCCCGCCGGGCTATGTCGGTTACGGCCAGGGCGGTATTCTCACCGAGGCCGTGCGCAAGCGTCCGTACAGCGTGGTGCTGCTCGATGAAGTGGAAAAGGCGCACCGCGACGTGATGAACCTGTTCTATCAGGTCTTTGACCGCGGCTTTATGCGTGATGGCGAAGGGCGTGAAATCGACTTCCGTAACACAGTTATCCTGATGACCTCGAACCTCGGCAGCGATCACCTGATGCAGCTGCTGGATGAGCAGCCGGACGCCACCGAAGGTGACCTGCACGCGCTGCTGCGCCCGATCCTGCGCAACCACTTCCAGCCCGCGCTGCTGGCGCGCTTCCAGACCGTGATTTACCGCCCGCTGAGTGAGCCTGCCATGGGCACCATCGTGGAAATGAAGCTCGCACAGGTCAGCAAGCGCTTACATCGTCACTACGGCCTGACCACGCAGATTGATGAGAGCCTGTATGACGCGCTGGTCGCCGCCTGCCTGCTGCCGGACACCGGTGCACGCAATGTTGACAGCCTGCTCAATCAGCAAATTCTGCCGGTGCTGAGTCAGCAGCTGCTGACTCATATGGCGGCGAAGCAGAAACCGCAGTCGCTGCGGCTTGGATGGGATGATGAAGAAGGGATTGTACTGGAATTTACACATGACTGATGAAACGCAGGATGAGTACAGGATTAAAGAAGGTGGTGTCAGGCTACTTACGACGGGTGAGATACAGATGGCACACTCTGTATTTTTATCCACCATTGATTATTCGAAAGTATGGATCCACAGAGAGAGTTATCTCCCTTTCAATCTACAGGATAAGAATACGGCTATGACCCCAAATGGGGAGATTTATTTTCGTGACCAATACTGCGACGATTTCTCCCAGACAACTGACGATCTTCAACATATGTTCATCCATGAAATGGGGCATGTCTGGCAACGAATGAAAGGCATGAATATTATTATGAGAGGATTGGTCAGTTGGATGGTTAGTTATCGTTACACTCTTGATGGTCGCCTGTTAAGTGAATATCCGATGGAGCAGCAGGCGCAGATTATTGCAGATAATTTTACACTAGAGGCTCATGGCTATGATGGTTGGTTGCGTCTCAGGGGCTGGGAGATCGTTACTCTTGATGGTGATGCATCTGAATCAATCATCCGAGAAATGTATAGAAATTCATTGAGAGGGTTTCCATGGTAAAAATAAAGTGGTGGCATTCAGTACTGTTTCTTATTTTAGCTGTCACTTCTGCCTTTACATTAACCGGATGCCCGTGGGGTGGGATGAAATATTACCCAGCTGAAACAGCCAGCGTCTGGATGAAGAATAATGCAGTTTGTTATTACGTCCCAGATAGTAAGGATTATCAGCCTGTTTTCATCTCTATCAACCTCAGGAATAAATCGTCTAAAGAAAGGCAGTTTACCGAAAACCCGAATTTACGAATTATTGATGGTCAATTATGTATTAGTCCTTCGTTTTACCATTTTCCTGATACGTCAAAAGCCCCATTTATTGTTGAGGTTGTATTGCAGTCTAAGAGTAAAAGTAACCATCCAAGGAGCTTTGTCACCGGATTTGAAATGATCAACGGTAAGGCCCGGGATGTATCGTTGACGACACGGGAATACCATGTGCCAGCGACGGCACGCTAAACACTATACTGAATAGTAACATTCGGTTTCTATATGATGATAATCCGATGCTTTGATTTATGCCTGAAAGGAATATTCACCTTCTTTTTCCTTTCCGTGCTGACAGGATGTCCTGGCCCGGGAGACAGGATGATTCCTCATGAAACCACATCTGTCAGCAAGCAGGGGGAAAATGTATGTTTAGATATTCCAGATGCTCAGGATTATCAACCTGCTGACATGGGGATAAATCCACGAGGAACACCTTCGAAGGAGAAGGATTTTAATTTCTCTCCAGGCCTCACGATCGTTAATGGAAAATTATGCATTCCACCTTCTTTTTATCATTTTCCGGATAAGGGGAAGCTTATTTTTGAGTATGTATTGATTTCAAAGAAACATGAAGATGAGCCACGGAAATTTGTCGTTGGCGTGGGGGTGAATAATGGGCAGGTATACAATTTTCCTCTGATCGATCGAGAAATAGCAAGGCCATATGGATCAATTCAAGTTTCCGAGTAGCTGGTCAATATAAGATAATGAGAACATTCACCTTTATTGCGTTGGTCGTGATAAGCGTACTCTTTCTTCCGGTTGCTTTTATTTACACGTTTGTTAAGCGCTTTATCCCCATTAGTGGCGATGGCGAATACGGCATAAACAATTTTGAAATGACCGTATTGCTGATTAAAACCTTCGCCAGTGCCCTCGGGGCCGGAGCCATAATCACGCTTTTTCGTACTCGCTGAGTACCCCGATTAAACCTGCAATTTGCCCTTCGGCAAAAAAGTCATGGACTGCAGGTAATCCCATGGAGTCAATATCATGAGTCTGACTGATACGCTTAAGAACACCCTGTCTGCGCTAACTGAAGGCAGACTGAACCGCTACCGTCTGGATATTCCGTCCTGCGCAGCCTCATTGGATGTGGAAGAGTTTAGCGGTAAGGAGTTCATGAGTGAGCTTTACCACTACGACATTATCTTTACCAGCAGCGATCAGAATATCAGTTCAGCGCAACTGTTGACCAAACCAGCCACGCTGACCATGGGAACTGGGCCACTGATGGGGTTGACCGGGCAGAAAGTGGTGCATGGTGTGGTGACGCATTTTAAGCGTATCAGTGGTTCACGTGACCAGGCAACGTACCAGATTATTATTGAGCCGTTCTTGTCTTTGCTGCGCAAGCAATTCCGTACCCACCGCTTTTTTGTCAATAAGTCGGTACCGGAAGTTGTCGCCGAAGTGTTGCAGGAGCATGGCCTGAAAGGCTGGGAGTATGAGTTCACCCTAAAAGCCGACTATCCGAAGCGTGAACAGATTAACCAGTACAAGGAAAATGACCTTGCGTTCATTGAGCGTCTGCTGGCCGAAGTGGGGATTTTCTACTTCTTTACCCTGCAACCCGACACCCAGACCGAAGTGGTGCATTTCGCAGACAAACAGAGCGCATGGACGTTTGGTAAGTCTTTGCCACTCAGCAGTCCATCGGGAATGAGTGACAGTGCAGCGGACTCGGTATGGGGGGTTAATGTCCGACAGAACGTGGTTGAGCGCTCTGTCACCGCCAGTGATTACAATCACCGTGAAGCCCAGAATGTCCTGACCTCTGTACCGGCGGACATGACCCGCGGCGACGGTGACGGTGTTACCTACGGTGAGGTTTATCACTATCTACCGCGTCATCTTGAACGTGGCGACAAAATCACACCTTCAGCGGAAACCGGCAATTTCTGGGCACGCCTTGAGCATGAGCGTTTTCTTTCCGGACAGACGATTATCAGCGGGTGCAGCAATGATGCCCTGCTTTCTCCGGCCCAGGTGCTGACCATCAGTGAAAGTGTGGTACCACCGACACTGCCATCAGAAACGGACAACGGCATAATCATCACCCGAACGGGCTATATAGCCAGCCGTAAAGATGCCCTGATCGTGATGTGGGAAGGGATGCCGTATTACGAGAACCGCTGCTGGCGTCCTGCTGCTAAAAAGCGCCCGGTGGTCAGCGGCACCCTGACGGCACGAGTGACCAGCGCCAAAGATAACGACATCTACGCCTGGCAGGATGCATCCGGCATGTACCGGGTGAAGTTTGATGCCGACCGTGATGATAAAAAACAGGGCATGGAAAGCATGCCGGTGCGTTTTGCCAGGCCTTACGGTGGTGATAAGTACGGCTTCCACTTCCCGCTGATACAGGGCACGGAAGTCGCCATTGCGTTCCACGAAGGTGATCCAGATCGTCCGTATATTGCGCACGCGCTGCACGACTCCCGCCACGTTGACCATGTCACTGAAGCCAACAGCACCCGAAATGTTATCCGCACAGCTGGCCTGAACAAGCTGCGGATGGAGGATAAGCGCGGCGAGGAACACATCAAGCTCAGTACAGAGTACGGGGGTAAGACGCAGCTTAATTTAGGTCACAACGTGGATGCTTCCCGCGAACTGCGCGGTGAAGGTGCGGAGTTGCGTACCGATCGGTATGTGTCCATCCGGGGTGGTGCCGGGGTGTTTATCACTGCAGATAAACAGCCGTTTGCCGGGGACAATATGCTCTCTATGCAGGAGGCGATTGCCCAGCTCGAGAATGCACTGAGTATTGCGCGAAGCATGTCAGACGCAGCTGAAACTGCGCAGGCGCTACCCGCGGATATTCAGAGCCAGGTGAAGTTGACTAATGCCCTCAAAGATCTTGTGCAGCCAGGAATGGTGTTGAATGCACCAGAAGGCGTGAGCATCACCAGCCCACAGGCGGTTCGCATGGCGTCGGGTAGTGCCAGCGTTGGGATCATGTCGCAACAGAATACAGACATTAGCGCTCTTAAACGATTTACCGTAGCAGCAGGTGAAGCCGTGAGTATGCTGGCCCGTAAGGCCGGGATGAAACTCTTTGCGACTAAGGGAAAAGTAGAAATCCAGGCTCAGGATGATGCGCTTGAGGCGATAGCCAAAAAGGATGTGACCGTAACCAGCACAGATGGGCGGGTAGAAATCACGGCTGCGAAAGATGTCGTGCTTAAAAATCTGGAGGGTTCGTTCATCCAGTTGCAGGGTAAGAATATTATTCTGGGCTGTGAAGGTAATATCCTGTGGAAATGTGCCAATGCGCAGAAAATGGGCAGTGTAAGCATGAGTAGTGTTATGCCCCAGTTTCCATCGGGATATAGTGGGAAGTTTACTGCATCGTCTGTTGCAGGAGTTCCAGTTGCTGCCGCGGCATACATGTTGACATCGAGTAATGGGCAGAAATTATTTGGTAGAACAGACGAGAATGGTGAAACATTTCCTGTTTACTCATCAAACCCGAATGAGTCTTTTGAACTTGAAATGATTCAAAGTGATTATTGGTACGATAGTGAAAATATTGTGGACAGAGTACATTGCACATCATTTTCAGATATGTCATTCCAGGACGATGGCTGTCAATGCAGTGATTGTGAGGGAAATAAAAGTGCGTGATATTACTTTTAAGTTTAAAATTTTGTTATGTATGTTGCTGACTCCATCTTTTTCTTTTGCAAGTGGCACATGGAATGCTAAATCAGCACAAATGCAATGTGGCTCAGCTTTGGTAAAGGTCAGTGCTGAATGCCAGGTGAATCAAAAAAGCCCAACGGAGAATATATGCAAAAATTACCACTTGGAAATAAAGAACGGCACGAATAATAAAGAGTTTTCTTTGCCATACATCCCGAACAGCCAAAAAGCTCTCCTGGAAAAACAGGGTTATTCCTTCAATAATGTAGTTAAGCCTGGTGATTGGGCTCCCTCCACTATGAAATGCTATGACAATGAAAATATTGTGATCGGATACCATCTTGGGCTGGATGAAGATGAGAGCGTAAAGGGATCATTGTTGTCATATATTGATGCCCCATTTATTGATCTTTCAGGGAACTTTATTACAGGCAACAAGCTTTCTGAGCTTAGATCTCGAGAAATGAAAAACCCCTACGATAATACAAGCATAGACTTTATTAGCAATCGCTGAGGTATGGTATGTCTGATTTATATGAGTATTTAAATGCCAAAAAGGGAAAGGCATATTTTGATGACCAGATTAAACCATTTTCTTTAATCTCAATCTATCCGGATATAGATACATCCCGAAAGCTAAGAGGTAACAGTCGTACAATAGGAGATGCTAATAAAGATGTCCAGGATACTATTATAGATATGATAATTACCATAGCTGTCCGCTATGGATTAAGTTATAAAGAGATATCTTATATATTATTAACTACTAAGGTTGAGTCTGGATTTAATCCCGATGCGGCAGCGGGGACTACTAGTGCAGCTGGTTTAGCACAAGGAACGGTTGGTTTTATCAACGATGCATTGACACAATCTGAAGACATTCTTGGTTTTCAGCTAGATCTTCGTAATGAGGAAGTTTTTGACGCTGAAAAAGGATGCTATGCGGTTATTTATTCCTTTTTACTTAACAAATCGAAGGTGATGGAGAGTTACACATCAGATCAAAGTGAATACTGGGAATGGCTTTATTTGTTGCATCATGATGGTGCCTATAGTTTAGGAAAATATCTCGATGGTACACGTGAGAAAAGTGCAGATGGCGAGAAGTGGGCGCTTTATATAACTAAGCATTTATCAGTTGTGGAAGGGTTACTAAAAAATACTGAAGTTAATACTATATTTAAACTGTCTACCGGAAATAATACAGCATTCAAAAACAAAAATTATATTGCTGCAATTTTTCCATTTCCCATTTCAATATGCCCAAATTTAGTGTCAGACTATGAGAAAGCTCTAGTTTTTATCAAAGGCGTGACTGATGCAAACGGGATGACTAAATCAGTCAATGCTATCGCAGGTTCAGAAATTGTGTTTGCTATTCTTGCTGATAATTACAAAGAATTAGCCAAAGCAACTGTTGAAAAAAATACCAATGAAAAGCATAAGACTCTAACTTATACCGTTAAGAAAGGCGACACTTTATCAGCAATAGCGAAGAAATATCGTGTATCAGTAGAGAAATTGGCAAGAATTAATAAGATCCATAACGTCAACATGTTGCGCATTGGTGCGAAATTAAAAACACCTGATAGTAATCAAAACCATGGATATGTTAGCCGCTATGTTTCTGAGCAGACCAGGAAAGAGATTCTCAAAAGCATCGGAGTTGAAAATGCTAATGCTAAAGCAGCCATTGAGTATTCAAGAAGCCATATTGTTTTACCTAAAGGAAGCAAGTCAGCAGACTCGGAAAAGAAAAATAATGTAATTCATATTAAAACGACGACGACGGATAAGTCCGTTGCTCGCAGGAGTAAAAATGAACCAGAGAAGCATCAGACTACTTCAGAGGGAAAGGCAAAAGAAATTTCTGTTGTTAACGACTTTGAACCTCTAGTCAAGTTTCGAACTGATATATCTGAAAAATTACAGAGCTTGGTTTCTGCTCATTCAATTGATGTTATTAAAGGAATAATGAAATCTGCAGGTGTCCATAAAATTACTATCACTAGCACCCTACGCACTCCCGAAGAGCAAGTGGAAGCAATGTACAACAATATGTGCAACAAGGGTGTACAATCCCAGCTTGATTATTATGCTGCTGCGGGTCGGGAAGTTGTACAAGTAGGTATCGCTGTGGGTGGCATAGATAAAAGTAAGGAGAATCAGGTTAAAAAAGCCATGATTGATAAAGTCAATTCTTTACAAAAAGATGGACGTCTTGTTTCAAAACATTGTGTTTCGCTTGAATCGTATGCTCAGAGAAATGTATTTGATATAAGTAAAAGATTATTACCTGTCACTTTGCAGCGGGCTTTTGATAAGGCTATTACAAAATATGTAAAAGATAATCCAGGAAAAGTGAAATATATCAGTCCATTTGAAAATCGTGGTGAACCAGCATTCCATGTGGAGATTGTACAATGAATAAAATATTGTTTTTTATTGCTGTCGTTCCTTTTTTTGCATTTTGCAATACTATTAAGGTAAAAGATGGTCTGTATTATGGATATTGGGTTTATAAAGATCATGGTGCCGTGAAAGAGTATGGTGTTTTAGCTAACGAACCTAGAAAATTGATGGGTGAATATATATTAACGCCTGTTCATAAGTTTACTGATGATAATGAAATATATATTAAAGTTAAGGGGGGTATCCCAATCGTATATTTTTATCAAAAAAGTGTTGGGTCTGATCTTAATACGGTTGGATGGGCTGGCGCTAGATTTACTGAGGGGGATATGATTATTTCTACAAGCACTATTCGAATGGTCACAGAGGATGCCACAGACCATATATTTGTTGGTGAGGAATTCTTAGGGAAACGGATAAGGCTTAAAAAGGATGAAGTGGTTCCGTTGTCATTAATTGATGACAATAGTTTTAATGTGGACTGTAATCAATACTTGGATATTAATGCTTATAGGGAGAATGGTATTCCTGATTATGAAGAGCCAGATCCAAAAGGACGGGAAGGGATAGGTTTATCTTATCCTGCAACGGTTTTTGCAGTCGGTGAACTCGGTGTTTGTTCTGCATTTCTCGATGATGATATTGTTCCTCAAATTAAAAACGGATGGATTAATTTCCGTCGACTCAATTAAAACATATAAACTAATTTGTTAGGTGTGATATGTCCAAAGGATTTGTATTGCCAGGAGATAAAACTACTCACGGCGGTGAGGTTATATCTGCATCTTCGACCATAATCGTGAACGGAAAGAATGTAGCCCTCGTTGGCGATGAAATTAATTGCCCTGTTGAAGGGCATGGTATTAATGCCATTATAGAAGGGTCACCAGAATGGATCTCTGATGGGAAGCCTGTTGTTGTGGATGGCTGCGAATGTGAATGTGGTTGCCATGTTATCTCCAGTGCGCCGGATTGTTCAGTAGGATAAGTTATGAGCTGGGAGCGTCAGAAAGCTACAATTTCTGCAGAACCTGATGAGCCGTCACTGGTCATCTGGCTGATTGCAGGCCTTATTGCTGTTATTGCTGGAGTGTTGCTCTTTGTACTCCACGCCAATCAGTTTCTGGATGAATTGCAAAAATTTAACCTCTGGATTGTTGCCGGAAGCCCTCTTTTTATCTGGTTCGTGACGATTTGTATTCGCGGCTGGATGTATAACCACGCAATGGATCGTCACCAGTTTGAATCTGATGAAGCAGATTATGCACAGCAGCAATGGATTTCCTGGGCCGGGCGTTATCTGGCGGTTCTGCATAGCCGGGTTATCCTGCCTCATGAATTGACGCCATCCACATTTCTGCAGGCCCCCAAAGATCTTGAGCAGGGTAGCTCTCTTTCTCGGAGAATAACGTTACCTGTGGGCGAAGATGCTTTTTCAGCATTGATTGGGGGCCTGGACATATCAGAATTACAGCGCTTAACTGACCTCCCTTTCCACGCAACCTTACTGACGGATTCACACGATCCTGATAAGACATTGCAGAGAGAATTTTCAGCATGCTGGCTCCAGTTAGTTGGACAGGCGTTTCCCGTACCGTTACTGACAATTCTTAAAGACCGAACCTTCGATTGGGTGGGCGAACGTCTTAAATCCCCGGTTCTGGATGTTGAGCTTCTGTTAGTTCACCAGACTCAGGGAGGGAATGAGTACAGTGATTCGCTCTCGGCTTTAATGCTGACCTCTGATGATGTAGCAACGAAGTATCAGCTTAACCATCACGCTCGCCTTCTTCGGCCTATGTCGCTTGAATCAACCCAAATGCTGAGTGAAGAGCTTGATACCTTTTTCTCGACCCAATCACAGGCTATCGCTGCGCGTGCAATAGTGGGTGACAGCATGGAGTGGGGTGATGATTTTTCCACTCTGCTGGCCAGTGCAAAACAATATGAAGGCCGCTGGAAACCCCAGCAGTGCCATTGGCTGGAGAAATATGCCGGGCTCAGCGGTCCTTTCTCACCGTGGATTATGGCCGCCGTCGTCAGTGATATAGCTATGCTCACAAAAGAAGATTGCCTGATGCTTTCGGGTGACAAAGAGCAGCGATTTGTAAATACCGTAACTACAGGGAATCTGATGAATGGCGAAGGATAACTCAGTGTGGCGTGGTAACTGGGGACGCATCAGTATTACTGCGCTGATTGCTGTCGCGATCGGATTGGCTATCTGGAAAAAGGGGGATGCGTTCGGACTGACCAGTATTGGCCTTAAGCTGCTGGTATTTATGGCGGTGATAATCCTTCTGCTGCTTGTCCGCCATGGCAAAATCATTTGTCTTGCGATTAAACAACAGTGGTCGCGTTTTCAGGCAAAGCGTAAAAGTGTCCTGCCTGCCGATGAAGGACGTGTCAAACAGACCGCCCCACGCAATGTCACCGTCGACTCCATCCGCCTCGCCATGCGTAACCTCTACGGTCGGCGCTGGGGCCGTAAAACACGTATCCTGCTGATAACTGGTACTGCTGCAGAAGTGGAGCAGCTCACACCCGGCCTCACCAGCCAGCTCTGGCAGGAAGATCGCGGTACGCTGTTACTGTGGGGCGGTGATCTCAATACGCCAGCGGACAGTGCCTGGCTGACCGCGCTGCGCAGACTGCGACGCCGTCCGGTGGATGGGCTGGTGTGGGTCACTTCAGCCTTTGACCAGCTCCCAGCACCAGGGCTGGAGCAGCCATTGCCTGTACCGTCTGAAAGCACCATGGATTCCCTATCTCATGCCATTAGCGCCCGCATGGATGCGCTGGGCTGGAAACTCCCGCTGTATGTCTGGTCCCTGCATCCGCGCGCCGGTAAGCCGGAAAGGCGTATTACGCAGGCGGCAGGTTGTCTGTTACCTGTCGGTTGTCGTACCGAAGGGCTGGCAGAACAACTCTCTGCCCTGACGCCGGATTTGACTTCACAGGGTCTGCAGCAGACCTGCGGTGATGTGAAACATAACTTCTTACTGACGCTGGCTGACCAGCTCATTCGCGAACCAGAAAGTGTGACTGCACCGCTGTCGGTGATGCTCAATCCGTACCGCCCGCTGCCGCTGGCTGGTGTGGTGTTTAGTCAGCCCTCTGCCGGTGCCGAACGTGTCGTAACACATCACTGGGGCATGGATAAGCGCTGGGATGTTTTGCCTGAGTCTGTCCGCACGCTTCCTGCCGGACTGCGTCCGCGCAAGCCGGGCATTCCATGGCGCAAAGTGTTTGCGTCAGTTGTCGCCCTGGCGATGGTGGGCTGGGCTGCATGGATGAGCATCGCGTATGTCACCAACCGCAGCCAGATTGACGGCGCGAATATCCAGACCGCACTTGCCGCCCGACAGAATCAGCCGCTGGAGCAGCGCCTGCACGCGCTGTCTGAACTCCAGAAAACCCTGGCTCGTCTGCAGTACCGCTCTGAGCATGGCGTGCCGTGGTTCGAGAAGGCCGGCCTGAGCCAGAATAATGCCCTGCTGGCAGCACTCTGGCCACGCTATCAGGACAGTGCACTGCCGCTGTTGCGGGATGCGGCCGCAACCCATCTTCAAAAGCAAGTCAGCGCCTTTAACGCGTTGCCGCCGGGTAGCCCACTGCGTGAGCAGATGGCAAAAGCCACCTATGACCAGCTCAAGCTCTACCTGATGCTGGCGCGTCCGGAACATATGGACGCGGCCTGGTTCAGCCCGGCGCTGTTGCACGACTGGCCAAAACGCGATGGCGTGAAAGACGGTGTCTGGCAGGGCGTGGCGCCGTCACTGCTGTCGTTCTATGGTGCGCAGCTGGTTGCGCACCCTGAGTGGAAATTGCGGGCAGATGAGAACATGGTCAGCCAGGCGCGTTCCCTGCTGGTTCGCCTGATGGGCTTACGTAACAGTGAGTCGACCCTGTACCAGAAGATGCTCTCCCAGGTGGCGCATCTGTATGTCGATATGCGCCTTGAAGACATGACCGGCGATACCGATGCATCCCGTCTGTTCAGCACTACGGAAATCGTGCCGGGCATGTTCACCCGTCAGGCCTGGGAGCAGGCCGTGCAGCCCGCCATCGAGAAGGTGGTGAAGGCGCGCCGGGACGAGCTTGACTGGGTGCTGACTGACAGTAAGCGTCAGGTGAATAAACAGAACGAAACCTCGCCGGAAGCACTGAAAAAACGTCTGACCGAGCGCTACTTCGCTGACTTCGGCGGAGCCTGGCTGGAGTTTCTCAACAGCCTGCGCTGGAACCGGGCCACCACGCTGTCGGACTCTATTGACCAGCTGAGTCTGATGGCTGATGTGCGTCAGTCACCTCTGGTGGCGTTGATGAACACCCTCAATGTGCAGGGGCGCACGGGTCAAACTGGCGAAGCGATTTCCGACTCGCTGGTGAAGTCAGCGAAGAACCTGCTCGGTGGTGACAACAAAGATGCCATTGACCAGAGTGTCGGGGTTCATGGCCCGCTGGATGCGACCTTTGGCCCGGTGCTGGCGCTGATGGACAAGATCCGCACGGGCGCACAGGAGTTGAGTCTGCAGTCGTTTCTGACCCGCGTGACGCAGGTGCGTCTGCGACTGCAGCAGGTGACCAATGCTGCTGACCCGCAGGCTATGGCCCAGACCATTGCCCAGACCGTATTCCAGGGCAAGGCTGTGGATCTGACCGAAACCCGCGACTACGGCAGCCTGATTGCCGCGAGTCTCGGTCAGGAGTGGAGCGGCTTTGGGCGCACGGTGTTTGTGAACCCAATGGAGCAGGCCTGGCAGCAGGTGCTGACCCCGGCGGCCGACAGCCTCAATGCACAGTGGCAGCAGGCGGTGGTGGCTGAGTGGAACAGTGCCTTTGGTGGCCGTTATCCGTTCAACAACTCCAGCAGTGATGTTTCTCTGCCGCTGCTGGCCAAATACCTCAACGCAGATTCCGGGCGTATCGCGCAGTTCCTGCAAATCCGCCTCAAAGGCGTGCTGCACAAAGAGGGCAACCACTGGGTGCCGGACAGCATCAACTCGCAGGGCCTGGCCTTTAATCCGGCGTTCCTCAACGCCATCAACACCCTGAGTCATATCTCGGATGTGGCCTTCACCGAAGGCAATGCCGGCATGAACTTCGAGCTGCGCCCGGGCACCGCCGCTGGCGTGATGCAGACGGATATGATTATCGACAGCCAGAAGCTGACCTATTTGAACCAACTGCCAGCGTGGAAGCGCTTTTCGTGGCCTGCGGATACCGAAGTCCCTGGCGCGAACCTGAGCTGGGTTAGTATCCAGGCTGGCACCCGTCAATATGCCGAAATTCCGGGAGCATGGGGCTGGATACGCCTGCTTGATAAAGCCGCCGTCAGTGCTTACCCGGGTGTCGACAGCAGTTACAGTCTGAGCTGGAAAGCGCAGGATGGCCGTATGCTCAATTACACCCTGCGTACCGAAGCGGGCGAGGGGCCATTGGCGCTGCTGAAGCTGCGTAATTTTCGCCTGCCGGAAACTATCTTCAGCACCACCGGCGTCATACCGTCAGACCCGGCGACAGATACGGCCAGTGACGACGGGGAGGCGTACTGATGAGCACACTCAATGCCTTACTCAGTGCCTGCCAGGCAGAGCAGGAACCATTACTTTTAGAAACCCGTGAGCGTGTGGCGCAGTGGGGCAGCTGGCTGCAGCCGCTGTCCGGTTCATCACCCGTGGGCGAGGATCCGGGCTATAACGATGACTTCCAGCAGATGCGCGAGGAGGTCAACAAGCTCTCCGGCGCGGATACCGAGCTCATCTGCCGGCTGGCAGAGAAGCTGCTGACCACGACCGCCAAAGATATCCGTGTGGCGACGTACTACTGCTGGGCGAAGCTGCACCGCGAAGGTGAGCAGGGGCTGGCGGAAGGGCTCGAACTGCTGGCCGGTTTGCTGGAGCGCTTTGGACCACAGCTGCACCCGCAGCGTGACCGCAGCCGTAAGGCGGCACTGGAATGGCTGGCAGGGTCGCGCATGACCGACTCGCTTTCCCTGTACCCGGAAGTGGTCAGGATCGATGCGATGCGAACCACTGGTGCGCTGCTGCTGATATCACAGCTTATTGAGAATGAGCCCGATGAAACCCGTCCTGAACTCAATGCGCTGTATGGTGCCCTGGAAAGTCGTTTGCACAAAGCGGGGGGCGTGGATGCCGTGGTACCGCAGAACGCCAGTACCAGCGAAACCCCTTCACCTGCCAGTCACAACGATGCACCGGCTATCGGGCGTATCACTTCCGGCCAGGATTTGCTGGCCCAGGCCCGCACCCTCACCGAATATCTGCGTGAGCAGCCGGACGGCTGGCTGTCAGCACACCATCTGATGAAGAGCCTGCGTCACGACACCCTGCGGGCTATCCCGGCCCCGGATGCGCAGGGGCGTACACGCATCGAGCCACCAAGGGCGGATCAGCGCGCGTTACTCAAACGCCTCTACCTGCAGCAGAACTGGGCTGAAATGCTGGATACAGCAGACAGCACGTTTTCCCGCGGTGCCAACCACCTGTGGCTGGATTTACAGTGGTACATCCACCAGGCGCTGACGAAATCCGGCAAGGAAACGCTGGCCGACATTGTCACGGCTGATCTGAAAGGGCTGCTGTCGCGCCTGTCCGGGCTGGAGACGCTGGCGTTCAGTGACGGCACGCCGTTTGCGGACGAAGTGACGCTGAACTGGATCCAGCAGAGCGTGCTGGACACCGTCGGCGGTTGGGGTAATGACACGCCATCAGCCCCGGTCACCGCCGGTAACGATGACATTCTGTCGCTGGAGCCGAAAGCCGTAGCGCTGGCCGACAGTGAAGGCCCGGATGCGGCGCTGGGCTGGTTGCAGACCCGGCCCGGCATCGCCACCGCGCGCCAGCAATGGCTGTTGCGACTGCTAATGGGCCGCATTGCTGAGCAGTACGGTAAGAATGACCTGGCGGTGCACCTGTTTGCAGAACTGGGTGAGCGCGCCAGAGAAGTGACCCTCAATGACTGGGAGCCAGAGCTGCTGTTTGAGGTACAGGCCCGTCATCTGAAACTCCTGCGCCTGAAAGCTGGTCGCAGTGAGGCTGATAAGACCCGCCTTACGCCGGTAATGGACCAGTTACTTGCCGGGCTGATCGCCGTCGATCCCGCCCGTGCCGCCGTGCTTTGCGGTTAAATCGACAGGAACAGAAATAAATGGAAGATTTGACCCTGCGTTATTACGACGCGGAAATGCGCTACCTCCGTGAAGCGGCCAAAGAATTTGCTCAGACCCATCCGGATCGGGCCGCGATGCTGGATCTGGATAAGGCCGGCACACCTGATCCCTATGTCGAACGTCTGTTTGAAGGTTTTGCTTTTTCGATGGGGCGGCTGCGCGAGAAGATTGACGACGACCTGCCGGAACTGACCGAAGGGCTGGTCAGCATGCTCTGGCCACACTACCTGCGCACCATTCCTTCACTCTCAGTAGTGGCGTTCACACCTGCGCTTCAGGCCGTGAAGATGGCGGAAGTGATGCCAGCGGGTCTGGAAGTGTATTCCCGCCCGGTGGGGCCTAAAAATACGGTCTGTCGCTACCGTACTACCCGGGATGTGATGCTCAACCCGCTGAACATCTCAGGGGTGACTATGACCACTGAGCCTGACGGGCGTTCGCTGCTGCGGATGCGCTTTGCCTGCAGCACTCAGGCAGACTGGTCCCATGCTGACCTCAGTCACCTGAGCCTCTATCTTGAGGCTGACGCGCCCGTCAGTAGCCAGCTGCACCTGATGCTGACCAGAAGGCAGGCCGCTCTGTATATGCGCCTGCCCGGGCAGATCGACCGTATCCGGCTTGACGGGTATTTCTCACCGGGCGGGTTTGCCGAAGAGGATGGGCTGTGGCCGAAAGGCGACACCGCATTCAGTGGCTACCAGCTGCTGCTGGAGTATTTCACCTTCCGCAACAAGTTTATGTTTGTCCACCTCAACGGTCTGGACGACATTACGCCGCCTGCCGGGGCTGAGTACTTCGACATCGAAGTGGTCTTCAGCACGCCGTGGCCATCAGACCTGCCGGTCACCGATGATGCGGTTCGCCTCCACTGCGTGCCGGTGATTAACCTGTTTACGCTGGAGGCTGACCCTCTCACCATCACCGGGCTTGAAAGTGAGTACCTGCTGCGTCCTAAGCGGCTCCAGGACGGGCATACTGAGATTTATTCGGTGGATTCGGTTACCGGTTCAAACCGCACCAGTGATGCCGAATACGTGCCGTTCAGCAGCTTCCGCCACAAGGGCGGGATGATGCGCAGTCATGCGCCACCTCGCTATTACCACACCCGCGTTAAGCGGGGTGTCACCGGGCTGTATGACACCTGGCTGATTCTGGGCGGGCACCAGTGGGAAGATGACCGCCTGTTTGAGCGCGAAGCCGTATCGCTGCAAATCACCGGCACCAACGGTCAGTTACCGCGCCGGGCGCTTCAGAGCACGCTGCTCGACCGCAGTGAGCAGGTGGTCAGTACACCGCTTTCAGTACGCAACCTCTGTAAGCCCACGCTGCCGGTTTACCCGCCTGCGGAAGACCGTTTCCACTGGCGGGTATTGAGCCACCTCGGCTCCGGGTTTCTGAATATGATGAGTACTGCCGAAGTGCTGCGCGGGACGCTGGCACTCTATAACTGGCAGGGAGATGAACTGAATACCCGGCGTCTGGAGGCGATTCAGCAGGTGGAGCACCACCGCCTGCAACGTTTTGAGCAGGGCTACCTGCTGCGGGGGCTGGATATCGAAGTGACCCTCGACAGCAACGGCTTCACCGGCGAGGGCGATATTCACCTGTTCGGTGAAATGCTAAACCGGTTCTTCGCTCTGTATGCCGATATGAACCAGTTTAACCAGCTCACCCTCATTGTTCAGCCAGAAGGAAAATGCATCCGGTGGAAAGAGAATCACAGTCCGCGCCTGCCCGGCTGATAGCGCAACTGGGGGACCGGCTGCCATATATCAACTTTTACCGCTTCTGCCAGTTGCTGGAGCAGAACCAGCCGGACAAACCGGTTACGGGCAGTACCTGGCAGGTACGTCATGAACCGGTACGTTTTCGGCCACACCCGGGGATGGGTTTTCCGGCTTCAGAAATTAAAGGTATTGAGCAGTCTGAGCATTCGCATCTGCCGCCGACTGTGCGCATCACCTTTATGGGACTCTACGGCGTGGAGTCCCCGCTGCCGACGCACTATATCGATGACATTACCCAGCGACGGGAAGGGTATGAGGCCACCGCGGATTTCCTCGATATCTTCAACCACCGGCTGATTGCCCAGTACTACCGTATCTGGCGTAAATACTCATACCCGGCGACTTTCGAAGAAGGCGGTAAGGACAACACCTCGCAGTACCTGCTGGGACTTGCCGGGCTCGGGATTAACGGCTGCACGGACAGTATCGCGACTCCGGCTTCACGCTTTCTGGCACTGCTGCCGGTCATGTTGCTGCCGGGGCGTACCGCAGAAGGCATGGCCTCGCTGGTGCGCCTGCTGGCACCCAACACACAGGCGAAAATCTGGCACCACGATAAACGCCGCGCGCCGCTGAAAAAGCCCCTGACCATGAGCGTCAGCCAGCCCGTCACCCTGACAAACCGTCCGGTGATGGGCAGCTATGCCACCGACGTGAACAGCCGGGTGCTGATGCGCCTGACTACCTCTGACCCGGCTGAAGTACAGGGCTGGTTACCGGGCGGGGAGCTTCACACGGATTTAATGGCGCTGCTGCATGTCTATCTTGGCTCCCGCCTCGATGTGCGGTTACAGCTGTGTGTCGACCGAAGTCTGCTGCCTGACGCGACCATCAGCAGTAAACCGCAGGCAGGTGCCGTGCAACTGGGCCGTACCGCCGTGATGCGGCCGCTGAATGCAGCGAACACCGTCATGCACCCCAAAACCATAACCATCAATCTTGGCCGCTATGAGCGGGTACAGGAAAATATTCACCGCAGGGAGACCGATGAAGATGGCGATTACCGCTGGTAAATTTCCTCTGGTTGCACTGGCCGCGGGCATCACACTGATGCTCGCTGGCTGTGGGCTGACCCAGAAAGTGACGGACGGCACCGTTGCCGTGACCAAATCGATTTTTTACAAGCAGGTAAAAACCCTGCATCTGGATATCCGCGCCCGCGAGGCCGTTAACAGCAATGCAGGCGGGGTGGCGCTGTCGACGGTGGTGCGTATTTACCAGCTCAAAGACCGGAAAACATTCGACATGACGGACTATCCGTCACTGTTTAAGGCTGACAGTCAGGCCATCAAAGCAGACCTGGTGGCGGAGAAAGACATCCGCCTGCAGCCGGGTGGGGCAGTGACGGTTGATATGCCGATGGAAGAGAGTGCGCAGTATGTGGCGGTGGCCGGGATGTTTATGTCACCGGACCAGGAGAACAACACTTGGCGTGTGGTGCTGAGTCGTGACGATCTCGATCCGGATAAAGCACGCGTCATTGAGGCGGGGAACAACCGGCTGACACTTCAGGCGCTGAAAGATGAGTGAGTTATCCCGTCCTTCATTGTATGAAACACTCTACGGCAACTTCACCGGCGGCCTCGATCTCCATCAGGTCAGTGAACAAAATCAGGTCATCCTGTCGGTGCTGGATAACATGCAGCGCATCCTCAACTGTCGCGCCGGCACGCTGGCGCATCTGCCGGACTATGGCCTGCCGGATATGACCAAAATACTGCAGGGCATGCCGGGTACCGCCCATGAGCTGATGGGTGCTCTGTCGACTGTTCTGCTCAGATATGAGCCACGCCTGAGAAAAATAGCCGTTGTCCTGCTGGAACAGAACATCCCCGGCGAGCTGCGCTATGCCATTGATGCAGAACTTAACGGTGTTGGCCTCGTACGCTATGGCACCGAGTTTATGCCAGAAGGGCGGGTTCTCCTGCGACACCTGAAGCAACAGCAGTATCTTGACACAGCAACCCGTCTGTAAGGCCAGTTAATACCATGTCAGTAAAATCACAGTTCCTCGAAAAACTACAGGCCAGAGAGCCAGCCCCGATCTTATCTACCAGCAAGACTCAGGCCGATATTGCAGCGTTTCGCCTGCGAATGGTGCAGCTTCAGGAGCAGATGGATGCGTGGCTGGTGGGTACCGGATTGAATGTGGAAACATTTACCGTTGCTGTTACGGACCTGCTGGTGGAGGACAGGACTTTTGAGATTGCCGCTATCACCCTGCGTTACGACGACCGCTCTGTAAAATTTACACCGGTATTTTTGTACGGTTAGGGCGTGACAGGATGCGTGGAATTGACCCTTTATGCAGAAGGCAGTGTGACGTCTGTGGGGCGCCTTTTCATGCGGGCAGGTCATTTCAGTGACTGGTCCTTTACTCCGCCGGGAGCATTATCCCGTCCCGGACAGAGTTTTGATGAAAGCACCTTTTTTAGTCTGATTCTGGCGCTTCTGCCATAACTGCTGGTATTGCAGTACCCGTTCCTCTGAATATGCCCGCATAAGCGTTAATCATCCATATTTCCGTACGCGTCAAAATGGACAACTGGTCATGAATCACATCCCCCCACATAAAATCAAAACCGGTGGTGACCCGCGCATGCTACCGGATTATGCCGCCCTGCGTGATGAACTGAGTAAGCTGACACATCCGGCTCGCCCGGATGTGAACTGGCATTATGCCGAAAAACGCTGTCTCTCACTGTTTGAACAAAATGGTGTGGAGCTACAGACGCTGTCCTGGTACACGCTGGCCCGTACGCAACTGGCTGGTTTATTGGGGCTCAATGAAGGGCTGGCGATACTCGAGGCACTGATAAGCCATCAGTGGGGCGCACTCTGGCCGCAGCCTGTCCATGCCCGCATGAAAATCCTCAGTAGTCTGAGTCAGCGTTTACAGCAACTGATTCGCTCGCTCCCGCTAAATCACAGCGACCTCAGCCAGCTGTATCGGGCGGAGCAACAGCTTACCGCTCTGGGTGAGGTGCTGCAGGGCCTGGAGCTTAAGCATCTGAGCCAACTTGATACGTTACGTACCTTGATGCACAACAGTGCTGCCAGGCTGGAAAACAGCGATGGCATAACCAGCACCAGGCCGGACATTCAGCCAGGTATCAGGTTGCCTGCCACCGCGATGAATAGTGCCGCAGCATCCACGAAGGACCTTGCTGGTAGTCCGCCTGAAGATACGTCAGCGAGCGTAGTGAAGTGGGTTTATGCGGCGCTGCCGGAACACCAGGCGAATGCAGAAGCATTGGCGGCAATACCCAATCAGGTAAAAAAATGGAAATTCTTCACTGCCGGGATGTGTACCATGCTGGTGATAAGCACAGTCACACTATGGAGCTGGCAGTTTCTTAATCGGCCAGTCCCGTTGCAGACTCAGCTTGCAGCCTCACTGGCTCCATTGCCTGCACCTCTTACGTCTGAACAGCTGGATATGTCGCGTCAGCAAGCTCCGTTACCACAGGTTTTAATAACACAAACACAGCAGCAGCTTGCCCGGCTGGGTAAATTGCCTCCTGACTGGAATATTGACTACAGTCGACAGTTGCTGGAACAGGTCCGGGTAATTTGGCCGCAGCAGGCTAAGCCACTAATCCAGCAGTGGCAGCAACAGCTTAATGCTGCCGCATTGCCAACAGAACAGCTGAATGGCTGGTCTCAGGGAATGGCGACACTACAAAAACTGAGTGACAGGCTAAACGCACTGGATGGGCAGAAAGGAAAATACCTGACGGTCAGTGAGCTGAAATCAGTCGTTTTTTCCGCTATGCAATCCTTTAATCAATCCATACCGGCTGAAGAGCAGCTAAGGGTATTGTCACAAAATCCGGCAGACGAACCTTTGCCTTCGGCTGCCAGAGCTCAGCTGGAGATGCATCTGAAGCAACTGATAGCCCGTTATGCAGAAATAAAACAGGATGCATTAAAATAAAAAAAAGATATTTAAAGCACAGGTATCCAGCTGATAACCCAGACCTGGCAGGTCATAATCACAACTCATTCACTGGTGTTCATTGATTTGTCCAAAGAACATAGCCAGGGCCGGCAGATGATTATTGATTCTGAGAAGAAAAAGGGCAAAGGGGGATAGCCGTCAGTAATGGCTTGTTATTGATTATTAAGAGTTTTAATTGATAGGGCGGGTTTAAGTTCAGGGCAGGCCTGGTGTCCCCTGCAGGAATCGAACCTGCAACTAGCCCTTAGGAGGGGCTCGTTATATCCATTTAACTAAGAGGACAGCGGCGCGCAGTATAGCGCAAACAGGCAGTGAGATTCACTACATCGCCGTCCGTTTGCTCATTCCGTCAGCAATCCCGGTTTTCTGCGCGCGCTAACGTTACGTGCAGAAAGCGGAAACAGCTGTACTGAAGTCCGGGATGTCATCCAGACTGAAGCGGCACCCCGACTCTAAAATCTTCACTCCCTCTTTGCAGCAGACACTTCCAGTAAACGTTTTTCAGACGCCCGCCTGGCAAATCGCCTTCAGCAAACAGACCTGAAAAGCAGACAGAGCGGTTCAATCTGCTCTGTCTGCCCTGGATTTACTCAGCCTTTTCCTGCTCTTCACGCTGGCGACGTTTCTCCTGCTTCTTCTTCTCAGCCTTCGCTTTAGCCACAGCAGCTTCACTCATGTCGTTGCGGATCTGCGCGTGGCTGATCAGGGCAAAAATCAGCGTGCCGCCGGTAATGTTGCCGAGCAGCGTCGGCAGGGCAAACGGCCAGAAGAATTCATACCAGCTGATGCTGCCATTAAAGACCAGATAGAGCACTTCCACCGATCCCACCACGATATGCGCCAGATCACCCAGCGCAACCAGCCAGGTCATCATCACAATCACCAGCAGTTTGGCACCCCCCGCCGAGGGGAACATCCAGACCATGGTGGCGATAATCCAGCCGGAGATCACCGCATTGGCAAACATCTCGCCGGGCGTATTTTCCATCACCTTCATACTGATGTTGGTAAATGCCTGACGGGTAGCTTCGTCAAATATCGGCATCTCATTAAACGCCAGCGCACCCAGTGCCGTCCCGATCAGGTTACCCAGCAAGACGATGCCCCATAAACGTAATAGCAGGGCGCCATTACTCCAGGTCGGTTTGTGCATCACCGGCAGGACTGCCGTGACGGTATTTTCGGTAAACAGCTGCTGACGCGCCATGATGACGATAACAAAACCAAAGGTATAACCCAGGTTTTCAAGCAGAAACGCCCCTGGTACGCCATCCAGATGCACCTGAAATATCCCCTTCGCCATCAGCGAGGCGCCCATGGATAAGCCCGCCGCAATGGCTGACCAGAGCAGCGCCATACCGTCGCGCTCCAGCTCTTTTTCCCCATCCTGGCGTATCTCTTCATGGATGGCGGCGGCGCGGGAGGGTAAAGCCTCCTCATCGACTTCGATGTCAGTGCCCTTATCCTTCTCTTCACTCTCGACGTCGTTAGGACCCTGTTCATTACCTGATGAAGGCTTCATATTTTCTCCTGGTGATAGTGCTGTCGCGTAATAAGCGTAGCCGTTTTTTATTTGCCGATAATGTAACGATCGATGCGAATAAGCGTAACAACGTTTTTCGGAACTGCATTTTTATTCAGACTGCGGGCGATACCGCACGAATAAACCCATGGCATCGAAACTGAGCGGTGGCTCACACTTCGGCCCACAGCAACATTGTGGTAATATCCCGGCCACTTTTAGCTGGTGCGATTCCCCCCTCGATGTTGGAAATCATTACGCTCACTTGTGCATACGACGAACGTGCGCTGTTCCGGCAGCTCTCATTTCGCGTCTCTGCAGGCGACATTGTGCAGATTGAAGGCCCCAATGGTGCCGGTAAGACCTCACTCTTACGCCTGCTGGCTGGCCTGAGCCGTCCTGAACAGGGTGAAATACGCTGGCAGCAGCAGCCAATCCTGCGGCAGCGCGAAGCCTGGCATCAGGCGATGCTCTATCTGGGCCATCATCCCGGTGTCAAAGGCGTGCTTACGCCGCTGGAAAACCTGCGTTTCTACCATCCTGATTGCAGTGATGCGCAGATCTTTGCTGCGCTGGAAAGCGTCGATCTCACGGGCGACGAAGAGGTGCCGGTTAGCCGGTTATCGGCGGGCCAGCAGCGTCGGGTAGCGCTGGCGCGGCTGTGGCTCAGCCAGGCCCGCATATGGATTCTCGACGAGCCGCTGACCGCCATCGACAAAGCGGGTGTTAAAAAATTAATGGCGAAATTCGCCCGGCATGCCGATAACGGTGGCGCAGTGATCCTGACAACCCATCAGGATTTGCCCGCGGATGCTGCGCGGGTGCGCAAAATTCGCCTCGGCGACGGGGAGGCAGGCTGATGCTGTTTCGCCTCATCCAGCGTGAATTGCGCATCGCCTTTCGCGGCGGGGCGGATGTAGTCAATCCGCTCTGGTTTTTCCTGATTGTTATTACCCTGTTTCCGCTGGGCATCGGACCTGACCCGCAACAGCTGGCGCGCATTGCACCGGGCGTAGCCTGGGTTGCCGCGCTGCTGGCGTCGCTGCTGGCGCTGGAGCGGCTGTTTCGCGATGACTTCAGCGATGGTTCGCTGGAGCAACTGGTACTGCTGCCGACGCCGCTCCCGGTAACGGTTATCGGCAAAGTGGTGGCGCACTGGCTGGTCACAGGCGTGCCGCTGATTATCCTGTCGCCGCTGGCCGCGCTGCTGCTGTCACTGGATTTTAATGGCTGGCGGGCGATGGCCCTGACGCTGCTGCTCGGCACGCCAACCCTGAGTTTTCTCGGTGCCATTGGTGTAGGTCTCACGGTGGGTTTACGGCGCGGTGGCGTATTGCTTAGCCTGCTGGTGCTGCCGCTGGCCATTCCGGTCTTGATCTTCGCCAGTGCGGCGATGGAGGCGGCCAGTCAGGGGTTGCCGATTAATGGCTATCTGGCGATTCTCGGCGCGATGCTGCTGGGCAGCGCCACGCTCTCCCCGTTTGCCACGGCGGCAGCGCTAAGAATTACTTTGCAATAACAGCCGTTGAAATAACCGCGCGTAAAAGACGCGGCAACACTCTTTTATCGTTAATGTGAGCATTTGATATGTGGAAAGCGTTACATCAGCTGGCCAGGCCCGAACGGCTCTATCAGTTTTCGGGGCGACTGGTGCCGTGGTTCGCCATCTCAGGGCTGGCGACGTTGCTGCTGGGCTGGGCCTGGGGCTTTGGATTTGCTCCCGCTGACTATCAGCAGGGCGACAGTTTCCGCATCATGTACATTCATGTGCCCGCCGCGATGTGGTCGATGGGCATTTATGCCTCGATGGCCATCGCCGCCTTTATCGGTCTGGTGTGGCAGATGAAAATGGCCGATCTGGTTTCCGCCGCCATGGCACCGGTGGGCGCGGTCTTTACCTTTATTGCGCTGGTCACCGGATCCGCATGGGGCAAGCCGATGTGGGGGACCTGGTGGATCTGGGATGCGCGCCTCACTTCGGAGCTGGTGCTGCTGTTCCTCTATATGGGCGTGATTGCGCTCTGGCACGCTTTTGATGACCGCCGCACCGCAGGCCGGGCCGCGGGTGTTCTCATCCTGGTCGGCGTAGTTAATCTGCCGATCATTCACTTCTCAGTGCAGTGGTGGAATACCCTGCATCAGGGCTCGTCGGGCATTCTCCAGCAGGCGATTGCGCCAGTGATGCGAACACCGCTGCGCTGGGCAATCATCGGTTATCTGCTGGTATTTATCACGCTGACCCTGATGCGGCTGCGCAACCTGATTCTGTTAACCGAACGTCATCGTCCCTGGGCGATTGATGTGGCGAAGCGGGGAGAGCAGGCATGACACCCGCCTTTTCCTCCTGGCACGCCTTCTTTGAGATGGGGGGCTACGCCTTCTATGTCTGGCTGGCAGTTGCCTGCACGCTGATTCCGCTTGTCGGGCTGACGCTGCATACCCTGTTGCTGCGCCGCCGCCTGCTGGCTGAGATCCGCCAGCGCGACGCGCGGGAACGCCGCATTCGGGCAGCGAAATCTAAAAAAGCCGCGGCTGAAGCGGCAGGAGAGACATTGTGAATACCCGTCGACGCAACCGCCTCTATGCGGCAGTGGCGATTCTGCTCGGCCTCGGCCTGGCCACCGCGCTGGTGATGTATGCGCTGCGCTCAAACATCGATCTGTTCTATACCCCAGGTGAAATCCTTTACGGCAAAGGCGAGGCGCACGAGAAGCCCGAAGCGGGCCAGCGGCTGCGCGTCGGCGGCATGGTGATGCCCGGCAGCGTCCGGCGCGATCCGAATACGCTTGCCGTGTCGTTCAAACTTTATGATGCCCGCGGCGTGGTCAGCGTCAGTTTTGAAGGCATCCTGCCGGATCTGTTCCGTGAAGGGCAGGGCGTCGTCGCGCAGGGCGTGCTGGCGGCGGGCAACCAGGTGATCGCCAAAGAAGTCCTGGCGAAACATGATGAGAAATATACGCCGCCGGAGATTGAAGACGCGATGAAGAGTAATCACACCGGCCCCCAGTCGCTGTATCAGGCGGGAAATAAATCATTATGATGCCCGAGATTGGTACTTTTCTGCTCTGCCTGGCGCTGGGGCTCTCCCTGCTGCTGAGCAGCTATCCGCTATGGGGCGCAGTGCGCCAGGATGCCCGCCTGATGGCAATGGCACGTCCGCTGGCCTGCGGTCTGTTTATCTGCATCGCGGCGGCTTTCGCGCTGCTGGTCTGGGCCTTTATCAGCAACGATTTTACCGTTGCCTATGTCGTCACAAACTCCAACAGCCTGCTGCCGGTTTACTATCGCATTGCTGCCACCTGGGGCGCGCATGAAGGATCGCTGCTGCTGTGGGTGTTGCTGCTCAGCACCTGGACATTGGCGGTGGCGATATTCAGTCGCGGTATGCCGCAGGATGCGCTGGCACGCGTGCTGGCGGTCATGGGCATGATCAATCTCGGCTTCCTGCTGTTTATCCTGCTGACCTCGAATCCATTTGGCCGCACGTTGCCGGACTTTCCGATAGACGGGCACGACCTGAATCCGATGCTGCAGGATATCGGCCTGATCTTCCATCCGCCGCTGCTCTATATGGGTTATGTCGGCTTTTCGGTGGCGTTTGCTTTTGCTATCGCCTCGCTGATGGCCGGACGGCTGGATACGGCCTGGGCGCGCTGGTCGCGTCCCTGGACCACGGCGGCCTGGGTCTTTCTGACGATTGGTATTGTCCTTGGCTCGGCCTGGGCCTATTACGAGCTGGGCTGGGGCGGCTGGTGGTTCTGGGACCCGGTTGAAAATGCGTCGTTTATGCCGTGGCTGGCAGGCACCGCCCTGATGCACTCGCTGGCGGTCACGGAAAAGCGAGGCACCTTTAAGGCCTGGACCGTGCTGCTGGCGATTACCGCGTTTTCGCTGAGCCTGCTGGGGACGTTCCTGGTGCGATCCGGGGTACTGGTGTCGGTGCATTCCTTCGCCTCGGATCCGGCACGCGGGATGTTTATCCTCGCGTTTCTGGTGATTGTTATCGGCAGTTCGCTCCTGCTCTACGCGATTAAAGGCGGGCAGGTACGTGGCCGGGTGCAGAATGAAACCTGGTCGCGCGAATCGTTTTTGCTGGGTAATAACGTGCTGCTGATTGCCGCGATGCTGGTGGTTCTGCTCGGCACATTGTTGCCGCTGGTGCACAAGCAACTGGGCCTGGGCAGCATTTCGGTCGGTGAGCCGTTCTTCAACACTATGTTCAGCTGGCTGATGGCGCCGTTTGCTTTGCTGATGGGGATCGGACCGCTGGTGCGCTGGCGTCGCGATGAGCCGCAGAAGCTGGCAAAGCGGCTGGCGCTGGCGCTTATCGTGACCCTGGCCTGTTCCGTCATCATTCCCTGGTGGCTGCAGGATCGCATTGAGGCGATGACCGTGGTTGGCCTGCTGATGTCACTCTGGATTATCGTGCTGACGCTGCTGGAACTTCATGAGCGCGCCACTCACCGTCATCCGTTCTTTGCCGGTTTACGTCACCTGTCGCGCAGTCACTGGGGCATGGTACTGGGCCATCTTGGGGTAGGGGTGACGGTGATCGGTATTGCATTCAGCACCCAGTACAGCGTGGAACGCGATGTGCGGATGAAGGCGGGTGATAGCATCGATATTCATCACTATCACTTTGTCTTCCGCGGCGTGCAGAATCTGCAGGGGCCTAACTACAGCGGCGGCATGGGCATCATCGATGTCACGCGCAACGGCAAACATGAAGCGACGCTGCAGGCAGAGAAACGCTTTTATACGGCCGCCCGCACCATGATGACCGAAGCGGCGATTGATGGGGGTTTCAGCCGCGATCTCTATGCGGCGCTGGGCGAAGAGCTGGAGGATGGCGGCTGGGCCGTGCGCATCTACTACAAACCCTTTGTCCGCTGGATCTGGTTCGGTGGCGCGCTGATGGCGCTGGGTGGGCTGTTCTGCCTGTTTGATCCCCGTTATCGTTCGCGCAAAAAAGCGGGAATTGAGGAGCGGACATGAACAAGAAAATCCTGTTTATTCCCCTGATGCTGTTTCTGTTGCTGGCGGCGGCGCTGCTGTGGCAGCTGACACGTAATGCCGATGGCGACGATCCGACCCGTCTCGAATCCGCTCTGATCGGCAAGCCGGTGCCGCTGTTCCGGCTGGAAGCACTCGATCAGCCAGGCAAAACCTACGACCAGCGCGTGCTGACGGATGGCAAACCGATATTGCTGAACGTCTGGGCGACCTGGTGTCCTACCTGTCGCGCCGAGCATCAGTATCTGAATACGCTGGCGGAGCAGGGCATTCGCGTCGTCGGACTGAACTACAAAGACGATCGTCACAAGGCGGTTAACTGGCTGAATACGCTGGGCAACCCCTACGCGCTTAGCCTCTATGATGGCAACGGCATGCTGGGACTGGATCTCGGCGTCTATGGCGCGCCGGAAACCTTTCTGATCGACGGTAAAGGGATCATCCGTTATCGCCACGCGGGCGATCTCAATGCGCGCGTCTGGGATCAGGAAGTGAAACCCTTGTGGATGAAATATAGCGCGGAGGCGGGATCATGAGAACGCTGTTACTGCTGTGCGGCCTGCTGTTCAGCATTAACCTATGGGCAAGCATCGACACGCTGCAATTTGACTCGGTGGCTCAGGAAGAACAATACCGCGACCTGACCGCTTCACTGCGCTGTCCGAAGTGCCAGAACAACAGCATCGCCGACTCAAACGCCATGATTGCCGCCGATATGCGGCTGAAAGTCTATCAGCTGATGAAGCAGGGCCAGAGTCGCCAGCAGATCATCGACTATATGGTGGCGCGTTACGGCAATTTCGTCAGCTATTCGCCACCGGTCACGCCCTCAACCCTGGTTTTGTGGGCTGGTCCGGCGCTGTTTGCGCTGCTGGGCGGCGCGGTGATTATCCTGCGCAGCCGTCAGCGAAAAACCCGCAGTGAGCTGGATGAAGATGAGCAACAGCGTCTTAATGCGCTACTGAAGTCAGACAGGAAGCCGTAATGAGTGCATTTTGGATCACCCTTTTTCTGTTACTGCTGGCGGCCTGTACGCTGTTCCTGGCGGCGGGCTGGCGGCAACGTCAGGCCAGCACAGGCGATCGCGATCGCCTTAATCAGCGCTTCTACCATCAGCGGATAGATGAGCTGGCACAGGATGAAGATCAGGGCGTCGTCGCTCAGCGTCCGCTGATGGAGCGGGAGTTACAGCAGACACTGCTGGCGGATATTCCACCGGCACAGACGATGAAATCACACAGCAGCAGTCGCTGGATTTTGCTGCCAGGCCTGATCGTGCTGATTGGGGTATCGCTGGGAACTTACCTGAAAACCGGTGGCCTGGCACAGCTCACGGGCTGGAAGCAGGTGCAGCAGGCATATCCTGAGCTGCGTGCCCGACTGATGGACCCTGGCGCTAAACCGCTGAGCATGGAGGAGCTGGCGCGTTTACAGCTCGGATTGCGTACCGCGTTGCAAACGGAACCGGATAATCTGGCTGACTGGACGATGCTGGGACGGCTCGGCATGGTGCTGAATAATGCCGATATCGCCAGCCAGGCATTTGAGCATGCGCTACAGCTTGCTCCCAACGATCTGGCGCTAAAACAGGATTATGCTGAAGTCCTGACGCGATCCCCCGACCCGCAGGATAACCGTCAGGCGTCACTGCTGCTGCAGGCATTGCTTAAAGCGGATCCGCAAAACCTGCGTACGCTGAGCCTGCTGGCATTTAATGCTTACGGACAGCAGCAATATGATCAGGCTATCGACGCATGGCAGACCCTGCTGGGTCTGTTGCCGGCCGGTGATTCGCGACAGGCGATGATCGCCCGCAGCATCGAAAAGGCCAGAAGTGCCGCCGGGCAACAGAGTCGTCAACTGGCACTGACCGTGACGCTGGCACCTAAGGCAGAAAAAATGTTACCGCAGGACGGAGTGTTGTATATTTCGGTTTCTGACGGTGCTTCACCGGTGCCGGTGGCTGTTAAGCGGATGCCGCTCAGTCACTTCCCGTTGTCGCTGACGCTGGATGACAGCAACGCCATGATGCCGGATCGCCTGCTTTCGGCGCAGCATCAGGTCGAGGTCCGGGTGCGTATCTCCCGTGACCCAGCCAATCCCCGGCCGGGTGACTGGCTGGGCCTGAGCGCAGTGACGCCCTGGGATGGGCATCAGCCGATCGCGGTAGAGATTAATCAGCAGCTTCCCTGAACGCATCAACTGACCGCGTTCAGGATGATGCGTGCCATTGCCTGCTGCCTCTGGCACAAAGTCAGCTATGCTCATCGGGTAAGTCGATACGATACCGGGCTGTGACCTGAACGATGGGTAGACCTTTTTCATCCGCACAGGGAGATTGGAATGAATTATCGCCTGACCAGCCTGGCTGTCGCCAGCGTCCTTCTGGTAGGTTGTGCCAGTTCAAAGCCGGCGAATAGCGATCCTGCTCAGCGCAGCGATCCGTTCGAAGGCTTTAACCGCACGATGTTTAACTTTAACTACAACGTGCTGGATCCGTATGTATTGCGTCCGGTCGCTGTGGCCTGGCGTGATTATGTGCCGGTGCCGGCACGTACCGGCCTGAGCAATTTCCTCGGCAACCTGGAAGAACCTGCCAGCATGGTCAACGCCATCCTGATCGGTAACGGACGTGATGCAGGTATTCACTTCACCCGTTTCTTCCTGAACAGCGTGCTGGGACTGGGCGGCTTCATTGACGTTGCCGGTAAAGCGAATCCGGAACTGGCGCGTGAAGAGCCGCACCGTTTCGGTACCACGCTGGGTCACTATGGCGTCGGCTACGGGCCTTACGTTGAGTTGCCTGCTTACGGCAGCTTCACGGTGCGTCAGGATGGCGGCGACTACGTTGATACGCTTTATCCGATCCTTGGCTGGCTGACCTGGCCAATGTCGATTGGTAAATGGACGCTTGAAGGGATTGAGACCCGCGCGCAGTTGCTGGACTCTGATGCAATCCTGAAACAGCAGAGCGATCCGTACGCCTTTATCCGTAACGCTTACTTCCAGCGTCACGACTTCCTGGCGCGCGGCGGCAAGCTCAAGCCGGAAGATAATCCTAACGCAGCCGCGATTCAGGATGACCTTAAGGATATTGACGCCGAGTAATCGCCCGCGATGCGCCGCCAGAGATGGCGGTTTTTGCCTCTTTGCGCAGGGCGTATGCTCCCTGAGCCATTAAGCGATCCACGTCCACAAAAAAGGGCGACTCACCAGAGTCGCCCTTTTTAATCGTAACATCCGGTCAGAACTTGTAGTTAAAGTTCGCGCCGTAGAGCCAGGCCTTGCCTTCAGAGGTAAAGGTATAAGGACCTTCTTTCACCGTCACTTTCTGTCCGTGCATATAAGAGATGCCTAAATCCACCGAGGCATCATCGTTAAAGGCATAGGATGTACCGGCACTCAGCCATAAACGATCCTGGTCAGGGATGGAGATAGAGCGCTTATCGGCCGGAACCGGGCTGTCATCAAACGCAATACCGGTACGGAACGTCCAGTTCTTGTCGTAGGAATAGGTTGTACCCAGTGCAATGCGGTAGGCATCGTGGAAGCTTTCATCTTTATAGAACAGTGTCTGGCCGTTAGAGCCAGTGGCTTTCAGCTCCTGGAACTGGCTCCAGCTGGTGTAAGCCATGCTGTAGTGAACCGCCCACTGCGGTGCCACTTTATGCCAGCCCGACACTTCCCACATCTCTGGCAGATTCAGCGTTAACGCGCCTGGAACGGTGGTGCCGTTGGTGCCAAAAGGTACGCCTGACACTTCCGGATTATTCACCGCATTCAGCCGGGATGAGAGATTACTTTTGTAATCGCCATCAAAATCAACTTTCACTTCTGAACGATAGGTAAAGCCGAAGCGGTTATTTTCATCCACTTCATACAGGATGCCAGCATTCCAGCCGTAGCCCCACTCATCGCCTTTCAGATGGGCAACCTGCGTATCAGCCGGAACCCCCAGACGCGCGCCTGACTCACCGGCATAACGCTCAATTTTGGCTTTAGCGTAAACCGCATCAAAACCGATGCCTGCACTAAAATGTTCATTAAACCGATAAGCGGTGCTGAGATTTAAATTGCCGGTCATCAGGTCAGTTTTACCGCCGTAACCGCCAGCGGTGTAGCCATTATTAAACTCTGTTGCTAAGCCGTAGTTTGAGGTTGCAGATGCGCCAATCCACCACTGATCGTTGATGGGCTGGACATAATGAATATTGGGTACCCACTGATTAGGGGCAATATTATTCGCATCCAGGCTGCGGCCACTGGGACTGCGACCACTGATATTTACATCCGGCGCAATATAGACAGCCCCGATAGAAAATTCCGGGCGATCCATTAACGCCATTGTCGCCGGGTTACGGCTGGCAGACGCCGCGGTATCACCCATTGCCCCTTCGCCTGAATATGCGCGACCTAAACCAATCGAAGAGAATTCATTTAACTGAAACCCAGCAGCGTAAACGTGGGAAGAGACAAGCGCCACTGCAGCCGCCACGGCTGACTTTGCAAACAGGTTTTTATGGTTCATGACCACAACCTCATGTGAATTATTATTTAACGCTATAACGTCGCGTAACAAAGGACGGCGGATTGTAGGGACTGATGTAAAGCGCACATATCAGACCAGTGCGGAGAGTATAGGTCCGACCTGTGTGCATGTTGCAATATTGTTTTTAAAATATTTCAGGTTTGATCGCTTAAAATTCGATCTGCATAACAAAAAGCCCCTGATCCTGGACAGCATAACTATTCCAGTTTGTTCTGGATCAATTTTTATTGTGATATTCGTCACTTAGCAACAGGTGCGTGGCGCATCTTTCAGCGAGCAGGTAAGATTTCGTCCATAAAATCGCTCAACCTATGCAATTGCTGGTCTGGAGAATGAAATGACTGATGCCATTAAAAAATGCAGTGCGACCGAAACCGCAGCCTGTTGTTGTGTTGATGTCGGCACGGTAATGGATAACACCGATTGCACCGCCAGCTGGTCAGAATGGTTTGCGCAGCGTGCCGATGCGGAAGCGAAATTAGCGCAACTGACCGAACGTGCCCGCGAGGTTGAATCAGAACCCTGTCTGATTGAATCGCGCTTCAGCGAAGTGGATCAGGGAGTGCAGCTGGATATCGATTTCACCTTCAGCTGCCAGGCTGAAACCATGATTTTTCAACTCGGTTTGCGTTAAGTCCCATTACGCCGCGTCACTGCGGCGTTTTTCATTTTCGTGTTTCCCTTCGCACTTTTTCCCTTCCGATATTGGCGGCTCACCCGCTTGTGGTTAACACTGATCAGGTCAGACCTCTTCAGGCAATGATGCCACAGTCCCAGCCACAGGTGAGAACAATGAGCAAAGCGCAGCCGCTGCTGACGCGTGATGGTGAACGCATCGCAATAACCCACGGATTACGCACCCCTTTCTTACGCCAGGCGACCGGCTTCCATGGCATTCCCGCCATTGAGCTGGGACGCATGGTGGTCAGCGAATTAATGGCGCGCAGTGAACTGCCGGCTGAGGTGATCGAGCAACTGGTCTTTGGGCAGGTGGTGCAGATGCCGGAAGCGCCGAACATTGCGCGTGAAATTGTATTAAGCAGCGGGTTGAGTGTGCATACCGATGCCTACAGCGTCAGCCGTGCCTGCGCCACCAGCTTTCAGGCGGTAGCGAATGTGGCAGAAAGTCTGCTGGCGGGCACCATCTCTGCCGGTATTGCCGGTGGCGCAGACTCTTCGTCGGTGTTGCCGATTGGGGTCAGTAAAACGCTGGCCCGCGCGCTGGTGGATCTCAATAAAGCCCGCAGCTTCGGTCAAAAACTGCACATCCTGCGGCGTCTGCGTCCGCGTGATCTGCTGCCGGTCCCGCCCGCAGTGGCGGAGTATTCGACCGGCCTGCGCATGGGCGACACTGCGGAGCAGATGGCTAAGAGTCACGGCATCACGCGCGAAGCACAGGATGCGCTGGCGCTGCGATCCCATCAGCATGCCGCAAGGGCCTGGCAATCCGGGGTACTGAATCAGGAAGTCATGGCAGCCTTTGTGCCGCCGTGGAAAAGCGCCATCGATCAGGACAATAACGTGCGGATGAACGCCAAAGCGGAGGATTACGCCCGACTGCGTCCGGCATTTGATCGCCAGCACGGCAGCGTCACCGCGGCCAACAGCACGCCTCTCACCGACGGCGCGGCGGCAGTGATTCTGATGCGCGAGGGCCGCGCCCGTGAACTGGGCATCAGGCCGCTGGGCTATCTGCGCAGCTACGCCTTTACCGCCATTGGTGTGCAGCAGGATATGCTGCTGGGCCCGGCTTACGCTTCACCACTGGCACTGGATCGCGCCGGCATAACCCTGGCCGATCTGACGCTAATCGATATGCATGAAGCTTTTGCTGCCCAGACGCTGAGCAACCTGCACATGTTTCGCGACGAGCGCTTTGCCCGTGAAGTGCTGAATCGCCCACACGCGCTGGGCGAAGTGAATGAAGAGCGCTTTAACGTGCTGGGCGGATCGATCGCCTATGGTCATCCTTTTGCCGCCACGGGTGCGCGCATGATCACCCAGACGCTGAATGAATTACGCCGTCGTGGTGGCGGGTTAGGACTGGTCACGGCCTGCGCGGCAGGCGGCCTGGGTGCGGCAATGATTCTGGAGGCCGAATAATGGAGCAGAATGCGTTTCATCTGAAGATGCGACTGGATCACGTCGGCATCATTACGATCGATGTCCCTGGTGAAAAGATGAACACCCTGAAAGCGGAATTTGCCGGGCAGATCACCGCCATCATTGCGGAAGCGCGGCGTGATCCGCAACTGGCTGGCCTGGTGCTGATTTCCGGCAAAGCGGACAACTTCATCGCGGGCGCAGACATCAGCATGATTGATCGCTGTAAGAGCGCGCAGGAAGCCGAAGCGCTGGCAAAACAGGGCCAGGAAGTGATGGCTGCGCTCGACGCGCTGCCGTTCCCGGTGGTCGCGGCGATCCACGGCGCCTGCCTCGGCGGCGGACTGGAACTGGCGCTGGCCTGTGATGCCCGTATCTGCTCGCTGGATGATAAAACCCGCCTCGGTTTGCCGGAAGTGCAACTCGGCTTACTGCCAGGCTCTGGCGGCACTCAGCGGCTGCCACGCTTAATCGGCGTGCAGCAGGCGCTGCCACTGATTCTTACTGGCAAAGCCCTGCGGGCGAAACAGGCCCGTAAGCTGGGCGTGGTTGATGACGCCGTTCCTCTGGCGATTCTGCTGGAGACCGCTATTGCCCGGGTGAAAAAGGGCAAGGTTAGTGGACGAACGCTGCCGATGCGCGATCGTCTGCTACATGGTCCGGTTGGCCGTCAGGCGCTATTTGCGCTGGCGACCCGACAGACCGCAGCCAAAACGCAGGGTAACTATCCGGCGGCAAAACGCATTATTGAGGTGGTGCGCATCGGGCTGGAGCAGGGCAGTCGGGCCGGACATGAGGCTGAAGCACGTGCCTTCGGTGAGCTGGCGATGACGCCAGAATCTGTTGCGCTGCGCGGGATCTTTTTCGCGACTACGGCTATGAAAAAGGAGCGGGGCGGTGAAGCGGAACCCGGCACCGTTAAGTGTGTTGGTATCCTCGGCGGCGGCCTGATGGGCGGCGGCATCGCCAGCGTCACTGCAATCAACGCCGGGTTGCCGGTACGCATTAAAGATATCAGCCTGGAAGGGGTGAACCATGCGCTGAAAACCAGCTGGGAACTGCTGAGCAAAAAGGTTAAACGCCGCCAGCTCTCTCCGGCACAGCGTCAGCAGCAGATGGCACGTATCACGGGCGGCATCGATTATCAGGGCTTCTCACAGCGCGACGTGGTAATTGAAGCCGTATTCGAAGATTTAGCCCTGAAGCAGCAGATGGTCAGCGAAGTGGAGGCACACTGTCAGCCGCATACGCTGTTTGCCTCAAATACCTCTTCGCTGCCGATTGAGGCGATCGCCGCCGGCGCCCAGCGTCCTGAGAACGTCATCGGGCTGCACTATTTCAGTCCGGTAGAGAAAATGCCGCTGGTGGAGGTGATTCCTCATCTGAATACCTCTACCGCGACGCTGGTGACGATTGTGGCGCTGGCGCGCAGTCAGGGTAAAACCCCGATTGTGGTGGCGGACAAGCCTGGCTTCTATGTTAACCGCATCCTGACGCCCTATATAAATGAAGCGATGCGCTGCCTGCTGGAGGGCGAGCCGATTGACCATATTGATCGGGCGCTGGTGAAGTTTGGTTTCCCGGTCGGCCCGATTCAGCTGCTGGATGAGGTCGGTATCGACGTTGGCAGCAAAATCAGTCCCATCCTGTATCAGGCTTATGGTGAACGCTTTGCCGCGCCAGCCGCTTTTGATGCGGTGCTGAAAGATGGTCGCAAGGGGCGTAAAAACAGCAAAGGCTTTTATCGCTATGACCAGCCGCGCTGGCAGCGTAAAAAACCGGACGCTTCGCTGTATAATTTGCTGAAAGTCTCGCCGCAGGCCAGGCAGAGTGAAGCGCAGATTGCTGAACGCTGCGTGATGATGATGCTGAACGAAGCGGCACGCTGTCTTGATGAGCAGGTGGTTCGCTGCGCCCGTGATGGGGATATCGGTGCGGTGTTTGGCATCGGCTTTCCGCCTTTCTTAGGCGGCCCGTTCCACTACATGGACAAACTGGGCGCGGCGGAAGTGGTCAACAGATTAACCCGGCTTGCGCAGCAGCATGGCGAACGATTCACACCCTGTGAGGCGCTGATTCAGGCGGCTGCAAAATAGACGAAATTTTACATTTCTGCTGAAAATGGAATAACCAATCCGATTCAGCGGCTTAGAAAAGCGCCGCCAGAGTGTGCGGCGCAGCATGATTCTGAGAAGTGCTTATTTAATAAACAACCGGTTGACTATACTAAAGCCATTAGGGTAAAACACAGCGTTCATTCGCAGAGTGAAGAGTCAGGCGCTACGCGTCGGGCGATGTCGACAAACAACAGCGGTGCTTTATGCAAGTTTTTATCATGCGTCACGGCGATGCGGCTCTGGAAGCAGCCAGTGATTCAGTCAGGCCTTTAACCTTATGTGGCTGCAATGAATCACGTCAGATGGCCAACTGGCTTAACAGCCAGACGCCGGACATTGAGCGTGTCCTGGTGAGTCCCTATTTACGCGCGCAGCAAACGCTCGCGACCGTGCGTGAAGCCTTTCCCCTGCCGGAAAGCCAGGACGTTCTGCCGGAATTAACGCCGGGCGGCGATCCGGAGATGGTCGGGTGTTATCTGCAGGCCCTGGCGAATGAAGGCGTGAAATCGGCTCTGGTGATCTCACATTTACCGTTGGTGGGGTATTTAGTCTCTGAACTGTGCCCGCAGGAAGCACCGCCAATGTTCGCCACTTCCGCTATTGCCTGCGTGGAATTCGATCCCGCAGCGAGTGCCGGTAAACTGCTGTGGCAGGTCAGTCCCAAAAAGCTGGCTAAAGCAATCTGACGTCTGTGGGCCGATCATTCCGGCCCCTCTCAGGGCAATTCAGGCGGTTGCCACTCCTCAATCTCAATCAAAACCAGCAGCGCGGCGTCACCGCCGAACATTTTGGGCGCCTGATGAAAAGCCATCACCCACGGATGCTGGGCCAGCCACAGCGGCGTCTGCTGCTTCAGAATATGCTTTCCATGACCGGTCATGACGCTGGCGCAGAACAGATGTTCACGGCGGCAGGCGGCGATCAGTGCCCCCAGTTCCTGCTTGGCCTGCTGCTGCGTTAAGCCGTGCAGATCGAGGAAAATCTCTGGCGTATAGTCGCCGCGACGTAATTTTTTCAGCTCAAAATGGCTGACATCGGCGCGCACGTAACGGGTGGCACCTTCCGTTGAGAGCAGTGGCTGAAACTCATCCGAAAAGTAATGACTGTTGTCCGCCTGCTCTGAAAGCAGACGTTTTACCGGGATGTGGCGGGTTTTAACCGGCGCTTTGTGGACAAACGTGTCCTGTTTTAACTGGCGTGTACCCGTCATCAACTGGCGAAACAGCGCCTGGTCATCCGGGCTTAGTGGTGTTTTTTTACTCATGGCAGGTCAGTCATATCAGAAAAGGCTGTCACACAGCAGAGCCGATACCTTACCGTTAAGCGTCATTAAATGTCAGCTTTTTCACCTCGCTGCGCTGAATTCTCCCCGGCTTCATGGCACACTACTGGCCGATTTAGCAAAAGGCCTGCGGAGGGCTACGTGGACAAAATTTTCGTCGATGAGGCAGTGAACGAGCTGCACACCATTCAGGACATGCTGCGCTGGGCGGTCAGCCGCTTTTCCGCTGCCGGAATCTGGTACGGACATGGCACAGACAATCCCTGGGACGAAGCCGTTCAACTGGTCCTGCCGTCACTCTGGCTGCCGCTGGATATTCCTGAAGATATGCGCAATGCGCGTCTGACCGCCAGCGAACGTCTTCTGATCGTTGAGCGCGTCATTCGTCGCGTTAACGAGCGCATTCCGGTCGCCTATCTGACTAATAAAGCCTGGTTCTGCGGCCACGAGTTCTTTGTTGATGAGCGCGTGCTGGTGCCGCGTTCACCGATTGGCGAACTGATTGAGAACCGCTTTGCCGGTCTGGTCAGCACGCCACCTCATCATATTCTGGATATGTGTACCGGCAGCGGCTGCATCGCGATTGCCTGCGCCTATGCCTTCCCGGAAGCGGAAGTGGACGCGGTGGATATCTCCACCGGTGCGCTGGCGGTTGCCGAGCAGAACATTGAAGAACATGGCCTGATTCATCAGGTTACGCCGATTCGCGCTGACCTGTTCCGCGAATTGCCACCGCTGAAATATGATCTGATCGTCACCAATCCGCCGTATGTTGATGCGGAAGATATGGATGATCTGCCGAACGAATATCGCCACGAACCAGAGCTCGGGCTGGCGGCAGGCAGCGACGGCCTGAAGCTGGTGCGTCGCATTCTGGCCTGTGCACCAGATTATCTCAGCGAGCAGGGCGTACTGGTCTGCGAAGTGGGCAACAGCATGGTGCACATGATCGAGCAGTATCCCGACGTGCCCTTTACCTGGCTGGAATTCGACAACGGCGGTGATGGCGTCTTTACGCTGACGCGCCAGCAGATTGTCGACGCAAAACACCATTTCTCTTTTTACAAAGACTAAAAGTGGGGCGAAGCATCGCCCGCCGAACCCTGAGAAGGAAATAGCATGGCCGGAAACAGCATCGGGCAATTTTTTCGAGTAACGACCTTTGGCGAGTCCCATGGGCTTGCGCTGGGCTGTATCGTTGACGGCGTGCCGCCAGGCATCCCGCTGACCGAAGCGGATATTCAGCATGACCTCGATCGCCGTCGTCCTGGCACATCGCGCTATACCACGCAGCGCCGCGAGCCGGATCAGGTGAAAATTTTGTCCGGCGTCTTTGAGGGTGTGACCACCGGTACTTCGATTGGCCTGCTGATTGAAAATACCGATCAGCGTTCGCAGGATTATGGCGCTATCAAAGATCTCTTCCGGCCGGGCCATGCTGATTACACCTACGAGCAGAAATATGGTCAGCGCGACTACCGTGGCGGTGGACGCTCGTCGGCGCGCGAAACCGCGATGCGCGTGGCGGCCGGTGCGATTGCCAAGAAATACCTGCAGATGAAACACGGTGTCGTGGTGCGCGGCTATCTGTCACAGATTGGTGACATCGCCTGTGAGCTGAAAGACTGGAGCATCGTGGAAGAGAATCCGTTCTTCTGCCCGGATGCGGACAAGCTGGAGGCGCTGGATGAACTGATGCGCGGCCTGAAAAAAGAGGGCGACTCCATTGGCGCTAAAGTCACGGTCATGGCAGATCACGTGCCGCCAGGCCTGGGCGAGCCGGTATTTGACCGGCTGGATGCCGATCTGGCACATGCGCTGATGAGCATCAATGCCGTTAAAGGCGTTGAAATCGGCGACGGCTTTGCGGTGGTTAACCAGCGCGGCAGCCAGCATCGCGACGAGATCCGCCACGATGGTTTCCAGAGCAACCACGCCGGGGGGATTCTGGGCGGCATCAGCAGCGGCCAGACCATCAGCGCCAATCTGGCGATGAAACCAACCTCCAGCATCACCGTGCCGGGTAAAACCATTACCCGCGACGGCGAAGAAGTGGAGATGATCACCAAAGGCCGCCACGATCCCTGCGTCGGGATCCGCGCAGTGCCGATCGCCGAGGCGATGATGGCGATCGTCCTGATGGATCATCTGCTGCGCCAGCGGGCGCAGAACGGTGACGTTAACAGCTCCGTACCGCGCTGGTGATGCCATGAAGGCTCTTCTGCTTACCCTGAGTGCGCTGTTGATCAGCGCCTCCAGCCTGGCGGCGACGCCGTGGCAACGCATCCAGCAGCCGATCACCGGCGCACCGCAGTCAATCGGCGGCTTTGCCAACGGCTGTATTGTTGGCGCCGAGGCGCTGCCGCTGAATTCACCGCACTATCAGGTGATGCGTCAGGATCAGCGGCGCTACTTTGGTCATCCCGATCTGATTCAGTTTATTCAGCGTCTCAGTACGCAGGTGCATAACCTGCAACTGGGCAACGTGCTGATAGGCGACATGGGCATGGCAGCAGGCGGACGTTTCAGCAGCGGTCACGCCAGCCATCAGACCGGGCTGGATGTCGATATCTGGCTGCAACTGCCGAAAACCCGCTGGAGCGCCCAGCAACTGCTGAAGCCGCAGCCGCTCGATCTGGTCGGGCCGGGTGACAAAAATGTGATTGCGCGTCACTGGCAGCCAGAAATTGATAGCCTGATTAAACTGGCCGCCAAAGATGATGATGTGACACGGATCTTCGTCAATCCGGCGATTAAAAAGCAGCTTTGTGCCGATGCGGGTAACGATCGTGACTGGCTGCGTAAAGTGCGCCCGTGGTTTGCTCACCGTGCCCATATGCATGTGCGCCTGCGCTGCCCGGCGGGCAGTATCGGCTGTGAAGATCAGCCTGCACCGCCTGCTGGCGATGGCTGTGGCGCAGAGCTGCAGAGCTGGTTCCTGCCAAAACAGCCTGGCTCGGGCGCGCCGGTGAAACGTGAGCCGCCGCCATTACCGCCTGCCTGTCAGGCCCTGCTGGATAAACATCTACTGTAGGGGATTCCATGGATTGGTTTGTGGTCAGCCCGCTGCTCGTCGGGCTGCTGTTTTTAATCGCCATGCTCGCCGGTTTTATTGATTCAATCGCGGGTGGCGGGGGATTACTTACGGTACCTTCGTTGCTGGCGGCGGGCCTCTCTCCGGCCCAGGCGCTGGCGACCAATAAACTGCAATCGGTCGGTGGATCGTTTTCCGCCAGTCTCTACTTTATCCGGCGTGGTGCGGTCAATCTGAATGAACAGTGGCTGAACATTGCCATGACGCTGCTGGGTTCCGTGCTGGGCGCGATACTGATTCAGCGCCTGCAGGCGGATTTCCTGCGCCAGATGCTGCCGCTGTTTTTAATCGCTATCGGTCTGTGGTTCCTGCTGATGCCGCGACTCGGCGAAGTGGATCGCGCGCGCCGTCTGCATGGTCTGGCCTTTGCCCTGGTCGGCGGCGGGGCTGTGGGGTTCTATGACGGATTTTTCGGACCGGGTGCAGGATCTTTTTATGCGCTGGCTTTCGTCACGCTCTGCGGCTACAACCTTGCCAAAGCGACCGCCCATGCCAAGGTCCTCAACTTCACCTCGAACCTCGGCAGCCTGCTGTTCTTTATGTTCGGCGGCAAAGTGGTGTGGGGAACCGGCCTGATCATGATGCTCGGCGCTTTCTGCGGCGCGCGTCTGGGCGCAAGACTGGTGCTGAGCCGCGGACAGAAGCTGATCCGCCCGATGGTGGTGATTGTGTCTGCCGTCATGAGCATTAAATTACTGTGGGACAGCCATGGCAGCGCCGTTATGGCCTGGCTTGCCACGCTGCAATCGTAACCTAAAACCTAAAACCTAAAACCTAAAACCTAAAACCTGATACCGTCATGAACCCGACTCATCATTATGAACAGCTGATCACGCTGTTTGATCGCTGTTTCAGCGATGAATTTCAGACCCGTCTAATTAAAGGCGATGATGAACCGATCTATCTTCCTGCTGATGCCGAATCGCCGTGGAATCGTGTGGTCTTTGCTCACGGCTTCTACGCCAGCGCCCTGCATGAGATCTCTCACTGGTGCATCGCCGGTGAAGCGCGCCGCAAACTGGTCGATTTTGGCTACTGGTACTGTCCGGATGGCCGCGATGCGCTGACCCAGAGTCAGTTTGAAGCGGTGGAAGTGAAGCCACAGGCGCTGGAGTGGATGTTTTGTACGGCGGCAGGCTTTCCCTTCAACGTGAGTTGTGACAATCTCGACGGGGATTGTGAGCCGGATCGCATTGCGTTCCAGCGTAAAGTGCATGCTCAGGTCATGAGCTATCTGACGTCGGGCATTCCCGACCGTCCCGCGCGTTTTATTACCGCCCTGGCGGAATTTTATGGCAGGCCTTCATTAACAGCATCGCAGTTTCCCTGGCCGGACGATCTGTGATGCAGAAAGGCATTATTAAAAGAGGAATTGAGATGATCGCAGAATTTGAAGCGCGTATTCTGGCCCTGATTGACGACATGGTCGAGCATGCCAGTGACGATGAGCTGTTCGCCAGCGGTTATCTGCGCGGGCATCTGACACTGGCGGTCGCTGAAGTGGAGCAACTGGGCGAACATACGCCAGAAGCGCTGCAGATTCAGGTGACCCGCAGTCTGCAAAATGCCATTGCTGCCGGAGAACTCTCGCCGCGCGATCAGGCATTAGTGGTCGGGATGTGGGATAACCTGTTTGTTCAGGCACGCCAGCTCTCCGCGTAATGGTGCAGGGCGGCATGCCGCCCTTAGCGTCCGCTAAACGGCTTTTCCCTTCAGTAATTTCCTCACCCAGTAACGATTCGGATTGAGTGCTGCCAGGGTACTGGCATCCAGAGGCTGCGGCTCGCCCGCCAGCTGAGCTGCCAGCACTTCGGCCGCCAGCGGCGCACTGCACAGGCCGCGCGATCCCAGCGCCCCAAACAGATACAAGCCCGCAAGATCGGGTGCGTCAGCGATATCGCCGCCTGCCGCCTGCTGTGCCGGTAAATCAGCATACTGCGCCAGCGTAGCAGCATAATCCGGCACGCCGCCCACCATCGGCAGGTGATCCCGGGTGGCGCAGCGCACCCCCATTCTTGCCTCTCCGTCACTGACATCCACCGTTTCGGCCCAGCTGCTGTCAGGCAGGCAATGCAGCAGGCGGCTGCGGTTCTCCTGCTGATCCTCCTCCCGATACGCGGTTGCGGTATCGCCACGGTGATAGCTGGCCCCGATACAGTGCGTACCAAACTGCGGGCTGACGGGCGTCAGATAGCCGTCGTAACAGAGCACCGTTTGCAGCGCGTTGAGGCCCGGCGTGGAGGGAACATGGCTTACCTGACCGGCCACCGGATAGGTCGGCAGCGGGGCGCTTTGCGCAAAGTCGGCAATCGCATGACCGTTTGCCAGTACGACGGTCGGATGACGCACAGCCGGACGATCGCTGAACGTCAGCGTCCAGTGATCATCCTCCCGGGAAAGCGCGCTCACCCGGTGCAGCCAGTGAATGCGCAATCCCTGGGTCTCGCCATGCGCCAGCATCGCGGTGGTCAGCTCTGCCGGTGAGAGCCAGCCGCCTTGCGGATAGAAAATGCCGCCACAGCCATGTTCAACATTCGCCAGTTTTTCAGCTTCTGCCACATCGACGCCACAGGCGATGATTTCAGGCAGGTCCATCGCCAGCATCTGATCGATCTTCTTACGGCTTTTCTCATCCCAGCCCAGCTGCAGCACACCGCTCCAGTGATGCTCATAGGTGACGGTTAATTGATCATAGAGCCGCCGGGCAAAGCTGAATGCCGAGGGGAAAAAAGTGGCAAGTGCCGGGTCGTGCTGATTGAGCAGCGGATAGAGCGCTCCCTGACGGTTGCCGGATGCGCCCAGCGCGGGCGCCTCATCGGCGCAATAAAGCGTTACCCGCCAGCCGCGACGCAGCAGCGCCAGCGCCAGGGTGGCACTGGCGACGCCGCCGCCAATCAGTGCCACATCACGCTGCTCCGCAGCCTGACGATGATACCAGGGCTGCGCGGCGGGCAGCGGAGGCGCATCCTGCAACGGCCCGCATAGCATTTCGCGCTTCGGACCAAATCCTTTGCGGCGGATGACCGCAAAGCCCGCCTGCTGCAGACCGCGCCGGACAATACCTGCAGCCGTAAAGGTCGCGAAGGTCCCCTGCGGCCGCGCCAGTTTTGCCATCATGCCGAACAGCTCCGGCGTCCACATATCCGGGTTCTTTGAGGGCGCGAACCCATCCAGGAACCAGGCATCTACCTGACGATTCAGGCTCTCATCCAGCTGGCCCATCAGCAGGTTAATATCGCCCAGCCACAGGTCGAGCGTGATGCGGCCGCCATCAAACAGCAGACGCTGACAGCCGGGCAGGGCAGCGGGCCACTGCGCCTGCAGCGCCTCCGCCCAGGGGGCCAGTTCGGGCCAGTGCTGCTGCGCCGCAGTTAAATCTTCACGGGTTAACGGAAATTTCTCAAAGCTGATGAAATGCAGACGTTTTAAAGTGGCGTCGGGCTGTTCGCGCTGAAACGCATCGAACGCCTGCCACAGCGTCAGGAAATTAAGACCGGTGCCAAAACCGCTCTCCGCCACGATCAGCAGATCGCGCGGATGCTCAGTAAAACGCTGGGGAAAACCGTTGCCGCCAAGGAAGACATAGCGTGTCTCTTCCAGACCGTTGTCATTAGAGAAATAGACATCGCCAAACGCTCGGGAAACAGGTGTACCCTGTTCATTCCAGTTTAGCTTTGCATGTTCAACCGGGGTCAATTTCACGGTAAAGGCTCGTTTTTCAGGCAGTGGCGCGATTCTAGCGACCCGCGTGACATGACGCAAATTTACAAAAGGAAATAGCTGATCGGACTTGTTCGGCGTACAAGTGTACGCTAGAGTGCATGCCAATTAAGAAGAAGTGGATGAGGAAGATTGAATGAAACGTGCTGTGATTACTGGCTTAGGGATCGTTTCCAGTATTGGTAATAACCAGCAGGAGGTGCTGTCATCTCTGCGTGAAGGACGCTCTGGCATCACCTTTTCTGAAGAGATGAAAGATTCCGGCATGCGTAGTCACGTCTGGGGTAACGTTAAATTAGATACCACCGGCCTCATCGATCGCAAAGTTGTGCGCTTTATGAGTGATGCGTCCATCTATGCTTATCTTTCCATGGAAGAAGCGATTAAAGATTCTGGCCTCAGCGCTGAAGCGTATCAGAGCAACCCACGAGTGGGTCTGATTGCGGGTTCAGGCGGCGGCTCCCCACGTTTCCAGGTATTTGGTGCTGACGCAATGCGCAGCCCACGCGGCCTGAAAGCGGTTGGCCCTTATGTGGTCACCAAAGCGATGGCCTCTGGCGTCTCTGCCTGCCTCGCAACGCCATTCAAAATTCATGGCGTAAATTACTCGATTAGCTCCGCCTGTGCCACCTCTGCGCACTGTATCGGTAACGCCGTTGAGCAGATCCAGCTTGGCAAACAGGATATCGTTTTTGCGGGCGGCGGCGAAGAGCTGTGCTGGGAAATGGCCTGTGAGTTCGACGCCATGGGCGCGCTCTCTACCCGTTACAACGACACGCCAGAAAAAGCGTCACGCACTTATGACAATGAGCGCGACGGCTTTGTTATCGCCGGTGGTGGTGGCATGGTCGTCGTTGAAGAGCTGGAGCATGCGCTGGCACGTGGTGCGCATATCTATGCCGAAATCGTCGGTTATGGTGCCACTTCAGACGGTGCAGACATGGTTGCTCCATCAGGTGAAGGCGCAGTGCGCTGCATGAAGATGGCGATGCACGGTGTCGATACCCCAATTGACTATCTGAACAGCCACGGAACCTCTACCCCAGTGGGTGATGTGAAAGAGCTGGGTGCGATTCGTGAAGTGTTTGGCGATAACACGCCATACATCTCAGCAACGAAAGCGATGACCGGCCACTCTCTGGGTGCGGCTGGCGTGCAGGAAGCGATCTACTCGCTGCTGATGCTGGAGCATGGTTTTATCGCGCCAAGCATCAACATCACCTCGCTTGACGCGGCAGCAACCGGTATGAACATCGTCACTGAGCCGATGGAAAAAGAGCTGACTACCGTGATGTCTAACAGCTTTGGTTTTGGCGGTACCAACGCCACATTGACCATGCGTAAATATCAGGCGTAATTATTACGTCAGCACTCTGAAGGGCCGGCTTGCCGGCCCTTTTTGTTTTACAGCCCATCCGCTTTACCTCGTTCAACCCTCCGTTTTAGCCCTCCCGCTGCAGCAGCCGCAGCAATGTATCGCATCCCGCCACAATCTCGTCAGGCGTCAGTGCGGCAAAGCCCAGCATCCAGCCTTGCTGAGACGAAGGCCCGGCATAGAGCGGACTCAGACGCGGCAGCAGCAAACCCTGTTGAGCCGCCAGTGCGCTTAATCGCGCTTCATCCTGTTGCAGTCTGACAGTTACCTGTAATCCGCCGCTGCTGGTAATCGGCGTGATCCACGGCGACAGTTGCTGAGCGATTAGCGTCAGCAGCAGATCGCGACGGCTGCGATAGAGCTGACGCATCAGCCGCAGATGGCTGGCGAAATGTCCCTGTTGCAGAAAGGCGGCGGTGACAGCCTGCGGCAGCAGGGCGCTGTGTCCATCCAGCACGCTGCGTGCCTGGCCTATGGGGGTAATAAGCGCGGGCGGGACCACCATCCAGGCCAGCCGCAGGGAGGGAAACAGCGACTTCGAGAAGGTACCCAGCGTAATCACCCGCTGATGGCGATCCAGTCCCTGTAGCGCAGGGATAGGACGTTCGTCGTAGTGAAATTCGCTGTCATAATCGTCTTCGATCAGCCAGCACCGGTTGCGCTGCGCCCAGTCCAGCCACGCCAGGCGTCGCGCCAGGCTCAGCGTCACGCCGGTAGGATAATGATGCGATGGCGTCAGATACATCAGTTTTGCACTGCCGCTGGCGGGGATGGCACCTTCGGCATCGACCTCAATCCCGCGCACCTGTGCGCCGGCAGCCAGAAAGGCGTTACGCGCACCAGGATAGCCCGGCTCCTCCATCCATACCTCATCACCGGGATCGACGAACATCATTGCCAGTAACTGCAGTGCCTGTTGTGAACTGGTCAGAATGATCACCCGTTCCGGCTGGCATGCCACGCCCCGGGAAAGTGCCAGATAATCCGCGAGTGCGCTGCGTAACGGCAGGTAGCCGCAGGGATCGCCGTATCCCATTGCGGCGCTGCCCAGTGAACGCTGCACGCTGCTGCCGAGGCGTCGCCACGTGTCATGGGGAAAAGCGCGTAACTCCGGTGAACCGGCGGCGAATGCATGGGGAAAAGGGGGATCCTGACAGCCACCGGTTGCCAGTACCTGCTGGCCCCGCGCCGAGAAACGGACGGGCTGAGGCCGGGCTGGAAATGATGATGAGTGGGTGGGGATGATGATGGCAACAAAAGTACCGCGACCGGTCTCGCGTCGCAGATAGCCTTCACTTTCCAGCTGTCCGTAGGCCGCTTCCACCGTCACACGTGACAGACGCAGATCCTGCGCCAGCTGACGACTGGACGGCAACTGCTGACCAGCATGCAGATGGTGCCGGTTGATCGCCAGTCGCAGGGTAGAGCAGAGCCGCTCGCGCACGCCGCCACTGGTCTGATGCTGAAAAAGTTGTAATAACGGTGAAGACATATGGGTCTTATACCTGATGGGGAATGGGTATCAGTAAGCAGTCCACTTTGCCGTAAACTGCAGACTCACCACAACAGGAGAATCGCTATGTCATCGGTTTTACGAATTCCGGCCGCTACCCCGCAGCAAAGCCTCGACTATCTGCAGGCAAAACTCGCTTTTTACACCGACGCCTGGGATCTGGCGGAAGATCTGGAACGGCAAATCCCGGATATCGTGGTAATCGATGCTCGCGCGCCGGAGGCTTATCGCGCCGGGCATATTTGCGGCGCGATCAACTTTCCGCATCGCGAGATGGATACCACTACGACGGCCCGGCTCGATCGCAGCAAAGTTTATGTCACGTATTGTGACGGCATTGGCTGTAACGGCTCGACGAAAGCGGCCTGGAAACTGGCCTCGCTGGGATTTCAGGTGAAGGAGTTGATTGGCGGGCTGGATTTCTGGAAACGTGACGGTCATCCGCTGACCTGGGGTGATGCACCGGGCGAATGGCCAGTCGCCGCGCCCAAAGCATTCTGTGGTTGTTAACTCAGAGGACCAGCCAGAGCAAAAGGGTGATGACAACCAGAGCGACAAAGAAGCCCAGCAGGGGGCGCTTTGCCAGAGGCTGAATCGCGGGCGGCAGCGAGGCGACAAAGGGCGACCAGATCGGCTGCGGTTTAATCTCGCTGGCAGACAGCGGCTGTTCGAGAAGTTTTTCTGCCCGGTCGGCGCGACGGCTGAACAGGAAGTTCAGCAGATCCTGGGTCTGCGTTACGGTGAGCACCGTCTGCGGTGTCGCCTGAAAACGCTGCTGGCTGTAATCCTCCAGTTGTTGCCGCTCCTGCTGATCAAGCGGCTGTTTCAGGGACGCTTCCAGCAATTGCAGCGTCGATGCACTATGCTGACTCAGCGTCTGACGCACCTGCAGATACTGGGTCAGCAGCGGGAAGTGGCGCGACGGGATGGGATCACCGCTGGTCAGATTCACCAGTTTCAGCGCAGCCGTCCACAGCTTACCGGTGGATTCGCCAGTGGCAGCGGCCAGGCGTACCACCTGCTGATTCAGCGTATGGTGCTCGGCAGGCAGCAGCGTGCGATCGCTGACGCGGATCTGCTGCGGTTGAGGAATCGTCATCTGCCCGTTCTGCAGCATCGTCAGCACCTGGCGCAGCTGATCCTGGCTCAGCGCGCTCAGTACGGTCTGACCAAATTGCTGACGAATAAAGTCGCTGACGGCCTGACGGTTATTCCCTTTCGGCAGCAGATCGGTGAGCTGGGTCATCAGCTGGCGTGTGGCATGCCCATTTTGCGTCTGCGTAAGGCGGCCATTAAGGTACTGTTCCGCTGCCGGAAAATGACGCGACTGCAACTCAGCTTCACTCTTTACGCCCACTTCATGGCGTACGCCCGCCCACAGTTCAGGCGCTTTAAGATTACTGAGCGATGAGATACGCACGATCAGGCGTTCTAACGTCGTGCGCTGCGCAGGGGAGAGGGGCTGTTCACCGGCCACTGAACCGTGACGCGTTACGCCAGTTTGCGGATTGACAGATGAACGATCGCCGACCGGCACACCGGGGCCGCTGAGTGGTTGCATGGCGGATTCCTTGGGAAAACAGAACAGCGTGGGGTGCGCCGGAAAATGAATAGGCCATGATAGCAAAAGCCCCCGGGAAATCCCACGGGGGACATGCGTTTCGGCGCGAGATTTACGCTTCAGTTGTAGACTCTCTTCACTGCCATCCTCAACAGTACCCTCACTCGCCACAGCCGCTACCCGTAATCTGCCGGCCGCGCTATTCAGGCCTGTGGGTGGCTCACCGGTTTACGGCGGGATAAGGGGGTACGCAGCCGCTGCGCCAGTATCACACCGCCAAGCGTCAGACCGCCGCCAATCCAGTGGTAACTGTGTAGTTGCTCATGCAGGAAAATCACCGCGATCACCGCGGTAAATACCGGGATCAGATTCATAAAGATACTGGTGGTGCTGGCACCCAGACGCTGCACACCGTGGATCCACAGGAACGGCGCGATGATCGAAGCAAACAGACCGGCAAAGGCCACCAGCGGCAGGTTGTGCCGGTTAAGCGCCACCTCGGGGGCCAGCAGAAAGCCAGGCAACAGCAGCACGACACCGAATAAAATCTGCACATACAGGCTTTGCCAGATCGGCAGCGGCAGTGCCCAGCGTCGTGTCAGCACGCCATACAGCGCATAGGCGGCGGAGGCGGCCAGCATCAGCAGTTCACCTTTGCCCAGACCGTGATTCAGCAGCTGCATCACGTTGCCCTCACTGACCAGCCACACCAGACCGGTAAAGGAGATGATGCTGCCGAGCAGGATGCCCAGCGTCGGCGCAATCCGTAGGATCACCACGCTCAGCAGCACGGTGAGCAGGGGGATGAGGGCGCCGATAATGCCCATAAAGAGTGCGCTGACACTTTGTGCTGCGTAGTAGGCGAGACTCTGATAGAGCACCATGCCGAGCAGGCCAAGGATCGCCAGCCGCCAGAGGTGCGGTTTAATGACCTGACGCGTGCGCCAGACGCCGGGCAGCACAAAGGGCGTCAGCACCAGCAGCGCCAGTAACCAGCGGTAGAATGAGATCGCCGCCGGATCGATCGCATCCGCCGAGAGTTTGCTGACAATTGAGTTGATCGACCAGATTATTACCGCAAAGAGCGGGTACAGGAAAAACATGCTGACTCTCCACACGCCATAATGAGGCGCAGTGTACGCTTGTCCGGATTTATTCAGATAGTTAATATCGGACAAAATTAGTTGTGGAGCGGACAGAATGACCCTGAAAGTGATCTACCAGCCGCCCCTTGACGCGCCGCAACTGCGCTACTTTATGCGTTATGAGCAGGCCAATGCCCGCACCGAATATCTGCCGCATGCGCATGCCTGGGGTCAGCTCATTATGGTGAAAAGCCACGTACTGGAGATGCAGGTCGAGGGTGAGCGATTGCTGACACCGGCAGATATTCCGGTCTGGATCCCACCGGGTCAGCTTCATAGTAGCTATAACCATCGTCAGGCACAGTTCCGTACCTTTAATCTGGCGGCCCCGTTATGCGCCGATCTGCCCCGGCGCGCCTGCCTGCTGCTGGTCGATCCCATTGCACACGCCATTTTGGATGAGTTTGCTGAGCAGCAAATCGAGCAACCCGAAACGGATGCGCAGTGGCGGCTGTGCGAGGTGCTGCGCGATCGCCTGCAGCTGGCGCAGGTACAGGAGAGTTATCTGCCCACCTCTGACGATAAATTTCTGGCGCCGGTGTTACATGCGCTGGAAGCGCATCCGGGCGATAACACCACGCTGGCAGGCTGGGCGGCGCGGGTCTTTACCACCGAACGGACGCTGGCGCGGCGCTGCCAGCAGCAGCTTCATATGACCTTTGGCGAGTGGAGGCAGCGGCTGCGGTTTCTGCGCGCCATTGTGCTGCTGGAGCAGGGGGAAAGCGTGCAGAGCATCGCCCATGAGCTGGGGTACAGTTCAGCTTCGGCGCTGATTGTGATGTTCCAGCAACAGGCGGGAACCACGCCCGAACGCTACCGTGCGCGGTTAGGCTAACGCGTCGCTTTGTGCCAGAATAATTGCCTGATATGTAACTGACAGGAAAGCCGTGGTGAAAATTCTGGTCGATGAAAATATGCCTTATGCCCGTGAGCTATTCAGCCGTACCGGCGACGTGGTCGCGGTGCCGGGGCGTCCGCTGCCGGTAGCTGAACTGGCCGATGCCGATGGCCTGATGGTGCGCTCAGTCACCCAGGTTAATGAGGCCCTGCTGGCAGGAAAGCCGGTGAAATTTGTCGGAACCGCCACGGCGGGCACCGACCATATCGACGAGAACTGGCTGCAGCAGGCGGGCATTGCGTTCTCTGCCGCACCCGGCTGTAACGCCATTGCGGTGGTGGAGTATGTTTTTTCTGCGCTGCTGCTGCTGGCGGAACGCGATGGTTTCCAGCTGCGTGACCGCACTGTCGGCATCGTTGGCGTCGGTAACGTCGGTGGGCGACTGCAAAAGCGTCTTGAGGCCTGGGGCATCAAAACCCTGCTGTGCGATCCGCCGCGCGCCGATCGCGGTGATGAGGGGGATTTCCTGTCGCTGGAGGCTGTGACAGAGCAGGCTGATATTCTGACGTTCCATACGCCGCTGTTTAAAGAGGGCCCGTATAAAAGCTGGCATCTGGCGGATGCGGCCCTGCTGATGGCGCTAAAGCCTAATACTATTCTGATCAACGCCTGTCGCGGCCCGGTGGTGGACAACAGCGCGCTGCTGGAGGTGCTGAAAATGCGGCACGATCTTAGCGTCGTGCTGGATGTCTGGGAGCCGGAGCCGGATCTGTCGCTGGCGCTGCTGGATAAGGTCGATATCGCCACGCCGCACATCGCGGGCTACACGCTGGAAGGCAAAGCGCGCGGCACCACCCAGGTGTTTGAAGCCTGGTGCGACTTTATTGGTCAGCCGCAGCAGGTGCCGCTCAGTACCTTACTGCCGGTGCCGGAATTCAGTGAAATCACCCTGAATGGCCCGCTGGATCAGCCAACGCTGAAACGCCTGGCGCATCTGGTGTATGATGTGCGCCGCGATGATGCCCCCCTGCGTAAAGTGGCGGCGAAACCCGGCGAGTTTGATCGCCTGCGCAAGCAGTATCAGGAGCGCCGCGAGTGGTCATCGCTGCAGGTGAACTGCGATGACGCCACAACCGCTGAGCTGCTGAACCAGCTGGGCTTTAACGCAATCATCTCCCCGGAATAGCGGGCGCTGCAGGTCAGGCGCCCTGGCGCGGTTTCCGCACTGAATTAATCAGTGAACGGAAGGCGCGCGCTGCTGGCATGTCTGCATGACGGCGGGTTCTGGGGGGATATACCCAATGGATTTCGGGTTGCATTGAGGCGGCAAGAGAACGAATCCCGATGAGCTTACTCAGGTAAGTGATTCGGGTGAGTGAACGCAGCCAACAAAGATGCAACGTGAAAGACGACGGGGATAAATCTGAATCCCTGGGCGGTGAATATCACCGCCTTCTGTTTTTATGTCATTGTCTGGAGTAAACCAACATGTCTGACGGCTGGAATATTGCGCTACTTGGCGCGACAGGCGCAGTAGGGAACGCTGTACTGGAACTGCTGGCGGAACGCCAGTTCCCGGTTGGTGAATTATATTTGCTGGCCAGCGAAAACAGCGCGGGCGAAATCAAACGTTTCGAAGGCCGCTCGGTGCGGGTCGAAAATGCGGAGACGTTCGACTGGTCACAGGCGCAGCTGGCCTTTTTCGTGGCGGGACGTGACGCCTCGGCGCGCTTTGCCGATGAAGCGGCCAATGCCGGTTGTCTGGTGATCGACAGCAGCGAGCTGTTTGCGCTGGAACCCGATGTGCCGCTGGTGGTGCCAGATGTGAATCCGCAGGTGCTGGCAGATTATCGCAATCGCAACATCATCAGCGTGGCGGACAACCTGGTAAGCCAGCTGCTGACCGCAATTAAACCGCTGGTGGATGCGGCCGGATTGAGTCGTTTACAGGTGACTAACCTGATCTCAGTCTCCAGCTACGGCAAAGTGGCTGTCGATGCGCTGGCCGGGGAAAGTGCCCGCCTGCTGAACGGTCTTCCGGCCGATGAACACCATTTTGGTCGTCAGCTGGCGTTTAACCTGATGCCACAACAGGCCGACGCAGAAGGCAGCGTGGAGAGTGAGCGTCGCCTGATTGATCAGGTGCGTAAGGTATTGCAGGACGAAGGCTTACCGATTGCGGTCAGCAGCGTACAGGCTCCGGTGTTCTACGGTAATGCGCAGATTGTGCATATCGAAAACCTGCGCCCGCTCTCTGCGGAAGAAGCGCGTGCCGAACTGGCGCTGGCGTCAGATATTCGTCTGAGCGAAGAGGATGAAGTGCCGACGCCGGTCACGGATGCCTCAGGCAACGGCGAACTGAGCATCGGCGCTGTGCGCAACGACTACGGTATCCCGGAGCTGCTGCAGTTCTGGTCAGTAGCGGACAACATTCGTTTTGGCGGCGCGCTGATGGCGGTGAAAACCGCTGAGAAACTGGTTCAGGAGTATCTGTAACCATGTCCGATGGTCAGACGCAAAAACTGGCGCTCGGCATCGAGTATGACGGTAGCCGTTACTACGGCTGGCAGCGTCAGAATGAAGTCCGCAGCGTGCAGGAGAAGGTAGAACGCGCGCTGTCGAAAGTCGCCGATCATCCGGTCAGCATTTTTTGTGCTGGCCGCACCGATGCAGGCGTACACGGGACGGGGCAGGTGGTCCATTTCGAGACCACCTCGCAGCGGCCTGATGGCGCCTGGACGCTGGGCGTCAACGCTAATCTGCCGCCGGATATTGCGGTGCGCTGGGTGAAAGCGGTGCCGGATGAATTTCATGCCCGCTTCAGCGCCACGGCCCGACGCTATCGCTACCTGATCTACAATCAGCGTCTGCGTCCGGCGGTGCTGGCGCAGGGCGTGACGCACTTTTACCATCCTCTGGATGCAGAGAAGATGCAGCGCGCCGGGCAGTGTTTGTTAGGCGAGAATGATTTCACCTCATTCCGAGCCGTGCAGTGCCAGTCGCGTACACCGTGGCGCAACGTGATTCACCTCAACGTGACGCGTCAGGGTCCCTACGTGATTGTGGATATCAAAGCCAATGCCTTTGTGCATCACATGGTGCGCAATATCGTGGGCAGCCTGATGGAGATAGGCTGCGGCAATAAGCCGGAGTCATGGATGGCAACGCTGCTGGCGGCGAAGGATCGGACATTAGCCGCAGCCACAGCCCGGGCAGAGGGGTTGTATCTGGTGGCGGTGGATTACCCATCCCACTTTGCGTTACCACAGCCGTCGATGGGACCGTTGTTCCTCGCGGATTAATTCACTTTCAGGACTTAAAAGGGCGCGCCATGGAGTTTCTCCATTTTCTGGTTGATTTTATTCTGCACATTGATGTGCATCTTGCCGAACTGGTTGCACAGTACGGTATCTGGATTTACGCTATTTTGTTCCTGATTTTGTTCTGCGAAACCGGTCTGGTGGTGACGCCCTTCCTGCCGGGTGACTCGTTGCTGTTTGTGGCGGGCGCACTGGCGGCGTTGCCGGGTAACGATCTTAATGTGCATGTGATGGTGGCATTATTAGTGGTGGCCGCGGTTCTGGGCGACGCAGTGAACTACACCATTGGCCGCATGTTTGGCGAAAGGTTGTTCAGTAACCCGAACTCGAAGATTTTCCGTCGCAGCCATCTGGATAAAACCCATGTGTTTTATGCCCGTCATGGTGGAAAAACCATTATCCTGGCGCGCTTCGTGCCGATCGTGCGAACCTTTGCGCCGTTTGTTGCCGGTATGGGCCATATGTCCTATCGCCACTTCGCGCTGTTCAACGTAACGGGTGCGCTGCTCTGGGTGCTGCTGTTCTCCTATGCCGGCTACCTGTTTGGCGATCTGCCGGTGGTGCAGGAAAACCTGAAGCTGCTGATTGTGGGCATTATCCTGGTCTCGATTCTGCCAGGTGTGATTGAAGTCTGGCGTCATCGCCGTCAGGCTAAGCAGCAGAAGCAGCCGTAAGGCTGCGCTCAGGGGTAAGACCAGATTTTTATCCACAGTCTGAACAGGTTGTGGTTTAATGAGCGACATTTACCGTCTGCTGAAGCGGTTTTCAGCAGTATCAAGACGACTGGACCAGGTCAGTTTTAAACAGAAAGGTCATCAATGAGCTGGATTGAACGCATTCTTAATAAAAGCACCGGAACGCCTGTGCGCAAAGCCAGTATCCCGGAAGGGGTCTGGACCAAGTGTGACAGCTGTGGTCAGGTGCTCTACCGCGCCGAGCTGGAGCGTAATCTTGAGGTCTGCCCGAAGTGTGACCATCACATGCGGATGCACGCACGTGAGCGCCTCGGCAGTGTCCTCGATCAGGGCACGATGGTTGAGCTGGGTAGTGAACTTGAACCTAAAGATCTGCTCAAGTTCCGTGACTCCAAAAAGTACAAAGATCGTCTGATCGCGGCCCAGAAAGACACCGGTGAGAAAGATGCGCTGGTGGTCATGAAAGGTCAGCTGCACGGCATGCCGGTTGTTGCGGCGGCCTTTGAATTTGCCTTTATGGGCGGTTCAATGGGCTCTGTGGTCGGTGCGCGTTTTGTACGTGCGGTTGAGCAGGCGTTAGAAGATAACTGCCCGCTGATCTGCTTCTCCGCCAGCGGCGGGGCGCGTATGCAGGAAGCGCTGCAGTCGCTGATGCAGATGGCGAAAACCAGTGCGGCACTGGCAAAAATGCGTGAGCGCGGTCTGCCTTATATTTCCGTGCTGACTGACCCGACTATGGGTGGTGTTTCGGCCAGTTTTGCCATGCTGGGCGACCTCAATATCGCGGAACCTAAAGCACTGATCGGCTTTGCCGGCCCACGCGTTATTGAGCAGACCGTGCGTGAAAAACTGCCGCCGGGCTTCCAGCGCAGTGAGTTTCTGATTGAAAAGGGCGCGATTGATATGATCATTCGCCGTCCGGAAATGCGCTACAAACTGGCAAGCCTGCTGGCAAAAATGATGAACCTGCCGGCACCGCTGCATGATGGTGAACAGTCCGCTCCGGCGACGACTGAATCGGAAAGCAACGAGGCCTGACAGGAGATAGAGAGGTGCGTCCAAAGCACCTCTTACCAATGCACCGTATACCGCAGCAGCAGCCTGCCAGGTATAAATAAGCAAAACGGGACATATGGACAATCTTCACCTTCCCCAAGCCACGTCGCCTTTGGCCACGTGGCTTTATTATCTTGAGCACCTGCATACTCAGGCCATTGAACTGGGTCTGGACCGTATTCGTCAGGTAGCGCTTCGTCTCGACCTGCTGAAACCCGCTCCTTTTGTCTTTACCGTGGCCGGTACTAATGGCAAAGGCACCACCTGTCGCACCCTGGAAACGCTGCTGATCGCCGCGGGTTACCGCGTTGGCGTGTACAGCTCACCGCATCTGGTGCGCTATACCGAGCGCGTTCGGGTTCAGGGAGAGGAGCTGAGTGAAGCGCAGCACTGCGCCAGTTTTGCGGAGATTGAAGCCGGACGTGCAGATATTTCGCTGACCTATTTTGAATTTGGCACGCTCTCTGCGTTGAATCTGTTCCGCCAGGCGCAGCTGGATGTCGTGATCCTCGAAGTCGGCCTCGGTGGACGGCTGGATGCGACAAACATCGTGGATGCCGATGTCGCGGTGGTCACCAGCATTGCACTCGATCACACCGACTGGCTTGGCCCGGATCGCGAAAGCATCGGGCGTGAAAAAGCCGGTGTGTTCCGGGCGGGAAAACCTGCGGTCGTGGGTGAACCGGATATGCCGCAGAGTATTGCCGTGGTCGCACAGGAAAAAGGTGCGCAGCTGATGCAGCGCAACCGTGACTGGTCGTGGCATGCGCAGGCAGAAAGCTGGTCACTGCGTGATGCGACAGGTGAGCTGAACGATCTGCCGCTGCCGCAGGTGCCGCTGCCTAACGCGGCGACCGCGCTGGTTGCGCTGCGGGTCTCCGGGCTTGAGGTCAGTGAGGCGCAGATTCGCGCCAGCCTGCCGCTGGCGATGCTGCCAGGCCGTTTTCAGACCCTCAGCGAATCACCGCGCGTTATTCTGGATGTCGCCCATAACCCGCATGCGGCAGCGTATCTGGCGTCGCGGCTGGCGTCACTGCCGAAACGCGGCAAAGTGCATGCCGTGGTGGGCATGCTGCATGACAAAGATATCGCCGGAACGCTGGCGGCGCTGGCACCGGTGGTCGATGCCTGGTACTGCGCGCCCCTCGAGGGTCCGCGCGGCGCCAGTGCTGAGCAACTGCTGAACAACCTTTCGCAGGGCGAGGCTTTTAGTTCGGTTGAGCTCGCCTGGCAGCAGGCACGCCAGCGGTTAGCGCCGCAGGACATTGTGCTGGTCTGTGGTTCATTCCACACCGTTGCACAGGTCATGGAATCGATTGAAACGGAGAAAGGACGTGGCAAGTAAGTTTCAGAACCGTTTAGTCGGCACCGTTATTCTGGTCGCCGTTGGCGTGATTGTGCTGCCAGGGCTGCTGGATGGTCAGAAAAAGCATTACAAAGAGGAGTTTGCCGCCATTCCGCTGGTGCCGAAACCTGACGATCAGCAGGACAGCGAAATGGTGCCGCCGGTAACCCAGTCGCTGCCGGCACAGCCGCCCGAAGGCGCGGGCAATGCGGTCATCAGCAGCAATGGCAATGGCAACGGTAAAACCAACGCTACGGCAGAGCAGGGTCGGACTCAACCGGAAGACGAGAGCGATCCGGTAGTGGTTTCGCCGCCGCCGGTCCATCAGTCTGTGCCCGCACAGACGGTGACGAAGCCGAAGGTCGTTGAGCAGCAGAAACCGAAAGTAACAGAACAGCCTAAGCAGAAGCCGGTCGAACAGCAGAAGCCAAAAGCCGTGGAGCAGCCTAAACCTAAACCGGTTGAACAGCCTAAAGTGGTCGAACAGCCGAAGCAGGAAGAGCCGCCGAAAACGGCAGAGACGACAGCGCCGGCAGGGCAGGCTTATGTGGTGCAGTTAGGTGCGCTGAAAAACGCCAGCAAAGTGAATGAGATTGTCGCGCAGCTGCGGCTGTCGGGCTATCGCGCCTTTACCGTTCCTTCAACGCCGGTACAGGGTCAGATCACCCGCATTTACGTTGGGCCTGATGCGTCGAAAGCCAAAATGCAGAGTGCGGTTGGCGAGCTGAAAAGTATCTCAGGACTGGGCGGTGTCGTGAAACCCTACAGCGCCCGCTAAAACGGGCGATTGGCGCTGCCGATAGCAGTAACAGGCAGCGTCTTTTACCCCTCAGACAGCGCGTTTAATGCGCGCTGCCGCGAAAAAAATTGACGATTTTCAACGGCCTGTCCGGCTGAGAATCACCCGGGCGATAGCGTTTTTTTTCATCGCCTTTTTTATGGATGCAGAAAAAGAAAACCGCTACGCAAACGTTTTCTTTTTCTGTTAGAATGCGCCCCGAACTGGATGCAGGGGTGCAATTGCACTGGCGCTGGAAGAGTTCATGATCTGGATTGATTACGTCATTATTGCGGTAGTTGGTTTTTCGGCTCTGGTCAGCCTGGTCCGTGGGTTTGTCCGGGAAGCCTTATCTCTTGTTACCTGGGGATGCGCGTTTTTTGTCGCCAGTCATTACTACGCCTACCTTGCAGTCTGGTTTACAGGTTTTGACGACGAACTGGTTCGTAACGGTATCGCCATCGGTGTGCTGTTTGTGGCAACCCTGATTGTGGGGGCCATTGTGAACTACGTTATCGGCACGCTGGTGGAAAAAACCGGCCTGTCGGGAACCGACCGGGTGTTGGGCGTCTGTTTCGGGGCATTGCGTGGTGTGCTGATCGTAGCCGCTTTGCTGTTCTTCCTCGATACATTCACTGGCTTTTCCAAAAGTCCGGACTGGCAACAGTCTCAACTCATTCCCGAGTTCAGTTATATAATCAGGTGGTTTTTTGATTACCTGAAAAGCACGTCGAGTTTTTTACCCCGGTGATGTGACCGGGAGTGCGGCTTAATGAGGAAATGACAACATGTGCGGTATTGTCGGTATCACCGGTTTCATGCCGGTCAACCAGTCGATCTATGACGCGTTAACGGTGCTCCAGCACCGCGGGCAGGATGCCGCAGGCATTTGTACTATCGATGCGCTGAAATGTTTTCGCCTGCGAAAGGCAAACGGCCTGGTCAGCGACGTTTTCGAAGCACGCCACATGCAGCGTCTGCAGGGCAATATGGGGATCGGTCACGCGCGTTATCCAACCGCGGGAAGCTCCAGTGCCTCTGAAGCGCAGCCATTCTATGTAAACTCCCCGTATGGCATCACCCTGGCGCACAACGGTAACCTGACCAACGCCCACGTGCTGCGTAAGCACCTGTTTGAAAAGGGCCGCCGTCACGTTAATACCACCTCAGATTCTGAAATCCTGCTGAACATCTTTGCGCAGGAGTTAGATCGTTTCCAAAACGATCCGCTGACAGCCGACAACATCTTTGCTGCGGTTGCTGCCGTGCATCAGCAGGTGCGCGGAGCCTATGCGGTGGTGTCGATGATTATCGGCCACGGCATGGTCGCCTTCCGTGATCCTAACGGTATCCGTCCGCTGGTGCTGGGCAAGCGCGTTATCGCTGATGGCCGCACCGAATATATGGTCGCCTCCGAGAGCGTGGCGCTGGATACGCTGGGCTTTGAGTTCATCCGTGACGTTGCACCGGGTGAAGCGGTTTATGTGACTGAGGCGGGCCAGCTGTCTACCCGCCAGTGCGCTGAAAATCCGAAAAGCAATCCGTGCCTGTTCGAGTATGTCTATTTTGCGCGTCCCGACTCCTTCCTCGACAAAATCTCGGTCTACAGCGCCCGTGTCCGTATGGGTACCAAGCTGGGTGAGAAAATTGCGCGCGAGTGGGAAGATCTCGATATCGACGTCGTGATTCCGATTCCTGAAACCTCCACCGATATCGCGCTGGAAATTGCACGTATTCTCGACAAACCCTATCGCCAGGGCTTCGTGAAGAACCGGTACGTTGGCCGTACTTTTATCATGCCGGGCCAGCAGTTACGCCGCAGCGCGGTGCGCCGCAAGCTCAACGCTAACCGCGCCGAATTCCGTGATAAAAATGTGCTGCTGGTGGATGACTCTATTGTTCGCGGTACCACCTCAGAGCAGATCATTGAGATGGCGCGTGAAGCGGGCGCAAAAAGGGTTTATCTGGCGTCAGCGGCGCCGGAAATTCGTTTCCCGAACGTCTACGGTATCGATATGCCCAGCGCCACGGAACTGATTGCGCATGGCCGTGAAGTGGAAGAGATTCGCCAGCTGATTAAAGCCGATGCGCTGATCTTCCAGGATCTGGACGATCTGATCGAAGCGGTTCGCGAAGAGAATCCGGACATTGCGCAATTTGAGTGCTCGGTGTTCAACGGCATTTACGTGACGAAAGATGTCGATCAGCAATATCTGGAGTATCTCGAGTCGCTGCGTAATGATGATGCCAAAGCGCTTCAGCGGCAGAACGAAGTCGAAAACCTCGAGCTGCACAACGAAGGCTGATACCTTCAGCAGGCGGGCAGCATAAAACAGGGCGGGAGCAATCCCGCCCTGTTTGTTTTCAGAAACCCGCAGGCCGCGTATGATGGCCCATTGGCTGAAATAAGGTTGGAATATGAAACGACTCATCATTGGCATCTCTGGCGCAAGCGGGGTGATCTATGGCGTGCGCATGCTGCAGGTGTTGCAGCAGGTGGAAGAAGTAGAAACGCATCTGGTTATGAGTCAGGCGGCGCGTCAGACGCTGGGACTGGAGAGCGATTATTCGCTGCGTGACGTGCAGGCGCTGGCCGATGTGGTGCATGACGTGCGCGATATTGCAGCAAATATCTCATCTGGATCGTTTAAAACGCTGGGCATGGCGATTTTACCCTGCTCAATGAAAACGCTCTCTGGCATCGTCCACAGTTACAGTGACTCGTTGCTGACCCGTGCGGCTGACGTGGTGTTAAAAGAGCAGCGTAAGCTGGTGCTGTGCGTGCGCGAAACCCCGCTGCATGTTGGCCATCTGCGAATGATGACCACTGCCGCAGAGCTGGGTGCCATTATTATGCCACCCGTGCCGGCATTCTATCATCGGCCTGAAACGATCGATCAGCTGATCGATCAGACCGTTAACCGGGTGATCGACCAGTTTGATATCGAATTATCGGAAGATCTCTTCACGCGCTGGCAGGGTGCATAAAGTTCCGCTGGCGCACTTATTTAGTGCATAAGCGCGCCTCGGATCACTCTTCGTGCATTTGACGCACCAAAAGTTAACAACGTCGCTTTTTCTCTTTTACTTCACTGCTATATTCCCCTCACAAACACAGCGTTTTCGCCTGTCTGACATCACGCTAACAGCGTGGTTAACTTGCAGAACTGGCATGAAACATGCTAATTACTTTGCGCAAACACATCACGAACCACATAACAAAAAGCACTTCACTTGAGGGTAATCTATGAAAAAGCGTGTTCTGGCTCTTTCCCTGATGCTGGGCTTATCCAGTGCTGCCAGCGTCTTCGCGGCGGTTCCGGGTTCAATCCGTATCGGCACAGATCCAACTTACCCACCGTTTGAGTCGAAAAACGCGCAAGGCAAGTTAGTGGGCTTCGATATCGACCTCGCTAACGAAATCTGTAAACGTATTCATACCCAATGTACCTATGTTGAGAGCGACTTTGATGCGCTGATCCCTTCGCTGAAAGCGAAGAAAATTGATGCCATCATCTCCTCACTTTCCATCACAGCGAAACGTCAGGAAGAGATCGCCTTCTCGGAAAAACTCTACGCCGCTAACGCGCGTTTAGTCGCGCCGAAGGGGTCGAAAATTGAGCCGACCATTGAGTCCCTGAAAGGCAAAAACATCGGTCTGCTGCAGGGCACCACCCAGGAAACTTACGCCAATCAGAACTGGCGGCCAAAAGGGGTGAACGTCACACCTTATGCAAACCAGGATCTGGTCTATCAGGATCTGAATGCCGGTCGTATTGATGCTGCCTTCCAGGATGAAGTGCAGGCCAGCGAAGGGTTCCTGAAGCAGCCGGTCGGTAAAAATTACGCCTTCGCCGGTCCGGCCGTGAAAGATGACAAGATTTTTGGCGTCGGTACCGGCATGGGACTGCGTAAAGATGACAGCGAACTGAAAGCCGCCATCGACAAAGCCTTTGCTGACATGCGTAAAGATGGCACCTACGACAAGATTGCGAAGAAATACTTCGATTTCAACGTGTACGGCGACTAACCATCCTGTCGCTTTACCCTCTGTGTCCGTTTTGCCGGGTCTGAGCCGGTTCTGCCAGGTGCAGAATCGGGTTCTTTTCCGCTAATGGCGGATGGCATCTGCAACAGAGAGGTAAAGCTAAACTGCCCGTCTCGCTTGCGGGCAGCGTTTCGTTTTCACCCCACGACAGGACCCTCTCGATGCTGTATGGCTATTCTGATGTAATTCTTCGGGGCACGCTGGTGACGCTGGAACTGGCGCTCACTTCCGTCGTGCTGGCAGTGCTGCTGGGCCTGATTGGCGCAGGCGCGAAACTGTCGCGCAGCCGGCCACTGGCGATGATTTTTGAAGGCTACACCACGCTGATTCGTGGCGTGCCAGACCTTGTACTGATGCTGCTGATCTTCTACGGTCTGCAGATTGTCCTCAACCAGATAACCGATGCGCTGGGTATGGCGCAGTTTGATATCGACCCGATGGTCGCCGGTATCATCACGCTCGGCTTTATCTATGGTGCCTACTTCACCGAAACGTTCCGCGGCGCCTTTATGGCCGTGCCTCAGGGGCAGATTGAAGCAGCAACCGCGTTTGGCTTTACCGGCGCGCAGGTGTTCCGCCGCATTCTGTTTCCGGCCATGATGCGCTACGCGCTGCCAGGCATCGGCAACAACTGGCAGGTGATTCTGAAAGCCACTGCGCTGGTCTCGCTGCTGGGGCTGGAAGATGTGGTGAAGGCGACGCAGCTGGCAGGAAAAAGTACCTGGCAGCCGTTCTACTTCGCCATTGTGGCCGGTGTGATTTATCTGGTATTTACCACGCTGTCAAACGGTGTGCTGTGGTGGCTCAACCGGCGCTATACGGTAGGTGTAAAGAGGGCGAGTTATGATTGATATTATTCAGGAATACTGGAAATCGCTGCTCTGGACTGACGGTTATCGTTTTACCGGTGTAGCTATCACCCTGTGGCTGCTGATCCTCTCGGTCACCATTGGCGGATGTCTGGCAATCCTGCTGGCGATAGCGCGGGTTTCCCCTAACCGGTTTATCAGCTTTCCGGTCTGGCTCTTCACCTACGTCTTTCGCGGCACGCCGCTCTATGTGCAGCTGCTGGTGTTCTACTCCGGCATGTACACGCTGGAGATTGTGAAAGGCACTGAACTGCTGAATGCCTTTTTCCGCAGTGGTCTGAACTGTACGCTGCTCGCCTTTACCCTCAACACCTGCGCCTACACCACGGAAATTTTTGCCGGTGCGATTCGCTCGGTGCCACACGGTGAAATTGAGGCGGCACGGGCGTACGGCTTCTCTACTTTTAAACTCTATCGCTGCATTATCCTGCCATCGGCGCTGCGAACGGCACTGCCGGCCTACAGCAACGAAGTGATTCTGATGCTGCACTCCACGGCGCTGGCCTTCACCGCCACCGTGCCGGATCTGCTGAAAATCGCGCGGGATATTAACTCGGCGACCTATCAGCCGTTTACCGCCTTTGGTCTGGCGGCTGTGTTGTACCTGATTATCTCTTACGTGTTGATCAGCCTGTTCCGCCTGGCGGAACGTCGCTGGCTGGCCCACGTGAAACCCTCTTCATCGCATTGAGTAGAACTATGGCTGACAATAAATTAAGCGTCACCGAATTGCATAAGCGTTACGGTGAACATGAAGTGCTGAAAGGGGTCTCGTTAACTGCTAAAGCGGGCGATGTGATCAGTATCATTGGATCGTCCGGCTCAGGGAAAAGTACCTTTTTACGCTGCATCAACTTCCTCGAAAAACCGAGTGAAGGCAGCATCATGGTGAATAACCAACAAATCACCTTAGTCCGTGACAAAGATGGTCAGCTCAAAGTGGCTGACAAAGAGCAGCTGCGCGCGTTACGTACCAGCCTGACCATGGTGTTCCAGCACTTTAATCTGTGGAGTCACATGACCGTGCTGGAAAACGTGATGGAAGCGCCGATTCAGGTGCTGGGGCTGAGTAAAGCGGCGGCGCGTGAGCGTGCCATCAAATACCTCGATAAAGTCGGAATTGATGCGCGGGCACAGGCAAAATATCCGGTTCACCTCTCCGGCGGTCAGCAGCAGCGTGTGTCGATTGCGCGCGCGCTGGCGATGGAGCCAGAGGTGTTGCTGTTTGACGAACCCACTTCGGCGCTTGATCCGGAGCTGGTCGGGGAAGTACTGCGCATCATGCAGAAGCTGGCTGAGGAGGGCAAAACCATGGTGGTCGTGACCCACGAGATGGAATTTGCCCGTCACGTCTCCAGTCATGTCATTTTCCTGCATCAGGGTAAAATCGAAGAGCAGGGACCGCCTGCGGAACTGTTCGGCAGTCCGAAAAGCCCGCGTTTACAGCAGTTCCTCAAGGGATCGCTGAAGTAACGGTTAGATGTTAGTTAAGGCGAGGGAATCAGGGCACCGGCGTAACGTGCCCTGCGCAGAATAAGTGCGAGCCGCGTTTGAGATTTTGCGTCATCTCTGCGTTCTGCCCTCGCACTCTGCATCCATGCTGAGATATCACTTTTGCAGTAGCTTCAGCGCCGTATCCTCATCGGTCACCAGTCCCGATACCCAGCCGCCCTGTAATGCGGCACGGATTGCTGGATACTTGCGCTCGCTACCCGCAAAGCCAATAATTTTACGCTGAGTCCGGCTTTCCAGTCGCACGCTGGTCAGTAGCTCATCCGTTTCGCCCCATACCCGCTCACCCTGCTGATTGAAAAAGTGACCGAGCATTTCGCCCACCACGCCGCGCCCATTTAGCGCCTCGACCTGCGCATCTGTGATGAATCCCTCGGCATTCAAAGGACAGCCCGGCATCACTTCGCCAATACCCACAAAAGCCACGTCCGCCTGTAATGCGCGATCAATGACGCGCTGGTAAACCTTATGCTGAACCCACATCGCTTTATCCTCTGGGGTGTCGGCGTATAAGGGCGCAGGGATAAAGAAATACTTACCTTGCATCTTTTCGGCCATCTTCAACGGTACGTCATAGCGTGTACCGGAATCATCCCGCGCGATGGCACCGATCATGGAAACGCAATGATGCTGCGGGCGATCAACCCAGGGTAGCGCATCGATCATTGAGCGCAGGGTTTTACCGGAACCAATACCGAACACCTGAGGCGTTTCCTCATTGATGAATTGTGTCATCACCGCCGCGCCTTCAACTGCCAGCATTTGTTGAATAGCCTCATCATTCAGACTGGCCGATGGCACAACGCGGCACAAATCCAGACCAAACTTCGCCTGTACCTCACGCGCCAGCTGCAGACAGTGTGTGACGGGATGATCAATTTTTACGTTCACCATGCCCATTTCACGTGCACTGGATACCAGCCGCTGCGCTACCTGTCGTGACAAACCCAATGCCTGCGCAATCTCCTGCTGTGTCACGCCTGCGACGTAATACATCCATGCAGCACGTGCGGCCAGCTCCTGCTTTTTTTCTTCTCTGCTCATCACGATGTTCCGTCGAATTTGAGGGGACATCTTAACGCCGTGCGGGTCGAAAAGCACTAACTGAGCAAAAGCCCTTAAAAAGAGCAAAAGTATTATTTGTGACTCGGCTCGCAGAAGGATCTTCGTAATAGGCACTATGCTACAGGTCATCGGGCAAATGCCCTTAGGTGTGGCAAATGTTTAAATGAGGCGATTATGAACAACCAATCAGTGTGGATGCACATCGGCGCGGGATCTTTTCATCGTGCACATCAGGCGTGGTATCTGCATAAACTGCGTGAGCAGGGTGATGAAAGCTGGAGCATCGCGCTCGGCAATATCCGTAATGACGCAGTGCCGCTGCTCAATCAGCTCGCGGCGCAGCAGGGAGAATATGTGCTGGAAACCGTGACGCCTGAAGGTAAGCGCGACTACGAAACCATCACTTCGCTGCGCAAAATTTTGCCCTGGGACAGTGATATCAGTGCGTTGATCGAGCAGGGGGCCAGCGCGGAAACACGTGTGATTAGCTTTACCGTGACCGAAGCGGGTTACTACCTGACGCCCGCGTTTACCCTGGATCTCAATCAGGCAGATGTGAAGGCCGATCTGGGTGGAGATATCCGCACCCTCTACGGCGCACTCAGCCATATTCTGACACAGCGTGTTGCGCAAGGCGGTCCGCCTGTTACGCTGCTGAACTGCGATAATCTGCGGCACAATGGTGAGCGTTTCCGTGACGCCTTCCTGGCGTTTCTTACGGCCAAAGGCGATACCGCGCTGGCCGACTGGGTGCGCACGCAAACCCGTTCACCGAATACCATGGTTGATCGCATTACACCCCGTCCTACTCCGGAGGTGGCAGAACGCGTGCAGGCGGCGACCGGCAAACAGGATGGCGCAGCAGTAATGGCCGAATCTTTTATTCAGTGGGTCATTGAGGATGATTTTATTGCCGGGCGCCCGGCGCTGGAAAAGGTCGGTGTTGAACTAGTGGAATCGGTACTGCCGTGGGAAGAGGCGAAAATTCGCATCCTCAATGCGACACATGCTGCGATTGCCTGGGCGGGCACACTGATTGGTCTGAACTATATCGATGAGAGCACCAGCCATCCGGCGATTTATCAACTGGCTCACGACTATGTGACCCAGGATGTCATTCCTTCTCTGTCTCCCAGCCCGCTTGATTTAGCGGATTATCGTGACGTGGTGCTGGCCCGCTTCAGTAATCCTTACATTAAAGATACCAATCAGCGCGTCGGTGCCGATGGTTTATCCAAAATTCCCGGCATGGTGACGCCAACCCTGCAACAGTGCTACCAGCGCGGTGCGCAGCCCACCGCAACGGCGGTGATTCCGGCACTGTTCTTCCTGTTTATGCAGCGATGGGCCGATGACAATTTACCCTATTGCTATCAGGACGGTGCGCTACAGGTCGATACGCTACGTAAGCAGTTCGCCAGCGCCGATCCGCTCCATGCATACCTGAGTGATAGCGCGCTGTTTGCGGAACTGGCATCTGATAAGGCGTTTCATGAGTTAGTCACCCGCCGTGTTGCGAGTTTGCAGCAGTGGCTGAAACAGCCTGAACTGGCGGCGGTGTAATTATGTATCTCGGCATTGATATTGGTACCTCAGAGCTTAAAGCGCTGATCATTAATACGCACGGTGAGATTGTTGCGGCTCAGCACGCCACGCTAAGTGTGCAGCGTCCCCATCCCCACTGGGCTGAACAGGATCCTGAATGCTGGTGGCAAGCCTGCAGCGAGGTTCTGGCGGGATTACGTCATCAGTTTCCTCTGGCATGGGCCGCGATTCGCGCTATTGGATTATCGGGACAGATGCACGGGGCCGTGTTGCTGGATGCCGGGGGGAAGGTGCTGCGTCCGTGTATCCTCTGGAACGACACGCGCAGTGCACCGCAGTGTGAAAGGCTACGGAAGAGCAATCCCCGGATAATGGAAATTAGCGGCAATATGATTATGCCCGGCTTCACTTTGCCGAAACTGCACTGGGTCGCGGAAAATGAGCCAGAAATTTTCAGCCGCATCGATAAGGTCCTGCTGCCGAAAGATTACCTGCGCTGGCGTCTTACCGGGCGCTTTGTCAGTGAGCCTTCGGATGCTGCCGGAACGCTGTGGCTCGATGTCTCCCGGCGTGACTGGTCGGAAGAACTGCTGGCCATCACCGGACTGAAGCGTGCCCAAATGCCTGAACTGGTAGAAGGCAGTGCCATAAGTGGACGCCTGCAGCCGACGCTGGCGAGCGAGTGGGGTTTATCTACTGCGGTTACTGTCGCGGGAGGCGGCGGTGACAATGCCGCATCGGCAGTCGGTGTGGGGGCGGTGAATCCCGGTGATGCGTTTATCTCATTGGGTACCTCCGGTGTGATTTTTGTCGTAAACGACCGCTTACGGGCTGACCCTCAATGCGGGGTGCACGCCTTTTGCCATGCGTTACCGGGCCGCTGGCACCAGATGAGTGTGATGCTTAGCGCCGCCAGTTGTCTGCGCTGGTTGTGCAATCTGCTGTCGGTCAGTGAAAGCCAGCTGATGGAGGAGATGGTCCAGCTCAGTGATGAGCAAGTGCGTAGCGCCCCGGTTTTCCTGCCCTATCTGTCTGGTGAACGCACACCACATAACGATCCTGACGCATCCGGTTCTTTCTTCAATCTGCGCCATGAAACCCCGCGCGCCTTGCTGGGCTATGCGGTGGTTGAAGGCGTGGCATTTGGGCTGGCTGATGGGTTGAGTGTGCTCGGCGATGCCAGGCATCACATTCAGCAGTGCAGCCTGACCGGTGGTGGCGCACGTAGCACATTGTGGGCTCAATTGATTGCCGATGTGCTGCAACTGCCCATTGTTACCCATCCCGCCAGCGCATCTGGCGCGCTGGGTGCGGCACGCTTAGCGTGGCTGGCTGATGGCGGCCTTGAGCATGAGGTGTGTCTGAAGCCGGCTGTGCAGGCACGCTACCAACCGGACGAGACGCGCGGTGCCGTGCTGCAAAAGCGGCTATGTCTGTTCCGGGAACTCTACATCCAGCAACAACAGGTGCGCAGTTTGCTGCCTGCATAACGACTAACCAGACAGAAGGTAATTGTGATGCAATCGAACGAATACTGGTTTGGCTTACCGAAAAAGATGTTCTGGGGTTTCCTCGCTATCGCAATCTTTATGGCGGGTGATGGCTTTGAAATGGCGTTTCTGTCGCGCCATATCACCGATATGGGCTTTACGCCCGCGCAGTCTGCAGTCGTATTCACCTTCTATGGCTTAGCGGCAGCCCTGGCGGCCTGGGCATCTGGCGTGGTAGCCGAGTTGATCACACCGCAGCGCGCGATGATGATTGGCTTTGTGTTATGGATCGTGATGCATACGCTGTTTATGTCGCTGGGGCTTGGCCTGCGCAACTATCCGCTGATGGTGCTGTTCTACGGCATTCGCGGGCTGGCTTATCCGCTGTTTATCTACTCTTTCATGATGATGCTGGTGCAGGTCTTACCGCGCGAAAAACTGGCGGCGGCGACCGGCTGGTTCTGGGCGATGTATTCTGTCGGCATCGGGGTGATTGGCAGCTATCTGCCAAGTCTCACCATTCCGATGCTGGGGGAAACGGGGACGCTGTGGCTGGCTATTATCTGGGTGGCCTGTGGTGGGATCCTCGCATACTTCAGCCTGCGCAAGGTACCGGTGGATCGCTCTCGTGTGAATTTGCCGATGCGTGACAAGATGACAGAGATGGCGCGTGCCGTGACCATCCTGTTCACCAATCAGAATGTGTTTTATGCCTGCCTGATTCGCATCATCAACACGCTGTCGCTGTTTGGTTTCGCCATTATCATGCCACTGCTGTTTGTCGATCGTCTCGGCTTTACCATCTCTGAATGGCTACAAATCTGGGCGGTGTTCTTCTTTGTCACTATATTTACGAATATCTTCTGGGGCCTCACGGGAGAGAAGCTGGGCTGGATCCGTCAGGTGCGCTGGTTTGGTTGCCTGGGGATGGCCATCTCCAGCCTGACCTTTTATTATCTGCCGCTGTATGCGGGTCATAACTTCTGGGTCGCATTAATCCCTGCGGTAATGCTGGGCATTTTTGTCGCCGCGTTTGTACCGATGACCGCTGTATTTCCCACGCTGGAACCGCATCATAAAGGCGCTGCGGTCTCTATTTACAACCTCTCCGCAGGACTCAGTAACTTTGTGGCACCGGCTATCGCCTCAGTCATGCTGCCGTTCTTCGACATTGTCGGTGTGGTATGGGCCTATACCGGGCTATACGTGTTCGCTGGCGTGCTGACCTTTATTATTCGTGTGCCACAACCGGGGCATACGCGTGAAGAGAAGGTAGTGAAGTCGCGTGTAGCAGAGCAGCGTAACTAACGAAACATACGGCGGCCCAGGGCCGCCGTATGTTTATCCTGCGACATCCTGCAGCGCTTCCTGCAAATCGTACCAGCGGAAACCAAAGCCTGAGGCTTCCAGCCGTTTTGGCAGCACATGCTGTCCTCCCAGCACCAGCACCGACGATTCGCCCATCATCAGTTTAATGGCGCTGGCAGGCGTGCGCATAAAGGCCGGACGATGCATCACCCGGCCCAGGGTGGCGGCAAACTGCTCGTTACGCACCGCGTAGGGAGCGACCATATTGAACGGACCCCGCAGATCATCATGCTCCAGCAGCCAGATAATGGCGTTTAGCATGTCATCAATGTGAATCCACGGCATGTACTGTTTACCACTGCCAATCGGCCCGCCGATGCCGAGTTTAAAGGGCAGCTTCATTTTGCTGAGTGCGCCGCCCTCAGACGCCAGCACCACGCCGGTTCGCAGCAGGCAGACGCGGGTGCGTTCGCTTTCAGCCGCGAGCGCCAGCTGCTCCCAGCGGGCGCAGAGCTGATGAGTAAACTCATCCTGACCCTGATCCTCTTCAGTCAGCACCAGATCGCCGGTGTTGCCATAAAAGCCGGTTGCCGAACCTGAGATCAACACGGACGGTGGCGTGGCGCTGGCGTTGATTAGTGAGACGACCTGCTCGGTTATCTGCCAGCGGCTTTCACACAGCTGCTGTTTATGCGGCTCCGTCCAGCGTTTGTCGGCAATAGGTTCTCCCGCCAGATTAATGACCGCATCGATCGTATCCAGGTTCGACTGTTGCGCCAGCCCTGACCAGAGCGCGACCTCTTCGCCCAGTTTTTCACGCGCGCTGACCACGTCACGCGTCACCACACTGATCTGATGCCCCAGCTGTTGCAGGCGCGGAATCAGGTGACGGCCAATCAGTCCCGTGCCACCGGTAATAAGAATGTGCATGTTGCGGCTCCCTTGATGTTTTTGTTATTTGCATCTTTCAGCATAGAAGAGTCGAGCCACTCTATCGTGAGTCGCGTCGCGCTTTCTTATTCCGGAGGCAGAGATCGGATCAGCTCAGCGTTGCCTTCCCAAATAAAAATCGGTAAACATGATGCAACCCTGACAGCCAATTGAGGTAACCGATGAATTATCCGTCCATCACCCTGTGGTCAGATTCATCATTTTTCAGTCCTTACGCCATGTCGGCCTATGTTGCTCTTACCGAAAAAGGGATCCCTTTCCAGCTGAAGCGCGTCGATTTGTCGCAGAATCAGCAATACGCCGCGGCTTACCGCGAGCTGTCGCTGACCTGCCGGGTTCCGACCCTGCAGATTGATGCGTTCCTGTTAAGCGAATCCTCGGCGATTACCGAATATCTTGAAGAGCGCTTTCCGGCGCCCGAATTTGAGCGCCTCTATCCCCGCGACCGCGAGAAGCGTGCCCGCGCCAGAGAGATCCAGGCCTGGCTGCGCAGTGACTTCCTGTGGATACGTCAGGAGCGTCCCACAGAAGTGCTGTTTGCCGGTGAGCGCTTTGCGCCGCTGACCGCATCAGCGCAGCAGGCGGTGGATAAACTGGTTATGGCCGTTGATCGCCTGCTGCCGGACGGGCAACAGAACCTGTTTGGCGAGTGGTCAATTGCGGATACCGATCTGGCGGTGATGCTTAACCGGCTGGTATTGCATGGCGATCCTTTGCCCGCGCGTCTGCGGGATTATGCTGAGTTTCAGTGGCAGCGAGCCTCAGTACAGCTGTGGTTAGCAGAAAGTGGTAAAAATCGGTAACAGCCAGGGCTTGCTCAGGCTGCCGGAAGTGATTACCTTACGCCACATAAAAATAAAGACGTGGCAAACTGCGTACCCAAGTGTACGCCAAACAGGAAAGGGTTACGGATGGTGGATCAAACTGCGGGTGACGGCATCGAGTGGGTCGATATCGTAAACGAAGAGAATGAAGTTGTTGCTCAGGCAACACGTGCGCAGATGCGCGCTGAGTGCCTGCGTCACCGCGCTACCTATATTGTGGTTCATGACGGTATGGGCAAGATTCTGGTGCAGCGTCGCACAGAGATAAAAGATTTTATGCCGGGCAAACTGGACGCAACCGCAGGCGGCGTGGTGCAGAGCGGTGAAGATATGCTGGAGTCTGCGCGACGTGAAGCGGAAGAGGAGTTAGGAATTGCCGCGGTGCCGTTTGCTGAGCATGGCAAATTCTACTTCGAAGATCAGCACTGTCGCGTCTGGGGCGGACTGTTCAGTTGTGTGTCACATGGGCCATTCGCCATGCAGGAATCGGAAGTCGATGAGATTATCTGGATGACGCCCGATGAGATCACCGCACGTTGTGATGAGTTCACTGACGATTCGCTTAAAGCGCTCTCTCTGTGGATGAGCCGCAACGGCGATAACCGGGCCTGAAAACGGGCGCTTTAACGCGTCTCAGCGATCCGCATTAAAGCCTCCGGCTCTGTTACCGGCAAAAAAAAGGCATGCCCTGGGGCATGCCTTTTGCGTTCTTACCTGACGCTTAGCCTTGTTCAGCCTGCTGAGACTGAATAGCGGTTAAGGCGATGGTATAGACGATGTCATCAACCAGCGCACCGCGCGACAGGTCGTTAACCGGCTTACGCATACCCTGCAGCATCGGCCCGATTGAGATCAGATCGGCTGAACGCTGTACCGCTTTATACGTGGTGTTACCGGTGTTCAGATCCGGGAAGATAAAGACGGTGGCGCGACCGGCAACCTGTGAATCTGGCGCTTTCGACTTCGCCACATCTTCCATGATCGCGGCGTCATACTGCAGCGGACCATCAATGACCAGATCAGGACGTTTTTCCTGCGCGATACGCGTTGCTTCACGCACTTTTTCAACGTCGCTGCCTGCACCTGACGTGCCGGTAGAGTAGGAGATCATCGCAACACGTGGATCGATACCAAAGGCTTTAGCAGAGTCGGCTGACTGAATTGCGATCTCAGCCAGCTGCTCAGCGGTGGGATCCGGGTTAATTGCGCAGTCACCGTAAACCAGCACCTGCTCCGGCAGCAGCATAAAGAACACCGATGAAACCAGTGAGCTGTTAGGCGCTGTTTTGATCAGCTGCAGAGGCGGACGAATGGTGTTGGCGGTGGTGTGAACCGCACCTGAAACCAGGCCATCCACTTCGCCACTTTCCAGCATCATGGTGCCCAGCACCACGTTATCTTCCAGTTGTTCCTGGGCGACCACTTCGGTCATGCCTTTGCTCTTACGTAGCTCAACCAGACGCGGCACGTAGTTTTCACGCACCTGTTCCGGATCAACAATCTCAACCCCTTTGCCCAGTTCGACACCCTGAGCCGCAGCAACACGCTGAATCTCATCCGGGTTGCCTAACAGTACGCAGGTAGCGATACCGCGTTCAGCACAGATAGCGGCCGCTTTAACCGTACGCGGCTCGTCACCCTCTGGCAGCACGACGCGTTTGCCCGCTTTGCGCGCCAGCTCAGTCAGCTGATAGCGGAAGGCCGGTGGCGACAGGCGACGGCTGCGCTCTGACGTGGCGGTCAGTGACTCAATCCAGTCAGCATTAATGTAGCTGGCAACATATTCCTGCACTTTCTCGATGCGCTGCGTGTCGTCAGCGGGCACTTCAAGATTAAAGCTCTGCAGGCTCAGAGAAGTCTGCCAGGTATTGGTTTTCACCATGAACACCGGCAGGCCGGTCTGGAAGGCACGGTCACAGAGGCGCGCGATACGATCGTCAATCTCGTAGTTACCGGTCAGCAGGATAGCGCCAATCTCAATGCCGTTCATGGCGGCCAGACAGGCGGCGACCAGTACATCCGGGCGGTCTGCGGAAGTCACCAGCAGTGAGCCTGGACGGAAATGCTCCAGCATGTGCGGGATACTACGGGCGCAGAAGGTGACCGATTTAACCCGGCGGGTCTGAATCTCACCTTCGTTGATGATGCGCGCATCCAGGTGGCGGCACATATCGATTGCGCGGGTGGCGATCAGATCAAAGCTCCATGGCACGCAGCCCAGCACCGGCAGCGGGCTGTCTGAGAACAGCTGCTTAGGATCGATATTGGCGATGCTGGCTTTTGACGAGTCATCAAAAATTTCTGACAGGTCAGGGCGGGTACGCCCCTGATCATCGACCGGCGCGTTGAGTTTATTGATGATCACGCCAGTGATATTTTTATTCTTCTGACCGCCGAAGCTGCTCTGCGTCAGTTCAATGCGCTCTTTCAGCTGGGCCGGAGAGTCATTGCCCAGCGCCATCACGAAGACGATTTCCGCATTCAGGGTTTTCGCGATTTCATAGTTCAGCGCGTTGGCGAACTGATGCTTACGGGTAGGGACCAGACCTTCAACCAGTACCACTTCCGCATTCTGCGTGTTGGCATGGTAACGGGAGATGATCTCTTCCATCAGCACATCCTGCTGGTTCGATCCCAGCAGTGATTCAACACGTGACATCTGCAGCGGTTCAGCGGCAGGAATCGAAGAGTTCTTACGGATAATAGTGGTGGTTTGATCCGGCGTATCGCCGCCGGTACGCGGCTGAGCAATCGGCTTAAAGACGCTGAGCCGAACGCCTTTGCGCTCCATGGCGCGGATAACGCCGAGGCTGACGCTGGTCAGGCCGACGCTGGTGCCGGTCGGAATGAGCATAATTGTACGTGACACGTTTGAACCTCTCAGTAATGGCAGGGTGTCAAAAACAACTCCGTCAGCCTGAGCTGACGGAGAGAAGTGTTTACGCAGTCAGACGCGCGGCGTCCTGGGCGATGACCAGCTCTTCGTTGGTCGGGATCACCAGCGCCGGGCGGGTGCCTTCTTTATTGATGTAACCAGACTTGCCGAAACGGGCCGCCAGGTTGCGATCGTGATCGACGTCAAAGCCCAGCAGTGCCAGTTTTTTCAGTGAGAGTTCACGAACCATCGCGGCGTTTTCACCGATGCCGCCAGTAAATACCACGGCGTCCAGGCGGCCATCCATCAGCGCAGTGTAGCTGCCGATATATTTCGCCAGGCGATGACAGAAGACATCCATTGCGCGCTTCGCATCTTCTTTGGTGGTGTAGTTATCTTCCACGTAGCGGCAGTCGCTGGTGACTTCAGTCAGACCTAACAGGCCAGACTCTTTGGTCAGCAGTTTATTGATGGCATCGACGCTCATACCCAGCGTATCGTGCAGGAAGAAGATAATTGCCGGGTCGATGTCGCCACTGCGGGTACCCATCACCAGGCCTTCCAGTGGGGTCAGGCCCATTGAGGTGTCCACACACTCGCCGTTGCGAATGGCAGAGACAGAACCGCCGTTACCGAGGTGGCAGGTAATAATATTCAGTGACTCAAGCGGCTTGTTGAGCATTTTGGCCGCTTCATGGGTCACATAGAAGTGGCTGGTACCATGCGCGCCATAGCGACGAACGCCATGCTCTTTATACAATTTGTACGGCAGCGCATAGAGATAAGACTCTTCCGGCATTGTCTGATGGAAAGCGGTGTCAAATACCGCGACATTCTTATCTGACAGGTGCGGGAAGTTTTTCATCGCTTCATCAATACCGATCAGATGAGCCGGATTGTGCAGCGGTGCAAAAGAAGAGGCGTCTTTGATGCCCTGTACCACTTCTTCAGTGATGATGACTGACTGAGTCAGCTTCTCGCCGCCATGAACGATACGATGGCCGATTGCAGCAATTTGTGCCGAAAGCTCAGGTTTTTGTGCCAGAATGGTTTTAACGATAAAGTTCAGCGCTTCACTATGCGCTGCGCCAGCACCCAGAGGCGCTTCCTGTTTTTCGCCTTCCAGCTTCCATTTGATGCGGGCTTCAGGAAGGTGGAAACATTCCGCCAGGCCAGACAGGAATTCTTCACCGCTGGCAGGGTTGAGGATGGCAAACTTAAGGGAAGAGCTGCCACAGTTCAGAACCAGAACTAACTTACTCGACATGGAAGTACCTATTTTTTGAGAGTGGCTAAATAAAACGCAATCAGACTAACAGCGTAGCCCATGAAAGCTGGTAGATTAATGACAAACATCATGCGGTAGACAGAATTCTGCATTTCCGCAAAAAATTTCGGCAATCTTACGCGAAAATTTGAAGATTGCCTCGTCTGAACCTGGCTCAGGCCTCTTCCCAAAAGCGCAATCCGCTTCCGGAAAGGGGGTAAAACGGCGTCAGAATAGCTGGAGTCACCTTTAAAGACAAAAATAATTGAAGGATGTCACGTAAAGTTGTGTAGTTATAACTATTTTTTAATTTTTACAGTATTAGTTGAGGTGAGCCATGGCGAATGAATCTGGCAGTACCAATTGGTTTCGGATGTTTCAGCGCGGCCAACACTATATGAAGACCTGGCCGGCTGATAAGCGCCTGGCACCTATGTTCCCGGAAAACCGTGTTTCATCGGCAACGCGTTTTGCTATTCGCTTTATGCCCCCTTTGGCGATTTTTACGCTGACCTGGCAGATCGCGATGGGCGGTCAGTTAGGCCCGGCCGTGGCGACCGCGCTGTTTGCCTGTACCCTGCCGATGCAGGGATTATGGTGGCTGGGAAAGCGTTCTGTGACGCCGCTGCCGCCGACGCTGCTTAACTGGTTTCATGAAGTTCGTGCCCGGCTGGAAGAAGCGGGGCAGGCGACAGCGCCAGTAGAAGGCAAGCCGACCTATCAGGCGCTGGCCGATCTGCTAAAGCGGGCGTTCAAACAACTCGACCGCACTTTCCTCGACGATCTCTGACCTATCCCGGGCTGGCGGTAAAATATTTACCGCTAACCTGCGGCCAAATCAAAGAATGGTGATACGGCGATTTCCGTGTCGCTAACGCTGTGCAATGATTTCTCCATTGTCGATTAACTGAGCGGTCTCTGACCGGGAGTAAATGATGGAAATGACCCATGCGCAGCGTTTGATTCTCACTAATCAGTACAAAATGATGGCCATGCTTGAGCCGGAAAATGCGGAGCGTTTTCGCCGTTACCAGACCATCATCGAGCGCGGTTATGCGCTGCAGATGCGGGAGCTGGACAAAGAGTTTGGCGAACTCAGCGAAGCGATCTGCCGGACGGTGATCGATATTATGGAAATGCATCACGCTCTCCACGTCTCCTGGTCGAACCTTAAAGAGAAAGGTGAGCTTGAAGAGCGGCGTCTGGCCTTTCTGGGCTTCGATGCGGCAACGGAAGCGCGCCTGCTGGGTTATGTCCGTTTTATGGTCAATACAGAAGGGCGTTATACCCACTTCGATTCCGGCACCCATGGTTTTAATGCGCAGACCCCAATGTGGGAAAAGTATCAACGGATGTTAGCTTTGTGGCAGACTTGTCCGCGCCAGTACCATTTAAGTGCAAACGAAATTGCGCAAGTGATTAATGCCTGATGAGGAGTAGCGCGTGACCTACAGAGGTTTTCTATTTGATTTAGACGGCACGCTGGTGGATTCACTGCCAGCGGTTGAACGAGCCTGGAGCCAGTGGGGTGCCCGTCATGGCATCGCGGCTGATGAGATTCTGGATTTCATTCATGGCAAACAGGCGATCACCTCTCTGCGTCATTTCATGGCAGGCCAGTCGGAAGAGGCTATTCAGGCGGAGTTTGTTGCGCTGGAGCAGGCTGAAGCGGCGGACACCGACGGTGTGCAGGCGCTGCCAGGGGCCAACGCGTTGCTGAACCGGCTGAACGAACTGCAGATTCCCTGGGCGATTGTCACTTCCGGTTCAGTGCCGGTCGCACATGCACGTCATAAAGCCGCAGGCTTACCGAAGCCTGCCGTGTTTATTACCGCTGAACAGGTGACTAAGGGCAAACCGGAGCCCGATCCCTACCTGCTTGGCGCGGAGAAGCTGGGATTAGCGGCGACATCGTGCGTGGTTGCAGAAGATGCACCTGCCGGAATCTTATCCGGCCTGAATGCTGGCTGTGCGGTGATTGCCATCAATGCGCCGGCGGAGACACCCCGGCTGGATGAGGTAGCGCTTCAGCTCGACTCACTGGCATCACTGGTGATAACCCGCGAGTCTGACGGCAGCTTTACCTTCCGTCAGCAGGCTTAAAGGCTGGCCCGGCGGCCAGACCGCCGGGCTTAGAGTGGCGTATCCTGCGAGATTTCATCCAGTGACAGGCTGAAGCTCGGAATAAACACCTCAACGAAGTAATCCATCTCCGGTGAACGCCGAAGTGCCAGGGTCTTTTCCAGCCGCGCTTTGGCCAGTAAAAATTCGTTGTTCCCGGCAGACAACTCCTCAAGACATTTTACATATGCACAGAGCGCATCCGCCTGTTTCACAACCGCCTGCTCCTCTTCGCTGTGCAGATGCTCATCGATCAGCGGGCGATAGATCGCCTGAAACTCTTCAGGCAGCATCTCAATCAGCTTCTGCTGAGCAATCTTCTCGATTTTCTTATATTCGTGGGCGATCTGCGCGTTGTAATACTTTACCGGAGTCGGTAAATCGCCGGTGAGCACTTCACTGGCATCGTGGTAAAGCGCCAGCATGGCAATGTGATCGGCATTAAGCGACCCGTTGAATTTAAGGTTTTTGATCACGGCCAGGGCATGCGCCACCATAGCGACCTGCAGACTGTGTTCGGAGACATTTTCGGTGCGCACATTGCGCATCAGCGGCCAGCGATTGATCAGCTTAAGACGGGAGAGATGAGCAAAGAAGTGGCTTTGTGTCATGAGCGTTCCTGTTGGCTGGCGGGGGAGAGACAGGCTCTGGCTCTCCCCAAATAGCGTCAGTATACGCGGGCCCGATTATTGACGATAGCCTTGCAGGAAACGGCCAAATTTATTGATCGCCATCTCAAGATCATCCACACGTGGCAGCGTAACAATGCGCAGGTGATCGGGCCATGGCCAGTTAAAGGCACTGCCCTGAACCAGTAGCACCTTCTCCTGTAACAGAAAATCCAGCACCATCTTCTGATCGTCGAAAATGTTGAATTTTTTGGCATCGATTTTCGGGAACATATAAAGCGCGCCCTGCGGCTTCACACAGCTGACGCCTGGGATATCATTAATCAACTCCCAGGCGCGCTGCCGCTGCTCGTAGAGACGACCACCCGGCATGATAAATTCGCTAATGCTCTGGTAGCCGCCCAGCGCCGTCTGAATCGCATGCTGCGCCGGTACGTTGGCACACAGGCGCATCGAGGCGAGCATCTCCAGTCCTTCTATATAGCCTTTAGCATGTTTCTTTGGCCCGTTCAGTACCATCCAGCCCTGACGGAAACCGGCAACGCGATAGGTTTTAGAAAGGCCATTAAAGGTAACAGTCAGCAGATCGGGTGCCAGCGCTGCGATGCAGTGATGCTGTGCATCGTCATAGAGGATCTTGTCGTAGATCTCATCGGCGAAAATAATCAGGTTATGCTGACGCGCAATTTCAACCACCTCTAACAGCAGCTCTTTGCTGTAGACCGCGCCAGTGGGGTTATTCGGGTTGATAATCACGATGCCGCGGGTACGAGGCGTTATCTTGCTGCGGATATCATCGAGGTCAGGGAACCAGCCTGCTGATTCGTCACAGAGATAGTGCACTGCTTTACCGCTGGAGAGGGAAACCGCAGCCGTCCATAACGGATAGTCGGGTGCCGGCACCAGCATTTCGTCGCCGCTGTTCAGTAACGCCTGCATCGCCTGCACGATGAGTTCTGAAACACCGTTGCCAATGTAGATATCTTCTACGGTGACATCGCGCATGTCGCGCGCCTGGTAGTGCTGCATGATCGCTTTACGGGCGGAATAGAGACCCTTGGAGTCACAATAGCCCTGAGAGCTGGGAAGGTTACGAATAACATCGACCAGTATCTCATCCGGTGCTTCAAAACCAAACGGCGCCGGATTGCCAATGTTCAGCTTCAGAACTTTGTTACCTTCTTCTTCGAGGCGCTTAGCCTCTTTCAGTACCGGGCCACGGATGTCATAGCAGACGTTATCGAGTTTTCCGGATTTATCAATTTGAAAAGTCATTGTTACCGCCTTAATGGGCAGAATCCTTTTGGCTGCCACAGAAATCCAACCAGCACAATGTACTCTCCTGACAGTCACAAAAGAAGGGTGCCGCCCCGTTTTGGCGGGTTCAACAACTTTTTGCCCGGTGCGCAGCGTAAAAAATATTTGTTGTCGCGTAAACTGGCTAATAAAACCATAAATTGGCATTAATGCAGGATTTTAACGCGTCCAAAGCGCTGCTGAACCGACATATGGCTTTAGCATCATGAACGCTATCTGGAAGTTATTGAAATGGAACTTTTCTTTGCACCTGAAATATACACTTAGAGAAATAGTTAAAGGATATTTTATAAATGTTCAAATTATGGACGATTTTAGAACGTGCCTAATGATTACGCCTTAACGCTGCTTAAGAGTGGCGCGTTTAAGGCCTTGTGTTCGCCGGAAAAGTGCCAAAAGCAGAGCTTCATATGGCACCTTTATTGCAGGATTGTGAGCCGTACTTAACACTTCCTCTCTAAATTTCAGAACGCTGAAGGCTTAAAAAGTGATCAATAATGTGGCATAAGGGTCTGGAAATGCCTTTAGCACAAAATTTACAGCGCTTTTCACAAAATCATTTCCATTTTGAAGTCAAAAATGATTAAGTATAATTTATTATTTAGTGCACTTTGCCGCTTCGCTTGGATAGCCCGTAAAGTGCGCTTTCTATCCCGCACGATTCTTTCTGGTGGGAATAAGACAACTACGCAGCTTCCTGCATTTGCGCACCCAGCGCCATCGGTTCAGAAGTTGTATCTGTCTTGAATAGTACTATGGCTTGAATAGCGCTATGGCCCTTTCAGGGGAGTCAACAGTGCAGGATCCACATAAACTTTTTTTGTGTCAGTCTTCACACAGGACTGTCATTGAGCACCATTACTGCTTATCACTTTGATAAGCTTGTGATAACACCAGGGTAGTAGTTCGTAAAAATCTTATAAGTGAAGAAAAAACATGACTAATGCAAATCGTCCGATACTGAATCTCGACCTCGATCTGCTGAGAACCTTCGTTGCCGTTGCGGATTTGAATACCTTTGCAGCTGCTGCTGCAGCGGTCTGCAGAACCCAGTCAGCAGTCAGTCAGCAGATGCAGCGTCTGGAACAATTGGTAGGTAAAGAGCTGTTTGCCAGACATGGACGTAATAAGCTTCTGACAGAGCACGGTATCCAGCTTTTAGGCTATGCGAGAAAAATTCTTCGTTTTAACGACGAAGCCTGCACATCTCTGATGTACAGCAACATTCAGGGCGTGCTGACTATTGGCGCCTCTGATGACACCTCTGACACTATTCTGCCGTTCCTGCTAAACCGGGTGACCTCGGTTTATCCGAAACTGGCAATCGATGTGCGGGTTAAACGTAATCCGTTTATGATGGAAATGCTCAATCAGGGTGAAGTGGACCTGGTTGTGACCACTTCCAGCCCGGGCAATTTTACCTATCAGGTACTGCGTACTTCACCTACCTTGTGGTACTGCGCAGCGGATTATATCTTCCAGCGTGGCGAAGCCATTCCACTGGTATTGCTGGATGAGCCAAGTCCTTATCGTGATATGGCTATCGATCATCTCAACGAAGCGGGCATCCCGTGGCGTATCTCTTATGTCGCTTCCACACTGGCTGCAGTACGCGCAGCGGTGAAAGCGGGACTGGGTGTGACGGCACGTCCGGTCGAGATGATGAGCCCGGAACTGCGTGTTATGGGTGCAGCTGAAGGACTGCCGGTACTGCCTGATACGCAATATCTGCTGTGCCGTAATCCAGACAGCGATAATGAACTGGCGCTGGCTATCTTCAATGCCATGCAGTCCACCAATGATCCTTATAACCTGAGCAATAATCCCGACGGTTCACTGTTGCTGGATGATGAAGAGTAATTTCGCTAACGTGTTGTACTCAATACCTGCGTGATTGCCTTAATAAACGCTTATAAATAAGCCTCTCCTTCCCTGAAAAGAACGAGAGGCTTTTTTGTGCCTGACCCCCGCCCGATGTCCCTTACTGACTCATCTGCCTCTTCAGACCCGACTAAAAAAATTTCACCACCTGCTTAATTGAAATTTCCAGACCAAAAAACCGAACGCTTTGTTCCGAATCACCGTTTCAGGTGGGGAAAATTAACGCATAAAGGGCAAAAGTGTGTTCTGGATCAAAAAAATAGCCCTGGAAAGGGGAGGGAAAATTCAGTGATACCTGTCAAAATATGTTTGTTAAATGCACGATCCATGCATGTGAATACCCGCTACACTAAAATTAACCCTACAGACTGAAGCGATTTAGCTGGAAAGCGGGGCATCATTTGTTAATAATATGATGCAGGTGTGAAATAATGTTTGGATACTTTTGTCAAAGTTGACAAAAGGTTATAGAAAGGAGTAAAAAACCCCATAAAATAGCTGCTTATTACGTAATAACAGCGACATTTGAAAGGTTTTTATCCTTCCCTTGAATCGATGTGGTCAGTTTGCTGCGGGAAACGCGTGCAGGATGCCAGCGCCACTTTTGATGAGTAAGCAATGAGTATGTCAACTACCACCGAAATCATCGCTCAGCACTGGGCGTTTATCGTATTTATCGTTATTGCCTTTGGCCTGTGTGCTTTCATGCTGACCGGAGGATGGCTGCTTGGCGGCAGAGCGCGCGCCCGCTACAAAGACACGCCATTCGAATCGGGCATTGAATCCGTTGGTGATACCCATATCCGCCTGTCGGCGAAATTTTATCTGGTTGCGATGTTTTTCGTCATCTTCGACGTCGAAGCCCTCTTTTTATACGCATGGGCGACTTCAATCCGTGAAAGCGGTTGGATCGGCTTTGTGGAAGCCGCAATTTTCATTTTGGTGCTCCTGGCGGGTCTGGTCTATCTGGTACGCATTGGCGCACTGGACTGGGCTCCAGCTCGCCGTCGCGTGGTGGTCAAAACCACTACGGTCAGCCACACCAATCCTCATAAGCAGTAAAAGAGAGGCAATAAGATGGACTATACGCTCACCCGCATAGACCCGAACGGTGGTGAGAACGACCGTTATCCTCTGCAAAAGCAGGAAATCGTCAGCGATCCGCTGGAGCAGCACGTTCATCGCAGCGTTTATATGGGCAAGCTCGAAAATGCCCTGCATGACATGGTGAACTGGGGGCGTAAAAACTCCCTCTGGCCTTATAACTTTGGCCTGTCCTGTTGTTACGTTGAGATGACAACATCGTTCACCGCGGTCCACGACGTGGCACGTTTTGGCGCCGAAGTTATGCGCGCTTCGCCACGTCAGGCCGATTTCATGGTCATTGCCGGTACGCCGTTCACCAAAATGGCCCCGGTTATTCAGCGTTTGTACGATCAGATGCTGGAACCAAAATGGGTGATTTCCATGGGTGCCTGCGCCAACTCTGGCGGCATGTATGACATCTATTCCGTGGTGCAGGGTGTCGATAAATTCCTGCCGGTCGATGTTTATATTCCTGGCTGTCCGCCACGTCCTGAAGCGTATATGCAGGCACTGCTGCTGTTGCAGGAGTCGATCGGCAAAGAGCGCCGTCCGCTCTCATGGGTGGTTGGCGATCAGGGCGTTTATCGCGCCAACATGCCATCTGAGCGTGAAAGAAAACGCGGCGAGCGCATTGCAGTCACAAACCTGCGCAGCCCGGACGAAGTTTAAAACCGTATGGATGGAAAACAGCGCCTGCAGCAGAACATCACAATTTAATGCATGGCCCCATCCTGACGCCTTCATTTGAGTGCCTGAGACCAGGCCGGAATGGTGAGTAACGTATGACAGATTTGACCACGCAAGATCTCGCTCAGCCTTCATGGCAAACCCGTGATCACCTTGATGACCCGGTGATCGGCGAGTTGCGTAACCGTTTTGGGCCGGATGCCTTCACTGTTCAGCCAACCCGTACCGGTATTCCGGTGGTGTGGGTGAAGCGTGAACAGATACTGGAAATTATCGAGTTCCTGCGTAAATTACCCAAGCCTTACGTCATGCTGTATGACCTGCATGGCGTGGATGAGCGTTTACGTACCCACCGTGCAGGCCTGCCTGCGGCGGATTTTTCCGTTTTCTACCACCTGCTGTCGATTGAACGCAACCGCGACATCATGCTCAAGGTGGCACTCTCTGAAAACGATATGCATCTGCCGACCATCACCCGCCTTTTCCCTAATGCCAACTGGTATGAGCGTGAAACCTGGGAGATGTTTGGTATCACCTTTGATGGCCACCCGCATCTGACGCGCATCATGATGCCGTCGACCTGGGAAGGCCATCCGCTGCGTAAAGATTACCCGGCGCGCGCCACCGAATTCGATCCGTTTACGCTGACCAAACAGAAAGAAGATCTGGAGATGGAAGCGCTGACCTTTAAGCCTGAAGACTGGGGCATGAAGCGCAGCACCACCAACGAAGACTTCATGTTCCTGAACCTCGGGCCTAACCACCCGTCGGCGCACGGTGCGTTCCGCATCATTCTGCAGCTGGATGGTGAAGAGATTGTCGACTGCGTGCCTGACATCGGCTATCACCATCGTGGTGCCGAAAAGATGGGCGAGCGTCAGTCGTGGCACAGCTACATTCCTTACACTGACCGCATCGAGTACCTCGGCGGCTGCGTAAACGAAATGCCGTACGTACTGGCGGTGGAGAAACTGGCCGGTATCGTGGTGCCCGATCGCGTTAATGTGATCCGCGTGATGCTCTCTGAGCTGTTCCGCATCAACAGCCACCTGCTTTATATCTCCACCTTTATTCAGGACGTCGGGGCCATGACGCCGGTGTTCTTTGCCTTTACCGACCGTCAGAAAATCTATGACGTGGTTGAGGCGATTACTGGTTTCCGTATGCACCCGGCGTGGTTCCGCATCGGTGGTGTCGCGCATGACCTGCCGCGAGGCTGGGAACGTCTGCTGCGTGACTTCCTCGACTGGATGCCAAAACGTCTTAAAGAGTATGACAAAGCGGCACTGCGCAACAGCGTACTGATTGGCCGTTCCAAAGGCGTTGCCGCTTACAATATGGAAGAGGCGCTGGCGTGGGGCACTACCGGTGCCGGTCTGCGTGCTACCGGTCTCGACTTTGACGTACGTAAATGGCGTCCCTACTCCGGCTACGAAAACTTCGATTTTGAAATCCCGGTCGGCGACGGCATCAGCGATGCTTACAGCCGCGTCATGCTGAAAATGGAAGAGATGTGGCAGTCGCTGCGCATTCTTGAGCAGTGTCTCAACAACATGCCAGAGGGTCCGTTTAAAGCTGATCATCCGCTGACCACACCGCCACCGAAAGAGCGCACGCTGCAGCACATTGAAACGCTGATCACGCACTTCCTGCAGGTTTCATGGGGGCCGGTGATGCCAGCCAATGAGTCGTTCCAGATGATTGAAGCGACGAAAGGGATCAACAGCTACTACCTGACCAGCGATGGCAGCACCATGAGCTACCGCACCCGCGTGCGTACGCCGAGCTTCCCGCATCTGCAGCAGATTCCTTCAGTAATCCGTGGCAGCCTGGTATCCGACCTGATCGTATATCTGGGTAGTATCGATTTTGTTATGTCAGACGTGGACCGCTAATTATGCACGATCAACACATTGCCATTAAAACGATCGACCCTAACGAGGTCTTCGTGCTGAGCGCGGAAGAGCATCACGCCATTGAGCACGAAAAACACCACTATGAAGATGCGCGTGCAGCCTCGATTGAAGCGCTGAAGATCGTGCAGAAACAGCGCGGATGGGTGCCGGACGGCGCCATCAATGCGATTGCCGAGGTTCTGGGTATCCCGGCGAGTGATGTTGAAGGTGTGGCGACATTTTACAGCCAGATCTTCCGTCAGCCGGTTGGCCGTCATGTGATCCGTTACTGTGACAGCGTGGTCTGTCATATCACCGGTTATCAGGGCATCCAGTCAGCACTGGAACAGCAACTGAATATCAAACCGGGTCAGACCACTGCCGATGGCCGCTTTACACTGCTGCCAACCTGCTGTCTGGGTAACTGCGATAAGGGGCCAACGATGATGGTGGATGAAGACACGCATGTGCATCTGACGCCGGAAGGCATCCCTGGTTTGCTGGAGCAGTATCAATGACAATTAAACAGATCATTCGCACTGCAGAAACTCATCCGCTGACCTGGCGGATGCGTGACGACAAGCAACCTGTCTGGCTTGACGAATATCGCAGTAAAAACGGCTATGCCGGTGCGGAAAAAGCGCTGAAAAGCATGTCGCAGGATGAAATCGTTGCGGCAGTCAAAGATTCAGGCCTGAAAGGGCGCGGCGGTGCGGGCTTCTCCACCGGGCTGAAGTGGAGCCTGATGCCGAAAGATGAGTCGATGAACATCCGTTACCTGCTGTGTAACGCCGATGAGATGGAGCCGGGCACCTATAAAGACCGCCTGCTGATGGAGCAGATGCCTCACCAGCTGGTGGAAGGAATGCTGATCAGCGCCTTTGCGCTGAAGGCTTACCGTGGCTATATCTTCTTACGTGGCGAATACATTGAAGCCGCGGTGCATCTGCGTCGTGCGATTGCTGAAGCGACGGAAGCGGGCTATATCGGTAAAAATATTCTCGGTACCGGCTTTGACTTTGAGTTGATTGTCCACACCGGCGCAGGTCGTTATATCTGCGGCGAAGAGACGGCACTGATTAACTCACTGGAAGGCCGTCGTGCCAATCCGCGTTCGAAACCGCCATTCCCGGCGAGTGCGGGCGCGTGGGGCAAACCGACCTGCGTGAACAACGTGGAAACCCTCTCCAACGTTCCGGCGATTCTGGCCAACGGCGTGGAGTGGTACAAAAACATCTCTAAAAGCGAAGATGCCGGTACCAAAATGATGGGCTTCTCCGGACGGGTTAAAAATCCCGGCGTCTGGGAACTGCCATTTGGTATCACCGCACGTGAAATCCTTGAAGATTATGCGGGCGGCATGCGTGACGGACTGAAGTTCAAAGCCTGGCAGCCCGGCGGGGCAGGGACTGACTTCCTGACCGACCAGCACCTGGATCTGCCCATGGAATTTGCCAGCATCGGCAAAGCGGGCAGCCGTCTGGGTACGGCGCTGGCGATGGCGGTCGATCACGAGATCAACATGGTCTCGCTGGTGCGTAACCTGGAAGAGTTCTTTGCACGTGAGTCGTGCGGCTGGTGTACACCGTGTCGCGATGGCCTGCCGTGGAGCGTCAAAATTCTGCGCGCGCTGGAGCAGAAGCAGGGTCAGCCAGGCGATATCGAAACCTTACTGCAACTCTGCCGTCAGCTTGGCCCGGGTAAAACCTTCTGTGCGCATGCGCCGGGTGCGGTTGAGCCACTGCAGAGTGCGATTAAATATTTCCGTGAAGAGTTTGAAGCCGGCATGGCACCGCAGGTGTTTGGCAATACCCGCGCCATTGGCGGGATCCAGCCAAACCTGCTGAAAGCGCGCTGGTAATTCGCCGAAGAACACGGAACAGGCCTGGTGCCGCCGCCCCGACAATGTCGTGCGTCGGGGCAAGAATATGATTAACGCTCGTCTCTGACGAGCCTTACGGAAGCATGTCACTATGGCTACAATTCATGTAGACGGTAAAGAGTATGATGTGAACGGAGCGGACAACCTGCTACAGGCATGTCTCTCTCTGGGCCTTGATATTCCTTACTTTTGCTGGCATCCGGCGCTGGGAAGCGTTGGGGCCTGCCGCCAGTGTGCGGTAAAGCAATTCCAGAATGCCGAAGATACCCGCGGCCGTCTTGTCATGTCCTGCATGACGCCGGCCTCTGACGGCACATTCATCTCCATCGATGATGGCGAAGCAAAAGAATTCCGCGAAAGCGTGGTGGAGTGGCTGATGACCAACCACCCGCACGACTGTCCGGTGTGTGAAGAGGGCGGTAACTGTCACCTGCAGGATATGACAGTAATGACCGGCCACAGCTTCCGCCGCTATCGCTTCACCAAACGTACCCACCGTAATCAGGATCTCGGCCCGTTCATCTCCCATGAGATGAACCGCTGTATTGCCTGTTATCGCTGCGTGCGTTACTACAAAGATTATGCCGATGGCAAGGATCTGGGTGTCTACGGCGCGCACGACAACGTATACTTCGGTCGTCCGGAAGATGGCACGCTGGAGAGCGAATTCTCCGGTAACCTGGTTGAAATCTGCCCGACCGGCGTCTTCACCGATAAAACGCACTCCGAACGCTATAACCGTAAATGGGATATGCAGTTTGCGCCGAGCATCTGCCAGCAGTGCAGTGTGGGCTGTAACACCAGCCCGGGTGAGCGTTATGGTGAGTTACGCCGTATCGAAAACCGTTATAACGGCACCGTAAACCACTATTTCCTGTGTGACCGTGGCCGCTTTGGCTATGGCTACGTGAACCGTAAAGATCGCCCACGCCAGCCGATGCTGCTGCGCGGCAACGACTGGGTGACGCTGAACGCAGAGCAGGCGGTCAATGCCGGTGCAGATTTGCTGCGTCAGGCGAAAAAAGTGATCGGTATCGGCTCGCCGCGCGCCAGCATCGAAAGTAACTTCGCGCTGCGTGAACTGGTCGGTGCAGAGAACTTCTCTACCGGCATGCCAGCGGGCGAGCAGGCCCGGCTTGAACTGATGCTGAAAGTTCTGCGTGAGGGCGGTATCTATACGCCATCGCTGCGTGAAATTGAAAGCTACGATGCGGTGCTGGTGCTGGGCGAAGATCTGACCCAGGTTGGCGCACGCGTGGCGCTGTCAGTGCGTCAGGCCGTGAAAGGCAAAGCGCGCGACATGGCTGCCGCTCAGAAAGTAGCAGACTGGCAGATCGCCGCGATCCTGAACATCGGACAGAATGCGAAACATCCGCTGTTTATCACCAACGTCGATGAAACCCGTCTGGATGATATCGCGGCATGGAGCTATCGCGCACCGGTTGAAGATCAGGCGCGTCTCGGTTTCGCTATCGCCAGTGCGCTGGATGAAACCGCTCCGGCAGTGACCGATTTCGACAGCAAACTGAACGGCAAAATGGATGTCATCGTGCAGGCGCTGGCCGGCGCGAAAAAACCGTTAATTATTTCCGGGACCCATTCCGGCAGCAGCGCGATGATCGAAGCGGCTGCCAACGTGGCCAAAGCGCTCAAAGCGCGCGGTGCCGACGTCGGGATTACGCTGCTGGCGGGACACGCCAACAGCGTGGGTCTTGGCCTGATGGGCGGCAATCCTCTGGAAAGCGCGCTGGAGCAACTGAGCAACGGTGAAGCCGATGCGCTGGTGGTACTGGAAAATGACCTCTATCGCCATGCACCGAAAGCGCTGGTTGATGCGGCGCTGGCCCAGACCACTAACGTGATTGTGGTTGATCATCAGCGCACCGCGACGCTTGAGAAAGCGGGTCTGGTGTTATCAACCGCCAGCTTCGCCGAAAGTGATGGCACCTCGATCAACCATGAAGGCCGCGCACAGCGTTTCTTCCAGGTTTACGATCCTTCTTACTATGACAACAACGTAGTGATGCTGGAGAGCTGGCGCTGGCTGCATTCGCTGCACAGCACGCTGGAAAGCCGTCACGTCGACTGGACGCAGCTGGACCACGTGATCGATGCGGTGGTCAGTCATCTGCCACAGCTGGCCGGAATCAAGGATGCGGCACCGGATGCCAGCTTCCGTATTCGTGGACAGAAACTGTCGCGTTCACCGCACCGTGCCAGTGGCCGTACCGCGGCGCGCGCCAATATCAGCGTGCACGAACCGCGTCAGCCGCAGGATCAGGACACGATGTTCGCCTTCTCAATGGAAGGGAACAACCAGCCAGGCGCACCGCGTTCGCAGATTCCGTTTGCCTGGGCACCGGGCTGGAACTCACCGCAGGCGTGGAACAAGTTCCAGGTTGAAGTGGGCGGCAAACTGCGTAATGGCGATCCGGGTGTACGGCTGTTTGAAGCCAGCGCAGCCAGTCTGCCCTGGTTCAGCAACGTTCCGGCGGCATTCGTCAGTGAAGCGCAGTGGCGCGTGGCCCCTCTCTACCAGCTGTTTGGTAGTGAAGAGATGTCACAGCGTTCACCGGTCTTCCAGCAGCGTATGGCACCGCCTGCACTGGTGATTAACCCGGAAGATGCAGCGAAGCTGGGCGTCAACAATGGCGCGGCGGTTGAGTTCATCTGTGCCGGTGAGACAGTGCGTCTGCCGGTCCGTTTCTCGGCGTCACTGCAGGCGGGACAGATTGGTCTGCCGCTGGGCATGCCGGGCGTTCCGCCATTCCTGGCGAACGGTAAAATCGACACTCTGCAGGAGGCGGCGCAATGAGCTGGTTAACACCGGACGTTATCGACATTCTGCTGGCCATTGTTAAAGCCATCGTGATTCTGCTGGTGGTTGTGGCCTGCGGCGCGTTCATGAGCTTCGCCGAGCGTCGTCTGCTCGGCCTGTTCCAGAACCGTTACGGACCAAACCGCGTAGGCTGGGGCGGCTCGCTCCAGCTGGTAGCGGACATGATCAAAATGTTCTTTAAAGAGGACTGGGTTCCGCCGTTTACCGACCGCTTTATCTTTACCCTTGCGCCGGTTATCGCCTTTGTTTCACTGCTGCTGGCCTTTGCTATCGTGCCGGTTTCGCCAACCTGGATGGTGACAGACCTGAATATCGGTCTGCTGTTCTTCCTGATGATGGCGGGCCTTGCGGTCTACGCGGTGCTGTTTGCCGGCTGGTCGAGTAATAACAAATACTCGCTGCTGGGTGCGATGCGCGCCTCGGCGCAGACCCTGAGCTACGAAGTGTTCCTGGGTCTGTCGCTGATGGGTGTGGTAGCGCAGGCGGGCTCGTTCAATATGAACGATATCGTCAACAGCCAGACGCACCTGTGGAACATCATTCCGCAGTTCTTCGGTTTCGTGACCTTCTGTATTGCTGGCGTAGCGGTGTGTCACCGTCATCCGTTTGACCAGCCAGAAGCGGAGCAGGAACTGGCGGACGGTTATCACATCGAATATGCCGGTATGAAGTTCGGCCTGTTCTTTGTCGGCGAATATGTGGCGATCACCACCGTTTCAGCGCTGATTGTGACGCTGTTCTTTGGTGGCTGGCATGGCCCATTCCTGCCGCCGTTCATCTGGTTCGCCCTGAAAACGGCGTTCTTTATGATGATGTTCATCCTGATTCGTGCTGCGCTTCCGCGCCCACGCTACGACCAGGTGCTGTCATTCGGCTGGAAAGTGTGTCTGCCGTTGACGCTGTTGAACCTGCTGGCGACTGCCGCAGTGATTCTCTACACAGCGCCGTAAGGGGTTAACAAATGACTTTGAAAGATATTGTCGTAGGCTTTGGCACGACAGTTCGCAGTATCTGGCTGATCGGGCTGCACGCCTTCGCCAAACGTGAAACTCAGATGTATCCGGAAGAGCCGGTTTATCTGCCACCACGCTATCGTGGCCGTATCGTGTTAACCCGCGATCCGGATGGTCAGGAGCGTTGTGTCGCCTGTAACCTGTGTGCGGTTGCCTGTCCGGTTGGCTGTATCTCGCTGCAGAAAGCTGAAACCAAAGATGGCCGCTGGTACCCGGAGTTCTTCCGTATCAACTTCTCACGCTGCATCTTCTGCGGCATGTGTGAGGAAGCCTGTCCGACCACTGCGATTCAGCTGACCCCCGATTTCGAACTGGGTGAGTTTAAGCGTCAGGATCTGGTGTATGAGAAGGACGATCTGCTGATTTCGGGGCCGGGTAAATATCCGGAGTACAACTTCTACCGCATGGCAGGTATGGCGATTGACGGTAAAGATAAGGGCGAAGCAGAAAACGAAGCGAAGCCTATCGACGTCAAAGGCTTATTACCTTAAGGAGCAAGGCATGGAATTTGCGTTTTATCTTTGCGGGCTGGTGGCGGTGCTGACGACGTTGCGCGTCATTACTCACACTAATCCGGTACATGCGTTGCTGTACCTGATCGTTTCGCTGTTATCGATCGCGGGCGTCTTCTTCTCTATGGGAGCCTATTTTGCCGGTGCGCTGGAGATCATCGTCTACGCCGGTGCCATTATGGTGTTGTTCGTCTTCGTGGTCATGATGCTGAACTTAGGCAAGCAGACCGAGAAGCAGGAGCGTGAGTGGCTCAGCCCGTCACTGTGGATTGGCCCGGGTATCGTCTCGTTGCTGCTGCTGGTCGTAATGGTCTACGCCATCCTGACCGCCAACGATCAGGGCATCGATGGCACCATCATCGACGCCAAAGCGGTCGGCATCAGCCTGTTTGGTCCTTACGTACTGGCGGTTGAACTGGCCTCAATGCTGCTGCTGGCGGGTCTGGTCGTGGCGTTCCATATCGGTCGTGAAGAGCGTCAGGGCGAAGTCCTGAGTAACCGTAATGCTGATGCCGCTCAGGTGAAAAAGGAGAACGCATGATCCCGTTACAACATGGATTGATTCTTGCTGCCGTGCTGTTTGTCCTTGGACTGACGTCGCTGGTAATACGCCGCAATCTGCTGTTTATGCTGATCGGCCTTGAAATCATGATCAACGCCGCCGCCTTAGCCCTGGTGGTTGCCGGGAGCTATTGGGGTCAGGCCGATGGACAGGTGATGTATATCCTGGCGATCAGCCTGGCGGCAGCGGAAGCCAGTATTGGTCTGGCACTGCTGCTTCAGCTCTATCGTCGTCGTCAGACGCTGAACATTGATACTGTGAGCGAGATGCGCGGATGAATCTTCTCTATTTAACTGTCTTGTTTCCGCTGATCGGCTTTCTGCTGTTAGCGTTTTCGCGCGGTCGCTGGTCAGAGAACCTGTCGGCCACGATTGGTATGGGATCGGTGGGTCTGGCGGCCCTGACCACGGCTATGGTCGGTTTTGACTTCTTCGCCAACGGCCAGCAAGCCTACACGCAGGCGCTCTGGACCTGGATGCATGTCGGCAACTTCGACATGAAGGTGAACCTGACGCTGGATGGCCTGTCGTTGACCATGCTGTCTGTCGTAACCGGTGTCGGTTTCTTCATTCACATGTTCGCCTCCTGGTACATGCGTGGAGAAGAGGGCTACTCCCGCTTCTTCGCCTATACCAACCTGTTTATCGCCAGCATGGTTGTTCTGGTGCTGGCCGATAACCTGATGCTGATGTATCTGGGCTGGGAAGGGGTAGGCCTCTGCTCTTATCTGCTGATCGGTTTCTACTACAGCAATCCGGAAAACGGCAAAGCGGCGATGAAAGCGTTCATCATTACCCGCGTGGGCGACGTCTTCCTGGCATTTGGTCTGTTCATCCTCTACAACGAGCTGGGCACGCTGAACTTCCGCGAGATGATGGAGCTGGCACCTGCGCACTTTGCCGCAGATAACCATATGCTGCAGTGGGCAACGCTGATGCTGCTGGGTGGCGCGGTCGGTAAATCGGCTCAGCTGCCGTTACAGACCTGGCTGGCAGATGCGATGGCCGGTCCGACACCGGTTTCGGCACTGATCCACGCCGCGACCATGGTGACAGCCGGTGTCTACCTGATTGCCCGTAGCCACGGTCTCTTCCTGCTGACGCCGGAAGTGCTGCATCTGGTCGGGATTATCGGGGCGATAACCCTGGTGCTGGCAGGCTTTGCCGCGCTGGTACAGACCGACATCAAACGTGTTCTCGCTTACTCCACCATGAGCCAGATTGGCTACATGTTCCTGGCGCTGGGTGTTCAGGCGTGGGATGCGGCGATTTTCCATCTGATGACGCACGCCTTCTTTAAAGCGTTGCTGTTCCTCTCTTCGGGTTCAGTGATTCTGGCCTGCCATCACGAGCAGAACATTTTCAAAATGGGCGGCCTGCGTAAGAGCATTCCGCTGGTCTACACCTGCTTCCTGGTGGGCGGCGCGGCGCTGGCGGCACTGCCGCTGATTACGGCGGGCTTCTACAGTAAAGATGAGATCCTGTTTGGCGCACTGGCTAATGGTCACATCAACCTGATGGTTGCGGGTCTGGTGGGGGCGTTCCTGACCTCTATCTATACCTTCCGTATGATCTTCATCGTGTTCCACGGCGAAGAGAAAATTCATGCGCACGCCGGTAAGGGTATTACCCATCATCTGCCGCTGATTGTGCTGCTGCTGCTCTCTACCTTTATTGGTGCGCTGATCACGCCGCCGCTGGCAGGGGTACTGCCAGCCAATGAGTTCGGTGAAGCGGGCAAAGTGGGACTTGAAATCACCTCGGGCGTCGTAGCGATTGTCGGCATTCTGATCGCTGCCGCGCTGTGGCTGGGCAAACGTGAGCTGGTTACCCGTATCGCAAACAGTGCACCAGGCCGTTTCTTCGGCACCTGGTGGTTTGCGGCCTGGGGCTTCGACTGGCTCTACGATAAAGTGTTCGTCAAACCTTATCTGGGTATTGCGTGGCTGCTGAAGCGCGACCCACTGAATGGCCTGATGAACCTGCCTGCGCTGCTGTCACGTATTGCCAACAAAGGCCTGGTAGTCAGTGAGAATGGCTACCTGCGCTGGTACGTTGCGTCAATGAGCGTGGGCGCCGTGCTGGTGCTGGCTCTGCTGCTGGTGATTTAAAGATTGATGAGCGGGGCAGGTTAGCTAATCTGCCCATTGAGAATGTCAAAAATTGTCCTGAGCAAGGGCGTTATCGTCGCGGCCAGTTTGGTTACCGCCAGCGCACAGCAACCGGAGCATACCGAGGTATGTGAGGATTGCGAGCACTGCCGGGAGCCAAAATGGCAAGTAAGATAGCCCGAACTAAGACAAAGAAAAGGGAAGTGTGCCGTGTTATTACCTTGGCTAATTATCATACCCTTCGTCGGTGGTCTGATCTGCTGGCTCACTGAGCGCCTTGGTGCGAAGGTGCCACGCTGGATCGCACTGATCACTATGGGGCTGACGTTGGCGCTTTCACTGCAACTCTGGTTGCAGGGAGGCTATTCACTGACGCAGGCAGCGGGCATTCCGCAGTGGCAGTCAAGTTTCTCCGTTCCGTGGATCCCACGCTTCGGCATCAGCTTCCATTTAGCCATTGATGGCCTGTCGCTGCTGATGGTGGTGCTGACCGGCTTGCTCGGTCTGATGGCGGTGCTCTGTTCCTGGAATGAGATTTCAAAGTATCAGGGCTTCTTCCACCTGAACCTGATGTGGATCCTGGGCGGCGTAATCGGTGTTTTCCTCTCCATCGACCTGTTCCTGTTCTTCTTCTTCTGGGAAATGATGCTGGTGCCGATGTACTTCCTCATCGCGCTCTGGGGTCATAAAGCATCGGACGGCAAAACCCGTATTTCCGCCGCGACCAAATTCTTCATCTACACCCAGGCTTCAGGTCTGGTGATGCTGATTGCGATTCTGGGCCTGGTGTTTGTCCACTACAACGCGACTGGCGTCTGGACATTCAACTACGAACAGCTGCTGCAGACCCCAATGTCGAGCGGTGTTGAATATCTGCTGATGCTGGGCTTCTTTATCGCCTTTGCGGTGAAGATGCCGGTGGTACCGTTGCACGGCTGGCTGCCGGATGCGCACAGTCAGGCACCAACGGCTGGTTCTGTCGACCTGGCGGGTATCCTGCTGAAAACCGCAGCTTACGGTTTACTGCGTTTCAGTCTGCCGCTGTTCCCGAATGCGTCAGCCGAGTTTGCGCCAATCGCCATGTGGTTAGGCATCATCGGTATCTTCTACGGTGCCTGGATGGCCTTCTCGCAGACTGATATCAAACGTCTGATTGCTTACACCTCGATTTCGCACATGGGCTTTGTGCTGATTGCCATCTATACCGGCAGCCAGCTGGCGCTGCAGGGCGCGGTGATTCAGATGATTGCGCACGGTCTCTCCGCTGCAGCACTCTTCATTCTGTGTGGTCAGCTGTATGAACGTCTGCATACTCGTGATATGCGTCAGATGGGTGGCCTGTGGTCGCGCATCAAATGGATTCCGGGTCTGTCGCTGTTCTTTGCTGTTGCCAACCTCGGTATGCCAGGCACCGGTAACTTCGTCGGCGAATTTATGATTCTGACCGGCAGCTTCCAGGTGGTGCCGATGATTATCATCATCGCGACCTTTGGTCTGGTGTTTGCCTCGATTTACTCGCTGGTGATGATGCAGCGCGCTTATTACGGCGAAGCGAAATCGAAAGATCCGCTGCCAGGCATGTCACCGCGTGAGTTTATGACCATCGGTGTTCTGGTGGTGCTGCTGGTGCTGCTGGGCGTCTATCCACAGCCGATTCTGGATACTTCGCACGCTGCCATGAGCAATATTCAGCAGTGGTTTACCGCTTCAATTTCAACTACAAGGCCGTAATTCGCCATGACAATAACTCCTCACCAATTGATTGCGTTGCTACCGCTGTTAATCGTCGGATTGACGGTGGTGGTTGTGATGCTGTCCATTGCCTGGCGACGCAACCACTTCGTTAACGCCACGCTAACGGTAGTTGGCCTGAACCTGGCGCTGCTCTCGCTCTACTTTGTCGGTCAGGTCGGGGCGATGGATGTCACGCCGCTGCTGCGCGTCGATGGCTATTCGATGTTCTATACCGCGCTGGTCATGCTGGCGAGTCTGGCGACCTGTACCTTTGCCTATCCATGGCTGGCGGGCTTCCCGGACAACAAAGATGAGTTCTACCTGCTGGTGCTGATTGCGGCACTTGGTGGCATCGTGCTGGCCAGTGCTAACCATCTGGCTTCGCTGTTCATCGGCATTGAACTGCTGTCGCTGCCGCTGTTTGGTCTGATTGGTTACGCCTTCCGCCAGAAACGTTCACTGGAAGCCGCACTGAAGTACACCATTCTTTCGGCGGCGGCCTCGTCGTTCCTGCTGTTTGGTATTGCGCTGATCTACGCCGACTCCGGTAACCTGAGCTTTGTGGCGCTGGGCCAGAGCCTGACTGACAGCATGATCCACGAGCCACTGCTGCTGGTGGGTCTGGGTATGATGATTATCGGTCTGGGCTTTAAGCTCTCACTGGTTCCGTTCCACCTCTGGACCCCCGATGTTTATCAGGGTGCGCCTGCGCCGGTTTCAACCTTCCTGGCCACCGCCAGCAAGATTGCTATCTTCGGTGTCATCATGCGTCTGTTTATGTATGCGCCGGTGACCGACAGCGAAGCGGTGCGCACAGTGCTGGCCATGATCGCCTTTGTGTCGATTCTGTTCGGTAACCTGATGGCGATTTCGCAGAGCAACATCAAGCGTCTGCTGGGTTACTCCTCTATCGCCCACCTCGGATATCTGCTGGTGGCACTGATTGCGGTGAAAGATCATCAGCTGTCGCTGGAAACGTCGGGCGTTTACCTGGCCGGTTATCTGTTCAGCAGCCTGGGTGCCTTTGGTGTTGTGAGTCTGATGTCCAGCCCATATCGTGGCCCGGATGCTGACTCGCTCTACTCCTACCGCGGTCTGTTCTGGCATCGACCTATTCTGTCAGCGGTGATGACGGTGATGATGCTGTCACTGGCGGGTATCCCGATGACGCTGGGCTTTATCGGTAAATTCTACGTTATCGCTTCAGGCGTCAGTGCGCACCTGTGGTGGCTGACCGGTGCTGTAGTCGCGGGTAGTGCGATTGGCCTCTACTACTATCTGCGCGTGACGGTGAGTCTCTACCTCAGCCCGCCGGAACTGCATACCCGTGATACCCCGGCTAACTGGGCATTTACGGCCGGTGGTGTGGTGGTACTGATCTCTGCCATTCTGGTGCTGCTGTTAGGGGTTTACCCGCAGCCGCTGATCAGACTGGTGCAGATGGCTCAGCCGCTGATGTAAGCGCGTTGCTGCGACTGACGAATCAGGCCTCCGGGCCTGATTTTTTTTGCCTGTAAAAGAGTGTCACCAGCAGGTGCTGGCGACACCGCGCTGATGTAGAGTGTGTGGTTTAAAGGAGAGACCATGGACATTAACTGGCAGGATAAACACCATAGCGAACTGACCCCCTCACAGCTCTATGCCCTGCTGGCGTTGCGAAGTGCCGTGTTTGTGGTGGAACAGCAGTGCGCTTACCTTGATGTGGATGGCAAAGATTTGCAGGCGGAAAACCGGCATCTGCTGGGAATGGCGGATGACCAGCTGGTGGCCTATGCGCGACTGCTCTCCCCGGAGGATGAGACCAGCCCGGTGAAAATCGGACGGGTGATTGTTTCAGATCGAGTTCGTGGTGCGCGGCTGGGGAATCGTCTGATGGAGCAGGCAATCAACAGTTGTCAGCAGCACTGGCCGGGCCGCGATCTGTTTCTCTCCGCGCAGGCGCATCTGGAAAGTTTCTATGGGCAGCATGGCTTTGTCGCGGTGGGGGAGAACTACCTGGAAGATGGGATCCCTCACGTCGATATGCTGAAGAACGCGCCATAAAAAAGGCGAGGCCTGAGCCTCGCCTTTTTTACATCAACCCACAGTCATCTGGCGGTCATCGACATATTTACGCTGATCCGGCGCAGGCGGGAAATATTGATAGAGCCAGGTTTCACTCAGCGTCTCATCTTTGCTGCGCAGGAACAGACGCATCTCTACCGGCTCGGTGGAATCGCTGTTCGGATACCAGTCAAACAGGATGCGATAGCCCTTAAGCGGATCGACATACAGAATCTCAACCTGCTTCACGCTGCCGGATGAAACGGTAATCACCGGCTCAATCCCTTTCGGCGCAGCAGCCTGCAGATCACCACCAATAAAATCAATGGCGAAGCGGCGGCACCAGGTTTCCGGGAAGTGTTCGCCAGGCGCCCAGCCTTCCGGGAAACCACCGATACCGGTACGGGTTGCATCCACGCGTGCCAGACCGCTACGCACCGGCGGCAGACCACTCCAGTAAAGCTTGTAGGAGAAGTTCAGCTCGCTGCCCGCTTTGACCGGCTCAGCCGGTTGCCAGAAGCAGACCACGTTATCCAGCGTTTCACCCGTGGTCGGGATCTCCATCAGGTTAATCGCGCCTTTGCCCCACTTACCGACCGGCTCAACCCACAGGCTGGGACGTTTGTCATACCAGCCAATCACATCCTGATAATCTTTGAAGTCGTGATTAAGCTGCAGCAGGCCAAATCCACGTGGATTCTCATCTTCATAGGCGTTGAACTGCAGACGCTGAGGATTATTCAGCGGACGGGCAATCCATTCACCTTTACCGGTCCACATCGCCAGGCGATCGGAGTCATGGATCTGCGGATGGTAAGTGTTACACATACGGCGTTCGTTGGTGCCGCAGCTGAACATACTGGTCATTGGCGAGATGCCAATCTGACGGATCTCTTTACGGGCAAACAGGTGGTTTTCCACCTCCATCACCACGCGTTTCTCTTCGCAATGGATGATGAATTTATAAGCACCGGTGACGCTGGCACCATCCAGCAGGGCGTAGCAGGTAAAGGTGGTATCTTCCGCTTTTGGCGTTTCAAACCAGAAGGCGGTGAAATCGGGAAACTCCTCCTGGCCATTGCTGAAGGTGTTGATCGCTACGCCACGCGCCGAGAGGCCGTACTGGAAAGTATCGTCAACGGCACGGAAGTAGCTTGCGCCAAGGAAGGAGACGATGTCGCGACGGGCCAGTTCCGGTTTTTTAAAGGCGCGGAAACCGGCGAAGCCGAGGTCAGTTTTGCCCTCCAGCTGCTTCGTATCAACTTTGGCGTCGTTGTAGTTGAACAATTCGGGACGGAAGTGAATTTCGCGCGCTTCGCGACTCTCGCCGTCAACAGAGAACATGCGGATGCGCCGCTTGAAGCCCATACCGACATGGAAGAACTGAACGTCCAGTTGACGATCGGGCAGGTTGTTCCAGAGTGAGTGGTTGGCGTCATACTGAATTTCGTTGTACGCCTGCGGGGTCAATGTGGCCAGCGTCTCCGGCAGCGCGCCCGGTGCTCCGCCCCAGGGTTTTTTCGCCAGTGCAGCCGCGTTTTTCTTCAATACGTCGAAATCGAAGCGTACGGCGGTTCCGTCAGCAATGCCATCTTCTGCCCATGCGGATTGCGCAAACAGCGTTGACAGGCCGGTCATGCCGCTGACGGCGGAGAAGGCCATTGACGCTTTCATAAACATTCTTCGATTCATGCCAGAGATTATTCCTTAGCTGTTCGAGGGTGTCGTGACTGTCGTGCAAAATGCACTTTCATGGCCCGATAATCACAGGCAACAGAGGGGTACGACAGTAGGGTTACTGGAAAATTCAGTCACGACAAAATTTATCAGATTAATCAAAGAAGCGAAGCGAAATTCCGCGGTTGCCGCTGCGTCTTACACTTCTTTGCGTAGCGAAACGGCGCACAGCCTGCACTGAGCAAGATTAACAGATGAAAAATCAGGTGATTCCTGGAGCAGGAAATCAGCAGAGCGCCAGATTATGACTATAGTTAATGAACTGCTTTGCAATTCACACGGAGGAAACGATGGTAAATCAGACAAATCAATTCGAAACGGGCCTCGATGACGATATTGCGTTACTGACTGAAACGCTGGAAGAAGTTCTTAAGGCATCAGGTGATCCGGCCGATCAGAAGTACATTGAGCTTAAGAGCAAAGCCGAACAGGCGCTGAACGATGTGAAATCCCGTGTCAGCCAGGCGTCCGATAGCTACTACTATCGCGCTAAACAAGCGGCTTACCGTGCAGACGACTACGTGCACGAAAAACCGTGGCAGGGTGTCGGTATCGGTGCAACAGCCGGTCTGGTACTTGGTCTGCTGCTGGCGCGTCGTTAATCGCGATTCGCTGACCCAGTTGTAGCAGACAACTGTACTAAAAAAGCGGCGGGGTAATCCCGCCGTTTTTATTGGTTTTTAACTCCCTGAACACCTTCACCTCCCTTGTTCCTGCTTCACTCTCGCTATCTTTATGCGCAACGTGCCTGAGACGCAATGGTCACAATCCCTGGTGATGCCGATTGTGTCTGGCGGGAGGAGTTCGTACAGTAAAGCAAACGTGAAAAGGAGAACTCAACGTGATTAGAGTAGAGATGCTGTCGACCGGGGATGAGGTGCTGCATGGCCAAATCGTCGATACCAACGCAGCCTGGCTGGCGGATATGTTGTTCCAGCAAGGGTTGCCTATGACCAGCCGTACCACGGTAGGAGATTCACTCGAATCGCTAATCGCCACGCTACAGGCGCGCAGCCATGAGGCAGATGTGCTGATTGTGAATGGCGGTCTGGGGCCGACCAGTGACGATCTCAGTGCGCTGGCAGCCGCCAGAGCCTGTGGCGTTGAGCTTGAGGTGCAGCAGGAGTGGCTGGAACAGATGGAAGCCTGGTTCGCCAGCCGGGGACGCGTGATGGCGGCCAGCAATCGCAAGCAGGCGGAAATCCCGGCCAATGCGGAGCTGATTGATAATCCGGTCGGTACCGCCTGTGGCTTTGCCCTGCAACTCAATCGCTGCTGGATGTTCTTCACGCCTGGTGTGCCGTCTGAATTTAAAGTGATGGTGGAGCAGCAGATCATACCCCGTCTGAAAGCGAAATTTTCGCCGCCCGAGCCACCGATTTGTCTGCGGCTGACCACCTTTGGTCGCGGTGAAAGCGATATTGCCGCCGAACTGGAGCCGCTGGCGCTGCCTGAAGGCGTGGTCATGGGATATCGCTCGTCCATGCCGATCATTGAGATCAAGCTCACCGGCCCGGCCAGTCAGCGGGTGGCGATGGAGCAGGTGTGGCAGCAGGTGCGTCTGCAACTGGCGGAGTGCACCATTTTCGAAGGCACCGAAGGCTTACCGGCGCTGCTGGCACGTGAGCTGGAGCAGCGCGGTGAGCAGCTGGCAATCAGTGAGCAATACACCGCCGGACTGCTCTACTGGCAGTTGGCTGGCGCCAGCGTGCCGCTGCGTGGGGCTGACATCCTGCCATCCCGGCAGGAGACGCTGGAGCAGCAGGTGATCCGCACCCGCGAACTTGCTGCACAGCAGCAGGCCGCGCTGGCGCTCTCTGTTGGCAGCCTGGAGCAGGAAGAGATTTCGGTGGCGCTGCATACGCCGGATGGCAGCTTTGGTCAGCGCGTGAAGTTCAGTACTGGTCGCCATAATCTGGAGACGCGGCAGAAGGTGGTGGCGATGATGGCGATGAATATGCTGCGCCGCTGGTTACACGGCAGCGAAGTGAGCACCGGTCACGGCTGGATTGATGTGGTTGAAACTGTCAGACAGTAATATCAGTGAAAATAAAACGGGCGCCTGAGGCGCCCGTCTTGTATGTGACTGCGAATTAATCCCATACAGCGTCATTCTCGCAGCAATAAATTAGCTCAAAGCGCAGGGAACACGGGCAGAGGAGGAAAGCGTCCCGCGCCTGGGACAAAAACGCCGGGAGCGTTTTTGAACAACGCAACGCGTTGGCCCGGCTACGGGCGCACCTCAGGGATGAGGTGCGTAATCGCGCGGGCCGAGCTGTCAGGGATGACGCTTTTTGCGTCTTTCCGATCTGACCGTGTTCCCTAAGCTGACTCGATCTCACAGCAAATCAAGCCAGACTTATTCCACCTCAGTTATAACTCCAGCTCAATCTCGCCTTTGGCTTTGCAGCAGCAGGGCAGGATCTCATCCTGCTGCACAAAGGCCAGCGGCCGCTGTGGGTAATGCACTTCGCCTTTCAGCAGCCGCATCCGGCAGGAGCCGCAATAACCTTCGCGGCACTGAAACTCCACGCAGAGATTGTTGGCTTCCAGCAGCGTCAGCAGATTGGTATGTTCGTCTGTGCATTCCAGCCGGGTGCCGGAACTGCGCAGAATAACAACGTCGCGGCTCATAATTAAAGCTGGAAGTCGTCGAAGTCGTTAGCGCCTACTTCAGAATCGATCTGACCCACCAGATAGGAGCTCACTTCCACTTCCTGTGGCGCAACCTGAACGTTGTCAGAGACCAGCCAGGAGTTAATCCATGGGATTGGGTTTGAGCGCGTCTGGAACGGCAAATCAAGGCCAACAGCCTGCATACGGATATTGGTGATGTACTCAATGTACTGGCAGAGAATATCTTTGTTCAGGCCGATCATTGAGCCGCCGCTGAACAGATATTCTGCCCACTCTTTCTCCTGCAGCGCTGCTTTCTTAAACAGCTCGAAGCACTCTTCACGGCACTCTGCCGCAATCTCTTTCATCTCCGGATCGTCTTCACCGCTGCGCAGCAGGTTCAGCATGTGCTGAGTGCCGGTCAGGTGCAGCGCTTCATCGCGGGCAATCAGCTTGATGATTTTGGCATTGCCTTCCATCAGCTCGCGCTCAGCGAACGCGAATGAACAGGCGAAGCTGACATAGAAACGGATCGCTTCCAGCGCATTGACGCTCATCAGGCAGATATAGAGCTGCTTCTTCAGGGCGCGCAGGCTGACGACAACCGGTTTGCCATTGACCTGATGCGTGCCTTCACCCAGCTGATGCCAGTAGTTGGTCATCTCAATCAGATCGTCGTAATAGCGTGAGATATCCTGAGCACGCGCCAGAATCTGCTCATTGGTGACGATATCGTCAAACACCACTGCCGGATCGTTAACGATATTACGGATGATGTGGGTGTAAGAACGGGAGTGAATCGTCTCTGAGAACGCCCAGGTTTCAATCCAGGTTTCCAGTTCAGGAATCGAGATCAGCGGCAGCAGCGCGACGTTCGGGCTGCGGCCCTGAATCGAATCCAGCAGCGTCTGATATTTCAGGTTGCTGATAAAGATATGTTTTTCGTGGTCCGGCAGCGCCTGGTAATCGATGCGATCGCGTGAAACGTCGACCTCTTCCGGACGCCAGAAGAAGGAGAGCTGCTTTTCGATCAGCTTTTCAAAGATGTCATATTTTTGCTGGTCGAAGCGCGCCACGTTTACGGACTGACCGAAAAACATCGGCTCTTTCAGCTGATCATTTTTGTTCTGTGAGAAAGTGGAGTAAGCCATAAAAGTTGTCCAAAAGTAGACGAAGCCAGGCCTCGTGAAATGAATGAGGCGGGAGATTCTCCCGCCTGACCATTAGATCTTACAGGCGCCGCTCTCGCAGCCATCATCCTGGATAGAAGGTGCCAGGTCATCCTGCGCATCTTCAGCACCGTCACGGGTGTTTTGATAGTAGAGCGTTTTCACGCCGAACTTATACGCCGTCAGCAGATCTTTCAGCAGCTGTTTCATCGGCACTTTACCGTTGGTGAAGCGCGACGGATCGTAGTTGGTGTTGGACGAAATCGCCTGGTCGATGAATTTCTGCATCAGACCCACCAGTTGCAGGTAGCCGTCGTTGTTCGGCATTTCCCACAGCAGTTCGTACTGATCTTTCAGACGCTCATACTCCGGCACGACCTGACGCAGGATGCCATCTTTCGACGCTTTGATGCTGATGTGGCCGCGTGGAGGCTCAATACCATTGGTGGCATTGGAGATCTGCGACGAGGTTTCAGACGGCATCAGCGCAGACAGGGTCGAGTTGCGCAGGCCGTGCGTTTTAATCTCTTCACGCAGGCTTTCCCAGTCGAGATGCAGCGGTTCGTTGCTGATCGCGTCCAGATCTTTCTTGTAGGTGTCGATAGGCAGAATGCCCTGTGCATAGGTGGTTTCATTGAACCACGGGCAGGCACCTTGCTCTTTCGCCAGCTCGTTTGAGGCTTTCAGCAGGTAATACTGAATCGCTTCAAAGGTCTTGTGCGTCAGGCCATTGGCGCTGCCATCGGAGTAGCGCACACCATGCTTCGCCAGATAATAGGCGTAGTTGATGACGCCGATACCCAGAGTACGACGACCCATCGCGCCACGCTGGGCAGCCGGGATCGGGTAGTCCTGATAGTCGAGCAGCGCATCAAGCGCACGTACTGCCAGGGTAGCCAGCTCTTCCAGATCGTCGAGGCTTTCGATGGCGCCGAGGTTGAACGCAGAGAGCGTACACAGGGCAATCTCACCGTTTTCGTCGTTAACATCTTCCAGCGGTTTGGTCGGCAGGGCGATTTCCAGGCAGAGGTTAGACTGGCGAACCGGCGCGATGCTCGGGTCAAACGGGCTGTGGGTGTTGCAGTGATCGACGTTCTGAATGTAGATACGGCCAGTAGAGGCGCGTTCCTGCATCATCAGTGAGAAGAGATCGACCGCTTTAACACGCTGCTTGCGGATGCTCTGATCCTGCTCATATTTGGTATAGAGGCGCTCAAACTCATCCTGATTGGCGAAGAATGCGTCATACAGGCCAGGCACGTCAGACGGGCTGAACAGGGTGATATCTTCGCCTTTCAGCAGGCGCTGATACATCAGCTTGTTGAGCTGTACACCATAGTCCATGTGACGCACGCGGTTGCCTTCAACACCACGGTTGTTCTTCAGCACCAGCAGGCTTTCGATTTCCAGATGCCACATCGGGTAGAACAGGGTGGCTGCGCCGCCACGAACGCCGCCCTGAGAACAGGACTTCACCGCGGTCTGGAAATGCTTGTAGAACGGGATACAGCCGGTATGGAACGCTTCACCGCCGCGAATCGGGCTGCCCAGCGCACGGATACGACCGGCGTTGATACCGATGCCGGCACGCTGAGAGACATATTTCACAATCGCGCTGGAGGTGGCGTTGATGGAGTCCAGGCTGTCGCCGCACTCGATCAGCACACAGGAGCTGAACTGACGTGTTGGGGTGCGTACGCCAGACATGATTGGCGTCGGCAGGGAGATTTTAAACGTCGAGATCGCATCATAGAAACGCTTGATGTAATCCATACGCGTGTCGCGCGGGTAGCCGGAGAAGAGGCAGGCGGCGACCAGAATGTAGAGGAACTGCGCGCTTTCGTAGATTTCACCCGAAACGCGGTTCTGCACCAGATATTTGCCTTCCAGCTGCTTCACAGCGGCATAGGAGAAGTTCATGTCACGCCAGTGGTCGAGGAACTCGTCCATCTGCGCAAACTCTTCCTGGCTGTAATCTTCCAGCAGGTGACGATCATATTTGCCCATGTCGACCATCTTAACGACCTGGTCATAGAGCTTTGGCGGCTCAAACTGACCATACGCTTTTTTGCGCAGGTGGAAGATCGCCAGGCGGGCAGCCAGGTACTGATAGTCAGGGGCATCGCGGGAGATGAGGTCTGCTGCGGCCTTGATGATGGTCTCATGAATGTCAGAGGTTCTGATGCCATCATAGAACTGAATGTGAGAGCGCAGCTCAACCTGTGAAACTGAGACGTTGTTCAGCCCTTCAGCTGCCCAGTCCAGCACACGGTGAATTTTGTCGAGATCAATGCGCTCCTGGCGGCCATCGCGTTTAGTAACGAGCAGACTCTGGTTCATGTCGCGTTTTTACCTTTGCGTGAGTATCCAAAAATTAAAAGAAATCCCGGTTTATACACAGCCTATTCATTGTGAATAATGTGTGGATAAACACTACATCTAGGGGGTGATGGGAAAAGCCATAACTACATGGGGGCATATTTTAGTATTTTACGGCCGCTTAACAAGAGCAAAAAATGATGGCTGGAGGGGTTGTAATTCTTGCGAAATTTCTTAGCCCACGCCTTGTAAGGCCTGGCATCATGTCAACCAGATCACACTTTTTTTTCTTATTATGATCGGGCGCGTGTTTCTTATTCAATCCTCAGGATTCAGCAGGAAAAGGGATGAAAAATGGCTAAAAGCCGCTAGCGGGTTGCTGGTCAGCAGAGAATCGGATGCGGTAACGCTGAAGAGGATGGAGCCGGGATGATGTAACCTATTGGCAGACATCAGAATGCCTCTGGCGCGGTGAGTGCTGTGACCGGCACAGGGAGAACGGGCGCAGAAGAGGAGATGCCCGCCCTGATTCAGGCGGGCGGGTCACTCAGACGGCGCGGTGGGTGTGCACCATATAATTCACGTCAGTACCGGGAGCCAGTTTGAAGCGGTTGGTCACCGGGTTGTAATGCAGGCCAATGATGTGGCGTTCACGCAGGGCCGTTTCATCGACCCAGCCCAGCAGTTCGGAAGGACGGATAAATTTCTTCACGTCGTGGGTGCCGCGCGGCAGCATGCGCAACACATATTCCGCACCAAATATCGCCAGCAGCCAGGCTTTTGGATTGCGGTTCAGCGTAGAGAAAAAGACTTCGCCGCCGGGTTTGACCAGCTTCGCACAGGCGTGAACCACTGAGCGCGGATCCGGCACGTGCTCCAGCATCTCCATGCAGGTCACCACATCATATTTTCCGGCGTGCTGCTCCGCATGCTCTTCAACGGTCTGCTGCACGTAGTCCAGCGTCACTCCGCTCTCCAGGGCATGCAGGCGCGCCACGGCCAGCGGTTCCGCGCCCATGTCCAGACCCGTGACCACGGCGCCTTCGCGCGCCATGCTTTCGGCTAAGATGCCGCCGCCGCATCCGACGTCGAGCACGGTTTTACCGAACAAGCCGTTGCTATGCTGCGCGATATAGCCCAGGCGCAGCGGGTTAATGCGGTGCAACGGTTTAAATTCACCCTCCAGATCCCACCAGCGCGAGGCAACGGCCTCAAACTTGGCAATTTCCTGCGCATCGACGTTCTGCTGATGATTCTGCGGTTGTGCATTCATTGAATCGTAACTCCTGACAAAATGTGCCCACAGTATAAACGCTTAACCGCAGATGGCACACCTTTCAGGCGCAAGGAAAAGCGGGTGAAATCGGTGGTTAGCGTTCACCAGAGCATTGCAGTGTGATATACTTTCGCACCTTTAAAATCCGGGATTAAGTAGAGGGATAGCGGCTCCATGAGCGACCTTGCGAGAGAAATTACACCGGTCAATATCGAAGAAGAATTAAAAAATTCTTACCTCGGTTACGCCATGTCGGTCATCGTTGGCCGAGCTTTACCCGATGTGCGTGATGGCCTGAAGCCGGTTCATCGTCGCGTACTTTTTGCGATGAGTGTACTGGGTAACGACTGGAACAAACCCTATAAAAAATCTGCCCGCGTCGTCGGTGACGTTATCGGTAAATATCACCCGCATGGTGATTCCGCCGTTTACGACACCATTGTACGTATGGCCCAGCCTTTCTCCCTGCGTTACATGCTGGTGGACGGACAAGGCAACTTCGGTTCCATCGACGGCGACTCCGCCGCGGCGATGCGTTATACCGAAATTCGCATGTCGAAAATCGCCCACGACCTGTTAGCTGACCTGGAAAAAGATACCGTCGATTTCGTACCGAACTACGACGGCACTGAGCAGATCCCTGAAGTTCTGCCGACCAAAATCCCTAACCTGCTGGTGAACGGCTCTTCCGGTATCGCCGTAGGTATGGCAACCAACATTCCGCCGCATAACCTGCGTGAAGTGATTAACGGCTGTCTGGCTTACATTGAAAATGAAGACATCAGCATTGAAGAGCTGATGGAGCACATTCCGGGGCCTGATTTCCCGACCGCCGCTATCATCAATGGTCGCCGTGGCATCGAAGAAGCGTACCGCACCGGACGCGGTAAAATTTATATTCGTGCGCGTGGCGAAGTGGAAGCCGATGCTAAAACGGGCCGCGAGACCATCATCATTCATGAGCTGCCGTATCAGGTTAACAAGGCACGCCTGATTGAGAAGATTGCGGAGCTGGTGAAAGAGAAGCGTGTCGAAGGCATCAGCGCACTGCGCGATGAGTCTGATAAAGACGGCATGCGTATCGTGATTGAGATCAAGCGCGATGCGGTCGGCGAAGTCGTGCTGAATAATCTCTATTCACTGACCCAGTTGCAGACCTCGTTTGGTATCAACATGGTCGCTCTGCATCAGGGTCAGCCGAAGATCATGGCGCTGAAGGAGATTCTGGACGCCTTTGTTCGCCATCGTCGTGAAGTTGTGACGCGTCGTACTATCTTTGAACTGCGTAAAGCACGCGATCGTGCGCATATCCTGGAAGGTCTGGCGATTGCGCTGGCGAATATCGATCCTATCATCGAGCTGATTCGTCGTGCACCAAACCCGGCAGAAGCGAAAGCGGGTCTGATTGCGCAGTCGTGGGATCTCGGTAACGTGTCAGCGATGCTGGAGCGTGCCGGTGATGACGCCGCGCGTCCGGAATGGCTGGATCCACAATATGGCATCCGTGATGGTCAATACTATCTGACCGAGCAGCAGGCTCAGGCAATTCTGGATCTGCGTCTGCAGAAACTGACCGGCCTAGAGCACGAGAAGCTGCTGGATGAGTATAAAGCGCTGCTGGAGCAGATCGCTGAGCTGCTGCGCATTCTGTCGAACGCGGACCGTCTGATGGAAGTGATCCGCGAAGAGCTGGAGCTGATGCGTGATCAGTTCGGTGATGAGCGTCGCACAGAGATTACCGCCAACACGGCTGACATTAATATCGAAGACCTGATCAATCAGGAAGATGTTGTGGTGACATTGTCGCATCAGGGCTATGTGAAGTATCAGCCGCTGACCGACTATGAAGCGCAGCGTCGTGGTGGTAAGGGCAAGTCAGCCGCACGTATCAAAGAAGAGGATTTCATTGATCGTCTGCTGGTCGCCAATACGCATGACACGATTCTTTGCTTCTCCAGCCGTGGCCGTCTCTACTGGATGAAGGTTTATCAGCTGCCGGAAGCAAGCCGTGGCGCACGTGGACGTCCAATCGTCAACCTGCTGCCGCTGGAAGCCAACGAGCGTATTACGGCGATTCTGCCGGTACGTGAGTATACCGAAGGCTTTAATATCTTTATGGCGACCGCGCTCGGTACCGTGAAGAAGACCGCACTGAAAGAGTTCAGCCGTCCACGCAGCGCGGGCATTATTGCCGTGAATCTGCGTGACGACGATGAGCTGATCGGTGTGGCGCTGACCAACGGTAACGATGAAGCGATGCTGTTCTCAGCGGCCGGTAAAGTGGTGCGCTTTGCAGAAACCGCAGTCCGTGCGATGGGTCGTACCGCCTCTGGCGTACGCGGCATCAGGCTGGCTGAAGGCGATCGCGTTGTGTCATTGATTGTGCCGCGTGAAGAGGGTGCAATTATGACCGTGACGCAGAATGGTTACGGCAAGCGTACGGCCAACAGCGAATACCCGACCAAGTCGCGTGCGACTCAGGGTGTTATTTCAATCAAAGTGACCGAACGTAATGGTCCGGTGATTGGCGCCGTTCAGGTCGTTGATGGCGATCAGATTATGATGATCACCGATGCCGGTACGCTGGTGCGTACCCGCGTTTCAGAAGTCAGCGTCGTGGGTCGTAATACCCAGGGTGTGATTCTGATTCGTACCGCAGAGGATGAGAACGTCGTGGGTCTGCAGCGTGTTGCCGAGCCGGTTGAAGAAGAAGAGCTGGATTCAATCGACGGTAGCGTGGCGGAAGGCGAGGAAGATATCGCGCCGGAAGCAGAGAACGACGATGAAGAGATTGCGCCGGAAGCGGATGCAGAAGACGAAGACGACGCGGCTGAAGACGAAGAGTAATTTGTCTGGCGTGAGCTGAGGTTCGTTGCAGAAACGGCAGGTCAGGGGAAACCCGGCCTGCCGTTTTTTTTTGTGTGATGGGGAAGGAGCAGGGAGCTTAGGGCTGGTGGCTGGGAGCTGGGTGCTGATGGCTGTGAGTCGGGAGCTGCCGAAAGGCCTGCTATGCCCGATCGCAAAGGATTCCCGCATCCATGCGGATCGGCCACGCCATCGCGGGCCAGACGCTTTGCTCTTCGGGCACAGCAGGCCTTTCTTGTTGGGGTTATGGTGTCGCTTTAAGGAGATGTGTGCGTGCATTTGTTTGAGGGGGAGAGACGGCGACTTCTTCTTAAGATAAAGATGTTGCTTTGGCTGTCTTAAAAGATTCCCAAACCGCCCGCTAAGCCTGCGGCTGGCTGGCTTTTTACGCCCGATAAAGCTAGTGTATGGGCATTAAAAATCGATGATGCGACTAACCTTGCCAACTGCGAGTTACCTTTGAAATATCCTGTCTCTTTCCGCACTACGCTTCGCATCTCGCGCTATCTTTTCCGCGCGCTGGCGCTGCTAATCTGGACGCTGGGTGCCGTTCTTACTGCGTTTTACATTATCAGCGTGCTGCACAATAAAGAGACGCAGGTTCGGCAGGAGTTTGCCAGCAACTACGGCACGATACAGTGGTATGTGCGCCATTCGGCGGACATGATGCGTGAGCTGAAATATATCACCGAGAACCGCTTAACCAACGCCAGCAGCGGTCTGGATGTGCTGACCGGTATGATGCCAGGCAAAACATCTCAGCCGCAGTTTACGCCCCTGTTTTCGGATGGCGACTGTACCTCGATGAGCAATACCTGGCGCAACTCGCTCGATTCACTCAGTTACTACATCAATTACTGGAAAAGTAACTTCGCCTCATCGTATGAGCTGAATCGGGTGTTCTTTATCGGTGGCGAGAGTCAGTGTCTGGCCGACTTCACGATTGGCAGCAGCAATGCTGACCGGGAACGCAGCCTGAAATCGCTGCGTGAGAATGTGCTGCGCTATCGCAACAGCAGCGAAGAAGATCGCCGCAATCCGATGTACTGGATTAACAGCAGTGCTCAGCCAGGCGTCGGAACCTTCTTTATGGTGGTGCCCGTCTACGTTGCTAATAAGTTACAGGCGCTGCTTGGCGTCGAACAGAATATCCGTCTGGATGAGTTTATTCAGCCGGGCAGCCTGCCGATTATCGCCTCCATTACCGATGAAAATTATCGTCCACTGCTAAATTCGCGGCGCGGCGGGCTGGGCTTCTCGCTCGATAGTCTTCCTGATGATAAAACCTGGTTCGGATACCTGAATGGTTATCGTCAGCTGGTTCTGAAAAAGCCGCTGCCGCCTTCCGATCTTAACGTGGTGTGGTCGATATCTACCGACGTGATGGTGGATCAGCTCAAGCTGATGATCATTAATGCGCTGCTGCTCAATATTTTCAGCGCTGTCATTCTGTTTACCCTCGCCTGGCTGTTTGAGCGCCGGATGTTCCTGCCGGCGGAGGAGAACGCGCACCGGCTGGAAGAGCATGAGCAGTTTAACCGTAAGATTGTCGCCTCTGCGCCGGTCGGGATCTGTATTTTACGCACCAGCGACGGCACCAATATTCTGAGTAACGAGCTGGCGCACAATTATCTGACGTTGCTGACGCAGGAAGATCGCCTGCGGCTGAATGAGATTATTGGCGGGCAGCAGGTCAACTTTGTCGATGTGCTCACCGGCAGTAATACCAACCTGCAAATCAGCTTTGTGCATTCGCGCTATCGTAATGAGAACGTGGCGATTTGTGTGCTGGTCGATGTCTCGGCGCGCGTGCGGATGGAGCAGTCGCTGCAGGAGATGGCCCACGCGGCAGAGCAGGCGAGCCAGTCAAAATCGATGTTCCTTGCCACGGTCAGTCACGAACTGCGCACGCCGCTTTATGGCATTATTGGTAATCTCGATCTGCTGCAGACCAAAGAGCTGCCCAGCGGTATCGACTCGCTGGTGACGGCGATGAACAACTCCTCCAGCCTGCTGCTGAAAATCATCAGCGATATTCTCGACTTCTCAAAAATCGAGTCAGAGCAGCTGAAAATTGAGCCGCGTCCGTTTGCACCTCGTGAAATCGTGACCCACATCGTCGGCAACTATCTGTCGCTGGTGGTGAAGAAGCGGCTTACGCTCTACTGCTTTATTGAGCATGACGTTCCGCAGGTGCTGGACGGCGATCCGCTGCGTCTGCAGCAGGTGATCTCTAACCTGCTGAATAACGCGATTAAGTTCACGCATACGGGCTGTATTATCCTCCACGCTTACGTTGCGCAGGGCTATCTGGCATTCCGCGTCCGTGATACTGGCGTCGGCATTCCGGCGAAAGAGCTGCCACGCCTGTTTGATCCTTTCTTCCAGGTGGGAAATGGCGTGCAGCGTAATTTCCAGGGCACCGGGCTGGGACTGGCGATCTGTGAAAAGCTGATCAATATGATGGATGGCGACATTGAGGTCGACTCAGAGCCAGGCATGGGCAGCCAGTTTATTGTGCGTATTCCAATCTACAAAGGGCAGAAGCCGTCACTGATGCTGCTGGAGGATTTACAGGATAAGAAAATCTGGCTGGCGATGCGCAACGAGTACCTCGCGGAATTTATCACGCGTCAGATTCAGCAGCAGGGCATTCAGGTCGCAGAATATAACGGTAAGCCCGGCCACGACGATGTGGTGATGACCGATTACGAACTGGATATTGATGTTCCGCTGCGGGCGCTGGTCACTTTCGATGGATCGCATGTGGATATGCCGCGTGAACGTCAGCCCGGCCGCTGGATCCACTCTACCGCCACGCTGCACGAGGTTCCGGCGCTGCTGGCGCGCATCTATCGGATCGCACTCGGCAACGACGCCGCAGATGCGCTGTTGCTGGCCGCGCCGGTAGAAGAGAAAGTGCATAACGATGACATCATGGTGCTGATTGTCGATGACCATCCGATTAACCGCATGCTGCTGTCGGAACAGCTCGGCACGCTGGGCTATCAGGTGAAGACTGCGCAGGATGGCGTTGATGCACTTAATGTACTGAGTCGTAATGAGATTGATATCGTACTCACCGACGTGAACATGCCGAATATGGATGGTTATCGCCTGACGCAGCGGTTGCGTCAGCTGGGCCATCTCTTCCCGGTGGTTGGCGTGACGGCGAATGCGCTGGCGGAAGAGAAACAGCGTTGCATGGATGCGGGCATGGATAACTGCCTGTCGAAACCGGTGACGTTAGATGTGCTGAAAGTGACGCTGGCAATCTATGCTGATCGGGTACGTAAAACGCGGATGGGATAGGGCAGGAAAGGGCAGAGGCGAGGCGATGCAGGCTGCACCGCCTCAGGAAGTAACTTAGTCTCTTTCGACCTGAGTCTGGCTGACAGACGACAGGTAGTTCAGCAGTGCGATATCGTTATCCACGCCCAGTTTCATCATCGCTGATTTCTTCTGGCTACTGATGGTTTTGATACTGCGGTTCAGCTTCTTGGCAATCTCGGTGACCAGGAAACCTTCTGCAAACAGACGCAGCACTTCGCTCTCTTTCGGTGACAGGCGTTTGTCGCCATAACCACCCGCGCTGATTTTCTCCAGCAGTTTCGCAACGCTTTCCGGCGTATATTTCTTGCCTTTCTGCAGTGCAGCCAGTGCCTTTGGCAAATCGGTAGGCGCGCCCTGTTTCAGTACAATCCCTTCGATATCGAGATCAAGCACTGAACTCAGAATCGCCGGGTTATTGTTCATGGTCAGAACAATAATCGAGAGATCCGGGTAGTGGCGTTTAATATATTTAATCAGCGTAATACCATCGCCATACTTCTCACCTGGCATAGAGAGGTCGGTGATCAGGACGTTGGCGTCAAGCTTGGACAGATTATTGATCAGTGCTGTTGAGTCTTCGAACTCACCTACAACGTTAACCCATTCAATTTGTTCCAGAGATTTTCGGATACCGAAAAGGACAATTGGATGGTCATCGGCAATAATTACGTTTAAGTTATTCATCTTATTGGTTACCTTGCTGCAGCAGTTGATTGACGTAAGCGTCAATATCACTGGTGGTATTTGTAATGTTTGAATCGTCACACGCTTTAATGTGGTGTTCTAACTCTTCACAAAGCTGTTTGCCGGGAGTCAGATTGAGCATGGCAAACACGCCCTTTAGGCGATGCGCTGTCTGAGCAAGCGAGGCGTAGTCCTTTTCCGCCGACTCAGTATACAGCCTCTTCACATCAACCGGTACTGTCTCCGTAAACAGCTGGAAATAGCCGCCGCTCATCAATGGCGTGGCCGCGTCGTCTTCCGTGTCGTTATCCATCACATCATGCGACAGTTGCTTCTCTATCAGTGCCAGCAATGCATCCAGCAGCGCATTACTGAGATTGAAATTGACCCGATACTGCTGGTCGTTCAGTGCATGGTGCCCCAGTTCATCTTCCGCCAGCAGCAGTGCCCAGCCGCTAAGCTTTGATGGATCGTCGGTCACCAGCACATCGTGATCCTGACCGGAAATGCGCTCGTCGGGTGTCAGACAACGCGCTCCCCAGTTTTCCAGATGGCGGCAGACAATTTTATGCACGTCCTCCACGGTGATCTCCACCAGCGCGGTAACGCCATCCAGAATTTTTTCCTCTTCTTCTTCGCGCTTCTGCTCCAGCACCAGCGGCAACTGCATGTTGTAGCGCGTGCCGATATCCGCTTTTGCCACGATATCCAGGCTGCCACCCATCTGCTTGCAGAGCTGCTTACAGAGGAAGAACGCCATGCCAGAAGCCTGTCCGTAGCGATCCTGACTGGTATCACCCAGGAACGGGAAGTCGACATTGGCCAGTTCATCCACCGTCAGGCCCGCACCGGTATCCACCAGTTCGATAATCAATCTATCGGCCTGCTTGTCCGCAGCCTTAACTTCCAGGGTGATTTTCCCCCAGCGGGTGGTGGTCAGGGCGTAGTGCATCAGCGTGGTCAGCACCTTACGCAGGGCGCGACGGTCGCCAAAGCGCGTCTCATCATTAGCCAGGTGATTATTCACCACCAGCGACAGCCCTTTGCGGCGCATCAGCGGCAGGCTTTCCAGTGCGATCTCATCCAGCAGTTCCTGCAGGTTAAAGACGGTCGCATCGGGTGACCAGTCGTGCGCCTCAAGCCGGTTCAGCAGCACAATATCATCCACCAGCCGCGCCAGCCCCTGACTCTCATCGAGCAGGTCCAGCACGGTCTCATCGGCATCACGCTGGCTGAGCTGTACCAGCTGCGTCACCATCTTCTCCAGGGGTTGATTCAGCGCATGGCCCAGATTGTGCAGCAGCTGCTGTCGCATCTGATGGTTACGATCCAGCACCTGCTGCGCTTTTTGCAGCTTCTTATTCACCAGCAGCTCGCGATCCTGGTCACGCATCATAAACAGCTGGGTATGCGGCGACAGCACGCTGCGGGCGTGGCGAATCTCATACACTTCGTTATTGATGGTGGCCTGCAGCACGCCCTGATGCTGGTCGGACATATTAATGATCTTCTGCAGATTGAGGTGAGGCAAAAGATGTTCAGCAATCTTATTGCTCAGCAGGGTGCGGTTGCTGGCAAAGTCATACACCAGCAGACCGACCGGCAGACTGGCCACAATCTCTTCATTCAATACCCGCAGCGAATCGAGTTCAGCGCTCTGGTTTTCGCTGGGACGCAGCGACTGCTGGCGCAGCAGCACGATACCCGCCAGTGAAAGCAGGAACAGCAGCAGGTTGATCAGCAGCGGCCAGAGCAGATTGTGCAGGGTGTCGATAATCAGACGGCCAATCGGCACCTGATAAACCAGCTGCAGCGAGGTGCTGGGCAGAGTGGCCGTAATCTCGATATTGGGATTAACCAGTGAGATGCGGGTATTTTCCACCTCCTGCTGTTCACTGCTGCTGGCAGGCATTGAGCTGTCCTGACGCAGCTGGAAATTTTCCAGCGGCATGTTCTGCGGAACAATATCGTTAACCGGCAGATCAAAGGCGACCACCGTGGCCAGATGGCCTGGCTGGTTAAAGGTGGTACGCAGCGTGAAATAGTGATCGTTCTGGAAGGCGAGGTGGCGCAGCGGTGAGAAACTCTCGCGCTCATCGAGCGCATTCGCCTGCTGCAACATCTCAGCACGACGGCCATCAACCATTGAACTGATGGCACTCTCTTTATAACGCGTCGCCATATCTTTCAGCGGCAGGGTCGAGATCATAATCAGGCTATTGTCCTGACCATTTAAAAAGTACATCGACCAGGTGGGATTTTCTGCGCCCCACAGCGTGTCGAGATAGTTCGACATCCGCATGGTCATATCCAGCGTGCTGCTGTCATGTGAGCCGAAAATCAGCGCTTCCGTTTTACGCCGGGTTTTTTCCAGGTAGTAGACGTCGGGACGCAGTCGCGTCTCCTGCAGGTTACTGCCGGGTGTTGCACCTGCCGCACTGGTAGAGAGGTTTTCATAGATCTGCCAGGTGGCAAAGCGATAGGCATCAATGCGCTTCTGAACGTCACGAGCCAGATCGTCCATGGCATAGCGCTTCCCGGTCAGCCAGGCATTCACCGAGTTATGCACCATAAAGCCCAGCGCCAGCAGGAGCACCAGATTGAAAACCACAAAAAAGCGGGTGACGTTGCCGGAGGTCAGTGGAAACTTATACAACATAGCGTGTCAGGTACCTGAATTATTGCGCAACTTTTCGCGCACTGGCGGCTACCGCTAACAGCAACAGGGCGATCGCTAAAAATGCGCCGCTGAGGCTGATCCATTGCGAAATGAATCCGATTAAAGCCGGACCTGAGAGAATACCCGCATATCCCAGCGTTGTCATGGCAGAAATCGCCAGGTTCGCAGGCATATCCTGTTGATTCCCGGCAGCATTGAACAACATCGGCACCGTGTTAGATAAACCAAAGCCGACCAGCAGGAAAGCCAGCAGGGCGATCTCCGGCCACGGCAGCCAGACGGCCAGACTCATGCCCGCGGCGGCGGTCAGCGCGCCGGTCAGCATCACCGGGTAGCGACCAAAACGCTGGATGATCTTATCGCCGCTAAAACGGCCCAGCGTCATCGCCACGGAAAACACCGCATAGCCCAGTCCGGCCCAGGCGGGTGACATCTCCGGGTTCTGCAGCAACAGCAGCGCGCCCCAGTCCAGCACGGCCCCTTCCGCCAGGAACAGAATAAAGCAGAGCAGGCCAAGAAACGCGACCCAGCCGCGTGGGATCACCAGCCAGGGTTGATCGGGCTGATGCAGGCGTTCATTCATTAAGACCGGCAGTCGCCACAGCAACAGCAATAACATCACTGCCATCACCACCAGCGTGGCGGCCAGGGGTGTAAAAGACTGGCTCAGCAACAGGCTGACCGTGCCCGCACCCAGAATCCCGCCAAGACTGAAGAAGCCATGGAAGCCGGACATCATCGGTTTATCCGCCGCCTGCTCAACCTGAACCGCCTGATAATTCATCGCCACATCCAGCATGCCCAGCCCGGCGCCAAACAGCATCAGCGCAGCCGCCATAACCAGATGAGAATCAGCCGTGGCCAGTAGCGGCATCATCATCAGCACTAACAGGGTAGAGAAGCACATCACCCGACGGCAGCCAAACCGCGCCACCAGTGTGCCGGTCACCGGCATCGCGGTCAGCGAACCAATACCCAGACAGAGCAGTAACGCGCCCAGTGATGCGCCGCTGAGCTGCAGACGATCGCGGGCAAACGGCACCAGCGGAGCCCAGGCTGACATTCCTAAGCCATTGATCAAAAAGATGGTGCGCGTGCCCCAGTTCAGGCGGCTCTGATGTTTGTTTTGTTGTGCAGCGTCCAGTGCGGTCATAGGTCAGATTCATCAATGGTAAAGCGGAAAAGTGTAGCACTGGCCGTGAGTCAGTGGTCGTTGCGCCTCTTATCAGGAAGGGGATTGCAACATGGCATAAATGACAAAACCGGGAGTTTACCGACTTTTGTCGCGCTGCGAATTTTTTCCAGAACTTTCCTGGCATGACCACCGCCCCGCAGAATGACTTAACTCAAATTTCACTGTCGTTTTTCAACGACTTGCTGCTGAAAAATCGGATCAGGTCCACTGATAAATGATGGCTGAATCGCTTAATGAACAAATTTTTTTTACAGCCCTGATGTTCCGGTAGTGGTGGTTTTTTAACCTTTCCGCATCATTTCCGGAAACAGTCAGCAATAAATTGACATGTAAAAACAAAGGCAAAGCGGATTTTATGAAACCCTTTTTTCAAGGGAGGCTTATGTAATGAAGATTAAACCATAATGAAATCTGTACATTGAAATTGTTTTTTAACACGGCTACGCTAAAACTTAATCTGTCAGAAACGTTACATTTTGCGTGAGTCTGTACAAGTAAAACTAACAATAATAGCGTCACTCGCCACTCTGATTAGGGACGTGTGACCAGCTTTGGCTTTGCCGTTTCGACATGCACCAGGTTAAGACATCTTCTGATCTTCAGAAGGTGAAACTATGTGTGAACACTGTAAGCATAAAATAATTTTATGTTTATGGATTCAGTATATTAGCTAATCTGGTGGAGTAGAGGTTACAAATGGCAGAACTCACGCAAGGCCGTGTAGACATTATCTCGCGCGAAAACGGCACACTCATCTCGCAGTCCGTCAGCGGTTCGTCACAATCCATTAACCTCACCGAGCCCAGCGTCGTGCGCATCAGCGGCACCCGCGACATGGTGACGCAGTATGAGCGCCAGGGTAACGATCTGGTGCTGCATATGCGCGACGGCAAGACTGTCCGCTATCAGAAATTCTTCCTCGACGACGCCGATGGCCAGCACAGCGAACTGGTGTTCGATGATGGCGTCAACCCACCGGAACACGCGCTCTTTCCCCAGACCGCAGAAGGGGCTGAACTCGCTTCCACGTCGGTCACGCCAACCTATGAATCACTCGACAGCGTAGAGCCGCTGCTGCTGGCAGATAACGCCAACACCTCGATGGGTGTGATAACGGCGGGCGGTCTGGGTGTGCTCGGCTTAGCCGGTCTGGCCGTTGGCGTCGGCGGTGGTGGTGGTGGCGGCGGGGGTAACGGTGGCGGCAATGACGGTGGCACCGATCCCGGAACACCGGTCACGCCGGGGACGCCTGCCATCACGCTCAATGCGTTCGCTGGCGATGATGTCCTGGATAACGCGGAAAAAAGCAGCGATCAGGTACTGAGCGGCACCACCAGTAATGTCGAAGCGGGTCAGATTGTCACTGTCACGCTGGGCGGCCAGACCTACAACGCCGCTGTCGGTGCTGACGGCAGCTGGAGCGTTACTATCCCTGCTGCCGCGCTGGCGGGACTCGCCGCAGGCACCACCACCATCGACGTCAGCGTCACTAACGCGGCGGGCACGACGACCACCGGCAGCCTGCCCATTACCGTCGCGGCCGCCGATCCCGGCACACCGGCTGCGCCGTCCATTAGCCTGAACCCGTTTGCGGGCGATAATCTGCTGGATAACAGCGAAAAAACCACGCCACAAACGTTGTCCGGCAGCACCAGCAATGTCGAAGCGGGCCAGCAGGTCAGTGTGACATTGGGCGGACAGAGCTATAACGCCACTGTGGGGGCGGATGGCAGCTGGAGCGTCTCAATTCCGGCTGCCGCACTCTCGGCGCTGGCTGCAGGCAGCAGCACCATTTCGGTCAGTGTGACCAGCGCCGCGGGCACGGCGGCTTCCGCCAGCCTGGGTATCCAGGTGCAGGCACCTGACACCACCCCTGGCGTGCCAGCCCTGACAATCGCCCCGTTTACCGGCGACGACGTGCTGAGCAACGCAGAAAAAACCAGCGATCAGATTCTTAGCGGCAGCACCACCAACGTCGAAGCCGGGCAGATCGTCACGGTTACACTGGGCGGCCAGAGCTACAGCGGCAGCGTGGCAGGCGACGGTAGCTGGAGCATTACCGTGCCTGCAGATGCGCTGACCGCACTGGCATCCGGCACCACCACGGTGACTGCCACCGTTGCTAACCAGGCAGGAACCGCCGCCAGCGGTAGCCTAACCGTAAACGTAGAACCACCACTGACTCAGCCGGGTACGCCCGTTATCACCATCGATCAGTTTGCCGGTGATGACATTCTCAGCAATGCCGAGAAAAGCAGCGATCAGGTACTTAGCGGCACCACCACCAATGTGGAAGCGGGCCAGATTGTCACCATCACGCTGGGCGATCAGACCTACAGCGCAGTAGTGGATGCGCAGGGCAACTGGAGCGTCACGCTCTCGCCTGCGGCACTGAATGCGCTGGCAGCCGGTTCGGTGGCGATTTCCGCGGTCGTCACCAGCCAGGCTGGCATTGAAGCCAGTGAAAACCGCGCGATCAGCATTGATACGCCGGTCGTTCCGGGCCCGCCATCCGTCACGCTGGATAATTTTGCCGGGGACAATGTGCTGAGTAATGGGGAGAAAGCCACCGATCAGACACTCACCGGCAGCACCAGCAATGTTGAACCCGGTCAGCTGGTAACCGTCACCCTGGGCGGCCAGACTTACAGCGGCAGCGTTGATGCGCAGGGCAACTGGAGCGTTACTTTGCCATCGGCGGCCCTGAGCGCCCTGGCGGCAGGTGAAACGACGCTGACGGTTTCAGTCAGCAATGTGGCCGGTGATACCGTGACCGGCACGCTGCCCATCACCGTGGAAGCGCCTGTCACACTGCCGGGCGAACCCACCGTCACCATTGGTCAGTTTGCCGGGGATGATATCCTCAGCAACGATGAAAAAGGGACGGCCCAGACGCTCTCCGGCTCCACCACCAACATCGAAGCGGGCCAGACGGTGACAGTCACCTTCGGTGGCCAGACTTACCTCGGCACCGTCGATGGCAGTGGTAACTGGAGTGTAATTGTTCCGGCAGCCGCGCTGGGTAATCTGCCTGCGGGAGCTAATACCATCAGCGTTACCGTCAGCAATGCCGATGGCGTTAGCACTACCGAAATCCGCGATATCGCGGTTGAGACGCCAGTAACGGAACCGGGTGTGCCGTCTCTGATCCTGAATGATTTCGCCGGCGACAACCTTCTGAGCAACGACGAAAAAGCGGTCGATCAGCTTGTCAGCGGTAGCACCAGTAATGTCGAAACCGGGCAGATCGTGACGGTTACCCTGGGCGGTCAGACCTACAGTGCCAGCGTGCAGGGTGATGGCAGCTGGAGCGTCGCCGTGCCGTCAGCCGCGCTGAATGCGCTGGCAGCAGGCACCACCACACTGACCGTCTCGGTCAGTAATGCAGCGGGCGACACAGTCACTTCAACGCAGCCAGTCACTGTCGAAGCCCCGGTAACGCAGCCGGGTGAAGCCACCGTAACCATCGACGCCTTTGCCGGGGATGACATCCTCAGCAACAGCGAGAAAGCCAGCGATCAGCTGCTGAGCGGCACCACCACTAATATCGGCGAAGGCCAGCAGGTCACTGTCACTCTGAACGGAGAGACTTTTACCGCCACGGTCGGTGCGGATGGCAGCTGGAGCGTGTCGATTCCTGCCAGTTCGCTGGCGGCGCTGACAGCCGGTAGCGCAGCCCTGAATGTGACGGTGACAGATCAGCTTGGTACACAGGTCACTGAAACCCGCGACTTCCTGGTGGAGTCCTCGGGCACCGGGCCAGGCACCCCGACGCTAACCCTCAATGCCTTTGCTGACGACAACATCCTGAGCAACGATGAGAAGCTGGAAGCGCAGGCGGTCTCAGGCAGCACCACCAACGTCGAGGCGGGCCAGATTGTCACGGTGACGCTGGGCGGCCAGAGCTACAGCGGAACGGTTGGCGCCGACGGCAGCTGGAACATTGCCATTCCGGCTGATGCACTCGGTGCGCTGGCAGCCGGTTCTGCCTCGCTGGTGGTCACGGCCAGCAATGCGGCAGGCACCACCGTGAGTGACACGCTGCCGATCACGGTTGAGCCGCCGGTTACCGGGCCGGGCCAGCCCACTATCACGCTCGATCAGTTCGCCGTGGATGACGTGCTGAGCAACGATGAGAAAACCAGCGATCAGCTGCTGAGCGGCAGCTCAACCAATGTCGAGGCGGGTCAGGTCGTGACCGTTACGCTGGGCGACCAGACTTACAGCGCCACGGTCGGCGCGGATGGCAGCTGGAGCCTGAGCGTCCCGGCCAGCGCGCTGGCGGCACTGACGGCGGGCAACGCAACTATCGCGGCGACAGTCACCAATCAGGCGGGCGTAACAGTCAGCGAAGATCGGGTGATTGCGGTGGAAGCGCCAGCGGAACCGGGTACGCCGACGGTGACGATCGCCCTGTTTGCCGGTGACGATCTGCTGGATAACAGCGAAAAAGCGCTGGACCAGACGCTGTCCGGCAGCACCAGCAACGTGGAGGCGGGCCAGACGGTCACCATTACCCTGGGCGGCCAAAATTACACTGCGCTGGTCAACGCGGATGGCAACTGGAGTACGCAGATCCCCTCTGCGGCGCTCAGCGCACTGGCGGCGGGCAGCAGCACCATCGCGGTCAGCGTCACAACGGCGGCAGGCGCCTCAGCTACCGACACCCGCGACATTAACGTCGCCCCGGCGGCAGGCGAACCTGGCGTGGTTTCCATTAGTGAACCTGTCAGCCTTGATGGTTTCCTGAATCAGCAGGAGCTGAGCAGCGATCTCATTATCAGCGGTTCTGCGGTAGGCGTTAACCCGGGCCAGGCGGTGCAGGTTAACTTTAACGGCAATAATTACAGCGCGCTGATCGGCGACAATGGCTTCTGGAGCGTCACTGTTCCGGCAGGCGATCTCACCACTATCACCGACGGCGTAAAACTGATTTCGGTCACCACCACCGACGCCACCGGCGCACTGCTGACCGACTCCGCTCAACTGAATGTAGTCGCAGCCACGCTGCCGCAAATCACGCTGGAGGAGAGCGCAATCACCGATGGCCTTCTCAACCGGGTGGAAGCGGGCAGCGATCTGCTGATCGGCGGCAGCACCGGCAAAGCCGTGCCGGGCCAGCAGGTTGAACTGGAACTTAACGGTAAAACCTACAGCACCACGGTCAATGCAGACGGCAGCTGGAGCCTGGCGCTGCCGGCCGCCGATCTCGCCTTACTGCCACAGGGCGCCAACAGCCTGATCATTACCGCGATTGATGAAGCAGGCAACCGCGTGGATGAGACGCTCAACTTCAGCGTCGACACGCTGCCACCGAATCTGATTGTGGCAGAGGTCGCAGGCGGCGATGGCATTCTCAACAGCAGTGAAGTGGCTGCCGGTCTGCCGGTCAGCGGTTCAGGTGCGTTGCCGGGCGAAGTGGTGTCTGTCTCGCTGAATAACGAGAGTTACAGCGCCACCGTAGATGGGCAGGGCAACTGGACGGTGGATCTGCCGCCAGCGGCGCTGCAGGCCCTGTCAGATGGCAGCAGCTATACGCTGGTAGTTACGCTGACTGATGCCAGCGGTAACACCACCACGCAGACGCAGCCCCTGGCGGTCAGCACGCAGCCTCCGGTTGCAACCGTTACCGCTCCGGGCGGTGATGGCGTCCTGACCAACAACGAACTCACTACGCCGCTGCAAATCAGCGGAACCGGCACCCCGGGCGACAGCGTGACGGTGGAATTAAACGGTAAGTCCTACACCGCCATTGTTGACGAAAACAGTAACTGGAGTGCATCCGTCCCGGTGGCCGATCTCGGCACGCTGACCAATCAGACCTATCCGGTGACCGTCACCGTGACCGATCCGGCCGGTAACATCAGCACTCAGAATACGGAACTGCGGGTGGCTACCGCGGTGCCCGCTCTGACGCTCAACGATCTCAGCGATGATGGCGTGATCAACGTCAGCGACGCGCAGCAGCCGCTAATCGTCAGCGGAACCGGCGACGAAGGCGACATCATCCGCGTCACGCTGAATAACGTGGCCTACAGCGCCGTGGTGGCGCAGGGTGGCAGCTGGAGTGTCACCGTTCCGGCATCCGACCTGGCAAATGTGCCCAACGGTACCCAACCGGTATCGGTAGTGGCGACAGACGCCGATGGTAATACCACGCCAGCCAGCAGTTCACTGATTTTCGCCACCACACCGCCGTTGCTGGAAGTCTCCACGCCGGGCAGTGATGGTTATATCAATATCGCTGAACACACTCAGGATCTCACACTCGACGGACGCGGGGGGGCCCAGGGCGACACCGTCACGGTGAGTTTCAATGGCGAGACCTACACCGCCATCGTGGATACCGATGGCGCGTGGAGTGTTACGGTGCCCGCCGCGATTATCAGCCAGCTGGGTGACGCAACCTATCCGGTGGATGTGGTACTCAGCGATGCTTATGGCAACAGCAGCACCGTACCGACCAGCGTCACTGTGCTGGCGGCAACGTCGCCGGCGCTGACCATTAATCCCGTGACCGGCGATAATCAGGTCGACAGCGCTGAACAGCTCACCGACATTCTGGTCACCGGTAACGTCACCGGCGTACCGGCAGGTCAGCCGGTATTGCTGACCATCAATGGCCAGTCTTACGATGGCGTAGTACAGGCGAACGGTAGCTGGAGTGTGTCGCTGCCAGCCGGATCGCTGGGCGGTGCAGGCGATAAAACCTTCACCGTGGCGATTACCGATGTGGCCGGTAACCCGGCGCTGCCTGCTGAAGGGCAGTTCAGCGTGGTTACTTCGCCCGTACCGTCGCTGTCGATTGCCCCAATCAGTGATGACAATGCGCTGAATGCCCTGGAGGCGCAGAGCGATCTTATCCTCAGCGGCGGTTCAGCGAACCTGCCGGCTAACAGCCCGATCAGCGTAACGCTGGTGACTGGCGGCACCGTCTACACCACCACAACCGATGAAACCGGTGCGTGGACCCTGACCGTGCCGGCTGCCGATCTGGCGACGCTGCCGCAGGGCACGACCACCGTTACCGTCTCTTCGGGTGATGTGCAGAACAGCCTGCCGCTGCTGGTGGCGACCGCGCCGCTGGCAGACCCGCAAATCAACACGCCATTCACTGACGGCATACTCAATACCGATGAAGCCAGCGCGGCGCAGACGCTGACCGGCACAGTCCTGCCAGGCCAGGCGGTCAGCGTGACCCTGGGCGGTACCAGCTATCCGGCCACTGTAGACGCGAATGGTGAATGGAGCGTGACGATACCCGCAGACAGACTGCAGGCACTTGCGCAGGGCAGCAATCCGATTACCGTGACGGTGAGTGATGAAGCGGGTAACAGCACCAGCATCAGCGAGCCGCTGATTGTTGATACCGGCGTACCGGCGCTGACCGTTAACCCGATTGCCACCGATGGCACGATTAATGAGGCTGAAACCGCCACCGATCTGACCCTCAGCGGCACCGTTACGCCAGGTAGTAGCGTCAGCCTTGCGCTGAATGGCCAGACCTATGACGCAGTGGTTGCCGCCGATGGCAGCTGGACCGCCACCGTGCCTGCTGCGAATCTGCAACAGTTGCCAGATGGCCGTTACGATCTCAACGTGACCGTCACCACCGTCAGCGGCAACGTCGCCACTACGCCAGTGTCGGTTACCGTGGATACCACGGCACCAGACTTCAGTATCGCTGCGCCCGCGGGTGATGGCGTGCTGAATATCGCTGAGCAGGCGGCAGGGTTCAGTTTCAGCGGCGCAGGCAGTGAAGGCGACCGCGTCAGTGTGACGCTGAATGGCGTGACCTACACCGGCACCGTTGATGGTGACGGAAACTGGGCGCTGGCTGTTCCGCCAGCGGCGCTTGCCGGTCTGACCAATGGCAGCAGCTATCCGGTGGTGGTCACCGTCACCGACGCAGCCGGTAACAGCAGCAGCCAGAACAGTGCCCTGACGGTTGCGACTACGCCGCCTCCGCTGGTCGTCGCGCCGGTCAGCGGTGATAACGCGCTGAACGTCGGGGAACTGGCAGAGCCGCTGGTGGTAAGTGGCAGTGGTCAGAATGGTGACGTGGTCACAGTCCAGCTCAATGACCAGCTCTACAGCACCACCGTTGGCGTTAACGGCCAGTGGACGCTGCAGATCGCCCCTGAAGCGCTGGCGGCACTGCCTCCAGGCAGTAATCTGGTGACGGTGACGGAAACCAGTGCTAACGGGAATCAGAGCAGCCAGGTGGTTGATCTGAATGTGGCAACCGCGCCGGACGTGCAACCTGTACTGACCATCGACAGCAGCACCTTCGCCGGTGACGGCATCGTCACGGCAGCGGAGCAGCTGCAGCCGATAACGGTGCGCGGCAGCAGCACGAATGTCGAACCGGGCCAGCAGGTGATCATCTCCCTGAATGGCATCGAATACAGCGGTGTGGTTGAGGCCAGCGGCAACTGGAGCATTATTCTGCCTGCGGGCGCCCTGGCTGAACTGGGAGAAGGCAACCAGACACTGAACGTCAGCGTCATCAACGCCGTGGGTAACACCGCCAGCAGCCCGCTTGACTTCAGTGTGGACAACACCCTGCCGTCGATCGCGCTGGCACCCGTCAGTGACGACAACTACCTCAATGCGCAGGAATTGGGTGGCGCCGTTGTAGTCAGCGGCAGCACCAGCGGTCTGCCTGACGGCAGCATTGTCACCGTGCTGGCCAACGGCACCACGGTCAGCACCACCGTGACGGCAGATGGAAGCTGGAGCCTGACCTTACCGGCAGGCACCTTTACCGGAACGGCAGATGGCCCGCAGACCATCACCGCCACCGCCAGCGACGCTAACGGACAGCCGCTGGCGACCAGCGACGCTACCCTGACGGTGATCGCCAGCGCATTGCCGGTGGCGACCCCGGGCGTGGCCTTTGATGATGGCATTCTGAACGGTGAGGAAGCCGCCGCCGGTGGCACGATCACCGGTAACACGGGCGTGACCGGCGACGGCCAGACCGTCGTCGTGACGCTGGGCGGCAACAACTACAGCGGCACGGTCGATGCCGCAGGCAACTGGCAGGTCGCCGTTCCGGCCGATGTCTTGTCTGCGCTGCCACAGGGCAATAGTGGCTACACCGTGGTCGTCAGTGATGTGGCGGGCAACAACAGCCAGGCGGATGGCAACCTCGTGGTGGATACGCTGCCTCCGGTGCTGAACTTCATTACGCCATCCGATGGCATCATTAACGCCGCTGAAAGTCAGCAGCCGCTGACGCTGACCGGCAGCAGTGAAGCTAACGCCCTGATTGTGGCCAGTTTTAACGGCACCACCCTGAGCACCACCGCTGACGTCAACGGCGTCTGGTCGCTGGATCTGCCCGCCACGGTTTACACCGGGCTGGGCAACGGCAGCTATCCGCTGACCGTGACCGCCAGCGATGCGGCAGGAAATGCCACCACCACCAGCCGCGACCTGGCGCTGAAAGTGGAGCCAGGCACACTGCCGACCCTGACGCTGGATGCCTTTGCCGGTAACAACGTGGTCGATGGCGCGGAGCGCCTCACCGATCAACGTCTCTCCGGCACCACCACCAACGTCGAAGCGGGTCAGCTGGTTACCGTCACCGTTGACGGCACAGTCTACAGCGCCGCCGTGCAGGCGAGCGGGGCATGGAGCATGATCGTGCCAGCCGGTGCGCTGGCCGCGATTAATGATGGCAGCGCCAGTTTTACCGTGGCGGTCAGCGATGTGGCGGGCAACACCACCACCAGCAATCTCACCTTTGACGTCAACAGCAATGCCTCTGGCCTGGCGATGGATGCCATCAGCGAAGACAACTACCTGAATGCGCAGGAGCTGGGTCAGGCCCTGATCGTCACCGGTACGTCGGTGAACGTGACAGAGGGCAGCACGGTCACGTTGCTGTTTAACAACATCAGCTACACCGCGCAGGTCTCGGCCAGCGGCCGCTGGACAGTGATCGTTCCGGCTGAGGCACTGACGGCGCTCGCCGATGGGCCTTACACTCTGACGGTCACCGCAACGGACAGCGGCGGGGCGACCCTGAGCAGCGAGGCAGCGCTCAGCGTGCTGGCGACGCTGCCAGCACCGCAGATCGTCTCGGCCTTTGGCGATGGCCTGCTCAACAGCAGCGAGATCGCCACAGCACAAACCCTGAGCGGCACCACCGGCATAACCGGTGACGGCCAGACGGTGAGCGTGCTGCTGAATGGCGCAACCTACAACGGCACCGTCGACGGCAATGGCAACTGGCAGATCAGCGTGCCGGCTTCCGCGCTGGCCGGTCTGCCGGAAGATCTACTGAATTACACCGTCACAGTCCAGGATGCGGCGGGTAACACCGGCAGCAGCCAGGGCAGCGTGACGGTGGATCTGACGCCACCGACCCTGACACTGAATACGGTTGCGGGCGATAACAGTATCAATATTGCCGAAAGCACCGCGCCGATAGTTCTCAGCGGCAACAGCAATGCCGAAGCCGGACAGCAGGTCACCATTACCCTGAACAACCAGACCTGGACCACCACGGTTGACCAGAACGGCGAGTGGAATCTGACGCTGCCTGCGGGTTCGCTGGCCGGCATTCCGGCCGGGGCGTACATTCTGACCGTGACGGTCAGCGATGCGGCGGGTAACCCGGTAACCGAAACCCGTGAAATCACCGTGGCAACGGCGTCGCTGGCCGTCAGCATAGACACCCCGTTTGGCGATGGTTATCTGAACCTGGCGGAACAGGGAGTCGGTCAGACGCTGACCGGCAGCACCGGTGTAGCGGGCAACGGCCAGACCGTCAGCGTGACGCTGGGCGGGAACGATTATTCCGCCACGGTGGATGCGCAGGGTAACTGGACGCTGAACTTATCAGCAGATCAGGTGCAGTCGCTGGGCGAGGGGGTTACTACGCTGGTGGTCAATGCCAGCGATGCCGCCGGTAACAGTGGTTCGCTGACCAGCGCCGTTACGGTCGATCTCACGCCGCCTGTGCTGACCGTCAATGCCATCGGCGGCGACAACATTATCAATTCGGTAGAGGTGCTGGAAGCGGTCGCTATCAGCGGCAGTGCGTCGGTAGCGGATGCCGGACAGACGGTCACCGTCAGCTTCCAGAATGTCGATTACACCACTCAGGTGCTCTCTGACGGCACCTGGGAGGTGACACTGCCAGCCAGCGTCGTGCAGGGGCTGGCAGACGGCAGCTACACCGTTGCTGTCTCGATGACCGATGCGGCGGGGAACCCGGCCACGGCCACCCAGACCCTGACGCGTGATGCTGACACTCTGAACCTGCCAACCCTGACCATCGGGACCATCAGTGACGATAACTTCCTTAACCAGGCGGAGTCGCTACAGGATCTGAACATCGGCGGCACCAGTAACAACCTGGTGGAAGGCCAGCTGGTGACGGTGACGCTGAATAACATTCAGTACAGCGGCACGGTGGCAGCCGACGGCAGCTGGACGGTGACCGTTCCGGCCGCCGATCTGGGTAATCTGCCGGATGGCGATCAGCTGCTGGTCGTGGTCTCAGCGGATACGTCTGGCAATCCGGCCAGCGCCAGCACCAGCCTGGTCGTGCTGGCCAGCGAGCAGGTTCAGCCGACGCTGACCATGAACGTGGTAGCCGGCGATGATGTGATTAACGCCACCGAGGCCACAGCGGATGTCGCGGTCAGCGGCAGCAGCACCCTGCTGGCAGCGGGTACGCTGGTGACGGTGTCGTTTAACGGCACTGACTACAGCACCACGCTCGACGCTGACGGCAACTGGACGGTGAATGTCCCGTCAGCTGCCTTTACCAGCGTGGCTCCGGGCAGCACGCAAATCTTTACCGTGACCGCCACTGATGTCGCAGGCAATCCGGTGACCGCCACTCAGGAGGTTAGTTTCATTACCACACCGCCTGCGCTGACGAATATCACGGTCGATGCGGGAGATACCCTTAACCTGGCGGAGTCGCTGCAGGATCTCACCATCAGCGGCAGCACCACGGGCGCATTGCCGGTGACGGTGACGCTGAATAACGTCAGCTATACCACCACGGCAGATGCCGACGGTAACTGGTCACTTACTATTCCGACCGCTGACCTGCAGCAGCTGGCGGACGGCCCCAATGCGATTACCGTTTCGGTCACCGACGCGGCGGGCAATATCACCACGGATAGCACCACGACACTGGACGTAGCGTTTAATACCCTGCCAGCGCTGACGCTGAATACGCCGTTTGGCGATGCGCTGATCAGTGCGGCAGATGCGGAAGGGGCGTTAACGCTGAGTGGTGACAGTACCAATCTGCCGGAAGGCAGCGTGGTGAACATCTCTGTAGGCGGGCAGAACTTCAGCACCACCACGGATGTCAGCGGTAACTGGACGCTGAACCTGGCACCGGGCGCGCTGACGGGCCTGGCCGATGGATTGACACAGGTGGTGGTCAGCGCCGCGGATGGTGCCGGTAATCCGGCGCAGGTTACCGCAGGCGTTGAGATCCTGCAGAGTGATCCTGTTTCAGCCGCCTTCGACACGACACTGTTCGGCGATAACATCATTAATATCAGCGAAGCAGGCTCCGTTCAGCTGGTCACCGGCACCTCCACCGTCGTGCCGGGCCAGACCCTGAGCGTCACGGTAGGCGATGACAATATCCCGCTGGCGGTGACGGTCGATGCCAATGGCAACTGGACTGCCAGCCTGCCCCCAGAGTTCATTGCCAGCCTGGGAACCGGTGAACATACCCTGACCCTCACCACCACGGATCGGGCCGGTAACAGCATTGAAACGACCAAAACGTTCGTCGCTGCGATTACGCCGATTGCTAATCCAACGCTGGATACGCCATTTATTGATGGCCGTATCAATGCTGAAGAGGCCGCCTCAGGCGGATCCCTGACCGGTGCGGTGAATATTAATAACGCTGCGTCGGTCACGGTGACCGTTAATGGTACGGTCTATTCCGCTACGCTCAGTGCGGATGGTTCGCGCTGGTCGCTGGATCTGCCACCTTCTGTATTGCAGTCATTGCCGGATGGCAACTGGCCGGTGAGCGTGACGGTTACCGATGCGAACGGCAACGTCGGCAGCACCAGCGGCACGATACTTGTAGCCGTTAACGCGCTGCCGGATGTCACCCTGAACCTGCCGTTTGGCGACGGTGCGCTGAACGCAGCAGAGGCGGCCGATGAACAGATCCTCAGTGGCACAACCGGCATTACCGGTGCCGGACAGACGGTAACGGTGCTCATCTCCGGCTTTAACAACGGTCAGCCGCTGGCAGCCACGGTGCAGACCGATGGCAGCTGGTCTCTGGCCCTGTCGCCAGCGCAGTTAGCCACCTTCACCAGCGGCACCCACACCATTACCGTGACGGCGACCGATATCGCGGGTAACAGCGACGCGACGGCGCAGAACGTGGTGACAGAGGTGGCGCTGCCTGTGCCGACCTTCAACCCAGGCGCATTTGGCGGCGACAACCTGCTGAACATCAGTGAAGCCGCGGCAGGGGTGACCCTGACCGGCACCACCGGCAGTGTCGGGGCGAACCAGGCGGTCAGCATTACCGTGAATGTCAACGGCAGCCTCTATTCTGGCACCGTGGCGAGCAACGGTAACTGGACTGTTAACATTCCTGCCAACGCCCTGAGCTCACTGGGTGACGGTGCGCAATCACTGACGGTTAACGTCGTGGATGCGGCGGGCAACAGCGCATCGGCGCAGCTGCCGTTCACCGCAGATCTCAGCGCGCCGCAGCCTGCGGTCAATCCGGAATTCCTTGGCAGTTATGTGAATGGCGGCGATGTGGCCGCGGGAGTAACGCTGAGCGGAACCACCGGTGAGGCGGGCGCGAATCAGACTGTGCAGCTTACGCTTGGCGGCACAACCTATTCCGCGACAGTGGATGCCAATGGGAACTGGACGGTGCCACTGACAACGGCGGAGCTTTCACTTCTGCCGGATGCCACCTATCCGGTTACCGTGACGGCAACCGATGCGGCGGGCAACAGCACCACCATTAACAGCTCGCTGGTGCTCGACACCACACCGCCGGTGCTTAATGTTGCCGCCTTTACCGGTGACAATGCGCTGAACTACACCGAGAGCATTCAGCCGCAGAGTCTCAGCGGCACCGCAGCGGGAGCCGAGCCGGGATCAGTGGTTTCGATCTCACTGAATGACACGCTGCTTGGCACCGCGATAGTGACAGCCAACGGCAACTGGAGTGTAACGCTGACGCCAGAACAGATGGCCACCTTTGGTCCATCGACGACCCTGGCGCTGGCAGTGACCGATCTGGCAGGCAATACCGCCAACGGCACGGTTGCGCTGACGGTAGATCTTACCCCACCGCCAGGGCCGCTGGTTACGCTGGGCACGGTGTCGGGCGACAACATCATCAGCACCCAGGATGTGGCGGGTGGTGTGGTAGTGAGTGGCACCTCCGCTAACCTCGGCGCGGGTGGGGTAGTGACGGTGTCGATCAATGGTCAGGAGTACGCGACTACGCTGGATGGGTCGGGCAACTGGTCAACGGCGGCATTGCCGGTCAGCGCCTTTGGCAATGCGGACGGCAGCGTCGCCATCACGGTGAATGCTACCGACGGCACTAACCCTGTGACCACCAGCGGTAACGTGCTGATCGACCTTACGCCACCGGCACTGACTCTCAATCCATTTACCGGTGACAACCAGGTCAATGGCAATGAAAGTGCCACCAGCCAGGCCATCAGTGGCACCGCCGATCTCAGCGAAGTGGGTCGCACGGTGGTGGTGACCTTCAATAATCAGACCTACAACGCCGTGGTGCAGAGCAACGGCACCTGGTCCACAACGGTTCCTGCCAGCGCGATGCAGGCTCTTCCCGATGGCAGCTCGCCGGTGATCACCGCGCAGCTGGCGGATGCGGCCGGTAACGTGACGACGACCACCCAGACGGTGACGGTCGATACCGCCGCGCCGCTGGTCCTGGTCGACGCGTTCCTCGGCGACAACGTGATCAACGCCGCTGACCTGGTGCTAAGCCAGGTGCTGACCGGCAGCGCGCAGGGAGCAGAAGGCCAGACCATCGGGCTCTATCTGGGCGATGCCGCGCCGATCGCCACCGCAACGGTGGGTGCTGACGGACGCTGGAGCATCGATCTCGCGCCGGATGTTCTGTCGAGTCTCACTGACGGTGCGCTGGTGTTTGGCGTGCGGGTCAATGACGGTGCGGGCAACCAGACCGACGCCACGCTGACGGTCAACAAAGTGGTCAACAGTGCCCTGACGCTGGTGGTCGATTCGGTGTTCGGCGACGGCACGCTCAGCGCGCTGGATACTACGGTGGCGCAGACTATCTCCGGGGTTGCGACCTCGGCGGGCGTGGGTGCCACGGTATCGGTGGTGCTGGGCGGCACAACGCTCTCTGCGTCAGTGGGCCAGGATGGTAAATGGGCCATCGTGGTGCCGCCTTCGGTGCTGGGTCTGTTGAGCGATGGCAATCTTGCGCTTGATGTCACCCTGACCGATGCCGCAGGCAACACCCGTACCGTCGGTGAAACCGTCACCGCGATTGTCGATGCGGTGCCGGTGGTTGGCGCGCTCACCGGGCTGTTTGGCGGTGATAACCTGCTGAACATTGCGGAAGCCGCTGCCGGACAGCTCGTCAGTGGCGTGATAGAAAATGCGGCTGTGGGTTCCCAGGTAACGGTCACCTTTGGCAGCAAGAGTTACAGCACGACGGTGCAGGCGGGTGGAGTGTGGAGCGTTAACCTGCCGGGCAGCGATCTGACCTCTCTGCTGGATGGCAATCTGACGCTGGGTGTCAGCGTCAGAGACGTGGCGGGCAATGTCGCCTCCAGCAGCGCATCCATCGGCATCTTTACTCAGACGCCATCAATCTCGCTGACCTCACTGTTTGGTGATGGGGTGCTGAACCTGGCTGATATCGCCACCGGACAGGTGATCAGCGGGGTGGTGAACAACGTCGCGCAGGGCAGTGTGGTGACGCTCTCGGTTGGCAATAGCCAGGTGACCGCCACCGTGGGTGCGGGCGGGGCGTTCAGCGCCACGGTGACGCCAGATATTCTGGGCACGCTGGCGCAGGGCAACCTTACGGTGGGCGCGTCGGTAACGGATGCGGCGGGCAATACCGCCAGCACCAGCGCCGGTATCCGGGTCGATACGCTGCTGCCGACCATCACCGTGAATCCGCTGTTTGGCGACGGTCTGCTGAACGTGGCGGATTCGCTGGTCACCCAGGTGATCGGTGGGGTGATTGGCGGCGCGGAAGCGGGATCGCGCGTGGTGGTGTCGGTAGGTTCACAGCAGTTGGTGACGGCGACCGATGCCAATGGCAACTTTAACGTCTCGCTGACGCCAGCGCTGTTGCAGGGGATTGCAGATGGCAATCTGACCGTGGGCATCAGCGTCACCGACAGCGCGGGTAACACCAACAGCACCACGGCCGGGGCACTGGTCGGTATTCACAACCTGCCGAAAGTCACCCTCAATCCGCTGTTTGGCGACGGCGTGCTGAACCTGGCGGAGTCGCTGGTGACTCAGACCATCAGCGGCACGGTCTCCGGGCTGGCTGCGGGTAGCAGCGTCAGGCTGGCAATTGGCAACACCATCGTCAACGCGCAGGTCAACGCAGATGGCAGTTTCTCAACCGCCGTCTCGCCAGCGATTCTGTCAACGCTGCTGAACGGTAACTTCACCGTCAGCGCGGCCGTCACCGATCCGGTCGGAAACGTCAGCAGCACCAGCGCGGGCGTGTCACTGGGACTGTTCCAGCCGACTCTGTCGGTGAATACGGTGTTTGGCGATGGTGTGCTGAGCGCCGCGGATCTGGCCTCTAACCAGACCCTGAGCGGGACGTCCAGCCTCTCTGCCGGTTCAACCGTCAGCGCCACGCTGAATGGCCTGACTTACACCACCAAAGTGGTCAGCGGCGGCAACTGGAGTATTACCGTCCCGAAAGCGGATCTGGTTGCTATCACTGACGGCAGTAAAACCGTCACGGTCACCGGCACCGATGCTTACGGTAACGTGGCAAACAGCAGCGGAACGCTGAGCGTCATCAGTCAGTCGACGCCGGTGGTCGCCATTACCTCGCTGTTTGGTGACAGTGCGCTGAGTGCGGCAGATGTCAAAACGGCGCAGACTATTAGCGGCACCGCCAGCAACGCCGAGGGATCGGTCGTGCGCGTCACGCTGGGCGGCCAGACTTACAGCACCACGGTGAGCAGCAACGGCAACTGGAGCCTCTCTGTTCCGGCGGCTAACCTTGCTGCCATTACTGACGGTCTGCAGACCGTCACCGCCAGCGTGACCAACGGTGCGGGCAGCATTGGCAACACCTCGGCGTCGCTGGGTGTGGTCAGTCACACCACGCCGACGGTCAGCGTCAACAGCTTCTTTGGCGGCGATGGCTACCTCAATATTGCGGAAGCCAACAGTACTGAAACCATCAGAGGAACCAGCACCAACGCGGCGGGCGGCACGGTGACGGTGAACGTGGCGGGTAATATCCTTACCACGACCATTGGTGCGAATGGCGCATGGAGCATCAGCGTGCCGTCAGCGACGCTGAAAGGGATCGCCGATGGCAGCCATCCACTCACCGTTACGGTGGCGGACATTGGCGGCAACACCGCAACCAGTACCAGCAGCTTTACCGCGCTGTCGCACAATCAGCCGCTGGTCGGAGTCGATCCGGTGCTGAGCATCGTCGGTTCCTTACTGGCGGGTCTGGTGGTGCAGGGGGGATCGCTGAATGCCGCGCAGGGCTCGAAAGTGAGCGTTACGCTGCTGCTCTCCAACGGCAACAACGGCCCGACGCTAAACACCACGACCGATGCGCTGGGGCGTTACGCAGTTAACTTCTCACCTTCACTGCTGTCGGTGGGTGGCCTGCTGCTGTCGCTGGGAACGCTGGCGAAAGTCACGATTACCGACGCGGCCGGTAACAGCTACTCGACCACCAATACCCTGTTACTGGGTGCCGTGCTACCGGTGACGCTGGCGGCAAACGAATCGGTTGCGCTGTTCTCGGTGGCGGATGACAGCGCTACTGTCGCCAGCGCGGAGACGCAGCATAACAGCAGCACCAGCAGCGACGAGAGCAGCGCCCATGTGGCGGTGGCTTCCACGCTGATCACCGAAGCGGATACCGTGACACCCGTCGGCAGCAGTGAAAACGCGGCGGCAAATGACGCCGCGGTGGCAGCGGCACCGGCAGAGGAGGCGGGGTACACCATCGGCGGCGTCGTGATTACGCTGGCCGATGGCAGCACCATTGAGGGGGCGACAGTGACCGGCAGCAGCGGGGCGGATATCGTGACGGTCAGTGACCTTAACTTTACCCATATTGATGGCGGCGCAGGCACCGATACCCTGGTGCTGAATGGTGAGCATCTCAGTCTGGATCTCACCGCGCTGGGCCTGAAGGTCGAACACATTGAGGTGCTCGATTTGGGTAAAACCGGAACCAACTCCGTGAAGCTCGATCTCAATGAAGCACTCAATATCACGGATAAACAGAGTGACGATTTGCTGATCAAAGGCGCAGATGGCAGCCAGGTGACACTGGCTAACAGCAACGGCGGAATCTGGGAAGTGACGGGCGAGCGTACCGTTGAGGGCAGAGTCTTTGAGATCTACCACAACTCGGCGCTGACCAGTGATAACACCCTGGGCGATGTGCTGGTGCAGCAGAACCTGCAGGTTCATGTTGTGTAGTGACTGAAAGGTCTGTTCAGAAGATGAATAGAGCGGGTGCGAAAGCACCCGCTTTTTTTGTTTTAGTCACGTGATAATTGCATTTTCCAGATTATCGCCACTATTCATTAGCAGAATGAAAGATTAGGGTAGGCGCAACAAACGGCGTCACGCCGTAAAATCAGCATTCTGACTCTATTTGGCGCTTTTATTAGCGTCCTGTTTATCAATCCTTGTTACCTGCGGGTAACCGGTTCCGACCAGCGGAAACGGGCAGCTTCAGCTGTCCCACTACCATGTCGTCAGACTAAACGATCGGTTTATCCGATGGTTTTTGTCTGCGTTTCTGTTCTGAACTGAGGTTACCTATGTCATCACCCGATACGCTTCGTACCATCCGGCTCGAATCCATTTTCCAGACGGCGGTAAGCGACTTTGCCGTTGCCGATAGCGCTGTGCCCGCCATTGCGCCAGCCGCCACGCAAAGTCTGAGCCTTCCTTTCGCCACGTCGGGACAGAGCCTGCCGATCACTACGCTCTCCACCGAGTCACTGCATAGCAGCCCGCTCAACGACAGCACACTGGCTGTCAGCGCGGTCAAAAGTTCGCCGCCCGCTATGCTGCGACCCTATGAACCGATCGCCAGTGATGGCGTGATCGCCGGCTGGGAAGCGCAAAAGCCGGTGCATCTGCGCGGCCGTGCGGAAGGAGAAGCGGGATCCACCGTAACGCTGACCTTCAACGATCAAAGCTGGCACAGCACCGTCAATAAGTGGGGCTACTGGAACGCCTCAATGCCGGCTGATGCGCTGAAAGGCGTAGCGGATGGCAACCACACGCTGACGCTGACCATTACCGATAAAGCAGGGCAAAGCACGGCAACCACCGTAGATTTTGGTCTCTATACCGACCGCACGATCAAACCTACGCTGACCGTGGACACGGTCAGTGGTGATAACGCAGTGAGTATTGCTGAGAGCATTTATGGCGTTGAGATCAGCGGCAGCGCAACGCATTTGCCGGTGGGGTCGGTGCTGAAACTGACGCTGGGGACGCAAACCACCACCGCCAGCATGGGAAACGACGGTAAGTGGTATGGCACATTTCATGAAAGCGATATGCAGGCGCTGAAAGACGGGGTCTACAGCCTGAAAGTCACGGCGACCGATCCCAATGGAAAAACCGCCACCGAATATCACGATCTGACGCTGATCACCCATCTGAGTAGCCTGCCAAAAATTAGCTTCGATAAGGTCACTGCGGACGATGTGATAAACCTGGCAGAAAGCCAGCAGGATCTGCTACTGAGCGGCATGCTCTCCACCGTCATGCCGGGCCATCGGCTGGTGATCACGGGTGCCAACCAGAAAGATTATGCCGCCACCATAGGCGATGATGGACACTGGCAGGTGGTGATCCCGGCAGCGGATGTGCACGCCTTTATCAACGTTGGGGAAATCCGCGCCTGGTCGATCGACGGGGCCAAAAACTACATCGACGTCACGCATGAGCTGAATATCCACACCGGCTTTATTCCGATCTACACCGAAATGGATATCGGCGGTGACATGACGCTCAACTATCAGGAGGCGCAGCACGATCTGAGCTTCTACGTTGAAGGCGCCAACACCCTGGAGATCAACGGTAAAACCTACCAGCCCGACGCCAAAGGTATGGTAACACTGACCTCCAGCGAGCTGCTGGCACTGCCGGATGGCCCGGTCGCCGCCACCTTTCACCGCTGGGATGAATATGGCAACAGCGACACCCAGACCAGCGATAAACTGTTTACCGTAGCCGTGCACCAGCGGCCGACGCTGACCCTGGACACGGCTTTTGGTGATAACAAAATTGATGCTGCCGATGTCAACAGCTGGCATCTGATTCAGGGCAGCTCCAGTCATCTGCAACCGGGCAGCCTGGTGGAATTAACGCTGGGCGATCAGCACTACAGCGCCAGTGTAAAAGCCGATGGCGGCTGGGCGCTGACCATTCTGGCCGGGCAGCTGGCACCGCTGGACGATGGTGAGTACCAGATGACAGTCAGCGGCAAAGACAGCGCCGGTAATCTGGCCAGTGCCAGCCAGACGGTGCAGGTGGCCTCACATACCGAAAGTGCCAACCCGCTGGAGGGTCAGACGGTGGACCAGTTGCTGGAGACGGTCAGCCTGACCCAGCAGGCGGAGACGGCGCACGTGGCGCAGACATCTACTGCCGCCGCCGCACCGCAGGAAAGTCATCTGTTCTCCGATATTCCTTATACGCTCGCCGACCACCTGCTGCAGCATCCTGCGGCACACCCCCTGGTCTGACGCTGACACATTAGTAAACGCACTGCCTTCCGGACAGGTCTGTTAAGCCTGTCTGGATTGGCGCGAGCTCGCTCAGTGGTTGCTTTTCGTTCGTTCAGTAGAAATATTAACGATTTCATCTGTTTTTAGCAGGAATAAGCGCGGGATCTGATCTAATAATGTTAAAGGTCGTTTAGCGTCTCGCTTGCGAACCATAAATAAAATAACGCAGTAAATCTGTCAGACGCTGAGTAGCACCCCTTTTTGCTCGCTTTGTTCACCAGGAAAAACACCATGATGATAAGAACCCCTGTTGGTATGGATAATGAACAAAGCGCGATTAACTTTTTTGTTGTGCGCCCTGAGTGGCGCTGCAGTGCACGCGGCTTTTGCCGCACCGTTACCTAAAGCCGAATTTAACTGGCGCGCCGCGCCCACCGAAGAGCAGATTGCCAGCTTAACGCTGCGCGACGCCATTCTTCGGGCCTTCGCCCGCAATCCGAAAATCTCGGAAGCGGCGGCACAGATCCACATCGGTGAGGGGGATCTTGATGCCGCCCGCAGCGCCTGGTATCCGCAGATCTCACTGCAGGGCGCGGCGGGACGCTCTCATCAGACCGACTCCGCCGGGAGCCTGAACAATAACGGCTCCGGCGGTATCACACTCAGCCAGCTGCTCTACGACTTTGGCCGCACCGGCAGCGCCATCGATGAGCAGCACGCGCTGTCGGATGCTTATCGTTACAGCCTGTTCGACTCGATGACCACCGTGGCGGAAGATACGCTGCAGGCCTACCTCGAAGTCAAACGTTACCAGGCGCTGGCAGAAACGGCGCATACCAATATTGCCTCGCTGAAGCGCGTGCGGGATATCGCGAAACTGCGCGCCGATGCCGGCCTCAATTCCCAGTCCGACGTTCTGCAGGCAGAAACCCGCATCGCCGCGATGCAGGCCACGCTGGAGCAATATCGTGCCCAGCATCGTTCCGCCACCGCGCAACTGACCGTGCTGACCGGCGTGGTTCCCGCCACGCTGCCTGAACTGCCCCAGGCGCTGCTTAAGCAGCAGATCACCCTCGACAAAATCGCCTATGAAAGCAGCGCGGCGGTGCGCAGTGCGCAGTCGAAGCAGGAAGCCGCTCGTGAACGGGTGCGCCAGGCAGAGTCCGGTCACTGGCCGACGATTAAAGTGCAGGCGGGCCGGACCCGCTATGAAAACGATCGTCAATCTTACTGGGATGATGAAGTGCAGCTGCAGGTGGAAGCACCGCTTTATCAGGGCGGCCTGGTGAATGCGAAAACCCAGTCAGCAGAGGGCGATCGTGAAGCGGCGCAGGCCGCTATTCAGCAGGCCAAGCTCGCCATCAATCAAAACGCTTCTACCGCCTATGCCGACATGATTGGCGCGCAGCAGCGGCAGGCTGCCGGGGAAGTGCAGCTGGCCAGCGCCGACCATACCCGTAATGTCTACGCCGATGAATATCGCCTGAGTAAGCGCAGCCTGAACGATCTGCTTAGCGTGGAACAGGATGTGTTTCAGGCTGACAGCTCACGTATCACCGCGCTTTACGATGGCTGGGACGCCACCGTGCGTTATGCCGCCGCGGTAGACAATCTGCTCGATATCATGGGTATCGATCGCCAGCAAAGCAGCGGCGATCTCCTTCCTTCGCTGCAATAGCGATAAGGCATTAATAATGAGTACATCAACCCTGAATACCGATAACTGGATTGCCGCCATGCTGCGCGTAGCCGCGCGATTCGGTAAACCTGCCGATGGCAAAACCCTGCGTCAGCAGATGCGCTGGTTTGAACATCTGCCGGTGTCACAGCAGCTGGAACGACTCTCCGGCCTGCTGGGACTGCATCTGACCATGGTGCCGCAGAACAAACTGCGCTGGCGTCAGGAGATCACCCCGGTGGTGCTGGTGCTGGAGAATGCCAGCGTGGCGGTGCTGGAGAGCATCGATTCAGACAACAGCGCGCGCTACTGGCTCAGTGAGGGCGGCGATGTGGTGCGTGAAAGCGCGTTATCAGAACTGCTGGCACGCGCCCAGGGCGATGTCGGCGTGATTGGCGTAGCGGCGCGTGGCCGTGATGCGCGCATCGACGAATTCGTTCAGCCTTATGAGCCACACTGGTTCTGGAAAAATTTTCGCGGTATGGGCCGCCGTATCACGGAAATTTCGCTGGCCTCGGTGATCAGTAATGTGCTGGCACTGGCCGGTATTCTCTTTTCGATGCAGGTCTACGATCGGGTCATTCCGGCCCAGTCGCAGTCCACGCTGTGGGTACTGTTTGTCGGCGTGCTGATCGCTGCGGCCATTGAGTATCTGATCCGGCTGATGCGGACCCAGGTGTCAGACTTAATGGGCAAACGCATCGACCTGAAAGTCTCGGCCATGCTGTTTGCCCGGGCGATGAGCATACGTAATGAGGCGCGTCCGAAGTCGACCGGTTCGTTTATCTCGCAGCTGCGTGAGATCGACCAGGTGCGTGAGCTGCTCACCTCGACCACGGTAGGCGCAGCGGCCGATCTGCCGTTTGTTATCCTGTTCCTGTTTATTATGTCGTTTGTTGGCGGCTGGCTGGTGCTGATTCCGCTGGCGGCGATCCCGCTGATCGTCATTCCCGGTCTGCTGGTGCAGATCCCGATGGCGCGGCTGGCCAAAGAGGGGCTGCGCGAGGGCGCGCTGCGCAATGCGGTGCTGGTAGAGACCATTGAAGGGATTGAGGATATCAAGGCGCTGCAGGCGGAACCCTATTTTCAGCGTCAGTGGGAGCAGACGCACGAAGTCAGCGCCTCAATCAGTAACCAGCAGCGGTTGTGGGGCGCGCGTCTCACCGGCTGGGCCTCGACTGTGCAGCAGCTCACCTATGCGGGCATGCTGGTATTTGGTGTCTATCTGGTGCTCGATTCGCAAATCACTACCGGTACGCTGGTTGCCTGCAGCCTGCTCTCATCACGCACCATCGCCCCGCTGATGCAGCTGACCATGGTCTTCTCGCGCTGGCAGCACGCCAAAATGGCGATGAAAGGGCTGGACGAGTTGCTGAAAAAGCCGCTTGATCAGCCTGAAGCGACGACGCTGGCACACTGCCCGACGCTCACCGGCCAGTACGATCTGCGCAATGTGCACTACAGCTATGACGAAGAGAATGAAAAGAATGTGCTCAACGTTCAGCAGCTGCAGATTAAGCCCGGCGAGAAGATTGCCATTCTGGGCAAAGTTGGGGCAGGGAAATCGACGCTGCTGAAGATCCTCGCCGGTCAGGCGCTGGCTACCCAGGGCAAAGTGATTGTCGATGGCGTCGATATTGAGCGTATCGATCCCACCGATTTACGTCGTCAGCTCGGCTGGCTGTCGCACGACTCCCGCCTCTTTTTTGGCACGCTGCGGCAGAATCTGATGCTGGGCAATCCCCATGCCAGCGAACAGGAAATGCTGCAGGCGCTGCGCATCAGCGGCGCGCTGTCGCTGGTCCAGCAGGATGCCGCCAGCCTGGACCGCATTATCAATGAAGGCGGGCGCGGGCTGTCGGGCGGCCAGCGTCAGATGGTGATGCTGAGCCGGTTGATTCTGCGTCAGCCGCAGGTGGTGTTGCTGGATGAACCCACCGCGGCGATGGATGAACAGCTGGAGGAGCATGTGATCCGTCAGCTACAGGGCTGGATTAGCGGCCGGACGCTGGTGCTGGTGACGCACCGTCCGGCGCTGCTGAAGATGGTCGATCGTATAGTGGTGATGGATAACGGCCGGATTGTGGCCGACGGCCCGCGCGACGAGATCCTGCGCCGTGCGACGACACCCGCGTCGGCACCGTCGCCAGGTAAAGGAGACACCGCATGAGTCTGGTTATTGTTGATAAAGATCTTGCCCGTCATGAGCGCCGGACATCTGCGATTATCTGGCTCTGCACCGCCGCGCTGGCGATTTTTCTCATCTGGGCGCACTTTGCCATTCTGGATGAGGTCACGGTCGGCACCGGTAAAGTCACCCCTTCCAGCCGCGCGCAGGTGATCGACAGCCTGGATGGCGGCATCGTCAAACAGCTTAACGTGCATGAGGGCGACATTGTCGAAAAAGGGCAGGTGCTGGCGACCCTCGATCCGACACGCTTCCAGTCGAACTTCGGCGAGGCGCAGGCCAAAGTGCGCACCCTGCGCGCCTCGTCCGAGCGGCTGGAGGCGGAGCTGTCGGGCACGCCGCTGACATTCAGCGCCGAAACGCTGAAGGAGCCGAACCTGGTGACGCGCGAACGGCAGCTCTACGAGTCGCGACGCCGTAATCTCACCGAAACCATCAGTAATCTGCAGCAGTCGCTGCGACTGGTGCAGGATGAACTGCGCCTGACGGAACCGCTGGTTGCCAAAGGCGCAGCAGGGCAGGTCGAGGTGATTCGACTGCGTCGTCAGGTCAGCGATCTGCGCGGCAAAATCGATGAGGCGCGCAATGACTATCTGGTGCGCGCCCACGAAGAGCAGGTGAAAAACAATGCCGAACTGGATGCGCAACTGCAGGTTGCTGCAGGCAAAGAGGATCAGCTGACGCGTGCCACGCTCTATTCACCGGTGCGCGGCATTGTTAAAGATATTCAGGTCACCACGGTCGGTGGGGTACTGGAGCCTGGCGGCAAACTGATGGAAATCGTCCCGCTGGAGGATCAACTGCTGATTGAGACGCGCATCAATCCACGCGATATCGCTTATATCCGGCCCGGTCTGGCGGCTACCGTCAAAGTGACCGCCTATGACTCCTCTATCTATGGCGATCTGCACGGCGAAGTTGAAACGGTGTCGCCAGATACCCTGCAGGATGAGGTAAAACGTGATCAATATTACTATCGTGTTTATGTTCGTACCCAGAAAGCCGAGCTGACTAACCGTGCCGGACGAAAATTCCCGATCGTGCCCGGTATGGTGGCCAATGTAGAGATTAAAACCGGTCAGAAATCGGTTATGGATTATCTGATTAAGCCCCTGAATAAAGTCAAAGAATCGATGCGCGAGCGCTGAAAATCCGCACCAGCTAAAATATCCGCCTGCTTAATTACGGTGATAAATTAACATGGCGGATATTTGGGCAGTCAGGGCGCAAAGTGTGCGTATTTAAACAATATGTGCGGAAACAGGCCGTAGTTAATTTAACCCGGTTAAGAAAGTTTACGAAGATATAACGGAACGGCAAACAGCAGGCAAAAAAATGCCGGACAACTTGTCCGGCGGGAAATAATAAGTTGTACATCTCATTCGGGGAGAATGAAGGTAATAATGGAATAAATGATGATAGCGGGGTCTATTCTATTACCAGATGCCGTATAAGTTTTATCATTCAGTGCTTCGGAATACTCTGATGTAACCTGTTGATAACATAGCTCTCTGAATCGGTTTATCGATTTGTGCGCCATTTTTTATCGATCCGTGCTGGTTATTAGTTCCCCGTTATTTACATTATGAAATAACTGTTTCGACGTATGAAACACTTTTGGAAATTTAGTAGCATTTTCCTGGTGGATTATTGCCCGTTATAAAACAACAATGGCCTGCCGGCTGAATTTTTAATCATTCAGTTAGCAGTGGCAAATAATAAAGGCACATAACAGAGGGTAATAAAATGAAACGTCGCGTTCTCTCCCTGATGATCCCTGCGTTGCTGGTTGCAGCAGGATCAGCAAACGCAGCTGAAATCTATAACAAAGACGGCAACAAATTAGATCTCTTTGGTAAAGTTGACGGTCTGCACTACTTCTCTGATAACGATGGTTCTGATGGCGATCAGTCTTACGTTCGCTTCGGCTTTAAGGGCGAAACCGAAATCAGCAATGAGCTGACCGGTTACGGCCAGTGGGAATACCAGGCCGCGCTGAACAACGCCGAGTCTGAAGGTACGGCTGACAGCTACACCCGTGTTGGTTTTGCCGGTGTGAAATTTGGTGATGCAGGCTCATTCGACTACGGTCGTAACTACGGCGTAGCTTATGACATCGGCGCATGGACCGACGTGCTGCCAGAGTTCGGCGGCGATACCTACGGCGCAGATAACTTTATGTATCAGCGCGGTAACGGCATGGCGACCTACCGTAACAATAACTTCTTCGGTCTGGTGGATGGCTGGAACTTTGCAGTCCAGTATCAGGGCAAGAATGGCAACAGCACCGAGTCTCCGAATGGCCGTGACGTACTGGGTCAGAATGGCGACGGCTGGGGTCTGAGCACAACTTACGATCTGGGTTCAGGCTTCGGCATTGGTGCGGCTGCCTTCCAGTCTGACCGTACCAACGACCAGAACAGCGCAACATCAGGCATCCTCGGGAGTGGCGATAAAGCGGAAGTCTATACTGGCGGTCTGAAATATGACGCGAACAACGTCTATCTGGCGGCTATGTACTCACGCTCGTACAATGCGACCCGCTTCGGTGACAGCACCAACGACTCTTCAGCTTATGGCTATGCGGATAAAGCGGACAACTGGGAACTGGTTGCGCAGTATCAGTTCGACTTTGGCCTGCGTCCATCCCTGGCGTACGTCACCTCACGCGGCACCGATGTTCAGAACTGGGGTAAACAGAATCTGAAAAAATATATCGATGTTGGCGCGACCTACTACTTCAACAAAAACATGTCCACCTATGTTGATTACCAGATCAACCTGCTGGACGACAACGCTTTCACCGACGCAGCCGGTATCAATACCGACGACGTGGTGGCACTGGGTCTGGTTTACCAGTTCTGAGTTGTACGGGAGCGCAGTTACCGCTGCGCTCCTGCGTCACCTTTCGGGCTGAGCGCTTCAGCCTTTCGCCACTTCGTGGCTTCCGGCGCGGTTGTCACTGACGACATCACGCTGCCGAATCGCGCGCCTTCAAATGCCACGCCTGCCAGGGTGAAGGCTGAAAAGCTCAGCCAGTGATGCCATGCTGACTGCCACTTCTGTGAACTTTTCATTCTGCACCTCTCAGAGATAAACACTGTTTCAACAGTGCAGAATTCATGCCAGCTTTACCGCTCTCATAGCCACAGACCTCGCGCGCACTTTGGTACACTTGCCGCGCGCGTCAGGGCGATCTTGCCCCAATCAGGTGCAGTTAAGCCTGTTATTGACGCGGGCGTGAGGGTGTCATGTGACGATGACGACGCTGATGCAAGACTTTATAGCTACTGAAGATAAACAGCCCCAGGGCAATGACGAGAATCAGATAGATCATCTGCCGCTCCTTACTTTGATTAACGTTAGTCGCCTGATAAAAGGCGGATACAGGGTAGATGACCGGTGAATACTGATAGGTTTCAGAGAAATATTCAACTCTCTTTAAGCGTCTTTACCCGAAGTTTATGCTTTGTAGCAGAGCTGAATAAAGTGTTACAAGTGAGGAAAGATGCGTTATCAGATTAATCTGCTGTTTATAGCGATGTTAACGTTGATGTTAACGGCCTGTGATAAGCCAGCGACCACATCCGCGCTGGTGCTGGAAGGAAAAACCATGGGAACCGTCTGGCGTGTGAGCCTGGCCGGTGTGGCGAGTGAGCGCAGAGCGGAACTGCAACAGCGGATTCAGCAGCAGCTGGATGCGGACGATGCGGAACTCTCTACCTGGAAGCCAGACTCCGCCTTATCGCGCTTCAACCAAAGCCGTGACCTGTCACCGCAGCCGGTAAGTGAAAACATGGCAGATATTGTCACGACCTCACTGCGGATTGGCCGTAAAACCGGCGGGGCGATGGATATTACCGTCGGGCCACTGGTCAACTTATGGGGCTTTGGCCCGACGAAGCAGCCCGGCCATACGCCGGATGCGGCACAAATCGCCGCCGCCCGGGCGCAGACCGGATTGCAGCATCTGCGGGTGGTGCAGGGCGCAGATGGACAGTGGCTGCAGAAAGATCTGCCAGGTCTCTATGTCGATCTCTCGACGGTGGGCGAGGGCTTCGCCACCGATCATCTGGCGCGACTGATGGAGCAGCTCGGCATCAATAACTATCTGGTGTCTGTGGGCGGCGCCGTGCTGAGCCGTGGCCTTAATGCGCAGCAGCAGCCGTGGCGGGTGGCGATTCAGAAACCGACCGATCGTGAGAATGCGGTTCAGGCGCGCGTTAATCTGCAGGGACACGGCATCAGTACCTCCGGCAGCTATCGCAACTATTATGAACTGGACGGCAAACGCATTTCTCATGTGATCGATCCCGTTACCGGACGGCCAATTGAGCATAAACTGGTTTCCGCCACGGTGATCGCCACCACGGCGCTGGAAGCCGATGGCTGGGATACCGGACTGATGGTACTTGGCACGGAAAAAGCCCAGGCGCTGGCGATTGAACAGCATCTGGCGGTCTATCTGATCAGCAAGCAGGGCGATAAATTTGTCAGCTGGATGTCGCCGCAGTTCGCTGCTTTCCTGATCCCCGCTGAATCCGGAGAACCCTGATGTTAGATCTGTTTAGTGAAGAACAACCCTGGCAGGAGACGCTGGCTGAGGGCGCGGTGATCCTGCGGCGTCGCGCACGTGAGGATGCAGAGGCGCTTTATCAGCAAATAATGGCAATTGCGGAGCAGAATCCGTTTGCCCATCGCATTACGCCCGTCGGCCATCGCATGTCGGTGGCGATGACCAACTGTGGCGATTTCGGCTGGTCGGTGGATTCACGCGGCTACCAGTATCAGCAGCAGGACAACCTGAACGGGCGTAAATGGCCGGCTATGCCGCCGCTGTTTCGTACTCTGGCGCAGCAGGCGGCGTCTGAGGCGGGGTTCCCTGGCTTTAATCCGGATGCCTGCCTGCTTAATCGCTATGAGCCGGGCGCGAAGCTGACGCTGCATCAGGATAAAGATGAGAAAGATCTGCGTCAGCCTATCGTTTCGGTGTCGCTGGGTTTACCGGCGGTCTTTCAGTTTGGCGGCTTCGAACGGGGTGACAGTACCCAGCGTGTGCTGCTGGAACATGGCGACATTGTGGTGTGGGGCGGGCCGTCGCGCCTGCGTTACCACGGCATCCTGCCACTTAAGCCAGGCGTTCATCCGCTGGTGGGTGCCTGGCGTTATAACCTGACGTTTCGACGCGCTTTCTGACCCACCACGCCGGTTACGGCGTGGTACGAATAACTATTGCTATCATTTTGCATCCCATTACACTGCAGGCTGTTTTTTGACTGCTGGATTGCCTGCATGACGTTGCTAAGCGTTGTTTTTCGCCAGTTCCGCTGGCCTTTTATCGGGGTGATTGCGCTCACGTTGTTAAGCGCCGTGCTGGGTATCGGCATGATCGCCTTTATCAATCGCGAAATGATTGTCGCCATCAACACCTCATTTGCGGTACTGCCGCAGTTTCTGTTGCAGCTGGTGGTGCTGATGGCGGTGACACTGGCCTCGCAGCTGGCGCTGACCATGCTTGGCCATCAGTTTGTCTGGCGACTGCGCGGCGAATTTATCAAGCGTATCCTCGATACCCGCATTGAACGCATCGAGCAACTCGGCAGTGCGCAGCTGCTGGCGGGACTGACCAGCGACGTGCGGGCCATTACTCTGGCCTTTGTGCGTCTGCCGGAGCTCTTTCAGGGCGTGATTATTACGCTTGGCTCGGCGATCTATCTCGCGTGGCTGTCGCCTAAAATGCTGCTGGTAACCACTGTCTGGCTGGGTGTCACGCTGGTTGGCGGCTGGCTGCTGGTCTCGCGGGTTTACCAGCACATGGCAAAGCTGCGGGAAATCGAAGATAACCTCTATCGTGATTATCAGACGGTGATTGAAGGGCGCAAAGAGCTACAGCTTAACCGCTCACGCGCTCAGCAGGTTTACGACACGGTTTATCAGGAAGATGCCCGCGCCTGGCGACACCACATTGTCCGCGCCGATACTTACCATCTTAGTGCGGTCAACTGGTCAAATATCATGACGTTAGGCGCTATCGGCATGGTCTTTTTTATGGCCAACAGCCTGGGCTGGGCCAATACCGCCGTCGCCGCTACCTTTTCCCTGACGCTGCTGTTTTTACGCACGCCGCTGCTCTCCGCGGTGGGCGCGTTACCGACGTTGCTCAGTGCCCAGGTCGCATTCCGTAAGCTCAATGCCTTTGACCTCGCTCCTTATCAGTCAGGATTCCACTCCGCCTCCACGTCCTCAGACTGGCAAACGCTGGAGTTGCGCGACGTCTCTTTTCACTATGGCGATAACGGCTTCCAGGTCGGGCCGGTTAACCTGACGCTGCGCCGGGGCGAACTGGTCTTTCTGATTGGCGGCAACGGCAGCGGAAAATCGACGCTGGCGATGCTGCTGACCGGGCTGTATCAGCCTCAGTCCGGCACGCTGCTGCTGGATGGCAAGCCGATAACGGCGGATGAGCTTGATGTGTGGCGCAGTCAGTTCTCGGCGGTCTTTACCGACTTACACCTGTTTGACCGGTTAATGGGGCGGGAAGGGGTTGCAGCCAACCCGGCGCTGGTTCAGCTCTGGCTTGAGAGACTGAAGATGCAGGATAAGCTGAAGATTGAAGGCAACAAAGTGCTGAATCTGCAGCTTTCTAAAGGACAGAGTAAGCGACTGGCACTGCTGTTGGCGGTGGCAGAAGAGCGCGATGTGCTGCTACTGGATGAGTGGGCGGCGGATCAGGATCCTCACTTCCGACGTATCTTCTATCGCGAGCTGCTGCCGTGGCTACAGCAGGCGGGTAAAACGGTGTTTGCTATCAGCCATGACGATCACTACTTCATACATGCCGATCGGTTGCTGGAGATGCGTGAAGGCAAGTTGACGGAGCTGACCGGTAATGAGCGCGATCTTGCCACGCTCGACTCGGTAAAACGCACCGACACCGGCCTTTAACGGCAGCTGGCAAAGCTTAGCAAAAAAGCGTAGTGGCGTGTTTCGCCTGAACCAGGCTACGTTAGCGATCAGCAGAAACTCCGGTTTCTGCCATTCTGAACCTTTTCTTTCGTCTGTGTTACCCCCGGCTAAACCGCAAAGTTTTAACGCGTATTGTTTAGCCGGTTTTTTTAAAGCCGATGTGTGATTAGCGTGATTACCTGAGTATCCCGCCACACAAAGCTTGCCTCCAGTAACGTTCCCATCGCAAAACACCCGCTGAAGTGCTGAGTCAGTCGCAACGTCGCCCGCTGCTGCGCGAAATCTACCGACACCAGTTCCGCATCCGGAAAGTCCATCGGCTGAAGCAGTTGCGGCCAGATGGCTTTATAAACGCTCTCTTTGAGGGAGAAGAGCAGGGTAGCGGCAGCGCGAAAAGAGACGGGCAGCGTCCGTAACAGGTGTTGTTCCTGCTCGTTCATCAGCAACTCAGCCGTTTCATGCGCCGTCGTCTCCGACATGAACTGCTCGACATCCACCCCAACAGCGCAGGGCTGACGGGTTGCCGCTACCACAACGATGCCTGCACTGTGCGACAGTGACGCCTGAATGCCAGCGGGCCAGCAGGGGGATCGATCAGCTGCATTGGTCAGAATAAAATCAGCAATACCCAGTTCTGCCATCACTGACCGGACCAGCAGACGGCTGGCGAGGTATTCAGCACGCCGTTTACTGACAGCCTGCTGCAGTCGGGCGGGCAGCGGAATATCCCATTCGACAGCCAGCCCGTCATGATACTTTTGCGGATCGAAGTGACTCACCGCCAGCAAAGGATCGCTGCGGTTAAGGTGCCGGGAAAGGATAAAGCCGCCTGCAACAGGCGGCAGCGGCAGGTCGGGATAGCGCATGCGGGACCATCATCAAAACCAAAAAGGCATTAAATCAGGCGCGATGGATCAGGGCAAGCAGCCCGCCGGAATCAGTCGTTGGGAGGAATGGCAAAACTCTTCAGAGAAACAACGAAATGGTGGTGACCCCTGCTGATGCGTGCACCTCGGTCGCACCAGTGGCTTGCCAGACGAAAGAAATCGTCGCTGCCAATGTCATACGCCAGTTCCACTTTGCTAATGCCTGAATGCAGCAACGCTTCTGCATCCTTCAGGCTTTTCGCTTTGATCGCCATAAAAATTATCCGTCAATTTCTGGGGATTTCAGGGTAGGCATTTTCTGTGACATTTTTGTTTCAGTTTGATGAATAAGCGCAGCCGGTAGCCGATTTTGTGAAGCAGATCAGATTATAATGCAACTGTTAACCTGCTGATTGTAAGAGGAATGTTAACTGCCATACGGGACTATTCTGAATGTTAAACGGAGAGGTAAGCTGAGATAGAAAGGCCGCGTCAGACGCGGCCCCGTGGGTTACTTCTGGTCTGGCGGGGAAGGTTGCTTATCGCCTGACTCGGGTGCTTCTGTTGGATCGTCTTTTTCAATATATGTCATGAACTCTCCTCTTGTTACCCACACGCAGTTAAGTATAGAACGGATTGCGGAAGGTGCGAGGAAAGTGAAGGTTTGATGACAGAAACGAAAAAAGCAGCCTTTAAGGCTGCTTTTCAGGGAATTTGGTCGGCACGAGAGGATTTGAACCTCCGACCCCGGACACCCCATGACCGTGCGCTACCAGGCTGCGCTACGTGCCGAACACTGGAGGATTAGTCTACTGGTTATCACCATTAATGCAAGATACCTGCCGGCTATTTGCCTGATTATTAATCAGTTAGCGATAAACCGCTTCTCTTCAGTTAATACCTGCAACAGCAGCGCCAGTTCTGGCTTGTGATCTTTCAGGGCATTGCCCTGCGCATCATAAGCGCGATAGCTGCCGTTGTTGTTGAGTACCAGCGTCACCTGCGGCGTGGTAATCACCAGCTTATTCTCTTCGCTGCTGACGACCCAGTCATGGCGACGGCGCGCAGCAAACAGATCTTCACCCTGAGAGTAGTTCACTGGATTGGTCCGCACATGCAGCAGTCGCTGCATCAGCGTCGACATCACATCCTGATGATCAGAAAGGCGATCAACGGTCTGCGCGGGCGTATCAGGCCAGTGAATCACTAACGGCACCTGCAGCGTCTGGCGGTTTCCGGCGCTGTCAGGATTGCCATCCAGTGCCAGTCCACGCTGCGCCGTAATCACCACCACCGTGTTCTTCAGTAAATCACGCGCCTGCAGGCTGCTGAGCACCGCGTGGATCTGCTCATCAACGGCAGGAGCCTGGCGCAGATAGCTGCGCTGACGCGCTTTTGCACTGTCGCCGGTGACGTCCGGGCCGTTCAGGGCAATCCATGAGAACCACGGCGCCTGTGAACCGTTCTGTTTCTCCAGCCAGTTCTGCCATTGCGCCACAGTACTGGCGTTGGGCTGGCTGGTCGTTGCAGGCAGTGAATAATCAGTCAGCAACGCCTGCCGGTAGAGCGGCGGATTAAAACCTTCTGAGGAGAAGAGGCCAAACTGGTAACCTTGGGTGCTAAGCGCGCCCAGCAGCGCCGACGGCGTTCGGGATGCCAGAATACCGTTCATGTAGCTGGATGAGATCCCATAGAACAGGCCAAACAACCCTTTCTCCGGCGTATCACCCGCGCTGTAGTGCTGGGTAAAACGCACGTTCTCGCTGGCGAACTGATTAAGCTCCGGCAGCGCTTTGGCCAGCGTGGCGTTGTTCAGACCATCGACCGTCAGCACCAGCAGGTTATTGCGTGTGCCGGCATCACGGAAAGTAATCTCGCTCAGCGGATACTCCACCGCCACTGCTTCCGGGTCGCCCTGCTGAATCAGCCGACGCTGATACTCCTGGGCATCCAGCAGACCATGACGCTCAAGGAAGCGGCGGGCAGTCATCGGGTAGGAGAGCGGCAGGTTGGCACGCTGCATGGTAATCGGGCGATAGAAATTCGCATCGGCCCAGATATACATCAGGTGGCTGGCAAAGAAGGCGCTGATAAACAGGGCGGCGACAGGCTTGCCAAATGAACGGCGATTCAGGCTGCGAAGCTTCTGCCAGCTCCAGGTCGCAAACAGCATCTCAACCAGGAAAATCAGCGGCACGCTGATAAACATCAGCTGCCAGTCGCGCGCCATCTCGCTCTGATCAGGGTTAATGACCAGCTCCCACACCACCGGATTCAGGTGCAGGTGGAAGCGGCTGAACACTGCACTGTCGACCATCACCAGCGTCAGCCCGGCGGTAGCGACCACCGCGGACAACACCCGCATCAGCCGTTGCGACATCACCACAAAGGTCAGCGGGAAGATAATCAGCAGATAGGCGGCAAAAACAACAAAACTGAAGTGGCCAACCCAGCTGGTATAGGCGTAGATGCGCCCCGCCAGCGAAGAAGGCCAGTCGGCGACCAACAGGTAGCGACTGCCTAAAATCAGCGCGAATAAGATGTTAAACAGAGCAAACCAGTGACCCCAACTGATCATCTGGGAAACTTTTTCGCGGTAGCGCTGCCGGTTGGTTACCATATTATGAAGTCAAATCAGCCAATTAATGGGCGTTATCGTCACGCACAGACGCCTGAAGGGCATCGGCGAAAGATCGTGCCAGTGAACGACGTTGCGCCGGAGCGACATCGCTGTTAATTAAGTTGGTCACCATATTTCCCAGAACCATCAGGGAGAGATCGGTGGGGGCCTTGTCCTTGTGCAGGATTTGGGCCATTTCCGCGAGGAGTTGTTCCACGCGTTCGTCACTGTAACGGGATGATTGTGCCATATCGTCGTCTAAGCTCATTTCAAAAGGCGATATATTACCGGAACAGCGCACTTTTTACCGCAATTTTATCGAAAGCAGCGCGTTCGCTATACGCATGGAGTTGAAAGCCGATGCTGGCGGTGTTTGAATACGCGCCTGTGCTAAAAGGAGAGTCTACCATGAGTCTGGATATCGACCAGATTGCCCTGCATCAGTTAATTAAACGCGATGAAAACCAGCTTGAACTGGCGCTGCGCGATTCGCTGCTGCCTGCCACCAACACGGTCAACGCGATGGTGGAGGAGTTACACCGGGTTTATAGCGCAAAAAGCAAAGCCTATGGCCTGTTCAATGCAGAGAGTGAACTGGCAGAAGCGCTGCGTAATTGTCGTAAGGGCAACGATGATTTTCTCGCTTTTAGCCGTGCCGCGACCGGTCGTCTGCGCGATGAGCTTGCAAAATACCCCTTCGCTGAAGGCGGCGTGGTGCTGTTTATTCACTACCGCTATCTGGCGGTGGAATACCTGCTGATTGCGGTGCTGAACAGCCAGTCCAGCATGCGCGTCAACGAGCAGATGGATATCAGCAGCACCCACTATCTTGACATCAATCATGCCGACATCGTGGCACGCATCGATTTAACCGAGTGGGAAACTAACCCGGAATCGACTCGTTACCTGACTTTCCTGCGTGGCCGGGTCGGACGTAAAGTGGCTGACTTCTTTATGGACTTCCTGGGTGCCGAAGTGGGATTAGACACCAAGGCGCAGAACCGCGGTCTGTTGCAGGCGGTAGATGACTACTGCAACGAATCGGAACTGGATAAGCAGGAGCGGCAGAACTATCGCCAGCAGGTCTACAGCTACTGCAACGAGCAGTTGCAGGCGGGCGAGGAGATTGCGCTGGAAGAGTTGTCGAGCGAACTGCCACCACTGGGTGAAAAAACGTTCCAGGCCTTTACCCAGGAGCAGGGGTATGAACTGGAAGAGAGCTTCCCGGCGGATCGCAGTACTCTGCGCCAGCTGACGAAGTTTGCCGGAAGCGGCGGGGGCCTGACCCTGAACTTCGATGCGATGTTGCTGGGCGAACGCATTTTCTGGGATCCGGCAACGGACACCCTGACGATTAAGGGCACACCACCCAATCTGCGCGATCAGCTGCAGCGCCGTACCAGCAGCAAATAAAAAAGCCGGGCTTAGCCCGGCTTTCATTCCCTGCACGCGGCGATCATTTCACCGGGCAGCGCCAAAAGAAAAGGGCCGGTTTCGCAACCGGCCCTTCTGCTTTCAACGAAGTTCGCGATTAAGCGCGAACGAAGTCGATGTGGAACAGTTTTGGCTTGAACGGGTGACGCTGAACAGCCTGAACTTTCACTTTAGTTTCTTTACCGTCAACTGACAGGGTCAGCACTTCGTCGTAGAAACCTGGCTTAGATTGCAGGTTCATTACGGAGTCGTGATCCAGGTCGATGGCAACAGCCGCTTCAGAACCACCGTAGATGATGGCCGGGAAACGGTTTGCTGTACGCAGGCGGCGGCTCGCACCCTTACCCTGCTCTTTACGTTCTACTGCATTGATAGTGAGCATTAATATATCTCTTTATTTAATTCCTGCTACAGGCGACCCAGTAACAGGCTGGTTATTCAATACCGCTGATGCACATGCAAAAGCGGGCGGCAGTATAGCCGTTATGCCGGGTGGTAGCAAACGATATACCCGCCAGCCGGGTTCGGCATCCGGTTAGCCGGACCCATTAGCGCTCATTAGCGCAGCTCATTGGCACGGCGATAGCGACCCTGATAATCAAACATTTTTTCGCGGATCTGCCAGAACTGACCTTTGGCCCGCGCCACCACAAAGTCGGGATGACGCAGCAGCGGCTGCAGCGCCAGCACGTCTGCGGCGCTCTGCCAGCCCAGCGGCACGCCGGGCGCGCGCTGATGCGGGCGCATAAAGAGTTGTTCAAACGCTTTGCGCTGGGCCGGTGTCTGCAGACGAAACCGTTCGCTGACGCTGGTACCTTCCTCGTCATAATAGGTCGCCTTGAGCCATTCACCTTTGGCGTCACGGCCCTGTTCCAGCGTCATGCCGCCACAGCGCAGCACCAGCGCATCTTTAAGTTTCAGCGCCGCTTTGAGCATATCGTCAGGATCGACCAGAATTTTGTCGCACTGGTGACAGCGCCGGGCGGCAATATCATTCTCTGCGCCGCAGTCGGGGCAGCTTTTAAAGCGGAAGCGGAAGTCACACTGTTCGCGCTCGCCCTCATCATCTTCCAGCACGCCCTGACAGCGTCGGCCAAAATGTTCGATAACCATGCCATCTTCGGTCGCCTTGCCCCAGAAGGTGTTGGCGAAACCGCAGGCGGGACAAAAAACCTGTACCGGCTGATTGTCGCTGGCCCCTTTGGGGGCGCCGACTTCGGGCGTAAAGAGATCGTGCGGATTACCGGCATAATCGAGAATCAGACAGTCGGTTTTACCGGGCGAGAGCCGCAGGCCGCGTCCGACGATTTGCTGATAGAGGCTGACCGACTCGGTCGGGCGCAGAATCGCAATCAGATCAACGTGCGGAGCATCAAACCCGGTGGTCAGCACCGCCACGTTAACCAGGAATTTCAGCTGCTGCGCCTTAAAGGCCAGAATCAGAGCATCGCGCTCTCTGGCAGGCGTTTCGGCTGACACCAGCGCGCTGTTAGCGGGCAGCAGCCGCAAAATTTCATGCGCATGCTCCACCGTTGAAGCAAAAATCATCACCCCCAGCCGATCTTCAGCGAACTCCACGATCTGACGGATAATATGGGGCGTCACGCGCTGCTGCTGTTTCAGTTCACGATTAAGATCGGCTTCGCTGAACAAGCCGCTGCTTTGTGCCGTCAGGCGGCTGAAGTCATACTGCACCACCGGCATATCCAGTCGCTCCGGCGGCACCAGAAACTGATGTTTGATCATGTAGCGCAGCGGCAGTTCATAGATACAGTCGCGAAACAGCGATTTTTCGTCGCCACGCACCATGCCGTGATAGTGGAACTGATAAATCCAGCCCTTACCCAGCCGGAAAGGCGTGGCGGTCAGGCCCAGTAAACGCAGTTGCGGATTATGCTGACGCAGATGATTGAAAATCTGCTGATACTGACTCTCTTTATCATCACCGATACGGTGGCACTCATCGACAATCACCAGTGAAAAGGCGCTGTCGAACTGGTCGAGGTTACGCGCCACTGACTGCACGCTGCCAAACACCACTTTGCGCTGACTCTCTTTACGCTGAAGTCCGGCGGCAAAGATATCCGCCTCCAGCCCGTAAGCCTGATATTTACTGTGGTTCTGCGCTACCAGCTCTTTGACGTGCGCCAGCACCAGCACCCGGCCACGCGCCAGCCGTGCCAGCTCGGCAATGACCAGGCTCTTTCCGGCACCGGTCGGCAGCACAATGACTGCAGGCTGATGATGACGACGGAAATGCGCCACGGTGGCATTCACCGCATCCTGTTGATAGGGGCGTAAGGTAAAAGACATGATGCTCACTTTTGCAAAACTGGGGGTAATTATGCCATGAAAGTGCGGTAAACGCGCTGTCAGGCTGGCGCGGATCACGTTATACTTCCCGCACATTTTCAACGGTTAACCAGGCCGTTTCAGATTCCCTCCGCAGTAACAGGCAAAACGAATTCATGCGACTCGACAAATTCATCTCTCAGCAACTGGAAATCAGCCGCGCCATCGCCCATCGCGAGATCCGTGGCCAGCGTGTCACCGTTAACGGGGAAATCGTACGCGATACCGCGTTTAAACTGCTGCCCGACCACGAAGTCGTCTATGACGGCAACGTACTGCAGATGCAGACCGGTCCACGCTACTTTATGCTGAACAAACCGCAGGGTTACGTCTGCTCAACCGACGATCCCGATCATCCCACCATCATCTATTTCATTGAAGAACCGATGTCATTCAAGCTGCACGCGGCGGGGCGTCTTGATATCGACACCACCGGACTGGTGCTGCTGACAGATGATGGCCAGTGGTCACACCGTATTACCTCGCCACGTCATCACTGCGAGAAAACCTACCGTGTGACCCTGGAATCACCGGTCAGTGACGATACCGCCGCGCAGTTTACGGCGGGCGTGCAGCTGCACAATGAGAAGAGCCTGACTAAACCGGCACAGCTGGAGGTGATCACCCCGACAGACGTCCGGCTGACACTGAGCGAAGGCCGTTATCATCAGGTAAAACGGATGTTTGCGGCAGTAGGCAATCGGGTCCTTGAGCTGCATCGCGAGCGCATCGGTGACATCGTACTGGACGCCGATCTGGAACCGGGCGAATATCGTGCGCTGACAGAAGAAGAGATCGCCAGCATCGGTCTGCCGAAAGAGCTGCAGACAAAATAACCGGACGGGCCCGGCGGCCCGCATCACGACCATAAGGGCAGGAGAGGGTGTGCGTAAGGAAAAGAATTCGCCAACAGGACTGGTGGTCATCCTCGGTCTGTTAGCCATGCTGATGCCGTTGTCGATCGACATGTATCTGCCCGCCATGCCGCAGATTGCACGCGAATTTGGCGTTTCAGCCGGTAGCGTGCAGATGTCGCTCAACCTCTACATTCTTGGCTTCGCGATTGGGCAGCTGATCTATGGGCCGCTGGCAGACAGCTATGGGCGTAAGCCGGTGATTGCGCTCGGCACCCTGATCTTTGCCTGCGCCGCCGCGGCCTGTGCGCTGTCGCAAACCATCGATCAGCTGATTACGATGCGCTTTCTGCATGGGCTGTCGGCTGCCGCAGCCAGTGTAGTGATCAATGCGTTAATGCGTGACAGTTACTCGAAAGAGGACTTCTCCCGCATGATGTCCTTTGTGATGCTGATTACCACCATTGCGCCGCTGCTGGCGCCGATCATCGGCGGCTGGCTGCTGGTGCTCTGGAGCTGGCACGCCATCTTCTGGGCGCTCGCGGGCGCGGCATTAGTGACGACCGTGCTGGTGACCACGCAGATCCGTGAAACCCTGAAGCCGGAGCAGCGACAGCGCTTTCATCTGCGTACTACGCTCGGCAATTTCGTAACGCTGTTTCGCCACAAGCGCGCGTTCAGTTACATGCTGTCGAGCGGTTTCTCCTTTGCCGGGCTGTTTACCTTTCTCAATGCCGGTCCCTTTGTTTACATCGAACTGAATCACGTTTCACCGCAAAACTTTGGCTACTACTTTGGCCTCAATGTGGTGTTTCTGTTTGTCCTGACGCTGATTAACAGCCGCGCCGTGCGCCGCTTTGGCCCGGTGGCGATGTTCCGGATGGGACTGCTGATACAGTTCTGTATGGGGATCTGGCTGCTGCTGGTCAGCGCCTTCAGCCTCGGCTTTTTGCCGCTGGTGATGGGGATCGCGATGTTTATCGGTTGCGTATCGATGGTCTCATCGAATGCGATGGCGGTGATTCTGGATGAGTTTCCACATATGGCGGGTACGGCATCGTCGCTGGCGGGCACCCTGCGTTTTGGCGTCGGGGCATTTGTTGGCGCACTGCTGTCGCTGGTGAGTTTCAACAGCGCCTGGCCAATGGTCGGCACGATTGCACTGTGCGCGACAATCTCTCTGCTGCTCTTTTTCTACGCTTCACGTCCCCGCACTGCGTCCCGGTAATCGGGCGCAGTGATTTCCCTCTGCAATGACGTGCCGACTTGCACGCCTCCTGACTTTGTTTCGATATTGTGAAAATATTTAGTTAAAAAAGTAATCACAATGCAGCTAAAATGATTGTTAACGGCGTGTGAACGCGGTACATATAGGCTGAAGTGCGATGTGAGTCGCAAAAAATGCGCTTCTGCAATCCACACGGACGGGCCATTAAACCCTGTCCGGACTCAGCGGTTATCAGGCCGCTTCCAGCTGGGCTGCTTTGTGTTGCGACATAAACTCATCCGGGGAGAGTAAACTATGCTGCAACTTTCGATTGTGCATCGTCTGCCACAGCATTTTCGCTGGGCCAGCGATCACCACAGTGCTATCGAATCCGATGACACCACGCTGGACGAGCAGGATTTCGTTGCGCTGCGCTTGATCAGCCATGACGGCATTCCGGCGTGGGAGATCCTTCAGCAGCTAAAAGAGGTTCTGGCGGATATTCAGGTCGATTGTAAAGTGGCCGAGTGCGAAGGACAGCCCTGCCTGTTCATTCAGCGTCGTGACGAAAGCGCCACCAACTGCTGCCTGAAAAATCAGGGCGTAGCGATTGCCGAAACCTTTATCGCAGGTTGAGTTGCGCCGACTGCAGCAGCTCGCGGGTATACCCGGCCGCGGGTGAAGCAAACAACCTTTCACACTCTCCCTGTTCCACCACTTCTCCCTGACGTAGCACAATAAGCTGGTGGCACAGGGCGCGCACCACATCCAGATCGTGACTGATAAACAGATAGCTGAGCTGCCGCTGCTGCTGTAAGCGGCGCAACAGCGTCAGAATCTGCTTCTGCACCGTGCGATCCAGCGATGAGGTCGGTTCATCCAGCACCAGCAACTCCGGTTCCAGAATCAGTGCACGCGCAATGGCAATACGCTGTCGCTGACCGCCCGAAAATTCGGCCGGATAACGGTGGCGACTTTCCGCTTCAAGCCCCACCTCCGCCATCACCGCGATGACCCGCTGCTCCTGTTGCGCACGGCTAAGTTCGGGCTGATGCACCGCCAGGCCTTCCGCAATGATCTGCTGCACTGTCATACGCGGATTCAGTGAAGAGTTAGGATCCTGAAAAACCACCTGAATGCGCTGACGCAGCGGCAATAACTGACGACGTGACAGCTGATGCAGCGGCTGGCCGTCAAACCAGACTTCGCCGCGTGAGGCAATCAGCCGCAGCAGTGCCAGCCCGGTAGTGCTTTTACCTGATCCGGACTCGCCGACCAGCCCCAGACTTTCGCCGCGCCGCAGGCTAAAGCTCAGGCCGGAGAGCACCTGTTTTTCACCACTCTGCCGGCGGAACAGCCCGCGCCGCAGCGGAAAGCTGACCTGAAGATTATCGACCCGAAGAATGACCGGCGCGTCTGCGGGCAGCGGCAGCGCTTTTCCTTCCGGTTCGGCGGCCAGCAACTGCTGGCTGTAAGGGTGTTGCGGCTGATTCAGAAGGACCTGGCAGCGGTTCTGTTCGACGATGTGACCATTGCGCATCACGCTGACGTTATCCGCCAGCTGACGCACGATATTCAGGTTATGGGTGATAAACAGCATGCCCATATTCAGCTCCCGCTGCAGTTCACGGAGCAGCGTCAGGATTTGCGCCTGCACCGTCACATCCAGCGCGGTGGTTGGCTCATCGGCAATCAGCAGCTGAGGCTCGGTCAGCAGCGCCATGGCGATCATCACCCGCTGACGTTCCCCACCCGAGAGCTGGTGGGGGAAATCATTGAGCCGGGTGGCGGGCTGTCGTATTCCGACCCGATCAAGCACGCTGAGAATTTCACCGCGTGCCGCCAGACGACGCAACCCGCGATGCAGCGACAGCACTTCATACAGCTGCTTCTCCACGGTGTGCAGCGGATTAAGCGATACCATCGGCTCCTGAAAAATCATCGCGATCTGGTTGCCGCGAATCCCGCGCAGGCGCTGCTCGCGCGCGCGCAGCAGATCTTCACCGTTAAACAGAATCTCCCCGCTGGGATAAGCCACCGCAGCCTCATGCAGCAGTCGCATCACCGACAGTGCTGTGACGCTCTTACCGGAACCCGACTCGCCCACCAGCGCCAGCGTTTCGCCCGCGTCGATGCGCAGTGAAACGTCATTCACCACCTGGCGAAGCGTCTCGCCCTGACGAAAGGCGACCGAGAGATGATTGATGGCAAGCAATGGCGTGTTCATTCAGGCTCCTTTGCCCGGATCAAAAGCGTCGCGTACCGCTTCGCCAATAAAAATCAGCAGCGAAAGCAGGATCGCCAGGGTGAAAAAGCCCGCCAGGCCTAACCAGGGTGCCTGCAGGTTATTTTTGCCCTGCAGCAGTAACTCGCCCAGCGAGGGCGAACCCAGCGGCAGGCCAAAGCCGAGAAAGTCGAGTGAGGTCAGCGTGGTAATCGATCCGCACAGAATAAACGGCAGAAAGGTCAGGGTGGCGACCATGGCATTTGGCAGCATGTGGCGCAGCATAATCCGGCCGTCGCTGACCCCCAGCGCCTGCGCCGCACGGATGTAATCAAAGTTTCGGGTACGCAGAAACTCTGCCCGGACCACGCTGACCAGGCTCATCCAGCCGAAAGCCACGGTGACCAGCAGCAGCCACCAGAAACCCGGCTGGATCACGCTGGAGAGGAGAATCAGCAGAAACAGCGCAGGCATGCCGGACCAGACTTCAATCAGCCGCTGCCCAATCAGGTCAATCCTGCCGCCGAAATAGCCCTGCACCGCGCCGACTACAATCCCGATGACGCTGGAGAAGAGCGTCAGCATCAGTCCGAACAGCAGAGAAATGCGCGTGCCATAGAGCAGGCGTGCCATCACGTCGCCGCCGTTGGCATCCGTGCCGAGCCAGTTCTGCGCAGAGGGCGGAGAGGGGAAGGGCACTTCGGTAGCAAAATTGATGGTGCTGTCGCTGAAACGAATCGGTGCCCATATGGCCCAGCCATTCTGCTCAATGCGCTGCCGCAGCCAGGGATCCTGATAATCCGCCGCTGTCGCCAGTACGCCGCCATAGTCGGTTTCGCTGTAGTCAAACAGCAGCGGCACTGTCCAGCGCTGCTGGTAACGCACCAGCAGTGGCTTGTCATTGGCAATCAGTTCGGCACCCATCGACAGCAGAAAGATGATCAGAAAGATCCACAGCGACCAGTAGCCGCGCCGGTTATGACGAAAGCGCTGCCAGCGCTGTTGATTCAGCGGAGAGAGCGTCATGAGCGGCTCCCGAAATCGATGCGCGGATCGACCAGCGTATAGGTGAGATCACTGAGAATATTCATCAGCAAACCTATCAGCGTAAAAATATAGAGCGTGCCAAACATCACCGGATAGTCGCGTTGGAGAGTCGCATCATAGCCGAGCAGCCCGAGTCCGTTGAGCGAGAACATGACCTCGATCAGCACTGAACTGGTAAAGAACATGCTGATGAAGGTGGCGGGGAAGCTGGCGATCACCAGCAGCATCGCATTGCGAAACACATGGTGATAGAGAATACGGCGCTCCGGCACCCCTTTGGCGCGCGCAGTCACCACATAGAGCTTGCGGATCTCATCCAGAAACGCGTTTTTCGTCAGCATGGTCAGCGTGGCGAAGCCGCCGATCACTGTCGCCAGCACCGGCAGGGCGATATGCCAGAAGTAGTCCAGCACTTTGCCATACCAGGGCAGTGTGTCGTGCTGCGCAGAGGTGAGCCCGCGCAGCGGAAACCAGTCCAGATAGCTGCCTCCCGCAAACAGCACGATTAACATGATGCCAAACAGAAAAGCCGGGATGGAGTAGCCAATGATAATAAAAGCGCTGCTCCAGACATCAAAAGCGCTGCCATTGCGCACCGCTTTGCGGATCCCCAGCGGAATCGACACAAGGTAGAGGATCAGTGTGCTCCATAATCCCAGACTGATCGAAACCGGCAGGCTCTCTTTGATCAGCCCGATCACCGAGGCACTGCGAAACAGGCTGTCGCCAAAATCCAGACGCAGGTAATTCCACAGCATCTCGCCGTAACGCTGCCAGAGAGGTTTATCGAAACCATAACGCTGTTTAATCTCAGCAATCACTTCGGGATCCAGCCCGCGTGCGCCACGATACTGATTATCGGCCGGATTGAGATGACTGACGCTGGCGCGTGAACCGGCGCTGTCTGCGCCACTGCCGGGCAGACCGGTTGTCTGACCAAACTGAATGTTAGCCAGCGCCTGATCGACCGGTCCGCCGGGCGCGATTTGCACGATAAAAAAATTAAGCGTGATGATCGCCCATAACGTTGGGATGATCAGCAGCAATCTGCGCAGAAAGTAAGCGGCCAACGGTGATCTCCTTAGCGTTTGCTGGCCGGCAGGCGTCCGGCTTTGTTTGTGTCGTACCACCAGTTTTCCAGTCCGACGCTGTAGGCTGGCTTGCGGGCAGGGTGAGAAAACTTATCCCAGTACGCCAGCCGCTGCTCTGCGTTGTACCACATCGGGATCATATACGCATTCCACAGCAGCACCCGGTCCAGCGCCTGGGCCAGCGGCCGCAGCGCGGCGGGATCACCCTGATGCGCCACAATCTGTTTCACGAAATGATCGACTAAAGGCTCTTTGACCCGCGCGGTATTCCACGACGAGGCGATAAAGTCAGACTGCCACAGGCTCTGCAGACTGGAGGTCGGGATCGGCATTGCCCCATAGACCGTGGCAATCATGTCATAGTCGCCTTCGCGCCAGCGCCGCAGATACTGCGAGTTGTCGATCTGCCGCAGGTTCAGCGTAATGCCAAGCCGGGAAAGATTGTGCTGGAATGGTAACGCCCAGTCGGTATTGGTGCCACCGCGCAGCAGGAGTTCAATGGTAAACGGCTGACCAGTTTTATCATTGACCAGACGGCGATTTTTTATCTGCCAGCCCGCCTGTTTCAGCAGGTCAGACGCTTTTAACAGGCTGGCGCGGTCATAGCCGCTGCCGTCGGTTTTATGTGGCTGATAAGGCTGGCTGAACAGCTCAGGTGGCAGTTGCGCGCGCCAGGGTTCAAGCAGGGCCTGCTGCTGTGCATCCGGCACGCCGCTGGCCGCATACGCCGTGTTCTGGAAATAGCTGCTGGCGCGCTGCCAGGCACCGTAATAGAGCGCCTTGTTCATCCACTCGAAATCGAACATCAGTGACAGCGCCTGACGCACGCGGCGATCCTGGAACAGCGGTTTTTCATTGTTGAATGCCAGCCAGCGGGTATCGATAGCGGCATCGTTAGGCGTGGTCTCTTTAACGATGCTGCCATCGTCAAAATTGCGGCCGCGATACTGGGTAGCCCATTTCTTTGCCGATGTCTCTTCACGCAGATCGTAAGCACCCGCCTTGAAGGCTTCAAATGCCACATTGTCATCCAGATAGTAGTCATAGCGCATTCGATCAAAATTAAAGCGTCCGCGATTGACCAGCAGATCAGCGGCCCAGTAATCTTTTACCCGGCTGAACTCAATAAACTGTCCCAGCTTCCAGCGAGTGATGCGATAGGGTCCGCTCGACAAGGGTGGCTCGCTTAACGGCTCATTAAACTTCTTATCGCGCCAGAACGACTCTGCGATAACCGGCAGCGTCAGTAAGCCAAGCAGCAGATCTTTATCCGGCTTCTGTGCCTCGATGCGCACAGTGAGATCGTTCAGCGCTTTAACGGTCACGCCACGGTAGGCGACGCGAAATTGAGGCACGCCCTCGGTCATGAATTTCTGATAGGTGAACGCCACGTCGCGGGCGGTGATGGGTGTGCCATTCTGAAAACGGGCGCGGGGATTAAGGCGGATCTCAATCCACGTAAAATCGCTGGCGTAGCGCGCTGACTCGGCAATCAGCGGATAATAACTGCCAGGCTCATCGTCTGAGCTGGTGTAAAGCCCATCATAAAGCGTGCCGGTGTTAATGCCCGGATTACCGCGTGAAGCGTAGCGGTTGAAGTTGTCGTAAGTGCCCACCACCGCCATGGTGATACTGCCGCCTTTGGGGGCGCGGGGATCGGCGTAGTCGTAATGGCTGAAGCCAGGCGGATATTTCGCTTCACCGGCCTGGGTGAACACGTAGCTTTGCTGGACAGAGGCTGCCAGCAGCGGGGCGCTGAGCAGGCTGCACAGCAGCAGAAGTCCGGAACGAAACAGCATGCACTCTCCTGTCAGATGTCTGGCGCGATTCGGGCCAGGTAGTGTCAGGCGTTATGACGCCGGAAATAGTCTATCAGCGTTTCCGGCCGCAGCGGACGGCTAAAGATGTAACCCTGCAGATGGGTCACACCGCGGTTAATCAGCCAGGCAGCCTGCTCGCCGGTTTCTACCCCTTCGGCCACACTTTTCAGGTTCAGCTTCTTCGCCAGCTGCAGCACGGTATCGAGCACCGGCGAGGTCAGGCTATCCGTACCGATGCTCTGAACAAAGCCGCGATCAATTTTCAGATAATCAAAGTCATAACGTTCCAGATAGATCAGCGCGCTGTGACCGGTACCGAAATCATCAATGGCGATATGGATCTGCTGCTGATGCAGCCAGTCAAACAGTTCTCCAACGTTTTCGTCGCGCACCATGGCTCGCTCGGTGATCTCAAACACGTAAGTAAAGTGGTCCGCAGGCATGGTATCAAGCCAGCGCAGCACATCCTGACGGAAACCGCTGTCAGCCAGATGCAGGGGCGAAATGTTGAGGCTGAGGCAGGCATGACGGGGAATGGTATGACACAGCAGGTGGGCATCACGGGAAACCAGCTGAAACAGATGTCGGGTCAGGGGAATAATCAGGTTCTGCGCCTCGGCATAGTGAATAAACACATCGGGCGGAATCGGGCCTTTCGTCGGGTGGGTCCAGCGCAGTAACGCTTCCATCCCATACGGCTGACCATCATGGGAGGTGACCAGCGGCTGATATTCGACGTGAAATTCACCGCGCTTCATGCCCCGAATCAGCTCTTTACCAGGGCGCTGATAAACCGACAACAGCAGCCAGCAAGCGCCTGAAACCAGCAGCGACAGTAGCAGACAACTCAGCAGGATATTCTGATAATCGCTGAACGCCAGAGTGGAACCGTACAACACAAACTGCAGCGGATAGCCTGTCAGCGCCTGCCGGTGCAGCGGTGTCGGCAGGTTTTTATTCTGCATGACGACGGACTGCCAGCTGGTTAAGGCGCTGCGTTGTGCCACCAGTGCTATACCGGTAATTTCCGGATGCCCGGACGCCAGCAGCTGATAGGGTGCCAGTGTAATATTCAGCGTCGCGAAAACGCCTGACTGCACGCTGCCGGGATTTTTGATCCACAACGCCAGCGCCGGTTTATTGGGCTGCAACGGCGTGCCCGGCATCAGCTGCAGATCGATATCACGCGAAATATCACTCAGGGGCGCAATCACATTGAGCGGCAGATTAAAACTGCCGGTGGCCGAGGAGCAAAAGGCATTACCTTCTTTAACCAGCAGGATGGCACGAAGATTTCCGGCAAAGGCGGCGCGTGAGGTGAGTTCACGATTGATGGTATTGCAGGCAGTGTGGGTAAACGGAATCAGGGGACTGAGAGTACTGTTAATCAGGCTGGAGAGCGTTTGCTGCAATGCCGTGCGGCTGTTCTCCAGCAGTTGCTGATGCTGTCGTTCGCGCTTCTGCCAGGTCTGGTGAAGCGAGAGTGCAGCAAATAACAGAAAGAATAGGCCGCCAGCCATCGCACTACTCCATGCGATACGGCGAGGATAGGTGGCATGGCGCCGTAGCGCCCCCGACAGTGGCATGAGGAGCTTCCCCTAATCAAATTATTATTATGTTATTGCGCACGACGGCTTCGGTTTAAGCGACCGAGAATATAACGAGACGGCGGGAAATGTCTTGCTATTAATCTGAATCAGAATGCTTTTATCTTATATAACTGCTGGTAAAAATGATTAAAGGCGAAAAAAAACGCTGCATAAGCAGCGTTTCATGTTCTCTGGCTGAGAGAAGATCGAAAGTGGTTATCAGGTCGGGTTACGACTTAATACACGGCGTCCTTCACGGTAGCGCTTTTTCCAGTAATCATCATTCAGACTGGAGATCATCACGCCACTGCTGGTCGAGGCATGAACGAAGTTATCGTTGCCAAGATAGATGCCAACGTGACGGCCCGTAGAGCCTGCACGGAACATCACCAGATCGCCGGGACGCAGTTTACTGCGGGTAATCTCTTTACCGGTGTCCTGCTGCTGAGAGGTAGAACGCGGTAATTCTAAGCCAAACTGATCGCGGAAGGTGCGTTGTACAAAGGCGGAACAATCGATCCCGCGTTTAGTATCGCCACCGAGGCGATAGCGCACACCTTTCCAGACGGCGTATTGTTCCATGATGCGCGACTTAACGTCGACATTACGCACCATTTCTTCAAACTCATCCTGAGACGCCTGAAGTAAAAAACCATTGTGGTTGTTAACTTCATGATTCTCGTTATTCGCGTTTTGACTGCTATGGGTACTGCTACAAGCTGAGAGGAGTGTTGCCAGCGCCACTGCGGGCACGATCCGCAAGATATATCTCAGTATTGGTTGAGACTTGACCATTATTCGGGTTTTCCTTCGATTTCCTTACGACAAGATTGTCGCCAGCCAGATGACAAAACAGGGAGATTAATAAGCGAAACAGACTAAGACAAATCCTTAATTACTAAAATGTGTTAATGGACACATTTTAACGGTAAAAAATCCGAATTTTCTGCCGCTTTTGCCTCACTGCGACTGAGGTTAACTGATTACAGACGCCGTGGCGAGTGCTTTTAATCAATTTCATATAGGTTTTTTTGATGTGAAATCAAACCGTAACACACTGACTACTTTAGCTACAATTGTGGTCAAATGATGGTGAGAACAGGGAGTTAAAGGGGGGCTAATTCGGGGCATAGCCGCTATTTTTAGAGTTTTCTTTATTGACAGAGGATATTGGCGACTATTTGACCTGCCAGCAGGGTCATAACCTTTTCTTTTCGTGAATTTAATTAGCAGGCTAATAGTGGTGAGGTGTTTTTTATAAGCGCGGGCGGTTCAAACCAGGGGTTTAAATCGTCCGCGCTTAACATTTACGTCACGGGCTTATATTTACCCGGCAATTTGCGATAAAACCAGTTAACCAATACGTCACTGGCTGGCGTTAATAGCCACCAGCTCAGACCCACTAATACCACCGACATTGAACCGACGGCAACATCGGTAAACCAGTGCGCACCGGCCATGATGCGTGGCAGTGAAAATATCACCACAATAGCCGTGGCAATTAAAAAGCGGCTGAAACCAAAGTAACGCCAGATAAAGCAGGCGAAAATGATCAGCATCATACCGTGGTCGCCGGGGAAGCTATCTTTTGAAGCATCTTTAGCGGGAATACCGGTCAGTTCACTGACGCGATGCACGTTTTCGAAGAACAGTGTCGGACTGGAGTGTTTAACCGGCAATAAATGGCCCAGCTGATTGAGAACGACGGCGGTCAGCAGCATGGTGATGCCGATTGCCAGCATCCGGCGCTGCGCCTGTGGCGTTTCACGCCGCCAGATCGACAGGTAAAGCAGACCCATCGCCAGCAATGACACCGCATCAAAACCACGGTAATTCGTGATAGCGACGATCAGCGCGAACAGCGGATGGGTCACCATCTGGCTATTGAAGCCAAAGAAAATAGATTTATCGACGCCGAACCAGAAGCCATGTTCCGGGGGCAGATACCATGACAGAAATAGCACCACGCCCAGTGCATTAAGCAGCAGGATAGTAATAAGGCGAGTTACGCGCATAGTTAAACTCATTATTATTAAAAATAACCGCCGACAATACCTCTGTCAGCGTAAACGGCACTTCAACAATGCCGATTGTAGTCGATTCCAGTCAGCCTGTTGAGAATGAATGATCTCAATGCGGCTATCGGATGGCGGTGAGGGGAGTGTTTCACTCTGCAGCTCATTTGCCTGGCGATTGATACGCAGAGCGCCTTCTTTCGTGCGCATCACTCCTTTAACGCGATCTACCGGCGCCTGCCGAACCCATTCCAGCAGCGTGCCGCTGTCGAACAGCGTATCACCATCAAACAGCCAGCCGCAGGCGCTATAGCCCTGTCCGTGGTTCAGCGCCCGACGCCAGCGCGCCTCGCCATTCAGTCGCAACGCCGCCAGACCGCTGGTGGGACCCGACGAATGATGATGCTGCGGCACGGGAAGCTCGCGCGGCTGCCGGGGTGTATCCAGCAGGGAAAGGGGGATCTGACCAAATTCTGTCTCTATCAGAGGGCGCGCAGGCTGCATCTGCTGCTGCCAGTCAGCCAGGCGCTGACGATCCGCCTGATCCCAGCAGTCGCGCTTATTAGCGATAATAAGGTCGGCGGCAGCCAGCTGATCGCGGAAGTTTTCATTGGCAACGATACGAGGATTGGCCAGCTGACGCGCATCCAGCAGCGTTAGTGTGGCATTCAGTTGCAGCCACGACTGATAGACGGGCGCACTCAACATCTCCAGCACCTGACGAGGATGGCCCAGGCCGGTTGGCTCGATCAGCAGCCGATCGGGTTTACTCTTCAGCAGCATATTCAGCCCGACCTGCATCGGCAGGCCATTAACACAGCACAGGCAGCCGCCGGGGATCTCTTTCAGCGTGGCACCGCGATCGGCCAGCAGGGCGCCGTCGATCCCGATCTCGCCAAATTCATTAACCAGCACCGCCCAGTTTTCCCCGGACGGCCTGGCAGCCAGCAGATGGCAGAGCAGCGTGGTTTTGCCGCTGCCCAAAAAACCAGTAATCAGATTAACGCGTGTCATGGGAGTGACTCCTGCCGGGGGATAACGTGATAATGTAATAATATAACACTATCACGATCGGCAGCAGGCTTCTGATTTAGTCTGCGCGGCCCATATAGCGGCGTTCAGCAATGTGGATGCGGATGCGGTCACCGTTGCTGAGGTATTCCGGTACCTGGATCGAGAGGCCTGTACTCATACCGGCGGGTTTGGTACGGGCGCTGGCGGAAGCACCTTTAATGCCTGGTGAGGTATCAACAATCTCCATATCCACGGTTTGTGGCAGTTCCAGCGCCAGCACCTGACCTTCCATCGTCAGCACGTGAATGCCAGGGATACCGCCTTCAGGGATAAACAGCAGCTCTTCTTCAATCTGCTCCTGTTTAAAGGAGTAGGGGGTATAATCCTCATCATCCATAAAAATATATTCGTCACCATCTATATAAGAGAAGGTCACGCTGCGACGGCTGAGCGAAATTGCATCAATAATCTCGTCGCCTTTAAAGCGCTCTTCCACTTTTAAACCGGTGCGAACATCGGTAAAGCGCATTTTATACAGGGTGGCGGCACCGCGTGCGCTGGGGCTCTGGACATCAATATCTTTAACCAGCAGCAGTTTACCGTTGTGCGTGACGGCCATCCCTTTTTTGATTTCATTGGCTTTTGGCATTGCTGTTCTCGCTATCTTGAAAGTGAAGTGCGCGCAACGTTACTCGCGCCGATGAAAACTGGCAATATCACCGGCGTGAAATTTTGTCTCAGGCCGCGGCTTTCATGGCAATTGCCGCCCCGGACTGCTATTGTCGCCGCGACTTTCTCTGCCTGATCACAGCATGCAATGCCGTAGCCAGGGCGGTGCCTGTTGTACAGCGCCCTCTATCTTTTCACCGATTTCTGGCATGGGTGACAGTGAACGATTTAAGCAGGAAGTTAAGAGCTGAAGGGTGTGGTGTCGCTCCCTCTGAGGTTCTGTTACTGTCTGTTGTATCCTGAAGGTCGCGTAAGAGGTGTTAATGCAGTGTCGTATTGATTGTGGAGCCTGCTGCATCGCGCCGTCAATCTCCAGCCCCATCCCCGGAATGCCGCAGGGTAAACCCGCGAATGTCCGATGCATTCAGTTATCGGATGAAAATTTGTGCATGATTTTCGGTTCAGATTTAAGGCCGAAAGTATGCGGAAGTCTGCAACCTTCAGTTGATATGTGTCTTACAGACCGTACATCAGCCATGACCTACCTGATTGAGCTTGAAGCCAGCACTCGTGCCTGAGAACCCTCCCACCGCTTAGATTTAATCCCGCGTCAGCGGTTAGCTGACCCACTCTTCCAGCTGCAATCCGGGTACCCGTTCAAACTCGCGTGTGTTATTGGTCACCAGAATAGCCCTGGCCGCAATGGCATGCCCGGCAATCGCGGTGTCGTTGGGACCAATGGGCGTTCTGGCAGCAGCCAGCGCCGCTTTGATTTCAGTAGTTGCATCTACCGCTGCGCGATCCCATGAAAGCACAGCATCAAGACGTGCGCAGAATGCATCTACCAATTGCAAACGTATCTGCTGCAAACCGAAGCGGATACCGCGCCATCAGGCGCTGACGCTGCTGAAGTTTTTCGGTCCACCCATTCTCACTTTACAGCAGCAGCGTCAGCCTGTTCGTCCGCTAATCCGCTAAACCTGCCCGAAATGTGCGTAACGTCAAAAATCTGCTACGCCGTTTGCGCATTTTCTTGCCTGGTGAAAGCGGCTGTACCACAATCCCTGAAACGTTTCAGCGGTGACTGCGCCACCTGTTTTCCTCAGCATGGCGTAAAAACTTTCACACTAGCTGAAACGATTCAATCTCAGCAAGCGAGGAGAATTATGTTCCAGCTCGAATTGCAGGCCATCCATACCGGAGCCAGCGCCCAGAATAAAGAAGAGGCCATTCGTCAGGTTGCTGCCGCGTTAACCGCGGCGGGCAATGTGACCGAAGGGTACGTCAACGGCATGCTGGCGCGCGAACAGCAGACCTCAACCTTTCTTGGCAACGGCATCGCAATCCCTCATGGCACCACCGATACCCGCGATCTGGTGCTGAAAACCGGCGTTCAGGTATTCCAGTTTCCGCAGGGCATCGCCTGGGGTGACGATCAGACAGCCTATGTTGCCATCGGGATTGCCGCTAAGTCGGATGAACATCTGGCGCTGCTGCGTCAGCTGACCCATGTGCTGAGCGATGACACCATTGCAGAACAGCTAAAAACCGCCTCTGCTGAAGATCTTCGTGCGTTGCTGATGGGCGAGAAACAAGCCGCTGAATTCAGCTTCGACACCTCATTAATCACGCTCAACGTGGCTGCCAGTGATCTGATCACCTTACAGGCGATGAACGCCGGTCGGCTGCAGTCCGCTGGTGTGGTGGATGCCAGCTACGTCGCGGACGTGGTTTCAACGCCTCCGCTGAATCTGGGGCAGGGTATCTGGCTCAGCGACAGCAGCCTCGGCAACCTGCGCAGCGGCGTGGCTATCAGCCGCGCTGAACATGCCTTCGACCATCAGGGCGAATCGGCTGCGATGTTAATCAGCGTTTCGGCGACCGATGAACGTCCGCTGGAAGTGCTGTGTTACCTCAGCGCATTGCTGCAGCAGGGCAAAGCGGATCGTCTGTTGAAAGCGGATGCTGCAGGCGTTTACGCACTGCTCACCAGCGAAGTCGATGAGCAGGCTGACGTGCTGACGGCTGAATTTACCATTCGCAACGAACACGGCCTGCACGCCCGTCCGGGCACGGCGCTGGTCAGCGTGATCAAGCAGTTCAACAGCGACATTACCGTGACCAATCTCGACGGCAGCGGCAAACCCGCTAATGGCCGTAGCCTGATGAAAGTGGTTGCGCTGGGCGTGAAGAAAGGCCATCGCCTGCGCTTCACCGCCAGCGGTGAAGATGCACAGCAGGCGCTGAACGCGATTGAAGAAGCGATCACCAGTGGTCTGGGTGAGGGGGCATCATGAGCAGACGCGTCGCCACCATTACGCTGAACCCGGCGTATGACCTGGTGGGTTATACCCCTGAAATTGAACGTGGCGAAGTTAACCTGGTGAAAACCACCGGGCTGCATGCTGCGGGCAAGGGCATCAACGTAGCCAAAGTACTTAAGGATCTGGGTATCGATGTCACCGTCGGTGGCTTCATGGGGAAAGAGAATCAGGACGGTTTCCAGCAGTTGTTCAGTGAGCTGGGCATAGCCAACCGTTTCCATGTCGTGCCTGGCCGTACCCGTATCAACGTTAAACTCACTGAACAGACCGGTGACGTCACCGATCTGAATTTCTCCGGTTTTCAGGTGACGGCGCAGGACTGGGATCGTTTTACTACCGATTCTCTGACCTGGCTGGGCCAGTTCGATATGGTCTGCGTCAGCGGTAGCCTGCCTGAGGGCGTCGACCACGATGCCTTTACCCGCTGGATGACCGAACTTCGCACCCACTGCCCATGCATCATCTTTGACAGCAGCCGCGAGGCGCTGGTGGCAGGACTGAAGGCGGCACCGTGGCTGGTTAAACCTAACCGACGTGAGCTGGAAATCTGGGCCGGTCGCAAACTGCCAACCCTGCAGGATGTGATTGGCGCTGCGCACGAACTGCGCGAGCAGGGTATCGCCCATGTGGTGATTTCGCTGGGCGCAGAAGGTGCTCTGTGGGTCAACGCTTCTGGCGAATGGATCGCTAAACCGCCGGTGTGCGAAGTGGTCAGCACCGTGGGTGCAGGCGACTCAATGGTTGGTGGCCTGATTTATGGCCTGCTGATGCGCGAATCCAGCGAACACACGCTGCGTCTTGCGACTGCCGTGGCGGCGATGGCCGTCAGCCAGAGCAATGTTGGCGTTTCCGATCGTACTCAGTTGGCCGCAATGATGGCGCGCGTCGACTTACAACCCGTTAACTGACAGCAGGAGAGCGATAATGAAAACGCTGCTGATTAAAGACCCTACACTGGGACTGGCTTCCGCATATATGGCACAACAGCGTCTGGCGGCTGCCGCCGCTGCGGCGGGCCTGACCCTGACTGATAATCCTGCCGACGCTGAGCTGGCGATTGTGCTGGGCAAAAACGTGCCGGACGATGCGGCGCTGAACGGCAAAGCGGTCTGGCTGGGCGATATCCAGCTGGCAGTACGTGAGCCAGAAACCTTCCTGAACCGCGCGAAAGCAGAAGCGAAAACCTGGCAGGCACCGGCTGCGGTAGCAACACCTGAAGCAGGCGCACCTGCTGCACCGGCTCAGGCTGGCGCGCAGAAACGCGTCGTCGCGGTTACCGCCTGTCCGACCGGCGTGGCGCACACCTTTATGGCTGCCGAGGCCATTCAGGCTGAAGCGACCCGTCGCGGCTGGTGGGTGAAAGTTGAAACCCGTGGTTCAGTGGGTGCCGGTAATGCGATCACTCCGGAAGAAGTCGCTGCCGCCGATCTGGTGATCGTCGCAGCTGATATCGAAGTCGACCTGGCGAAATTTGCCGGTAAGCCGATGTACCGTACCTCAACCGGTCTGGCGCTGAAGAAAACCGCGCAGGAGCTGGATAAAGCGGTAGCAGAAGCGAAGCCGTATAAAGCGGCGGCTGGCGGACAGAACAATAGCAGTGAAGAAGAGAAGAAAGGCGGAGCAGGGGCTTATCGTCACCTGCTGACCGGTGTTTCTTACATGCTGCCGATGGTGGTCGCAGGTGGTCTGAGCATCGCGCTGTCGTTTGCCTTTGGTATCACGGCGTTTAAAGAGCAGGGCACGCTGGCTGCGGCGCTGATGCAAATTGGTGGTGGCAGCGCCTTTGCCCTGATGGTGCCGGTGCTGGCGGGCTTTATCGCCTTCTCCATCGCTGATCGTCCGGGTCTGACGCCGGGTCTGATTGGCGGTATGATCGCCACCAGCATTAACGCAGGTTTCTTAGGCGGTATTATCGCGGGCTTTATTGCCGGTTATGCGGCGAAGCTGATCAGCGGCAAAGTTAAACTGCCGCAGAGTATGGAAGCGCTGAAACCGATACTGATTATTCCCCTGTTCGCCAGTCTGATCACCGGTCTGCTGATGATCTACGTAGTGGGTAAACCGGTTGCTGGCATCATGAACGGCCTGACGCACTGGCTGGCCAACATGGGAACGGCGAATGCGGTCCTGCTGGGTGCCATTCTGGGCGGCATGATGTGTACCGATATGGGCGGTCCGGTAAACAAAGTGGCTTACGCGTTTGGCGTCGGGTTACTGAGTTCGCAGACCTATGCGCCAATGGCAGCCATTATGGCAGCCGGTATGGTGCCACCGCTGGCGATGGGGCTGGCGACGCTGGTTGCCCGTCGTAAATTCAATAAAGGTCAGCAGGAAGGTGGTAAAGCAGCACTGGTTCTGGGTCTCTGCTTTATCTCTGAAGGCGCGATTCCGTTCGCTGCCCGTGACCCGATGCGCGTTCTGCCTTGCTGTATCGTTGGCGGTGCAACCACCGGCGCGATCTCCATGGCGATTGGCGCAAAACTGATGGCTCCGCACGGTGGACTGTTCGTGCTGCTGATCCCTGGCGCGATTACCCCGGTTATCGGCTATCTGATGGCGATTATCATCGGCACCGCGATTGCGGGTCTGAGCTATGCGGTACTGAAACGTCCGGAAGAGCAGCTGGCGAAAGCCTGATTTGCAGAAGTGCATAATCTGCTGAAGTGAAAATAACAGGGAGCCGGATGGCTCCCTGTTTGCTTTTACAGACGGTTCCCGAAGTCAAAGCGACGGGAGCATACGACTGGAGTAAAGCATCGCGGGCCATGGACAAAAAGCCGGGAGCGTTTTTGAACAACGCAAAGCGTTGGCCCGGCTGCGGGCGCACCTCAGGGATGAGGTGCGTAATCGCCCGCGCTGCGCCTGCCAGGGATGGCGTTTTTTTGCGTCTTTACGGAAGGCGTATGCTCCCTGAGCCAGCGTTCTCTCTAAACGAAAAGGGAGCATGCCAGCCAGTTAAGCGACAGGTGATAACGCAGTCTGGTGCCGCTCAGGGGCTGGCGGTCCTCGCGCCGCTGCGCGGTTCCTTCACTTCATTCGCCTGCCTGACGGACCGCCGGGGATGGCACATCCTGTGCCG